>NZ_QKTW01000027.1:3099-216974 GCF_003236175.1 Taibaiella soli | reverse complement strand
ATTCCGTAACTATTACGAACGCAAAAAAGCCGAAGGCAAACACGATCTGACTATAATTAATGCAATCAGGAATAAAATGGTGCTAAGGGTCGTTGCTGTCATCAAGAATCAAAGAAAATATGTGAATAACTATCAAAAAGCAGCATAAAAAGTATTTCGTTAAGTCATAGCAATCATTGCGAGGAGGAGGTACGACAACGTCGCAACCTGATTTCGCGTTGGTAAACCACATCGTTTAGAGCAGTTTTTCGTGCCGAAAAATAACCTGCCACAGTCCATCACTACAGCCAGTCTTACACACGCTCTAAAAATCGTCCTTACGATTTGCTGAACTCATACGGACGATTTCACAAACTCGGCCGTACAAGTTTGAAAACTCATGGGCCAAATTGTCAAAAAACAACAGACTTCCTTCAAAAAGAGATCGCAAGAAATTAGAATGGAGTAGAGAAATGTGAAATAATCTAAAATGGTAACGAGCTAAATGCTTAGAAACCCGCAAGGGGAGAGACTCGCGGGTTTCATATTTTTGCATAATTAGTCATTGTCGCCTACGAACGTTTCTCAATTTATTATGGCCCCTGGGGTTCAAGAGTCTCCAATATGTTTCCCGCACGGTATTCAACCCAATTCCTAAAGATTCAATGTCGTCGTAATTGAAATTGTCAGGATTTACCCAAAATTCAGATTTAAGATCACATGTTACTGCTAGATCGGGATCGTACCGCTGGATTGCTATTGCCGCAGCTGACCAATATTTAACTAGCATTTTTTCTCGGTCGCGATCGGGCAGATACCCATTCTCCCCGTCTCTATAATAAAGGCAAGTCTCGTTTAATGCATGGCTAATTGATCTGAGAGCATTTTCTTTCTTCTGCTCCTGAGGCAGACTTTTGAAAGAATCAGCAAATCTGGTGAGCTGGTCGAAAAGATAATTCAGCATAGTTCTATAGCATTTTATTAGCGTCGATGTTCAGCCCCGCGGCTTTTAATTCTTTCATCAGTTGGAATTTCCAGCTTTCTTGCGAATCAAGTTCTATATAAAGCAATCCCAATAAATCGCTCGGCAGCTCAACTCCAGATGTATAAAGTGGGCAAACTCTTTTTCGGGTCAATTTTCCAATGAAGTATCCAAGCTCAAGTATCACATTTTGTCGAGCCCTTTCATTTAGATTTTCGGCTTTCTTGGCTTTCCCAAAATCATCGTTTGTCAAAAGAACTATTGCAAAAGCTACATCGGTATGCTCTTCAAATTTTTCGATAACGGTTTTTCCTGCATTTGCCTGCTCGTGCAGTATGATTGCCTCCAGGCCAAGCTTCTCGATGAACCTCGCCACATTGACTTTAATTTCGTTGTTATGGCCGTGTACAATAAAAACCTTGTTGCTCGCTTCTGGGGATACTAGGTCGAGAACTGGTTCTTTTATTTCAGTTTTTATTAAAGACAGTTTTGCTACAAGCTGTCTTAATTTATTTACTTTATTATTTACATCTTCTACAAATTCTTTCAGTTCTTCTGCCGGTGATTTTCTAGTAAAAATGTAAATACTGTTGACATTGTCATATTCTCTCAGATATTCATTTTCCGGATTATTAAACGACTGTTTAATGAGCTCTGAATTAAAATTATCCCAATTGTAGTAATCCTCCTTCGCTTGCTCAAGCTGCCTGGTCGTTTGAATTTGCCTTCCGTAAATTTCTTCTCCCAACTGAATTCGTTTATTCAGCTCGTCTTTAAAATATTCCTTTCCAACCACCAACATGCTGGATTCGCTTAGCTGCCTTTTTGCTTTTGACATGATTTGTCTTTTAAAAGATGAATTTTGATTTTTTAATCGGTAAAACTTCGCTGATAAAGCGGAGCATGATTATTATGAGAAAACGGCGAGCAACTTATTGATTGGGGGGAAGATCTGATGCTTTATTCGTTAACCGACTCAACAAAAATAAACGCTAAAACGACACAAAATGTCTTAGTTGTATTTGTTTTGTTTTTGTTTATCAATTATTTATGGTTTGGTATTTCGTTAAAGCCTGCTCAGGTGGCCAGAACTTAAAGAATCATCAACCTGGAAGAAAAAGGCAAAAAAAAATTAAAAAACACCCAAATCGGTGAAAAATGTATGGTCATACCACATTGAGTCTTCTGAGCATAATGCTAATGAATACAATTTTGATCATCGCTTCGGAAGATGCTGTGTGTCGTTCGAAATCTTTAGCCAGTCGCCTGTAGTGTCCGATCCATGCGAAGCTTCTTTCTACAACCCATCGCTTAGGTTTTGTTCCGGAAGTCTCTGTCAGAACACCCGACAAACTGTTGCATTTGTCGGCGATAGCTTTTCTGGAGGTAATTATAAGTCGTGCGTCTGTAATATGTATACCCATATAGCCGCTATCCGCAAACAACGTTTTCAGATTATATATCCGGTTTAAATACGGAGTCATTGCCGCCATACCTTCACGGTCAGAAGCGCTGGCACTGGTAACACATAGGGCAAGGGGAAGTCCAAGTGTATCTGTAACAAGATGACGTTTTCTGCCAACCAACCTCTTTGCACCATCCCAACCTTTCGATTTACTGACCCCGGCGGCAGTGCGAATGCTTTGAGAATCGATTAATGCGACCGATGGCTGCGGACTTTTACCTGCATTGACACGTAAAAGTGTTCTGAATTTCGACATCAAACGATTAAGCACACCGATACTTTGAAGGCGGCGAAAATGGTAATAAACAGATTGCCACAGTGGAAAGCAGCGAGGCAAATAACGCCATGGACAACCGGTTTTTACTATATAGAATAATGCATTTATGATTGATCTTAAATTATGGATCCCTTTGGTTTTAACAGGTAAAAAGGCTGATATGGCTTTCCATTGCGAATTGGTTAAATCTGAAGGGAAGGACATCTGCCGAATAGTGTTTGATAAGTACCCGTGGAATTCTGTTGCTTTATTTTTGACATCGGATTTGTTTGATTCGTTGTGTAATCAATGAACTAATCTGACGGTCAGGTTTTGCCTATCAGTTAGTCCGGTGGAAGCCGATTCCTATTCGGGGGGATGCTATAGGTTGGATTGTGGTTTTTAGAATGTCTTCATGAAATATTACATTGTTTGTTTGCTATAGATGTTTTAATCGGCTTCAAAAGTATGAGTTTTACCAAAGCAAAACTTGTTCTATGTAATTCATTACTAACCGTTTGTTAGTGTTTTGCTATGCTTCATTTCTCTAAAGTCCTCCAAAGAAGCATCGATCGAACGGATAAGACAGAATGATAAAAATGTCGAAATAAGTTTTGTTGAAAGTCAAAAAAATCATAGAAACAAATTGCCAATTTGTCTTGCGAAAGATGTTGTTTAAAAAGGAAAAGGTAAAAATGTTGAAATGTAATCGTCCTCTTTTACTGTGTTGCATTCGATTCGCAATTTGGTATTAGAGGATCGGAGAAGCAAATTGTCAAATTGAGTTTGGGAGAACCATTTGAAAGTGATGCTTGAGCATCGAATGAAATTAATCAGGAGCTGGTGGCGCTTTCATTATGGCGGCCTGAAAATGTTAACTAAGTCTTTTTAAACATTTTCTCTTCCTGACAGATTTTCCCGTTACCATCTTTGATCTCAGATTGTTCCAAATTTGTATAATGATTGTGTTGTTGTATACACATTGTGTCGTTATACGACAATAAGAGACCAGCCGGTATGCTCGTGCGGAAAGTCCTCCTCCTTTGGATGAGTTAGAGGAGGCCGTATATTTGACCCATGCGCACCATTCTCTGCCTCATCGCCTCCAATTGTTTTATGACTTATGCCTGGTATGGGCACTTAAAGAAAGATACCAGCGATATGCCTTTGCTCAAACTCGTGGTGATGAGCTGGGCCGTGGCCTTTTTCGAGTACCTGTTCATGGTACCCGCCAATAATATTTTCGGTAAGAAAGAAGGGTTCACACCATTTCAGCTAAAGACCATTCAGGAAATCATTTCACTGAGCATCTTCTGCCTGTTCGCAGTATTTTTCCTCGGCGAATCCATTCGCTGGAACTATATCGTTGCGTTTGTCTTTATAATCGGTGCCGTTTATTTTATGTTCCTTCCGGCTTCTCGCTAGCGGAAAGGTTAAGCGTTCTAATAGCCGGTGCCGCGAAATAAGTTACGATCACCACTACAATAGTCATAATACCACCGAAGATAACCGCAGGAACTGTGCCCATCCATTTAGCGGTCAGGCCACTTTCCGCACGACCAATCTCATTGGAAGAACTAATGAACATGGTATTCACCGCAGATACACGGCCACGCATTTCATCGGGAGTAAATAATTGTAGAATGGTACCACGGATTACTACGCTCACGCCATCAAACATTCCGGTAAGCAGTAACATCGCAAATGCCAACGGAAAGCCCGTAGACAAACCGAATATGATGGTACTGACGCCAAAACCAGCAATACAAATCAGCAGTTTTCTGCCCGGATTATTCTTGATCGGCAATACGGACAATGTAAATAAGGTAATAATCGAACCAATGCCTGGTGCGGCCTGCATCATACCATATTGAAAGCCGTTAGCATTGAGGATCTCTTTGTATGCAGGCAAAAGCGCAATCGCACCACCGAACAATACGGCAAACATATCGAGCGACAAAGCTGCTAATACGATCTGTGTCTTAAACACAAAGTTTAAACCTTCTTTCAGACTCTTTAGAATCGGTTCTTTTTGCTTCTGCAAAATCGGTTGCTTTGGAATGCGCATTACTGCCACAGCCGCAATAATCTGTATTACAAATACGGACCAAAGGCTTACATCCAGATAATGAAGATTTACGTCGAGATGGGTAAATGCAATCAATAAACCTGCAATCAAAGGACCAGCTACTGCGCCTGTTTGCCAGGCTGTACTGCTCCAGGTCGTTGCATTCGGATATTCGGTACGCGGCACCAGCATCCCCATCAGCGCAAATGCCGAAGGGCTCAGAAAGGCGCGAAGCACACCACCGATAAATACGCCGAGATAAATAAGATTTTCGGTGAGTGATGTTGTGAAATGTCCATTCGCGTTCTGCATACTGGTAAAAGCAAAAAATGCAGAAAGGAACAGATAACCGATAATACACTGCAGCAAAAGTCCTTTTTTTTCCCGCTGATCTACGAAATGTCCGGAGAACAAAGAACAGCCAACTGCGGGAACTGCCTCCCAAAGCCCGAGTTTACCCAAGGCCCAAACATCATGCGTGAGCTGATATACCCAGAAATTGATAATGGTAAACTGCATATTAAGTGCCAGGATCAGACACAAACGCATGGTAAGGTAGTTTCGAAAAAGGGGAAAGCGGAGTGATTTATTCTTCAGCAGAAATCGGATGGTCAGTCGCAACGGAAAAAATTTGGTAGCAATGCAAAACTACGGTTAAATCAACAATCGGCAGTTTTGCAATTTGATAATGCGCTAAAATCAACCCTCAGTAATCAGAAAATCAGCAATAGTTTACGTTCGGTCGGGAAAACTACCCAACGGTATAGTGCCATTTATATAAGGATGATATATTTACATTATCATTCATCCTAGCCGTTTGAGAATCCTATGCGAAAAAAACTATTATCCTTATCAATATTGTTTGCAGCTATCTGGCCGCTCTCCGCGTTATTGAACAGTTGCAATCCAGATAATTGTCATTCGAGATACTGTACTTATGTTAGTTCGCTCGATGTAAAGATTATGGACAACGGCGACAGCGTCCCGCACGATATAGTTAATAATGAGCTTTACGCAAAAGCATTGACGATGCAAATCACTGTTACCGACGGGCTCTCTACCGATAGCCTTTGGCTCTGTCCGCACATTGCCATGCGCAGCCCGTTTATTACAACCGCAACAGCCATTTATAAAAAAAACTGTGATGATGCAACAGGTCCCCGCGACCTGCTGGATACTTTCCGCATCACAAGTAATCACGATTTTGACGCGCAGCATCCGGCCGGCACTGATCTTCAGGATATTTTCTACAGCAGTAGTCCTGTCAAAGTTTATACAGGCAATCCTGCAGACCATCAGCAAGGTTTGTACACTTATTATATGCGTCAGGCGCCCTCCGACACCGGCACGCATGTATTTACGGTTACCATGCATTTTACCAATGGCAAAGTCATGAGCCAATCTACCTCACCTGTAAAACTATTAAAATGAAAAAACTGCTTACCATATTAGTAATGCTCATCGGCTGTTCGGCTTCTGCGCAATCACTCACAGACCATGATCACCGTTTCCGGATTTATATAAACGGCGCATTCGCGCTTCCTGTCGGAGCGTTTCATAACAGCACAGAAAATCTTCTTACAGGCCCTGCGAAATATGGTTTCGCCGCCAATATGGGAATCGGAAAATATTTCGGTGCGGATATTTATCTGGGTCTTTCCTTTGGATCTATGTCTGCGAAACTGAATTCAGATGCGGTTGTGCAGCATATGCAGCAAGTGTTGAGTATTCCTGATGCTTACAATACTGCTACGCTCGATGGCGATAAATATTCCATTAAATATATAGGAATAGAATGCGCTAAAAACTTCCGCTTCCGCAAAATAGAACTGGAACCTTATATCATACTTGCGATTGGTGGCGTAGAAGGCTTACCAAATGCGCATTTCCACAGTAAGTATAAAAATGATAATTATTATCAACAAACTGATTTCTCTTATACGAATGATGCCAGTACTTTCGAATTCTTCTATCCAACCAT
Organism: Taibaiella soli; assembly: GCF_003236175.1. GTDB lineage: Bacteria > Bacteroidota > Bacteroidia > Chitinophagales > Chitinophagaceae > QKTW01. The sequence goes on along the minus strand of NZ_QKTW01000027.1, from coordinate 210,243 downwards.
TGGCACGAGAGTGCAAAAGGAATTGGTAAGCTGGCTCTATCTCAATGCGGGTCTCGCTTTTGCTAGCGGATCTTATGAAGCACAGCTGCAGACAATCACTACCGATCTGGAAGGCAACAGCAAAACAACCAACACTACTTACAGGCAATCTGTTTCCAATCTGCAACTTTCGGTGGGACTGCAATTCCGGTTTGGAAGAAAATAGTGTGGGGTGTATTTCACGCGAAGACACAACGACGCGGTGGTATATGACAACAAGGTCATCTCATGGACAAGGCTCTAGGAATGCGGGCATCTGATTTGGAGTTCGTTGCTCACAACGGATTGTTTCACGCAAAGAAGAATAAGAAATTAAGGCGCTAAGTAAATTAGCGCCTTAACTTTTGGTCTTTAGGTCTGTTTGAATGAAACTACGGTTATAACTTTTGACTTTTGACTTTTGAATTTATAAATTTGCCCCATCCATGAATCAAACTGCGCAGACCATCAGTACCAGTTTTATACAGGCCCTTCACGAACTGAGGGTCAATAAACTGCGCACTTTCCTTTCGTTATTGGGCATTACCATCGGTATCTTTTGTATTATCGCCGTGCTGACTGTGCTGGAAAGCATGGAAAACAATATTCAGACCCGTATGTCGTCATTGGGTAGCGATGTGCTGTACATCAGTCGCTGGCCGTGGACTGCAGATAACAGCGGCGAATATAAATGGTGGGAATACTGGAGAAGACCGAGTATGACCGTCGACGAACTTCGCACGGTAGAGAACAAAGTGAACGGCGTGCAGTATGCGACGCTCTGTGTAAAATCTAATCTGCGGGTAAAATATCTTGACGTAGAACTCAGCAGTATCGGCGGATACGCGGTGACGTCTGATTTTGACCGTATTCAGAATATAGAAATCTCGTCGGGACGTTATCTCAGTTCAGCCGAGCTCGAAGGAGGTAATGATGCTGTGGTGCTCGGTAGTCAGGTGTATGCTGATCTTTTCGGCACTGTAAATGCCATCGGTAAATCGGTGAGTTTTCTCGGAAGAAAATATACAGTCGTCGGAGTGATGAAGAAAGTAGGGCAGAACATGGCGGGATTTGATTTCGATAACGGTTTGATCTTCTCTTATTATGCTGCGGCAAATGTTACTGATGTACGATCACTTGATGTAGATCCGGTGCTTATGGTCAAAGCAGCGGCGGGGCATAATGTAAGCGATGTAAAAGATGAAGTAGAAGGGGCATTGCGGCAAGAACGTAAAGTTCGCCCGGGCAGGCAAAGTAATTTCTCTATTAATCAGCTGAGTCAGATCTCCGAAAGATTGCAATCCGTATTTGGATTGATCGATATGATTGGTGGTGTGATTGGTTTCTTTTCTTTATTGGTAGGCGGTTTCGGCATTGCCAATATCATGTTTGTAACGGTAAAAGAACGTACTAAAATCATCGGTCTCAAAAAGGCGATTGGCGCCAAACGGGCTACTATTCTTACAGAATTCCTGATCGAAGCCATTACATTATGTATTATCGGCGGTATGATCGGTATTGTGATTGTGCTGCTGCTAAGTCTTTTATTGACGTACGGCGCTGATTTTGCAGTCACATTATCATTTAAAAACTTCTTTCTCGGATTATTTATCTCCGTAATTGTTGGTGTACTTTCGGGCATTATTCCGGCATGGGCTGCATCAAGACTCAATCCGGTTGATGCAATCCGTACAACATAATACTATGCAAAAAGAACGCATTCTTATACTTGACGAGAAAAATATAGACTGGAAGCTGCAACGTATGGCTTACCAGATATGGGAACGGAACAGCAATGAACAAAGCATTATCCTGATTGGTATTGAAAATGGCGGCAAAGCTGTAGCAGAAAGCCTCGCAGAACGTTTGCGTAAAATATCTCCGCTCTCGGTAGAATTGATTTCCCTTAAGATCAATAAAAAGCAAGTATTACAGAATGACGATGTGAAAATGAGTACATCGCTTACGGGCCGTGCGGTTGTGGTAGTCGATGATGTTACCAATTCTGGTAAAACGCTGACTTATGCACTGAAACCATTGCTTGCTTACGAACCATCCAGCCTGATGGTAGCCGTGCTCGTAGATCGTCAGCATAAATCATTCCCTGTTTCTCCGGATATTGTTGGTCATACCGTTGCAACAACGTTACAAGAGCATATCGAGGTGGAATGCAACGCTGATGGTAGCATGCAGGCTTATCTCATGTAGTTTTAACCGTCGAATCCGTCACTGTATCTTTTCGAATTTTCAAAGTTGAATTAATATAAATGCCAGTTACATTAGTAATACACGGTGGTGCGGGAAATATTCATCCCGGAATGATGACCGAATCTCAGGAACAACAATATACAGCAGGTCTGAGATATGCCCTGGATCAGGGTTATGCAGTACTGAACGGTGGCGGCAGCGCACAGGATGCAGTTGTTGCAGCCATTACTTCATTAGAAGACAACGTCCTTTTTAATGCCGGTCGCGGTTCTGTATTTACTAAGAAAGGATTGCATGAAATGGATGCGGCACTGATGAACGGTCTTACGCTGGAAGCCGGAGCCGTAGCCGGTGTGCGCAATATCAAGAACCCAATTGTACTGGCACGCGAAGTAATGTTGCATTCCGGTCACGTATTCCTCAGCGGTAAAGGTGCTGGCGAATTTGCCATGAGTCAGGGTATTACTTTCGAACCGGATGAATATTTCTTCAATAAAGATCGTTACGATCAATGGGTGGAAATCCGCGACAGCAATTTCACGCAGCTTGATCATAAAGGAGATAATCTGAAAGGTCCGATTCCAAATACAGATCATAAATTCGGTACAGTTGGTGCAGTTGCCTGTGATATTAATGGCAATCTTGCGGCAGGTACTTCTACCGGCGGTATGACCAACAAGCGTTTTGCCCGTATCGGTGACAGCCCGGTAATTGGTGCAGGTACTTATGCAAACAATAAAACCTGTGCGGTTTCTTGTACCGGTCACGGCGAATATTTTCTGCGTGCGGTCGTTTCTCACGATATTTCCTGCCTGATGGAATACAAAGGTCTTTCCCTCCAGGAAGCTTGTAATGTTGTTATCAAAGACAAACTGGTAAAACTCGGCGGCGAAGGTGGAGTGATTGCGGTTGATGCACTGGGTAATTATCAGTTCTGCTTCAATTCTGCAGGCATGTATCGTGCCATGCGTAACAGCGAAGGCCGTGAAGAAATCGCTTATTACGGGATTTAGTTAATTCGTTAAAAAGTCAAAGGGTTAATTCGTTACTAATCAATAAATATTGCGAAAAGCGTCTGGAAACAGACGCTTTTGTTTTTTTATAGATTACGCAAAGTGTTCTCGCTCGCTTCTTTGCGACGAAGGAAGCAATTTGCGCGCATTTCTGGACTAATTTATTGTGCAGGTCGCTTCGTGCCTCGCGAAGACGCGAGTAACAACAATCACTAACGCCGATGAATTAACATCTTAACTTTTTAACCTTTTAACCCGCAATTAACCAGTATTATTAAGTAACTTTGCACCTCCTTTGGCAAGCCCGAAAGGGAAGGGTAGAATAAACAGGAACTTCGTATTCCGAACACATTGATTGTGAGTCTTCCCGCCGAATATTAATTCAGTTTTTAAGCGTACTCAGAATATTATGTTATCAGTTTCTAATTTATCGCTTCGTTATGGTAAGCGCGTGCTGTTTGAAGATGTGAACATCCGTTTTACCGAAGGCAATTGCTACGGTATCATTGGTGCTAACGGTGCAGGTAAATCTACATTTTTGAAAATCCTTTCCGGCGAGATCGATCCTACTACCGGCAGAGTAGAAATAGGCAAGGGTCAGCGCATGAGCGTTTTGAAACAAAACCACTATGAATTTGATGAAGTAACGGTTTTGGAAACAGTGCTGCGTGGCAATACTACATTGTTTGATGTAATGCGTCAGAAAGATGCATTGTATGCAAAAGAAGATTTTACAGAAGAAGACGGTATCAAAGCTGGTGAACTGGAAGGTTTGTTTGCGGAAATGGACGGCTGGAACGCCGAAAGCGATGCGGCTACTTTGCTGAGCAGCCTTGGCATCAAGGAAGACCAACACTACCGTTTGCTGAAAGAACTCGACGGTAATCAAAAAGTACGCGTACTCCTGGCACAGGCACTGTTCGGTAATCCGGATATCCTGCTGCTCGATGAACCTACCAATGACCTGGATCTTCAGACAATCGCCTGGTTGGAAAACTTCCTGGCAGATTATGACAAGATCGTTCTCGTTGTATCGCACGATCGTCACTTTCTCGATGCGGTTTGTACGAACGTTGCTGATATCGATTTCGGTAAAATCACTATTTTCTCGGGTAACTACTCGTTCTGGTACGAATCCAGCCAATTGTTGCTGAAACAACGTACTGATTCGAATAAAAAAGCAGAAGATAAAATCGCCGAACTGAAAGAGTTCATCGCGCGATTCTCTGCGAACGCTTCTAAATCTAAACAGGCAACCAGCCGTAAGAAAGCTTTGGACAAAATCAAGCTGGAAGACATGGTAGCAAGTACTCGTAAATATCCTGCAATCCTGTTTAATAATCAGGTGCGTGAAGCGGGTGATCAGATTCTGGAAGTAAAAGGTCTGAGTAAAACGCTGAATGGCGAACAGATGTTCAAAAACATCAGCTTCGATCTGAAACGTGGTCAGAAAATTGCCATCGTTTCTGAAAACAGCCTGGCCACAACAGCTTTCTATAAAATTCTGATGGGTGAAGACACTGATTTTGAAGGTTCTTTCAAATGGGGTGTAACGATCACACCAACTTACCTGCCGAATGATAATACTGAGTATTTCGCGGGTAAAGATCTTAACCTGATCGATTGGCTGCGTCAGTATTCTGAAGAAAAAGACGAAACTTTCATCCGTGGTTTCCTCGGTCGTATGTTATTCTCTGGCGAAGAAACACTGAAAAAATGTACCGTTCTTTCCGGTGGTGAAAAAATGCGTTGTATGATGAGTCGTATGATGATGCTGAAAGGTAACGTGCTGTGTATGGATGAACCAACGAACCACCTTGATCTGGAATCAATCACCGCACTCAACAACGGTTTGAAAGATTTCAAAGGAACGATCCTGTTTACCACGCGTGACCATGAACTGGCACAGACGGTTGCAGATCGCGTTCTGGAGCTGACACCAAGTGGTTTGATTGATCGTGAAACAAGCTTCGATGACTACCTGAATGATGCTCGTGTAAAAACGCTGAAAGCTGAAATGTACGGTGAGACGGTGGCTTAAGTTCTACGTTATAAGTTTTAAGTTTTAAGTAATAGATTATAGGAAGCCCCGCGAGTAATTCGCGGGGCTTTTTTTGTTTATGCTGAGGGAACGAAAAAATCTGCCCGCGTCTTCTGCGTTTGAGCTTATAAGTTATAAATAATAGATTATGAGAAATCCCGCGACTAGTTCGAAGGATTCTTGTTTTTGTACCGTATCATTTGTCGAACTCCTGTACGGAACTTGCCAAAATCGTCCTTACGATTTGCTCAACTCGTAAGGACAATTTTGGTAAATCGTAAGGACGATTTTGAGCATTATTAAGGGGATTGATTAACAATGACATACAATGTTTGCCCTGAAGAATGAAAAGATAAATATTCAGGAACTCTATTGTCGTTCAATTTAAACCGATTATTCATATCAGTATTTCTTACCTGTATAAAAGAAAATCCCGCGAGTAAATCGCGGGGTTTGTATTTTTTAGGTAGCCCTTCGACTCCGCTCAGGGTGACCAATATCGTGCCGATTTAAAAAAGGTCACACCAGGAATGGTGCGACCGTAGTTTAACTAAAAAACCTATGAATGAACAGAAATACGAAGCCCGGATAAAGGCCGCGCCAAGACTAGCGCGGCGTAAACTTTTTTTATGACTCAAATCAAATTTGAAGTACTTTTTTAAGTGCAATTATCATGCCGTTTTTTGCAAACTAAAAAAGCCAGCCTAAAAATAGACTGGCTAAAAAAACACACCCTATGCGTGATACAATCACGAGAACCGTTTTATATAGATCAACTATTGTGCCAAAAAATAAAGGCACCTTACAGGATGCCTTTTGTTCATTTGGTATGAACTTTAACGAAAGATCAGAATTCACACTCATCCAACCTATGAGTGAGACAAAACCCCTTTTGTTTGAATTCTTAAAGCAAAATTCAGTAGAAAAATGGTCTTTAAACAATCTATAAAGGCGTAAAAAAAATCCAAAAAGACAAAGGTTTGAAGTAGGGTGCAAAAATAATCGGGCTACGAATAGCCCGATTATAATTCGTTAAAAGCGATGGTAAATGTCTTCGAATAAGAGTTATCGGTTTTTTCCGCGTTAAGTTTAGCCTTCGGCTTGTTAAAAGAAAGCATTGACCGCTATATAGGTCTGATCACTGGCGTTGTTGTTATTCTGAACCACAATACCGTTACCAACCAACTGAACATAACCACCGGAAATATTAACCCCTAATTGTGCGCCATCGCTCGTTGCTGTATAATAGGCGCTGCCAATCTGAATATTTATCAATACCGATTGGTCGTCTGTTGGCATTGAACTTGCAATTTTATAAGAACCTGCGGTCGGGTACGAACGAAAAGAAAACGTCAGTTTCCCGTAACGAAACCCAGGTGAACTTGATTCAACGTTGAAATAGTTCGCGGTATCAGAAGTCTTGCTGTAGGCCGTCTTGGTGATATGATAAAGTGTATCGTTAAACCGCCATGAATTTTCAGGCAGTGTATCTCCACCACTGTCCTTCTTTTTACAGGCTACGGCACAAATAGTGATACCTAAAACGACGCCTAATAATTGCTTCATTGATTAAATCTAATGCGATTTCTTAACAACGCTGGTGCTGTACAATAATTGCCCGCTGTTGTCGGAGATACGTAAAATATAAGTCCCGTTGGCTAATGTACTCATATCCAACTGATGCGCATTTTGTTGTTGCAACACCACTTTACCATCAAGCCCCGTCACCTGAGCATTCACCGCATTTGGCGCATTGATCATCAGGATATCGGAAACCGGGTTTGGATAAACAGTAATCCCGTTGTGTGCATTTACTTCATTTACCCCAACATTAGTCATAGTAATTGCTGCAGCAGCACTGCCACTACAGCCGCTGGTATCAGACACCATCACTGTATAAGCGCCATCTTCAGTTACTTCATACAGCTGATCAGTCGCGCCAGTAATGACTGTACCGTCTTTATACCATTGGTAACTATTGAACAGGCCAGTAGCGAGTGTTGTGCCAGTTTGACTAATAATCGGAACCGGTAATGGTTTTGTAGTAACGGCAATAACATCAGAAGTATCCGTACACAATCCTTGTGTTACCGCTACTCTATATTCGCCACCGATGTAAACTATCTGGGTATTTTGCAATCCGCTGGCAAATGTGTTGCCGTTATTGAGCCAGGTGTAGGAATAAGAATTGGCGATTGGTGCAGTAAGCAGGGTACTGTCGTTGGTACAAAAATTAAGCGAAGACGCGGTAATGGTTGCAGTTGGCGTTGGCATTACGGTAAACGGAACAATATTTGAACTATCACGACAATTGTGCGCGTCTGTTTCAATGACAACATAATTACCCGCCACAGAATCGGTATGACTAAAGGAAGTTGCGCCAACAATATCCTGACCATCTTTCTTCCATTGGTAGGTAATGCCTGTTGTATTGTTTGCTTCTAAAACTGCTGACTGACCATCACAGATATTAATCGATGCAGGCGTTATAGCAGCATTTATCGGATAAAAAGCCACAAGCATAATGCCGCCGTTTACATAGCAATAAGGACTGCTTGAAACTTTTACAAAATAAAATCCGGAATTGTGTGCGTAGTAAACTGAGTCTGTAGCTCCCGGAATTGAATTATTTCCCCATAGCGACCATTGAAACGTCAAGCTACCAGTGGCGCCTGTAATAATGGTGCTTACTTTCAGACTATCGCCGGGGCAGAAGTTGATACCGCCCGTTGCTGTAGTAGTACCAACTGAAATATTATCGCAAGGCATAGTGAATGCAAACGTTTTCCAGTCGGAGAAATTGCCGGCACCGCAGTTCGTTCTTACGTGGAAATAATAGCTACCACCGGTAATTAATCCGGAGGAGACAGTAGCAAAAGTATCAGTTGTAGCAATGCCACCTCCCGTAAGCGGACCATTAGCATTCTGATCTATCAGATATTCATAACCGGTAGAAACAGCAACATGATCCCAGCTGAAAGTAACAGAAGTTGTTGTTGCCGTACCCGGATAAATATGAAAAGAAGTATCGCAGAGATTTCCGAATTCGTAAGCGCCCGGATCTGGCGTTTGCGGATCTCTCGCCGCACCAACAATATCCGTACCGACACCCAGCACTGCACCAATATTATTGATGGCAAGGTTCGTCGGTTTAAAAATTCCGTTCGCCGGGTTTTGATACATCGGGTCTACGGCAACGGAGTAGTTATCCTGACCGGAAGCATTTTGCCAGTCGGAGAGTGTCGTTCTGTTGGCAGTCCAATAACCCGTCGCTACAGTACTGCCTGAAGTGGCATGCATGAAGTAGACATTGTTGTTGAGCGTAAGTCCTGTAGTACCTTGTGCATAAACACAATATTTAGTTGAGGTACCACCATATCCAATAGAAATAATGTTGTTTTCAAAAAATACATTCGTCGGAGTTCCACTGGGTGCATACATAAAACCTCGAACACCAGCGAGACTGCCGCTATAATAAAGTGCGGCGGTATCGTCTAACGCTATTGTGTTTTGAAAAATCTTAGTATAGGTAACCTGAGCGCAATAAATTCCCCAAAAACTAGACTTACCCTTTGTTGAATAAATCAGGTTATTGGATATCTCGTTTTCATTACCCAAAGTAGCTCCCGGATTATTTAAACTAATAAATTGAGTTCCGTTACTGGAATCAATGTTACCGTAAAGGTTAAATATTCTGTTCTTTGAAATTTTAATACGTGTTGATGCATTCGACAAATAGATGCCGTAAGTAGCAGCCGTGGAATTAGTTCGCATTGGACGGCTAATACTATTACTTTCTATAAGTACACTGTCCGCATAATTAGTATAGATACCATAAGATGCAAAATCCTGAATAACGTTATTGGTAATACGCGTACCTTTTGTTTTACCTGCAGTATTTGAAGCATAACAAATGCCAACATATCCACCAATGACTGTATTGTTTGAGATTATGTTATAATCACAATTTGATGTCGAAGCCGAATAAGTGTTATTGGTTATACCATTTATCAAAATGCCGGCAGAGCCAGAAGAACTGACACCTACGCGATCTGAAATGACAGTACAGTTAATAATTTTATTGGAATCGGCATCACTCATAAGGTGAATCCCATAAGCGAGGTTTTGAGATCCTGCTACTACTACCAGGTTATTAAGAATGATATTATGTGCTCCCAGCAGTTTAATAGTCGCTGGTTGTGTGGAGACAGTAGCATTAAAAGAAACAGTGTCGTTGTTTCCGTTAAAAAGCACATAATTCGTCTGAGAAGTATTCGCAATCGCCGGAATGATCACCTGTTCATTATACGGTCCGGTACCCGGCGCACAATTAAAAACCACCGGACCTGCAATACCACAGGAAATGGCATTAACGGCGTCTCCGAAAGAATGAAAATTGGTGCCTGCAGTCGGCTGTGTGTTGTTGATCGTGTAAGTACCTGCCGGAAATAGCGGCTGCCCGACGCAGTTTTGTGCGTTGGTGCGGCTGAATGGGTAGGCGATCAATAGTAATAATAAAGGTAAAAGGTGTTTGGTGTAATGTTTTGTCATGCTTGTTGTTTAAAACTGGTGGTTGGTTTCATAGCATTAAGGTGTTCAGTTTTAATCAAAAATCATTGCAAAGGACGTCTATTTTACTTTAAGATGTACATTTTTTTAGTTTTATTACAATCAGCTTACTCACCGGAGTATTGCTTTTTTCGGCTGTACTTTTGATAGGAACCAACACATTTGTTTCAGGAAAATACGTAGCAGTACACTGGCGGGGGATGGCAAAAGGCACGATAATAAACTTCCGGGCAATGCGTTCCACACCGTCATCGTAATTATGGAGATCTACGACATCGCCGTTTTTGAACCCGAAATCATAGATATCAGCCTGGTTCATGAAAATAATGCGCCGTTCGTTATGAATACCCCGATAGCGATCATCCAGGCCATAAATCGTTGTATTAAACTGATCATGACTACGGATTGTCATCATCATCAGTTCATCCTTTTCTAGTTTTTGTACCGTTACATCTGCTACGTGGAAATTTGCCTTTTGAGTTGTCGTATCAAATTTGCCAACGCGTGAGTTATTAGGCAGATAAAAACCGCCTGGTTCGCGCACTCTTTTATTATAGTCATCAAATCCGGGAATTGTCCGTTCAATATCGGTGCGGATATGGTCATAATGATTGAGGTACTGATCCCAGTTAACGACAGATCTGCCGTTAAGTGTCGCCTTTGCCAGATGACAGATAATCGCAGGTTCGCTCATTAAGTCATCCGAAACCGGTTTAAGTATTCCTTTCGACATCTGCACCACACCCATTGAGTTTTCGCAACTTACGAACTGCGGCTCCCTTCCGCCGGTCATATCCATATCGCTGCGGCCATAGCAGGGTAGTATGATCGCTTCTTTTCCGTGAACGAGGTGAGAGCGGTTCAGTTTTGTAGAAACATGCACTGTCAATGCGCAATTCCGCAGCGCTTCCGCGGTGTAAAGCGTATCCGGCGTAGCCGAAAGAAAGTTCCCGCCCAGGGCAAAAAATACTTTTCCTTTTTCATCATGCATGGCATGAATGGCTTCAACCGTATCGAAACCATGTTCCTGCGGCGGATGAAAACCGAAGTTTTGCTCAATGCTGTTGAGAAACGCCTTGGAAGGTTTTTCGTAAATGCCCATTGTCCGGTCGCCCTGTACATTACTATGCCCGCGAACCGGACAAGTACCGGCGCCTGGTTTACCGATACTTCCTTTCAGTAGCAGCAGATTTACCAGTTCACGGATGGTCGCTACTGCGTTTTTATGTTGGGTCAAACCCATCGCCCAGCAGGCGATGATTTTCTTTTTATCTTTTAAAGCCGCTGCAGTTTCGCGGATCTGATCAATGTGAATGCCGCATTGATCCGCTAATTCCTGCACATTATACTGCTTTAGGTGATTGATGAATTCCGAATATCCAGCAGTTTGATTTTCAATAAATTCATGATCAAAAATACTCCCCGGATTTTTCTGTTCTTCTTCCAGCAATAGCAGTTCAACAGCCTTTAGCAACGCCATATCGCCGTTGATTCTTACATGCAAGAAAATATCCGTGAGCACACTTTCAATGCCGAGGATTCCTTTTACTTGCTGTGGATTGTCAAAACCCATGAGACCAGTTTCCGGCAGGGGATTGACCGAGATAATCATTGCGCCGTTCCGTTTTGCTTTTTGCAAGGCCGACAGCATCCGCGGGTGATTCGTCCCCGGATTTTGTCCGAGAATCATAATTACTTCTGCCTCGTAAAAATCCTCCAGCGTAACCGAACCTTTACCAATGCCCACCGATTCATTCAACGCAACACCGCTGCTTTCATGGCACATATTGGAGCAATCAGGCAGATTATTAGTACCATATTCGCGAACGAAAAGCTGATATAAAAAAGCGGCTTCGTTGCTGGCACGGCCAGAAGTATAAAATATAGCTTCGTTGGGATGACTTAAATGGTTGAGATGAGCGGCGATTTTCTGAAATGCGTTGTTCCAGCTGATCGGCTGATAATGCGTAGCGCCTTCCGGCAGATACATAGGTTCTGCAATCCGGCCTTTCTTCCCGATTTCGTAATCCGTGAGCTGTGCCAGATCATACACGGAATTGTCCCGGAAGAAATCAGCTCTTAATCTTTTCTCTGTAGCTTCCTCTGCTACCGCTTTGGCGCCATTTTCGCAATATTCCGCAATACCCGAGCGTTCGTCATCCGGATCAGGCCAGGCGCAACTCGGACAATCAAAACCTCCTTTCTGATTCAGCGCCAGTAAAGCTTTCATGCCGCGAAAGATGCTCATTTCGGCCTTGATATGCTTAAAACTGGAGATAACGGCAGGAATACCGGCAGCAACGGTTTTTGGTTTCGAAATCCTGATGCCCGTAAAATGTTCCGGATTCTCGGGATTCGGAATCAGTGGGATATTGGTTGCCATCTAAATATGTTTTGGAAATTGCTTCGCTAAAATACAATTCTTTGTTCGCCGGAATATATATTGAAACGTTCGCCGCGCAGAAAACCAACAAGCGTGATTTCCTGGTCCTTGGCCAACTGTACAGCGAGACTGGATGGTGCGCCAACCGCAGCCACCAGACGAATGCCAGCCATTGCTGCTTTTTGTATTAATTCAAAGCTCGCCCGGCCGCTCAGCAGCAAGATATGATCCTGTAGTGGCACCCTGGCTTCATTGAGCATCGCACCAATCACTTTATCCAAAGCATTATGGCGACCCACATCTTCGCGCACAATCAGGTTGTTCCCGGAAAGATCAAAAAGTGCGGATGCATGTAAACCGCCCGTACTTTCGAATACCTCCTGAATTTGGGCTAATTGATCGGGGAGACTGTAGAGCGTAGCCGCCGGAACTGTAAAATGATGAGATTGGAAAAGTTTGTTTCGAACCACTTTAACGGCATCAATGGAAGATTTACCACAAACGCCGCAGCTGGATGTTGTATAGAAATGACGTTCCATTTGCTGTGTATCAGGTGTTACGCCTTCGCTCAGTGTTGCAACGATTATATTTTCGTCGTCGGAAATATGCCGGATATCTACCACATCGTCTGCGGATTGGATAATGCCTTCTGTAAAAAGGAAGCCCATGGCCAGCTCGGCGTCGTTGCCGGGTGTTCTCATCGTTACCGACAGACTTTTCTGTGTTCGGTCATCCGGAGGTCCCATCAGCAATCGTAATTCCATTGGCTCTTCCGCCGCCAGCAGATCTTCCATTTCGACCACACTGGCAGCATTGATTTTTTTAATCACCGTTCGATGAACTGCTGTGTTTATCATGCTGTAAAATTACGTCAGTTAATTGAGGCAATTCGTTAATTGCTGAAATAAGTCAGTTGACGTCAAATGCTTAAAACGAGCAACAGGTTAAATAAGTTACGGTTATAAAAAAGCGGCGAACTAGCCATTTAACCAATTATTTCTTTGTCCCAGAAGGCAATAAATTAAGCCAGTACGCTCCTTTTTCACCGTACAATTTTGTTCTATAATTTACATTATGTTAAGTATGTAAGAGTTTTTACTGAGAATATGAAAAGAATTGGCTGTTTGATGCTCTTTTTCAAAGCAATAAACAGCCATCATGTTACTTGAATTTTATCACGTCAGCTCTGCTTGAGCCATCGTTGGAGAAAAACAAAATAAGACCATCAGCTTTGTAATACTTTTGCTTCGCCTGCGTAACAAAATTTTTCTTCGTTGTTTCATAATTTGTTGATGGATCACCATTTATCGAACCCATCACCGTATATGAAACTTGTGGTTTGCAGTCAGTAAAAATATAAAGGCCACCATCGCGATAAGCACTTGCAGCAGCATGTTTTACAAATGGCTTTGCCTCTTTATTAGCTGTAGGCTTATTACTCTGTTCATTTTTAGTCTGTCCGAAGGTTGTAGATAAAACCAGGGCTAATGGCAACACGAGTAGTTTTTTCATTTAAAAACGTTTTTTGTTGACTGTATATCAAATTGCATGCCAAATTTTTACAAAAAAAAGCCAGTGTAAGAATACACCAGCCCCTATAAACCCTATTGTTTGTTTATAAACAATTATCGTGCCAACACTTGCTCAGCTTCAATAAGCCGACAATGCTGTAAATCTTCAAATCCATAAAATTGTCTTAAATGTTCTGTATTATGTTAAGCAAGATCTGCTTTTCCGTAACTTTATACCGACCATAACAGATAAGCTTTAAAGCCATGAAAAAAATTGAGGGTTTGGACCGGTGTGAATGACAAATAAAATAACCGACAATACTCCAGATAAAAGCCTCCGCATTTTTGCGGAGGCTTTGTTATTTCAATGCACGAAGGCGTTTAATTTTCTTCTTCGAAATAAATTTTATAGTAGTTCATACCCACTTGCGGGTCGTAACCTTTCTCGATCATGTCGCTATTGCCGTGGATATACACGTGAAAGTTCTTATCGAGTTTAAGAACGCTTTTGAAAACACGCGATTGTTTTTTTACCGCCTGACTGGAAATGTCGAAATTATTAGCAAATTCCACCTCATAGTTTTCCTCAAATTGCTTTTCATACTTGCGGAAGGAATCGATTAGTTCTGGTATTTTAAACACTTCCTGCTCAAACTCTTCTTTATTGAATTCTTCTTTTTTCTTGAAATAATCAACGGATTTGTTCAAATAATCAATCTGCTCTACTTTGGTAACTTCATATTCGCCTGGAATCTGATCAACGATAAATTCCTTGCAGAGCTTCAGGTAATCGTGCGTCGTATGATATTCATCGGCTGAAGCGCGCACTTTTAGAAAAATGTCTTTCCAGAACTGAGCTTCGTTGCCTTTGTTGGTTTTGTCTACTACATGTACGCGGTAACCTTCTTCTCGCTCAATATTGAAAATCAGGCAGCCTTTGTCCATCTTGTTCGGATTAACACCTTCATCTGGTTCAAACAAATAACCGCCGCGGGTTTGGTTGATTTTTAGAAATTTTTCCTTCGATTCGGTTTTATATATCCCGATCGCGTCTACCATCTTACCATCTACCGGGCAACCTTTGAAATATGCGATGTGAACTTCGCCGCTTTTGATGTTGGGCAAATTGGTGGCTTCATGTAGATGACGCGCAATATTTGCCGATTGTAACGCAAATTCATCCGGATTATCGAAGATCGCAGAGGCAAAATGCATGATTTCGTGCAATTTCAAATCGGAAGCATGCCAGAAATGAAAAGATGCCGCTTCCTGGAACGGCGTCAGGAAATACTGCAGCAAAACACTTTTGAGTTCGTGCGATTCCAGCTCCACGAGCTCTTTTGAAATATAAATATCTTCTCCGTTGGCTTTATTACCCACGTAATGGGTAGCCAGCATATCGAGTCGGATGTCGGAAATTGAAAACATTCTAGAAGCAATAAGAGCGCAAAGAAAAACAAAAATGCCTAGTCGAGCATTTTCATGATATTATTATCTACCAGCTGGAAGAAATGTAATGGCTGGAAAGTTCGCCAGGCCGGTACGTCCATCAGTTTTACATACCAGTCAATATGTGATCGCTGTACGTCGTATTTGGTTTGTTCCGGCATATTAATAGCCACAATCCACCCGCCATCGTCTTTTATATCATCACTCCATTCTTCGTAATAATCACGGTCACTGCTGTGGAAATTCATTACGTTTTCAGTAACGAGAACAAACTTGTAAATGCCTTTTGCCACCAATGGATCTATAATAGAACGTTTCAGTTGCATGATATCATTTTCTACAGCGTCGTTCCACTCTCCTATCATTTCTATGATAACAAAGTTGAAATCGTAATCAGCGTAAAGGATTTTCAGATATAAAGTGCGGGATCCGAAATCGTCCCACTGCGGATGTATATAGTAATTATAAACAGTGTTGCTGAATTCAAATTCGCTGTACTCGCGGCCGAAGAAAGGTGAATTTTCATCTTCTTCCGCTGCGTACAGATGTCTCCAGTTGAAATATGGTTCTATATCGTGCAATGCGCTCCCTGTTTTTATTGTAAAAATAGCCCGGCGTTACGACCGGACTATTTCTTTAAAGTTATCTTATTTTCCGAATTTTTCCTGCCACGCTAGGATGCCGCCTACCACGTTTTTCACATTTGTGAAACCCATTGTTTCGAGCATCATGCAAGCCTGCATGCTTCGTTTTCCGGAACGGCAATGAATGATCAGTTCTTCATTTTTCAGCGGTTCCAGATCATCGATTTGCATACTCATAATGTTTCCAAGCGGAATGAGTTTTGCATCAATATTGTATTCCGCATATTCATTCGGCTCGCGAACATCAATTACGTTTAAGTGCTCGCCTGCGTCCAGACGGCTTTTCAATTCGTCTACTGTTATTTCTTGCATGTGTTGGTAAATTATAATTTCACGATTTTTTCCGGCTGCGTCCATTGATCGTTTTGCATTGATCTCACAGTATAAACGCCCGGTGAAAAATTACTGATTCCAATCGGTTTATCATTGGATGTCTGCCCCTTCAGCACTATCCTGCCCTGTATATCAGCAATCTCAAAGTTAAATGGTTTTGTGCTATTCAGCTGTGACAGATAAATAACATCGTTTGCCGGATTTGGGTAAACGACCGTCGCTTTTGGCGTATGTACGTCAGCTACTGCAGTAGGTGTAAAGTTTTCGCCCAATATCGGACGAATCATCAACGCACCACTGACACTTGAAGAAACCCAATTGTCCAGAACGTTATAATAGGCATGGTTGCCCCCTACTCTATTCAAGTCCAAACCGATATATAAACTGTCGGAACCGCTCAGTGCCGGTTGTAAGGTGCCAATATAAAACTGCCCTGCAGGCATAAGTACTGGTGTGGTAAAGCGGTAATTCCAGAAATGATTGACCGAATCATAGCTTGGCTGCAGCAAATCCTCCTCATAAACGACGCTTTCTGCCGGACTGTTTGGCGTGATGCTGGCGTATACAATTGCCGAGAAAAATTTGTTCGTACCCATTGGAACCTGACGTCCGAAATAGATAGAAATCCCCCAGATTGTATCGGGTTGTGCAAGATTATATTCGATTGCAATTTTACCCGGCAGCGTCGAGAATAAATTCAGGAAATAGCTTTTTTCGGCTGTTCCATCATCATAGGCCAGATAATTATCAAAAATCTGCTGCTGGATAATTGTGTCGTTTGCTTTGGGCTCCGTCGCGGCAGTGCCACTTAGCGCGAATTTATTTTCAAAAATTACTTTGTTGTAGGTACCCGGTGACGCAATTGTATTGGTATATACATTTACCGAAGTCTGCAGATCTGTGTAGTTTCCTATTGCCAGCGGATTGTTGGAAGAGGAAGACAGATGGGCGCCTGTTGTGGTTTCATTGGCATCCAGTGAAAATACAAGTGATTTCGGCGTCGAATAATTGTTCCGCACATAAACATTTTGCGTGTTTGCCCGGAAAGAATTTGGATTAACGAGGAAATGACGATACGGCATGTACGTAAGGTCATTCAGCATAAAACCGGGATTCTCGGAAAATGCCACATCATTTACCGCAGTATCATTGATATTTCGATTAGCGTCGAAACGCACATAATCCAGGTTCCAGATGTCATCGTTAATATTTATTGATGCGATATTTACGAAGCGAAACTGGAATTGACTGTAGAAAAATTCTGTATCAGTCACCGGAATCATAACTTGAGCAAACGGGACTGAGGTATCTCCGTCTACAGACCAAACCTGGCGCCATTCGCCATTCCGCTGTAACATGTACAGTTCCAGAGAATCTCCGGCATCTGGTGCGAAACCCATTCCCGCCGGCTGATAAAAAAAACTGAGATAAAGACTATCACCTGGCGTGTGTCCGCTGAGATCTATCGGAACAGAAGTAAGACTATCTGCATAGCCAACCGCGTTTCGGTTAAGCGAATCATACGGTACACCATTTGCGTTGAGCGCATCAAACGTGGCCACACCTCTGGTGATCGGTGCCACACCCATTGTATTATTGATGTACACCTCATTTTCCATCCAGTTATTTTTGTCCGGAAGAGCGCTGTAAGTGGTGAAATCATCGAAGAAAGGCAGACTTGCGGCAGTGGTTCGCTGCAACGGTTTCAGTTCCTTCTTCGCTGTTTTCACGAATGGATTATAATTAACGGGCGCAACGTGCTCTTGTGCTTTCAGCGAAAAGCCGAAAGTCAGCAAAGCGACTATCTGCGCCAGTATTGATATTTTTTTCCAAATCACGTGCTATGGAGTTTTTTTAGCAGTATCGGTACTGTTTGTACTATTACTAACTGCGGAACCGCCTCTTCTATTGTTCTGGATCTCGTCATCCGTTGGCGATTGTTTGATATAAATACCAATTGCATCGCCTTCGCGAATACGGTTTGGCGCCATCATATCATTAGTCGCGTGTGGTTGCTGATCGTAAATCACCGCGCTGCCTGAGTCTGTGATTTCGCCTTGCCAAACGGCTTCTCCTTTTAATCCGGAAGCGCTCAGCGTTGCCATCGCTTCATCATAAGAAATGCCGATCAGGTCGGGCACATTCATTTCTGTCTCGCCCAGACCATCACCGATTACCAGACTGATAACGCTGCCCTGCGAAATAATTTGTCCGGGGCGGATGACCTGTCCATTCATCGACTGTTCTAAAATCGCACCTTTGGCAATA
This sequence comes from Taibaiella soli, assembly GCF_003236175.1. Lineage (GTDB taxonomy): Bacteria > Bacteroidota > Bacteroidia > Chitinophagales > Chitinophagaceae > QKTW01. Next base: position 191,806 of record NZ_QKTW01000027.1, on the reverse strand, counting down.
TCTGGTTTGTAAGAAGTATCACCCAGCACCAGACGGTTGCTTTTCAGAATCAGGACGGCACTACGGTAAGAAAGGCCAATCAGGTTTGGCATGGCCGTTTTCAGCGGCTCAGCTTTGTTGACAGTAAGAAACAGCGTACGGCCATGTTTGACTACAGCGCCTACTTCCGGTTGCTGACCCAAAACCACAAACGGTTTTTGATCCGGTTCGTATGCGGAATCGATCTGTACATCAAATCCTTCTTTGGTGAGTTGTGCCAATGCCACTTTGAGGTCCTGTCCAATAATCTTTGGGACCTTTACCTCTTCGCCGTGGTGAGTTAATAAGCCAAGGCTCAGGAAGAATAAAGCATAAAGCCCCGCGCAAAGCACGAGGACAATAATGAGGTTAAATAAAAAAGACTTTTTTAATCCGCCTTCCATATTGTGTTTTAATGGAAATCAAAAAATACGAAAATCTGTCTGCAATTAGATCTCGGTCGCCACTACATTTTTAGGCGCGCTTAGCGATTCTTCCAGCAATGCGCCGTAAAAATCGGTCAGGTTGAGGCCTGCTGCACGGACTTGTTGCGGAATCAGACTGTTTTCGCTTTGTCCCGGCATGGTATTTACTTCCAGGAAATACAATTTATTAGTACCATTTTGGAGAATAAAATCCATCCGTACAACGCCACGGCAATTCAAATGGCGATAAATGTAAGCAGCTTTATTTTGAAGCTGTTCCAATACGTCATTTGAAATAACAGCAGGCGTTATCTCATTGGTGACGCCTGGCGTATATTTTGCTTCATAGTCAAAAAACTCGTTCTGACTCATGATTTCAGTAGGCGGCAATACATGTAGCTGTCCGTTTACTTTATATACACCAATTGTCAATTCACGACCTTCGATAAATTCCTCGATCAGTACCTGATCGTCTTCTTTAAAAGCTTTTTCGATCGCCGGCAGCAATTCTTCTACCAATTTCACTTTGCTTACGCCGAGGCTGGAACCGCTTTCATTTGGTTTTACGAAAACCGGCAGACGCAAATGTTCTAGAATATTGCCCATTGAATAAGGTTCGCCTTTGATCAGATGCACTGAATTCGCAATACCTACAATGTTAAATGCTTTTACCACTTTGTTGCAATAGCTTTTATTGAACGTAAGCGCGGAAACGATTGCATTACAGGTTGTGTACGGAATCTGCAACATATCAAGATAACCCTGGATGCGGCCATCTTCGCCTGGTGTGCCGTGAATGGCTATAAAAACTGCGTCGAAGCGGATGTGTTCGCCGCCGATCTGCAGTGAAAAATCATTTTTATCTACAGAATATTTAGCACCGTCTGCTGCCTCATGCCACCAGCCATCGCGAGTCACAACGATTTTGTACGTGCTGTATTTGCTGCTGTCGAGATTGTTTTCTATGGTCTGTGCAGACTTGATAGAAATTACATATTCACCGGAATATCCCCCTGCCAGCAATGCTATATTTTTCTTCATAGATTTTAACCAAAATGTTGTTGCCAAAGGTAATAGAAAATAAACAGGCACTAAAATGGAATCAGGAAAGATCTGCCTGTTTTTGTGAATATTATCAGAAATTTTTCATGCTTTAAGCACCCTCGTGATTAAAGAAACGGTTGATATAGAAGCCAACCAGGTCCAGGTCTGCCTGTTCAATCGGATGACCGGTAGCCGGCAGCATACCCATTTGTGCATTTGGCAGGGTTTTATAAACCCGAAGTGTTTCGTCTAAAGTCACCATCTTATCACGATCTCCAAGCAACATTAATACGGGAATTTCAATGGCTGCGTAATCTTCTGTTGTCATTGCGTTTTTCTCGCCCAAAGCGGTAATCATATCAGCCATTCGCGCTAGTACTTCTTTCCAGTTGTTTGGCGTGTGGCGTTTTTCAAGACTTTCTGCGAATGCCGGAACCTTTGCGGTAATCTTTTCCGGATTAATCATTTGCTTTTCTTTTTCTGCAATTTCTTTGTTCCAGTCAAATTTGGTTGCCAGTGTCATTAATTTCAAAACATGTTTTGGATAATGTTTGGCGAGATACATGCCAACGAAACCGCCCATGCTGAAGCCAAAGATGTTTACCTGCTCAATACCGTTCTGGTCGAGATATGCCAATACCTCTTCTGCAAAAAGCGGAATGGAAAATGGCTGCTCCGAAAATGGCTCACCACCATGTCCTGAGAAATTTAGTATATGTACTGTAAAATCCTTGCTGAGCTTGTCAGCCAGCGGCTTCAATTGATCCGCAGCGCCAATGGCACCATGAAGTAATAGAATATGCATCCGTGAATTTATAAAATGATTTAAACTCTTTAACATTGTCTTGTGAGATTTTGGCCAGTAATTTGTGTTTAATTAGGTAAGAGCAAGTTTCATTTTGACTTTTTAACCAAACCATTTTATGAGCACTTTATTGAAAAAAACAGGACTCGCACTGGCATTATCTTTATTTTTTATGACGCCCGCCACAAAATCAGTTGCACAGATTTATAATGATGAGAATTATAATGACAATGGCAATGGGGATTATGTAAATTATAATGACAATAACGGTTATGCCGCTTCTTACCAGAATTTCTACGACGCATTATCACCTTACGGACAATGGATACAGGATCCGAAGTATGGTTATGTATGGTTGCCGAATGTGGGACCGGATTTCCGTCCCTACTATAGCAGTGGTCACTGGGTAATGACCCAATATGGGAATACCTGGGTTTCTGATTATCCGTGGGGCTGGGCACCGTTTCACTACGGTCGCTGGACTTTCGACGGCTACTATGGCTGGATCTGGATTCCAGGAAATGAATGGGGACCGGCATGGGTTTGCTGGCGTTCTAACAACGACTATTACGGCTGGGCGCCAATGGGGCCTGGCGTGAGTATCTCTGTTTCTTTTGGATGGAGCTACCCGATGGACTGGTGGGTATTTATTCCTAACCGCTATATCTACTATCCGCGCTTCCAGAGTTATTACCGTGGTCCACGTTATAACACGACCATTATTAATAATACCACGATCATCAATAACACGTATATCAACAATAGCCACCACACTACGTATGTTACAGGTCCACGTCCAACGGACATTCAAAATGTAACACATCAAAGGGTGAATGTCTACAATATTTCAAATTCAGGCCGTCCGGGCACAACAACTGTGAATAATAATACTGTGAATATTTATCGTCCTACTATCAACAGAGGACAGAATAATAGCAGTGCACCGAGGCAGATCGTACGTCCGCAACAGGCAATTGGTTCACCTGCGGCAATAAGTAATAATCGTCCTCAAGGTCGGGAAACGGTACTGAACGCGCGTCCGGTGACCAATACACGTCCGCAGTATACGCAACAGCAGAATCCGGGTTCACAGGCAACGCAGGCAGCAAGACCAGTACAGGTACAGCCAAACCAGAGTTTGCAAACACAACCGGCCCGTCAGCAACCGACACAAGAACCGGTAAGACAACAGCAATGGAATCAGCAACAACCGACGCAGCAGCCGGTAAGACAGCAACAATGGAATCAACCACAGCCTGCGCAGCAGCAACCTCAACGTCAGCAGTGGAATCAACCACAGCCAGTTCAACAGCCGCAGCGTCAGGACTGGAGCAGACAGCCAGCTCAACCGGCGCAACAACCACAGCGCCAGGAATGGAATCGTCCTCAGGCACAACCGGTACAACAGCCGCAGAGAGCACCGCAACCAATGCCACAGCAACAACCGCATATGGAGCAGCCAAGATCTCAGCCAATGCAACCGTCAGCACCAAGGTCTGAACCAAGACGATAGTCCTCAGTTGAACTGATAGATAATTTAAAGGTTGTCCCTGCTTTACGGGACAACCTTTTTTTGTATTGTTCATTATATTATGTGGTGGGATGTGAATAATTTTTAATGTATTTTCAGGGATATTTATTTGTTCGTTAGAGTTCAGTCTAAATAAGATTTTTACCGAATGCCAAAGGGGAAATGCAGATTTTTTTTGAAATCAGTGGCTCATCTGGCGCGATTTTTGAGCGGGGTTATTTTGTTATTCGAACGTGAATTAGATGACATTAACAATCGAGTTACAACCTATTAGTGATTTATTTATTTATTTAGCTCCCAGATTGAAATAAAGCACATTGATTACCCAAATTCCCCGAAAGATGTTTACAAATCTACCTACGAAAAAAATTGGCTTCGCCGTGTTACTAAGTTTGGTGCTTGTAATGGCTGGGATGCTCCTGGCCAGTAGCTATCTGCACGTTGGGCCTGCACACGACAGTCTCAGAGCAAATGGCATTTATGCTGGGATTATTGGTTTAAGTGCATTTGTCTCAGCATTTATTTATGGGAAAGATTTTAAAAGCTTTGCGTTTAAGCGGGCGAAAAACAGATACCTCAGCCAAGCATTGATGGTTGCCGTCTTGATTTGCTGGGTACCTTATGGGTTGAATCTGCTCGCCGAAACAACGATTATCAGTGGAAACATAGCAATCAATCCGGCATTGGTTGTGATTGGTTTGCCCCTGACATTGACATTTGCTGCATTGCAGGAAATGATGTGGCGTGGTTTTCTCCTCAGCAATTTTCTAAAGTTATATGGCTTCCGCAAAACGAGCTTGTACATTGGTTTGATCTCTGCGGTATGCCAATACCCGTTGATTATTCATACCCGGTTTATGTATTCCGATACACCACTATGGTTTAGCTTACCCATGTTTACGATTTTAATGGTTTCGCTAAGCTTTGTGATTACGTATTTCAGAATATTGAGCAAAAGCATTACTCCGGGCATTGTGATCCAAGGTCTTTGCATGTATGTATTCCATGTAGTTATCGCTCCGACAGAAACTGCGCGCCATGACGGCAGCGTCTTCTTTCTGCATGATACCGGTGTATTCTACATACTTTCGGCAGTAGTTGCTGCAGTAGTTTGCAATCATCTGTTTTACAAATCGACAGTACATCAGCGCATCGCCCATAAAAGAAATAAGCAGGCACTTACTAAAGAAGAAATGCCTGCTGCAGAATCGTTCAACCTTGAAATATTATCCTACCAAACCAGCGCACTGGCGCCTAATATCGCTGCGTCAGAATCTGGTAACGCTGACTGAATAAACTGAACTTTATTTTTATAAACGCGGAGTAAATTCATCTCCATATACAAATGAGCGGGGGCCAAAAGCAGGTCTCCGCTTTTTGCTAATCCACCAAAAAAAATAATAGCTTCAGGCGAAGTAATTGCCACGGCGTCAGCTAATGTCTGACCCAAAATTTTTGCTGTATAGTTGAAGATCTCCAAGGCAAACGCATCGCCATTTTCTGCTGCATGATGAATATCGCGGCCTCCGACTTTTCCTTTTAGTGGGCGCAGCACTGTTTCATCATCGCGTTCTTCGAGCCATAATTCGGCAGTTTTAATAATCCCGGAAGCAGATGTGTACTGTTCCAGACAACCATGACGTCCGCAGCCACACAAGCGACCGTCGCGAACCGAGATCACGTGACCGAGTTCACCGGCAAAACCGTCCGCACCATAGATCATTTGCCCGTTAGATACAAAACCGCTGCCAACACCCGTGCCTAATGTTACGAGGATGAAATCTTTCATCCCTTTCGCTGCACCGTACATCATTTCTCCCAGCGCCGCCGCATTAGCATCGTTGGTAAGCGTCACCTTCATCTGAAAGGTATCACCGATCAGTTTAGCTAACGGAATAACGCCTTCCCACGGGAGGTTTGGTGCAAATGCAATTTCGCCGGTGTAAAAATTGCCATTGGGCGCTCCTACCCCACACCCTGCGATATTTTCATGGCCTACTTGTTCTAATAATGGACTGATTTCTTTTTTTAAAGCCTGCAAAAACGTGGACAGTACCGGATAATCTTTGGTACGCATGCCGCCTTTTGCTACAATTTCACCACGGCGGTTTACGATGCCGAAAGATGTATTGGTGCCGCCGATATCAATGCCCAGCGCCAGTGTTTGTGTCATAGTCTATTCCTTGTTTTTGCAAAATACGACGGGAAGCAAAACCGTACCACGCGAGGTAGGCAAATCCCAGAACCGGTACCCAGTATGAATTATGTATTCCGATAGACGGATTATCAGAAATGGCGCCCTGCAGCGGTGGAATTATTGCCCCACCGAGAATCATCATAATAAGGAGTGAAGAACCCTGATTGGTATATTTTCCCAGACCGGCAATTGCCAGATTGAAGATACAAGGCCACATTACACTGCAGAAAAGTCCGCCGCTGATAAATGAAAACAGCGCAACGTCTCCGGTAGTAAACAAACCGATAAGCATCATCACGATGGCCGAAATGCCGAATAACATGAGGGTTTTGGAAGGCTTTTCCTGTCCTGCATATTTCACCAGGATAAATACTACAATCCAGGCGGCATAATTCCAGAGGTCATTTACCTCAAAGCCACGCAGCGAACTGAAGTACATCACAATGCCGAACACGACAAACGGAACAACAATAGAAAGTACATTGTAAACACCTTTACTTAGATTAAATGTTTTCAAAGCACTGCTCATACGGCCGATCATCAGACTTCCCCAATAAAGTGCGATATATTTATCGACCATTGTATGATCGATGCCTTTGATGTCCGGCAGTTTCAGTAACGCGCCAAGATTACTTTGAATGGTTACCTCCACGCCCACATACACAAAGATGGCGATCATGCCGAGTGTGAGCTGCGGATATTGAAACGCTTCCACTTTACGTTCGATAACACTTTCGTTTTTGATCACGGGCATTTTTACGGCCGCAATCAGCAACGCCAGTGCTGTCAAAACCACCGCAAGCGTTACGTAAGGTATTTTCAGGTTATCTAAACCAATGGAAGCTTCTTTGCCGGGAATGATTTTTCCATAAAGCGCAAAGGCCAGAATAATTGGTCCGATGGTAGTACCCAGTGAGTTGATGCCACCCGCAAGATTCAATCTGGATGCGCCTTTTGCCGGGTCGCCAAGATTAATCACAAATGGATTGGCCACAATTTGCAGCAATGCAAAACCAATTCCAATTACAAAGAGACCGGTAAGGAAAATGCCATACGAAACCGCATTTACCGCAGGTATAAATAATAAAGCGCCACAGGCAGAAACCAGCAGACCGATGATCAGACCTTTTTTATAACCGATCTTATTTAACGGATCACCAAGAAATAGCGACCATAGGAAATAAATCAGCGAGCCTACGAAATAGGCAATGTAAAAGGCGAAATCTACTAGCTGCGACTGGAATTGCGTGAGATCAAAATGTTTTCGGAACATTGGAATCAGTACACCGTTGGAAGCGGCTACGAATCCCCAGAAGAAGAATACCGAAATAATGGCAACGAGTGCGGATGTATAAGACTTTGGCTGCGCCACGTCGTTCATGTGCAAATGCTTTTGAGGACGTCAAGATACGTTATACGTTGATATGTTGGTACGTTGATAGGTGAAAAGGTTAAAACGGTGGTTCGTTAATGGATTAAAGCTGCCATTGACTTTACCTTGTATGAAACCTGTAACTTTAGAAATGTTGTGACGCATCAACGTGTCAACATATCAACGTACAAACATGTCGACGTATCAACATAAACACCCGATGACGCAGTCTATCTCGAAGAAGAAGCCCAGTTTTCCGGTGAATGATATTTTGCGGGAATACCTTATTTATTATGGTCGTGAAATTATGCTGCCGGTTCAATACGACGATCTGCTTCGTTTTGATAGCGCTATTCCGATCTACGATAAAAATGGCAAGGATACGCTTTGGGAGATGGCTTTGTATAATACCAACGACCAACATCTGCTGCATGAAGGTCTGAAGCAAATCTATTCCATTTTGAAAACAGAGGGTGACAGCAGCGTGCACAAACATCTGCATGTGGAGCGTGTGGACTATTGTACGTTTGGTAATTCGCACCCATTCCGCATCAAAATCGTGAACAATTTTAATGATAACTATGACTATTTCTATATCAAACGGGCCGATGCCAGCCGCATTTATGGACTAGAGCTGGAACATATTCTTTCGCCTTCGCGAATCAACTATTTTGTAAACGAGGCTACGCTGGTGGAAGAACATATTGCAGGCATTCCCGGCGACCAGTTTATTCAGTTTTACCTGAACAATCCAGAGTTTAATAAAGTACGTATTGCCAAAGAACTGGTGAAGTTTAATGAGCGTTGTTTTGTAAGGCTTTTGGGCGATATGCGTTCTTACAACTATGTTTTTGACATCACACCTGATTTTGAAGAGGTGCAGTTTCGTATTCGTGCAATTGATTTTGATCAGCAAAGTTATGAAGGCCGGAAAAATCTTTATTTACCGCAGTTCTTTAAAGAAAACTATGCATTGGTGCTGTTGGTTCAGGAATTGCTTTCCGCTGAAAATATCGAACAATATCAGCAGGAAGAACGCTCCCTGATTGTAAGGCGTATGAAAGCTGCAGGAAAACAGTTGAACGCTTTGTTGGAATCGATGGAGGCCGACACCATTTCGAAACCAGAAAAAGTATTGCAGCTAAAATCAGAACTAGCTGAATTTTATAAAGACGATCAGTTTCTGCAATGTAAAACCATGGGCGCATTGGTGCGGTATTCGCTGGAATGTGTGGGAAAATAAAAACTTTCGCAACGTTCCGGTGCAATCGGAATAGATTTTGCAGACGCGAATGATACTTCGGGATATACACATTAATTGCATAATCGGAAATGCCTAATTTCTTCAATTCGCTCTGGTATGCAAGCTTTAGAAGGAAATAATTTCATGCAAAATCCTAGATTATACACTGAAAAAATTGCAATATTGCAGCAGAGATGCTGTTTAATTCCCTACAATTTTTACTTTTTTTCGTCATAGTTTTTTTTCTGTATTGGTTTGTTCTCAATAAGTCACTGAGGAAACAAAACCTACTGTTACTGATTTCCAGTTATTTCTTTTACAGTTGTTGGGACTGGCGATTTCTTTTCCTGTTGGTGTTTTCTACTTTCCTCGATTATTTTTCCGGCCTGATGATTTTCAGATCGGAGACGCAAGGGAAACGGAAATCGTGGTTGCTGATCAGCGTTTTGGTAAATCTCGGGTTCCTTGGATTTTTCAAGTACTACAATTTCTTTGCTCATTCGGCCGCCGACTTTTTGCTTCTATTCGGGCTAAAGGCTAATCCCTACTCGCTGAGCATCATACTTCCGGTTGGCATATCGTTTTATACCTTTCATGGACTGTCTTATGTATTTGATATTTATAACCGGAAGATAGAACCAACTACCAACTGGGTAGATTATTCAGTATTCGTTAGTTTCTTTCCTTTATTAGTTGCAGGCCCTATTGAGCGGGCTACACATTTACTGCCACAGATTGAAAAACCGAGACATTTTGATAAGGCAAAAGCGATAGACGGCCTCCGGCAAATACTCTGGGGTTTATTTAAAAAAATAGTGATCGCCGACACTTGTGCAGGATTTGTAGATCAGCTTTGGGGTAACTATACGCATTATTCAGGGAGTACGTTGCTGCTGGGCGCTATCATGTTTTCATTTCAGGTCTATGGTGATTTTTCCGGTTATTCAGATATCGCTTTAGGCCTGGCGCGCCTTTTAGGCGTAGAGTTGTTGCGCAATTTCTCCTACCCTTTCTTTTCGAGAAACGTCGCCGAATTTTGGCGTCGATGGCATATTTCACTTTCCTCGTGGTTTAGAGATTATCTATACATCCCGCTCGGTGGCAGCAAAGGCAGTAAATGGAAAAGAGCGCGTAATGTGTTTATCATTTTTATTGTAAGCGGTTTTTGGCATGGCGCCAGCTGGACGCGTGTCACCTGGGGATTTATGCATGCAGTGTTCATTATGCCGTCTGTATTGCTTAATACAAACCGCCAATATCTTGATATTGCCGCTAAAGGCAAGCTGCTTCCGTCGCTGCGCGAATTTTTCAGCATCATTTTTACTTTTTTGTTGACTACTCTGGCGCTTACCGTTTTCCGTGCACCGAGTCTTCCTGATGCGTTTCACTATATAGGTATCATTTTTTCCAGATCATTTTTCACAATTCCGCAACCACTTTTCAAAACAGAATTTCTGTTATTGACAGTGTTTATGGCGATTGAATGGCTGGGGCGTGAAGAACCTTATGCCATCGCTAAACTGGGGCAAAACTGGCGAACAACCGGGCGATGGAGCTTCTATTATCTGCTCTTGTTTCTGATGTACCTCTATTCTGGCAAACCACAACAGTTCATCTATTTTCAATTTTGAAATGAAGAGGTTTCTTAAACGGACATTTTTGTTTTTAGCTTTTCCACTGGTAATTGTAGTGTTGCTGGTGGGCAGTTATCTCTATTTTGATCCGTTTAAGGTAGTATTTCATTATTCTGATTATTCCGGATCTATTGTTGGCCTCAATCGCGAACGTGTTTCCACTCAAACTTATTTGCGCAATAAAGACCGCTATGGATATAATGCTTTTATTTTCGGGAGTTCCCGGACAAAGGCTTATAGAGCAGCATCATGGAAGAAACATCTGCCATCTGACGCTAAGCCGTTTTTATTTGATGCTTCTTGTGAAACAACCTATGGAATCTATCGGAAAGTTCGATATCTGGATTCAATTCAGGCGCCGTTAAAATATGCACTGGTTATATTGTGCCGCAATGCGTCGTTCGGTCCGGCAAGAGACTTTGATCAGTTTATTCATAAAAAAGATCCTGTTATTTCCGGAGGAAGCAATTGGGATTATCAGTTAACGTTTTTCAAAGCTTACGCAAATTTCCGTTTCATCACTGCATTTTACAGCGCCCAATTAAACGGCTATCAGTCATGGATGGGCAGTATCCTTATGCCGCGACCAACAACTTACGATACGATTACGAACGATCAATACAGTCTTGCCCAGGAAAAGGAATTGCGCGACAATCCCGATGCTTATTATAAAAAGCACGAGGCGATATTTTATAAGCGAAACGGCGAAACAACATCGCCTGAAGTACAAATCGAGGGACAGAATGCTTTTATGCTTCGTGAAATCGCCAGAATATTTGAGAAGAATCATACTGAGTATAAGGTCGTTTTAAGTCCTTTGTATGAACAGGTAAAATTTAATCCAAAGGATATCGAATTTCTACAATCGGTCTTCGGAAACCGGTTATATGATTTCTCCGGTGCGAATTATTTTACGGCCGATATCCGCCACTATTATGAAAACAGCCACTACAGGCCAATGGTCGGCGACAGCATTATGAATATTATATACAGCACAAATCCATAAACATCCATGCGAAGAAGACCCAAATATCTCGGCTGTATCTTGTTTTGATACGAGCCATTCCACTCCGGTTAAACTGTGTTGCGTCGCATTTCGTTCATCTGTAGTGCTGCTATTGTACATTTCCCCTATAATCGATGGCCGATGCAGTCATACCTACCCGATTCGCGTTTTGTTAGAAACGGCATAATAATTGATATCATAGAACTATCTCAACATCTAGTTTTATGTATCCGACTATATGCTACAAAACCGGTCCGCTGGAAGACTCCTATTCGATCTTTTGTGATAATCTGAAAATTGGGAAACTTGGGAAAGAAACATGGTTTGGAAACACAATTACCGCCAGTTTAAACAATCACCAATTCACCTTCGTCAACAAAGTTTTTTTTAGGAATCGTATTCTGATTTTCGATGAAAATGCCAACCAAATTGCCACGATTGAAACAGGAAACGTGTTTAATATAACGCCAATGTGTACGCTGGCGCTAAGCAATGGCACTTGTTATCGATGGAGTGCGGGCGGAATCTTAGCTCATGAATGGCAATGGCAACTGACTGAGCGGATCATGATGAACTCAGGCAAGCCGGAAGGCTTGTTCAAAAGGAGCAATACAATTGAAATAAACGAACCTTCAGATGACCAACTGGATTTGCTGATAGTATTGGGTATTTACCTTCAAGATATCAAATCGCGACGATCGCTTACGACCAAGGTTTGTGGGATTGTAATTGTCATATTTAATATCCTCAACTGGCTGAAATAACAAAAGCCTTCCGACATGAATGTTGGAAGGCTTCTTTATTTATTATTCGTCAAAATGCATTAACCTGGAATGCGGGAAATGTATTTACTCATTTCGTTGATCTGATCTACCACTTGTTTGTTGGTAGGTTTGCAGGATTTTGCTTTCGCAAAATACATTTTTGCACCACGGAAATCGCGACGGTTCATTGCAATAGCTGAAAGCTGAAGGTAAGCAGTTGCTTCGTTGTCTCTGTCCGGCAGACCAATTTTAATGGCTTTGCGCAGATGTTCGTAAGCTTCTTTAGTGTTGCCTTTTTTATAAGCAATTGAACCCAGCTGCAGATAAGCAGTTCCTTCGTATTCTTTTTCCGGCAAGCCAGCTTCCAGGCCTTTGCGCAGATCAGCTTCTGCTTTGTCAAGGTCATCAGTCATCGTAGACATGTTGGCACGGAGCATATAGTAAGAAGAACGGATCGGCTTGTAGAGCAGGTTCGGATATTTTACTTTATCCAGCAGTTTTTGAGCGCCTTCCATATCGCCAGATTCAATATAGCCCTGGATAAGGGACATCGGACCAATAAAGAAATGGGCGAAAATCATCAGCAGCGAAATAAGCATCGGAATCCAGGCGACCCACCAGGTAACAGAGAAACCGAGCCAAAATCCGAGGGCCATCAATGCTACTGCAATGGGAATACGGTAGAAAACGAGTATGCGGCGAAAATTCATGCTTTTAAAAATTGGCTGCAAAGATAGATTTAAGATTTGTGATTTTCAATTTGTGATTGAAGATTGATTCTTATTCAGTTGACAATAGATAATCGACAGTTGATAACGCTTGTATTTAAGTGCTGGTATTTAATTTATCAAAACATATAATCGTACTCCAACGCTTTAAGCTTTTTTGAATTTTGACTTTTGAATTCTGACTTTCTTAGAAATCAGACATTTCAGTTTACTTTTGTTGCGCACAATAAGGCATTATGCAACAGACAGATTGGTTTGAAAGTTGGTTCGGGTCTCCATATTATCAAATTTTGTATCAAAACAGAGATCATATGGAGGCACAGGAATTTGTGGAAAATCTCATAGCTCACCTGAATCCTCCCGGCGGCAGCCGAATGGTAGACATTGCTTGTGGGGAAGGTCGCTTTGCAGTGCAGCTGGCGGAGCATGGATATAATGTAATTGGTGTTGATCTGTCGCACCACAGCATCGAAAAAGCAAAAGCTTTTGAGAATGATCATCTGCAATTTTATGTGCAGGATATGCGTATGCCATTTTATATCAACTATTTCGATTACGCCTTTAACTTTTTTACAAGCTTCGGATATTTTGCGCATAACCGCGATCATTTGCTTGCCGCGAAATCATTTGCCGCTGGCCTGAAAAAAGGAGGCACGCTGGTAATTGATTACCTGAATAAAGGTTATGTGCTGGATCGACTGAAGCCGGCGGAAACTGTAAATCGCGGCAGTTATCAGTTTGATCTCCGGAAAAGACTAGAAAACAACCATATTATTAAAGATATTTACTTTACAGACGCAGACAATGTGCCGAAGCATTTTTCGGAAAGCGTTGCTGCATTTTCATTAGAGGATTTTGTACGAATGTTTGAGACAGCCGGGATGACGCTGGAACAGACATTCGGCGACTACAAGCTTAACGCTTACGATGCCAAAGAATCGCCAAGAATGATCATGATTTTCAAAAAATAACCATGCTGCAGGAACTCCGTGATAATATTGTGTACCTCGATTATGAAATATGGTATTATGTCAATACCGTATGGCACAATAATGTGCTGGATGCGATTGTACCCTATTTCCGGAATCAATATACATGGGCGCCTTTGTATCTGTTCCTGCTGATTTTTACCATCCGCAATTTTGGCTGGAGAGGCGTGATCTGGTGCCTTGGTTTTCTGCTCACATTTGGTCTCGCCGATCATATCAGCGCTGGAATGATCAAGCCATATTTTCATCGTTTACGACCTTGTAACAATCCATATTTGCAGCAAGTGGTGCATATCATTGTGCCTTGCGGCAGCGGGTATAGTTTTCCTTCGTCGCACGCATCCAATCACTTTTCATTGGGTGTTTTTGGCGCTATTACATTAGGAAAGCTGCGCAAATGGGTTTGGTGGATAGCATTGTTATGGGCGTTTGTTGTTTCTTATTCGCAGGTATACGTCGGTGTGCATTTTCCGCTGGATGTCACAGTAGGTGCCATTCTGGGAACATGTATCGGTATTATCACCGGCAGGATGTACAATCGTTATTTTGATCTGTCTCAGCCGGACAGGTTCTTTTCGCGCGCGAGAGTTTCACGCAAAGACGCGTAAGTTTTTCTCGCAACGCTCACGGCGACGCAAGGGTATAATTTATAATGCTTGTTTTTAAATTTGGACTTAGCACCGTCGCGAGGGTTGCGTCTTTGTTCCTTATGTGTCTTTGCGGGAAACTGTTATCTTTTAGTAAATCACTAACTGGCTGTAAACGGGGGTATGTTCACCTGTGGCGTAAACATTTAATAGAAAAGTTCCTTTAGATATAGCTGGCATTTTGACCACAAACGGATTTGTATCGCATCCGGAATGGAAGACTGTCTTCCCGTCCATGCCAATCACTTCAACCCGATAGTGCCCTTCCAAAGGAAGTGAAATATGAAATGCTCCTTCTGGACTTGGATTTGGATATATACTGAATTGGCGATTTATTTCTTTACCGTTAAAGGCTGCCGGTTGTGGAGTCTCAATACTATCAGATATTCGTGCGGAACCTGCTAACGATCCGACGCCACCGACCACGGTTCCTAATGTCAACTCAGATAAACCGGTTGCGGTATAACTAAATTCCGGCAGTACGTTAATTTCCTTACCCGCTAAAACCAGCAACCAATCAGCAGCGTCGCCAGGATAAATGGAAGGCATAGTAAATCCACTTAATTCTACCTCTCCTCCGGGAATGTAAGACGCCATTATGCGCTTCTTAAGCGGGCCAGAGAAGGACGCAACTCCAGGGATTCCGGATGCGCTCGTTATGGACCGCTTCGTTGTGAATTGTGCCAGATTAATACTGTTATCAACCAATGTCGGCTTTTTGTTGAGGCCATTTGCAATGATGTACGACGAATCCCTGTTTTTCCAGCAATGGCGTTTTATCTCTTCTGCGATTACACCGATTTTGGTAAAGCCCTGCTCATAACTAAATTCAAAATTATCATTAAGAAAACGATCATATACGACTTCGCCAGCAACATAATTTGCTGTACTCATTACGCCGCGCATGTACCATGGTTCGGAAGGGGAACCTGGTCGTTTGATTAACGGAGCACCCGAACTTCCAGGAGCGGCTGCAAAAGGCAATGATGTGAGCACCCAGGCTAAATCCGTCCCATTCACCGTTATTTCATATTCGTCCTGTAGTCGCTGCGGATAATTATGCGGATAGCTTATGGAATAGTATTCACTCGTGCCCCAGTTGAATTTATCAAGATCATATCCTAGTTTCCCAATTTTTCGATTAAGTAGCTGGCGTCCATCAATAAGTACCAAAGCGATATCGGGTGCAGTGGCCTGTGCCTGATTGTAATAATAGGCTACTAAATTCCCTCCGGTCAACACGCTCTTTGAATAATTGCCAGTATTCTTATTCAAATGATAAGTGACACCGTTAATTGTAGCCACCGAATCGCGTCCCATATAATCCGAGTAAACGTCAATGGTACTTGCAAAAGGCCCCAGACTTACTACTCCTGCCGGAAAGAAGGAGCGAATCTGATGTCCCGCCATGCAGGCACATATTGTATCGTCGTTACGGTCCGTATATATTAAAGACATTGTCCCGGAGCTACGCAGATCTTTATAATAAAGTATCGCTTTATTTGCAGTATCAGATCCCGGAGGATTATTTGCAGCAGCAGGGTCAAAATAAGTGAAATAACCAGGGAATGATTCTATGGGGACACCTCCAAACTGGGCGTTAGCGATGATACTTTTATTCGCCATCATCAACGTAATGAGCAACGTTCTTTGTAGTATTCTCTTGTAATATTTTTCCATTTCTAACTATGATAAAACATGGTTATTAATTAATACCCCGACAACTTAACAGGCATTGCTGCTCAAAACAGCGCGCAAATCTGCTAATACGATATAAATGGAACGGGAGGTATTTTATCTAGTCATTTATGGGCTGAGACCAGCACAAAAGAAGTTAATCCATTGCAAATGAACAAATAAAATAGTATTGAGAATCAGACTTTACTGATGATAAAAAGCTGAAAAAGCTCCTGGGAAGAAGGACTTAAAAAGATATATTTTTTCAAAAAAATCGAGTCTATTTCACGCAAAGACGCGTAAGTTTTTCTCGCAACGCTCACGGAGGCGCTAGGGTATAATTTATAATGCTTGTTTTTAAATACGGACTTAGCGCCGTAGCGAGCGCCGCAAGAGATTTTCGTTAAAAATATAATGCTTTTGCGAGAAGAACACATTGCGGAAACTACCACAAACTCACAGCCAAACCGGCAAGCCAGTTCACGCCCGGCATTGGTCTTGCCGCCACTACCTCATATTGTTGATTCCAGATATTATTGCATTGAAGAGATGCGCGCCAATTTGCGTTCCTGAAAGGGAATGAATACATCAGCTGTACATTTCCCGTCTGATATGGATCAAGATAAACAGACTCGTCGTTTGTAAGAAAGCGATAGCCGACGTAGGTGTGATTATAATTCAGATAAAATCCTTTGTAAGCACATCCGATGTTTGCCTGCCATTGATATCGCGGCGTGTAAGGAATCTGCATGCCGATACTACCATCATTTTGTACGTAGCTGCTTGTCGTTGTGGCCAGCACATATTCCGTATTCAATCCAAAATGTAATTGCCATTTATTGAGCTGAATGGTAAGGGTATTACTGGTTTCAATACCTCTGCTATGTACGCTGGCAATGTTGTGTGGCGTCCAGATGGAACCGCCGTACCAGATAATCCAGTCGTTGATATTGCGGTTAAAAATCGAAGTTTCCTGGTGTAGTGTAAACCGTTTGGCGAAATGCAGATCGATTGTATAACCGCAGTCTTCACCCCAGCCCTGTTCTGGTTTGAGATCTTTATTACCACCGGGATCATAATACAATTCATTTAACGTTGGCACCCGGTATGTCTTTTGCACATTGGCTTTCAGCTTCAGCCAGGATAGTAACTGATAAGAAGCATTCGCTCCCGGCAGAAAGAAATTATTACTGTTCACCCATTCATCTCGGGCATTGATTGCCACTTGCAAACGGTCATTAATATAGTGCATTCGCCAGGCTGCAGCCAATGCCAGCTTAGTTTGCGTATGTGCTTTGTCGCCGGTAAACCAGGAAGTTTGCATCGGAACAAAAAAGAGTACGTCATGGTGTGCATTTAAACTATGCTGCCAACCAGCTTCACCATATATCTGACGGGTAATATTGTTTGTGTTCAACAGACTTAGACTGTCGCGGTATTTCATGCCATCTTGCAAATAAGCAAGTTTCGCATACCATTTAGATGCGCCTTTCTGATGTTGCCATTGTAGCAGGAATCGCGCGGATTCATCTTTCTGTTCTTTTACAGAAATGTCTTCAAATAGCGCTGGCGGAATTTGCCGGTCATAGTATTGAAACCAGGCCGAAAGGCTGAAAGTATTGTAGATATTCGGTCGCCACGCTGTTTGCCAGAGCAATCCCCCGCCCTTTAACTGTGCATTTGGCATCGACTGATCCATACGTTTCTGGTCAGTGAACGTAAAATTATTTTGTGCCGTTTGTCCGAAAGCTTGCAGTGAAGTAAACCAGTTTTTGCTGCTGAAACTTGCTTTCGCACCTGCCTGATATTGCCCGAAACTGCCTGCTGCGCCAGACAACTGCAGTTTAAATTTTCTATTCGAATCAAAGGACGGTGCATCATTCTCCAGCATTACTGCACCACCTACGTTACCGCTTCCAAGCAATGCCGCTGAACCGCCGTACACGATATTGATTTTATCCATCAGCGAAACCGGCAATAATGAAACATCCGTTAATCCTAAAGATGCGTTCTGCAAAGGAATGCCGTTCCAAAGTACTTGTGATTGTGCGGCAGACGAGCCACGAAAATTGAGCGTGGCTACACCGTTAAATCCATAAGACTTGATGAAAACAGGCACCTGCTGAGCAAGCAGACTGGCTACAGATTGTTGCTGATAAACCTGCATCATGGTACTGTCGATCGTCTGCACTTTCATACCTGATGCATAATTCTTAATACGGAGATCGTCGGTCTGATGACGGTCTTTTTTTCCCTTCACTTTTAGTTCATGCAGCGTATCTGCCAATTGCTGGCCCTGCACATTGGAAAAGAAAAATAGCATCGCAGAAAGCAATGCTATTTCCAGTTTGCATAGGGATATGTTGCATTTATGATGCACTTGCTAAATTTTAAAGTAAATATGTCCCGGACCTACACTGGTTTTAAACTCATCGGTTTTGGTACCATCCGGACTGTAAATGTACACCGAACCTTTTTGCACAAAGCCTTTCGGATCGGCGACGTAAATATTTCCGCTCAGCGGATCAACGCCCAGGCCCCAGAAATACTGATATGCTGTAGCCTGTACAAAGGCTTGCGAAGGCAGTGTCGCATCGTTAATATTCATGCGGTAGACGCCGTTGTATTGAGTACCGCCGGTATAATTTACCTCGATGAAGTAAATGGAATCTTTGGCGATATTCGTCACCGGACGGACAACATCTGCGCCTGTCGGGAACTGATAAGTCTTAATTACATTGCCGCTCACCGGATCAATGCGCGTGAGCGCCGCGTCTTTTTTCTTGGTTACATTTCCCGATAAAACCCAAAGCTTGCCCTCTTTATCATAGAACGCTTCTTGTGGTGCATAACCAGCCAATGTTGTAGACTGCGTTGGTGTATTGGTTGCAATATCTACCGAATAAAGATGATTATTGGCAGTATCCCAAACGCAAACCAGCACGCTGTTTCCATCGTTTGAAAGTGTAAGACCTTCTGTATTTTGATAAGGCATTACGATCGTGTCTGTTGTTTGCATGGTGACAGGATCGATCGTGTAAAGTTTGTTGCTGAACAGGCTGGAAACATAAGCTTTGTGTTCTGAAACCGGCAGTATATAACGCGGCTTCGGAATACTGATGGAGCTCTGCAATGTCCAGTCTGTTTTATTGATCACTAAAATTTTGTCGGAGTTATTGATGCAGAGAAAATAGTTGCTGCCAATGGGTGTGATGCTCTGAAAAACATCCCCGAGCGATTGCCCGTTTGCTGCTTTGTAAACATCTTCATACACCGAATCCTTATTGGGCAAATACAGCGTCAGCGCAGAATTGCCATTACCCAGACTTCCTTCGCAAACCACCAGCACTTGTCTGGTTGTGTCTGTGGAAGGCAGTGTATAGGAGCCGCCGGGCTTATCCTTTTTACAGGCAAACAAAAAGCAACACAGCAATAATAGTATCGCTGATGTCTGATTTTTTGACCGCTGATTTATTTGCATTCTTTTCAACAGAACTCCTTTACAATTTTGAGATTTTCTCCACCCATTTATTTCCTTTCGCATCGTTCAGCACCAGATAGTAAAGACCGGATGCGCAGGCATTCAGATTAATTTCCGTATCGTTTCCGCTTACAGATTGTTGCAAAACAATTTTACCAGTTACATCAGTCAGTGAAAGCGTTGCTCCTTCAGGAGTCCGATCGCAATGAAAAACAATTTTCTCCGTTGCGGGATTCGGATAAATGCGGAAAGCATTATTACCATTGATTGTTGCTACACCGGTGGTCGATTGATTAATAACACCTACGGCATCCAGATCAAAACCTCCGGTTGGGAACGGCGTAGGATAAGGATCATTGATCTTGTGGTTATTCATATCTACGGTACCGAGCGCACCAATGGAGCCAATTACGTCTACCAAACGAACATGAGTAATATTGTTCAGGTCGAGATTGGCAGCACCCGAAAGTTCACTTAAATCAAATGGCGTTCCGTAATTACCGATGTATTTCCCTGCCAGGTTATTGACCAGGCTTGCTACCATATACTCACCGGTACCGGCAATCTGCGCGGTATCTTGTGTATTGGAAGTAACAGGAAAACGAACATAATTGACGCCGTCCGAACTTACTTCTACGAATGCAAACTCCAGATAGGCTTCCTCCGGGTTATTCGGATTGGCAAAGCCATTTTCGAAGACAGCAAAATCGTAACCAGGGCCGTTTACAATCGGATGGGCAAATGTGAGCACTGCCACACCGCTGTCACCGAGACTCATAATATAATTATCAGGCGCGCCTACTACCACGCTGCTATCACCGGCTGAAACCCTGCCAAGTGATTGATCTGCGATATCCATCCAGCCGCGTTGCACATCACAATGTGTGGCCCAGCCTACAAACTGGCTGCTGCTGGCTGGTATTGCCGTGGTTCCTGAAACACCTGCCTGTGGCGCAAATTGTGCTTGCGCCGCAGACAGACTGCTCAGACTGAGTATAATGGCCGAAATGGCTTTTTTCATCAGATTCTATTTTCTTCGGAAAGCTCCGGATTATTGTTTTACAAAGCGGGTTCCTGCATGAACAGCATCGCCGCTCAACTGCAGATAATAAGTACCTGCTGCAAGGTTTGCCGTATTCAAAATTACTTTATCTCCAGCAACTGGCTGGCTCAGTATTACACGACCGGCCATATCAATTACATTTACTTGATTCACCGAAGTGGTATTTGCCAGTTCTACGAACAATTTATCTGTAGCCGGGTTCGGGTAAACTTTTGCAAGGTTTGCCATTACCGAAGGAACGCCATTTGGATAAATATAAGACGACGTAAAGTTATCAATACAGAAGAAGCCCGGTGTATTCATGCCGTACTGGCCATTATCGGAAGAAGACAAATGGAAGGTAATGCTATCTACAGCACCGAGTGAACTCAGGTCAACCCAAGCCCAGTCTTTCTGAATGTAATCCTGTGTAGAATCGGCTTTGGTAAAATCAGCCAGCATAAAATTAACGCTGTCAGTTGTCAATTGACCACCAGAATAACCTTTGATGGTTACTTTAAACCAATCGGAATCTGCTGCAGTAAATTTCTTAGCAAAACCATCGCCATCACGCATGCTGTTGTATGTATAAGTGCTGTTGGTAATGTACAAACCTGAAACCGGCTGACCCAAACCTTGATTAATCAAGCGGATCATGGCGTCGCCGTTCGCTACAGCGTATTGCGCAGAGCCATTGTAACCTTTACCTGCTTTAGCTGAATACATGTTGGTATAACCGCTGGTGACGCTGTCGGTCATATTTGAATACAACCAACCCGCAGTCCAATAGCCGCCATAAGAAGTATCGTAGTAATAATCGAAATGAGCAAGACCATCGTTAAAACCCTGATCGGTCATTGAATTGGCAGTGTTCACATAAAATGTGTCACTTTTGGAAAGTGCTAAGGAGTCAAATGTAGAGACTGTCTGGGCCTTTACAGAAACGGTTGCTGCGGCAGCAGCGAGCAGGAGTAAAAGTTTGCGCATAGCAATTGTTGTGTTTAAAAACTGTTTTTAATTGGTTGCTACGCAGCTACGGAAAAATATCAGAAAAGAGCAAGCCGGGCATCAAAGCCATAAACCTGCCGTTATCTGTGCTTTTGTTCCCGAAAGCAGCGATAAATGTTTGCGAAAGGCAGGTCTTCTGACTTGCTTCTTCTTTTGCGGCCTTCCCGTTTGGTAAACAGTGGCGATAGTACGGACAAAAGAATTATTGGAAGCTCACAGCATCGGGTAATGTCCGGGATTTACACCCGGTTCCCTTTTCATTCCGCCCGAAAGCGAAAACCTTAGCGGGGACGAAGGTAGCATAGAAAGTCAAAATTCAAAAGTCAAAATTCAAAAAGGGTGAATGGGGTGAATGGGCAATGGTGAATTTTCCCGCACCGGAAGTACGTAGAGACGTAGCACGCTACGTCTCTAAATAATATTGAGAGGTTTAGTTCGGCCAAGCCGGCACTAATATCCATTCGGCGAAGTCTCCAGACTTCGTCGCAGTGGTTTCCGATCTCCTGACCGGCATAGAATACAACGGTCGGGAGACCGCGTTCCACCAGAACGAAGTCAGAGACTTCGCTCAACTGTGAGGTCGAAAAGTGCTGAACCTCAGAACTCCAACGTTGATGCTTTTTACTCCGATGTCGGTTCTGGTTACTGAAAATTGATACTAAAAGAGTCAATGTCGATTCTCAGAGCATAAACGTGGACTCTAAAAGAGTCGACGCTGAATCTAAATGACTGGAGCTTGACTCTCTGAGCATGGACGTTGATTCTAAAAGAGTCAATGTTGACTCTCGGAGCATGAACGTAGACTCTAAAAGAGTGGACATTGAGGTAAAAAGAGTGGAATTTGACTCTCCGAACATGTATGTTGATTCTAAAAGAGTCAACGTTGACGCTCAGAGTATGAACGTAGACGCCGTTCGGCGAAGTCTCCAGACTTCGTCGCAGTGGTTTTCGGTCTCCTGACCGGCACAAAAATACAACGGTCGGGAGACCGCCTCTGCTCGAACGAAGTCAGAGACTTCGCTCAACTATATGTAGTTAGTTTGACATTTTACGAGATTGGCCATTCTTGATTCAGCCAAATCAGACATCCAAAGTCCGTTGCCTCAGCGCTTCGTACATAATCATACCAGCCGCTACAGAAACATTAAGCGAATCGAAATTGGTCGCCATTGGAATGCGAATGAGCTGATCTGCACGTTTGAGGACTTCCTTACTGATTCCGGTGTCTTCAGCCCCCATCACGATAGCAGAAGGCACTTTCAGATTGCTTTCATAAACGGGAACGCTGCCACGCATTTCGGTTCCAAGAATTTGAATACCATTTAAACGAAGTACATCCATTGCCTGCTGTACAGAAGGAATACGGCAGAGCATAATTTTATGGAGCGCACCGGCAGATGTTTTAATCGCTTCTTCGGTTAGCGACGCTGCATGCGATGTTGGCAGAATGAGACCCTGAGCGCCACAGCATAAAGCGGTACGGGCAATAGCTCCCACGTTACGCACATCGGTAACGCCGTCCAATAACATAAACAACGGTGTTTCGCCTTTATCTACCACATGTGAGATCGCATCCTGAAGCTCTACATATTGCAGCAGACTTGTCCACGCTACTACACCTTGGTGCTGTGCTTTTGTAAAGCTGTCCAGCTTTTCTACCGGCACCTGGCTGATGGGAATATTTCTTTCTTTGGCTAATTGTTTGATGGAATTTATCTCCGGGCCAGTGGCTGTACGGAGCAGAAACAATTTTTCAATAGTGGTACCCTGCTCTAACGCCTCCATGACTGGTTTACGCCCAATGAGCAACGGCAATGAACGGACAGGTTTTGGAGATCTGTTGGCATAAGTATTTGGTTTTCCTTTGCCTGAAGCCTGTTTCGAGTGTTCGCGCCGTTCTTGTTTCATTCCGCAAACCTACAAAAAAAGCCGGAGGGCGCGCAGCTAATTGTCTGTAGCACCGGGGTTTTTACCTAAGACTTTAAACCTGCGCAGCAGAACGAATCAACCTATAAACGTATCAACAGGTCCATCATCATCCAGTGTCTCTAATCTCTCCTGCGCATATTTGTACCCTTCTTCAAAAATCATACGTTTCTTCTTTTCATCGAAGATACCATAATGGGAAAGCAATGGCGGTTCAATGAAAATGGAACAATGCCCAATATTCCGAACCACATTTTCGCGAATCATCAGATGCATTAATCGATCAAAAAGCTCAGAGAAATGGGCTTTTTCGTTGTAATCCGGCAAAGGATTAACATAAATACCAATAATGTCTTCGTATTGATGCAAGAGTAAAGGTTCTAAAGGCAGGTTACTGCAAATGCCACCGTCTGCATACGCAATGCCATCAATAATTTTGGCTGGGAATACGAGCGGAATAGAACAAGCAGCAATTACGGCCGGAATAATTTCTCCTTTATCAAAAATAGCCTGATGGCCGGTATTCATATTCGTGGCAGTAATAAAAAGAGGTATGGGCAGGTCCTCAAATTTTTTGTGTCGCAGATAACGGGTGAGAAATTCCTGCAGTGGACGCAGAGACATCAGACTTTTGAGCGGAAACGCCCAGTCGAACATTGAATACAGCTTGTTGTGTACTGCCAGTTCCAGAATTTCTTCTGGCATATAACCATCGCAAATCAATGCGCCAATAATAGAACCTGCACTGGTGGCCGCAATTGCCTCAGGAAAAATATCCTTTTCTGCAAATGCTTTCAGCACGCCCAGATGCGCAAAGCCACGGTTTCCTCCACCCGACAGAACAAAAGGTCTTTTCATAACAGGTATGAAAATAAAAAACGGCTGACAGGTAACTGCCAGCCGATATAAATTTTAACAAAATGATTTTAACCCATGTTATGGAACACCTGCTGCACGTCATCGTCTTGCTCTACGCGCTCAATCAGCTTAAACACGTCTTCTGCTTGTTCTTCAGAAATAGCGACCGTATTCAGCGGAATCCATTCCAGCTCAGAAGAAATTGGTGTGATACCTCTTTCTTCCAGTGCTTTCTGCATATTACCGAAATCGTTGAATTCGCAACGAACGATCAGGTTGCCTTCGCTGTCTTCACCGAGTTCTTCCAAACCAGCGTCGATCAGTTCCAGTTCCAGATCTTCTGCACTCAAACCTGCAGGAGCAAGTTTGAAAACACCGAGGTGTTTAAACATAAATGCCACAGAACCGCTGTTGCCAAGGGTGCCGCCAGCTTTGTTGAAATGTGAACGAACGTTGGCCACAGTGCGTGTGGTGTTATCAGTTGCCGTTACAACCAGGATGGCAATGCCATGTGGTGCGTAACCTTCGTATAAAACTTCGTCGTAGTTGCTTGTGTCCTTACCTAACGCATTTTTAATAGCACCTTCAATGCGGTCTTTCGGCATGTTGATACCTTTCGCATTCTGCATCACACGACGCAGCATCGGGTTGGTATTCGGGTCAGCGCCACCTTTCTTTACTGCAATTGCAATTTCTTTACCGATACGGCTAAACTGTTTTGCCATACGATCGTAGCGGGCAAACATGGTAGATTTACGTACTTCAAATATGCGACCCATAAATTATGGTAGTTTTTATTCTGGTTTTAAGGCTGCAAATGTAATTAAATGGTCGATTAGTTAAAAATGGTAAAGGGTTAATTTGTTAATCAGGCCTTTACAGACGGTTGGCTGCATACATTTTTTCACATTCCAACTTATTACATCAATTCAACCAGCATGTTTAACCCAAAGCTAGCCATTGAAAATCTTGTTTCTTCTGATTGTTTTTCCCTGCCGCAATTGGATAGCGTGGTAAAATGAAGGCACGTCGTTAGTCCATTCGCGGAGAAACAACAGAATCGCTATAATTTCTATACGGGTCAGTACGCCACCATAGAAACAGATTTCGAACAGCACGTTTGAATGACAGCTCGCCATTATTTCCACCATTGTAGCAAATAAAGTCAATGTCCAGATTTTGGATGCAATGGCGTGGGTAGCCACTTCCTTCCGGAATTTCCAGAAACTAACCACATAGGTAAATGCCTCGAAACAAAGCAACAGAATAATTTTATGGGAATGTTCCTGCCAGAATTCCGGGCATTTGATAAACATCGCAACTGCTGCCGAAATCCAGAATACCTGATCGATGGATGAATCTAAGCGTCGCAGTAATGGCGTCGAAACATTAAGTCTCCGGGCGATAATCCCATCAAAAATATCCGAAACCAAGGCATAACTGAATAACGTAATCACCAGCCATCCGGACATCTGAATATGCAAAATACTCGCCAGGATCAGCCATATTGCAACCAGTAGCCGGGAAAAGATAAGTGTTATAGGAATATGCTTCACTTGTTAGATTTTCCGTTTTACATAAAAACTATAATCCGGCAATTGAACTTCATAATCCTGACTCAGTAACGACGAATTAAAAATAAAGTCTGCCGTAGCCATATCACAAGCCAATGGAATATTGTAGGTAACCGCTACACGCAGTAAAGCCTTAATATCCGGATCATGCGCCTGAGCTTCCATCGGATCCCAGAAAAAGATCAGAATATCTATATTGCCGTTGGCAATGTCCGCACCAATCTGCATATCACCGCCGAGTGGACCACTTTTATATTTATGGATCGGCTGTTTCAGCTCTTCTTCCAGCATTTTTCCGGTAGTGCCGGTTGCCGAAAGTATATGTTGCGCCAGTTTTTCCCTATTGCCAACCGCCCAGCGGATCAGCTCATGTTTTTTATTATCGTGCGCTACCAGCGCGATTCTTTTCTGCTGTTTCATGGATTAATTGTTGGTGAAAACTCAAAGGAGGAGAACTCCCAGCGCGAGCAAACACATTCATCACATTTCCCACATTAAACACATTACGTTCTAGCGCGGCACATACACCACATACTTCGTCTCAAACGAAGGCTCGTCAAATATCTCAGAGATCGGAAACAAATGCGGACGTAAGCCGGATTGCTTTACTTCTTCAGTAAGATCGCCGCCTTTCAGACAAATAAGACCATTAGCAAATTCGTCGCTCATACGACCTTTGCGGAGCGAATTACGGATCCAGCCCCAGAGTTCACCCAAAGGAGCTACGGCACGGCTCACTGCAAAATCAAAGATCTGACCTGTATTTTCTACACGGCCATGCATTGTTTTCACATTCTTAAGTCCAATGGCGCTGGCTACTTCCTCCACCACTTTAATCTTTTTACCAATACTATCTACAAGCAAGAATTCTACCTCGGGAAAGAAGATTGCCAACGGAATACCCGGAAAACCGCCACCAGTACCAATATCTACAACATGCGCACCTTTGTGAAAATTACAAATAGCAGCGATAGCCAACGAATGCAGCACATGTTTTTCGTAGAGTGAATCAATATCCTTGCGTGAAATGACATTGATTTTTTCATTCCACTCGGTATAAAGTGCCTGCAGTTGCTGAAACTGTTGCGTCTGTGTTTCCGTAAAATCGGAGAAGTAGTCTTGAATTATTTCCACTGTTGTTTGTTTTTCCAGAATATGTATGGAGCGAACGCAAAGTTATAGATCATCCAGCCGAAATCGAAGAGTGGAAAGAAAATCGAAAGTTTTTTTTCACCAAGCTGTTTTGCGGCTGCGGTCCAGACGGTCCAATAAAGCAGACAACGGGCAATCATAAAGCAAATGGCAGCTGCGTAGAAATGGGTAAATAATAAAGGAATAAAAAACAGCCAGCTCCAGCTATGGGTCAATGCATAAATGCCTAAAAGCCGTTTTACAGATGGTTTATAATATTTGCCGGTAGAAAGATGACGCTGTTTTTGCCGGATCCAATCCTGCCAATAGTGTTTGGGTTCAGATATAGTAAAAGATCCTTTTGGCATGATCAATCGCATATTATCCGTAGTCGCCGTTTTTGCCACCAGCAGATCATCGTCGCCAGAAGGCAGCTTATTCCAGACATCCCATTCTTCTGCTTCTCTGAATAATTTTTTCTCGACAGCCATATTTCTTCCTACTGCCATATAAGGCATTCCGCGATAAGCGTAACTGAACGCCTGCAGAAAGCTATGCATCGTTTCCCAGCGGATCAATGCATTTAATAATCCTGGTTCCTGTGCATATTTCCCATAACCACCGGCAATCTGCTTTTTTCCTCCGGAAGTTCTAAAAAGAACGGTCATTTCTTCTATCCAGTATTTACTGACTGGCTGACAATCCGCGTCGGTAAACAAGAGCCATTCATTTGCTGCAGCCGCTACCCCTTTGCCAATAGCGAATTTCTTCCCCGGAAACTTGCGAGGCTCCTCCGGTAAAATGGTAACAATTTTTAAATGTTCGTTGTTTTGCGCGAACCCAGCCAATACCGCGGCGGAATCGTCTGTAGATGCATCATTTACAACAATTACCTCAAACATTCTTTTCCCCGAAGCATTGCTATATCTTTGCGCCAAAATCAGCGGAAGATAGTTGCGGAGATGATGGGCTTCGTTTTTGCCACAGATCACCACTGATACTTTTTCCTTTTCGGAAATCACAACAGGAACATCATTTATTTCATTATCGCCAGACGGAAGCGCCGGCAAAAAGAAATAAAAAGCATAAGCCAGTTGTATGGCTACGGAAACGGCAAATAATATAAATAACAGTGAACTGATCACGTTCACAAAGAAACGTAAACATTGTCAATCACTGATTTATTATTTATTCTAAGGATAATATATCTCCCTGAATGACGTTTTGAAAGGAACAATGGAATTTCAACTTTTAGCTGCCGACAGCGGTTCCAAAGCAAGGGCCGGAATCATTACCACCGATCACGGACAGATCGAAACCCCGATTTTTATGCCGGTAGGCACCGTCGGTAGTGTAAAAGCTGTGAACCAGCAACAACTGAAAGAGGAAATCAAAGCACAGATCATCCTCGGCAACACTTATCATTTATACCTGCGTCCCGGAACGGAGATTCTGGAGGAAGCAGGCGGCTTACATAAATTTAACGGCTGGGACCGGCCTATTCTGACGGATAGTGGCGGTTATCAGGTATTTTCTTTGTCGAACAACCGTAAACTCACTGAAGAAGGCGCGATGTTTCAATCTCATATTGATGGCTCGCGACATTTGTTTACGCCAGAGCGCGTGATGGATATTCAGCGGAGTATCGGCGCCGATATTATTATGGCTTTTGATGAATGCCCGCCGTATCCTTCGGAATATCTGTATGCTAAAAACTCGATGGAGCTGACACATCGCTGGCTGGCACGTTGTATTCAGCGTCTGGGCGAAACAGAACCTAAATATGGTTATCGTCAGACTTTGTTCCCAATTGTGCAAGGCAGCACCTATAAAGACTTGCGTAAAGCGTCAGCGGAATTTGTAGCTGCAGCAGAATGTGAAGGTAACGCCATTGGCGGTTTGTCTGTAGGTGAACCAGAAGAAATGATGTACGAAATGTGTGCGCTCTGCTGTGAATATTTGCCAGAAAGCAAACCGCGTTATCTGATGGGCGTAGGCACTCCGTGGAATATTCTGGAAAACATTTCACTGGGCGTTGACATGTTTGACTGCGTGATGCCAACCCGCAATGGCCGCAACGGCATGCTGTTTACGTCTAAAGGTGTGGTGAATATCAAAAACAAGAAATGGGCAAATGATTTTACGCCGATCGATGATGGTATTGACTGTTATACCAGCAATTTTTACACTAAAGCGTACCTGCGTCATCTATTCGTAGCCAGCGAAATCCTGGCATTGGAGATTGCAAGCATTCATAACCTTGCATTTTATCTTCATCTCGTAAAACAGGCCCGTGAGCATATCATTGCCGGCGATTACAATCAATGGAAAAATGAAATGATACCGATTCTGAAACAGAGATGCTAAGTTTTGTATAAAATGGAAAGTATCAGATAGAAAGCTGTTATTTTTGAAAATGGAAACGGGCAACTCGTATCGTGCAGTTTGCTTCGTGCCTCGCAATGATGTAACGAGGGGACTCAATTGACACCTCACAACTCACTATTAGTTTTTGACTTAACCCATGATCAAGAAACTTGACTGGTATATTATAAAGAAGTTCCTCGGTACTTTCTTCTTTGCCATCATCATACTGGCGGTTATCTCCTGTGTGATCGACTATTCGGAGAAGGTAGATGATTTCGTGAAACATAAGGCACCGTTTCTGGCGGTTTTGAATTATTTCAAAAACTTTATGCCTTACATCGTTTCGCTGCTCTACCCGCTTTTCATATTTATCGCATCCATATTTTTTACGTCAAAACTGGCCTATAAATCGGAGATCATTGCGATACTGGCGAGCGGCGTTTCATTCCAGCGTTTTCTTCGGCCCTATATTATCGGCAGTGCATTTTTGGGCGTAATGGCTTTGTTATGTAGCCACTGGATTGTGCCTGCGGCTAATAAGCAACGCCTTAATTTTGAAGATCTCTACGTACATGAGCACGTAAATACTGCAGACCGGAACGTGCATCTGCGGCTGACGCCAGGGTTATACGTATATATGCAGAACTACGATTACAATGCCAATCGCGGCTATCGTTTTTCGGCAGAAAAAATTGACGGCATTTTACTGAAAGAAAAAGTAATGGCGGAAACAGCCAGTTACGACAGTGTAAAAAAACAATGGCATCTTTATAATGTGACAACCCGCACCAACGACGGTTTGCATGAACAGTTGAAGTATGCTACCGAAATGACTCAGGCATATGCCTTCACACCGAAAGACCTTAAAGTAAACGATGATATCATGCAGGCCATGACGACGCCTCAGTTGCTGGATCATATTGAACTGCTGAAAACCCGCGGTGCAGAAACGCTGAATTTCTATTACGTAGAGCTGCATAAGCGTACTTCACAAGCATTTGCCGGTTTTATCCTTACCATGATCGGCGCCTGTATCGCCAGTCGTAAAATACGCGGTGGTAGCGGGTTTCACCTTGCATTAGGTATTGTGATCAGTGCTGTATATATCATGCTGATGCAATTCTCTACAACCTTTTCTACTAAGGCCGGTCTGAATCCGCTTATTGCGGTATGGATTCCGAACATTCTGGCCGGAATTCTGGCATTTTATCTCTACAGAAAACAAATCAAGTAATTGATTTATTTATAATAAGGATAA
The DNA here is from genome assembly GCF_003236175.1 of Taibaiella soli. Classification (GTDB taxonomy): domain Bacteria; phylum Bacteroidota; class Bacteroidia; order Chitinophagales; family Chitinophagaceae; genus QKTW01. Next base: position 161,081 of record NZ_QKTW01000027.1, on the reverse strand, counting down.
AATTGACTTTGGAACTTGTCAATCCAATGTCAATTTTATTTTTTTATTACTACAGATTTAATATTTCAAAAGGTGTACCAACATTGAAATAAGGGCATTAACTCTATTTAACTTATTTATAACATAATATAGAGTTCATAAAAATTCATTTCCAACCTCATTCATCCCTAATTTTAGAAATCGCTCTTAGATTTTTCATTATTTCACCATTCAACTAATCGATGAAAAAAGTCATCTTACCGCTGTGCATCCTTTTAGGCGCGGCGACAACCGGTTCCGCGCAAAAAGCTTGTGGCACCGACATCCTTTTTCAGGAACAGTTAAAAGCACATCCCGAAATCGGAATTTACCAGCAACAGATTGAGCAGGCCATTGCACAAGGCCTTCAGCAGATGAACATCAGCAAGTTTGCACGTACAACCGGTGGTGCTGATACAACAACTTACGATATTCCGATTGTGATTCACGTGGTGCATGACTACGGAAATGAATACCTGAAAGATGACGACATCTTTAATGCTGTTAGTTATTGGGCAGACGTATACATGAAGCGGAACGCCGACACTTCAGATGTTATCCAACCGTTCAAACAATATGTAGGCAACGCAAAAATCCGTCTGCATCTTGCTACTAAAGATCCGAACGGCAATCCTACAAAAGGTATCACACACGAGCATTCTTATCTCACTACAAATGCTTCGGATGTTGCGAAAATCGGCAGATGGCCAAACACTTCCTATCTCAATATATGGTTTATTAATACTTTCTCTTCACAAATGGCTGGCGCGGCGGCTTATGCTTACTACCCGTCCTCAGCGCAATACTATCCTTATTACGATGGTGTAATTGGACTCTTCAATTATCTGAATTACGACAAAGCAATTCCGCACGAAATTGGTCACTGTCTGGAGCTGCAACACGTTTGGGGTAACAACAACCAGCCAGGCCAGCAATGTGGCGACGATGGCGTAGATGATACACCACCAACGAAAGGACATATGCCGGGTTGTACCACAGCTGCACTATATGATACAAGTTGTTCTATCGGTTATCAGAAATCGTATACCGACGCAATTACCGGCAGCAGCTATATCATCAACTATCCTGATACCAATAATTCGCAGAACATCATGGACTATACTTATTGCCAGAAGATGTTTACGATTGGTCAGGTACAGCGCATGAGAACCGCATTGACAAGCACCATTGCCGGACGTAACAATTTGTATACCGCCAGCAACCTTGCAGCTACCGGAGCATTGGCTGCTCGTCCGGATCTTGCGCCGATCGCTGATTTTTCTGTAGAGAAAGGTGTTGTAGGTGGTTCTTTCACCACACCCGAGCGTCTCTATTTTGCCGCGGCTAATTCAAATATCGCTTTCTCGTTTAAAAATCGCAGTTGGAACGATACGGTTGCTACAGGGGACTGGACATTCAGCAACGGGGCAACTCCTGCTACCGCCAGCAGTCTCTCAGTTGTAAACGTGAAATTCTCACAACCGGGCTGGGCAACAATTGCACTTACCGCAGGTTCTAATGCAGGTTCAAATACTATAACGAAGAAAATGTTCATCGCGGACTCTGTTGGCACAGCAGCATGGGGCTATATGCAGAACTTCGCTTCTGCTGCCGATATGGCAAACTGGCCAATGTTTAACTACTTCGATAATACTTTCGCCTGGGAAGCATTTACCGGCGCTGGTTATGACGATAATGGATCTATACGCTACCGCTCTTTCGACAACAGAACAGATATATATGCCGGCAATCCGGATGGCGACCATGATGATGTTTTTACTCCGGCATTTAGCCTGGCTGATTGGGGCACTGGTTCTTTGAATCTTAGTTTTTACACTGCCGGTAGCTATAAAAGTAGTGGCAGCAATGATTCATTAGAGATTGCCTATAGTATCAATGGCGGCAGATCATGGACTACATTTAGCTCACTGGGCGGCACTACCCTGGCCAATAACGGTTATAAAAACACAGAATTCGTTCCTGGCAGCAGCAGCAACTGGGCAGCACAGACTATTGCGGTTCCAGCTGCGGCGCGTACCACACAGGTTTTCTTCCGCTTCCGCTATTTGCCTAAATCAGGTGGTAACGACTTCTATATGGATAAATTCTCCATTACTCCATATGCTACAGAAGTAGCTGAAGTGGCAACACATCATGATCAGGTTAAAATTTACCCTAACCCGACTAAAGGTGCATTCAACATGGCCTTTACAACAGGTAACGATGGTAAAGTTGCTTATGCAGTACGTGATCTGAGTGGTAAAACTATCTATACGGCGCAACAGACTTATGCACCGAATTCAGTTGTAGAACAGGCGATCCCGGGCAATATTTTCCCTGCTTCCGGGTTCTATCTGGTAACGATTACTATTGCTGATAAAACAAGTACACAAAAACTGATCGTTCAGTAATTTGAATGTTCTGATAAAATGAAAGCGCAGACCAAACGGTCTGCGCTTTTTTTGTGTTCCTTAGTCCTCCGAATGACGCTTGTATTTTCCAACGAAATCAGAAAACAATCAGATATTTTACATCATCCAGAATCTTACCCAAACGCCCGCTACCAGCAAACCTGCAATGATGCACACTAATATGGTTTTATTCTTTTCCACTTTAAAATAATGAGTCATTTTAGGGGCAGCGATCAGTATCAATGGTGCCAGATTACAAATCACCAGCATGAGAATCGTCTGGATCATGTACTGGCCGGATATTGTGGCACGATAACGCCCCATGACATTGAGCACCGAAAGTAAGGTGCTTACGGAGCCGTAGACAAAGAAGCCAAACAACAGGTACCAACCTGTAACGTTTTTACGGGCAAACAATACCATACCTGCAATCAATGTTCCCAATAAAAGCACCGAAAAGCCAATATTAAACCCGCCGCCGTAAAATTTTCCCTTGATCATGTTGATCAGATCCCAAAGAATCATGAGGACAGTGATACAAATAATGATGGCATGTGTCTCCTTCGGAAATAAATTTTCCGCTTCGGCTTCTTCTTCATCAGGAAATACTGAAGAATCGCTCCCCCAGCGCTGTTCTTTCGGCAGCGGCCGATAGCTAAAAAGCAAAGCACTCACCAGCGCACCTATTGCAAATGGCACTGCTAAAATGAAGAAATCGGTGTCCAAACGCCCATCGGATGAAATTCCCAAAACATCAATACTGACAACCGTGGCGCCAGCTGCGTAAAGGCCAAGTACCGCTTTAATCTTAGTCGTGCTGTCCCAGCGCTGATACAGCCTGATAGCAATAAAATGGTATAGTATCGTTGCGGGTATTGATAATGCCAGACAGGCAACAGCAGCTATCGCAGAAACTACTACCATGTCACTATCATTCAGGGCAAATCGTCCGGTATGTCCGCTTTCGTCTGCAGCGAGCATGACACCGAATGCAAAACCGCCTATAATTGCGGTGAGTAGCCATACGAAGATGGTTTTAGAAATGTTTTTCATTTGGGGATTTTTGAAAATTGTGTTTGGGGAATGAGTTCGCGGAATGGTTCTGTTCTAAATTCTGATGGGAAGAACGATAACTGAAAAAACAGGAAGCTACAGAAAAGCTGATGGCATAGGGCGAAGTCAAAATGGCGAGCGCATCATTCACATAACCTCCCGTACCAACGCTCACGATAAAGACGCTCGCAAATACAGACACCAGCGCATACAACGCAAGCACTGTTTTTATTTTCAACGTATTGTTCCACCGTTCAAACAATCGGATAGCCAGGAAATGAAAAATAATTGTCGCCGGGATCAATAAAATAAGACATGCGACAACGGCAATTCCGGAAACCATAACTATTTGCCCACCATCCAGGGAAAACCTGCTGTGGTGTATGGAGCCATCAATTTTCAGCAGAAATCCGAAAAGAATACTTCCGATAAGAGCAGTAAGAATCCAGATTCGAATAGTGTTATGCTTCATTAAATTTTGTTTGATTTTGGAAGTTTGTCATCCAATGAAATTTATTCCGGGTAATTGGTCGCAGCAATTTTTGTTTCTGTTTTCGGTGCCAACGGATAATAGTGGAAAATTTGTGCGGTAAATAAACCTGCGACGGCATAAGCCAAAACAGGAAGCGTGCATGCCTCCGGTGAATCTCCGGAAACAATACTTATAAACCAATAACTGGGAAATGGAACAACGAACCCATAAAACGCCAGCACGGCTTTTACTTTAACTATATTCGGCTGGCGACGATATAATCTCACCGCCAGAAAATGGTAAATAACTATTGCTGGAACAGATGTTATCAGGCAAACTATTCCCCCAACAAGGGCAAGAGACAGAATTCCCGCGATATCAGTTCCGACGCGCACATTGTGCCTTAAGTCGTCGACGCAAGAGCCAAACCCAAGAAAAGTACTGCCCAAAAGCGCCGTAAGCAGCCATACAAGAATAGTTTTATAAACATTCTTCATTTCCTAAAAGTAATATTCAGGTTAAATTAATGTTGTTAAAACTTGACTCTTATAATCAAAACATTATATCTATACAGTTTATAGAACAATCCTAAAAAGCAATCGTATAATTTATAAGTTAGACTAACCTTATAAGCTCAGTTTTATTACCTTTGCGAGGACTGAATTTTAGATTAATCCATCCCCGCAATTTAATGCACTAAACATATGGGCTACGTAAAAGACCGGTTTAAAGAGATTGCCGATATTCAATCTCAGGAAATCAAAAATCTGATTGCACAACATGGAGAAACAAAAGTAGGCGACGTAACGCTTGCTCAGGTTTACCAGGGTATGCGCGGCATCACAGGCCTCGTTACCGAAACTTCCCTGCTTGACTCCAATGAAGGTATCCGTTTCCGTGGTTTCTCTATTCCTGAACTGAGAGACAGACTTCCAAAAGCTGAAGGCGGAAATGAGCCGCTGCCGGAAGGTTTGTTTTACCTGATGCTGACAGGCCAGGTGCCAACTCAAGAAGATGTTGAACACATCTCTGCAACATGGGCCCGTCGTTCTCACGTTCCGAATCATGTTTTTGATGTTATTGAATCTTTCCCTGTATCATCTCACCCAATGACTCAGTTCTGTGCTGCTATCCTTGCACTGCAAACTGAATCTAAATTTGCCAAAGCTTACGAAGAAGGTATCAGCAAAAAACAATATTGGGATTTCGTTTACGAAGACTCAATGACGTTGATTGCTCGCCTGCCGCGTATCGCAGCATATATCTACCGTCGCAAATACAAAAACGGCGAACATATCCAACCTGACGGTATGCTCGACTGGAGTGCAAACTTCGCACACATGCTCGGTTTCAACGATGATGGCTTCAAAGAACTGATGCGTTTGTACCTGACGATTCACGCTGATCACGAAGGTGGTAACGTGTCTGCTCATGCTACTCACCTCGTAGGTTCTGCACTGAGCGATCCTTATTTGTCTTTTACTGCCGGTATGACTGGTCTTGCAGGTCCGCTGCACGGTCTGGCTAACCAGGAAGTGATCCGCTGGATCGAAGAACTCCAGAAAGAACTGGGTACTGACCGTCCGACTAAAGAACAGATCGCACAATATATTAAGGATACACTGGCTGCCGGTAAAGTAGTTCCGGGTTACGGTCACGCTGTACTGCGCAAAACAGATCCACGCTTTACTGCACAGATGGAATTTGCGAAAAAACATTGTCCGGATGATGCCACTGTACAAACAGTATGGAATGTTTACGAAGTAGCTCCTGCTATTCTCGAAAGCACTGGCAAAATCAAAAATCCATGGCCTAACGTGGATGCACACTCTGGTTCTTTGCTGAAACACTACGGTCTGGTAGAAGAAGATTTCTATACAGTACTGTTCGGTGTTAGCCGTGCACTCGGTGTACTGGCGAGCCTCTGCTGGGATCGCGCACTCGGTTTCCCGATCGAGCGTCCGAAATCAATTACTACAGAATGGGCAAAACAATTCGTTGCTAAAAACGAGCCAGTAGCTTAATTCGCTACTTGTCTTTTTATAAGTTTCAAAATGAAAAAGCAAGCAGTAGCAATACTGCCTGCTTTTTCCATAAATAGGAATATATCACTCAATCAATAAAAATTTCATTCACAATATGAACAAGGGTCCTGTTTCGCAATTCATCGAACACAATTATCGCCACTTTAACGCTGCTGCCCTGATGGACGCTGCGAAAGGTTATGAAACACATTTGCTGGAAGGCGGTAAAATGCTCGTATCACTCGCTGGTGCTATGAGTACCGCTGAGCTGGGTATTTCTCTGGCTGAAATGATCCGTCAGGATAAAATTCATATCATTTCTTGTACAGGCGCAAACCTGGAAGAAGATGTAATGAACCTGGTTGCTCACAAAAGCTACAAACGCGTACCTAACTACCGCGATCTGACACCACAGGAAGAATGGGATCTGCTGGAAAACCACTACAACCGCGTTACAGATACTTGTATTCCGGAAGAAGAAGCTTTCCGCCGTTTGCAGAAACACCTCGTTGATGTATGGAATGAAGCTAATGCGAAAGGTGAACGTATGTTCCCGCACGAATTTTTATATAAAGTAGTACTGAGCGGTGTTCTGGAACAGTATTATGAAATCGATCCTAAAGACAGCTGGATCGTTGCTGCTGCTGAGAAAAATATTCCGATTGTAGTACCAGGATGGGAAGATAGCACTACCGGTAACATCTTTGCAAGCTATGTAATCAAAGGTGAATTGCCTGCGACGCTGGTGAAAAACGGTATCGAATACATGGTTTGGCTGGCTGACTGGTACCGCAACAATTCTGGCGGTAAAGGTGTTGGTTTCTTCCAGATCGGTGGCGGTATCGCTGGTGACTTCCCAATCTGCGTAGTTCCGATGATGTACCAGGATCTGGAATGGCATGATGTTCCGTTCTGGAGCTATTTCTGTCAGATCAGTGATTCTACGACTTCTTACGGTTCTTACTCTGGTGCGGTTCCAAACGAAAAAATTACCTGGGGTAAACTGGATATCAACACGCCGAAATTCATCGTGGAAAGTGATGCAACGATCGTTGCGCCATTGATCTTTGCGTGGTTGCTGGGACAGTAGGTGAATGGTGAATCGTCATAGTCAATGAGGTCAAACGTCAATTATGCGAGTGTTTGCTTCGTCTCCGCTCAGCCTGACAAACAAGAGTAACAATAACAACAATAAATTGCCAAACGGCGCAGTAAAATTTACTGCGCCGTTTTTTTGTTTAATAGAATTGCCTGCGATGAAAGGAGCGTCGCAACGAAGCTTAATAGCAATAACCCCTGATGGTAACAAAAAGGATTTAGAAACCCGATGGATAGTTACACAGTTTGCTGAGAAAAACGGATAACGGTCAATTGTAAGTGATAACACGGACAGATGAGTTTATTTCCCTAAATTTATAATAGTATCAAATTTTCAGGCTCTCAAACAAAATCTGACTTTATGGAAACAATCAATCTTCAGTTAGTGATCGATGGTGTGCCTTATGCTGTAAAAGCTACTCCTTACAATTTCAACAGCGAAAAACGTTTTAAAGTACACTACGACGGAGACGAATATATTTTCGCCTATGACTCTCAAATGAGCCGTTACACCACAATCGGCGACGGCGCCGAAAACATGCCGGACCGGGTTGAATCCGAAATTGCCGGCAAACTGGGAAATCATTAATAAAAAGGGAAATCTCCCGCTACAAATTCCTGAATAAATTTTGTGCAAGCCTGCCCACCAAAGGGACAGGCTTTTGTTCGTTATTAATAGCGGACCATGCACCCATCATCCAGAGTATCAGTAATAAGACGGCCAGTATGATGACGACGCTGTTTGGAATATAATGCCATAATGCAAGCAAACTCAGGATGTTGAGGAAAAACGCCAGGATATGTAGCAATAAAGTCTGCCGGAGATGAAATGCAGAAAAGGAATTTCTACTGCCGCGGTACAGAAGAAAATAGGCAGTCAGCCAGCCAAGCATAGTGATATAGCTGACCAATGCAGCGGTACGTGGATTATCAGGCGAACCGAGATATGCATTTTCATCGGATTCCATAATACAAATTTACGAAATATGCCATTAGTACCGTGCCAGCGAAGCCTGCGTCCCACAATTGAAAAAACAATGACAGCTGGACGACTTCGAGTCCTCTGTTATTGCAGGTTCGCGATATAACAGCTAGGTAACTTTGTTGCAACCGCGCTTATTGCCAGATTTCCGAGAAATTGATATCGGCAGTGCAAGCTTCCGGAAAATTGAAATGATGTTGAAAGTCTTTTGCCGAAGCTGCTTCACTATAAATGCCATCCCGCAATTCATAAACATTCACTTCTTCAGACTCAGGATCTACGATCAGATAGTATGGGATACCTTGTTTCTGGTAGCATTCAAATTTATAGAGCCGATCTTTAGAAGCAGTTGATGGTGACAAAATTTCAACTACAAGTGAAGGTGCAAAATCAAGATATTGTTTTGTGATTTCACCGCAGACGATTAGCATGTCGGGTTGCAGAACTGTTTCGTCTGAAATTTTATAATCGATAGGACCGTAGACGGTACATACGTCACATTTTTTCAGAAACATGCGAAATTCAGCCTGGAGATTAGCTGAAATACGTTGATGTTTCGGTTGAGGTGCAGGACTCATCGCAAAGGGAATTCCATTAATCAATTCCCAATTGCCTTCCCAATTTTTATAATCATCGTATGTATACCTTGGTACCATCTTCGTTGCACCCATTTCCCGAAAGTACTGCATTTTTATCGATCCGGGCAAATCCCTTACTTCGGGTTCTCTGTTATTGCAGGTTCGCGATATAACAGCTAGGTAACTTTGTTGCAACCGCGCTTATTGCCAGATTTCCGAGAAATTGATATCGGCAGTGCAAGCTTCCGGAAAATTGAAATGATGTTGAAAGTCTTTTGCCGAAGCCGCTTCACTATAAATGCCATCCCGCAATTCATAAACATTCACTTCTTCAGACTCCGGATCTACGATCAGATAGTATGGGATACCTTGTTTCTGGTAGCATTCATATTTATAGAGCCGATCTTTAGAAGCAGTCGATGGTGACAAAATTTCAACTACAAGTGAAGGTGCAAAATCAAGATATTGTTTTGTGATTTCATCGCAGACGATTAGCATATCGGGTTGCAGCACTGTTTCGTCTGAAATTTTATAATCGATAGGACCGTAGACAACGCAAGATTTACATTGACTTAAAGCATTATCGAAAATAGTAGATAATCGCACCGAAATACGCTGATGTTTTGGTTGAGGTGCAGGACTCATCGCAAAGGGAATTCCATTAATCAATTCCCAATTGCCTTCCCAATTTTTATAATCATCGTATGTATACCTTGGTATCATTTTCGTTGCACCCATTTCCCGAAAGTACTCCATTTTTATCGATCCGGGCAAATCCCTTAATGCCTATACGAAAAGATGCACATCTGAAAACCAAGATTAAACGTAAAGGTTGTGAGGCTTGCGTTCATTTTATAGCCTTGTATCTCGCCACTCTTATTTTGGTTACCAAACGCACCTGCCAATTGGAACCCAAGCAATAAATTGCAAGATTTTGCAACTCGAATATTCATCCCCATTCCCGTATAAGCACCCACTCCTACTGCATGATAATTTTGCGTTGTGGGGTCGGAAACTGTAGGTCCCAGCGGACCTTCTCTGTTGCCAGTAAAGTTTGCTTTTTGAAGAAAGTACAGCGATAAACCGCCGTAGAAATCAATTTTTACACGACTCGGCTTTCTTGAAAAGATGAAACGTACACCGAGTGGCATTCGCCAATAATATAGCTTTTGTGTGCCTAAAAGATGGTCACCGTAGCGGAGATCAAAATTGAAATTAGTGTGCAGTGCTCCTGTCGTGATTCCCCAAAAGTCTTTCACCATAAAGGTACCGGTGAAACCAAGCTCGCTATGACCGTTTATGGTTGTACCGGCTTTGGTAGCGTTGTTGTTAAGATCGTTGGCAAATCCCCCATTGGCTTGCATGCCTAAATAAAGTCCTTTGTCTTGTGCGTCGGTAAATGTTACGGAGAAGAAGAAAACGAGGGTAAGTACAATTCGTTGATACATGGGTTTGGTTTATTACAACACGGATGCTTAACCGAAAACCCCTATTTATTTATCAGCAGGCATGAAAAATACAAAAAAAATGCTAAGCAGCAGTTTGGAAACTTCTGTACAGAAGTCAGGCAAATCCTGTACAGAAGTTAGGCAAGTCCCGTACAGGATTTTGCTAAATGCTACGCCAGCGTTTAGCAAATCAGCTATTAATTTTTCCTAGCAGATAATCCAGTCCAATTAACTCGCCGGCAGTAGCAATTGCAGTAATGCTCACACCCAAAACGCCATGCAGGTTTACATTCTGGCCGGTTTGTAATAAGTTGGGGATGCGTGTGCGCGTTGCGATGGTTGTTTTCATCGGTTCATGTACGTTTTTGAGAATGCCGTACAATGCACCATTAGGAGTATGCGTGTAATCTCGGTATGTAAGCGGTGTCGCTACTGATTGGGCAAGGATATTTCCTTTCAATTCCGGAACGCGTTCCAATACTTTATTGAACAGTTGGTCGGCGTAAGATTGTTTGAACGATTCGTAGGTTTCGTCACGCTCCGTAGGTCTGCCAGAATGATTTTCTGTTGTATCCCATAACGCCGTTTGCACAGGACTCATATAAGTAAGTATGGACAGACTTTCTGCGAAGCCCGGTCGCTCTTTATCGCCGACGAAGTACAAAGCATAGGTTTGGGGCCATTCAGCTTTATTTGTCGCACCAATAAATACGTCATCGGTACGATGCCAGTAGAGGTTGTAATCGCGATGTGCAACTGTTCCGGGCCGCAATACCAAATTAATCATAAAGGCAGATTGCGTTTGTTCTAGCCCGTTGATGCGTTGCCGGTAAGCTTTGCGCAACAAATCGCTGTCGGTAATTCGCAATAATGCCGCGGGATGAATATTACTGATGAATTGTTTCCCGTAAAACCTTTGCCCACCTTCGGTTTCAGCGTAGCAAATCTGACCGTTTTCTTCCACCAGTTTTGTAACGCCGAGATTGCGATGAATTTCGCCGCCGTGCTTTTGTAATTCCTGCCAAAGCAATTTTGCTATCTGTGAACTACCCGGCATTACTTTATGTGCACTGTGCAGATAACTTTCCAGCACCAAAGCATGCAGATAAAACGGCGATACATTTTCGACACCGGCGTACAAAAGATTGTTTCCCGCCAGAACATTTCGCAGACGTTTGTTTGAAGTGATATGTTGTAGTGTACCGCTGAGTTCTAAACTGGTTACCGCAATCTTTTCATCCGCAGAACCATTGCGCAAATGATACAATGGAAAATGGCTGGTTACCTCGCTCATAGTGGCGATGTATTTTTTCAGCGCAGCTTTTTCCTCCGGGAAGAAAGGCAATAATTGTTCGATAAAATTCTCTTTGCCTGTTGCCTGTGGATATTCAATTTGCTCATCGCCGAAAGCAATGCGGTCGAAGCCATTAGTATCAAATGCCGAGAGCGATAATTTGTCCATAATACCGGCATAACTGAAGATCCGGTTGAGTGTATGCCCTTCGCCCAGACCGCCGATATAGTGCACGCAGCTGTCGAACACTTTTTTGTGCAGGGCAAATGTCTGCAAACAACCACCAATCTGTTTGTTTTTCTCCAGCACACAAACCTTCATGCCTTCCTTTGCGAGGAAAACAGCTGTCAGCAAGCCACCGAGGCCACTGCCGATGATCACTATATCGTATTCAGATTGACGCACAAAAACTAAAATGGTGCAGCAAAATACGATTTTATTAAAGCGGAAAGGCTAAAACTAAAAGCGTATAACCAGCTTAGCGTTTCACGCAAAGGAAAATAGGTAGCAAAGATGCAAAGGTTTTGTTCGCGGTGGCACGAAGGCGCGGCTTCCTATCACGTTTGTCATACTAACTAGAAGGCACATATAATGCGAGTGTATGCCAACACGGTCATCGCGATGACGACGAAAGAGGAAGTTGGAATCTGATTTCGCGGTTACTCGCGCGGTACTGCCCGCGTTTGTCCTCCTGACGAAAGAAGGTTCCCGCGTAACGAGCATCCGTATTTAGTGGGCCATCTCATGCCGATGTGACATTTAAACCATAAACACATTTTCAATTTTTGACTTTTTCTTTGAATCATCGCAAAAAAAACGACCTTACCATCATAGCACTCGCATTGAGTAACAGATTTTGAGGATCATCACGAGGAGCCCCAATACAGTGAAACTGTCGGGGCGACATGGTGATCTGATTTCGCGCTGAGGAAATTAAACATCCCCTCGCTGTTCGGCATGTTAGCATAGCGCATATCGAACGACAGATAATAGGGATTTTTAATCCCTATTGCGAAAGCTCGTTCTTCCCTCCGCGAAACCAGATTGCCACTTCGTCGTATCTCCTCATCGCAATGACCCGCAGGTTTTTTCGCGATGGGAAAAATTATTTGTTACAACTGCTCACATTCGTCAGGATCTTCGCTTAAACTCGTCCTTACGAGTTTAGAAAATCGTAAGGACGAGTTGGGAATATTGTAAGGACGATTTTGACGATCATATAAAAGTTGCTGCTGTGGCGGTTTTGGGAAGGTGGTTCTTCGACGCAATTTGCCCGATAATACAGACGAATCCAGCGCGAAATCAGATCGCCACATCCTCCTGCGTCGTCCTCGCGATGACCCGTATGGTTACATGCACGTAAAAAACAAGGAACCCGCAAGCGAGCGCCTGCGGGTTTCCTATTTTTTAATTTTATTTACTGAGGTTGCGACCACTCATTCAACACTTCTTATTCCGCGGGATGTCTCCTATCGTCGACATGACTATGCGGTTATACATCCACACTTTGACGTTTGACGTCTCACCACATTAACCATTGACTATTCACCATTCACCAAGTCAAGGCCTACTCCGCTTTCACCAGCATCATCTCCTTGATATCACCAATAATACGTTTGGCGATATTGTTGGCCGTTGTTTCGTTTACGCTTTCCGCATAGATACGAATGATTGGCTCTGTGTTTGAAGTACGCAGGTGTACCCAGTCTTTATCGAATTCAATACGCAGACCATCTTCTGTATTGATCGGCTGCTTTTTGTATTTCTTCATGATCTGGTCGAAGATGTGTTTTACATCCACGCTTTCGTCCAGTTCAATTTTGTTTTTAGAAATAATGTAATCAGGATATGAACTGCGCAGGTTTTTAGCCGTTTTGCCAGACTTCGCCAGATGAGTAAGGAATAAAGCGATACCGATCAGCGCATCACGACCGTAGTGCAGTTCCGGAACGATAACACCACCGTTACCTTCACCGCCGATTACTGCGTCTACTTCTTTCATTTTTTTCACCACATTCACCTCGCCTACCGCACTTGGATAGTAAGTACCACCGTGTTTTTCGGTAACATCTCTCAATGCGCGTGTAGAAGAAAGGTTGGAAACAGTGTTACCTTTCTTATGAGAAAGCACATAATCAGCAATCGCTACAAGTGTATATTCTTCGCCAAACAGGCTGCCATCTTCACAAACAAAACACAGACGGTCTACATCCGGATCAACGGCAATACCGAGATGTGCGTTTTTCTTTTCTACTACACTGCACAGTTCGCGCAGATGTTCTGGTAAAGGTTCCGGATTATGAGCAAATTTACCGGTTACTTCTTCGTTGATAATAATGATATCATCAACGCCCAGCGCTTTCAGTACCATTGGTACATAAATAGCGCCGGTACTGTTTACCGGATCAACTACAACTTTAAATTCTTTTTTACGGATTGCTTCTACATCAACTAATGGGTGCGCCAGAATAGCATCGATGTGCTTTTGACCCAAAGTCTCGTCTGTGGTTACCTTTCCTAATTTATTTACATCCGCAAAATCCATTTCAGATCTTTCGGCATATTCCAATATCCATTTGCCTGCCTCAGCGTCCAGAAATTCACCTGCCGCATTCAACAGTTTCAGTGCGTTCCATTCTTTGGGATTGTGGCTGGCTGTAAGGATAATGCCACCTGCTGCGCTTTCTGTTTTCACTGCCATTTCAACGGTTGGCGTGGTGCTCAGGCCGAGGTCGATGATGTCAAAACCCATGCCCTGAAGCGTTGCAACAACGAGATTGCGCACCATCGGGCCGGAGATACGTCCGTCGCGACCGATGATGATTTTCTTATTCTCTCCCTGCTGTGCGATCCATGCGCCATAAGCAGTAGTGAATTTTACAATGTCGATCGGTGTAAGCGCGGTGCCGGGTTTTCCGCCAATAGTTCCTCTGATTCCTGAAATCGATTTGATAAGTGCCATATAAACTGTGCTACCGTGCGAAGATAAGCGTTTAATATACTCGCGCTAGCCGGAAAGTACAATTAACATAGAATTTTGAACAAAAGGATCTTTCGGCGCATATAACGGCTAGAGAAGCCGTTATATAACAACATTTTAGCATTTTCGAACGTTTTCCACAGCTTTTATTTTCCAGCCATTAGCGTACTTTGCTCCTTTAAATCTGACCGCTTTTATGCAATCACACACCCGAATTTTGCTTCGCTGCATGCTGGCGGGCACCTTATCCTTTGCAGGTTTTTCATTGTTTGCACAGGATCTGAAATCAAACTTACCGACAGACCCAAATCTACTTACCGGCAAATTTGCCAATGGTCTTACCTATTACGTACGCCCGAATCAAAAACCGGAGAAAAAAGTAGAACTACGCCTGGTAGTAAAAGCCGGTTCGATTCTGGAAGATAACGACCAGCAAGGTCTGGCGCATTTCATGGAACACATGAACTTCAACGGAACAAAGAATTTCCAGAAAAACGAACTGGTCAATTATCTGCAATCAATCGGCGTGGAGTTTGGTGCCGATCTGAATGCTTATACGGCTTTCGATCAGACCGTTTATATACTGCCCATTCCTACAGACAAGCCAGGTAATCTCGAAAAAGGTTTCCAGATTATAGAAGACTGGGCACACAATGCTTTGCTGACTGATAAGGATATTGACGATGAACGCGGCGTGGTGCTGGAAGAAAGCCGTTTGGGTAAAGGCGCGGACGACCGCATGCTGAAAAAATATTTCCCGAAATATGCAGCAGGTACTAAATACGCTGAACGTTTGCCGATTGGTAAGGACACCATTCTAAAGACATTCAAATACGAAAACATCCGTCGTTTCTATAACGATTGGTACCGTCCGGACCTGCAGGCCGTAGCTGTTGTTGGTGATATTGACACTGCTACCGCGATGAAACTGATACGGGAACATTTTGCTACGCTGAAAAATCCGAAAGGCGAAAAAACACGCACCTATATTACAGCTGCGGCACGTACAAAATCAGACGCGATGGTTGTGACTGATAAAGAAGCAACAAGTTCAGATCTGCAGATTATGTTTTCACACACCAAAAAAATGGAAGAGAAAACTGTAGGCGACTACCGCTCAAATATAGTACGAGCATTGGCGCTGCAAATGCTGAACCGTCGTTTTAGTGATCTGTCGCAAAGCAGTAATCCTCCGTTTCTTTATGCTGGCGCAGGATTCGATGACCTGATTCATGGTTATGAAAGTTTTGTTGTGAATGCAGGATTTGGTGCTGATGGTCCGGATAATGCCATGAAAGCAGTTACAGCAGAGTTGATCCGAGCAAAGAAATTCGGTTTTACCGAAAGCGAATTGGAACTGACGAAAAAAGAAATGATGAGCGGCATGGATAAGCTTTACAACGAACGTAAAACAACCAACAGCGGCAGCTACATCAACGAATACACCCGCAATTTCCTGGATAACGAACCAGTTCCTGGCATCGAAAACGAATACCAATATTATAAAAATCTTTTGCCAGGCATTCAGCTTTCAGAAGTAAGTAAACAACCTGCGCAATGGATGCAGAACGTGAACACGTTTACACTGATCACTGCTCCTGAAAAAGCAGATCAGAAATTGCCAAACGATGCCGCTTTGCTCGCGATGACGCAAGCTGGATTGAGTCAGACGGTAACGGCTAAAGCAGAAGAAAAAGTAGCGACCAGTTTGATGACAACGATTCCGCAACCTGGAAAAGTAGTAGGAACTGTCAAAGAGGAAGGATTAGATGCAACTACTTATACATTAAGTAACGGCATTAAGGTAACCATCAAGCCGACCGATTTCAAAAGTGACGAAATCATTATGAGAGGTGTGAAACAAGGTGGTACTGGTCAATATGGCGTTGCCGACAAACAGAATGCTGCTTTCATTACCGATATCATTGAAGAAATGGGTATCGGTGATTTTTCACCTACAGATCTTGAAAAAATTCTGGCAGGCAAAACAGTCAGCATCAATTCCGATATGTCTGATATTGAAGATATACTTTCAGGTGGCAGCAGTATCAAGGATTTTGAATCGCTGATGCAACTCACTTACCTCTATATTATGCATCCGAGAAAAGATGAGGCGCTGTACAATGCATTTAAAGACAAACAAAAGCAACAGTTGCAATTCCTTTCTGCAAATCCAAAAGTAGCTTTTGCGGATACCATGATTAAAACGCTGTATGATAATAATCCGCTGGCCAAAATTGCAATTCCGACCATTCAGGATATCGACAAAGTAAATCTGGACCGTGCGCTGGACATTTACAAAGCGGAATTTGGCTCCGCCGATGGTTATCATTTCTTCATTGTCGGCAATGTAGACGCTGAAAAGATCATTCCATTGCTGGAAACTTATCTGGGCAGCATTCCGGTGCAGAAAAAAACAACGGCTTATAAAGACAATGGCGTTCGTCCGATTGCCGGTGAACATACTTTAAAATTCAAAAAAGGTACGGAAAAGCAAAGCCTGATCGTTACCCAGTATTATGGCGAGATTCCCTATTCTGATGATCTGGCACTGAAAGCACAAGCGCTTTCTGAAGTACTTAATATAAAAGTGGTGGAAGATCTTCGTGAGAAGTTAGGTGCTATTTACGGCGGTGGATTCAATGCGAGTGTGAGCAGATTACCTTATCAACGGTATTCTGTGGGCATGCAGCTTCCCTGCGGTCCGGAGAATGTAGATAAGTTGATCGCAGCTGCAAACGATGAAATTAAGGAATTGAAGGAAAAAGGTCCTGATCAGAAAGACCTGGATAAAGTGAAGGCAACCTGGCATGAACAACATCGCACGGCCTTGAAAGAAAACAAATACTGGATGGGCAGCCTCGAAAGCATTCTATTCTGGGGTAAAGACAAAAACACCATCCTGCAATATGATAGCCGGGTAGATAAACTGACACCTGCAGATATTCAGCAAACGGCACAAAAACTGTTTAATGGTAAAAATCAGTTTACAGCTATACTCTACCCTGAAGGTTAGTTTTTAGGCATCAGACATTAGATACTAGCAAGTAATATTTTGTGAAAAGCCGGCCATAGAGCCGGCTTTTTCATGCTCATAAACTCAAAATCAACCGCAAATGCCCAAATTCTGATACCCGTTGCCCGGTAGCGCCTTTCGGTTAACAATTAGCTTAACAAAACGAACTGATTTACAAACACTTCCATTTTTTGAATTTGCCCATTCTCTAAGACCCTTATCCAGCAAGGCTTTCCGAAGCACTTAATATTCAATCGTTATAATCAGATTCTATATCGCTTAACAATTGATTTAAAAACGTCTGGTTAAGAGCCTTCTTGCAACACACTCATTAGCAATTGATTAACTGTCCTGTCGGGTTTCTCGTTCCATCTTTGTGTCAACAAAACAAACAAATAACCACCCCCCAAAGCCAACCAAAATGACACAAGTATTTACAAAATTGATCGCTGCTGCTGCCCTCGCTACTGCTACTTTCGCTGCAAACGCTCAATCAGCTACTGCACCGATCAAAGGAAACGCCACTGCACTCCAGGTTGCCGCTTCTGCAACTACTGCTTATAAAGTAGATACCACAATTGCGCTGGATGCAAGCACTACTTACACTGGCGCAACAGTAAGCATCACTGGTTTTCAGTCTGGCGATGTACTCGGCTATACTGCAATCAACGGCATCACTGGTTCTTACAACGCAACTACCGGCGTTCTTACCTTCTCCGGTTCTTCTGCTGCTATCAACTATCAAAATATACTCCGCAGCGTTACACTGACATCTGCTGCAACTTCAGGTTCTAAATCTGTAGCATTCACAATCGGTTCTGCGCTGACTTTCAGCGGTAACGGTCACTACTACCAATACGTTGCCGGCGCTAAAACATGGGGAGCTGCTAAATACAGCGCTGATACAATGCGTCTCTACGGTATGCACGGTTACCTTGCTACTGCTACTTCTCAGGCGGAAAACGATTTCATCAAAGCAAAACTGCAGGCTGACGCGTGGATGGGCGCTTCTGACGACGTAGCTCAGATCAACGCTGCTACCGGCACTGCTACCTACAATAATCAAAACGGTTCTGAAGCAAACTGGTACTGGGTTACTGGTCCTGAAAAAGGAACTTTCGTTTCCAGCACAGATTATGGTAAACACCAAAATTTCTACAACTATGGCACAGTTGCTCCTGTAGCACAAGGCAATAGTTTCATGAACTGGAACACAAACCAACCTGATAACTACCAGGGTGGTAACACAAAAGGTGAAAACTCTGGCGCTATCTCTGCAACAAACGGTAAATGGAGCGATATGGATTCTTCTAACACGTTAGGTTTCGTAGTAGAATTCGGTGGTATGACTGGTGATCCTTCAGTTTCTCTGACTTTCACACGTACGGTTCAATACAGCGTTGCAATGGGCAATACTGCTAAACCACTCGGTCTTACCTGGGTTTCTTTCACTGCAAGTGCAGTAAATGAAAATACAGAACTGACATGGGCTACTGCTGACGAAAAAAACACAGCTACTTTCGAGATCGAACATTCTACTGATGGTGCTTCTTTTGAAAATATCGGCACAATCGCTGCAAAAGGTACTGGTAACAACACTTACGAATTCACCGATAACAACACTGCGAACGGCGCTAACTACTACCGTCTGAAACAAGTAGACAACGATGGCTCTTTCCAATATTCTAAAGTAATCAAACTGAACATCGGTAAAGAAGTAGCTGCTGCATCAGTAAACTTTTACCCGAACCCAGCTAAAGATGTACTGAACATCGCTACAACGGGTAATGTAACTGTAGCTATCTTCAACATGAACGGTGTAAACGTTGCAACGCAAGAAGTAAATGGTAACGGTCAGATCGCAACATCTAACCTGACTGAGGGAATGTATATCTGCCGCGTTGCAAACACAAACGGTGTTTTACAAACAAGCAAAATTCAAATCATCAAATAAGACATTCAAAAACATTTTGTTTTGGTTGTGGTTCTATAATAAAAAGGCTTCCGGGGGGAAGCCTTTTTCATTTTGGTCATTTGTTTATTTGAGATTGGTGATTGGCCTTCAATTGCAATTGGCTTCCTGAAATCTGATAAACCAAAGTCAATCACAAATTTTCAAACATCAATCTTGGAGGCCTTTAATAAAACTCGGAAACGGTGTATCCATATGAACCATGTTCGAAAATGTAACCGTTGTTGTTTTTAGCTTTGGGAAGCGCGCCAGTGTCTTCTCTGCATGATGCAAAAGCGAATCTGTCTTTACGAAGTTGACGTCTTCCGCATTTTCTTTATCCTCCAGCCCTCCATAAGTGATATATGTGGTGAGCGAATCTGCAGTTGCTGTTGTCTTAAGAGAATCAAACCGACCTAATAAATATTGCTGATTGTATTCCAGAGAGGGACTTGCCGCAATATAATGTGTGAAGCTATGATCAATACCGTTCAGATGCTGAAACAGAGCATACATCACGAAGTAGCCACCTAATGAATGTCCGGCTAAAGTACGTTGCGGGTTTGTCGGATAATGCTTGTCTATATAAGGGATAAGTTGGCCGTTCAGGAAAGAAAGAAATTTTTCAGCGCCACCACTGGCTGCCATTTCCTGTTCTGGCATTGCCGCCGGATAAGTATAATCGCGGTTCCGGAGTGAATCCAGCGTTGGGAAATCTTTGTAACCGATACCGACCACAATCATAGGATCCAGCATGCCGATGGTGCCATATTCTTTTGTAGTAGCGGCAATAATGTTGTAATAAACATTGGCATCGAGCAGATAAACGACCGGATATTTTTTTGACGGATCATAATCTTCGGGCAGAGCTACAGAAATATAAAAGCTGTCATTTACCGACGGTGCATACATGCTAAAATAAGCATCGCGGGAAACATCAGATGACTGACCACGTTGCTTTACTGTCCGTGGCTGACAACTACTGAAAATAAAAAGCATTCCGGAAAACAGAAAAACGCTGCGTAGTACTGCCATAGGTATGTAGTTTGACATAAACATACAGATCTAGCGACACGCAACATGTTAACCATATTCCGGAATACTTACTTTAACACAGCTTTACCATCTATGCGCTGCAAACATCTGCTGTTTCAAAAAATGGGTAATCGGTATAGCCATGTGCTCCGCCACCATAATGTAAGTGACGCTCTGGAGCAGTTAACGGCCAGTCGTTTTGCAAACGTGCTACCAGATCAGGATTCGCAATAAATGGTTCGCCGAATCCAGCTAAATCAATGCTGCCGTCAGCAATCATTTGTTCAGAGATTCCTTTGCTCATTCCGCCAGCGAGTACAATCACACCGGCATACCAGGTCCGGAAGCGACTCATAAAATCCTTTGGCAGCGCAAAACTGCCGCGTGATTGCTGATCCATAATATGGATGTAAGCGATATTTCGTTTTTGCAGTTCAGCAGCGAGGTATTGGTAAGTAGTTTCAATTTCATCGTACAACGGCAAATCATTCAGGCCTCCATAAGGCGTTAAACGAATTGCTACTTTATCCGCACCAATTGCAGCGATACACGCGTCTATTGCTTCCAGCAGAAACCGGCTTCTGTTTTCGACAGAACCTCCGTATTCGTCCGTGCGGTTATTGACAAACGGATTCAGAAACTGTTCAATCAGATATCCGTTAGCCCCGTGCAGTTCCACACCGTCGAATCCTGCAACAATCGCATTTTTCGCGGCATTGGCAAAATCATTTACCACTTGTCCCACGCCTTCGGTTGTCAGTGCTTGTGGTTCAGAACAGGGAACGAAATTTTCCTTTCCGTTTTCATCGTACCCCCAGGCAGATGAATTAGCACGAATATCAGACGGACCAAAAGGCTTACCACCATTGGGCTGTATCGATGTATGTGATACACGGCCAACATGCCAGAGCTGAGTGAAAATTACTGCACCATTTTTGTGCACAGCTTCTGTTACCAGTTTCCAGCCTTCGGTTTGAGCAGCCGTATAGAGACCGGGAATATGCAAGACGCCCATTGCGGTATCGGAAATTGCTGTTCCTTCCGTGATAATCAAACCGGCGTCACTACGTTGCAGATAATACAGTGCGTTCATTTCGTTCGGAATGCCGTTGGGATTGCGCGCGCGGGTCATCGGCGCCATAACAATTCGATTCTTTAATTGGAGCTGTTTACTATGAAATGATTCGAATAAAGACATTGCTTAGTTTTTATAAAATGAATAATCGGTATAGCCATTTGCATCGCCACCGAAAAACTTAGTGCGATCAGGCTCGTTTAAAGGCAAGTCATTTTCTAAACGATACGGCAAATCCGGGTTAGCGATAAATGGGCGGCCAAAAGCGATAAGATCTGCCCAACCTTTTGTCAGCGCTTCTTCGGAGCGTTCTTTTGTGTATTTTCCTGCATAAATTAAAGTGCCGGAGAACGCTTTGCGATAGGCTTCCTTAAAGGCAACCGGCATCACCGGCGCGTTGTCCCAGTCAGCTTCTGCAATATGGATGTAGGCAATTCCGATTTCATTCAGAATTTTCGCCGCGGCGATATACGTTTCTTCCGGATGATCATCAATCGCACCCATCAATGTTGTGAGTGGCGCCTGACGTACGCCCACTCTTTCTTTACCAATCGCATCAGCGACGGCTGTCACCACTTCGCGTAGAAAGCGAAGACGATTTTCCAACGAACCGCCATACTCATCTGTTCGAAGGTTGGTTTGCGAATCAATGAACTGCTCAATCAGATAACCGTTGGCACCGTGTAATTCCACACCGTCAAAACCAGCTGTTATAGCGTTTTTGGCGGCATGTGCATAATCTTTAATGATGCTTTGTATTTCGCCTATAGTCAATTCACGTGGCATGGAGTGTTGTATCATTTCACCAGCACCGCCAATGGCCCCATCGCCATTGGCATCTACAAAAACCTTTACACCGTCGGCTAAAATTGCGGAAGGAGCTACCGGTGCTGCCCCGTCTTCCTGCAGTGACACATGCGATATACGACCTACATGCCAAAGCTGTGCAAATATTTTACCTCCATTTTTATGAACTGCATCTGTTACTTTACGCCAGCCCTGAATCTGTTCATCCGTAAAAATTCCTGGTGTCCATGCATAACCTTGTCCTTGCCGGCTAATCTGTGTTCCTTCTGATATGATCAATCCTGCTGTAGCACGTTGACTGTAATATTCCGCCATCAGGTCGGTTGCAACTTCGCCCGAAGAAGCTCTGGATCGCGTCATTGGCGGCATGACGATTCTGTTACCAAGCGGCAGTCCGCTTAATTCATATTTTGTGAATAGCATCACACTTATATTTAAACGTTCTTAAATTCCGGCGATTGCGTTGTTGATCATTTGCAATTCTCCGGCAGATAATTCTATATTCATGGCGCCGGCATTTTCAATTGCTTGTGCTGCATTTCGCGCACCGGCCAGCACTACAGTAATTCCATTTTGTAAAGTGGTCCACCGAAGTACAATTTGTGATAAAGTTGCTTTTTTCTCTTCCGCTATTGGCTGAATTGTTTGCAGCAAAGCTTTTACTTTCTCTGCGTCAAACTGACCAAAATAGCCGTTGCGATGGTCGTCATTGCTGAGCTTCGCGTCTTTAAAATATTTACCGGAAAGCAAACCCCGTTCCAGCGGACTGTAAGCAATGATGCCAATTTTATTTGCAGTTGTATAAGGCACTAATTCCTGTTCGATGGCGCGGTTCAACATACTGTATGAAACCTGGTTGGAAGCCAAACCGATGGTCTTTGCAGCTTCCTGCATTTGTGTAACACTATAATTACTCACACCAGCCGCTCTGATTTTTCCTTGTTGAATCAATGCTTCCAGTGCTTCCATTGTTTCGGAAATCGACGTTGAATTATCAGGCCAATGTAACTGCAACAAATCAATATAATCGGTGCCCAGGCGTTTCAGACTCTCTTCAACTTCTTTGATCAGGTTTGCCTTTGAAGCATATTTAAAGACTGGAACTGTTTTACCCTCATCATTTGCATCGAAGAAAAATTCTCCCTTGCCATTGTTGCTGCCATCCCAAACCAATCCAAATTTTGTAAGCAGTTGTACCTTCGTACGATCCTTGCCTTTCAATGCTTCACCAATCATTTGTTCACTGAGACCGAAACCATAAAAAGGCGCGGTGTCAATTGAGGTAACCCCATGATCCAGAGCGGCGTGGATAGCGCTGATAGAATCGTTTTTTTCATTACCGCCCCACATATTACCGCCAATAGCGAACGCGCCGTAAGTG
This sequence comes from Taibaiella soli, assembly GCF_003236175.1. Classification (GTDB taxonomy): domain Bacteria; phylum Bacteroidota; class Bacteroidia; order Chitinophagales; family Chitinophagaceae; genus QKTW01. Next base: position 137,458 of record NZ_QKTW01000027.1, on the reverse strand, counting down.
ATAGTTGATAATTCGAGCGAGCTGTTTCCGAGTTTTCTATATTCCATTTTTGTTCGTTTTCTTATTTTGATGGAACAAATTTCCGTCAATCCAGTATATTAGAAAAATTATTTAAATTGTATCTTTGTATCAGAAAAATAATATAAAGCTATGCTTAATCTGGAATGGCTGCGGACGTTTAAAGCAATTTATGAAACGGGAACATTGACCGGAGCAGCGCAAACGCTGTTTATCTCACAACCCGGCGTGAGCTTGCATTTGAACTCATTGGAAGCTTATACTGGATATAAACTATTTGATCGTTCGGCGAAGAAAATGGTGCCGACTGAACGTGGTAAAGTGCTGTATAATTTTATCCTGGAGCCGATTTATAAACTGGAAAGTGCTGAACAGCTTTTTCATAAAAGCACAAAGGATGATCGTGCTACAATCAGTATCGGCATGTGTTTCGAGACGTTTCAGTTCACCTTGGAGCGACATATTTCTTCGCTACCGTTTAATATCATCATTAAATTTGGCGAATATCCGCAGATGATTCATGACCTGGACAAAGGTCTGCTCGATCTGATCATCACGCCGCAGAAAGAAGAACAGAAAAACCTGGAGTATAAAGCGTTTGCGAAGGAAAGAATTGTGATGGTAGCCGGATCTAAAACAAATCTAAAGCCGTTGAATGCACTGTTAAAAGCAAATAAGGTTGCGGAAGCGGAAGAATGGCTAAAACAACAGATCTGGTATAGTACTGCGGCAGACATGGAGCATCTGAAACGCTTCTGGCAAAGCAATTTCAAACATCATATCGATTTCAAGCCGAATTATATTGTACCAAACATCAGTTCTATTGTCCGTTGTTTGAGTGATTCGGAGGGGTTCTCTATTGTGCCGGATTTTCTGTGCCGTTCGGAGATGAATGCTGGTAAAATCAAATTGGCCTGGGAAGGCAATAATACGATTGAGAATACGCTGTACTTCGGCAATCGGAAGAAAACGATGTATGAAAAGGAAATCGGACTGGTGAAAGAGGTTTTTGAAAAACAAGCGTTTTGAAGTAAAATTCAAAAGTAAAAATTCAAAAATTTCCCGCAGAGAAGCTAAGGAGCAGAGATGCAAAATCTCTATTTCCATTGGCGCAGGTGTTAACGTAGCGCTCCTTCCTGTGTCTATAATAGCTCCAGTCTCGTGAAGCCAGATACAATCTGACGGAATTGGCAGACACGAGCGCCCTATGGAAGGCTCACGCCGGTATGGTTCTTCATGTTTTTGAAAAAATGGAAATAGCAGCACCGGCGCTGAAATGTGCGACGCAACTCAGGCTGAACCGGAGACAATACGTCGGTGCCAAAAAAGAACAATACAATTAACCACTAACGGCTCGCTAACGCAATAATATCTTTTCCCGTCACCACTTTATTTGTCACATCATGTGTTGTTACGTAGATCATAGCATCTGCGATTTCTGTGACTCTGCAAAAACCTCCGGGAAATATCGGGCGGAAGATCGGAAACATCCAGTTGATATATTTGTACAGTTTATTGACGAATTTTTGTCCTTCAATTGGTTTGATAAATCCGGGACGAAATGCGTACACGTTACGACACGGCATTTTCATGAGATCATTTTCTGTTTTGCCTTTCACGCGCGCCCACATCTGGCGGCCCTTTTCAGAGCTATCTGTTCCGGCTCCGGAGATGTAACAAAAGACCATGTTTGGATTGCGTAGGCAAAGTATTTCAGCGACGTGCATCGTCAGCGTGTAAGTGGTCTTAAAATAATCAGGCTCTTTCATGCCAACTGAAGAAATACCCAGACAAAAATAACAAGCATCATATCCTGTCAACTGATCCGCTATCGGATTGAGGTTGTAAAAATCGGTGTGAATAATCTCCGTCAGTTTTGGATGAATCACGCCAGCCGTACGACGGTTTATAATCAAAACAGATTCTACTTCCGGATTCTTCAAACATTCCAGCAGTACGCCTTCTCCAACCATTCCGGTTGCACCTGTGATGATTACTTTAATACCCATTTTGTGAAGTTAAAAGGTTAATTCGGTAAATGGTTAATTGGTCAAAGTTAAATCAGTCGTTTATCCTGAATGGAAAAATGGCTAAATCAGTCACAACTGATTTAGCCATTTACCATTTTAATCAATTGGCTACGCTAGTGAGCAAACGGCATAAATTTAATTGCCAGGTTCACTACTCTGCCGTCGATTGGCGCCCACAAAGGCTTGTAGTCCGGATTCATGATCGAGCCTGTGTAGATAGTTTCGTATTTCGTTTGGCGAACGTCAAGTAAGTTTTCACAGTTGAGCACCACACTCCATTTCTTTCCAAACTTACGTTCAATCATGGTTGCCATGAAAACATAGTCCGGTGTTTTGGTGTCGCCATCGCGGTATTGTGTTCCGTTGTAAGATGCTTCCAGACCGAAACGCCACTTACCTTCAATCTCATACACTGCTGTTGCAGCAGCACGGTTTCTTGGCGTGAGCGGCATGTATTGGTTATCGGCGAGGTATTTGCGAATAGCGTCGGTATATGTATAACCTACGTAGAATTCCCATGGTGCCATTTTCAGTTGAACATACGTATCGAAACCGCGTGTTACAATAGGTTTGCTGCCATTGCTGAAAGTAAGATCACCATTCGGCTGTTCCGTACCAACAACGGGGTTATTAATCTGGGTCATGAAAAACGCATGATTGATAAAGAAACTGTTTTTTTCGTCGCCATCACCGAATGCTTTTTTATAGTTGAATTCAATATTGCCACCAGTTGATTTTTCCGGTGTTACACCAGAAGGTATCGGCATAATCTGATAGATTTCGTAGTCTTTTATCTGCGGAGAAAGCGGGTTTGGCGTTTTGTAGCCCATACCGAATCCCGCACGCACACCCCATGCTTCGTTGATCTTTTGGAACAAAGCCAAACGCGGCAATACAAACATGCCATATTGTGTATGGTGATCCACACGCAGGCCACCTTCCAGTTTTGTGTTCTTCAGCAGTTGCCAGGTGTCTTGTCCGAAGATACCCTGTACTGTATTGGAGAAATTACCCACGGGTGCCGGCGTACTTGCATCCGGACGGAAATCGTCACCGGTAATGTTTACACCACCGACAATGTTATGACGATCCAGATGAATGGCGAGCGATGCCTCGGAATAAAAATTCTTCTGCTGTGCTTTGAATAAATAGGTGTTGGTTGTTTCGGTACGATCAAATACGCTGAGGCTCCCTTTTAAAGTACCCGTAATCCGACTGGTGAAATTATTAGTAGCAATCATTGTGTACGTATTCCTTTTTAAATCGTTTTTATCATAGTACGGATGTGCGGCATCATTAGCATTATCAATCGCCAGCATATCACCACCAGTGCGTTTTTCGTAGTTGCCTGCCCATCCGATAGAAATCGTGCTTTTATCGGTAGGATATAAAAATAAAGTCGGGTGAATACTCGTGCTGCTAATCTTTGGCACATCACTCAGGCCGTCGCCATCTACATCCACTTGTTTTTGCATTGTTTGTCCGGCGAATAATGTAAAACCAATTTTCTTCCAGCGTTGTGCAAAATAACCGTTCAGGTTTCCTTCTTTCAGCGTGGTTCCATTCAGAATAAAAGAAGCATCCGGCTCATAAGTAGGTTTCTTAGAAATGAAATTGATTAAACCGCCAATGGCACCGCCACCGTACAAAGTAGAAGCAGAGCCTTTAATCAGTTCCACTTGTTTCAGGTCTAATGGTTGAATAGACAATACGCCAAAGCCACCGGAATAACCATCATACAGCGGCATGCCGTCTTTCAGCATCTGTGTATATTTGCCATCTAGACCGAGAATACGAACATTTGCATTGCCCGAAGTCGCCGAAGATTGCTGGATCTGAATACCACTCACATCGCCAAGAATGCTGGAAATGTTTCCGGGCTTCACCATGCTTTCTTCGCTCATTTCCTCAGAGCCAAGCACTTCAACTTTTGTCGTTGCATTTTCAATGCGGTCGTTATTGCGGGTAGACGAAACAACGACTACTTCGTTTAGTGTCGCTTCATCAGGTTCCAGAAAAATAACGTGTGTGCTTGTATCCGGCAAAACGATGTCAACATCCAGCTTTTTATAACCAACGAAGTTGCATTGCAACGTCAGTTTCCCTTCGGGCAAATTGCTCAGCACCAATTTGCCATTTACGTCTGAACTATTACCGACTGTTTCGTTTCCTTTTACAACAACGGAGACGCCGGCCAGTGTTTCATGTGTGGATTTATCTTCGACTACAGCCTTAAAGGTTGCCTGTGCCCATAAAGTCTGAGCGGCAAAGCTGATAGCGATCAAAAGAATCAGTTTTTTCACGAAGTATGAATTACTATGTAAAATAGCAATGTGAATCTGTGCAGATTCTGTAGGTTAAATGCAGACATGTGGTGATGGTTGAAAAATTCCTGCGTCTAAGCAACACTATAAATGTTGGACATGAAATGCGGAAAGTCAATAGCATACAGCTTTTGCCTGGGTTAAACTGGCAATAAAACACTGAAAATCCTCATGCTTTATTGAGCCAGAAAGGCCCTATATTAAATCCTGATTATCATTTCAGCAAACGAAACATCTGATGTTTAACCTCCCTAATCCATAAAAAACAATGTGATGCCGAAGATGGAATAAACCGCGATCAATAAAACACCTAAATACCAGGTTGATTTGCCCTGATTGGAGGTTAATGCCACGGTAAGCGTAGCAAATAATAACATGAAAATCAGTCCACCTTTAAAACTGAGATCCATAGGTGCCGGTGCAATAAAATAGCTGAGTATAACCATTAGCGGCGCCACAAATAGCGCAATTTGTACCGAACTTCCCATAGCAATGCCCACACTTATGTCCAGCTTATTTTTCCTGGCAGCAGAAAAAGCAGCCATCATTTCTGCTGCAGCACCTACAATAGGAATAATCACAAATCCTACAAATGCCTGCGATAACCCCATCTTCGTTGCGGCACCCTGCACACCATCTACGAAAATTTCACTCACAATAGCAATGCAAACAGCGGAGATAATAAGCACAACCACCGATATATTTACCGGCCATACATGTTCGTCTACCGATTCTGTTTCTTCTGATTTAAAAAAATCAGCGTGTGTTTTCAGGGAAAACAATAATCCCAGCAGATAAATGACAAGCAGTAAAATGGCGATCCCAAAGCTTATCTTTCCTACCCGTACCGTGCTTTCTCCAACTGAAACTTTTGCTACAATTGTAGGTACCATCAAAGCAATGCAAACGATGAACAACAGTGATGATTGAATAAAAGCATTGAGCTTATTATAATTTTGAACTCGAAACTTTAATCCCCCAATCAACAATGCGCTTCCGAGCATAAATAATGAGTTTGTAACAACAGCACCTGCAATAGAAGCTTTTACCAGATCAATCAATCCCTGATGCAGCGCCGTTATAAAAATTGCTAATTCGGTTAGATTACCCAATGTTGCATTCAACAGCCCGCCGACAGTATCTCCTGTTTTTGCGGCAACACCTTCGGTAGCATGAGAGAGAAAACCGGCAAGCGGAATGATCGCTAAAAGCGACAGTACAAACATCGCTGTCTCCGATGCGCCATGTGTCCAATGTAATATCAAAACAATGGGCACGAATACACCCAGCCAAAATATCGGCGTTGATTTCAGGTCTTTTATAAACTGGTGCATGACGAAGATGTGTTAGGTATTGTAAATGGACGATGATTTTTTTTAAGCCAGACGATCATTGTTTTCCTTTTTTCTCCTTGAGGATTCAAATTCCATAGAAACAAGTCTGGCTATTATTATTCCCGGGTATAACTGCCCCACCAGGCCCTCAAGATTAGCCAGTGATCTAAGGAAGGGCACCACAGGACTGATATCGCCATAACCAATAGAGGTGAGTGTCACAAAGCTGAAGTATAAAAATTCCTTTCTATCGGCAGTGCCTAATCCTTTAAAAGAGATTTCTCCCTTGATGATATAAACGGTATGATACAAAAGCGCAAATATCAGCGCGATGAGCAGATAGGCCACGATGGCCCCGAAGATGCGGTGCGTAGTAACCGGCCCCTTTCCGAATGTTCGCAACAATACTACCCAGTTCAATAACAGACAGAAAAATGCAGTGATCAGATCATGGGCAATTTCAAAACTTGGATTTGTACCAAAAAGTGCTACGACGGCGAGTATTAATAAAACAAAGGTGGTTGCCCTTAACCGGTTATTTTTCATTAATACAAGCATCCCGGTTACCATTAATAGTATATAGAAGACATAAAAGATGGCCCTGCCAAAAAATGTTTGCTGTCCAAAAGGAATGACAATAAAAATCTGAATTGCAAGAACGATTAATAGAATCGTGAGGCTGTTTTCCCGATCCCAGAATGATAGCACTTTTTTTTCAAACAAATTCATGTGTCGTATCCGCAGATTAAGAAACCGTTTAAAAAATTCTTCTTCTACAAGATACCAAATATTATTCTATTTATAAATGTGTAATTGCATCGAAATTTAGCCTGAATCTGATCGTTGAAACGTTTGCGTAAACGGATCATACAGCCCCTCAGAAAGACGGTGGGCTATTCCGCGCCAATGGTACATTGGAGATTATTTCCAGTTCAGGGTAAACGTATGTAACCGTTCCCTGAAACTGTACCCGATACTGTAATTATTTACAGCGCAGATTTCTTTGATGATGGATAAACCAAGTCCGTTGTATTCCGCTGCGTTGCTCGTTTTGCTGAAGCGAACGAACAGTTGGCTGTTATCTAATGCGTGATCAACACCAGAATTACCCATGGAAAGTTCGTGTGGTGCCAATGTGATTTTTATGCTGCCATTTGCCGCATTATGCCGGATCGCATTGCTCAGCAGGTTATTCAGCAGTACGTCTGCAAGGTATGGATCCATATTTACAGTTGCCTCTTGCAGGTCAACGATTACATCGATGCCTTTGTGACGCAGTAATTCCTTAAACTGTTTCAGCTTCGCGATGATCAATGGCTGCAGCGCAACAGCAGTAATTTCCATAAACTGGCGGTTTTCAATTTTCGCCAGCAACAACAAAGACTGATTCAGTTTGGTGATCTTGCGAATATGCTCGTAAGCTTCTTCGACCAAAGATGATTGTGTTTCCGTCAGCTGTTCGTCTTGTATCAACACATCGAGTTTGGAACGGATAACCGCAATGGGAGTCTGTAATTCATGTGATGCATTTTCCGTAAATGCCTTTAGCAGTAAATAGTCTTCGTTTGCCTTTCCGGTCGCTGATTCCAACGTGCTGTTCAACAGAGAAAATTCGTCGATGTCTGTTTGCGGGAATTCAATTTTCTCCAACCGACCGATGCGATAATTTTTCAGTTTATCAACCGTGCCGTAAAATGGCTGCCAGAGCTTACGCAGCAAAATACGATTGGTCAGAAAGCTCACGACAAGAATGGTACAAATGGTGATCAATGTAATCGCAATTACGGAACGGATCATGTCGTCTGTACCTTCCATTGATTTGGCAACGGTCACAGAATAAGACTGTCCGTTGACAGTGATTGGAAATACCACCGCACGCTGCATTTCGTATTCATGACTTTCCGCAACATACGCACGGATGGTAGCAAATTTCTTCTTCTTCGGCGGATCATTGGTTAGAACATAAGAAGTATATTGATCCTTTACGGGTATAGTTTCCGGCAGACGATTGTACTTCTCAATATAATTTTTGATTTCATGCCGTTCTATATCCAGGTTTTCATCGAGCTGTGAAACCAATACATATGTGATGAGTACTGAAAAGGCGATACTGGCCAGCAAGAATATTATAGTCGTTGCCAGCAGGTTTACACGGTTGTATTTTGTAAACAGCTTCATTTTGGTACCGCGAATTTATAACCCATGCCATACACTGACTGAATATAATCCGGGGTTCCCGCCTGCATCATTTTCTTCCGCAGGTTTTTGATATGCGTGTAAATAAGATCATAGTTGTCAGCCATGTCCATATCATCGCCCCATAGATGTTCTGCGATGGCGCCCTTGCTGATTACTTTATTTTTATTGCTAACAAAATAGAGCAGCAGATCGTATTCTTTACGAGTCAGGTCTAACTCTTGTTCATTAACCTGTGCAGTTTTGGCATTGATATCAATCGTTAATTCATCAAAACTGATTAAATTTTTTCCTTCAAAAGAACGCCGGCGAATAATAGCAGCAACCCGTGCGCCGAGTTCTGGCAAATGGAAGGGTTTCGACAAATAATCATCGGCACCGGCATTCAATCCGGCAATTTTATCGTCAAGTGAATTTTTTGCCGAGACAATCAACACGCCGTCCGTTTTGTTGTTCTCTTTGAGCTCTTTTAAAATTTCCAGGCCACTGCCGTCGGGCAAGCCGATATCCAACAAAATACAGCCGTATTCATACAAGGATACTTTCTCCATCGCCGTATGAAAATCATAAGCTGTTTCACACACAAAATTTTCCGCTGCCAGGAAGTCGCAAATACTTTTGGACAACGCCACATTATCTTCGATTATCAGAATCTTCATTTTTCTACAACTTTGCGTCGGATTTCTTTTCCTTAATTTAAGAAATTACCGTGAAGCCGCCGCAAAATAGCAAGTAAATCGGGAGCAATTCTGAAGTTGTAAAATTATCGATGGTCGATGCTGATTTTTACTTTTTACAAATAAAAATCGACATCGACCATTTCCTCTAAAGTATCCGCTGCGTTATTAGTTTTTAAAACCCATCCATGCTTTTCTGATTTTTCCCGTTGCCAGATCGAAAAACCCTCTTTTCGCAGGGATTTGATCCGGAATTTGTTTTTCCCCAAATTTTGATTGCTTCGGCTGAGATACTTTCGCTTTTTCAATCACAACCATGCTTTCGTAAACATGGATTGCTTTAATCTGTTCCGTTAATTTCTCAAGTTTAAATTTAGCTGGTTGTTTAGAGTGCCAGGCATGCATCACATCCATCAGGTGTTTTACAAATTCGATGAAGGTGCCCTTTCTCATATACCCACCGCCGTATGAATACCAATAAGAAGTATGAAGGTCTTCGCAAACATACAATCCTCCATCCTTGACCTTATCCCAGAGAAGATTAAAAGTAACGATCTGATCTTTTACAAAATGCCCGCCATCATCTAGTAGAATATCCAAAGGCGGTATGTCTCCCAAAATTGAATTTAAGTATTGAGGATCTCCTTGCGAGCCTATAAAAATTTTGACGTTTTCCCTTTCAAACATTTTACACTCGGGAATGATATCCATCGCATAGAACATACTTCCGGCACCGAAATACTGCTTCCACATTTCAAGGCTCCCGCCTTGGGAAATACCAATTTCGAGGAATTTGACATCTTTTCCCTGATAAGGAAGGAAATGCCTGTCGTAAATATCCAGATAATGATTCCATTTATTGACAAGAAAACCTTTGTGATTGTAGTATATCTCTTTTATGCTTTTCTCCATATCGAAAGTTTAAACCAGGAGAGCTTTATTTCCCCTGGTTTACACCAAGCCCAATTATCGTGCCGTTTTTTCTTGAAAGAAAAGAAGCGTTCGACAAATAAATTTTAACCTAATTCAATTGTGGTGCGTCAGCAATACAACCCTAAAACTGACTTTGCTGAAGACGAAGCATACTGCACTTGTTCGGAGGAAAGAAAATAGAAAAAGGTGTTTCAGTACCTTCACCGGCACAAAACACCCTTGCAAAAATTTATTTCAAAAAAAATGGGATTACTTCAATCTACATTTCATTTAGAAATGCTGAATGTTGATATTGTAATTTATTGGCATCTAATTATTGGGCATTTTACTGATGTCCATGTACACTACATTCCAGCGATGACCATCGAGATCTGAGAATACGAAACCGTATAACCATCCGTCCATTTCCTTAGGTTGATGAGCCGTCCGTCCGCCTGCCAGCAGTACGTTTTTTGCAATCTCATCAGCTTCTTCCTTGCTTTCCACATCAAATGAGATCAGCATCTCAGTACATTTCTGTGAATCAGAGACTTCGTTATTTACAAAGCTCTTAAAGGCTTTTTCGTCGTAAAGCATCACAGTAGAGCCGCCAATCACAATACTGGCGGATGTTTCGGTGTTTCCATGGGTATTGAGCTGGCATCCTATCTGCGTAAAAAAAGCCCGGGATTGGTTAACGTCTTTTACCGGCAAATTCAGCCAAAGTTGTTTCATCATGTGTCAGGTTTTAGGAAAGTAAATTACGTAAAATATTTCCGTTACCATAAACCATCTTGTTGTTACAAACGAATCAGTATCCGTTTTGCGTCACCACTTATTTAAAACGAAGATGTATTTAATCCTGTCGGATTTCACGACTACATATTATTTACTAAAGCAATTTCCCATCATCAATTAAAAACGAACACACAATGTTTTTTCCTTCTTGGCCTAATCGTCCTATACGTAGGAGATCAGGTAAACGGGAAAAGCCGATAAAGAAAATTCACACTTATGCATTTCTAATTTATCGCAAATATTCCACCTCTATTTTCAGTTATAGAATATGATTATGCGCAAGAAATATACCTGCTAATCCATTCACTAATATTTAATATACAGTAAGTTACGTTGTTAACAACTTAAAAACAATTACAATGGATACATCAGCAATCGCAACTTCAACAGCCGGCATCTGGACAATTTCATTTAAAGAAAAATACGATCACTATATCGGAGGCCGGTGGGAAAAACCCGCCAACGGCGACTATTTCGATAACCTCTCTCCCATTACCGGCAAAGTATTTACAAAAGCCGCCAGAGGAAATGCTGCGGACATTGAAAAAGCGGTAGATGCGGCCAGTGAAGCGTTTAAAACCTGGAGCAAAACAAGTGCAGCTCACAGAAGTAATCTGCTGCTTAAAATTGCACAGATTATTGAGGACAATCTGCATTACCTGGCAACGGTAGAAACCATCGACAATGGAAAACCAATACGGGAAACACAAACAGCAGATCTGCCACTTGTGATTGACCATTTCCGTTATTTCGCAGGTGCGATCCGCAGTGAGGAAAGCACCATCAGCGAGCTCGATGACACGACGGTGAGTATTAACCTTCATGAGCCCATCGGCGTTGTAGGACAAATTATTCCGTGGAATTTCCCGTTGCTAATGGCTGCATGGAAAATTGCGCCCGCATTGGCTGCTGGTTGTACGGTGATTCTAAAACCCGCAGAACAAACACCTACTAGCATTATGTGCCTGATGGAACTAATTGGCCACGTACTTCCAGCCGGCGTTTTAAATGTTGTAACAGGATTTGGCCCTGAAGCGGGCAAAGCATTGGCAACATCTCCGCGTATTCAGAAGATCGCATTTACAGGAGAAACAACGACCGGCAGATCGATTTTGCAATACGCATCAGAAAGTCTGATTCCTGTAACAATGGAATTGGGCGGCAAGAGTCCGAATATCTTTTTTGAATCTGTAGTTGCTGAAGACGACGAGTTTTTTGCAAAGGCGGTGGAAGGTGCTGTAATGTTTGCATTGAATCAGGGTGAGGTTTGCACCTGCCCTTCGCGCATACTTGTACATGAGCATATTTACGACCGGTTCATGGAACGTGTGATATTACGTACAAATGCCATTAGGCTGGGCGATCCACTTGATCCGGAAACGATGATGGGTGCACAGGTCTCCGAAGAGCAGTACAAAAAAATTCTTAACTACCTTACGATTGGCAGACTGGAAGGAGCGGAAGTGCTTTGCGGCGGTGAACCATTTTATCAGGGCAATGGATTGGAACGCGGCTACTATATAAAGCCAACGATCTTTAAAGGGAATAATGAAATGCGCGTTTTTCAGGAAGAAATTTTTGGACCGGTTACTTCAGTCACAACCTTTAAAACTACAGAAGAGGCAATCGCTATTGCCAACAACACAATGTATGGTTTGGGTGCAGGCGTGTGGACTCGCGACGCTCACGAGCTGTATCAGGTGCCCAGAGCCATACAGGCTGGGCGTGTTTGGGTAAACTGTTATCACGCTTATCCTGCACACGCACCTTTCGGCGGTTGCAAGAAATCAGGTTTCGGGCGCGAAGGACATAGAATGACACTCAATCATTATCGTTACACTAAAAACATGCTGATCTCTTATAACAAAACCGAAACCGGTTTCTTTTAGTTGATCCATTATAATAAAATAGGAACACTGTAAAACGCAGTTGTTCCTATTTTTTGCGGCAGATAAAATAATCGTTATTTTTTTGGGATTTCAAACGTTCGTTTGTTAGATTTGTTTACCATGACTCCGTAGCTCAGCTGGTAGAGCAACAGACTCTTAATCTGTGGGTCCAGGGTTCGATCCCCTGCGGGGTCACAGACCAACAATTAATTTTGCGAAGTGGTTCGAATTTTTTCGAGCCATTTTTTTTGCTTTTAAAGTCAACAATAATCGAGGCGTTATTGGAAGTTTATTTTAGTGATGTTGACGGTTACTCAACGACGTTACCTACCGTTCAATAGACGAATCGGACGAAATCATTAGCCCCGAGTGAATGTTTTCACTACTGTTGTATTGCCGCTAATTCTGCGACGAACTCATCTTGCGTTATGCTGCCAGAGGCAAATCTGTGTTCTAATAATATCGTTTTCTCTTTCAGGGTTTGTGCTCTATTGTAAATCGTATTCAATATTTCCTGCTCATACGTTAGCGGTGTTATAATGTGCTGGCGGTTATGGAACGCCTCAAAATAGCGTATACCAAGTATTCGTTGTGATACCGCGTCAAAATGAAGCTGGTCCTGGTTTGCATTTAATCCGTCTGCTGTAACGAAATAAGTATCCGGTTGTGTTTTTGCAAATTGCAGTAATGCTTCATTCACGGCCGTGTAAGACGAAAAATATTTTCCATACATACCTGCAGTCAAAAAACTACCAAGGCCACCAACAATCAATGGAATATCAGGAACAGCAAGTTCAAGACGCAATTGCTTAATAATCGCCCCCAGCTTTTCCTGATAAACAGCGGCACGCTCCGGAAAGCAATCGCTTTCTCCCTGGTGCCATAAAATACCTGTAAGGTTGCTTGAACGTTGTGCCAGTTTTGCCTGTGCTACTGCATGATCGAAAAGTGCATTGCCCGCAGACCAGTCTTCAAGACTTGTACCACCATCCGCACAAGGAATTAATCCAATTTCAGCCACTTTCTGTTTCAGGCTATAAGCTGCGGCAAATGAAGCTGCGAGGCCAACACCGGCTGTTGGCCTGTCATAATTGATTGGTTCCGACATAATCTGCCATCGGCCGTTCCGTAACGTTTTGACCGATTCATTTAAGATTGGCGGCACATCTTTAAGGTAACCACGTCCAGCCATGTTTGACTGTCCGATCATTAAAAAGGAGTGTATCATTAGTTTTTTTGAAAAATTGCAATTTGAGTATCAGGCATCTTGATCAATGCCAATGCTTCTGCTAAACGAGTACCAGGCTAGTTTTTTTATATCATTAGCCGCAATATCGCCGGACCTTAAAGCCTCGATGGTCGTTATGATCATATTGGTAAACAACAGTCTTATCCATGGCGCAGACAGTTTATTACTGATAATTTTTTTCCGGTGAAGCTTTGGCACAATACTGAACCATTTATCCTTTGCAAGTTCATACGCCTGGTAATCCTTGTTGCTTGTATCAATAGGTTTGACCGGTTGTGAATAAAGCTTGTTCAGAAACGCATATTTTACACCACAGTCAATGCCAGCATACAACATTTGCTCCAGTTGTCCGACAGGATCAGTGGTGCTGTTGTATGCTGCAAGCATTGCACGCTGCCAAGTCTGCATCATATCATTCATACAAGCGTCTATCAGCTCAGACCTGTCCTTAAAATAACGATGCAACGTGCGTCTGTTCAGTCCTGCCTTGTCCGCAATTCTGTCCAGCGGTGCTGAAAAATCCTCGTTCAGAATACTGATCGCGCTATCTATGATTGCCTGATTGGTCATACCGCACAAAACTATGACATTTGTCACAAAAATGAGACATTGTTATATTGTTTTATCGATTCCCCTTCTCCCCGGCTAATCCTATATTACAAATACAAGCTGGCTTTGCGCATTCGCCGCTGATGTCTTTCAGTACTTTTTTTAAGGAGCTTTTATCGGTAACGGCCTTTGAACGAATACTGGAATATCCATTAGCGTTAGCCCGTTTATCATAAATAATCATCACGGCAGGTAGTGTTAATCTATGTTAGCTTTCATCAGCCGAGGTGAAAAGAAAATCTGAAAAACGGAAAATTATGATTAAGTTCCGTTTCAGTATTTCCGCCGTTAATTAACACATCCTCACGGCATCGCAAAAATCTTAAAAAGCGGACCATGATTATCGAACTACTGGATAAAAACAGAAATATTAGTACGATAAATAGTACTGAAGAAATACTTGCAGACCTAAGCAGTATAAAAAGTGTACAGATTATCAACTACGCGAAGGATGACGTTAGAAAGCTTGAAAAACTTTTTGGCATCGATGCGGCGATATTGAATAATGGGGATGACATTGAAATAAGCTCCCATTATCTGGAAGAGACCAGTCAACTGGCATTTAATTTTTCATTTCCTTTTTTCAGGTTTCAAAATAAAATTGAAGAAGTGATCGTAACATTCATCCTGAAAGATGAAGTTATGATTTCTTTTATGGCGGTTAATTTTGAGCAGTTCATACAGGAAAGTAAAAGACAGCAATATTTCGATAATTTAAAAAGCGGGACTTTAACTTTAGATGCTTTTCTATCCATGATGATCGGCATTGTTCCGGATTATTTTGCTGACCTGACAGAGCTGCTTTCAAAGAATATCAAAACGCTTTACTCAAATCTGCAAAAACAGAAGAGTTTTTCCGAGCGAGAGCTGGATGATATAACCGCGCTTAAATTCAACAATTTGATTGTAAAAGAAGCGCTTAATGAATTCAGAAGAATCTTGCAGCTCCTTCGAAAAAGTAAGAAGATTACCGTTGAAACTAAAGAAACCATCTTGTTTGAATTAAATGACCTAACGGTAATCAACGAATATGTTGAAAATAATTTCGAAAGGCTGGATGATCTTAAAGATTATGTATCCAACAAAATAGACCTGGAGCAAAATCGGATCTTTAAAACACTCACTATAATAACCATGTGCGTTTCAGTGCCGATGCTTGTTGCCGGTATTTACGGGATGAACTTTAAGTACATGCCGGAACTGGAATGGAAGTATGGTTATTTGTATGTGATCCTTTTGTTGCTCGAGTCTTTTATCGGGCCGCTGATTTGGTTTAAAAGAAAAAAATGGTTGAATTAAGTTTAGCTTCGGGAGTAATTAACGTTTTATTCTCCCATTTCTTTAAAAAGATTAATCAACTTTTCCTGCGCATTGTCACCATGCATCCATTCTATCATTTCACACGATGTTGTCACTTCTTCTGCAGCGCGTTGAAACATGGGCGTTTCGTAGGCGGCAATGGCCGTTTGTAAATCTTCAAATTTCGGGTTAGTTAGACATTCGCATAATTCAAGCGCATCAAGCATTGCTAAATTTACACCTTCCCCTGAAGGAGCCATAATGTGAGCGGCGTCGCCGAGCAAAGTAATGCTGGATTGCGCTTCCCAGGTTTGATCAAAAGGAATACAATATTGCGGACGAATCAGCATCGGTAAATCTACATTTTCAAATAGTTCAAAATATACGCTGTTCCACGCAGTGAATGTTGTTTTAAACCACTCGTTTAATTGTGTTCTGTCTGAGAAGATCGCACTATTGTCTTTTGCCCAATTTTCATCCGTTTTGCTGCTAACATAAAAGTCAATACTGCCATCGCCTTTCGCCGATATGTGCAGATATTTTCCTTCACTGTGCGTATAGATTTTCCCGCCATTCAGCAATTCGTACATACGAGGTGCCTTTGTCTTGGCGTTTTCAACGTTTCCTTGCAAAATAGTAATACCCGCATAAGAGGATTGGATTTCTGTTACATACGGGCGAATTTTAGAATTAGCTCCATCAGCACCAATCACAATATCGGCTAAAGCTGTTTTGCCATTCTTAAATGTAATTTCCCATTGCCCGTCAGCTTGTACCATACTCGCAAAATGACTGTCCCACACAACGGTATCGGCAGCAAGAGAATCTAGTAACATTTCACGCAAATCGCTACGGTCAATTTCGGGCCTTGCTTCGGGACTGTCGAAATCAATTTCTGAACCGCTTGTTTCGTGTTCGTCGTAAAGAATATTGCCTGCTTTATCAAGCACCCGTCCTTTTTCTGCACCCGGTCTGTATCTCGTTTTGAAAGTATCCAGCAAATTTGCCGATATAAGGGCTTTTAGTCCCGAGTTTTCGTGTAAGTCGAGCGTTGCACCTTGGGTACGCACATTTCTGTTTAAATCCCGCTCATATACCTTTACTGTACCCCCTTTTTGCTGCAGCAACCTTGCTAATGTCAATCCACCCGGGCCACCGCCAATAATAGCTATTGTTTTGTTTTGTAGTAACATAGATTTCTGATTATGAATTAAGCAACCAACTTGCCGAAAATGGCGTTACCGAAATTCGCATTGGCGGTTCGGCAAGCAAATCAATAATTTGGCCACGAAGTCTGTCTGCGAGGTCGCTTTTTTCGTAGTTCAATTTCGCTTCTTCGCTTTCAAAAAATTCAAATGTCCACAATGTGTCGGGTTCATTGTCGACCAGGCAGTGAATCCACGTTCCGCCTTCGTTGGCAATCAACATTCCGTCTGTCACGAGCTTGCGCAACAAATCGCCATTGCCGGGTTTTGCAACCATTTTCATTACATAACCGGGTTGATTTTTGTAACGCGATTTTCTTTCATTTTGATTTTCCATAATCTTGTATTTCAAATTCAATACAAAATTATTTCTGTTTCAGCGTCGACAATAGTATAAATCGGTCGTTTTTATGATTGAATAATTCTGTCGGTACCACTCCGGAGAATTTTTTTACCTGCTTTATGAAATGATTTTGGTCTGCGAAATCAAGTTCCGGGAAAAATTCCCCTTTTGCAATGTGTTCTAATGATGCCCTGAACCGAAGAATATTACAATATGCTTTCAATGAAAGCCCGAACTGCTGATTGAAATAACGATTCATTTGACGGCTACTCCAAAATGCTTTTTCAGAAAGCTCTTTCACGGTTATTTCACCTTTTGACGCATAAATCAACTCAAACAATTTTTGTTTTCGGGCGTCGATGTCTTTCGGTATTAAAGAATGAATTTTCTGAGAAGCCTTTCCACAAAACGCATCAAAATCGTCTAAATCGTCGGCAGCGAAATCCCAAAAATCGTTTGGCAATTGTTTTCCTTTATCTAATAAATCGGCAATGGAAAAATTGAAAATATATTCCGTTGCGGGCAGTTTAAAACCAATGGCAAAAATCAAAGTGTTTGGTTCAACTTCCACCTTGTCGGGTTGCGTACCGAGACCCAAAATGCCGATAGAAAGTTGCCCTGATACGGATTTCGTTAAAAACAGATCAATTCGACCGTCAGGTAACGCGATGGCTTCTTCCGCATATTCCGATGTATTTTGTAAACACCAAAAGCCGGCGACAAAATCAGTAAGAGAATTATCCGGATCTATAAATTTGTAATGCAATTTATTGTTCATGGTTATTCGTTCCTTATTGGCTATCGATTTGTTTAGTTTTTCCATTAGTTTAATGAAGCCGAACTTTCATAAGATGAAAGCTTCTGTTTCCATATGGCTTTACCCGAAAACTTCCTTCGGTTACCCCGTTAAGAAAACCCGAAGCTTAAAATCAAAAAATATTATTCCGGTAACGAATGATGCAACCGGAACGAACCCTCTCTATTCCCATCTTCTAAATTTACGACAAAATGCCTTGGCATATTGGTGAACCAAAAAACTAAAGATGGCAATCAAAATGAATTGACGATTTCTTCTTTATTCCGCGCTTTTAAAAAATCTTCGCCATCCAATTATTATCACACGAATAAACGGCACGCTCAAATCATGCTTTCTAAGCGCACTCATTGTGTCATCATATACGGCAAAAACATAGTTATCCGGATGCTTATCAAGATTATCCCACTTATCTATTATCGCTTTGAGTTCGGGCACCAATACAACCGAAATGGGCCCCTGCGGGGTCACAGACTAACAATTAGTTTTGAGAAGTGGTTCGAATTTTTTCGGGCCACTTTTTTTGCTTTTTAAACAACACAAATCGAAATTTTCAGCGCTTTCAAATCACTTGATTTTAAAAATTCAAAAACACTTTTTTTCGATTTTGCTTATTTTACTTCTGCCGAAAGAAAGTGTTGTTATCTAAAACGAAGAAATTATCATTACAGCGAATTCGTACTGTTCGTTACCGATGATGAAGCAATCTTAAAAGGTCGATATGTATAGCGAAAATCAAAGCCGACAAAAACTATTAAAATAATAGAACATGCAACAGGAAATAAAAATAAAAAGCAGCGCAGCCGGCGAGCATCTGGGCGTTGCAGGAGGTAACTACCGAATCATCATTTCGGGCGAAGAAACACAAGGAAATTATGCCGTCATAGAAATGCTGGTTCCACCGGGAGGCGGCCCCCCTCCGCATGCTCACCCCAAAATGCAGGAAATGTTTTATGTGCTGGAGGGGGAAGTTTTGTTTAAAACGGAATCGGGAAAAACCGTCGTAAAAAAAGACGGCTTTGTGAACATTCCACTTGATGGCGGCATTCACTGTTTTAAAAATACAACGGAGAAAAATGCCAGGCTACTTTGCACCGTAGTTCCTGCGGGTTTGGAAAAAGTTTTTGAAGCAATAGGCGTTCCCGTCCAACCCAGTGAATTTGCTCCCAGACCCGAAATGACACCGGAACTTAAGGAGCGCCTTAAAGCGTTAGACATA
The DNA here is from genome assembly GCF_003236175.1 of Taibaiella soli. Classification (GTDB taxonomy): domain Bacteria; phylum Bacteroidota; class Bacteroidia; order Chitinophagales; family Chitinophagaceae; genus QKTW01. Next base: position 118,542 of record NZ_QKTW01000027.1, on the reverse strand, counting down.
AAACACGGACAAACAACTTATCCTCCCGATTATCTTGACTAATGAAAAAGCAGAGCTTGCATTTTGTATATAGGAAACGGTGCTGCCATCCATCATGCCAGCTGTCATGGCGGAACAGCATTGCACTGGGCCACATTTACCTTACCTCTAAACATCAAAATCACGTTCGCCCTTAAATAATAAATTTAATAAATCAAATTCAATCGCTATACCACTGCTGATTAGCAGGGAGACATACTCGTAGTTGATAACAGCATTAACTAAATTGAAAGAAGTGCAGAATGCCCTAGGGCTTGTGTCGGTTTTGTTTTTAAAGAATTGATAGTTATGGCGTCATTATTCACCAGAAGGCAAAAACAACAAAACGAACATATAACTATACGTAATAAGTGTAACTTTAGATAACACTTATTATGAAAAGTCTAAAACCGGATCCCGCCCTTATTGCCCATAATACCCATGAGCAGACTTTACAATCGCTGCGAGAAAGCGAGCAAGAAAAATCTCTGCTTTTACTGTTGAGTAAAGACATTACTTCATGCCGCACCAAACAAGATATTCAATAGATCGTCTCCGACAGGTTATCGAAATATTTTCGGTTTAACGAGATCATGATCTGTCTGGATAACAGCGACAACCTTACACACACTAACTACATACATACCATTACTGACGAAACCATGCATCACCCGGACTTCGCAAGAGGTGCGGCGATGAAATATCATATCAAAGACGGCATTTACGACACTATCCAGCAATCTCAGGAGCCCGTTATATTTGACATGTACGACCTGATGCGACGACGCGAACGACCTTATTACGTCGACTTCTTCTATGATCTCAACGTTAATCAACTAATCGGCTTTGCCGTTCGCATCAATAACAAAAGTTTTGGCGCCGTGTACGTGTATGTAAAAGAAAAAAGGTTTTTCACGCCACAGCAACTTCAGCTCGCACAAGCCGTTTGCTCCCACATTTCAATCGCCATTTCGAATGTATTGGCTTACGAGAAAATAGAAGGACAACTCGCCGAAATTCATTTTATATAAATCGAAATTGGAGCAAGAAAATCTCTATCTCCAGGAACAGATCAGCTTTGAAAACAACCATAGCGAAATCATCGGTTCCGCCTCCTCGCTTACAAATGTTTTTCAACTGATATCGAATGTTGCCTACAGCGACACGAGTGTATTAATCATGGGCGAAACAGGTACCGGCAAAGAACTTATTGCCAGAGCAATTCATAATGCTTCCCCGCGAAAGGACCAACTGATGATCAAGGTAAATTGCGCTGCCCTTCCTCCAACGCTTATCGAAAGCGAGTTGTTCGGCCATGAAAAGGGAAGTTTTACCGGCGCGACAGAGCGCAGAACGGGGAAATTCGAATTGGCAGACCACAGTACTTTGTTTCTAGATGAGATCGGCGAAATGCCCATCGATCTTCAGGTCAAATTGTTGAGAGCCATTCAGGAAAAGGAAATCGAGCGCATCGGGGGAAAGACCGTTATTAAAACCAATGTTCGCATCATCGCGGCTACCAACCGCTACCTGCAAAAGGAAGTAGAGGAAGGCAGGTTCAGGGCAGACCTCTATTACCGGCTGAATGTTTTCCCCGTTGTATTGCCCGCCTTGCGTGAGCGTAAGGAAGATATGAAGCAACTGATCACACATTTTATACAAAAGTTATCAAACAGGCTCGGTAAAAAAATTACCGGTGTATCGCCGGCCGTTATGCTTGAGTTGTCGACATACGACTGGCCGGGCAATATCCGCGAGTTGGAAAATGTAATAGAGCGAAGTATCCTTATGGCAAAGGGGCCTATTATAGAAGAAGTGTTTCTTATTCGTTCTTCCAAAAAAATGACCATGCAGCAAGAAGGGGCGATCGACAAATCCCTTGAACAAATGGAACGAGAACACATCATCGCAATACTGCAGCAGTGCAAAGGCAAAATAAGAGGCGAAGACGGGGCCGCAGCCATACTCAACATTCCCCCGACTACCCTGCACTCAAAAATGAAAAAATTAGGGATTACCAAAACGCATGCATAAAAAGGAATCGCCGAACAGCTGCTCCTTTTTGTTATGCATACTTCCTGTTGCATGTCATATAATCGCTACTGTTGTCTTTCCTTAACCGAAATGGGGTATGCTGCCGACCTGAAGTTGATCATCGGGTCAGCAGGTTCAATGCCTGCCGGGACATTATTCGGGATAAAGAATAATGCTTTGTCTGCCACGACAGAGTTATCAGCGAGTTTTGTTATCGTAAGCTTTCCAAGATAAACCTTCCGTCGGCTGCCAGGCCATGCGATGGAGGGATCATTAATATTATCATCGCTCGTAGCAATTTCCGCATACATTTTAAATACGACAGGCTTCGATGCAATACGTTTTTGAATTTCGTCGATCAGATAGTTAACATCTTCCTTTTCATACTGCGCGGATGTCAGGAGTTCTTCCCTTTCCGGGACAAATTGATACCGGACAAAACACGCGCTGTTTTTACTATTTGTAAACTTAAACGCATTCACACCAAAATAATTGACAGTAGCATAGCTTACCGGCAGTTTTTGTGTGGTGAGAAATCTTTTCGCAAGTGGATGGGTGGACAGGAAACTATCAAGTGCCGTCGGCTTTGATGCGCCGGCCCCACTGTGAGCGATAGATAGCAATAAGTCTCGGAATTGATCGGAATTCGCGGTCGGAAAACCATTAAAGCTATGACCGACGATATCTGAAGTCGATCCGTCCTTCATAATAAACTTGATCGCCATTCCTCTCGGGTTGGCAGGACCGGCATTATCGGGTATGTCCGGGATTCCCGTGAAATCGGAAAAACGAACAATGATCTTTGAGGGCTCCTTTTGCAGATGCTTGGCTGTGGTAATAGTTGCCGCTTCTCCGGAAGGAGTAAACGTTCCCTCAAAAAAGATACCTTTTGTATGCACGGCACGTGCATGATGCTCGCCAAAAGCTGTATGCAGGGCGTTGACAAGGTCTTGCGGACTGCGTTTTAAGCTGTCTGTTTGCGCATGTACGTGACTGATGGAAATTAAGAAAGCCGGGAGTGTGATGGTAAAATATAAAAAGAGATATCGTCTCATGAGAAGTTAATTTATAGTTGATGTAAAAATAAATGGAGATAATGCTTGCAAGCGGAACCGGGGTTTGTTATAATGCCACAGCCGGTCTTCGCCGCAGGCCATTATGTTTTAACACAGGCAGCAACGAATTGCACAGCCGATAATTAATTCGCGGCGGCAATAATTTTTTCGCAAAGACCGACGTGTTCCGTGAACGCAAATAATGCCAGGCCGGCGACGTGCCATGTTTCTTTGTCTTTACCCGTCGGCTTTCCTTCGGCATTGTCGAGATAGTTCCGGGCAAAGTCACGCAAGTATTCGTGGTTGGATAATTCCGCTGCCATGTACTGCTTGTCAAAATCTTTTCCGGAAAGTCCCTTCAGTTGCTCGATAAAAGCGGCAGCGGCAGTGTCCATCGTTGATAGAGCAGTTCCCAGGTCTTGAAGCACATCAATCACGGTATTTGCCTCCATTAACTCCCATCCGGCAAACTCCTTCACATCCGCATTTGCTGTTTTTCCCAACGCAATTTCACATGCCAGCTTTGATAGTTGGGCACGAGGCATTACACCTTCCCGAAATTGTTGTTCGGTTACGATCTGCCGGGTAACCGATGTACTGTTTTGATCCCGATTCATTTTTTATTGTTTAACGATTATCGCATCAATAGCGATGCAACTATAATCGTGTCAAAAAAAGAACCATTTTGTACGGGCATTGAATGTCAAAACATTGCAAAAACATTCTAACAGTTGTTTATGCGATATTTCGTCTAACGACGAACGCCTGTACGAAAGAATTGAACGACAAGAAAAATAATAATGGCAGAAACAAAATTTACGCAGCGATTTGACCGCGGCAAAAAAGTTGCGCATTGTCTCTAATCGGTATACAACTTAGAAGAAGAGCCACGCGCGGTGCTGACGGATAAAAGTTATGCTAACTTTTCCATCGATAAGTTTTCGGCAAAATCCTTTATATCGAAAGCATAAAATAATCAAATTAAAAAGGTGATAGGGAAGCCCGGGTGAAACGGCCCGGGCTTTTTTACGAAAACACCCCTAAACATAAAACGAATAATGTAGCTCGATATTTGTATGGTTTTCTAAAATTGATTGCTACCTGGCTGCGCTTTGATTGAAAGGGAGAAACTGATATTACTTGATCACCTTTCCCATTAATACTTCGGCATCCGTTTGCACGCGTACCACATACATTCCGGCAGGCAGTGCGCTGAGATTGTGTATGGCGTAGTGTGCGAGCCCTAACGACAGATTTACATTTTGTTCTGCAACTTTTTTCCCATCCAACGTAAACAATCTGATCGAAGCTGGTGTTTCGCGACTGCTGTTTACACCTACATTCAATTCATCGTGAAACGGAACCGGATAAATGTCGGCCATTGTAATGGTGCCACTGCCATTGGCTGCACTGCTTGTTCCCGTCAGTTTAATTACCTGGCTGTAATCTGAACTTCCATCTGTGTAAACGGTTTTCAATCTGTAAAAAGAAGTACCGCTTACATTATTGTTTGTAAAATGATATTGCTGTTCTGTAGTGGTCGTGCCTGCGGCATTTACGGTGCCCACTTTTGTAAAATCTGCTCCATTGACGCTATATTCAATTTCGAAGTCCATTGAGTTTTGTTCTTTAGTCGTCGTCCAGCTCAGCCTATCATTTCCCTGAACACGGTTTCCTGTAAATGAAACAAGCGTAATCGGCAGCGGATTAATGGCAACAGAAAGGAGGCAGTCTTCTACTTCTCCGTCTGAAGCTGTACCGGTTGGTATATTGATTTCTGAAAGTATCGTACCGATTCTGGAACGTACTACCTTATTGCCCGAAACTACTGATGCTGGTATGGTTCCCTCACCCGCACCCGGATTTGTTTTTCTCCAGGTTAACGTTGCATTGCCGCTACCGGCAGGTACGGTTATCAGCGCCATTTCTGAAGCGTCGAATATGCCATTGTTATTCCAATCGATCCATGTACTTAAAGTACCAGAAGCGCCGCTGTTGTTTACATAAGGCAGTGTCATGCTGTAAGATGCTGCGCCGGTATAATTCGTCAGCGTGCCGCCTTCATCTGTGTATCCGGTTGTGTTAGTGTATTGAGTGGTGGTGGTATCGTCACCATTGCATGCGGCACTTTGTTTGTTTGACAATTCATAATCGGGGCGCGCCGGGCCAATGTAAATGGCTCCTGTGCCGGGACAAAAACTGTTTACATTTGTTGCATGCGGAGCGTGACGTGCAATGCCATAAGACGCTGGTGCATCACCATAATCATAGCCAGAAACAGCAGGAGTAAGTGTATTGAACACATAATAATCAATATCTCCCGAAGGACTGCCGTCGCCCGGATAGAGTGTGTACGGATTCCGGCCATCGGCATATGAAACAGCGTAAGTGATGACTATGTTATTTAGCGACTGACCATTGGCCAGAGGACCGAGATCAATAGTAATATAGTTGGCCGGCGTCGGCGGCGTTACTGCTGCTGCGTTGTGCGTGATTCCGGTTCCTGCGTCGTAAAAGTTGGCATTAAGTACCATGTCTGCCGTGCTTTCGAACAGAACTGGTGAATAGCCGGCACTCGGAGTAAGCGCCACCGGCACCATATGAACTTGTGAGGCTGGAAGATAAGTTCCATTCACTGCCACGTTATACAACCTGATGGTCATTGCAGTGCCGTCAGTCGCTGTTTTTGTCCACCATTTTGCGGTGGGATTCCATGTAAACTTAAAATTGTTGTTATTAAAGTAAGTCTGTGACCAATAACCTGCCTCGGTAAGAATAATAGTTACGTCGGAATAATCACTTCCGGAAACATTCTTCAAGTTGAAGTTTCCCGAGAATAGGCCATCCGAGCCGCTCACCGAACCTATGACGGTCTGGTAATTGGTCAGCTGAATGTTTTCATATGCGTTGTAAACCGATACTGCACCCGATACACCATTTGTATTGTCGTAGGTACAAACATTAAACGGTGGTGTTGCCTGAGCTGCTGCTGTTAATGAAAATCCCAGTGTGACCGTTGCCAGAGAAAGGCTTTTCGTCCGCTGTAAGCACTTGCGTATTTTAAGGATTGAAGCACTCAAAATCCCCTTCATGTTTTTATCGTCAGTAACTGCGATCTTAATTTTTGTCTTATTCATTGTTTTCGTTTTTACTCCGCCGGTGCGGATGCCTTCACAGTGGGGCGCTTTTAGCTGCAATTGCTACTGCAAAGTTCCGGCAGGTAAAACGGAATGAATGTTGCCTGAAACCTTAAAAACGTGGTGATTGCGGAAAATGTGAAATGATGCAAAAAGGGATAAGCCACGGATCTGCAACTTGTTTAGAGTTGTTTTCGTGAGTTCTTTTTTTGTTGATGTGCTTTTAGCCCATTTTTTTCATGCAAAAACAGAAAACAACTGAGCAAGAGGTAAGATATCAGCCACGTTGTGCCTGATAAACGCCAGGAGTAATGCCGAAATGCCTTCGGAATGTTTTTACAAAATGGCTTACGTTAGAATAGCCAACCTCATAACCAGTATCTGCAACAGAACTGCCTGTGCGAAGCAACTCTTTTGCTTTTTTCATTTTCAGGTCGAGGAAAAATGCCGCGTAACTGTTACCAAATAAGGATTTGAACATGTCTGCAAAACGATTTTTGCTCATAAGGCAAATAGTTGCGGCATCATTGAGCGTTGGCAATTCTTCACTGAGATTCTGTTCCAGCCGTTCTTTCAATTGAATGACCCGCATGGCAGCTTCTGAGATAAAACGTTTTTCGCCGACTTCGTCCTCCACTACGCTATTGAAAAATAAAGCGGCCATCTGGTAAGTATATCCCTCCAGCAGGTGTGGCAATACCATTGCCGGTGCGCGTTGTGTCAGCATTTCACAAGCCAGTTCATAGCACTGCAGATCCAGGTGCGTGGTGAACTGCATCGGCATATTGTTGGCAAACAGTTGCAGCCGTGTCACCCGTAGCGGAACCGCATTGTGCAGCAGATGATCAATGGCCCAGGTTCTGTGGAAAATAATAGTGATCGTTTTTACTACCGTACCGGTCGCCACAATACCGCTCAATTCAGCAGTGTGAGATGTGAACATTACAGCTTCGGCAAAATCACTGCCCAATACTATCTTCTGACCATTTTCCATAATGATCGGAATTGGCTGACCTATATTAAATACAATCCGGTAAGTATCGTTGCCGGAAACATTCATTTGCCGAAACCTAAGCTCCTGCCGGAGCGTACAGTCCGTGATTAAAACAGAAATACCTTCTTGAAATTCATGAAATTCAAGAAATCCATCTGCTATTGAAGGCTGCAGATAAATCCTGTTTCCTTTTTGCGTCGCCTTTTCGCCGGAAGCCTTGTTTAAGACTTCCACAAATTTTATCAGATAGTTTTTACTGACGCTGTAATAAAAATCAATCTCTATCATTTTTTCCAGTTTGCTTTTTTGTTTTTAACTGGTATAGTTTTGGCGTGATCTTAAAGAAGTTTTTGAAAACTTTCGTGAAATGGTTGAGATCGTTAAAACCCACAGCAGCAGCAGATTCGGAGATGCCCCACTCTTTTTGCAACAGCGCGGCGGCCTTTTTCATTTTCTGGCCATGAAAAAAATCAAGGTAGCTCTTTCCATAGATGGCTTTAAATAACTTTTCAAATTTTGACCGACCCATCAGACATTGCTGCGCGAGATCGTCAAGGGCAGGAAGCTGCAACTCTGGTACGTTCTCAATCTGCGCTACCGCATTGACGATTTTTACTACATCGGAATAATGAAGTTTCAGTTCTGCCTCGGGATGGTATGCCAACCGACTGGCCGCCACCGCAATCAATCTGCGGATAGTGCCTTCGTAGTAGAGCTTGCTCATGTACCGCGGTGCGGGGTTGTGAATAATATCCTGTAAGATCAAAAGGAACTCCAGATCCAGATCGAGGCTGAACTGAAGTGGTAAATCCATTGAAAATTCCTTAGAATATGGTAGCCGATCCGGAATGTTTTCTATCCTATAGTGTTTTTGCAACCACGCTCGGGTAAGATAAATCACCACCATTTTGATGGAACTGCCAGCCGGAGCACTCCATTCCAGATCTTTTTCGGATGTGCTGTACAAAATTTTCTTTTTCCAGCTATCGCCGATATGCACTGATGTTTTGCCCTGGCGGTTTACCAGCAGCGAAATTGTGCTTAGATTAAAACTAAGCGCATGAAAATAATTGATACGCGCGGGTTGACGTTTGAATTTTATACCCCGGTGAAACTGACAATCGACGATAAGCATGCCCAAACCAGGATCGATGCTGTAGAACTCGTATTTGCCCGTAGCCAGTGCCGGAGGAAACACCAGTCCGTTATTCCGGATACATACTTCTTCGCCATAGGCTTTGCTAAATTGACTGGCGATACGTTCCAGAAATCCTGCGTCCGGTGTTAGCGTATAGTCTATCTCTATCATCGCTGAATTTTTGTCCGCTGAAAACCTTCGGTGCAATTGTATAAAACCTGGCTTCGGTTTTATGTTTACCTAAGTTAGGCGAAAAAAACAAGATCTGACATGCACATCAGGATTCAATAGTAGCCAAAATTCTTAGCAGACAAAACGAATAATAAGGACGTATAAAAGGTATAAATCAAAGGGCAGAAACTATCTTCCATCCTTTTCACATTACCTGCAAAATTCAATTTAAAACCAGGATCGATTGGGAAACAACCCAATTGAGACGCCTAACACGACTCTTCTAAAACCAATGCATTACACCTAAACTCCTCTTTTAAAAGTTCGTATGAATCTATCCATGAAGGAAGGCAGTAATACAATTTTCGATCTCCGGAAATGCGATATTGTTCAATAACTTCCCTTTTCTGGGCATGCAATATTTTAGGATATACGTGCTTTGTTGAATCCACAGGAATCGGAAGAAGCGACTTGTGCTCCAGAACTTCGCGAATTTCTTCTACTGTAAGCGGGTAACCAGCTGCTTCTATCACTTTGGCAATTATGTTATCCCAGTTATTACTCGAATAAAATCTTCTCGCAGTGTAGCAATTGTTGGAGAAATCATTTGCAAGCTGTTCGTTTTTCTTCGATTTCAACCTTTCATCAAAATCATTCTCTAATTTAAATTCTTGCATTGCTTTGTTTTTATGCTGTTTAAGAAGCATCAAACAAATCCATGCGAGTAAAGCAATTCCCACAATGCTTTTTGTTGTGCTACAGCCTAATTAGAAGCAAAATTATTCAGATATACCGGCACAACTGAACATTAAAACATCCCTCAAAAATCAAATCGAATAAGTCGTGTTCAACGCCGATTCGTATTTGCCAATCTTCTTACCACGCGAAATCCAATAAGCAAACGTTGGTGCCCTTAGTATATAATCACGTCAATAAAATACAATGCTGCAACATTATTCTCTATCTTGTTTCTTCTCTGTTTTTTTGACTTTTGACTGCGACAAATAATAATGCCACAACATCATAGAAGCCACCGACCGCAAGGGTTTCCAGTTATGAGTGATTTCAAGCAACGCTTCCCTATTCATCTCAGGATCAAGCTTCTTTAATCGTTTCAGCGCATTGACAGCAGCCAGATCCCCAATAGGAAAAACATCTGCTCTTTGCAGCGTGAACATAAGGTATACATCGATTGTCCAGTTGCCGATGCCTTTTAGATTGATAAGGATCTTGCGAACTTCATCAGACGGCAAATCAGGTAATACCTCAAGATTGATTTCATTGCTTTTGATGGCCTGGGCCATTCCTCTGATGTAAATTGTTTTTTGCCGGCTTACAAAACAAGCTCTCATTTCATCATCCGTCAACTGAAGTATGTTGTCAGGTGTAATGATTTTTATTTTCTCTTTCAGTTTATTTAAGGCTGCTAGTGCCGATGCCAACGACACTTGTTGTTCGAGCACAATGTGCACCAGTGTTTCTAAACTGTTTTCGCGTGTCCACATGGGTGGATAGCCGTGCTTATCTAAAATCAATTTCAAGTCCTCATCCAAACCGGCCAGATGATCGCATAATCGATAGAAATTTTCCTGATTGAAAACTTCCGGTAGCGCCTTCTTAACTGTCTTCTTTGTTTTCACGATCAAATTCTGATTTAAAAAAGTTTGGGTGCTCTGTGACCGCTTTCCAGTTCAAGCAGCATAGCTTTATTTTCCAGACCACCTGCGAAACCAACCAATTTTCCGGAAGTCCCCACAATTCGGTGACAAGGAACAATAATCGAAATCGGATTTTTATTCAGCGCTCCTCCAACCGCCCGTACGGCTTTCAAATCTCCGAGCAAACGCGCTAACTCGCCATATGTTTTGGTTGCGCCATAAGGTATTTCCAGCAGTGCCTGCCAGACTTTCACCTGAAATTCCGTTCCTTTAAAATCAAGCGGAAGATCAAACTCGACTCTTTCTTTCCGAAAATAACCGTCTAGTTGCTGTTCTGTCTGCAGCAATATTGAATTATTGTCGTCTCGTTCGGGATCGATAAGTTTTGTTCGCTGGTAATTTTCACCTTCCCACAACACCGCTGTCAGACCGGCTTCGCTAGCGATAAGCCGGAGACATCCAACCGGCGATGGCATATCTTTATACGTCAGACGTTTATTTTCTTCAGTTTGCATTTTCATTTCCTGGAATTACCAATATTAAATATTTGCGGCTATTTCGTCTTAGAACGCATCATTAATCAAGAATCAGTACTTCGGCTTTTTCAGCTTCAACTGCATTGATTTTCGAAGTACCCTGCTGCGATGCTTTTCTATCCGGCAAGAGATACAACATTAAACTCACTAACGCCAGACTCACCAGCAAACCAACCACACCAGCGTGATATGCTACCTGCCAACCATTCCTGGAATAATAGAAAAATACGCCGCCAATAATACTTACACCGAGCGCTGAAGCTGTTTGCTGAAAAGTTGAATATACGCCAGCTGCTGCTCCTGCATATTGAGCGGGTACATTTTTAAGTGCGAGGTTTAAAAGCGAAGGCAAAACCAGTCCGTTTCCCAATCCCCAGACACCCATCAAACTCACGATCAGCCAGGCATTAGCTCCGGGCTTCCAAAGCATCATCTGTGTATAAAATGCAATCGCCAGAATAACCACGCCCACTTGCAACACACGTTTCCCAAACCGCACAATCAACCTCGAAGCCAATACAGAAGAGGCAACGAATAACAATCCCGGTACAATAAAATACAATCCGCAATCAAGCGCAGAAACACCCAGACCATTTTGAAGATATACAGCGCTCAACAACAGATAGGCGGTATGCAGCATAAAATGAAACAGTACCGCTAACAGCCCAATGTTGAAATCCTTTATACGGAACAGTCGCACGTCTATCAATGGATTTTCATTCCGCGCCAGCTTTCGTTTCTGATTGTAAATAAAGAAGGAAAAAATACCGAATGATAATACAATCAGGCCAACGCTCCACAATGGCCATCCCGCTTCACGACCTTGGATCAATGGATAAATCAAACAAAATAATCCTAAAGTCAGAATCGCAATACCGGAATAATCAAATTTTGTGTTTTGATGCTTCTTCGTTTCAGTCACATATTTATGCGTTGCCCAAAGTGTGAGGATGCCGATCGGAAGATTAATAAAGAATATGAGCCGCCAGCCCGCAATGGCCCAGTGTGTATCAGATAAATAACCACCCAGTGCCTGGCCGATTGCAGCTGCAACTCCCAACGTAATACCATAAAGCGCAAACGCTTTCGCCCGTTCTTTGGTATCGGTAAAAAGTACTTGTACAAAGGCGATCGTCTGCGGTACCATAAATGAGGCACTTAAACCTTGAAAAAATCTCGTCACATTCAGCTGTAATGCAGAAGTTGACAGTCCGCATAAACACGATGCAAGTGTAAATGCAAACATACCCCAGAAGAATACTTTTTTCCTTCCGAAATGATCTCCCGCTCTGCCGCCTGTAATCAGAAATGCTGCATAACCCAATAAATAGCCGGCTATAACGAGCTGGATCTGGGCATCTGTAGCATGTACTCCTTTCTTAATAGCAGGTATGGCAACATTAATGATGAACACATCTATTACGGAAAGTAATGGGGCCGAAAGCACGATAATCAGCTCCAGCCATTTGTTCTTTACCTCTTTCATCTTAAAGCAGTTTTTGGATGATTTTTTTTGCAGCGAGTATATCGGCGGAAGTTTTGAAAACTGAAGCGGACGTAATGGAACCTTCCAGACTAAGGAATATTAATTCTGTTAAGTCCTGATCAGTTAGTAGCTTTTTATGTCCTGATTGCGCAACGAGCTTTTTGATGATGTCTTTGCTGTGCAGCTTCGCTTCTTGGATTTCCTCCAGCACGCGCGGATCACTCATGCCTGCTTCATCATTTGCTTTGATAAACGGACATCCGCCAAATTCGCGGACTTTCTGGCGTTCTGCATGGTGGTCGAAAATTGCCAGCAGTTTGCCCTTCGGATCAGTTACTTTGTTGATGGCTGTTTCCAATCGTTCAAACCAGCGCTCGTGTGTGCGCTGAACGTATGCTACCAGCAAATCTGTCTTTGTTTCGAAATGTTTGTACAGAGAGGCTTTCGCGATGTCTGCTTCTTCTATGACCTGATTAATACCCGTATTACAATAACCTTGGGCATAAAAAAGCCGCTCGGCCGTGTCGAGTATTTTATCTGTCACGATTTGTCCTCTTGGTTTCATGACCCAAAGGTAGGACCTAAATAGACAGACTTGTCTATTTGATGTATTGGAATTTTCTATGGCGCATTAAACGCCAAATCAGATTACGACAAGTCTCCAACATAACGCGCGCATTAAACACGAAATCTGTTCCCTATGTTGTGCCTCTTCAAAAAAACAGCTAGCTGCCAACAATAAAGTTTATTTCTTCTCAATCTCTACCCTCTTCTCTGCTCCGGTTTTCACGTCTTTAAGTACAAGCATTGCTTTTTCCTTTTCTGATTTCCGCTCTGTAACAATCATTTCACAAACGCTCATTTTGGAATAGTCGAGATCGTCGTAAGATAAAATTTCATCGCCAGCATTTATTTTTCCGGCCAGTGATTGATCCCATACAATGCCGACAATCATTTTATCGTTGCCTAATGCAGGTTGAATTGGCCATACCTTTTCACTGAGATCTGCAACAGTTACACCACCATAAGGTTCAAAATAAAACAGCTTATCCTTATAATCGAGTGTAGCTTTACCATAGTTCAACACTTTGCTTCCTATTCGGGATTCTTTACTGTAAGTAGTTCTTGAAATGGCGTTCGTAAATTTCATTTTTGCAACGACAAACTCGGGGATTTTCATCATATAATTTTCCTGCGCGATGGAGGTGCCGTATAAGCCACCCGTGTAGCTTCCGAAGCTTTTGACAACACTATCAATGACGGTCGATTTTTCAGCAAACAACTTATAGGAATTCATAGAGATCTCATAAAATCCATCGGCGCCTGAGTCAAAAAGGATATTATCGGAAACGGTTTGTTTGCCTTTTTTCAAATAGACTTTTATAAAGGGATTGCTTTGACCGGGAGTTAATTCCAGCGGCATCGATTTTTTCTTGCTGAGTGAAAGTTTAGAAGCATCATTCGTAAGCGTGACCTGTTTATTACGGTCGTCAAACTGCACTATAGAATTGCGCAACAGATTACTTCCAATAAATCCGTCGACACCAAAACATTCAAAAAGAATCTTCGCATTTTTGGCAACAATCGCTGGTACATCAGAGAATGTAACACCACCTATTTCCACCGCAGGTACACGCACTACTGCAATACTATCTTTTTTGCCCGACTGATCGGCTATTTCAACATTCCCTAGCGTAGCTGGATGCAATTCATCATACAAGCTTTCTGTGATGGAAAGCGGCGCACCTGTATCTAGTATAAATTTCCGGGCTTTACCATTAACGGTAACTGTGATAACGATTTTCCCTTTGACGAGCTCATAAGGCAAAGTGGTGAAATAACTTTCCTGTTGTGTGCCACCCTGATTTAAACTGGGTATGCTTTGAGCCGATACCTCTTTACGGAATGCAAAAAGAAAGGGAACGGTTAATAAAATGATACGGAGCAGTTTCATGTTTGGTATAGTTCTGAGTTCTGAGTTCTAAGTTATCAGTAATAAGTGGACGGTTCGCCTTGTTTAAGAAAGTTCTTAACACAACGCAACAGCTCAAAGCTATTGATCCGTATTCATGATACAGCGAATACTTGACTTTTTGATTTTTATTATATTTATAAACTTTCAAATCTAACCATCAAACATGAAAAACACTTTTTTTATGGCTATCGCGATAGCCACCACACTGCTTGCATGCAGCAATCCCAGCAATGACAACACCGCAAAAACTGACACGGTCAAAACCGCGCCGGAAGCGGCGCCACCACCATTACGCGAAAGAGTACTCACGGCCGAAGAGCAAAAAGCGCTTACACCAGATATGGTTATCGCAAGTCTGAAAGAAGGCAACCAGCGGTTTATGACCAACAATATTACCTCGCGCGATCACTCGGCGATGGTGCGTAATGCAGCTCCGGGTCAGTTTCCTAAAGCGGTAATCCTTTCTTGTCTCGATAGCCGTATTCCGGTTGAAGACGTATTTGACAAAGGAATTGGCGACTTGTTTGTGGCACGCGTAGCTGGCAATTTCTCGAACCGAGATATATTGGGTAGCATGGAATTTGGCTGTAAGGTTTCCGGCGCCAAATTAATCCTGGTACTGGGACATGAATCCTGCGGTGCTGTTAAAGGCGCTATTGATAATGTGAAACTGGGCAATATCACTGGTATGCTGGCAAACATTCAACCGGCGGTGGCAAAATCTGCGGATTTTTCGGGAGAAAAGACTTCAAAAAATCCAGCTTATGTAGAACAAGTTGCCAAAAACAACGTATTGCACACGATCAGTGAAATAAGAACTAACAGTCCGATCTTGAAAGAAATGGAAGATAAAGGAGAAATAAAAATTGTGGGCGCCTATTACAATATTCAAACCGGGGCGGTAAGCTTTCTATAATGTTTGAATTTCTTAACTTATTGTTTGCTTTGTGTTATCGCTGGTTCCCGGACCAGCGATAGCTTTGTGAACCAATTTAAATCAATTTATGGCACAGAAAAAAATAGCACTGGTAACTGGCGGCAGCCGTGGACTGGGCAGAGATATGGCGCTTTCTCTTTGCAGAAAAGGCATTGACGTGATCCTGACTTACTATAGCAACAAAGAAGAAGGTGAAAAAGTAGTAAAGGAATTGGAAAGCATGGGCGGAAAGGCTGCTCTGCTACAGGTTAATGTTGGTGATATCGCTTCGCTGGATGGTTTTGTGCAACAGGTAAAAGAAACTTTGCAAACAAACTGGAGCACTGACAAATTCGATTTCCTGATCAATAACGGTGGTATGGGTGCAACGATTCCGTTTATGCAGGTTACCGAGGCAGACTTTGACAATTTCACCAACGTCCATTTTAAAGGTGTTTATTTCCTGACGCAAAAATCATTGCCAGTTATGAATGACGGTGGTGGTATTGTATTTGTTTCATCAGGCTCTACACGTTTTGTGGTACCGGGTTATTCCGCATATGCGTCCAATAAGGGTGCCGTTGAAGTGTTGTCGCGGTATATCGCTAAAGAACTGGGCAACCGTGGCATTCGATCTAACGTGATTGCTCCGGGCGCTACAGAAACAGATTTCAACAACGCAGCTATACGTACAGATCCGCAACGCAAAGCCTTTCTCGCTTCGCAAACAGCCCTTGGTCGTGTAGGACAAGCTGATGATATTGGCAGTGTTGTAGCCTTTCTTTGCACTGATGATGCCAAATGGGTTACGGGACAAAGAATTGAGGTATCAGGCGGGGTTAATCTGTAACCTTTAGCATTACTAAAGATCATGAACTAGAGACGTTGCGCACAACGTCTCTATAATTTTATAAAATAATCCCAGGCAGCTTTTGCTATATCTGCAATGATCTGTTCGTTGGTATCATTGTTTTCTTTAGAATCAGACACAAATATGGTGATTGCAAAATGCTGGCTGTTGGGCAATGTAACGACTCCGACATCATTCAGCGCAGCTGTAATCCCCTGTTTATTGGCACCAGAAGATCCTGTTTTATCGGCCACAATTGTTCCGGCAGGCAATAGTTTCCGAATTCTATTCTTGCCTGTAGTGGTTTCTGCCATTGTCTTCCACAAAAACGCATGTGTCGTTGGCTGCAAAATTTTCTGTTGATAAAACTTGATTAATAAAGCGGTCATTGCATCGGGAGCACACCAGTTTGTAAATTGGACATTCCAGTCTTTATGCATCGCCTCTTCGTTTGCTTTAATAGCGATATCTTTAACGCCCAGGCTATGAATATAATCGTTAACCACAGCCGGTCCGCCAATTAACCGCAACAACACGTCACAACCATTATTATCGCTCTGCGATACTGTGTATTGAATAATTTCAGACAACGGAATTTTCACGTCGCCTTTCGGATATTTTTCACGCAACGGACTCCAGGTATCTTGTAATAGTTCACTTCGTTTGATGGTGATCAGCTGTTCCAGTTTCAATTTGCCGGCATCTACCTGATGCAATACAGTCAGCGCAATCGGAAATTTAAATACGCTTTGCATCGGGTAATGCTTATTACCATTGATGCTGACCGTTTTCCCATTCTCGATGCCGCGTATGGATATGCCAACTTCGGCTTTTTTACCTGCCGTAATTTTTTGAATGTTTTGTTTGAGATCTTCGGTTTGCGCAAATACACCGAAGGATAATGCCAAAAGTCCGGCAGTAAGGATGGAGGCTATTTTCATTGAAACTGGATTGAATGGCTTTTCAGTTATAAAAATTACCTAATTCCTGCGGAATATTTACCTTCTTCGCAAAAATTCTGGTAAACTGTTGTGAAAATTTGCGCCGGCGCCGCTGAAAGCTGATGCAATTTGCTGTAATTTGTCATCGTTCCAATGAACTACATGAGAAGACTATTTTTTGTTTTACTGCTGTCGGCCTCGGGTTCTGTGTTTGCACAGACAATGAAAGAAGGTGTTTCAATCAATCCCGACAAGATCGGTAAATACCAGAAGCACCTGCAATATTTGATGTACAACGGCGAAAAAGTAGCGGTCGGAGATTCGTTATTTACAAATAACGAGCAGTATTTCGGAACAATCAAAAATATTACGAAGTACGTAAAGGAAGATGCGCCATTTTATTATGCCGGCTTGTATGACGGGAAACGTACGTTTCAAATTGATCTGACAGAAGAGCTCGATAACCATACGCTGATGCATTACAACTACAAACTGGCCAACGACGGTTTTGATGTGGATCAGGTGATTGATGCGAATGGTGTACCTGCAAATGCATTGGGTGTGGCGGTAAAAAATGCACTGGACAAAGTATTTAATGATGGTAACGGCATGATGCTTTCGGAAGACGATGACCTCAGTCGCATTGTTTACAGAGCCATCATTCCAATGAGTGATAAAGCAGGTTCTTTTATGCCGGAGCAACGAAGGATGAGAGTGGAAATTGTAGTTACTCCGACCAATGGCAAATACCGGTTGAGCTTTAAAGATGCAGGTTTTGAAAACCGCACGCAGGATCATCCGACCTGGACCACCTTTGGTTACAATGATCTGCAAACACAAACGCAGACAGGAATCAATAAAAAATGGGCACAAGAAACGGTTGACGATTGCAAGAAAGCATTGTCCGAACTTCAGCTGCGCATTGAAAATGAAATTACACAAGCAAGCAGGCGATAATCAACTAAACAGAATTTACGCAACACAACCGGCCTGAGGAAACGCAGGCGTTAAAAGCATACATCTCTTCGGTAGTAAGCTATAAATTGCTGCGTTGTACCTTCTCACAACGACTGTTTACCTTTTCATTTTAGCCGGAATCTCTTTAGGCTTTGAATTTTTGGTTGCTTTTTTTTCAGAAAAAAGTAAGATGAAACACGTTTGATACTCATTGATAGCCTTGCCATTTACACCGAAAGACATCAGATATCAGCGATTTTGTTATTTTTATACCAC
Organism: Taibaiella soli; assembly: GCF_003236175.1. Lineage (GTDB taxonomy): Bacteria > Bacteroidota > Bacteroidia > Chitinophagales > Chitinophagaceae > QKTW01. The sequence goes on along the minus strand of NZ_QKTW01000027.1, from coordinate 100,400 downwards.
ATATTTCAAAAGCCTATGAAAAAAATCCTTACGTTCTTTGCCGCTCTATTGACCATCTATTCTGCCGACGCACAATGCTCGGCCGGTTTCTCCGCTACCCAAACACCAGTCAGCGCCAGTCTCCAAAATGTAAATTTTCTAACCGGTGCAACCTGGAATACACCACTTCCCACTGGTAATGCCGCATTTCTGACGATGGTATTTGGCGATGGCAGCGCTAATTACACCAGCCAGGGAAATTATACGACCAACCATATTTATGCAACGCCCGGAACTTACTATGCTAAACTTGCCATATCGGTTATTGATACCATCCACGGTTTGCTGGTATGTACCGATACAGCAGATAAACAAGTAACCGTTACTGGCCCTGCAACGCCGTGTCAAAGTATTTTCAGCACTGCGATTGACGCCAGCAATAACGGAGACGTGCAATTTGTTGCCAGCAATCCTTCCGGCACACAGAACATGCACTACAGCTGGATTTACGGTGATGGCTATACAGGAACAGGCGCTAATGTAACGCATAACTATACCAGCACCGGCACTTACACCGTAACGCTTACAGCAATCGACTCTGCCAGCAATCCGGCTTGTGTATACACCGTTAGCAATGTTATTCAGGTGATTAATACTTGCGGCGGACACATCGCAAATTATAATGTTGTAAGCATCAGCTACTCTACTGCAAACATCAATAACACCTCTGCTACTTTCCAGGGCCAGTCGCTGGAAACACACTGGGACTTTGGCGATGGCGCTACTTCCAACGCAACGTTTGCCGTAACACATGCTTACGCAGCGGCCGGTACATACAATGTGAAAATGACAGTAAAATGGATCGACATCAACAGTCTGAATATAATTTGTATGGACTCTACTACCAATCCGGTAACAGTACTGGCTCCGCAAAATATCATCTCAGGTAACGTCGTGTTTGATTCACTAGGAACACCGCTGGGAAATATTGATACTGCACAGGTTTGGCTGTATAAAAAAGACGCTTCAGGTTTGTATCAGGCAGTTGATTCGCAGAAAAATAATCTCAACAACTACGTTGCGTATTATGGTTTCCAAAATCAACCTTCCGGAACTTATATCGTAAGAGCAAAACGTACTACCGGCGCACAAACCGGCATGGACGACGCACCGACATATTACAGTGCAAGTCTCTACTGGAGTCAGGCAACGGATATTGTGCATACAGGTGTAACCATTACTGGTAAAGATATCATCATGCAAAGCGGCACCATGACACTTGGTCCTGGTACGATTTCTGGCACAGTGGCCGATGTAAATGGTAACGGTGTTGCGAACATTCTGGTTTTGCTGCGCGATATCAATAACCAGCTGATGAAATACACCTACACTGATGCGAATGGTAATTACTCATTCGGCACATTGTTTGTGGGCGTGTATTCCGTTTATCCCGAACTGCTGAATTATGTGACTACGCCAATTAGCAATGTGATGATCACAAGTAGTTCAAACTCACAGACAGGCCTGGTATTTACCCAAACAACCAATGAAATCAAGCCGAAGGAAACAGGCGTTGCAGGTGTAGTGAAAAACAATTTCGTAGTCTACCCTAACCCTGCTAAAAACATGACTTTTATCCGTTGGGAACAAACTGGCGGAGCGGCTGATATTACGGTAACTGATGTTGCAGGTCGCGTGGTTAAAGAATTAAAAAACATCCCGATGACTGGCACTACGGAACTGAATGTTGCTGCGTTGCAGTCAGGTCTTTATTTCGTTAAAATTCAAACCGGAACAACACAACAGACTGTGAAGATTTCGATATTGTAGTCCTTAGATTGATTGATATTGCAGCGCGCAAATCGTGATCTGCCGTTATAATACAAAGCCGTTTCTCAGGAAACGGCTTTGTTCATTTATTGATTTGTCATTGAAAATTATCGTTCTGGGGGGAGTTTTATAGAAATGCTGCAGATGAACGTACTGCGTCGCAACGAAGATTGACCGGAGCTACCAGGCCCGGATCAAAATTTTATAAGATTCAGGTTTTAAATACTTTACAATCCGAACAACGACCATTATCAAGAATTAGCTGAAACCTTTTAGAATTATTTTTAAAAATATCCTAACATTTTCCAATAGCTCCGCGTCAATATAATTGAATCAAATTTCAAATCTTTAAACTAACGACCTATGAGAAAACTCTTATTGTTTTTAGCAGTACTTCTATCGGCTTACGCAAGTAATGCCACGTGTACGGCGTCGTTTACACATGCAGCAGCGCCTACCGCCACATCGCTGTACAATGTAAACTTCACCAACACGTCCACGTTTACAGGTGCGCCCGGCACAGCTTACCCTACCTATGGTTATAGTTTTGGCGACGGCAGCACACAATCTTATGTATGGGGCGTTGTAGGACACAACTACGCAGCGGCCGGCACTTACACTGTAAAACTCTACATGAGACTTACAGATAGCCTTACCAACACGGTCATCTGCACCGATACCGCTACACAAACCATTACAGTAACGGCACCTCCGTGCGCAAGCACTATTTCTCTTGTTTACCCTTCGGGCAATACTGGTGCTGTAACACTGACAGCAAACACACCTGCAGGCACTTCCGGCATGACCTATTATTGGAATTTCGGCGATGGTAATGTTGCCACAGGTAATCCTGTCACACACACTTATGCTTCATTTGGATACTACACAGTGAGACTGGTAGCTACAAATGGCAGTTGCGCTGATACTGTTTATCAGTCTGTAAATCCGATTACCTGTAATGGTGTGCATGCTACGTTCAATCCATTGGTGAGTGGCAACACTGTTGTGTTCCAAAACACATCGAGTGCTCCTTCCAGCGCACAGTTTGCCATATCCTGGAACTTCGGCGACGGAACCTCTTCAAACGCATGGTCTCCTACACACACCTATACTACAGCAGGCACTCACTATGTAACGTTAATCGAAACTTTTACAGATACTCTTACTAATCTTGTTTGTACTGACAGCATGTTCCAGAGTGTTACAACATATAGTACCGGTACAGGCTGCCCTAACAATCACGCTACATTCTACACAAGTCAATCGGGTAACACAGTTACTTTCCACAACACTTCTACATCAGGTAATCCAGGCCAGGCTGTAAACTATGTGTGGAATTTCGGCGACGGTTCAGCTATGAGCTCCGCTGCAAACCCTGTGCATACTTATCCTGCAGGCGGTACTTATACAGCACGTTTAAGTGTATACTGGGTTGATTCAACAGTAACAGGTCAAAGCTGTTTTGATTCCGTTTCTCACATTGTAACTATTCAGTCCGGCAATCCATGCGCTGGTCACTATGCATCGTTTGCTTCCGGTCCGGTGAGCGGCGGCTATCAGTTCTATAACTACTCTCCGAATTTCCCTAATCAGGTACAACATGCCAACTGGTATTTTGGTGACGGAACTTCAGCAATGAATGTGCTGAATCCAACACATACCTACGCTGCAGCGGGTTCTTATTATGCCACACTGGAAGTTAGATGGACTGACAGCAACAACAATGTGATTTGCGTTGATTCACTGACACATCAGATTCAGGTAAGCAATATCATCGATGGTTATGTAAAAGTGGATTCTACTAACAACCCATCGATCGACAGCTTTAAAGTATGGTTGATCCAATATGATTCATTAAGCAATACACTCTCAGCTGTTGACTCTATGTATACTTCCGGTTCTTTATGGAGCTATTATTCATTCAGCAACAAACCTGCAGGTGTGTATTATACTAAAGCCAAAATGCTGGATCAGACAGTTGGTAGCTCAGGTTATGTACCAACGTACCACGAACAGTCTTTGTACTGGAGTACTGCAACTGCAATTTACCACAATGGTCTGGGCACTGTAGATAAACACATCCGTATGCAACACGGTGTAGTAACAAGCGGTCCGGGCTTTATTTCAGGTAATATCAGCGCGGGTGCCAATAAAGGAACAGGTACCGGCATTGCAGGAATCATTGTTTATCTGCGTGATTACAATAATCAACTGGTAGCATCTGCTTATACAGACGTAAACGGAGATTTCTCTTTCAACAATATTCCGCTGGGCACATACTCACTTTACCCTGAATCAATGAACTATATAACCACACCTATTGCAAATATCACCATCACCAGCGCGCAGCCGTCTGCCAGCGGTTATCGCTTCGGACAAACTGCCAACGAAATTAAACCGAAAGCAACCGGCGTTGAAAACGTAACGAAAGCAACCTACCTGCTTTATCCAAATCCGGCCAACAATAAAGTGATTGTTCGCTGGGGCGATGTAAATGGTACCGCAAACATTGTTATCACTGATATTGCAGGCCACAAAGTGTATCAGTCAGAAAATGTAAAAATGTCTGGCAACACTGAGATCAATGTTTCTTCACTGCAATCAGGACTTTACTTTATCAAAGTTGAGTCTGGCAATACGCAGGAAGTGACAAAACTGGCTATCCAACATTAATCTTTTTGATTTTTTGTTATGAACGTAAAGAGGCTGCCCGAAGGCAGCCTCTTTTGTATGCTTAAGTTTTTGCGATCTGTCACAACATTATATCTGTGGCAGCACATTCCAGAAAACAACTACTATTCTCCGTCGTTCATCCACACTTTTATAATCTTTGATTTTGGAATTGGGCAATGCTTCACCATATCCTTCCTGATAAAAAGAGGCGTTCGCGTTGCGGGCATTCTTACTATGACGTGCTTTTTCACGATACAGTCGTTGAATCACCGGGCTCAATTCGTCAGCGCGTAGTTTAGACAAGGCAAGATTCAATTGCTGACGATCGGGCGACTTAAGTTGAAACTGGGCAACCAAATCTGTATACAGCGGAGTACCCTCCTGAATATTTTGCTCGTCGGCATATCCCCTTACCACGATGTAAACATCTTTCTTTTCCTTAGGATTTTTATTGCACGCTGCTACAACACCATCCAACAACGGACTGAATGCTTTATTTGTTTCTGCTTTGTGCTGTTCCGGCACTTTGTACTGACCGGAGCCAAAGAATACACTCAAGCCGTATGTCTCTGGTTTGGCAAGTTCCAACGTTTCCTCGATCATGCCGTAATTAGCACTACGGTGGCCCGAACCTTTATTGTGTTCCTGCAAAAGGTCTACACGCGATTTCATTTTTTTCTTGTAATCCTTTCTGAAAGCCGACGGATGATTCATCGAGGTTTCCAGATCCGCTACGATGGCTTCCATCTGAGCATTTTCTTTCCGTTTCTTATCGAGTTTTGGCTGCAATGCACGTAACAGGGCACTGTCTACATTTCCGTTTTTCAGTTGCGCCTGCAATTTTTTATCCAGGTCATTTAACTGGCGATTCTCTTTATCGACGTTTCGCTGGGTGGCATTGACAACTTTGGTCACTTTCGCCTTTCTACTGCCTGCGCAGGAAAGTAATAACATAGGGCACAAAAGAAAAGCACCCGCGTAAAAAATACGTTTCATTTAGTTTTTATTATTGTGGCGTTTTGCTGATATAATATTGTCCGGATCTACGCTGATTGGGTGCAACATATGCGCTGGCTGACAGCTCCGGTACTTCTTTATGCGAACGGACTTCGTTGCGCTCTTGTTTGGAAGATGACTTGGCAACCATCTGCTGAGCTGGTAAAACCTGAACCTTCTTTCCAACGCTCAATGAAGTATGCTTAATTGTATCCGTGATCTTTTTAGTCACATTAGGCTTCTGACTAGTTTGCGGCGTCTTGCTTACCGGTGTCTCCAAAACAGCACCTTGAATATTTGCCACAACGGCATTTTGCTCCGTTACGGCAATATGGTCCCCAAAAAATTTATCCTTTAGAAAATAACCGCCTACTACTACCAAAACAGCACATGCTGCAACTTTATATAGGTTAAGATTAAGGCGGATGTTTTTCTTATGTTTTCTTTTCTGCTTTGATTTTGTTCGTTGCGCTACATCCGGCTGAGGCGCAGCAATTGGAATTTCAATTAGTTTCTGCTTCTTCCTGGATTGCAATTCTTCCTGCCAGCCAAGTAGAAGCGGCTCTTCAAATGAAGAATCAGTAATGGTGAAGATTTTCTTATCAGGTTCCGTTTTGTTTGAATCTACGGTTACCGACGAGATCTCGGGTATTTGATGGTCCGTTGCATTCCTTGCATCGGCCTGATTTAGTTCGGTTATGCTAAGCGGCAACGGTTCATCGAGTGAAGGATCTGTAAGGACAATTATTGTTTTATCTGATTCCCGTTTTGTTGAAATTATCGGTATCGATGATGTTTCAGCTGTTGGATGATCGACTGGATTGCTTGTATCGGCTGGCTTGAATTCAGTTGCGCTAAATGATAACGGTTCCTCAAGCGAAGGATCTGTAAGAACAATTAATTTTTTATCGGCGGGAGCACAAACTGGTGTTGATTCAATTATTGCTGCAGCCAATTCCATTTCTCTAGGAGGCGACGCAATTTTTTGATTCGACGAAGATGGTTGTTTGGTTGTATGCCGGGTCGCCGCAACAGACAACCAATCTGTTTTTATTTCATTATCGCAATAATTCACGAGCATTTCCAGTAATCCGTCTATTTCAACTGATGTTCCTTTTAAGCTCAGATAAATCGCCGAATGTTTTACATCGGCCAAATCCACACGATTAAAAAGTAGTTCGTCACGTGTACTAAGCAAGTAACGATCCCAGAGGTGTGGTTTTTCGGAAAATGCTTTAATTGAAATATAGGTACACAATGTTGATGCATAACCATCGTAACGGAATCCGCTTTTATTTCCTGAATGGTTTGCCTCACGGAATTTATAATCGCCAATCAAAAGCTGTGCATCAGAAGTAACGATGATGGATTCCGGACCAAAATAATATTGATCTAATGTTTGTTGTAATTCCATCTGCATCCGGGCATACGCATCAGCAATTATAAGCAGTCGTTCCGGTCTGCCGAGGCATCTCGAAATATAGTCTTTCAGCGAATCGTGATTGATCCAGTCGGTGATTAAAATATCAAGCTGTTGTTGTTCCAGCAACAAAGCTTTTTCGCGAAACTTATATGGAATAAAGAAACGGGAAGGACTCCGCCCAAGTATATCTGCCGCAGCAGCATATTGTGCCGTACGTGCCGGATCTGTTTTCTCCCAGACCTTAATTGCTTTTCTTTTTTTATCTTGTATATATCCTATGGTAATACTCCCGTCGTCATTACCACTGTCGACTACTAATGGATTTCCGTCCTGGTCGCGGGGGAAATACCCATTCATGTCCTGATTAAAAGACTTCAATCCATCATTTCTGATGGCATCGCATAACCTTAAATGAAATAGCGTCATTGAATGTTATTCAGTAAAAGAATCAATTTATTTTTTCGGGGCCCGGGCCTTAGTTTATAGCTGAGCAAAAACCCTGCCGTTTTTTCCACGCAAAGCGCAATACAGAAGGCAGCTCGCTCGCCGCTCAAGAAAAAACCGGCAACAGGGGCATGTTTGCATGCGACGTGAAAAAATTTATGCTTTGTGCCTGAATCTTTGGACTTTATGCTTTTTTACTTTGTTTTAAGAAATAGTTTTTCAGCTAAAAGTTATATTTGCAATAACCCGCTGATTGTATGCGGGGTTCATTTATCATTGCCATTTTTTCATGATGTATATAAAGCAGATCCGGAACGTAGTATTAAGTCTGTTCGCCGTTTGTTGTTTTTTGAGCGCTAAAGCGCAGGATGACGCGTCGACGTTCCGAAATTTCCAATTCTCTTTTACCCGTGTATCTCAGGCATGGGCAAAATGTAATGACAGCCTCCGCAAAATGTTTGAGGAAAAAGGGCTGGCTTATCCGCCTAAAGATATTTTCATCCGTGCTTTTAAAGGCCAGAATGAAATGGAACTCTGGGCCCGCGATGTTGATACCGCACAATACAAAATGGTGAAACTGTATCGTGTATGTGCTTTGTCCGGCATCCTCGGACCAAAACGCTATGAAGGTGACCGTCAGGTACCGGAAGGGCTTTATTTCATCGACGACTTTAATCCGAAAAGTGATTTTTATCTCTCACTGCTGCTGAACTATCCGAATTATTCAGACATGATACTGGGCGATAAACAACGTCCGGGCGGTGATGTTTATATTCATGGTGGCTGTGTAACGATCGGATGTTTGCCGATGACAGATCCTGTGATCCAGGAGATTTACATTCTTTGTATGAACGCTAAACTGAACGGCGAAAACTATATTCCGGTACATATCTATCCGGTGCGTTTTGATCGCAGGGGTCTTAACTTCCTGGGTCGTCAGTATGCAGCAGATACTACGAAACAACGATTCTGGGTAAATCTGAAAGGTGATTATGATTATTTTGAACGGACACACAAACTATTGCCGGTAATGTATACACCGGATGGGAAATACGCGTTTTAAGCTGCGAATCATCGCTTATTTAATAGATATAAAGAGAACGCCGGACGATGTGTCCGGCGTTTTTCTTTGCATTTTATTCAACTCAATACTTACTACTTAAAACGTACCACTCGCCGCATCTATTGCTTAACGAGCTTGAATGTTTGCTGTGCTTCATTTGCCGCACTTAATTTCAGTACATACATTCCCGAAGAAAGTGGCGCCAAATTTATTTCGTTTTCACCCGCATTTAATGTCTGTTCCATTACGAGGCTGCCCGTCAGATTGTATATGCGCGCAATCGTCTGGTCTGTCAATCCATCAATGTGGACTGTGTTCTGAACTGGATTTGGATAAATACTCAGTTTTGCGGCAATACTATTTACGTTATTGACGGAGGTCGGCGAAGTCTGTTTGATTGTATCGGCCAGACAAGTTTGTGCGCTGCCGCAGCTGGTGTAAATTTTGAGGCAAATCTGATAAATGCCCGGGCTTGTATAAGTATGTACGGGGTTCATTGCTGTGCTGCTTTGTCCATCGCCGAAATCCCAGCGCACACTGTCTGGTGTCATATTAAAAGATGCGGTACAGTGCGCCGCCAGGCCAGTATCGGTAACGGTTGGCATTGCAATTGGCGCAGGTAATGAATCTGCTTCAAAACATCCGATGTCTACTGTTGTATTGCTGATGCGGGCGTTACCAGCGAGGTCTGTTGTGATACCTGCAGGCACCAATGCATTGCTGCCTGAATCTATTGCCGGTGATCCGCAACGCAGCCGGAAATCATACTGTGCATAATTTCGGAATTTCGGATCTGCATTTTTATTACCCCCGCCATTTATGCCGTAGTCAAATTGCCCGCCGATAGTTCCGTTCGGCCACTGATTATTCACCATTCTGACGATACTGTTGTTCACATGCGTGGTAGCGACGGCACTCTGACCGTACTGAACTGTCTTTACAGATAGTGCGAAAAGACCAACCATCCACCAGGGTGTATCGTACCAGAGAATGGAATTGCTGATATATGCTTCTGAAGAGCAAGGGCCATATGGCATGCCTGGACTGTTGCTGGCCCCATTAAGCACAAGCCCGTCTGTAATCGTCTGTGCCCGGGTAGAATCAACATAGGCTGTCACGCCGTTTACATACAGATGCCCATGGGCGCCGTCCCCCACCGAATAACCAATAATACCCGACTGCAGCGAATTATAGAAAAGACAGTTGGTAATATGTGTTGTGTCATTGGTACCGTTTCCGGGACGAAGATCTAATGCACCATAACCGCTGTTATCGTGGAAAATGCAACCTTCATAAACATTATACGTACCTGCGGCCTCATCATCCGATGAAAAGATGACACCATTCGGGTAAGAAGAATTATTGTAGATCTGCGAGTGTAAAACGCGCAGGCTGGCATGTGTTGTTTTATCACTTATATTGAATACAGCAGGTGCTATCGTACCGGAATTTTGCGTGAATACACAACTGTCAATGGTAGTTGTGGTATAAATAGCCCCAACCGATGATGTGTTCATGTATCCCGAGTTAACACAGATCGCAGCGCCACCTCTTGCTTTGTTGGCCTGAAACAGACAGTGTTTAATAACTGGATTTGCGCGTGTACCCTCATATGAAATCATACAAATACCGGCGCCAGCCCCTTGCAGTGTATCTGTAGCGTAATTGCTGAAGAATGTACAGCTGTCGATAACGGGTCGCTGAATGGCATTAGTGGAAAGAGAATAGAGCAGAATGCTGCCGCCGCCCCAACTACCCGCAGACGAATTCTCGGTAAAATAACAGTTCTTCAGCCGCATCGCGACTTCTCCAAAAGCGATTGCCGTAATACCACCACCGCCTTTCAGTGCAAAATTATTTCTGATGATGCAGTTGGATATCTGCGGATTTACAAAGCTGACGCTGGTCAGCCGGATACCGCCGCCGGTATAGTGCCAGTTACCGTTAGAATCCGCTTGTCCGTCGCGGATGGTAAACCCATCGAGGACGGTGGTGGAATCGTTGAAATCAAATGTGACCACATGAAAGCTGTTGTCGGTCGAATCATTTGGTACACCGATATCGCCGGAAAGGATGGTTACGTTGGTGTTCCAGTTTCGCTGGCTGCGTTGTGTTTCGGTACCGGCAAAACCGCCGTAGACCTGTAATTTGTTACTAATGGCAAAGGAAGTGTCCCTCGAGAAATGGTGCGGCTTATAGGTTCCTGCAGCTACCCAGATTTCGTTTCCGGCACCTAATCGCCGGAGGATCGGTTGCAAGGAATCAGCACTTTTAGCATTGGCCCAGGAAGATCCATCTTTTGTGCCGCCACCTAAGGGCGTAACACGAACAATGGTTTGGGCTGATGACAGGACAGCGTTGAGCAACAAGGCGCTGAGAAAGAGTAATAGGTTTTTCATATGCGTATAGACGGAACTTTTCAATATGACGGTTGGATTCGATTACACAGTTTTAAGTACTGGTTGTAAAATTGAAATGCTGCTGCCGGGATGATAGCCCCGATGGAAACGGTTACCCCACAGCGAGGAACGAGCGAGGAGTAATAGTGTACAGCGGGACGAAAGCTGATGACGCACGACTGTCCTGCTGCTGAAATAACTACCAATAACGCTAACTATACATTAGCGTAAATCTTACGACTTATAACATGCAACTTCCTTAGATTTGTAATAGGAAAAATGACTCATGATGAACCGGATTCGAAATAGACGCAGCCGTTATGCCAGCTTTGGATTAGCAGCTGTTTTTATTTTGATATTGAGTCTGGTTTCCTGCGAGAAAGAAGTACATATAAACCTTAGCAACGGCGAATCGCAATTAGTGGTGCAAGGCGTCATAGAGACTGGTTTGCCACCATATGTGATTCTTAGCAAATCGATCGGCTACTCGCCTACCGTCGACCTTTCTACCCTTGCGAATACTTATGTGCACGGCGCCGTCATTTCCGTTTCGGATGGGTCAAGAACGGTAAAACTCCGGGAATATCAGATCGATTCTGTGGTGCAAAACGTAAGCTATAGTTTTTATATCTATAGTGTAGATTCGAGCGACCCAACCTCGTTTTCGTTTGTAGGTCAGCTGGAACATTATTACACGCTCAATATTGCGTTTGAAGGAAAAACGTACACATCCACTACAAAGATTCCGAACCCTAAGCCGCTAGACTCACTCTGGGCGGAAAAAACGGATACAGTAAACACGCCGAATATACGTGTGGTTTGGTTTAAATATACAGACCCTGACACGCTCGGCAATAGTTTCCGTTACTTTACGAGTACGAATGGCGGACCGTTTTATCCGTGGATCAATTCGGTATTTAATGATGATATCATCAATGGATCTACGGTGTCTTACCGCATGAACCTGGGTTATGATCATTCCAAAAATCCGGATTTTGATTCTGTCGGAAAAGCGCGTGTGGGAGATACGGTTGTAATAAAATGGTGTGCGATTGATAAAGGCGTTTATAATTTCTACAATACGCTGGAATATTCTACCGGAACGGTTGGTAGTCCGTTTGTTTCTCCGGTCAATGTGAAAACTAATATCCTCGGCGGAGCGCTCGGTATCTGGGCGGGCTACGGCACTACGTACAAATCGATTGTAATTCCGCTGTAAGTTTCTAGTCTTGAGTTGTGCGTTTTAAGTTACAGCGGGTTTTATATTCCGTGGGATGACCCTGTGTGTGTTGCCGATGTCAGCCGTTTTAAGGAGACGTCCTGTATAATGTGGGTACACAATATGCCGGATGACAAACGTGAGTGTAATACATGGGTTTCCGCAAAAAACGGCAGGCTGAGCGGAGTCGAAGGACCATCACACAATGCTTCGACTCCGCTCAGCATGACAACGGGAGTAAATCATACGGACGAGTTGCTCAACTCGTAAGGAAGACTTTGCCAACTCGTCCTTACGAGTTGGGCAAATCCTAAGGACGATTTTTGGCAGTGTCTAGAACCAGCCACAGGAGCGGATCCTGAAAGTCTGTTTTTTGAGCTGAGACAGCGGTCAAAAACGCTTCAGGAATACTCACATTTCCCAGGTATAAAATAGATACACCCGAAAATAAAACAGGCGATAATTCATTATCGCCTGTTTATTAGTTATGCATTTTGTTTACTAAAAACCTGGTTTTGGATTCGCATATCAAACACAGGTCAACAAAGATTCAATCTCAATTAATTTAGTGCACGACAACAATCTTCTGCAATTGCGATTGATCGCCGGAAGTAAGTCTCAGTACATACATACCTGCAGGAAACGGTGCTACATCCAACAACATCTGATTGCCGTTTTTCACGATATGCACGAGCGAAATAGCTCTGCCTGCACAATCGTAAATGCTGATTGATGGATTGATCATATCTGTTTGAATCGTTACCATGCCGGAAGCAGGATTTGGCGCTACGCTAAATGGAGTTGGATTATTTACTGCCGGTACATTAGTAGAACCGGTAACGATAAATGTTCCAGTCATACCTGAACTTACGTGAAATGTACATTCATAATTATAGGTCCCAGCGACGGCCGGTACGTATGCAAAAGTGGTATGCGATCCATCAATTGGATTTCCCCAGGAAGCTGCGCCGCTAGGTATGTTGGTACTTGTGGTATTGTGCGTTCCGCTAGACCACATCCAGAGCACGGTATCGCCCAGATTCATTGTAAACTGATTCGGATTGAAAGTGAAATCCGCAACCATGACCATGTGCGTGGTGGCTGTGGCTCTTTCCGCTGCAAACAGTGAAAAGACTGAAACAGATAAAAGCGTAAAAAACTTTTTCATAATAATCCGTGTTTTTTATGTGAAGAATAAAAAGACTACTTGTTATGTATGTGGTGTTTTTTGAAGCCCTATGCTAAAGATCTCTACCGGATATTTTCGCTACGTTTAAGACATATATCTAAATTCTTATACTAAGTTATCGATTTTAGATGTAACAACTTTTAATTTGAATAAAAATCAGGCATTATTTTTTAATGAACCAATACGCGCTGGTTGTATTTGTTGTCGCCAATAGCGATATGGAAAATATAAATTCCGGTGCCGAAGCCAGTCATGTTAAGTTTAGAGACATTGTTCCAATCGGTAGCCGGCACATGGAACTCGCGTGCTTTTCTGCCTAAAAGATCAAACACATTTACATCCATTGCAGTACAGGGGTTAGCGCTCCAAACTACAGTAATAGTACCATCCACAATCGGGTTCGGGAACAGGCTGATCAGCTGATTGGCTTCCGTCCAAACTATTTTGCGGAAATAGGTATAATAATCGTCGCCGCTCTGCATATAATAATGTACACGGTAATAAACCGTTCCGCCTAATGCAACGTTTGGCGTGTCTACATAGTTATAGGTCTGCGAAGTACTGTGTTGGCTGCCGACCGTATAAATATCCGTATAGCTGCTTCCATCTGTAGAGCGTTGTAATACGTAGTGGTCTACAGAGGCGTCAATCGATGCGCTCCAGGTTGCCAAAGCTGTTGTAGTACTCGCTTTACGGGCGTCAAATACAATATTGGAGATACCTAAAGGAGATTGCAGTCCCGGCATTCCGTCATTGAACCAGAATTCGGAGAATGAAGGCACTTTTAATTCTGCATAATAACCTTTGTCATAAGGTACCCACTTGATCTGCGCATACGGTGTAAAACTGTAGGTACCGTTTACGTTATCTGTCAGTGAACCATTTTCGAGATTTTTCGAATCGCTGTGATAACGGGTAACGCCGAGTGAATAAGCATCTTGTGGAATATTGCATTCGCTGCAACCAGTGCCGCCAACCATGCGTACGACATCTGAATCGCTGACGTAGAATCTTGCAGTTACACTGTCAGTTGGTTGGGTCGCCACGTTCACCACGAAATTTTCTGGCAAATAGTATTGCGCACTGCTGGTGTCATAAAACTGATCGTGCATATAGGCAGACACGTCCGTTTGTCCGAGCGACTGAACGGCATTGATCTGTGCTAATAACTGGCCGTTTTTGATAAAGTTGGTCCATTGTCCGGCACTGGCCGTTTGCGTTACCGTTCCGGAATTGTCGCCCTGATAAACAGGATAGGCCAGATCGAAAATATGAATGTCATCAATTGCGAGACCTTCACGCTGTGAGCCCTGATCAGAATTCAGTACAAAACGGAAACGCACCGTCTGCAATGATGTTGGCAACGGGATAGATGCTACATGCCAGCGCGTCATATCTTGTTCGTTCCAGACCTGGTTAGAATCATACCAGTTTGTGCCTTGTCCATAAGCGCCAAGTCTGGTCCAGTTTGTGTCGTTGATTGCATATTCTACGTAAGCCACATCACAGATTGCGGAACCACAGTTTTCGAGATCATAAGCCATGCTGAAGCTCAGCATCGGATTGGTTAGATTCGTAAGATCAAAACAAGGTGAATAAAGATAAGAGCGCTCCAACGCGTTGTAAGAACCAGTCAGATTTGTCTTCCAGGCATTGGTACCGCTTGCGGCTTTTTTGATTTTTACAGATGCAGGCGTTCCGAATGCCCAGGAATTGTTTGTTCCTGCCGCATACCAATAACCAGTGCCATTTTCAAAGTTCTCCAGATAAGGGAATGACGAAAGCAATGGCTGATTGCGGATTTGCGTACCCATGATACTGTCATTCGCCGGATAAGTATCTCCATTTGCCACGAGCCATACATTTAAAGTATGACTGCCGAATGCAGAAAGATCGAGCGTATGCGTGAAATTGTAAATGATGGTATCCTTTGCTGCAATAGAAGCAATTGTTTCCTGAACCGGAGTGGCTCCATCTAGCTGATAATAAATATGGACATTAGATTGTGCCTGGAAGTAGTTATTATAAACCTGTACAGATAAAGGTTCCTGAGCGGTTAAACTGCAGCCGTTAGCTTTTGGCTGTATGATACTCAGGAGCGCCACATCATTTTTTACGGTATAGAGTTTAATGTTGTCGAGTGTTACGCCGTTACCATAGTTATAAGTTGAAATAACAGCGGTATCATTTTGCCCGAAACGGATCTGCATACTGGAAGTAAAGTTTTCGTGCGCCGCTGCAAGTACCGATGTCAACGACAATGAACCAGAGTTAACAACCTGGCTATTGGCCTGAATTGTATCATAGTTATAAACATTGTACCAGGCACCCTGATCATTACTGCGTATCCAAACCTGATTGCCATCCTGATATTTCGGGCGACCCGACAAGCGATAATCAAACTCCAGGCGTACTTCATCTTTGGATGTGTCATAAGCCCCCATATTGAAAGTACCAGTGAGATAGTTATTCGCAGGTGTGAACAGTACCTGACTCAAATCCATACTCGCAGATTTATTGCCTGTAATGCTTACATCTGGTGCTACCGCAAAGCGCAATCTGGAAGTATCATTCAGATGATTGAAATCCCAATGTTCATCATCAAGTACACCGAGTGAATCATTTGTCACGGTTTCGGTTCCTGCGGTTTCGAAATCCTGCAGATAACCGTTTCCGGTAAGATGCATGGTATCATTATTCAACTGACGAATAGTGAACGCAGCAGTATCATTACCATGTACCGGATCAGTCATTGCCAGATTAGTAACAGCCACAGTGATTGTATAGTTACCCGGCGCTGAGAAATCAGCGTTTGTAAAACTTAGTGTTGTGTAATTATTAGCCGGCAATGGATTGGTCATATTGATCGATTGCCAGGCATTGTTGTTGATTTTCCAGGAAAGCTTGTAGTTGGCTGCCGTTACATCGTCGAGATTACGCAGCTGCACTGTGATTGGCTCGTTGGCACCTAATTGCGAACTGGTAAATTTGCGACCACTGCCCGGACTGGTGATTTTATAAACGCTCAGATCTCCATCAGAAATATTGCCGGCGCAAGTTCCTGTGTTCGGCTGTACTCTGATTGCTTTACTACGCCAGCCGGCCCCACCGTTGATCAATGGCCGAACAGCTACATAATAAAAGCTATCGAGCGAGAGTCCGGAGAACACATAATTGGTAGCAGTAACGGTATCAACCGCCTGAAGATAAAATCCATTTTTGCGAAGAATCTCATAACTAGTTGCATTCGGAACCGAATTCCAACCAATAGAAATATACCCAGGGCACTGCACACTATTGAGTGTTACGACAGGCTGCGGTGCAATTACGAAATTACCAGCCACGTCTTGCTGGCCGGGCCGTGTTAAACGGAATTTGCATTGCTCTGAACTAATGTTTGGCGTAAACCATGAGAAATACCGGGCATTCGGATCAATAGTACTGCTGAGGGTCGTCCAGGTACCACCGTTATCTGAAGAGAATTCCAATTGAAAAGGATCGGCGCCGTTAGAAGCTTCCCAGTAAATACGCAGCGAATCACCCGTATAATAGTTATCGCCGGCAACCGGATACATCATTTTTAATCCGGTCTGAATGAAATCATAAGCCAGCACATATTCTTGCGTGCCACCCGGAACGGAAAATCCTTTTACATTAACAGTGTACGTACCGGCTGCAGGGTTATTGATTGTCACCTGTTCCACGTTGTTGAGGTGATCTGCACCTTCTACAGCAAGGTTATTCACGTTGGCAGGTGTCGGGTCAAGAATCAGCGGTAAATGTGTTACAGAAGAAGGATCGGTAACCTGCAGATCCAGATCGTTGATAAGCTGTGTAGCCGCAATTGGACTAGCTGCGCTATCTGGCCAGTAGAGCATCACTTTAAGTTGCGCCGTATTTGCAGGAACGGTAATAGTGCTTGTATTTTGGCTACCCTGATTGACTGTACTGATTGCGTAGCGGTTGTTTTCCAACATAGACAAAGAATGCGCCACATTCATAATACCAAACCCGGCCATATAATCGGGTCCCGGATTATCGATATCAGTTGCGCCATTCATCAACAGACATTTCAGCAAGGAAGCTTTTGGATTGCCGGTATGCAATTGTTTATAACGTTCCGTCAGTAAAGCGGCAGAACCTGTCACATTAGGACAAGCCATACTGGTACCGCCTGCAGAAAGGTAGGCATCGCCACCTTTTGTAGAATATACAGAAACACCTACAGCCGAAATTTCAGGTTTCAGACGTCCGTCTTTTATCGGTCCCCTCGAAAAGCTGGTATATGTATTAAGGTATTTCCAGATGCCGGCCACATCCAAAACATTTTTCGCCGGCTGGTAACCGCCAGTGACAGTCGCAAACCCTGGAGCATACGGTGCACAAGTCATGTAGCCATCGTTGCCGCCTGCAAATACATGCAGTACTTCCGGATTATCTAAAGCCAACTGATCGGTAAACTGGGCCAACGCATCATAAGTACCTGCATAAGCACAATTGCCTATGATAGCCGCATACGAGTTATTAGTCAGCGTCATGTTGTACTGCTGATGCATGCCTGGTGTTTCTGTCAGCACCACATCGTACAAGTGATCGAGCAAACGCACATGCGGTGCAAAACCTTCCCCTTTCGGATCTACGGTGCCTGCGCCACCTACAGTACCATTGGTATGTTGTCCGTGATCAGTATAGGCAGAAGGATTGAAATTGGTAATACGGTCTTTTAAATCGATGTGATAAACACCAGATACATTATCGCCCACACCTACTGTCACACCTTCACCTGTAAGTCCACGACCACCGTATTGTACGGCACGTGTCAGTGCATTTGCTTTTGTCGCATTGCGCGATTCAAAATTGAGCGGAACAATATTTACTTCATGGCTGATATATTCTACTCCATACCAACCGGCAAGTTCTGCCAGCTTATTTGCCGGAACCGAAACTTTGCAGCTGTTCATTTTCCAGAGTGAATAGTCAACAACGGAGCCATTGCAATGTACTATCCATTTTTCCGCATCTTCTTTTGAAATACTTTTTAGAAAGGTGGCAGTGACGTTTATTTTTTTACCTGGAGTAATTTTTACAGAAGGATCAATTTTCCAGTTACCATCCATCGGTATAATCGCACGAAGTGATTGCGCAGCAGCATTGTTTACGTTCGGTTGAATGAGCGCAATAAATGCATTGCCGGAGATATACTGCATTAACTGAATGCCGTTTCGCAGGCAAAGATTTCTTTCTTCCGCCGTAGGCAAATGATTGAATTGAACCAGTACTTGCGATGCTTCCTGAGGTTTAGTCTGCTTAAAACTATCGATCCATACACTTGCATTTGGCACTGGATTAGATATCGTTTTTTTCTTTAAAACGATATTATAATTAGTTTCCTGAGCATTTACATCAGTCAACAGAAGCCGAAAGACAGGGAAAAGGAAAAAGAACAGTATTATATAAGCTCTTTTATTATGTAAAAACATATCCATAATAGACAGTTATAAGACTTAAAACAATGATCGCGTTTAAAAAACAAGGTACGATTTTTTAATTATTTTAAGGTCAGCCCATTGTCGATTGGATATAGCCTATGAAACATTAAAAATTAGTTTACAAACGAAACATTCCGGGAGTATTAATCTTCGTTGTGCAACACAACAATCGGCTCCCGGAAAACTTTGGATATATGGTCTATGGAAAGAGTTCTATGTTTTAAGTGGTAAGTGCTATGTTTGAGGTTTTTACCCTTCGGCTCCGCTCGGGGTGACAAGCGCCAGAAAAAACCTTCGTCTTTGAGTTTTTTGACTTTTGATTTTTTAATGCATTCTGTCTCCCCTCGGCACTAATTCCTGCAGCACTTTTTCTTCGATCTGCAACCATTGCTGCCAGGCAGCGCGCACTTTCACCGCGTCATAATATTGCGAAGCGAGATCAATAAACAAACGGTAATGACCTGCTTCGGAGATCATGAATTTATAATAGAATTTGCGCAGTGCCTCTTCTTCCAGATTTTCGGAAAGCAAACGAAAACGTTCGCAGCTTCGTGCTTCAATCAACGCACAAATCATCAGTTTATGCAAGAGTTTATCCTCGCCGGGAATTCCTTTCGGTTCGTTTTGCAACAGCAGATTCACATAATCATCTTTACGCTGTTTGCCCAAAGTAAAACCACGTTTTTTCATTTCCGCCCAAACCATTCTGAAATGCCCCCACTCTTCAGTGACAATCGGCGCCAGTGCATTTACCAGTTCAATTTTTTCCGGATAGCGCTGAATTAGCGAAATACATTGCGTCGCCGCTTTCTGTTCACAAAACGCATGGTCGGTCAATACTTCTTCTAACGAGATAGAGGCCAGATCTACCCAGCGTGGATCGGTAGGCATTTTCAGACCGAGAATAGAATTTTCTGCAGTACTCATTTATGTTTATTCCTTATCCTAAATTATCAAGCAATGTCCGGAAGTCGTTGGATGCTTTAGAAGCCGTAAATTCAATAATATCGTAATCGGCTACTTTATTCACATAAAACGGATCTTCTGTAAGTAATTGGGCAACCTCCAGCTTATCGGCACCATGACAGAGAATAATACCGCCCGTTCTTGGCAACTGCCGGCCCGCGCTGATAAATCTTCCTGTATGAAAATGCTTTTCCAGAAATTTTCCATGTGATTCCAGCAAGGCATCTATCTCTTCGGTTGGTCTTACATACGTAATCTTGACGATGAAAATTGATTTGCTCATAGTTGTTGGTTTTGGAGCCTGTCCAATACCTGAACAAGCCCTTAGTCAGTCAATGCCACATTTCCTGTGCGTTTCAATACACCCCAGCTTTGCAGTTCACCTTTTATCGCACGACGAACAGCTTTAAACAATACATAAAGCATCAGCCAGCGATACGCGATACGTTGTGGAATCAGCCATAATAATTTATGGATCTTTTCCCGTTCAAACATAAAAGCGACGACCGCTACTGCAATGTCTACCAACATAAAGATCGCGTAATATTCCAGTATCTGAAGACCATTTCCTGTTAAAATACCGATGATCATAAATACTTCTGCCAGCGGTGCCAGCATCGGAATCAAAATCTGGAAAATCAGGATATTAGGCAATGCCACCCAACCCAGACTTTTATAGGCTGAGTTAAATAACGCATCGCGGTTTTTCCAAAATGCCTGCATCACGCCGAATGTCCAGCGGAAACGTTGTTTCAGGAACATTTTACGCGTTTCCGGAACCTCAGTTAATGCCAGTGCTTTGTTGTCGTTTTTAATAATATAACCGCTGCGCAAAATCCGGATCGTAAGATCACAGTCTTCGGCAAAGGTGTCGCTGGTAAACCCGCCTGCATCTTCAATTGCTTCCTTGCGGAATGCACCGATTGCACCCGGCACCACGGTAATCGCATTAATATAAGCAAATGCCTTACGGTCGAAATTCTGACTGGTGATATACTCGATACTTTGCCAACGCGTGAGCATGTTTACTTCGTTACCCACTTTTACGTTGCCCGCTACCGCACCTACGTCCTCATTTGCAAAATGCTTCATGAGTTCTTTCAATGCGTCGGCAGGTAAATGCGTATCAGCATCAATACAGATCACATATTCCGCCTCGGCCTGTAAAATTCCAAAATTGAGTGCCGATGCTTTACCTCCGTTTACTTTGGTAAATACTTTTACACGGTTATCATTTTCAAAAGCTGCGTGTACACGTGCATAGGTATCATCTTTGCTTCCGTCGTCCACAAAAATGATATTGAAGTTCGGATAGTCGCTTTTCAGCAGATTTTGCACTGAGCGAACCGCATTGACTTCTTCATTATATGCAGGAACGATGATACTCACCAGCGGACTATCTGCGAGATACGGCAGGTTTTCTTTCTTTTCTCTTCTGTGTTCTAATGAAGCCAGCACTGCCATAAAAAGAGTACGCAACATCGCCAGCACAATACAAACCAGGAATGTGGCAAAAATGATACGGCCGCCCCAGTAACCTATGGCCGCGATATAGTAATTGAATTGTACAAAATAGTAACCACTGCTTCTCGGAACTGGCGGCATCAATTCATCTTTCTTTTTTCCTACCAGATCAGCAATCGTTGTGAACTGATAGCCCTGGCTTTTGAAATATTTAATGAGGCGCGGCAATGCTTTTACAGTCGCACTGCGGTCGCCGCCTGCGTCGTGCAACAAAATAATATTGCCTTCATCCTGCTGTTGCAACACACGGCTATAAATAGAATCGGCTGAAACATCGGGTTCCCAATCATTCGGATCAATGGATTCACCAATGGTCAGATAATTATATTGCTTGGCCAGTGCCACCGGCAGAAGTTCCTCCATGGTTTCGGGCTCCGAGTCTGCATTGTACGGTGCCCGGAACATTACCGTCGAATGCCCGGTAATACATTCTATCAGCAGCCTGGTTGCGTTCAATTCCAATACAGCCCGCCTGTGACTGATCTCAGCCATGTTGGGATGGGTAAACGAGTGACTGCCGATTTCATAACCTTCCCGGTAAATACGTTTTACCAACGGAATATTATTTTCCGCATTGATACCCACCAGAAAAAATACAGCAGGCACCTTTTCCTTTTTCAGAATGTCCAACACTTGAGGCGTGTAAAGAGGATCAGGTCCGTCATCAAAAGACAATACAATTTTCTTTTTTGCATTACCGTATTTCTTTACAACAAACATAGACGGCAGACTCTCGTAATGCTCCTCACTGATCAGTTGTTCTGAAGAATCAATTTCCATGCTGATACTACCATCTTTCGGAGTGCTCAAAACATCCAGAACCTCACCTTCGCCAATATAGTCCACGTCATTGCTGGCCTTCACGCGGTTCATCAGGTTAAAGTCGAAAGTCGTTAGCGATTTTTTACTTAAATCTTTATTGTAAAACCACCACAAACGTGAATCTTCCGCACCTAAACGCCAGATCGAAACGCCTGCCAGTCCGTATTCAACGGCAAAGCGCATCGTATTGAAATTGGTTGCGGCATCGGTAAAATGAACATCATGGTCTATGCCATTATCATCTTTATAAGTGTATTTCAGATTGTAGGTATCATTATCAAAATCAACCTTCGCTCCGGAATGTTCTGCGACTGAAAGCGCTTCCTCATAAGTTAAATCTCTACCCTGCGAATTTCTCGGCCAGTCATAACCATAACAAGCCATACAAAGAATCAGCTTGTCTTGCGGCACGTGTTTGGTTGCTTCATCAACTGCAGCCTCCACCCATTTCTGCGAACTAATCGGTCCTGCCTTGGTGCCATTGTTATGCTGATCATAACCCATCAAAAAGATATAATCATTGTATTTGACCAGCTCTTTATAATTATAATCGTCATTGAATGGTGAAACGTCTTGCGTAACCAGTAAGTTTTCCGCATGCAAACGCGTGTATACATCGCGCATAAATGCGATAACTGCTTCGTCGGTTTCCTCTTTTAACTCTTCGAAATCGATATTGATTCCGGAAAATTTGTAGCGTTTCAACGTGCGCACCAGATCGTTGATCAGCCGCTCTTTTTTAGCAGGCGTAGTCATAATGCGGTGAATAGACTCGCCGTTGAAATTATCATGATAGAAATTGGAAAGCACCGGCACCACTCTTACACCCGACATTTTTACCAGGAACAATGCGCGCTGATCCATATTGGTCTTTAATGTATCAGCCACCGGATCGATAAAGAACCATTCCGGCAGGATCATATTGAGCTTGGAAATGTTATTGCGCAGCGAAAAATAAGATTGTGCATCCCACGCCACATAAAACGCCGCACGTATCGGCGCACCAATAGCATGCATACTATCCGCCTTTGAAACGTATTTTATGTTTTTACCACGTGTCCACTTTGCATTGATGTATTTGCGGAAACCACGATATTCTTTGTTGATCTTATTTTCTTTGATCAGCGCATATTTATCCGGCTGAAGAATGGCTTTGTATTGCTCTCCCTGCTCCTTCAACTGCGGCAGTGAAGGATTGTACACTTTCACCAGCGCCACCGCAAGAATGGCACATAACAAAATGACAATAAAACCTACGATACGAAATGTCCACTTAAATCTTTGCCAACGCGTGGGAGATTGTGTTTGAAAAACCTGGTGCTTGCCGGATTGCATGGCACAAAATTAGATTAAAACTTATAAGCGCAAAGCACAAAGCATAAGGCTTAAAACTAAAGGCCAAAAGCCTTTTCCACAAAGGCCGGAAATAAAACGGCGCGAATCAAAAATTCGCGCCATTTTAACTTTTTAATATATTAATCTTTTAGGCTATTTGGTTTTCCCGTTATTGATCATCCATTGCGAAGTCTGCAGCCATGCAAACGCTACGTGGCGCATACTGTCCGTCAGCTTCGGATATTGCGCGCTGATATCTTTCACGTCATTATTACGATAGCGGTACAGTCCTTCGTTAGCATCTTCGCGATAGATGTAAAGGAGGCTGTCATTCATACAGGAAAGCTTTTCGTCCGAAGAAAATACGATATACGGACGTTTATCCTGAAGCAGATTAATACCAAATGTATTATTGATAAAATCCGGAATTACCTGACTTGCTACTGTCGGGAAAACATCGGTCTGAAGACCCAGTGTTTTGATCGCGCGCGGCTGCGTACCATTCGCGCCCGGCGCAAATACCAGGAACGGAATATGATGATAACTAAATGCCACATCATATGCGTTCGGACCAATATAGCCACCATGATCTGCGACGAAAACAAAAACTGTATTATTGTACCACGGCTCTTTTGAGGCGAATTCTATAAACTTCCGGATTGACCAGTCGGCATATTCTACGATCTGCTTAGACTTCTCTTTATTGTGCGGCGTAAATCCCTGATCAGTGGGCACCACAAACGGATCATGATCGGAAGCGGTCATCAAAGCGGCGAAGAAAGGACCTTTGGCGGCCTGATCACTCAACTTCGGCACTGCATATTTAAACAAGTACTCGTCGGTAACGCCAAGTGTGCTTCTTACCTCTGCAGATGGATAATCTTTTTGACCAAATACCGTTTTTACTTCATTTGCCAGCATAAAGCCCGACATATTATCAAACAGTTCATCATGCGTTGTAAAGAAGTTTGTTTGATAACCCAGCTTATTCAACGTATTTGGAAAACCAGCCATACGCGGGACAGTCACATGATCCATCGTATGTTTTTTCATCAAAGCCGGATGAGCAAATAAGGTAGTATAAATGCCATTATAAGTATGCATGCCTGCACTGAAAACGCTATCGAAAGACCAGCATTGCGTAGCGAGACTATCGAGGAATGGTGTCATGTTATCAGGATTTCCGAAACGGCCCATTTTTGCTGCCGACATACTTTCCATAATCACCACAACAACATTGCGTCCTTTAAAAACAGGATCAGTGTGCTGCATACGCGCAATCGGCGAAACATACTGTAACATCGGATCACCACCCAACAACTGATGCATAGTGGTCAATGCATCGCCATCTTTAAGCCAATGCAATTCTTTATTCTCCGGATTCTGGCTATCCAGCCAGCTGCGCATGAGTGTAAAAACAGGATTCAGCCCCAGCTGATTGATAAAAGGATAATCGGAAAAATAAGCGGTGCCCGGAATAATGGGAGATTTTTCTTCTGCACGGCCACGAATACCTAAAAACACAAAACCAAATAACAGCAGAATAGAAGGCCCGAACACAAAATATTGTTTCTTTTTCATTTCATCAGCCAGTGTCGGTAACGCTAACTGATGTTGTTTACGGATTCTTCTCAGAAAATAGAGAAAAATGGCGCTGAAGCCGCCAAGCACGAAAAAGAAGCCAAAATATTTGGGATCCTGAAAGATCATTTTAATGCCCCAGGCCGCATGACCATTCCAGTTGAAAATGGTATTATTGAGACGGCTAAAGAAATGATTGAAAAACGGAATATCGAAACAGCAGATTACAAAAGCGCTGATGAAAAGCAGGCCGATAAAAAAATAAATAAGCCGGAGCACAAAAAGCGGAAACCGTTTAAGTAAGAAGAATACAGTGGTCAGAAAAACCGGAATGGCCATAATATAGCAGGCAATCACAGTGTCAAACCGGATACCCATGCCAAAGGCTTCGCCCAGCAAGAACCATTTATTCTTGGTAATGTATTGCAGTTCCGAAATATTCAACAAAACCAACAACAGGCGGAAAGCAGCGAAAAATATTATTCCCAACAAATAAACCTGGAAGAGACTTTTGAGATTTTGCCAGGCTTTTTGTGTATAAGACATTATTTAAATTTTGCGCCAAAGTTAATTTATTATTAAGTCATACTAGTTTAATTCTGCCGTAAAAAGGTGAGCTTCATCATTCTTAACGGTTCTTTGATATTTTTCAACGGACTTGTACTTTTGGCAGATGACTCACAACAAGGCGGCTTTAATAGAAATAGACGGCTCACACGATGAATGTTTGTACAGCCAGCTTTTGTTTTTAAAACGGGGAAATTATCACGTTACCCTTATCTGTTCGGAAAATCTGCGCAAACAGGTAGCTGATTTTGGTATCGCCGATGAAGTGCTTTTCTTTCCTTTTGATCATCAGTCGCACTTACAGAAGCTGAAACTGCTCTGGAAAATCCGTAATCATATCGCCGGCAACCAGATCGGTACAGTCGTTCTCAATTCGTTGCACGGCCGCACCATCCGAGATTTTACGATGTTGCCGTTTCCGAAGAAAACCGTTTTTGCCGGAACTCTGCACGGCATTAATAAACTCAAAGGCAGCCTTACGCAACGCATCATGAGCACGCGCGTGCGCCGCCAGTTTTTGCTGAACGATTATCTGGTCGATAACCTGAAGCTGGTTCCGAATCATGGCATCCGTTTTAAAAGCTACTACTCTATTTTCTTTCCGGAATTTGCCGGCGCACCTGCCATTGAAAAACCGAAAGATCAATGCTGGATTGCGATTCCTGGTCAGGTAGAAAATAAACGACGCGATTATGAAACGCTAATCCGCACTTTTGCCGCATTAGCCGAAAAACCGAATTATCGATTTCTATTGCTTGGAAATAGCAAACATAAACACGCTAATGGCGACGAACTGAAAGCACTTGCGAAAGAACTGGACGTAGAACGTTATTTTATTTTCTGGGACAGTTTTGTGGACAATGCACTTTTTCATGCCTATCTGAAAGTCTGTGATATTGTGGCACCATTGATCCATCCGGGCAACGATGGCTTTATGAAATACAAAATTTACCAGATCAGTGGTGCATATAATATGGCGTTTGCTTACAAAAAGCCCTTGCTGATGTTGGAAGACTTTAAGGAATACCAGGATTTTCAGGAAAACGCTGTTTTCTATTCTCTGGAGCACTTTTCAAATGTGCTGCAACATTTGCCGGAGGCGATAGAAAAACTAAAACCACAAATGTATCAGCAGCCAAAATGGTCGCTGGAAGCGCAAACGGAATCTTATCTTCGATTTATAAATTAAAAGTCAAAATTAAAAAGTCAAAAATACCCCCAAAGAGTAGGTTTTCTCAAACCACATAACGAGAGAGATGCCGTCAGTATTTGTTTTTGACTTAAAATAAAAAAGCCTCAAACTTACGCTTGAGGCTATGTGACAATAAGATACGGAATTATCATTGTCATCTCGAGGTTTGGCACCGGTGCGAAATTACCATAATTTTTTGCAGATTTGCAGCAGATTTCAAGTAAAATATGTTCCGCGAGACTCAGAAATTCCGTCAGCCCTGGCTTTGGCTCATTATCATGTTTATAGCATTAGGCCTTTTGTGGCCTGTGTATTCGCACATAATTACCGGCGCACAGCCAGGTAAGCAACCAATGCCGATGTGGGTTTCCATTATACTTATTATCACGACACTGGGCGGTATATTACTAATGTATTCGGCCCGGATGGACGTAGAAATTGATGAAGAAGGCATTACGTTCAGCTTTTTCCCGCTGGTTGGTAAAAAGAAAATGCTCTGGTCGCAGGTAGAGAACGTCTACGTACGTGAATACAACGCAATACTGGAATATGGTGGTTGGGGCATCCGCTATTCCATGGGCAAAAGAAAAGGCCGCGCACTGTGTGTTTCCGGCAAAATGGGCATTCAAATAATTGGTAAAGACGAAAAGAAATTACTGCTGGGCACCCAAAAAGCTCAGGAAGCAAGCGTTATTCTGTCAAAACTCGCCAAACAGCGAATTGTCAAAAATGTGGCAGAATAGTTGATTGGTGGAGTTTTAGTTAGTAATGTATATTCGCAAGCGGCTTAAAACGTGTAATTCTTGTGCTTATTTGTTTTTCTTCAATCGGCCGAAGAGCAGGACCAATGCGAGTAAACTGATAAAGGCACCGGCAGAAGATACCCAAACGATTAACTTTGCGTTGGGTACACTACGGAAAACGGCGACATTAAAAAGGCATATAAGAAATATGACAATCACTGCTAAATAGCTGTTCTTAAGTTTTTTATCGTTTGTTTCCCTTTGCGATTGTGTCATTTACCTGAGTAATTATTATTAATAAACTGGGCGTTAAGATAAAACTAATTTTACCTTAAATGCGCAAAAATTGACACAAAACATTATCTTTGCGCCGCTAAAAACAGGTTCTTTACGTATTATGATAAGCCGCAGAAATATCCGGGTGAAGGTGATGCAGACATTGTACACGCTCGCTACCATGGAACCCGGAGAACAGGAATTGAACAAGAGAATTGGTTCTAATATTCTGAATGATAAGCTTGCCCGCTCTTTAGATCTTTTTACTACTACTATTTTATATGTAACACGCGTAGCGCAATATTCCGAAACGGACGCATTGCAGCGTGCATCAAAATACCTGCCAACTTCAGAAGATAAATCTGTAAGTACTAAGATCGCCGGCAATGAATACCTGTGGCAAATCCTCTCTAACGCTACTTTTGTAAGTAAAGTAAAAGACGCCAGCCTCGAAACGTTTGTGGACGAAGAATGGATCAAGAAATTGTACCAGCAGCTCGCCAAAACAGACGAGTACCTGGATTATATAGCAGTACAGCAACGGAATCCAAAAACAGAGAAAGCGATTATTCAGCACATCTGGGAAAACCTGATGCTGAACAATGAAGCATTGCTTGAGTTTTTCTCTGAAGAACTGAACGGATGGGAAGACGACAAGGAAATGACTTTTATGTTGATGGAAAACTTTTTCAAGAACAACACTAAAGTAAACTTCCTGAATCTGATCTCTGGCGAAAAACGTGAATACGCGCATGAACTGCTGCATACTGTAATGGACAAAGAAGATTACTGCATGGAGCTGATTCAGCCGAAACTGATCAACTGGGACGCTGAACGTGTTGCCCTGATCGATTTGTTGCTGCTGCGTATGGGTGTTTGCGAACTGCTTTACTTCCCTACTATTCCTACTAAAGTAACGATCAACGAATACATCGAAGTTGCCAAAATGTACAGCACGCCTCAAAGCGGTCAGTTTGTAAACGGCGTACTTGATAATATTCTGAAAGATCTTGAAAAAGAAAATCTTATCCGTAAGCAGGAACGTGTTCGTAAACCATAACTTTGCCACACGATGAAACTGATCAAAAACATTCTTCTGGTAACTTTTGCAACAGGCGCGCTCGCTGCTTGTAATTCGGGCAAAAACACAAACGACGATATGCAGAATAAAAACCTGCTGTCGACCGACCTGGTTCACAACCCGCATTCAGCAGACGGTACCGATTCCAAAACGATGGAAGAAATGCCAACGATGGATTTTGTGGATACTTTTCATAATTTCGGCACCGTTCATGAAGGAGAGATCGTAGAATATGATTTCGCTTTTAAAAATAATGGCAAATCCCCTTTGATTATTGCCGGCGCTATGGGCTCTTGCGGCTGTACGGTTCCGGAATATCCGAGAGAGCCAATACAACCGGGCCAGCCAGGCGTAATGAAAGTAAAATTCAACACGGCAGGAAAACCAAACCATCAGGAGAAAACGGTTACAATTAATACAAATGGGAAACGCGGTACGCTCATGCTTTATATTAAAGCGGAAGTAATACCGGCAGAAAATAATTAATTAAACTTCACAATTAAAATTAGATATGTTCGTAAATCTGACTGTTTTATTGCAAGGTCAACCAAGCGCAATGCCTTCTTTGTTTATTATGATCGGTATGATCGTGGTGATGTACTTCTTCATGATCCGTCCGCAAGCTAAACGTGCTAAAGAAGCGAAAAAATTCGCTGAAGGCACTAACGTTGGCGATAAAATCGTAACAACTGCAGGTATCCACGCTACCATCAACCGTATCAACGACGACGGTACACTGAAAATCGAAGTAGGTAACAATAGCTTCATGACTATCGAACGTTCTGCGGTTTCTATGGAAATGACAGCTGCTGCCCGTAAGAAAGCAGAAGGCGTTCCAGCTACAACTAAATAATCTTTTCAAGATCTAAACCATAAGAATCATGCTTAAAGTAGGTGTTACAGGCGGCATTGGTTCGGGAAAATCTACAGTATGCCAAGTGTTCCGTACACTTGGCATTCCTGTTTTTAATGCCGACGATGCAGCCAAATGGCTGATGGAAAACGATGCAAAACTCATATCTGATATCAAAGCATTGTTTGGCGAAGCTGCCTATGAAAACAGCAAGCTCAATCGTCCGTTTATCGCATCGGTGGCATTCAATGACCGTAAAAAGCTACAGGCATTAAACGCACTCACACATCCAGCTACTATCGCCTACGGCAAACGTTGGATGGAAATACAAACTACTCCATATGCTATTAAAGAAGCGGCGCTTTTCTTCGAAAGTGGCAGCGATAAGGAAGTAGACATTATGATTGGTGTGTACGCGCCGCAGGAGGTGCGCATTGCACGCGCCATGAAAAGGGATAACATCTCCCATGAACAAGTTTTGGAACGACTTTCCAAACAAATGAACGAAGAGGAGAAAATGAGTCGCTGTCGGTATGTAATTACGAACGATGATACCGTGGCGGTGATACCGCAAGTACTGGAACTACATACCTCGCTTATTCAATTGGCAGCTGAGAGTTGACAGTTGACAGTTGACAGTTGACAGTTGACAGTTTGGTGAAATGTGAAATGTCAAATGTCAATATTATTTGGTATAAAATTCCTACAATAATGGTCAGACGACTTTGAGTCGTCCGACCATTATTGTTAATTGATCACAATCTTGAACGTTCTTTCTTCCCTACCTGTTCTTACATTTACAAAATACATTCCAGAAGCGAGGCTGCCGGTCTGCAAAACAAACTGACGATTGCTTTTAGTAAATGGAACAGCTATTTTCTTTCCAGAGAGATCAAACAATTGTACCGAAGCTTTTGAAATATCATAGGCAGCGTCAACAGTAATGATGTCTTGTGTGATCGTTGGATAAACACGAAGGCCTGATTCTTTGTTCAGGTTGGCGACACCGGTGTTTACGTCCTTCTTCAGTTTAACAATCCAGGTACCACCATTAGGCAAGGTTGAAACCACATCTCCGTTATGAGAATTCGTTCCGCCAGCAAATATATACGAACTGTCACTAAGTTGATATGCATCGCCCGCCCCATCTCCGAGACTACCGCCATACATCTGATGCCACGCAATAGCACCTGTGTCATTTACCTTGATCACCAGCGCATCGGTATAAGCCCCATGATTGCCCACCGCGTCGAAATCATCTGAATTCGCTGATCCGAAAAACATATAGCCACCTTCTTTACTTTTTACGATGGCATCGAAATCATCATCTTTAGTACCGCCATATGTTTTCTGCCAGAGGATTTTGCCGGTATCGTTCGTACGAATTGCCCACATGTCATAACCACCGTAGTTGGACGATACATCCAAATCATCTGAGGTAGTTTTTGCACCGAGCAGATAGCCGCCATCGGGGTCCTGAAAGATCAGTTGAGGTATTTGAAAGACGGAACCTCCATAGTTTTTAGTCCAAAGGATATTTCCCGCAGTATCCATTTTCTGAAGAAATATAGCATCGTGACCATTTACGGGAGCAGTTACATCACTGTTCATCGCGCCTACTTTGCCCGCCAGAATAAAATTGGAATCTGGTGTTTGCTGAATGACGAAATAATTATCGGCGCCACTGCTGCCATAGGTTTTCTCCCAAAGCAAATTGCCAGAAGTATCCAGTTTAATAATCCAGGCATCGCACGGACCACCTTTGCTATTGGTAAGATCGCCATCGACAGTACCACTGTTTTGTCCACCGGCAAAGCCAACTACAAAATAACCATTCTTCGTTTCAGCAACATCCCAAGCGAAATCAAAATCAGCAGTGCCATAAGTTTTCTGCCAAAGTATGCTACCGTTTCTACTGAATTTTACAATCCAGAAATCGTCATGCCCCCTCTTGATATTGGCACCAATAACGGATCTGGTAGAACCCACAGCAATGTAGCCGCCATCCGAAGTTTGTTTTATTTTAACGAAAGCATCAGCGGAATCGCCACCGGCAGTGGCCGACCATATTTTATTGCCCAGACTATCCAACTTAACGACCCATCCGTCCATGAAGCCAGAGTAATGACCTGTATATTCGCAGGAGTCCCCTGCCTGACCAGCTATTACATAATATCCTTCGTCATCGATAATAAAACTTGTACCCAATTCAATCCCCATGCACCCAATTGTTTTTTGCCAGGCGATACCTAATGGTTGCGCGTTTATTTTCGGAATAGAAAAACAGCAGCACGCGATCAGCGTTGTTGCGAAAAGTATAGATGATCTGAAATTCATTTGAAGCGTTTTGCTAGTTATTCAATCATACTCCGATTCAATTTAATGCACCACCTTAAACGTTCTATATCCTGCTGTTCGACATGTTGCCGAAGGTGCATGTCGAACTATAGATACTGTGGATTTATAATCCGCGTCATACAACTGCTTGATGAAGGATACGCCCGAATGGTCAGACGACTTTGAGTCGTCCGACCATTATTGTCAATTGATCACAATCTTGAACGTTCTTTCTTCCCTACCTGTTCTTACGTTTACAAAATACATTCCAGAAGCGAGGCTGCCGGTCTGCAATACAAATTGACGACCAGTCTTAGTCATTGGCAGACTTATTTTCTTTCCGGAGAGATCAAACAATTGTACAGTAGCTTTTGAAATATCATAGGCAGCTTCAACAGTTACGATATCTTGTGCCATTGTCGGATAAACGCGTATACCGAATTCTTTATTCAGATTGGAAACACCGGTATTGATAATTTTGTTGCCTAAACGCATCAACCAGGCGTCATTAGCACCATAATTTACTGGAACATCTCCATCACTGGAATTGCTGGCGCTTACCGCAAGATATGAGCTATCGGAAAGCTGATGTATATCGCAAGGCGTTTCGCTGGCACTGCCTCCGTACATCTGATTCCATTCTACCACACCGTTATCATCTACTTTAATAGCGAAGGCATCCAGAGCGCCATGGTTTGTTGTATTTGCCACATCGGTTGAGCTTGACGCGCCGATCAACAAATAACCGCCTTCCATACTTTTAGTGAACGATACAAAATTATCGGCATTGTTTCCACCATAGCTTTTCTGCCAGATGATCTTCCCTGTGTCGTCCGTTCTGATGGCCCACATATCATAATTCCCATAGTTAACCGACACATCAAAATCATTTGAGTTTGTCGAAGCGCCGAGCAAATAACCGCCATCCGGAGTTTGTAAAACGGAATAGATCGATTGACTGCCTGATCCGCCATAAGTCTTACTCCATAAAATCTGCCCTGTAGGATTTATTTTCACCAACCATGCTCCATTACCGCCGTGTAGTGGGGTTACTACATCGCTATCCATTGCACTAACCGTCCCAGTAACCACAAAATTCGAATCGGTCGTCTGCAGAATACTGGTCAGACCATCTGACATACTACTGCCATACGTTTTCTCCCATAAAAGATTCCCCAGCGTATCCAGTTTAATGACCCAACCGTCAGAACCCAACCCCTTGTAGCCAGTCACATCACCATCGTCGGGTACATTGCCCGAGTGCCCGGCTATGCCAGCTATCATAAAACCGTCTTCAGTTGCTACAACATCACTCGCCCAATCTGCCGCGGAACTACCATAATATTTTTCCCAAAGCATGTTGCCATTACGCTCAAATTTCACAATCCAGAAATCATAATCCTGTGCTGTACCCGGAGCGCCAAAACCTACAGCTATATAGCCGCCGTCCGGTGTTTGCCGAACTTTATTAAAGGCATGCGTACCAAAACCACCGGGCGCAGCAGACCATATTTTGTTGCCACCGCTATCCAGTTTAATAATCCATGCGCTATTGAGGCTGGTTAAGGGTCCTGTAAATTCGCAGGAGTCACTCGCACTTCCGGCTACGATATAATCGCCTTGATCGTCAACAATAAATGATCTTGGCGTTTCATTACCACTGCAGCCGATTACTTTTTGCCAGGCGATGGGCAGTGCCTGCGCGTTTGTTTTTGAGTTGCCGAAGCTAAGAAGTGATAGCGAAGCCGCTATCGACAGAGTAAAGGTTTTGAGGGTCATATCGAAAAGGTTTGATATTAAATTAATACACATTCCGGAAAGGAGAAAGCATTAGACCTGAGAAAATAAAATATTTACAAACGCGTGATAAAGAGTCCCCTTAAGATGCGACCAAAAAGTCTGTACTTTTTCTCCAAATCATACGGAAGAGTTAGTCAACTTCTGTACAGGACTTGCACAAATCCTGTACAGAAATGGAACAAGTCCTGTACAGGATTTAGAGAGTGGTCAGACGACCAGGAATCGACCGGCCATAAAAAAGCTCGTCTCCACAGAATTGCGGAGACGAGCTTTTTTAATCAATGAACTTACTGGTATCTAAGAATTGTCTTTCATCTGCTTTTCCAGTGCTTTTTTCGCATCAGCATCTGTTTCTGCATCGATCATACGTTGCTCCTGTACTTTTACCAGATCAAGACGCTTTTGCGCATTGTCCGCTTTTCCGATTTTATCTTTATAATATTTACCCACCATAAAAATATTATTGCTCAGGTAACCTTTGTAAGAAGAAATCGCTTCCTGTACACAGAGATCACCCAACATTTTAATGCCTTTCTCGAAAGCATCTTCTTCTTTCACGTTCTTCAGGTAAGTAACCAGACTGGTTGCGTATTCAAACTTACGAGTACCGCTCACAGAAGTCGATTGTGTGGCGAAGAAATCAATATCGCTGCCATTGGCTTTGTCGCCGATAATTTTGAAAATCGCAGAACGCAGGGTGCTTTGCGGATCCGTATGCATCAGGTTTTTCGCCAGAATATAAGCAGTGTCTTTGTCGAACGCGTTTACACCAGCCAATGCTTCACCTGCAACAAAATAAGAACTGTCATTTACCGCGTGGATCATATCAGGTTTCGCCTGATTTACTTTCCATGCAGACAATACTGTAAATGCTGCTGCGCGAACGTTGTTATTGTTATCATTTACCGCCATCTGCATTACTTGTGAACGCCATCTGTCGATCCATTTATTATTGTTGGAAACCGCCAGCAGGTTCAATGCATATTTTCGTATCAGTTTACTTTTATCGTTCAATGCAAGATCAAACAACGCTGTGGTACTGCTGTCATCCACTTTGTAGGAGTTTTTCAGCGCACGTTGTTTATTGATATAATCAGCGGTGTTTTTGAATTGTGCCAGCCATTGCGCAGGAAGTTTGTGTTCTACAATTTCGCCCGGCAGCCAATGTTCTGCATCTGGTACAAATACTGGTTTCACACCATTCTGATAAGGATAAGAAAATACTTCTTTCTTGTCTTTAACCGTCCAGTCAATTACCGACACATTATTGCCATAAATTACGACAGCTTTGAGCGGCATTTTATAAGGCTTGTTTTGGCTGTCTGCCTGTTTTTGCACAACAGTTACTTCCAGTTTATTGGCAGAGTCATTGTATGTATAACTGATATCCAGTTTCGGGTGACCAGCTTTCAGATACCATTGATTAAAGAACCAGTTCCAGTCTTCACCACTCGCCTCTTCCACAGCTAAACGCCAGTTAGTTGCTTCTGCCGGACGCAATGCATTTTTCGTCAGATAGATTTTCATGGCTTTGTAGAAAGTAGAATCACCAAGCAATGCATTCAGATAATGCAGCGTAGCGCCGCCTTTCTCATAAGAGATACGATCAAAAAGATCTTCTTTATCACGGTAGTAAAAACGAACCAGAGTTGGATCGTTGTAAGCCGACGCATCCAGGTATTTGTTCAAATCGGCCAGTGCGAGCTGATCCGCCCATTCTTTGCCATATTTATGTTTACGCCAGAGGTATTCGCCATAGTTGGCAAATGATTCGTTGACCGTAACGTTTGACCACGACTCTGCAGTAACATAATCGCCAAACCATTGGTGAAACAATTCATGCGATACTACGTCTTCATAATTATTATCCGCAATTTCACGCGCGTTTTGGTTTACAAATTCGCCGAACAAGCTGGCAGTTGTATTTTCCATCGCACCAGAAACATAATCGCGCGCAATAACCTGGTCATATTTATTCCAGGGATAAGGAACGCCGGTGATGTCAGAGAAGAAACCAATCATTTCAGGCGTGTTGTTGAAGATCAGTTTTGCGGAAGGCGCATATTTTTCTTCTACATAATAATTTACTTCCTTGCCTTTCCACTCATCTTTTACAATCGCGTATTTACCGATGGCAAACATTGCAGCATACACCTGAATCGGCATATCCATCCGCCATACATCGGTGCGCATGCCGTTGGCTTTGCTGGTTTGCACGACTGCACCGTTGCTCAAAGTCTGGAAACTATCCGGAACGGAAAGTTCAATCTGGAAAGTAGAACGTTGGTTTGGTTTATCGAAAGTCACCATCCAATGTGAGTTGGCTTCGGTTTCACCTTGTGTCCAGATCTGCGTTGGTTTGTTTGGTGTTTTATAATCAGTATTGATAAAATACAATCCGCGATCTTCTGTAATCGCTGCACTACCGCCTTCTTTTGCTTCGTAAGGCATCGCTGTGTAACGAATATATAACTGCACGGAATCGCGGGAGGTGTATGTTCTGTCCAGTTTCAGACGCAGTTGATCGTTTGCATACTGAAAAGGAATCTGCTTCATGGTGATACCTTTTACGATGCACACGCTGTCGATCTTCATCGTTTTAGCATCAAGCAAAATGGTATCCTGTGCATAGTTGTAAGGATGCATGGTGATCCATTCGCGGCCATTTGCCGTCTTTTCCTTAAAATTGAAACTGAGTGCGACGCGGGTATTGGCAATCTGCCAGCGTATTGGCGAAGCAGCTCTGTAAATATCCAGCGGATTATTCTTTGCACTAACCGTGAGCGTATCCATCACGATATTCTGGGTAACAACTTTTTTGGAAGGACCACAACTAAACAAAAGCGCTGTGCTTATTCCTAAAATCGGGAGCGTGTATTTCATAAATAATAACTGCTGCTTGCAGTAAAAAAATGATTGATCATGCGAAAGTAGTTTTTTTGGGTGCAATTAGTAAACTAAGCGGTAAGGGAAAAAGAGGGTTAATTCAATGTGCCCGAATGTGATTTTAATGTGATAAANNTTTATCACATTAAAATCACATTTCCCACATCAAATACATTGACTATTTTTGTGAGCTTAAACACATCAGCATCATGCTGCAGATTACTATTAATGACAAGAACGGATTTGCCGTTGCAAAGGAAGAAACAAACTGGACGATCAACGAACAGGCTGCGGAACTGGATATTCAACATCAGCCAAACGGACTGATCAGCATATTGTACAACGGTGGCAGTTATACGGCGATGGTTGAAAATGTGGACCTTAAAAACAAAGAATTGTCGCTCCGTATTGACGGACAAATATATAAAGTGGCGGTAAAAGAGCCGATCGATCAACTGCTCACGAGCATGGGTCTGGATCTGAAAGCCATGCAGAAAATAGAACCTGTCAAAGCGCCAATGCCGGGCATGGTACTGAAAGTATTGGTAGAACCGGGCCAGCAGATCAATAAAGGTGACGGCCTGCTGATTCTGGAAGCAATGAAAATGGAAAACGTGCTGAAGGCTACTGCGCCCGCTACAGTAAAGGCGATCAAAGTAAATGAACGTACCGCTGTAGAAAAAGGTGCGATTCTTATAGAAATGGAATAATATGCTGAAAACCTTCCTAAGCAAACAATTGCTTTTTTTGCTCGTGTTTGCTTTTTCCATCACTGAACTAGCGGCACAGTCGTACTCCTATATATATATACAGGGCGATAAACAAACGCCTTTCTATGTAAAGCTGGAGGGCGAAATGTTGCCGCGCTATGGCAAAAACTACTGCATTATACCAAAGCTGGTTGCCGGCGAGGTAAATATTGACATTCTTTTTCAGCAAAACGCTTATCCGGCGCAGCATTTTATTGTACAGGTTCCCGAAAACGGTTATCGTGGTTTTATGCTGACGCAACGAAATGGCCAGTTTGCATTATATGATCTGCAACAGCAGTTTTATCTGCAGGCCGGCAATGCCGCAACCGACGATCATGCACCTTTATTTAATGCAGGACAAACGCCAACGCCGCCGCCACCGAATGTGGTAGCAGCCGCCGCGGTTCCTGTGGCAACGGTACCTTCCGAACCTGCACCAGCAGCAAATGATACACCGCAACCCGCAAAAGCAACGCAATCAACAACAGCGGCAACACAAACGAAACCAGCAAACGACGGGCAGCCGAAGTTTCTGGATAATATAGAACTGAGCAACGACCATAACACAGCAGGCAACGTGGCGACGGCAGTTGTAGCCGGTGCCGCAGTTGTGGGTACCGTTGCAAAGCCGGCATCCGAAAACAACGCAGACGACAATAAAGACAATGCAAGTACACCGGCAACGGCAGCTCCCGCAGCTACGGACAATGCACCCAAAGCCGCAATTGTCAATAGCGACTGTCCTGATCCAATCTCCGATGCTACATTTGATGCGATTTACCAAAAAGTGATGGCACAGAGTTCGGAAGAAGCGCGCCTCGGTTATTTGAACCAACAGATCGGTGGTTGCTTCAACACAAAACAGGTAGGAGCATTCGCAAAAACGATGGACAGCGATGCGGCACGCTATACCCTGCTTAAAAAATTGTATCCACGCACTACAGATCAGGCCAATTATGGCAATCTTGATGCTTTATTTACCGATCCACAGTGGAAAGCCTATTTTCAGCAACTGGTAAAACGATAGATTGAATGTGTTTGATGTGGGCAATGTGATGAATGTGTGCCCACACTTAAATACATAAATGAGATGATGTGATGAATGTGGGAAATGTGATGAATGTGCTAGTTTTAAAAACACAATAATCACCCCCATTAAAAACACATTCACCATATTAAACACATTAAAGCACATTCCTGTATAAGAATATGAGAAATACCTTTTTATTACTTTCTTTCACCTTGGTATTTGCTTCTTGCGGCGATCAGAAAAGAGATCTGATCACCAGAAAATGGCAGGCTATCAGTCTGGAAAACGAGACGCTCGATAAGGACATGGCGGAGAAACAGCAGTTTATGGATACTGTGGGACAGCATACGACGCCGGAGATGAACATGGCATTGTATGGCGTTCCGAATACAGACACGATCAAAACCATATTGCGTGCACAGATGGATGAAGCAAAAATGGTACAGCAATATACTTTAGAACATACCATATTTGAATTCAGACCAGATAAAGTAGCAGTACTAAGCTTTGGTAGCAATCCCGACTCGGCAAATTGGTATTTTGATGACGAAGGAGCGTTGATACTGGATGACATGGCCATGAAAGGCGCTGGCGACAAAACAAAAATGGATATTGTGACGCTGAATGATACCTTATTGAAATTAAAATATACCGAAGATGGAATTACCAGCACAGCAACTTTCAAACCGATGAAAAAATAAAGCTGATTGCTTATCTTTGGTCGCCTTTTGTAACATCGTTAAGTTGTTCATACGCAAAGTTGACTTTACAAATTTGCAACCAGCCGACTTTACAAGAACCAAAAAAATAAACACAAACAAACTAAAAAGAAAATATGCGTACAATAGCTTTTCGTCAGGCCTTGCGTGAAGCAATGGAAGAAGAAATGCGCCGTGATCCGAATGTATTTCTGATGGGTGAAGAAGTGGCTCAGTACAATGGTGCTTATAAAGTAAGTCAGGGTATGCTTGATGAATTTGGCGCCAAAAGAATTATCGATACTCCAATCGCAGAACTTGGTTTTGCTGCTATCGGCGTAGGCGCGGCTTCTAACGGCCTCCGTCCGATTGTTGAGTTTATGACCTGGAACTTTGCCGTACTGGCACTGGATCAGATTCTGAACCACGCTGCAAAAATGCTTTCTATGAGCGGTGGCCAGTTTAGCTGTCCGATCGTTTTCCGCGGTCCGAACGGGTCTGCAGGTCAGCTGGGTGCACAACACTCTCAGGCTTTCGAAAACTGGTATGCAAACATTCCGGGCATCAAAGTAGTTTCTGTTTCTAATCCATACGATGCAAAAGGTTTGCTGAAATCTGCCATCCGCGATGCTGATCCGGTAGTTTTCATGGAAAGTGAAGTAATGTATGGCGATATGGGCGAAGTTCCTGAAGAGGAATATCTGATCCCGATCGGTAAAGCAGATATCAAACGCGCTGGTACTGATGTAACAATCGTGTCTTACAACAAGATGATGAAAGTTGCATTGGGCGCTGCTGAAGAACTGGCGAAAGATGGCATTAGTGCCGAGGTAATTGATCTCCGTACCATCCGTCCGCTGGATTGGCAGACAATCGTTGAATCTGTGAAGAAAACAAACCGCCTGGTAATTGTTGAAGAACAATGGCCAATGGCAAGCATTTCTTCTGAAATCAGCTACCGTGTACAGAAAGAAGCATTCGACTATCTCGATGCTCCAATTCGTCGTATCACTTCTGCAGATACAAACATGCACTACGCGCCAACACTCGTAGCAGCTTATCTGCCGGATGTACCACGCACTGTAAGCCTGGTGAAAGAAGTAATGTACATGAAGAAATAAGTTTTCTCAGAATAATTGAAAAGCCTCGCAATGCGAGGCTTTTTTGTTATAAGTTCTAAGTTGTACGTCTTAAGTTGTAACTTAGAAAGTTTATCTGTTTTGACCTTTGACCTTTGACCTTTGACCTTTGACCTTTGACCTTTGACCTTTGACCTTTGACCTTTGACCTTTGACCTTTGACTCCGGCCCTATTTTATATTATGCTCCCGGATAAAATCCTTCGTCACTTGCCACCAGGGCATTGATTCACTCCAATTGATGACGTTATTGTTGGCATCCCTATTCCCACTCCAAATGACGGCACCATCAGTTAAATTGTACAAAGTTTCCAGTTCAAATTTCCAGACCTTAGGATCTATAAATTGAATGCCCTTCGGAAATCCACCATGATATTGCGGCCAGATGTATGCATAGACAGGTTTGTCTGCACTGTATTTTTTTATTTCTTTAATCGTTGCCGTCACCGCTTCTTTCCAGGAAATCGTATCATCTGTATACGTATAACATGCCGGGAAAAAAACATCAACTTTATCGGCAATCGGTTTCAGTTTCAGGTTTGTATTGAGCCAATTGCTGTAATCCGAATTTTCGGTATAGCGCATCTTCCGCCATTTATGAATGATATTTTCTGGCACCACCCCATAAAACCCAAGCGGCGCATTTGGATTGGCCTGTTTAAATGTATGAATCGCCTGTTCATACTTCCTGATCGTTTCGTCCATATCGCCAGACGCGAAAGACCAGGATTCAATATCTAACGTAACCGGTACTCCGCGCTCCGATTTTAGTGCCGCCTTGCGAATACTATCATCGTTCGGCTGCTTGCTCCCGTCTAGCAGATGCACCTCATAGAAAAGATTCAGTTTGTGTACCGATTGACTCGTCAGATCCGGCGTATTGCGATAATGGATCGCGTTGAAGAGTGTAAACTTCTTTTGTGCCTTGCTGTTGGTCCCCGTCAAAAAGCAAGTGGCGAGGCATAAAGCTGCCTTGCACATCGGTTTGAAATG
Source organism: Taibaiella soli (assembly GCF_003236175.1). Classification (GTDB taxonomy): domain Bacteria; phylum Bacteroidota; class Bacteroidia; order Chitinophagales; family Chitinophagaceae; genus QKTW01. Next base: position 59,122 of record NZ_QKTW01000027.1, on the reverse strand, counting down.
TTGCAATGTCATTGTGAAAACAGTTTGATTTTTTAGCTGCTTTACGGTTCAATAAATGGAAGGGAAATTTATAGTGCGCTCTCTACTTCGAATGTAGTGCAAAGTTTTTGAGTTGTACGTTATTAGTTATGAGTAAACGTTATAAATTTTAAACCAGAAAAGACTCAAATAAAAAACGGTCAGACGACATTGAGCCATCTGACCGTTTCTATTATATCAAAGCAGCTTTATATCCGCCACCTTTTATTTACTACTTTATCGTCAATGAGCGGAATACTTCTTCCAGACTTTGTGTTTCTTCATGCAGCGAACGGATATTGATATCGTTCTGCAGCGCCCATTGCATTACTTCTTTACGCAGTACATCTGGTTTTGAAGTAAAGAATTTCCAACTATTTTGCCCCATTGATTCGGCACGGCCAATATTTTTCAATTGTTTGAACATCGCCACATCGATATTCTTTTCGAACGTTACAATTAACGCATCTTGAACAGAATGTCCCTGCTGGAGATTGGCGATAGAATCATCTGCCACTACTTTACCGCTGCTGATGATGATGACACGGCTACACATGGCCTGAACTTCCTGCATAATATGCGTAGAGAGTAAAACCGTCTTTTCCTTACCGATATTAATGATCAGATCGCGGATCTCAACGATCTGATTCGGATCGAGGCCTGAAGTCGGCTCATCCAGAATCAGCACTTCCGGATCGTGGAGCATGGCTTGTGCCAGGCCAACACGCTGTTTATAACCTTTAGATAATGCACCGATCTTTTTGTGTGCTTCCTTGCTCAGACCAGTCATAGAAATCATTTCTTCGATGCGGTCTTTTGCTTTATTACCCAGCTTGTGAATATTGGCACTGAATTCGAGGTATTCACGCACATACATGTCAAAATACAGCGGATTTGCCTCCGGCAAATAACCGAGGCGCTTACGCACTTCCATTGGTGATTGCTGAATATCAAAACCACATACGGAAGCAGTACCATCAGTCGGCGGCAGATAGCCAGTAATCATTTTCATGGTTGTGGATTTACCGGCACCGTTCGGGCCCAGAAAACCAACAATTTCGCCTTTTTTCAGTTCGAAGGAAATATGATCTACCGCAGTTTGCGTTCCGTAAATTTTGGTAAGTGAAGATACCTTAATGGACATGGCGCAAATCTACTGAATTTGGGCGCTTATTCTAGCGGTTCAGGCATAAAAAAAGCCGGACTTGACTGTCCGGCTGCAAAATATATTTAGTTGATATTTATGGCTGTGTTTGTGTAAAACCGATAAAATTACAAACGTTCTGCTTATTGGCTGCTACGTCATAAATCTGTTGGTCGTAAACGGTGATTTTTTTAGCATTACCATCTATTACAGCATTCACATAACGGGCAGTATTATTTCCTGTCTGAGCCGGGAACGTAATATCATTATCGGCTACGGTACCATACAGCGTATCTGTAATATTGCTCATTTTCACTAAACCTACTGTATTTGGCATTGTTTTCAGGAAAACAACCACTGTATCTACCAGACTTGGCAACGCATTACATCTTGAGTTGCCATAATAGGTACCTGTAAAACGATCTACGGTTCTTGTTTCGCACTGTGCGCCTTCAAATCCAGTCGGACAACGACAAAAACCGTCCGCGCAGGAACCACCGTTTTTACAGGTAAGATCTGTACAGCTATCTTTTTCGCAGGCAGTGTATAATACGGTGCTGGCGATACCGACAAAGGAGCAAGCAGTTATCAATGTATGTTTCCAAAATTTCATCCGGGCGAATAATTTAAGCCTAAAATAGAAAAAAATATTAAAGATGCATAATGCTCAAAGTTTTTTTATCCTTTGAGCGCATTCCAACCTTGTGCATGCAATTCATGCTTGCGGCCCTGACGTGTAATCAGATGCAATCCTTCTGAAGCTTCGGTAACGTAGCCGATTACACTTATCTTTTCACTCAATGTGATTTTTTCATATTCGCTTTGCGGAACGGTAAACAGCAGTTCATAATCTTCGCCGCCGCTCAATGCACAAGTTGTCGCATCGATTTCAAATTCCATCGCGACTTCTTTGGTCTCGGTATGGATTGGAAGTTTCTCGTCATAAACCACAGCGCCAACCTCACTTTTCTGGCAAATATGTTTCAGCTCTGAGCTTAGTCCGTCACTGATATCTATCATGGAAGTCGGTACAATTTCTTTTTCTGCCAGCCATTGAATAATATCCAAACGGGCTTCCGGCTTCAGCAAACGGCCAACAATGTAAGCTCTGTTTTCCAAATCAGGCTGTACAGCCGGACTTTCGAGGAAGATTTTCTTTTCGCGTTCCAGCATCTGCAGCCCTAAATAAGAACCACCGAGATCGCCGGAAACACAGATCAGATCACCTTTTTTAGCACCGCTACGGGTTACGAATTTATCTGGCGCGACTTCACCAATCGCAGTTATACTGATTACAAAACCTTTTAAGGAACTGGAAGTATCACCGCCGATGAGATCCACATTGTATTTTTCGCAGGCAGCATATACGCCTTCGTAAAATTCATCGAGTGCTTCTACGGAAAAACGGTTAGAAATACCGATGCTGACTGTAATATGAGTTGGGATCGCATTCATCGCACATACGTCAGAAAGATTAACTACAACCGATTTATAGCCAAGATGACGCAATGGCGTATACATCAGATCAAAATGAACGCCTTCGAGCAATAAATCAGTAGTAATAACCGTCTGACGACCAAACTGATCAATCACAGCGGCATCATCACCTACACTCAAAATGGTGCCGGCGTTTCTTGTTTCATTGTTTTGCGTCAGATGATCTATCAGTCCAAACTCCCCTAATGACGATACTTCTGTTCTTTCTTCACTCATATATAAATGTCTTTGGTAAATGTAATGGCGCAAAGGTATTAATCAATTGACAGTTGACAATGGACTGTTGACAGTTTCCCACAGTTCGCAAGTCAAAATCATGAAAAGTCAAACGTCAAGATATCAAACCACAAACCGCGCCGCATTTGTCATGTTGAGCGTAGTTGAAGCATTATGCGATGGCCTGCTTTGTGGGTTCCCGGCACAAGTGGGTTTCTCGCAAAGGCACAAATAGGTCCTCTCACGGCGCACGCTAAGGCGCGACGGCGTTAACCCATTACCCTTTTTACGTATCAACGCATCAACCCTTTAACCTTTTAGCGTTTTAACCTATCGACCTACTCGTGGACGGTAATCAGGCGCAGCATTTCGTCGTGGATCAGCCCGTTTGTGGCCAACGTCTCTTTGTCGAAAACGCTATACTGTTCGCCCTGGAAATTGGTGATTTTTCCGCCTGCTTCCTGAACAATCAGATAACCCGCAGCTACATCCCATGAATTGAGATTGTATTCCCAAAAACCATCGAAACGGCCACAGGCAACCCAGCAGAGATCAATAGCTGCCGATCCGAGACGACGCACCGGAAGTCCTTGCATGATAAATCGCTCGAAAACGCGGATCGGATGTTCTTTAGAAACCGGCCATTTGTAAGGAAATCCTGTTACCAGGCAAGCTGTTTCAAAGTCTGATTTTTCAGAAACAGAAATTGGTTCATCATTTAAATAAGCGCCGTTGTCTTTCTCCGCAAAGAAAAATTCATCCATCATCGGATTATACACGACGCCGTAGAGCATTTCATTTTTGTAACGAACACCAATGCTCACACAACAGATTGGAATACCATGCGCAAAATTAACCGTACCATCTATCGGATCAATGATCCACTGATAGTCGGAATCCTGCATAAGCTCCCCTACTTCTTCGCTGATAATGCTATGATCGGGGAAATATTTTTTGATGATATCAATGATTACTTTCTCCGACAATTTATCAACCTCTGTAACCAGATTGTTGACGCTGTCCTTTTTTTCTATCCTGAAACTACCTTGAAAATATTCCAGTATAATGCTGCCTGCCGCATGTGCCGCTTCATTTAGTACGTCTCTAACCTCTGCCATAAATCATAATTTTAATTCTTTACCTAAATAATAATCGATCACCTTTAACCTGAAGATAAGATCATATTTCGCACTGAGCAAACTTGCATCCGCGCGATACTGGTTATTTTGAGTCGTCAGATACTCGATGGTATTAGTAAGACCGAGATCATAACGTTTCTGTGCAAAATCATAAGCTCGCTCAGCCGCATCTGCTGCATGTTTAGCCGCATAGTATTTAGAAACACTGTTGCGGGCATCATTGTAAGCCTTGTAAACATTCTGCTTTAAAGTAAGTTTTGCCTGATATTGATCGAGCTGTTTTGAAACCACATTTACCTGCGCCTGACGAACTGCATAACGCGATTGCCACGCATTGAAAATCGGCACATTCAGATTGAAAGAAAGAATCTGACGGAAGTTATTACTAAGCTGCTGGCCTAACCCAACATTATTGTAGTTGGCAATGTAAGTTGGCTGCAGTACAGGATTACGCGTGGTGCCATCGTAAACATAAGAACCGGTCGGTTGCTCACCAGTGATTGTAATACCACCAAGTTCTTTATAAGTACTCGCCCAGTTACTTTGCAGTTGCAGCGAACTGCTGATACTTGGGTACAAAGCGCCTTTTGATGCAGCCAGCCCTTTTTCCGCAGCATTCACTTTATACTGGCTGCTTTTGATGGAGCCGAAATGATCGCTCGCTACCGCATAGATCTGTTCCGGATCCATTTCTGTAAGGTGAATCTGATCAGCCACGCTGATATCTGGCGGTGTTATGCTGAACGGAACTGCGAAATCGAGATTCAGCAGCGCCTTAAGATCAAGAATAGAGGCATTATAATCCGCAATCGCTGAAATAAGATTAGAACTGTCTGTTGCCAATTGCGATTCCAGCTGCGCAACGTTCAGTTCCGGCACGCGGCCAGCATCTGCAAATTTGCGTGTCTGATCCAATTGCGCTTCTGAAAGTTCTACCTGTTTCTGGTTAACGTTGATCTGCTCCTGCGCCTGCAACGCGCGTAAAAAACCGGTTGCAACATTGAGCGACACATCGTCTTTTAACTGATCAAGATCCGCTTTGGCAGCTAAGGCCGAGAATTTGTTTTTAGCAATGGTATTTCTTGTTTGAAACCAGCCGAACATCAACAGATTGGCATTACCGCCTACGCCTATGAAATCATAATCACCATTCACGAACTGGTTGGTGGTAGGATCAATAGAACGACCCCAGCTGCGACCATACGAACCGGAAGCACTTGCTGAAGGTATCTGTGACAACTGACTCTGTTGTAAGGAAAGACGAGCTAAACGTTCATTTAAAACGTTCTGCTGAATGGAGATATTATTTTCGACCGCATACTGTACACAACGTTGTAAAGTCCAGTTATCATCTTTCTGGGCGAAAGCTGTATTTGAACCAAGCGCAGTTATCAAGCAAAGGGTGACGGCAGTTACGAAAAAACGCATACGACAAATGTAATAGTTTGCAAAGATTTAAAAAGTTTTCGGAAGTATTTGCCTGCATTTCTGTGCGTTCCGCTTCAACCGCTAAAAAAAAGTTACAATTTATTTTTTTTGACACATACGAGCTCACTATATAATTGCATTTCTTCCCCGAAAATGAGCGACATTATTCAGACACAAATAGGTCCCTATACGCAATTAAATACTATTGAAAATTAAATATTTAATAAGCCTTTGTTAAACCAAAAAACTCAACGTATATTTGTGTCCAGATCGCGAGATAGAGCAGCGGTAGCTCGTCGGGCTCATAACCCGAAGGTCACTGGTTCGATCCCAGTTCTCGCTACTTTTAAAAGACCAGATTTTATCTGGTCTTTTTTTTCAGGCTCGGTCGAGGTCAGGGATTAGAAAAAGACAATTGCTTTGCAATCTTAAGATTCATCCTTGGCAACAGATCAATACAGAGCACTCGTACAGTTTGTACAATGGATATCCTGCCGATGAAAAGTGCGACGCAACTGCGGCTGAACCGGAGCGCCGGCGCTGACTACAAAAAATAAAGCCCCGCGATGTTGCGGGACTTTATCAGTTTGAACTCAATTTTATCGTATCACCACCTTCTGCACGGTACGTTCGCCGTCGGCCTTGATTTCTACAAAGTAAACACCACGCGCCTGCTGGCTGAGATCGAAGGTCTGAACAAAGTTGTTGCCTACGTTACTGAAGTTTTGCTGCAGCAATTGTTGACCAGACATATTCATCACTGCAACTTGCAAATCACGAATCTCCTGCCCGGCTTTAAAGCTAAGGGTAAACTGTCCCTGCGTTGGATTCGGATATAAAGCGAGGTTTCTTACGAGCATGTTGCTTTTTACAGAAAGCGGATTTGCCCTGCGAAAGATCACAACGTAGTCTTCTGTTTCACCTGAAGTATACGGACCACAAGCTTCGTCTGAAGGGACGTTTGGCGCTATATTGTTGTTCAGTATTACACGCATACCGGTTGGCACATCGGTTACCACAGCCGACGGAATTTTCACACTGTCGATCAGGAACCATCTGGAAGCGGAGGTCACATCATTTATCAAGCTGATTCTTTCTGAAGGAATATCGTATGCCAGACTGTTATTAAAATCCATAAACATTGTAGCACGCGCATCTGTATGCTGCTGGGCACTCATAATATGGCCAATCATTACCGCATAGGTGCTGTCTGCATACAATTCAATCGGACCATAGCTGGTGTAATCAGAGTGGCTTCTGGTAGCCTGCGGATTTTTTATATGCGGACCTCCTGTATTAATTACAAAATTCCCAATACTGAACGCACCGATATCAGAAACATCGTTAGTACCACCATTTGCCTCGCTATAGCAATAACACTGGTAAGGCAATTTTTCTCTGATCTTAGCAATATTCGAATAGGTAGTATCATTTGTGGCGGTGCAAATCATACGTAAACGATACCACGCGCTGCTGTTAAATAAAGAGACTAAAGTGTCTCGTCCTGCGGAACCCGGCACATCATTCCATGCACTACCCTGACTGATAGACTGCTGCCAGTTCCAGACGATAGCGGAACGATGTTTTTCATGAGTTGTATCGGAGAGCTGGAACGTATAACCACTACACAATGCGGTATCCGATGAAATGGCAATCCCCGGATTAGTCGGCCCATCACAAGGCGGATACCGTATATCCAGCAGGTAATCTTCTGTTTCGCCGTAAGTATAGCTATTACAAGGATTGAACGTTGTTGCAGTTGTTGAAGCTATGATTACGCGCATTCCCGTGACACCGATCACAGCAGTATCCGGAATGATAAACGTACCTGTCGACATTAACGGCGGTGTAGTAGATGCAACCGGAGCCGCATAGAAAACCATTTCCGAAGCCTGGAAAACACCATCTCTGTTGTAGTCTACGAATGCATACATTCTTGCTGTACCGGCGCTAGTGCCACCCATAACTTGCTGCGCACTTATTTTAAAAACAGAATCTCTGTAAACAGGAGCGACAGCAACTGTATGTCTGAAATCCGAATAACCGGTGAGTGGCGTGAAACTATAAATTGGCAAACCCGGTCCATTATTCAAAATGGTATCACCGGTTGAATTCCGGCGTAATGTCACGCGACCGAGATTCATTGTTGAACTAGGCGTACTATTGGCACCTGCGCTATAACAATAGCAATAATAAAACGGCGCAATATTTGCGAGGTACGCTGGCGTTGTATCTGCCAGACCAGAAGTGGAGCAAGCGACAATACAACGGAAATAAGTCGGCGTTGCAATATTTGCAATAGCATTGACTTGTGTTGCATTGACGATGCCGCTTGCAGTCCATGCCGGGCTACCGGCTATACTATCCTGCCATTGATAAGTAATACCACCTGCCTGCGTGCTGCTCTGTAACGTAATCTGAAAATCCTGATTGGCACAAGGCATACCCGGTGCTACATTCCCAGCCGAAGGTTTGCCAGTACATGCTGGCAACAAGCGCACATAGTCGATTGCAATATCTCCATAACCCGTCTGATCTGTTCTGGCTTTAAAACGAAGGACTGTTGAAGCACTATTGGACGGCACCATTACACTATGATAGTCCCAACCGCCACTACCGGGCCCAAATGCTGCTAACGTCGTAAAACTGTTACCACCATTTGTGGAGAGCAGTACAACTACAGAATCGTTTGCGTATACACTCGTTTGTGTCTTCACGTAGAACTGCAATTCTTTATTACCAGTTGCTGTACTGCAATCAACATAAAGATCCAGCAAACCTGCATTGGCAGCGCCGATAGCAGCCAGGTAACCATGATAACGTGCCGAATGTGCACCAGAAACGGAAAGCGGACTCGTGAGCCCGGCCGCCGGAGATCCCCAACCGGCACTTAACCCCTGATCATCACGACGCCATGAATTATTGCCAGTTGTAGGATAGTTTGTCCAATAGTTTGCCGGGATATCTGTTGTATAGCAACGAGAATTCCAATTTTCAAAATCTTCTGTAAATGGCAGTGCGGCATATACCGGGCGGACTATATTAACCTTAACCGGTTGCGAGGTATCACTCATATTGCTGCCGAGACATTTTACGATAAGACGATATTGAATAGTATCGTAAAGATTTGGCGTCGTAAATGTGTATCCATTATTGTTTACAACGCCTGTAACCGCGGTCCAGCTGCTTGCGCCGTTTAGTTTTTGCTGCCATATATAGCTGATGTTACCTGCCATAGTAGCACCTGCAGCATTGAATATATAAAAATTGCCAGGACATCCAGTAAGTGTTCCTGAAGGTAAAATGCTGCCAGCAACAGGCTGACTGGCGCAGGACGGACCAACATAAACACTGTCGATCAGGATGTCTGAAATATCAGTTCCTGCTCTGCGACCCTGAAAACGAATGACCGTTTGCGCAGCGGACGATGCTATCGAAAATACTTTGCGAACCCAGGCCGTGGATGTATCGAGGTTACCAACAGTAGTAAAGGTTGCCCCACCATCGGAAGACAAAAGAATGCTGAGCGTATCGCCATTATACGAAGAATAGGTAGAATTGTTGTACCAGAATGAAAGTGCTTTAGGCGTGGCTGAAGCACTGCAATCCAAATACAGGTCCAGATTGCCTGGAGCTGTAGTTACCGGCGCACCGTACAACGTTCCGTAAGTGTGAAAACGCGCGCTGTAACTGCCGCTTTTTGCCACCTGTAAAGATGCAGTATTATATAAACCACTGGTGGTGCTGTACCAGGCTGCCGCGAGACCTTTGTCATTTCTCCGCCAGGAATTATTACCGCGTGCAGGCTGATTTGTCCAGCTTAGGGCAGGAATATCTGAAGAGTCGCAGTAATTCTGCCAGTTTTCGAAATCCTGAACATAAGGTATACTAGCATAGGCCACCGGACTGCAATTCACGTATATCGGATTCCCCGTTGTTGCTGTACCCGCAGCACAGGTTACCACCATATGATAATACGCTGAGCTGGCTGCCGGAAATGTATAATACAGATTGGTTGCACCCGCGATGGGCGTCCACGGTGCAGCTCCGGTCACCGATTTTTCCCATTGAAAAGTCAATCCGCTTGCGTTGCTCACGTTTGCGAAAAGTGTTGGTGTAGCTCCTGTACAGACATTCAGCGGGCTCGCTGTTTGCGTGGTGATTGACGGAGCTCCGGTACAAGCCGGATATCCATGAAAATGCAGTTTAGTATTCGGACGATAAGTGGTCGTGCTCGTGAGTGCCTGTCCGCAGATAGAGGACACGTTACTAATCGCATATTTCCCCATATTGGCTGTAGTGGTAAACTGAACAGTACCACTAGCCGAACTGCCTGAAGCAACGGGACCAAAACAAATGTCCAACACTATATTATCGACGCCATTCCATCCAAAACCAGTCTGAAAGGCAATCATATTCCATGAATTCGCAACAGGCAGATAACCGGTACTATTGCTGTAGACCGTATTAAGCGCACCACTGTACGGAGTAGACAGATCAGCCATACTTGTACCAACCATATTAATGGTATAACCTGCCAATGCTGTAGCCGGCGCAACAACAACATTAAACCCGATGCTATCGATCAATTGCGGACCTACAATACCAAGCGCATTGATCTCTGCTGCTGTGAATAAATACTGAACGTGTTCGTAATTGAAATAATTATTGACCGGAGAGGCGGAAGTATAACCCGTGACTGTGGTACCGGTGCCAATTTGAATTGTCTGAGCTTTTGCGCTTTGTCCCAACTGAAAAATCATCAGCGACAAAAGACTCAACAGATGCCATTTTACCCTTTGGCAATAAGGGATAAGAACTTTGTGGATAGAGATACCTGACATGAGCAGATGGTTTGATTTAAAAGCGCTCAAGATATTATCGTCACGGCGTTTGTTCATTCGTAATTTCTTGAATTAAAATTGCGAATTCATTGATTTTTAAGAAGATAAAACAACACCACATCAGCAAAACAGATATACATACTTTACTGCAGGCAACCTGAAAGCAGTTGTTTTACGAACAGCCATTCCTTCGTCGTGCTAACGAAAACCTTCATCATGCGGTCTGCCGCTCATAGCACTATAACTCCTGCAACGCAAATTGCGTAGCCGCAACAACTATGTACAGTTGCCACCGACTACGCAATAATTCAAGACACCTGACTCAGGCGTATCTGCGTTCTAATAAAATTTTCTCTTGCTGTTGCGAATTTTAAAAAACACAACCAATAACGGAATGAGCAAAGCTGTCCACGCGACGAAGTGCCCGAAAAGGTTTCCCATCAATGCTGCTGGTAATCCAATCAGGAAGCAAAGCGCCATCATTGCAGGCATCTTCCAGACGTTCTTAGGCCACTGTTTCATGAACGGTATCTTCTTTTAAGGTGGTGAAATAGGCTTTGTATTTCTTTTGACGTGTCAGCCATAAGTATACGCCGCTAAGTAGTACAATAATTGCAATCAGATCAAAAATGGCCCAGAGTATTTTAAGTGGCATGCCGCCATAGTCTCCAAAATGCAATGGCCTCGATAATTCGAGGGAGCGCAGATACCAGGGCATTTTTACAATAACATCTGTTTGTCCGGTGCGCGCATCTACCAATACAGGGCTGAACAAACGACTGGTAACGGCAGTCTTTCCTTTGGTCCAGATCAGATAATGATACGGACTGCCAAATGCATTTCCCGGATACACAATACTCGTAGCCTCCATGCCCGGTAAGGTCTGCTGCACGGCGGTGAATGCATGTTGAACCGAACTCAACTCAGTATCTTTTACGGTTGGTTTTCCTTCATAACGATGCAACATTTGTTTTACATCGGTCATTTGCCAAATGCCGAAAAGCGGTGTGGATAGCTCATTGAAAACACCTGTCAGACCAACAACTAATAACCAAACCCCTGTGGCAATTCCCAGTAGATTATGCAGATCCAACCATTTGAGCCTTTTAGAACGCCCAGCACGAATGGTTCCGAAATCGAGCTTCTTCATAAAAGGGCCATACAATACAATGCCGGAAATGATCGCGAAAACAAACAGCAACCCCATAAACCCAAGAAATAATTCACCTGGCAAATCCATGAAGAGATCGCGATGCAGCGAAAACATCGTAGTCAAAAACGTAGGCGTCTGTTTGTTGCGCGGCGGCTCATCTTTTCGCAGTCGCCCGGAGTGTGCATCAAACGTCAATGCATGATCTTCCTCATTGCGTGCTTTGTGACCAGGACGCATATGAACTACAACTTGCGGTTCGTCATCATCAACAAAAATAAAGGCGATTACATCTTTGGGATATTTGCTGTGCGCAACTTTCACCATATCGTCCATATTCGCAGCCGGTGCACCTTTCAATACCGGATCATAAGGCGCTTCATTACTGAATACATGTTCCAATTCCTCGCCGAAAATAAGTGGCAACCCCGTGGTGCAAAGCAGCAGCAGAAAAAGGGTACACACCAGACTCGTCCAGCGGTGTACCCAAAACCATTTTTTGATACTTTTTACAGTCATCCTTTAAAATTTAACAGCTACTGTTGCACTGAAACGTCTTGGCATCATCTGACTCACATAGCTGCCCCAATACACTTCATTGGTGAGGTTATCGAGTTTCAATGCCACACGATAAAAGGAATGCTGATAGCTCAATACAGCATTCAGCACCGTGTACTCAGGAATGTAAAATTCGCCTTGCGAAACAGACTGACCGATATAAGCTTTGCCATTATAATTTCCCCCGATACCGATACCTACACCTTTCAGCGCATTGTTGAAGAAATGGTAACTTAGCCAGAGATTCGCCATCTGCGCAGGTCCTGTCCACTGATGTAAGCCGTCTCTGTCGGGATTTGTATTGATGGCGTAGATGTCATTGTACGCATAACCCGCAATCAGATTAAATCCTTTAAATGGATTAGCGATTACTTCCGCTTCGAAACCTTTGCTCAATTGTCCGCCATCCTGCACCTGATAGCCTGAATGGCCCGGCGTCAGATCGGCATGGATTACATCGCTTACTTTAATATGGTAATAACTCAGCGTACTGCTCAAACGTCCGTTAAACAGATCAAATTTTACTCCGGCTTCCCATTGATTGGCCTGACTTGGTTTGAAAGTTGTCAGTGTACCATCAGGCTGAGCCGAAGGCGCATTGTTACTAAAGCCATTCATGTAGTTACCGAAAAGAGAAATTTTACGCGGCAAAATCTGATACACCAATCCAAATTTCGGCGATAGCGCAGTCTGTTTGTATTGTCCGGTAGTGGTATCGTTGTTGATGTTATGCGTACCTCTGTTTACAAAATGATCGACACGGACGCTAGCCATTGCGGTAATATTATCCGTTATGTTGAGTACATCGGAAACATAAGCACTATAAGTATTTTGCGTAGCCGCACTATTGCTATACGGAACATCTGATAAAGCGGCAGCCAGGGAAGTTGGCGTCAGTTCATTATAACGCGGATCATGCCCTTGTATCGACACTTCGTCAAAACCGTAAATAGTAGCGCTGGTGGAAGTAGTGGTATTGGCAAGATAATCGAGACCAAGCACTACCCTGTTACGCATACCCGCCACTTTAAAATCACCGTTGAAATTTTGCTGCAATTCCGTGTAACGGTAAATGGAGTGTTCATAGCCAGGATTGCGTGAAACAACTGTATCTCCAAGAATTGAGTTCCAGCTGTAATAGCCTTCCGCACTCGAATTAGTCTGCGAAAAAGAGGTCTGCGAATGCCAGTTATCCGACAGCTTGTAATCTACTTTACCATAGACAGAAACAGAAGGTTTAGTTTCATACAAATCGTTGCTGCTATAAGATTTGGTCCAGTCGATGCCTAAATCACGCGGATTGGTTTTGGTAAAAGAAAGCTGTGGAAACAAGCGGTTAAAATCATTGGACTTCTGTGAGTAAATTTCTGCATCGAGCAAAACGGTTACGCGATCATTCGGTTTATATAACAAAGACGGCGAAATGAAAAAGCGTTTAGTAAAACCGGCATCCTGAAAACTGCCTTCATTATCGTAAGCCGCATTGGTGCGCATATACAGCCCCTTTTCTTTGCTTAAAGGCGTATTCACATCCAGTGTCACGCGGCTCAGTCCATAACCACCGGCAGTGTACAAAACTTCACCGCCAAAAGTTTCATAAGGTTGTTTGGTAACACGATTGAGTAAACCGCCGAAGGAAGTCAATGAACTTCCAAAAAGCGTTGCAGACGGACCTTTCAATACTTCTATACGCTCGATATTCGCTACTTCAATGCTATTCTGCTTTGCATCCTGCAAACCGTTACGCAAATAGCTAGTCGTAAAAAATCCACGCAGATTAAACGAGTTGGAACCATTCACCAGCGACTGACTCACGCCTGTCACGTTTTTCAGTACATCGTTATAACTTACGATCACCTGATCCTGCAATAATTCTTTAGGCACCACATTGTAGACTTGTGGATTCTCCATATTATGGAGCGGCATTTTGGCGATACCATCTGTCTGCTTGCGTGCAAATTTGTTATAACCTGCCGAAACGGTTACTTCCTGTAATGTTTTATTATCTTCTTTGAGTTCAAAATCCAGCGGAGCAACTTGTCCCGCTTCGATTTGCACTTCCTGAGTCTTTGATTCAAATCCTACACCTTTCGCTTCCACATGATACATTCCCACTGCGAGTCTGCCGAATTTATAACTGCCATTTTCGTCTGTGGCAGCTGTTTTTCCCGTTTCCTTCACCACTACCCTGATTGATATAGCAGGTTTGTGATCAGCGGTCATAACGGAACCTTTCAATATGCCGGATTGCGCGTGCGCGCTGGTTCCTGCGAACAACAAGAAGGCTACGGCTGAAATTTTGGGGAGAAATGGAGAGAAAAAGGAGGTATTAATATGTTGAGATGACATACTTTTAATTAATGATTAAATGATTGATTGAGATCGTTAGTCGTTACCCGGTGGAAAGTTTGGCGACGGAACACCGGGATTCTTTTATTAGCCAGTCATCATCAGGGCGCATTTCCCTGCGCATGCATGCTGGCGACGTTCTTGCGGTTTGTCTTGTTTTGCATTTTATCGTTTAGGTTAGAAATAATATAACTGGGATATTGTTTTTAAAACAACGAACAGTACAGCCTTTAACTAAAAAATTGCAGGTTTGCCTAAGCAGCTGTTTTCACGATGCAAAGAAATTACAGCAGAAAAAAACAAGCTTTTAAAAACGGGAATTAATACTTGATCGGAATCTGGCGATCTCAACGCCAACTTTATATACCCTCCCCACGTTCCACTCATGTCGCAACCTTCAAAAAAAGCAATACCATAAAGGATTTCGCAGACACTGCAACAGCGATGCTTTCTATTTTTGTTTGGCACAGGTTGTTCATGTTCCGCAACTGACACTTCATTTCTGTTTTTGAAAAAGGAAAAAACTGCAGCTGCTTTTTACCAGAACCATTGTTTGCCAATTATATAAGCACACAAAAACGCGACCTCACGATATTGTTGCAAACCAAAATGAAAAAAATATTTGCGTAGCTAAATAACTACATATATATTTGTAGTCAAATAGCTACACAATGAACCTGAGAAGAGATGTTTTTCAAGCAATAGCCGACCCGACCAGGAGAGCAATACTCTTACTAGTCGCTTCACAAGCCATGACAGCGGGCGCCATCGCTGCCAATTTTGACACAGCCCGCCCTACAGTTTCTAAGCATCTGGCTATATTGACCGAATGCGAATTGCTGCAGCAGGAACAAAACGGAAGGGAAATTTATTACCATATAAATGCAAAAAACATGAAAGAAGTAGCCGATTTCATCGAACCATTCCGCCAGATGTGGGATGACCGCTTCAACAAACTGGAAGCAGTTATGAAAAATTATAAATCAAAAAAATAAAACAACATGGAACAGAAAACCAAAGTACACGCAGAAGACGGCAAACAGGAAATAACGATCACCCGTGACTTTGATCTGCCGGTCGACCTACTCTTTAAGGCTTATGTAGAGCCGGAATTTATTGAGCAATGGATGAACACAAAAGTGCTGAAACAGGAAAGCAAAAAGTACGGCAGCTGGGAGTATGAAACAAGGGATCCTAAAGGGAATGTAGCATTCGTAGCGACTGGCGTGATTCATGAATTAATTCCGGATCAGAAAATCACACGCACTTTCGAAATGGGCGGAACACCA
Source organism: Taibaiella soli (assembly GCF_003236175.1). Taxonomy (GTDB): domain Bacteria; phylum Bacteroidota; class Bacteroidia; order Chitinophagales; family Chitinophagaceae; genus QKTW01. The sequence goes on along the minus strand of NZ_QKTW01000027.1, from coordinate 43,490 downwards.
TTCGGCGTACAATTAGAGCTCTATTATTTTGAAGCAGTTACTGAAGATACAAGCCGTTTGAGAATGCACGTGATCTATGAATCAGTTGCGCAACGCGACCAGGTTTTAAAACTGCCATTTGCTCAAGGCATCAACTGGGCACACAATCGTATTGAAGAGGTTTTAGGGAAATTAAAATAACTGAAAATGTCAAAGAGAAATAAGATTATTTATTGGATTGCGACTTTGTGGATGTCGCTGGGAATGGCAGCTACAGGTATCGTGCAGTTAATGAAAGTTAAAGAAGGACAAGGCGGCGTAGATACCATGAATCATCTGGGCTATCCTGTTTACCTGCTCACGCTACTCGGCATTTGCAAAATTCTCGGTATTATTGCAATATTGATTCCCCGTTATCCATTGTTGAAAGAATGGGCTTATGCTGGTTTTTTCTTTATGATGGGCGGTGCTATATTCTCCCATATCGCAGCTGGCGGCAGCATTACCGAGGCACTTCCCGCATTGTTACTTTTGGTGCTAACTGTTGTTTCCTGGTATTTCAGACCTGCTGAAAGAAAACTCATTTTGGTTAATTTTAGTAAATGAACAAGATAAATCCGAAGGTTAATTTCTATTTCGATAAAGCCAGTCAATGGCAGGAAGAATTTCAACAGCTACGCATGATTGTGCTCGACTGCGGCCTGACGGAGGAATTGAAATGGGGGAATCCTTGTTATACACTCGATGGCAAGAACATTGTGCTGATACATGGATTTAAGGAGTACTGTGCATTGCTTTTTTTCAAAGGCTCGTTAATGAAGGATCCCAAAAAGATTCTGATCCAGCAAACGGAGAATGTGCAGGTGCCGCGTCAGGTGAGGTTTACAAGCGCACAGCAGATCATGAAACTTGAGCCAGTGCTTAAAGCCTACATCAAGAATGCCATTGAGGTTGAAAAATCAGGTGTTAAAGCAGAACTCAAGGAAACGAAGGAGTTTGAAATGGTGGAAGAATTTGAGCAGCATCTGAAAGGTGATGCAAAGCTGAAAAAAGCTTTCAACGCACTGACACCTGGTCGCCAAAGGGCTTACCTGCTTCATTTTTCGCAAGCAAAACAAACAAAAACACGGGAAGCGAGAATTGAAAAATGTATTCCGCAAATTATGGAAGGAAAAGGATTGCTGGATTAAAATCGCTGATATCAAGGTCAAAAAAAATATGAAAACCAATAAAAAATTATCTGCAGCCGCAGCGGAAAAATTGTTCGACATTTTAGAAACCCGTTTCGAGCAATATAAAAACCGGCATAAAGGAATTAAATGGCAAGATGTTCGGACAAAACTTGAATCGCAGCCAGCCAAACTTTGGTCACTGAGCGAAATGGAGCGCACTGGCGGCGAACCTGACGTAGTAACCTACAATAAAAAAACGGACACGTACACATTTTTCGATTGCGCTACAGAAAGCCCCAAAGGCCGCCGAAACTTTTGTTACGACCGTGCCGCTCTTGATTCACGAAAGGAACACAAACCAGAAAACAGCGCTATCGACGTTGCCACCGAAATGGGCATCGAGCTCCTGACAGAGGAACAATACCGCTTTTTGCAGACGTTGGGCAATTTCGATACGAAAACCTCTAGCTGGATCCAAACGCCAGCAAGTATTCGCAAACTGGGCGGCGCACTCTTCTGCGATTTCCGTTATGATCATATTTTCACTTATCACAATGGCGCTTCGTCTTATTACGCTGTCAGAGGATTCCGCGGAGCATTAAATGTTTAATATTCCAGCCTTCCCACGTTTCTGACAGACAAGCGCATTCCTACAAGGTCATACCAAACATCGACAACCTTAATAAATGAAAGAGAGGCCCCTTACAGGAAGCCTCTTAGTTCATTTTTTCATGAACCTTTCAAACCAAAAACTATGAAAAAAGCACCGTTTACAGGGGCTGTCGAAACTCTTACGCTCTAATCGAGTTTCTGATACAAAATTGCGTCAGATGGCACTTTCAGAATAGTCCAATCAGACGAAATAAAGCTCCGAAAAGACAGAATGCTACTTAAACGATCAACTTCAATGGCATTTACTGTCAAACTAAACATACCATTGCAATCTTTTATTACAATAATGGCAGAGCAGCTAAAGAGGCCGCTCTGCCATTATATTTTCTGTTAAACCTTTTTTATCTATTTCGATTTAAACACTTTCTCTACAGAGATCAATGTATTCTGTTCATCATAGATTGCCATCATATACACACCATCTGCTAAATCACCCATATTAACCTGCTTCACATTTTTCACATCCTTCAGCTGTTTGCCGGAGAGATCACGCACCACTACATTTACAGATACAGGAGCTTCGATATTTACCAGATCGCTCGTCGGATTAGGATAAATATGAATCGTTGTATTGCCAGCTGCAATTTGTTTTACATCAAGTGTAGTCACATTAATTGTGTTTGATTTATTCGAACAACCGTTGGCATCCGTCACAACTACATAGTAGTTGCCCAACTGAGTCGCTGTATAATTCATACCCACTGCACCATTAATCGGCGTGTTGTTAAAATACCATTGGTAAGCACTGTAAGCTGTCGTGGTACTCAACGTCGCCTGATTCTGTGTGATCGTTGGCGTTGGCAATGCATTTACCGAGATCGCCAGCGGATAAGCATCTGTACTACAGTTTTGGCTGCTGGTTATTTTAACACTGTAACTACCCGCAACATTTGTTTTATAAATACTGCTGGTTGCACCCGGGATAGTGTTGCCGTTGCTTTTCCATATATAAGTATAACCCGCACCTGTACTTGCCTGAAGCGTTGCCGTGTCGCCAGCACAAATAGCGTGTGGACCAACGATAATCGCACCTGGTTTTGAATAAATAGTCAGTGCAATTGCATTGGATGTATCGGTACAGCTATTTGCATCTTTTACCACCGCGCGGAAGTTCCCTGTAAAGGTTGCGTAAAACGTTTGCGCATTCGCACCTGGAATAGCACCCGTTGCATTCAGCCATTGGTAGCTAAAACCATTACCGGCATTTGCCATCAGCGTAGCTGAGTCGCCCGCACAGACTGCAGATGGTCCGCCCGTGATGCTGGCCGTTGGTTTCGGCACCATGCTCAATACAATATTTCCGGAAGTAGCAGAACAACTCGTTTGTGAATTAGTAACGACAACATGGTAACTGCCGGCAGCAGCTGCGCTATACTGTGTATTTGTAGCACCTGAGATAGCCGTGTTGCCATTATACCATTGGTATGTCTGATTATTGCCAGTTTGAACGCTTAATGTCAATGAACTGTTCTGACAATAAGTGGCATTTCCTGTGGCAGGTGTTGTCGTAACATTTGGAGCTGCATTAACCGCCAATGTAATTGCATTAGAAATCGCAGCACAACCGGCAGCATTGGATGCTACAATGGTGTAAGCTCCTGCCGTTTTCGCTTCATACGATGTATTGGTTGCACCGTTGATATTACCACTACCCAAACGCCATTGGTAAGTAACACCAGAAACCGCAGTAGTAGTCATAAGTGAACTGTCACCACCACAAATCAAAGCATTACCCGTAATAACTGGCGCCGCCGGAGCTGGAACCTGAGACAATGTGATATTCGCAGAAGTATCCGTACAGCCTGTCTGACTGTTCACTACGGAAACCGCATAAGCACCAACCGCGCTTGCCGAATAGTTATAATTGGTAGCACCGTTAATCGGGTTGCCGTTAAATGTCCACTGGTAAGTCTGATTGCTATTGGACGGAACAGACAGGATCGTAGAGCCATTCTGACAATAGGTTGCCACACCGCCCGCCGGTGTAGTAATTACATTCGGAAGCTGATTAATTGTTACAGCAATAGGTGAAGAGGTTGTAAAACAAGTAGCGTTGGAGTATACACGCAGACTATAACTACCTGTGGCATTCGCTGCATAGGAAGTACCAGTAGCGCCTGAAATGATCGTTCCGTTTTGCAGCCATTCGTAAGTGACACCGGTTGCAGGCGTTGTATTCAGCGTTACCGTATTCCCAGTACATACACTTGTAGGACCAGCGGCAGTGATATTTGCAATGGGTCCATTACCCACTGTTACCACCTGCACTGCAGAAGTACCTGTACAACCAGATACAGTATTGACAACAGCTACCGAATAATTACCTGTCGCGATCGCTGTGTATGATGCATTGGTTTCGCCAGGAATATTCACACCGTTATTCATCCATTGGTAAGTCTGATTTGCCGGACTGGTGATGCTCAAGATTACGTTACTACCTGTACAAAACGCGAGTGAACCAGAAGGCGTGACCGCAACATTCAGCGGATTAACCGCAACAGAAACTGGCTGTGAAGTGCCAAAACAATTAGCGGCATTGTAAACATTCACAGTATAGTTGCCAGCTGTTTTCGCGGCATATTGAATATGAGTTGCACCGGCAATTGGCGTACCATTTTGCAGCCATTGGTAAGTATAGCCAGTACCCGCATTTGCCGTCAGCATGGCTGAATCGCCCTGACAGAAAGTAGTGTTGTTTGCAAGAACTGTGGCAACCGGCGGCTGTGTGTTAGTCACAGCAACCGTAGCGGTTCCGCTACATCCATTACCATTCGTTGCTTTGAAAGTATAATTACCTGTTGTTGTCGCTGTGTAAGTATTATTGGTTGCTCCATTAATTGGTGTCGTACCATTCAGCCATTGATAAGTATAGTTGCTACCTGTAGCACCACTGATGGTAACATTACTGCCACCACAGAAACTAGCCGTGTTTGCCGGTGTTGTAGACACTGCAGGCGCAGCATTTAAAGTAACTGGCGTTGCGATACCTGGAATAGAGTTGCAGGCGCCCAAAACATTGGTTACAGAATAAGAACTATTTGTAGCCGGTCCAGCGAACACAACCGTGTTGGTATCTGTTGCAGACAACGGACTAGTCATCAGAGAATCTTTAAACAAACCTGTAGTTGGTACCCAGTTTACACGGAAAGCCTGAGTGCCCATAAACTGCATATCGGGACGGTTGGAGCTTGTAGAGAAACTTAGTCCGGAACCGCCATTAGGATTGAAACTACCAATGGTACAGTTATTACTTCCATGAGCCATTACTACCGAAGTGAATGAAGTTGGCGTCTGGTAGATTTGTCCATTGCCAGGGCTCGTTGTAGTAACGCAAGAAGATGTATTGTTACAGGTAGTACAGTTCGTAAAGCTTACATCCACTACTACGTTAGACGCACCGTCCCAATAAAATGGAGTGGCGAAGTTGATGGTTGCCCAGCCTGTATTTGCCGGTGGCGTATATGAACCGCTATAAACAGCTGTAAATCCAGAAGTGATATACGTGGCGCCAGGGAAACTGCTCACACCGGTATTCGCCATCTGTATGTTGAAATTATTCAGCGCAGCGTTCGCTGCAGGATAGGCTGCATACATATTAAACGCAAGCGAGCTGATATTACCATATGTAAGTCCCTGCGCGGTGAGTTCAGATGCCAATACAAGATATTGTTCATGGTTGGCACCATACAGATTTCCGAAAGGAGTTGGATAACCACCAGTACTATTATTCATCGCCAAAGTACCAATTGTACCCAATTTAGGATTGCTTGTTGGTACCGCGGTAAGACGAGTGCTTGTCCCCTGACAAACAGAAGCGTTTGCAGGAATTACCCCTGGCAATGCAGGTTGCGGCATAATAAAATAACCGTTTTTCTTTGTAATGCCAGCGGTTGGGCCTGCATCCGGTGTAAGATTTACACTCGCCGGGCAATACCCGCTATCCAACGTTGCTACAGAAATACCTACGTTCGGAATCGCATTGTTATCCTGAGCAACGACAAAATAAAGAATAGAGTCGCCGCCGGAAATAGTGCTGGTCAGTTTTGCATAATCAATAGCGAACGAGAAATTATTACCACCAGTATTAGCGCCGGCAACATATTTCCAGCCGTTAAAAGAAGCAATATTATTACCCGGATAAACGCCAAATGTATCGGCTTCTGATGCTTTCTTATAATACAATCTTGGCGGGTTCGTTGTCGTGTTGACACCACTCGAATCTGCAATAGTAGCAGTAAGCGTCGGTGCAGACAAGCAATATGTTTTACCTGCAATCGGTGTATAAGCAATTGCCGGAGGAATAAAATCACCCGCCGGAGTGCCGGAGAACTGTAACGCGCCTGCATCTGCCGGAGTTGGACGTGTAATACCGTTATAGTCGGTAGTTACCGTCGGAGCTGCTGTAGGTACTGCATTTTTCTTAGCCAATGAGGTTCCTGTTGGTGCATATACCGGAGTTACTCCTACCTGGGAAAGATTGTCTTCAAAGAAAGTTCCTGTTTCTGCAGGGTACATCAGCGCTTTGTAACGGCTGCAACCAGTGTTGAATGTAGGATCGTTTGCATAGTTAAACGCATTCATCAGACCCGCAAGCGTTGCGCCTTCACAATAGATGAAAATACTGGCATCGCTCGGCGCCCAGTAAATATTGCCATTGCTGGTAGTCTTCAATCCTGTCGGTCTTACGTTGGCATAACCGAAACTAGTTCTAACAGCGCTCACCACACCATTGCCGCGCGGTGACGCGTTAATGCGAATAATATTATTACGCAGATCTACAGGGATGCCATACGCCAGATAAAGTCCTGTTGCACCAAAATTTGCCCCGCCGCTTATCGGCATAAATCCAGGGCCGATATTAATGGTGTTATGATACAAATTATAGTTGGCACCGCTATTGACATACATCCCATAAACCGGCGAAAAACCGTTTGCGAAAGGTGCCCGCAGATCGGAAATTATATTGTTGTAGCAATTCTGAGCTACACCGGAAGCAAAATACATACCGGCTACAAATACGCCCGGACTAGCTGAAGCTATACTAACATTAGTCTGAACATTATTAATGTTGTTACTATACAGATCTATGGAACCAGTAGAACCCAGGGCGAAATACATCCCATAAGTTGTAAAACTAGAACCGCTTGCTGCGCCCACAGCGATATTCTTCAGATTAGAAACCGTATTATTAAAACACGCCGTCCCTACAGTTGTACCCGTACTCATGCGAATACCCACTAACCCGCCAGAGTCAACCATATTGGTAACCGTATTATTACTGATTGTACTGCCGACACCATTGTAGCCGAGATCCATACCGTAAACCTGTGCCGCACCTGCTGTAATATTTGTCACCGTATTATTGGTAATCGTTCTTACCGGCAACGGCGCTGTGCCACCAGAAACCGAAATCCCGTACATCAATACCGTTACACTCGTGTAATATGGGACTGACATTTTCTTTACATTATTTCTTCTACACTCAAACAATGCGCTGTTGGTCAACAAGCCGCTCTGAGAGATACCGGCCGTGTTGCCGCTAGTGTTTGCGGCAGTACGAATGATACTGTCTACCACATTGTCATTAATCGTCCAGCGCGGGCTGTTGCCAATTGAACCAGACCCAAAGCTGAAACCAAAAACAGTACCGTTTGCTGCACTGGAAATAGAAACACGGTTTCCGGTACAACTTAGATTTGTAACGACAGCGGATGAGTTCAGACTATAACCATTCGTTGTGCCAGAATTAAGTGCGGTACCATTGTACAGAATGTTTACGGTATTGGTGTCAATATCGATTTCGTTTTCATTTACACCACCACAATTAAGGACTACGCCCTGTATACTACCAGAAGCTGCACCTTCTGTAAGTGAAATATTATTTTTACGCACTGTTATACTACTTCCTGTCGCAAGGCCATGGTAAATACCATCAATAGCTGCTAAAGCAGGAGTGCCGCCATTCTGCATGTTATTGATCGTATTGCCGCGGATATAAGTATTGTTAGCATAACCATTGATGTAGATACCGGCAGACTCAAAAACTGCATTGCCGCCAAAATTCGTGATCGTGTTACCATCATTGACACCATCCCCACCAAAAACATTGTTCTGATCATAAAGCCCCGGGCTTCCATTATAGCCGTAGTCGTAAATACCAATATTGCAGTTCTGGATATTACAACCTTTTACGATGTTGTTATTGTGCGCATCCAAAGGGCTTGTAATCGTTAGCAGACTTGTGGGCGCCGTGAGAGAAATATTTAACAGCATAACCCCCTTGCTACCGCCAAAAGAACTACCTGCACTTGTTCCGGGAACACCACCGCATGTCCTGTTCAATGTAATGTTACAATTGCGGATGGTGTTGTACTGGCAGCCATCAAATGGTGCAGCACTGTTCAATTTCACCATGCCGTAACCCCATTCCATTTCAGTAGTATTAGAAACAGTATTTGTATCTAAAAGATTCAATGCATTAATTGTTACATAATCGGCACCAAGAATAGAAAAGATACCGTCAGATCCGCCGTTACCTACATTTGAGGTAACCGTATTATTGTTACCGTTGATCGTAAGTGAGGCACTGCTTTGCAGTGAATTGTTCAAAATGGTACTTCCTAGACGATAGCCGCCGGATGGCGCGTACTGCGGATTACCAGGCAAAATGTTGATGGCGACACCACCACTACCCACACCCTGGGCATTCAAGGCGGAAATCACATCATTAAGGGTGTTGTACGATGTACCGGGAACACTGATATTTCCCGACAATTGAGCTTCCGTCCGATAAGTGCACAGCTGAAAAATAAACAGCAAGACACCAATTAGCTTTTTGTTCATAAAGAAATAGGTTAAACCCGACAAAACAGATCTAAGCACAAACGGATAATTTGGAATTGCACCTGTGGAATAATCGATTCAATCGGGGCGGCAAAGGTGCCGCATTATTCAGGTCGCATCGATATGAAAATATGGAAACAGCATGCGAAAAAAATCCAATCACGAATCAAATTTTCATGAGATCAAATAATTATTTCGCAGTAAAGAGGCATTCACAGGATACGTAAAATAAAAGCGGATGTAAACACATCCGCGCTATGTAGAAGTCAGCTTGCTTTTCTGAATCTTCCCATGAAAACTAATACAAAGATGTTAGCTCCTCTCGCTCATAATGTACCCGTAAAGATTGTTTTCCCGTCAGCATATGATTACAATTTTGCCAAAAGAGCGAGTATTAACTTTATGTTTCAACAAAAAAGCAGACGTAAAAACATCTGCTACAATTAAAGATCATAACGGATAACCAAACACGTCGCGGATCTTTATATTTGAAACGAAAGCAGTACTAATTTCTAAAAACTGATTTCCACTATTTTCCACAAATAGCGCTTCTTTAACTACGCAAATGCGCACATTCCCATACACAATAACGAATGCGACAACCGGGGCACAACAAAAAAGCGGATGTAAACACATCCGCCTGAAATTACTAGTGAACACCACTTCACTACTGTTATCTTTTGAAACAAGCTATTGCAAAGATCCGTTCTACCCTGCACATAAACCGGCTATGAGCGCCTATACTGTTTTAAGCGAACGTGCATAGTTTTATTGAGAAATTGCAATGTTTAACTGAACAAATCTGCTTTCCATCGTAAAAAACACCTGCTCAAACTCAAATAATCTTGAGGCCCCATTCGCATAATATTGAATTTTCATTAGTTCAATTTCACGTTTCGACTATTAGTGTACCTTACTGCTTCCAATACGAAGAACGCCGCTCTGTATATCATTGAAGGCATGCATATCGTTCCCTTATTAAAACAAAGCCCCCGTCACCCATTCTTGAACCACAAAATGAATTGAACGACAGTATGGAAAAAAGATTCCTTATCGCAGACGACCACACAATTATTCGCAAGGGGATGACGGTATTACTCCGGGACAATTTTCAGAATTGCACTTGTGTAGAAGCAAATAACGGATGCGTAGTAATTAAACAGCTGAAGGAACAGACATTTGACCTCATCATTCTGGAAATGAACATGGCAGATGTAGACACGCTCAGCCTTATCGACTGGATTAACACCAATAACCCGGATGCCCGAATCCTGATCTTTTCGATGCATGCTTCGGCTCATTACGGAATTCAGCTTTACAGAAAAGGCATCAGGGGTTTTCTTAACAAAAGTTGCAGTGATGATGAGATTGTGCAGGCAATTAACCTAATATTAAGTAACAGAATATACATTCCGCAAGATTTGCAGGATGTGATGTCGGACATGCTGCGCGGCAAGAAGAAAACGGAAAACAATTTCGAGCTGCTTTCCGACCGTGAATTTAGCGTCTCGCAATTGTTGGCGCAGGGCAAAAATTATGAAGAAATCGCACGGATACTGTGCATCGAAGTGTCAACTGTACGCACATTTAAAACAAGAATTTTCAAAAAACTTTCCGTCAATACTACATTCGAATTTCTAAGTCTGGCGAATGCGCACTACAATATTTTTTTATAGCCTTGGGGCAGCTTTTTCCCCACCAGGATATAAAACTGCATCTCAAAAATAACGGAACCCACACTCGGCTTTCAAGGTATTAAACCGAACCTTGGAGGCCGCATTTCGGAGATCTGAGATGTACAATTTGGGATGCAGAAATTTATACAACTGATTCATTTGAGCGGTTTTTACGCTATTTCATGTGTTTCGGTGTGCCCTTTGTTTTGTATCGTTATCTTTCCGCCAACGGAACATTGGCAAATCGAATTTTCCGTAAGGATTTTATAACCATTAATCGTGTCTTTCCCGGATGTTTGATTCCATTGAATAATTGCTGCTACGCATTTGTTTTTTGTCACAGTGCAATTACCAAATCCGGGAATATTTACTTCCGCCTGTTTGTCCTGCTCTGTTGCGATAAATTTATCCGCTGCTTTGCAGAAATTCTGACTCGTTACTTTCAGCTGACCTGTTGCGGTTCCTTTATCGCAAAGAAGCATTGCATGTTCGGTTATTTTTTGTGGCATAGAAAAATGATGACTTAATTATTAATATACTTTCGCTCCTCCCTACTTGTTATAGCGCCTGTGTTACCATTGAGTACTATCGTTTCAATACAGTCTGGCCGCTTCAACCATTCTATTTTCCAAAAACTGGTATCATCAAATACAATGGAAACACGACGACTGATGATGGTATGGTAACCCGTGCTTTGCAGAATCGGCCCCTTATCGACACGTATACCTTCGCGCTCACAAAAAGCCAACACTTGCTCAAACGTGAATTTGTAATACTTATCGTAGTTTATCTCCTTAATGAGTTTGCCCTGCTCATTAAATTCGAACCACGTACCTTTTCGAAAGGTGCCACAAGAAACATGGAAACAAAGTCCCTTTTCTCTAATGTTACCGTTTGAGTGATATGTTTTATTTACTGAAAAATAGGAATTATGTGCAGTAGCCCGATAAAATAATCCTGCCTGAATATTCATTAATCGAACCAATGTTCCGTCTTCTGATATCCTTTCGAAAACCGGGCTTGATTTATCTATTCTACTATTATACAAGTTGAAATCAAATTTCTCGAAATTGCTGTCTACGTACGGCGTACCAAACATATTTTTTGAGTTTATTTTTTTAGATTCTTTCTGTCCTAGATAGCCTATAGAAAATAGGCAACCAAAAAATAGCACCACTAGTTTCATTATAAAACAGATGTCAGTCACAGCGTATTTCTTTATCTATTGTAACGCCAGATCCTTTTTAACTGATAAATAAATAATCGTCGTGACGACTATTACAAATACAACCACTACAATCGCCAATAGTAAGTTTGATGGCTCACTTGCACTAGCCGCCGAAGAAAGAATGGTTCCCTGATCATTCTTGTCATTAGACAGTGGCAGAATAATTTCTTCACTAGTGGTATCCTTTCTCCACGCATTTGGGGGGAAGATCCATTCATCATCCACACTTTTGCTAACAATAGCGCCATTACGAGCGTCGATTTCCAAATTGACGATATGCTGATCTTTGGTAAGGAATTGCATTTGATACATTGGGACTCCCTTTTTATAGAAATAAGTATCCTCTGTGTAACCTTCCCATCTTGATATTATTATTTTTGTGGGATCATCATCTCTAAAGTCGGATATGATATCGACGTCATATTCTTCCCTAATCTTTTTCCTGAGATCATCGATACTAAACGGATATGGTTTATCCTTATCAATCTGTTTAACGAGCTTCCCGTGAATATCGTATTCTTCAAACAGGCCAACGAACGACTGAGAATAAAAGTCTTCGCAGCGAGTATGTAATCGCCTTGTTGATGTATAAAATGATTTAATAATTCTATACGGAGAGTTAACGCGCTGTATCTCTATTTGAGTGAAATCATTACCAAATACAATTCTTACTTTGACACTATCTTTTACGTAGTTCTGGTCTCGCTTAGTAAATAACAGGTTTTTATCACGCGGCCAATTTTCATATTTGCTTAAATCTAAGTACTCCATACTATCTGTATTATTGACTTTTTTTTCTTGTCCCTGGCATACTCCAACAGCCAAAACAAGGACGACTAGTAAATATTTCATTGTACGTGTTGTTTTATAATTTTCCATTGCCAGTGCCATACCGTGTTTTTGGAGGCAGCCAACGATGAAGTTTTGGCATACGACATAACATTAGTGGTTTCGTAATCTTGATAAGTAAACTGAACGTCTTTAGAAAAATTTCTAGAATGTGTGTGATGTAAACCTAATCCATGCAACCCTTCATGACTTAAAGTATTTGCATTTCGAGGTTTAAACAATGCCACGCACTTCAATCCTATATCTTGCACTTGACCTATCGTACCTGACCAACTGCCGTTAGGGAAAATCTGCATATCGTGCGGCGGCACACCAAACCAAAAAACAATGAAATGATTACTGTAGCTCGCTTTATTACCCGGCTGCTTGTAAAAAAGTTCTTTCAAAAAAGCAAACATTTCACCATTTGGATAGTCCTGAAAAAGGTTGCCTTCGGTTGTATTTTTAAGACGATCCGGAGAAATCAGGTGACCATCTCTTTGTCGACTAAAAATGAACTTACCATAATTTTTCAATCCAGATGCACTAGTCGTTATTTTGAATTCATTCACATTGCTGAGATCCAAAATGCCTCCATTTTTTTCATAGATTTCTATCTCTCCATGTATTAGAGCTTGATGCATGGCATTTTGAAGATTCTCTTGTTCGCCTGGGAAAAAAGTGCCACTAATTGCCTTTCCATCTATATTCGTTTCCACCGGCACTAATACAAACTTCTGAGTTTTCCGATTACTCACTGCAGGTTTGCCATTTGCTGCCGGACTGTTTTTATTGGGTTCTATGGCAATTTTACCGGCGAGTTTCCGTAAGGTCAATTGCTCTGCCGCACTCTTAGTAAGTGAATCTTTTGGATAAGCGTACACTAATATCTCTTGCCGCGTCGCAAATTCGCCGATGCATTTTATCTTTAGCTGGTCGGACACCTCTCGCTTGGAACCAATAGTCTTACCCGCGATAAGCACTGGATTAGCATCGGTTCCGTCTTTACCGTTTATTTCGAAATATTTTTTGTCAAACATCACCCGTATCTGATCCGGCTCTTCGTTCTCTACATCCACCAGTATTCGTAAAGTAGCTTCATAAGGCGGTTTCACACCGGTCGCAACGGCATCCCGTGCTGCTTTGGGATACAGATTCAACCAGGGCACATAATATTTCTTTAGCTTAAGATTGCTTTTTCGGTTAATAGGCAGTTGTAAATATTCATTTTCTAGTGCTGCAAAGGCCTCATCTTTACTATCATACTCTGTATTATTGTCGGTGTAAACGGGTTTTCCATCCGCGCCTTTTCCAATGATCTTACCATTCGGTTTTTCATAGCCACTGTCCAGACAATCATAATAAGGCTTCTCTAACGTGGCTCCGTTATCATCAATCCGCAACCAGTCAAATCCAAATTCGCCATTGTAGCCTGTTTGTAATGTTCGGAACTCAACAATTACATTGGTCAATGTAGCAGGTGGCGCTGCAGCGACATCAATCGGGCTATTTGTAAAACTGTTTTTAGTTTGCCCATGAACTTCAGTTGTATCCTTGCTATTAATCGTTGTCAGTTTGTCCGAATGCACTACCATCTTTTCTTTACCCTGAGTCGTTACATCGTTGCCCTGAATATTGATTGTGTTACTGGCATTAATGAGCGCGTCACCGCTGAACAGCTGCATTGCGCCGCTTACAACCTGTTTTAGAAAAGGGGTAAAGACAAACAGTTTGGACATTATATTCATGACCAGACTATTCGACACATTCAATTCCACATTATTGTAGGCATTAACCTCAATGTCCGTTGCCGACATAATTATTTTCTTCGGCGCAGTCAAATTGATATTTCCCTTCCCATCCAGATAGAAACTATTACCACTTGGGTCCTTGACGGTAACGCTGCCCTGCCCGTCGGTATCGTCAAACTGTATGGTGCAGCCACTGCGGGTAATAATGCTTTTGATATGATTGTTGTCGAGTCCACCCATTCCATTTTGTCCATGAAACATACCGCCCATTACAAATGGCCTATCTGGATTGCTGTGAACAAAACCCACCATTACCTGCGAGCCTATTTCGGGGATGAACACTAAACCGCGGTTCTTGCTTACCTGATCACTGCTGCCAGCGTCGGGCGTCATTACTCTTATAAAATCAGTAGGTTCATTCTGCCATGGGAACTGCACTTTTACACGACCGTTTGCCTTCGCATACTTATCATCGGCATTAGCGACCACTGTGGCTAGTTGAGGCTCCGCAATTGGCAGAGTAAACTGATGAAAAGGAAGATTTTCCGTCTTTTGCGGAATGCCAACGAATTCACAATCATAACTACCGTCGTAACTCAAGGTTTGCCGCAGCTCAGCAATGATCAACGTGGCATAATGAGTCTTTTTGTTAGTGCTGACGTCACGGATTTCTAATATCACATTGCACCCGGGGAACAAATACGGATTGGTACTGCGACCTTTTATGTTAAACAGTCCTGTGGCCTTAGCGGTTGCCTGACTTTTTTGCGAAGCGGTCACTTCTTTGGCATCGATGGCGCGGACCGGCGCTACTTGCCGTGTCGGCGTTTTAAACATTTGTTCGCTGGCTGTAAGGGCTTTTTCTCCGAAGTAATCAATACCTCTGATTTCGAATGTATCGTGCCGCAATGCTTCATGATCTGAACTATTATAACTGTAGTGCTCCGTCTTTATATGACGGGCGTTCATGCTGGCCTCCATGTCATATACATCGCGGCCCAGCACCAATTTTACGTCCGGTTTGAAGAATGGTTTTCCGAAGTAAAGATCTTCACCATCATACCAAAACCAGTCGCCATAACTCGCAGCCAGCCTTGCCAGATAGTTATAATGGGTTTCATTGTATTGACAAGAGTAAGGCAACGGTCTTCCGAAGCGAGATTTTACATTTTTTGTATCTAACCCGGCCTGAGTTAAAATTTCGGTCGCTATAGATTGTACCGTCTTGTTGGTAAAGCTTTGTGTATGGGGTGCTGCATCGAGCAATAAAGTTGGACTGCCGCCAGCGATAACGATTTCGCCAAAACCATAGGTACAGCGGCGATAACTGACGTTGGTCACAATACCTTCAAACCATCGTTTCTGATCGGGCCAGATGTGATAATAAAAACCGATGCTGATTTTTTCGCCCATCAGCTTGCTGGCATTCGCCAGCCATTGATCATCTGCTACCGGGCTGCCATCTTTTGAAAGCAACGCATCATGGCCGATAACGAGTTCAAATGTATGATGTGCCGCGATGCTTTGCGAGAGCTGAAAAGATTCAAAAGATTTGATGGTATAGCTTCCTACAAAAATATCGGCGCAGGTATAGGCTGCGCTATTATCATGCTTATCCCAATCGATCCTGGGTTTTCTGGTTGTCGTGGATTCAAAGCTTTCCGGGGGCATTTCGTTTGCAATATTGATTTATGGTTATGCTATTGCAAATTTGATGCCGTTTTTCACGAACATCTTATTGATTGTGCAATCGATATCCTGGAGTTGCAATGTGCGACGCAACTCAGGCCGAATCGGAGCGTCCGCGCCTGTTGCAAAAAATAAAGCCGGCACTTAAGAAGTGCCGACTTATCTTTTATGGATACTATTGGATGAACGCTTATTCTTTACGACGTTGAAAAATCAAAACACGTCTTTAAACTGCCGTTATTCTTTGACCAGTTTATAATTGCTGATACCGTTTGCATCCTGTAGTGTCACAGTATACATGCCTGCAGCCAAGCCAGTCATATCAATCTTGTTATCTCCGCTGCGCACGTCCTGTGTACGCACTGACATGCCCATTGCATTGTAAACGGTAGCAACACCTGTGTAATTACTTGTAGTTACATTTTCAATACGAAGGCTAAAGATATTCTGCACCGGATTTGGTACGATCTGTACATTGGCGGCAGCATCACAACTGATATTTGCAACAGCGGTATTGCTATAATTTACGACGCCGTTGTTATCTGTCAATACTAAACGATACATCGCGCGACCATTACCGGCCTGATGCACGTAAGTATAATCGCTGTTATCACCCTTGCCGCTGATGACCGCTATATTCTGGTAATCGGCGCCATCGTGACTATACTGAAGTGTGAAATGGCTGAAATCTCTTTCGGTTGCAGAATGCCAGTTCAACATTGTGTTGCAGCCCTCAGCTGTTGCGGTAAATGAAGTCAGCTTGATTGGCAGCGGCGACAATGTGTACGTAAACGAACTTGTGGCATCGTTGGTAGTGCTTGAGTTTACCGCACCAGAAGCTACAACGTTAATGTTAGCGCCATTTCCCGGAGCAGCTGAAGTAGTGAGCGCGGTTACGTCCAGATTTCCTACAGTGATTGTTCCACCCTGCGCATTGGCAAGTGCCTGGTTCAATACGCCGGTAATCACATTGGTACCTGCATCAAAAGACCAGGTGAAAAGTGAAGCACCATTACCTGTAATGTTTGTACTCAGATTATAACCCGGATGCAACGTAAGATCACTCAGTGAAATAGTGACCGTCACCTGGCTCGCTTGCGGGGCGGTGATCGCGGTGCCAATATTTACAAACTGAAAAGAAATTGAATTATTACCAGCCACTGAAATCGGAGCCGGATTTACTGTTGCGCCATTTACTGCCGGATCTCCTGCTTTTGCGTTAACAGCAAACAGCAGCATGCAAAGAGTAAATGCCTTGAGTGAATATGTAAGCTTTTTCATTTGTTTTTTCTTTTTTGGTTGGAATTATTGAATGTGATAAACAAGTGTATCGTCGTCTTCATTATCTGAGCTGTCAGTTTCGCCGCCGCTACCGTCTGCGATAACGGTGGAGATAATTGTAGAACCTGCACTGGCATTAGGATTGAATGTAGCGGTGAAGCCCGCACTCAGAGAACCATAACCATTCAGCGTATTTGAAGTCGTCAATATGTAGAAGAATGAATTACTTACTGCGTCAAATGTCCAGGCGCTGTTGCTCACTGCACGACCTGCAGCAGTTGTTGCAGCAGAATTAAATGCCAGCGTGTATTTTGGATCTTTCAGAATACGGACCGTAATCAAACCATTCGTATTTACACCGTTTTCTTCATAAACGGTCAGCAGTACGTTGAGATTGGTAATGCCATTAGCGATCGCCGGCAAAAACGAAATAGTAGGTGACAAATCTGGTACATTATTAACTACTACATGCAATGTTGCTTTCGCAAATGTTCCAGTAGCTGCATCGTTAGCCTGATAAGGAATATCTACGGTACCAATGAAACCGGCAACAGGCGTAAAACTGTAAGTACCGTTTGCATTCAGTACAAAAGTACCCGAAGCCAGCGTGATATTTTGCGTTGTAGCTGTCAGCGGATTGCCGGCAGTGCTGATATCATTTGACAATACATTGCCTGTCGCTGCATTTACACCACTGGTAAACACATAATCATCGGTTGCACTCACTGCTGCGTTGGTGCCATTAACGGTGATGTAAACCTTGGCGGTACCACATAAACCGGATGGCGATTCACAAACCTGGTAAGTAATTGTATCGTTACCTGCGAAGGAAGCATTAGGCGTGTATACGATTTGTCCGCTGGCATTTACCGCTGCTGTACCGTTAGATGGCTGAACTGTAATCGTTGGCGTCCCCAATGTGCCACCAGCATTCCCAACACCATCGTTCGTGAGTTCGCTGATTGTAACCGGTACGCCTGTATTTGTCGTAGCCAGATCTGTATTGACAATTGGCGGATTTGTATTTACCGTAGGGTCAACAACCGTAATAGTAAGTGGTTCGGTAGCACAACCGGTAGACATCCCAGACATACAGTAAGGCACATCATAAGTATAAACGCCGATTTTATCTGCGGTAAATGTATAACTGCCGTCTGCGTTTACCGTCAAAGTCGCATTGCTGCCGGCCGGAGCTGTAGTTGGTGCAGCAGGTGTGCCGTAGGTAGCTCCCGGAATAATATCGTTGGTACTTACATTCCCTGCAATTATTCTATTGATGATACCTGTATTTACGTCTGGATTTACCAGCATACAATTAAGCGTACCGGTACCTGCAACAGAACTACGGGTATCAATGAATGCACCATACACATCGACGTAAGAATTATTGAGCAAACCGGCATTCAGCAATGAACCGACGCTGATTGTAATTTCATCAAAAGGCTTTGTAGTATAAAAACCGACGTTGTACGAACCGGTTGACGGCGTACCGATAAGCGTCGCCAGAACCGTGAGATTAATTAAACTTGCACCTGTTGCAGATTCCTGCAATGTTCCATTATTATAAGTGCTGACGGTAATCGCATTCAGCAAATTGGCCAATACAGCAGGTGTGGTACCTGGTTTAATGACAAAGCCGGCGAATGTCCCTTTCGGATAAGTGGTAATTGGATCCAAAACAGCAATGGAAGCATTAGCCAATACTGTTGCGTTGTTTGCAATACGTGCATAATCTGTGGTACTTGCAGAAACTACATTCCATGCGTCCGCTACACTTGCATCTGCCGTCAGCACACCGGAAACACCTGTATGCGTTGCATCAATCACCGTAGGAAAAGCAGGGTTATTCAGATAGTAAGAAGTGCTGCACATGATTGTTGGCGCGCAGGTTTTCTCCAGAATCGCTGAATAGATTTTGATGTTCCCCAGATCAGCGTTCACTACTTGATTAAACGAAATCTTCACTTCATTATAAGGCACGTTTGCAACGATGCCTACAATCTGACGCGTGGTACCACCTGTCAACAAAGTAGTTGTTGCACCGATAACCAAAGCATTACCACTGCCTGTTTGCACCAGTGTGCCGTTATTATACAAATAAATGGTTGCGTTGCTCAATACGCCGGCAGTAAGCAATTGTGTATTGGTCTCTACGTCAAAACCAGCAAATGAATTGGCCGGATAGGTATTCATTGCATCCGCTACCGCAAAATTTGCTACGGAAGCTACACCGGTAGTTAGCGAAACGGTTGCATAATTATTAGGATCATTGTCGATTGCATTTTGCGCATTGCTGATGCTTCCGCCAACGGTTGCAATGTTGTTGATGCCGGTATTGACACCGTCAACATACAGTGGCAGATCTGGATTGACTGCAGCTGTAAGCGTGTTACACGCTAATGCATTACCCGCGCAGAAATTTTCTACCATCATGCCGTAAATATTTACGGTATATGCCAGACTTAATGTGTTTGATACTGTTATTTTCACCTCATCAAAACTGTGTGCTGCGCGAAAACCCACTACAGAACGACCGTTAGAGGCCGACAACAATGCCGGATTTACGGTAAGCAGTGCCGCACCAGTCAGCACATCTTGCTGTACACCGGCGGCATATGTTGTGATGGTAATGTTATTCAGCAAATTGACACCCAGCAGTGAACTGCAAGAAAGGTCAAATGCTACGAATGTACCCGTGGGATAAGTGGTCACGCCATCTTTAATTGCAATGGAACCACCCGTTGCAAGGCCAACCGTTGTACTGATCGTTGCGTAACTCGACGGGTCTCCATCAATGATATTGTACGGACTATTTACAGAACCGGAACCTAGTATACCGATCTGCGAAGCATCAGTTGTTACCGGAAACTGAGGCGTAGTAACCGTTGTAAGTGTGTTACAATTCAACGCAGGGCCCGCGCAAAACTTTTCTACAAAGGCATAGTAAACATCCACAGACGACAATACGCCGCCCAATGTGATACGGACGTCATCAAAATCTTTGGTTGTCTTAAAACCTACATTGTAGTTATTAGAACCACCTGTAAGGCCCAGTGACACCACTATTGCCGAACCAGAAACAGACTCCTGCACTACGCCGTTTGAATAGGTGGTGAGCGTGAGGTTGTTCAATAATCCCAGCAAGGTTGTATTCGTCACATTAAACCCTGCATAGGTACCCGCCGGATATTTTACTGTTGGCGCATCTTTCTTTACCTCTACAAAAGCGCTGCCTAAAACAATAGAAGCAAGTGTAGTAGCACTAGAAGTAGCACCAATGATGTTATTCTGATTTGCAACACCTGCACCCAGTCCGCTAAAACCACTGTTCGCGGTAACACCGGCATGATTTGCCGTATTCAGGGTATCAGCGATATTACATGTCTGTGCCTGAGATTTTAGCGAACCAAAAGCACCCAGCAATAATAATGTGGTACCACAAACGAACCGACGCATACCATTGCGACGACTGGCTCGCCTTTCTTCACCACTTTTACGGGTAAACACGTCATCGGCGAATACCTCGTTGCGTAAAGCAATTTTCATTTTACTTAATTTAATTTTTCGAAATTGAATATGGAATAGCCAGATGATACCTGTTTTATACAAGCACCGTCAATACCAAACCTGCTGTTCAAAAAAAGAGGATACATTTTCTATGGTCGGTTGACATTCCCCTCTCCCGTGAGGAAATATCAATACAAAAGAACGCTAACCTTACGGTTGCGACCGTACGCAAACGCTTACGAAAGCACACGCTTTAGCGCCACATGATGCACAATTACGACTACATTTATTGAAGAAGTTGAACTGAAAAAAAGAAGAAATTCAATGAAGCTTATTTACCACAAAAGGAAAGGACTAATCACAACTGATGAGATTCCACATAGACAAGAAACGGTGCAAATCCTGACATTACCCTGAAAAAAAACTGAAACTGTACGCATCAACAAATTTTCTGATGCAAAATTCGTCCGAGATCCTTCCACAAAAAGGTCCGATCGGTCGGACAAATAGTCCAATCAGACATTTCTGATAAGTCAGCTTAACCGATTATCAAGTTATTTGACTATTTTATTCGTTGTAAAACAACGCCGGAGAATCTACGGCACGGTTTTATTACTGTATAACAGGAAGCAAAACCCGAGCACCCAACATGAAAGAAGTTACCATTAATACCATGACGTACAATGAAACCGGGAATTCCGAGCAGAATAGCGAAGCTTTCTACGAACAGTTTATCGGCGCTATAGATATCCCATTCTATACTTTAAATGCCGAAGGGAAACTAACCTTCTACAACGAAGCTGCAGCCGATCTTTGGGGTCGATCGCCCTTATTGGGCAATGATCTGTGGAATAATGAGTTTGAGCTTTTGAATCCCGACGGTACTATGCTTGAAATTGCAGCATCACCAGTGGCGGTTTGTTTTAGAGAACGGCGACCGGTAACTGGCCAGGAGGTTATTATTGTTCGCCCCGACGGCTCCAGGCGACATGTCATTTCTCATCCGCAGCCGTTGTTCGACAACGATGGAAAGCTAAAAGGCATCGTTAACCTACTCGAAGATGTCACCGCAATCCGGCAGGCTGAAAAAAAAATCCGTGAATACGATCAGCATTATAACACAATGATGAATTCGGTGGAAAAGAAAATTGAAGAGCGGACCAGGGAATTGCTTCGAAGGATAGAAGAACAGGAAAAAAATGAAGAACGTTTTCATCGCATGGTAGAGGAAGTGGAAGACTATGCGATTATTCTTCTGGACAAAGACGGCCTGATACAGAATTGGAATAGAGGTGCTGAAAAGATCAAAGGTTATACCGAACAGGAAATCATCGGAAAGAGTTTCGAAATCTTTTATTCCGAAGAAGACCGAAAAAATAAAGTCCCGCAGACACTGATCCGCAAAGCAGCAACCGAAGGTAAAGCAACAACTGAAGGTTGGCGTATCCGTAAAGATGGAAGCCGTTTTTGGGGAAGTATTGTAATCACAGCGCTTCATGATTCAAAAGGTGCATTAATAGGCTTTACCAAAGTAACCCGCGACCTCACCGAACGGAAAATAGCTGACGATAAATTAAAAAGCTACAGTGCCGAACTTGAGTTTCGCAATACCGAACTGGAACAGTTTACTTACGTTGCATCTCACGATATGAAAGAGCCGGTACGTAAAATACAATTGTATGCTTCGCACCTAAAAAGCTCCCCGCATAACCAGCTCGACCAGCGCTCGTCCGATTTTCTGGATCGTCTGATGAAAGCCGCCGTTCGTATGAATAATCTGATAGAAGATTTGCTGGCTTATTCAAGAACGACTTCTGTAGAAGAAAACTTTGTACCGGTAGATCTGAATGAAATCATCACCGAAGCCGCCGCTTCCTACAAAGAAGAATTTCTGCAAAAAGAAGTTGCGTTTGTAGCTGGATCACTACCTATGATCAATGGCATTCCGTTTCAGATCAAACAACTGGTAGATAATCTTATCAATAACGCACTTAAGTATAGCGATCCTACCAGAAAACCAATAATAAAAATCTCCGGCAAAATTGTAAGTGAACAGAGTGTGCCTAATGTGCCGCACGCAGGCAATGACAAATACGTGTTGATCTCTTTTTGTGATAATGGCATAGGCTTTGAGCAGGAATATGCGGATAAAATTTTCGGTGTCTTCCAACGGCTGGAAGTTTCGTCTGAGACAACAGGTTCAGGCATTGGTCTTGCTATCTGCAAAAAAATAGTTCAGAATCATAATGGTTATATCTGGGCTTATGGCGAAAAAAATAACGGCGCCAGATTTGATATTTATCTACCTGTATTAAAAGTTAAAGAGTCTTAAATTGGGCGGTAAGCGAATACTGCATTTACCTCCGGCATTCCGTAATTTTGTGTGTATTCAAAACTACCGCAAACAACCAGCATGAACGGAATAATCATACAAAAAGCAGGCATTAAAGAATGGGAAATAATACAAAGCCTCGGCCGTAAAACTTTTATCGAAACATTTGCAGAAAGCAATACGGAGGCGAATATGAATGTTTACCTGACGGAAAGTTTCACGGAGGAAAAATTAAAATCGGAACTAACCAATCCCGACTCGCTGTTTTTTATTGCATGGGATGACGAATCACCAGTCGGTTACCTCAAACTAAATATTGGCAAAGCGCAGACAGAACCTCAGGACGAATCTTTCCTGGAAATAGAACGGATTTATGTACTGGCAGCTTATCACGGTAAGAAAGTAGGACAACTGCTGTATGAAAAAGCGCTTGAATCAGCACGACTATTACATAAGTCAACTATCTGGCTGGGCGTCTGGGAACACAATCTGCGAGCACTTCGTTTCTACGAAAAAAATGGCTTTGCTCCTTTTGGCAAACATTTATTTGTTATGGGCGATGACCAACAGACAGACATAATGATGCAGAAAAAGCTTGATGTCTGATCGTCGAATTCCTGATTTTAGTGCAAGTACTATAGCGATCAGAAACGAGGCACTAAGTACTCGATACCACAACTTGAACGTTACCTGCAAATCACAAAATCAGATATCCGCGATCAGTAAATTGTATAAATCTTTCCGTTAAATGTATAACTGCATACACGCAAATGGCAAGACCTTTGTGTAATAAAATTGATTTATGAACACAACAACCAATCAACCAAAGATTGTATTAGTAACAGGCGGCAGCCGTGGCATCGGAAAAAGCATTGCGTTAAATGCAGCGAAACGCGGACTGGATGTGATTCTTACTTACAACAATAATCAGGAACATGGCGAAGCTGTAGTAACAGAAATTAAAAATATAGGTCGCAAAGCAGTTGCGTTGAAACTAGACACGGCGAACATGGCTTCGGTAATGGAATTCGGCAATATCATTAAAGACGTGCTGCATAAAGAATGGCATCGTGACCAGCTCGATTATCTTGTAAATAATGCAGGCATTGCACAACGGTCGTTGATCAAAGACACCACAGAAGAAATATTCGACCATCTGGTTAACGTCAATTTCAAAGGCGTATTTTTCCTGACGCAACAATTGATGCCGCTGATAGCAGATGGTGGTCAGATCATCAACATCTCTTCCGGACTGGCACGCTTTGCATTTCCGGGCACAGCCGTTTATGGTGCTTTAAAAGCGGGCATCGAAGCATTGACTCGGTATTTCGCCAAAGAATATGCTGATCGAAAAATCCGCGTAAACACTGTTGCTCCCGGAGCTATCGATACAGAATTTGGTGGTGGAAAAGGTGATGAAGCGCATCGGCAGCAGATCGCTAGTCAAACGGCATTAGGCCGCCTCGGCAATGCAGAAGATATTGGATTATTTATAGCATCAATGCTCTCGGATGATAGCCGTTTTGTAAATGCACAACGCATTGAGATCGGTGGCGGAATTATGATTTAGTCGAAACCTTGTTAAAAGGTTAAATTGGTAAAGGGTTAAATCAGTTGTGATTAACAAACTTTGTTGACTTAATTAGCCTTTTAACTCAATTAACCTTTTAACTCAATTAACCTTTTAACCTAATTGACCTTTTAACTACCCAACTCATTAACCAGTGCAGTACACAGATATCAAATCCATTTCAGCATTGCATGAGTTCTTTCACTACGAAAAACCCGTGCATCCGCTAATCACAATCGTGGATCTCGCAAAAGTCGATCGTTCGCATCGAACGAATGGGGCGTCTTACCGGCTGGATATGTATTCCATTGCGTGCAAAAGAATAGAAGGTCAGATGAAATATGGGCGCACCTCGTATGATTTTTCCGAAGGAACTTTAATGTTTACCGCACCGGATCAGGTTTTGACACCGGATGCAGAAAATAAAGTTACCGGCTGGGGAATTTATATCCATCCTGATTTTCTGAACGCCTCTACACGTGGGCGCAAGCTTACCGAATACTCGTTCTTCGGTTATGATGCCAACGAGGCCTTGCATATTTCAGATGCAGAAAACAAAACGCTGGAAGACTGCCTGAAAAATATTCAACAGGAAATCTCGACCAATCTCGACAATCATTCCTACAATCTTATTCTGACAAATCTGGAATTGATGCTCTCCTATTGCGCACGGTTTTACGACCGTCAATTCCTGACACGTGTGAAAGTAAGCAATGATATTGTCGAACGGTTTGAACGATTACTCAGTGATTATTTTGCGCAGGATTCATTGATCGAAACAGGCTTGCCGGATGTAAGCTATTTTGCTTCACGACTAAATGTTTCGGCAAACTATCTTTCGGATTTGCTTACTAAATATACAGGTAAACCAACACTGGAGCACATTCACCTGAAGCTGATAGATAAAGCAAAATCACTTTTGTGGAGCACCGATAAATCGATCCGCGAAATTGCGTATGAACTTGGATTTGAACACGCATCCCATTTTACGAAGCTTTTCAAAAACAAAACAGGCGTTGCACCCAAACTATTTCGGACGCCGCAATGAAGATTAGTTGAAGTAAATGGTTCAAAAGGTTGAATGGTCGAAATGCACGTCAACCTCAGCCATTTTACCAATTAACCTTCACCAGTTACTAATTCCTGATACAACGCATGAATATGAATTGCGAATAGCGTCAGTAGTTTGTGATCGGTGTTATAAGTCCGGTCGATTACATGGCTTTGTGCATCGCCAACCTGTGACATAAAATATTCTTCGACGCCGAAATGTTGCAATACAGTAGCCAATTCAGTAAGTATCTTATCAAGATCAGGTTGCACCTGTCCGTCCGTTTGTTCAGGCTTTTCATTCGTTTTCATCATTCTTCTTTTTATGGTGAATACCTTCCTTAATACATTTTCAATCTTTTAGTTTGCCCGCCCTGTTCATCCGTTTATTAGCCCGCCAGATAGAAGGCAATCCATCTTGCAAACCAGTAACCGGATCCGTATCGGGAACAGGCACCGCGGCAATCCTTTGATCCACCCCTGGCCGTTCGCCCGGCATCCCTTTATTGATATCGAAATTGCGTCCGTTGGGATAACCGCCAATGCAGATAACAGCTTTTTCTTCGCCCATATTTCTATGCGCCACACCTGCGGGAATTACCAACACATCGCCTTTTTCAAGCAATATATCTACGCCGTCCGGACCTCCCAACTGCACATGTGCACTACCCTTTATCACACCAAGCACTTCATGAGCTGTACTATGATAATGATTGAACGTATAAATTCCATGACGCCAGTTATTGGTCCAGCCGTGTTTGCGAAATAGCTTTTTCAAAGCAATTCCGCCAAACAACGCTGGTATCTGAAACGCCTGTTTATACAGTAATACTGGCAATTCACTATTAGGAAAAATGCCATCGTCCTTCAGGAAAATAGTTTTCGGAATTATATTCATGGTGATCAGGTTTCAGGCAATTGCCTTCCATATAACTGATAAAAAATGTGCCGCCGCAATCCGTATTTCTAAGCTGCAGATGTCTTTTCACATCGTAAAAACACTTGCACACATGGGCTTTCGTTTCTTCTCAACCTCGCGTTACACTGCGTTATTTGAAGATTATTTTTTTTAAATAAATTATATTAATAATATAAAAAGAATTAAATTAGGTAACGGAATAAGATTGCAACTATAAACGACGCCACTAACTCAAACCTATACCATTAGGTGGACCGTATTGCGACAGAAGTACATGCAGGCAATTTCTAACACATCAAACGCACCAATATGAATAATGAATCCGTCCCTCGGGAAATTCTATTTTCTGCCGGAGCCATCGAGAGTCAATTGCAAAAAATCTACAGACACCCCGTTCTGGAGGAAAGCCCCATTCTCAAAAAATTTTTATCCTTCATCGTTCATGAAACACTTGAAGGCCGGTCTGTGTACCTTAAAGAATATACGATCGCTGTGAATGTGCTGGATCGTCCGGCAAGTTTTAATCCGCAGCAAAGCTGTGTGGTGCGCATACACGCGCGCAGACTCCGGGATGCCTTGCAGCAATACTACATGGATTCAGGCAGCCGGGGAGACATAATCATCTCCATTCCGAAAGGGAAATATGTTCCCAGGTTTGACGCACCGATTTCTGCCAATCAATCTTACGTTACTTCCAAAAAAGTGGCGCCTTTGACGCTCGATAAAAATATTTTCAAACCGACAATTGCTGTTTGTCCCTTCAGCTGCATGCCCGACAATCTCTATGCACAGCAGTTTGGCGATAATCTTTGCCTTGAGTTATCTGCATCACTCTTACATTTCACATCACTATCAGTGATCGCATATCAGGCCACACGGCATATCTCCGGCAATCACCTCGACATAAAAGAATTTAACAGCGTGATGAACTGCCGCTATCTGATCTCTGGCGGTATACAGACAGTTGGAGAAATGATGCGACTGAATGTACAACTGATCGAATGCGGGAACTATAATCAGTCCTGGGCAGAAATCTACGAGTGTAAAATTTCCAACGCTAATATATTTGAATTGCAAGACACCATCTGTCGTCATATCATTGAAGGTGTAGGACCGTTTATTGGTCACTGAACTTCTTAGTAATTGATGATTGAGATAGCACCGATATCTTAGCAAATAACAAACTCCTTTATAAAAAATCCCATCCACATGAAGCGGATGGGATTTTTGTTTTATCATGTAGCATACTATTTTCCCAACATGAGGTCCGCCACGAGCAGTCGCGCAAAGACTCCCCCTTCAGGAGTTCGGGGTTAGAAAGGGAATCTATATTGCAACCCGCCAATAAATTGCTGACGAGAGCCTAAGAAACCATATTCCCCACGAATCATCCAACTTTTATTAATTTGAAATTGTGCCCCAACGATAAAGTTCCACTGATCCTTTGGTCTTTTATCAAGAGAGTACTGCACCGTAGAACTTTCGGCATTGCCAATAGTTGTAGAAGCCTGGTTCAGCACGTCAGTAGCTTTGCCCAGCGCTACATTAGCGGCATCATGTTTTGCAATATTCGACGGTTTTTTCTGTTCTGCTGCCGAAAGACCATCCCACCAGGTGTCTACAGATTCCTGTGCACCGCTGACTTTCTGCATACTTGACTCGATTTTGCTCCCCCATTGATCAGTTGGAAAAAGGTCGGAAACATTAAGCGAACCGGAAGTATTATTAGCCATCTGCACACGGAAGCCACCAGCCCATAATGCGATCTGACGATCTTTCTTTTTAAACTTAATGTTCTTGCCCAGACGCGGACCAAAAACAAATACATAAGCCGGTTGATCCAATTCACTGATATCAGTCCAGGTGAAATTCATATCCATCGCAAGGAAGAAGCCGCCAATCCCGATCGTAGGTGTCAAACCAAACCCAATCGTAGTTGCGCTAAAGCTTGCTTTGGTGGAAAAATCGGTGATCTTTTTATACTTACCTGTACTGTCCGGTACCCACATGCCACAGTTTACCGAAGTAGAAGCAGCAGATTGTGCGAACACCGCATAGACATTTAAAAACGGAAACAACCAGATGTCCGGCCTGATGTTAGCACCGCTGGTTTGGGTTTTGGCACCATCGAAACGAATTACATTATCTAAGTTCGTTTTAGGACCGTTGTTGAAACCAATCTGCAGATTGTCAATGATGATATCTGACTGCTGCCATACATACTGCACGCTGAGACCCGCAGAATACGGCAAGCTAAATCCCTTCGCCATCGCTTTCTTACCCCATATGGGCAATGCATGGTTATATTGAAGCGCCTCCAGACTATCCTTCATCAGTGC
Organism: Taibaiella soli; assembly: GCF_003236175.1. Classification (GTDB taxonomy): domain Bacteria; phylum Bacteroidota; class Bacteroidia; order Chitinophagales; family Chitinophagaceae; genus QKTW01. Next base: position 14,654 of record NZ_QKTW01000027.1, on the reverse strand, counting down.
ATCCTTACCAATGTCTTTATTGGTTGCGTACTGACCAAAAGCTACCGGAATTGTTCCTAGCAGGAAAGCGAGTGTACTGTAAACGATTTTCATACTCTTATGATTTAGCGTTAGTAATCGGTTTGTTTATCCGGAAAGCTATCAGAACTTATAAGTGATGCCGTAAGTAGCACCATAGTCGAAAGTCTGCGAGCCTTCTACGGGCGGTTTGCTATCGTAGTTGTTATAAAAATTAAGGGTGAACTTCAAATCTTTAATCGCCTCATAACTTAGTGTTACGGTACCATCGTTACGAAAACGCCCTAATTCCGACAGGTTGTAATAAACTGTCTGCGCTATCGTAAGACTTATCTTCGGCTTGATGAACCGGAAGAAATTGAACTCAAACTGCATAAAGACTTCAGCGAGCGTTCCTGATGTTTCATTGTCCGTATTTGTTTCCTGATTGAGCACCATGCCGCCACGGTACCAGGCATAGAGGCTCTTCTTGGTAAGAAATTTTTCACCGGCGCCCAGACCTTCTTGTATACGACGAAGCATACTTAACTCCAGGTTACGCTGATAAGCGCCAAGTATCGTTCCGAACCAGACCGGACTGAAATAGTGATTGAACTTGAGCGACCAGTCTTCACGGTCGCGATTAAAAAGCGTGTCCGTAATCGAATAGTTACCGGCGAAAGCGAATCCAAGTTCCTGTTTCCGTGCCGTATAAAACAGTTTATTGTCGTAGTTCACATTACCCACGCTGCTCGACTTCGTATAGTTAAAACCAAGACTGAGGTTGCCGGAGAATCGCTGCATAAACGCATCGCGGTAGGCATACAAAACCGAAATTTCAACCACTGCAACTGCTATTGAATCACCTCCGGACACTACTATAACTTCGCCCTCCTTGCGAGAAGGATAAATATTGCCATAGTAGACATCGTGCCGGATCGTTTCTACCCTGAAAATCTTCGTTACAGCAGTCATCGTTCTGATATTTCGGAGCTGAATGCTCGCAAGTATTATGTTATCAATGTCAAACTTTACCAGTCCAAGCTTCACTGTTTTCATTTTCCCGATCACCATCGTCCCGTTTTTAAAAAACAGGGTATCCCGTATCAAAGTCTGTGCCGAAACCTTTGAAAAAAGAAGGATAACCAGGAAAAAAATAAGCAGCTTTTTCATACCCTGTTTTCTTCTGCCAGCCTAAAATTGATTTTACACATTAATATATAAAAGATTATATAAATCTATGTAGACATTTTGTGTACACATCCCATTTAACGGTTAAACACGGCGATTAAGCATAAACATATTAAATAATAAAATACATTTATTACATCAATTTGTAAACGCGACTGTTACGAAGAACCACAGATACAGACGACGATAAAAGCTTTCGGATTCTATTCTGCTCCATTAAAAACACAACACACATTCAACTAACTGTTCACGCACATTTTTAGGTAATTGTCAAAAACCTTTTATGAAAAAAATACTACTGTTTCTTTCCGCACTTACTACCGGGATCACTGCCGTAACGGCACAGGACGAAGAAAGAGCGAAAGCTCTGGAAGTTTATGGTTTTGTAATGACAGACATCGGCTACGATTTTAAATCTATTAACCCAAACTGGTACGATGCGATGCGGGTAACCAAACTCCCTACATACGATGGTCAATATGGCCCGGATGGCAAAGTATTCTTTAGTGTACGTCAAACACGCTTTGGCGTAAAAGGCTGGATACCGACGCCTAAAGGTGATGTAAAAACCGTTTTTGAATTTGATATGTTTGGTGTGGGCGTTGATGAAGGACAAACTACGATGCGTTTGCGCCATGCCTATGCAGAATATGGGCGATTCCTCGTTGGTCAGACGAACAGTCCGTTTATGGATGGTGATGTATGGCCAAATACAGTGGAATACTGGGGCCCAACCGGCATGGTGTTCTTCCGCAATATTCAGATCCGTTATGCGCCGGTAAAAGATGCAAACAACCAGGTGTTTGTTGCATTGGAACGTCCGGGTGCAAGTGCTGATCAGGGAACGCTGGATACACGTACGGAACTGGATAGCGTTAAAGGACACTTTCAATTGCCAGACTTGTCTGCACACTATCAACGCAGCGGCAAATGGGGTCATGTGCAACTCGCCGGTATGTTGCGCCAGATCAAATGGCAAGACATACACACAGGCGGCGGATACGATATCAGCGACAGTAAAATTGGCTGGGGCGTACACCTGAGTACCGTAATCAACCTCGGAAAACACGATGTATTCAGAGGCTCACTGGTATATGGTGAAGGCATCGAAAACTATATGAATGATGCGCCCACTGATCTCGGCGTAGAAGATAATCCCGGTAATCCGAACAAACCAATTACTGGTAAACCATTGCCAATCACAGGTACACTCGCCTATCTCGATCACACCTGGAACAAACATTTTGCTACCGCAATCGGATATTCCAGCTCTTATGTACAAAACACAGATTTTGCTTCGCCAAGCGCCTACAAAATGGGACAGTATGCCAGCGTAAATCTGGTAGCTACTCCGTTTAGCAATGCAATGATCGCGGCAGAACTGCAATGGGGCGAACGTACCAGCTTCAATGGTTATAAAGGTGACGATGTAAAACTGCAATTCTCATTCAAGTACAACTTCTCGGCAGCGCTCTATCGTCATAATTAAAAGAACCGCAATCGCCATCAAAATTTAACCTCACAACAAAAATCAACACAATGAAACGCATACCATTTCTCATCACCGTTTTATGTGCGGGGATTATACTGACCTTCGAAGTCAACAAAAATGTATTTGCCAAGAATGACAAAGGCGCGGCAACCTCATCAGACATGTCTATGTCGAAGGCAAGCATAGAATCCGCAATGGATAAGGCTTACACCAACAACAAAGATGTGAAGGAAGGTAAAAATGCCGATTATATCAAAGAGCTGGCGGCCGTAGATCCAAACATCTTCGGTATTGCTTTAGTCACTACAGACGGACAAGTTTATACTAAAGGGGATATCAGCTCCCGGGTTTCGATCCAGTCAATTTCCAAAGTATTTACATTAGCGCGCATCATCGAAGAACTCGGCCCGAAAGCTATTATGGACAAAATCGGTGTAGACGCAACAGGGCTCCGTTTTAATTCGATCGTTGCCGTAGAAGAACATAAAGGAAAAGAGATCAACCCACTGGTAAATCCAGGCGCTATTGCCGCGGTAAGCCTTATCAGTGGTACTGACTCTGCTACTAAATGGCGCCACATCCGGGAAATACATGATGAGTTTGCAGGTGAAAGACTGGAAGTAAACATGCCGGTGTATATCAGCGAAGCGGGCGACAATCTCCGCAATCAGGCAATTGCACACTTACTGCTGGCTTATGGCAGAATGTATTTTGATCCGGTACAGTCAACAGATGTTTACACCAAACAATGTGCGCTCAATGTAAACGCAAAGGACCTGGCAGTGATGGCTGCAACGCTGGCAAACGGTGGCAAAAACCCTGTTACCAAAAAAGTAGTTGTATCGCCATCTACCACAGCCTCTACGCTTGCTGTTATGGCCACTGCAGGTCTGTACGATGATTCAGGACAATGGCTTTATATTGTTGGTTGCCCAGGTAAAAGCGGCGTAGGCGGTGGCCTGATTGCTGTTTGCCCCGGCAAATTTGGTATTGCAGCAATTGCACCTCCGCTGGATGATGCAGGCAATAGTGTGAAAGCTCAAAAAGCGATCGCTGATGTGGTGAACGCACTGCGCGCCAACCCGTATATGATCCAACCCAAATAAACCATAGGCAGACCTATGGGCTGTGTGAAAAGCGATACAGCCATAGGTCTGCCTTTTTAAATTCACAACGTCATGACCCAAACTAAACGATTACTCAAATTAGCGCTGCTGTCGGGTCTGCTGCTTGGCCGACAAAATTCAAAGGCACAAGCTTTGGTACCTCAGGTACTGAAAACGGATAGTACAGTTGCCGGTGTTGACCACTCTTATCCCAATGAAGCTTCTGGCGAATTCACTCCTGGCAAAGGTTTTGACCTGGTACGAACCAAAGCAGGCAGTCTCAACATTAGCCTTTATACAATGGTCCGGTATCTGAATCAGTTGCCCGGCCAACAAACCTGGCAAGATCACCTTGGCCGCGATCACGACTTAACCGGCAGAAACGATATCTACTGGCACAGATCCATGATTTGGTTTTCCGGTTTCCTGCTTACACCAAAACTCCGATACACTGCTACGGTATGGACCATCTTTCCTACACAGCAAACATTGGTGTACGGTAATCTCCAATATCGTTTCAATAAATACCTGACCATCGGCGCGGGTGTACTGCCCAATATGTCTGTAAGATCTATGCAGGGACCATTCCCATTCTATCTCTCTACAGACCGCACGATGGGTGAAGAAAGCCTTCGCGCAGGCTTCACCAATGGTGTCCGGGCAACAGGCGAACCACTGAAAAACTTTTACTACACCTTGTTTGTCGGTGATAACCTGAGTATCCTTGGCGTGCAAGCCTCCAGACTGACCCGTTTCCTTTCAAGTGGTGTGGGTCTGATGTGGATGCCGACAACTGGTGAATACGGCCCTCGCGGCGGTCTGGTAGATTTTGAAGTTCACGATAAAGTATCCACACGTTTTGGTGCCAACTACACACACTGTCGTGATAACCGTTTCAACAACGTAGGACAACCTTCTCCCGATAACACGCAAATACGCTTAACCGACGGCGTGCTGTTCTTTGAAACAGGTGCACTGGCAGATGGTGTTACTGTTCAGGAAGCGAACTACGATATGGTAACTGTAGATGCAGGTTTCAAATACAAAGGGCTCAATGTACAGGCAGAAATGTATAATCGTTATCTCACAAAAATTGATGCTGACGGACCATTGCCGCTTTCTTCTATACATGATATTGGCTACAGCTTACAGGTCTCACAAATGGTTGTTCCAAAAGTACTGGCACTGTATGCGATTCATTCTTATTTCTTTGACCAGTTTAAAAGACACCCTTGGGAAATTGGTGGTGGTGCAGATATCTACCCTATGAAAAGCAGAAGCTGGCGCCTTAATGCGCAGGTACATTATGTGTACAAATCTTCTGCAGGGGGCACTTTTGGATTGTATAACGCAGGACAAACAGGCACTACCATTACTGTCGGCACAGATGTTTTGCTCTAAGTCATAACCGATCTATTCAATCATTCCTATTTTAATCAAACGCTATGGTCTTCACAAAATTTGCAAATAAAGTTTGTCTTCAGACAAAAAAGACCTTAAAGAAATCACTGCTGCTGATGGCGTTCAGTCCCGCACTGGCGCTGGCGCAGAAAGATACGTCCTGGTTTTATGATTCACATTTTCATCTGACGAATTATATTCAGGAAGGCATTACACCGCAGCAATTCCTCACCATTATGGGCAATCGTGTAGGCCGGTCTACTTTGTTTGGCATTCCGCTGCAGCAACAATGGTCCTATGGTAACTCCGGTGATTTTGCACCGACTTATTATCTCGCCAGTGATGCACCACTTTACTATTATTCATTTACCGATGCTTACATCGCAATGATGTATCGTTCCCTTACAAAGGAGCAGCAGAACCGTTTCGATCCTATGATCACCGGCTTCAATCCTACGGATATGTATGCCGCTGATCATATCAAACGAGTGCTGAAACTCTTTCCGGGTGTTTTTTCTGGCATTGGCGAATTTTCCATTCATAAAGAATTTGTATCCTCAAAGATTGCCGGAGAAACAGCGTCACTCACCAATCCTGCACTCGACCGCATTCTCGACTTCGCAGCAGAAGCCGGTTTAGTAGTGATTCTGCACAATGACATCGACATGCCGTTTCCAAAAAATGGACAGCAACCATACCTGATGCGCCAGATATATGAGCTGTTTAAAAGACATCCAAACGCCACGATCATCTGGGCACACTGTGGTCTGGGGCGCATTGTACAGCCAGTAAAAGATCAGGTGCGGGTGATAGAAACAGCCCTCGCGGACCCGGCGCTTAGCCATCTGTACATCGATATTTCGTGGACTGAAGTAGCGAAGTATGTGACTTCATCTCCTGAAACCATTAAAAATGTAGCAGCACTGATCAATAAATATCCCGATCGCTTTTTATTCGGTACAGATGAAGTTGCACCGGCCAATCCTGATCAGTATTACAACATCTATTACATCTACAAAGACCTGTTCAAACAACTGACGCCAGAGGCAAAACAAAAATTGCTCACGGGCAATTACAAACGCTTGTTTGATAACGCGCGGACCAAGGTGCGCGATTGGGAACGGAGAAATCCGTAAATCTCCCTGGCCCTTCAAGGAAGAATCCCCAATGCGAGACATCGACAATACTATGGCTTATTATATTTCAAAGACTGCTCGTGGAGCAGTCTTTTCTGTTTGTTGAGCGACCTTTCTGACTTCCTTCCAGCGGATGCGGTCTCCGAACCATTGCCCACTCGCGCTGGTCACCCTGACGAAGGAAGGGTCCCGCGAAAACAAAGACCATATTCCGCGGGACTTCTCCTATCGTCGAAGTGACAAATGCAAGTGAACAGCTGACGGCTTTTCTACCTGCATTATCTGGAGACGTAGCATGCTACGTCTCTACCCCCGGCATTTAACCGTAAAATCATTAAACCAATCAACTTCTATTACAATTATTTAAAATATAAATATTTACTTTTGTAACAACTGACGTTTCCGTGTCGGCAAACAATTTTTCAAAGATTAAACTTCTATAAAATGAAAAAAATTACGTGTTTGCTCTTGACATTGGCGGTTATCACACACACCAATTCCTTATTTGCGCAAGCCACATCTACGCGCACAGAAAAAGATCTGCTGGGAGAAAAGAAAATTCCTTCCAACGCATATTATGGTGTACAGACCGCACGTGCCTTAGAAAATTTTCAGGTAAGTGGTGTTCCCACCAAATTCTATCCAGATTATGTAAGAGCCTTTGCGATGGTAAAACTGGCTGCTGCACGTGCCAATGCAGAAGTGGGGCGACTCAAACCAGAGAGACTGGCAGCTATCGAAAAAGCCTGCCAGGCGGTAATAGATGGCAAGTATCACGATCAGTTTCTGGTGGATATGTATCAAGGTGGTGCGGGTACGTCGGCCAATATGAATGCGAATGAAGTACTCGCTAATATAGCGCTTGAAATGAGCGGTCATAAAAAAGGAGAATACCAATACATAGAGCCACACGATGATCTCAATATGGGGCAGTCTACAAACGATGTATACCCAACAGCAATACACGTTGCTTTATTGCTGCACAATGATAAAGTGATCAAAGAAGTGCAGGCATTGTCTGCTGCTTTCCATAAAAAAGGTGACGAGTTTGCAAACATTCTGAAAATGGGTCGTACAGAAGGACAGGACGCTGTGCCAATGACTGTAGGCCAGGAATTTCACGGATTTGGCAATCAGCTCGATGCTGCCATTGAAGCGCTGAGAAAATCAGAAGCCTATCTGTACGAAGAAAACATGGGCGCCACTGCCATTGGTACTGGTATTACAGCTTCGCCCGGATACGCCGAAAAATGCGCGGTACAGCTGGCAAAAATCACCGGCAAACCGATGGTGCTTTCACATGATCTGATTGCAGCAACCAGCAGCATGCAAGCTTTTGTGATGTACTCCGCTTCACTGAAAAATCTGGCTGTTACATTATCCAAAATCAGCAGTGATCTGATCTTCCTTGCTTCAGGTCCGCGCGCTGGTATTTTTGAAATCAATCTGCCTGCTTTACAACCCGGTTCTTCTATCATGCCAGGCAAAGTAAATCCTGTTATGCCTGAATTGATGAACTGTGTATGCTATAAGGTAATCGGCAATGATGTAACGGTTACTATGGCTTCTCAGGATGGCCTGTTACAACTGAACGCGTATGAACCAGTTGTTGCTGTTGCGATTATGGAATCACAAGGTCTGTTCTTTAAAACAATACCATTGTTCCGCGCAAACTGCATTGAAGGCATTACTGTCAATCAAAAAGTGGTAGACAATTATATCAACCGGAGTGTAGGTATCGTTACTGCACTGAATCCTGTATTGGGTTATGAAAAGACCACTGAGCTTGCCAAAGAAGCGCTGCAAACCAACAAAGGCATTCTGGAATTGATCCGCGAAAAGAAATTATTAACCGAAGACCAGATCAAAAAACTCCTCGACCCTAAAGAATTGACAACAGTAAAATAATTTAGCGTCTAATTCACCACATTCCATTTCATCCAAAAAAAAATCTTTATGAAAAGTATCGTTTATGCACTGCTGTTTTCGGTAATGACCGTAAGCGCTTTTGCTCAAAATAATAAACTGCCAAGGGTAAAAATTCTTGCTACAGGTGGTACAATTGCGGGTGTAGGCAATTCTGCAGACCGCGCAGGATACAAAGCGGGCGCACTTCCTATCGATGAACTTCTTAATGCAGTGCCTGAAATACATAAAATCGCCAATGTTACCGGCGAACAAATTTCCTCTGTCGGCAGTCAGGATATGACGATCGATATCTGGAAAAAACTGGCTGTACGCATCAACGAAATATTTGCAAAAAATGAAGCCGATGCCGTAGTCATTACACACGGTACCGATACACAAGAAGAAACTGCTTACTTTCTTGACCTGACTACCGCTCATAAAAATGCAGTAGTGATCACAGGTTCTATGCGTCCTGCAACTGCTATCAGTGCCGATGGCCCAAAGAATCTCTACGACGCGGTAGTTGTAGCTGCAGATCCAAATAGTAAAGGTCGCGGCGTACTCGTATCATTCAACGAAAATATTTTTGATGCACGCGATGTCGTAAAAACAAATACCACACAACTGGATGCATTCACGGCTCCAAACGGTGGCCCTATCGGTCAGATCTACGACGGTAAAGTGCAATACTATTTCACTTCTATCCGCGAAGTGAATGTGAATACACCGTTTAAAGTAACAAACAGCACACAAATGCCACGCGTGGATATCGTTTATATGTATGCTGATGCTACGCCCGATCTGATCAACGCATCTGTAAACAGTGGCGCAAAAGCTATTGTGATTGCGGGTGTGGGCAACGGTAATTTCAATAAAGCCTACATGGATGCAATTACTGCTGCAATAAAAAAGGGCGTAGTTGTATGCCGTGCTACACGTTGCGTAAGTGGCCGTGTGGTGCTCGAAGATGAGGTAGATGATCATGCGCTCGGCACTATTGTAAGTGATGATCTGAATCCCCAAAAAGCCCGTGTATTACTGATGCTGGCGATGGCAAACACGAGCGACAAAGCCCAACTACAGAAATACTTCTTCCAATACTAAGGTCTTCATCATTACCGATGAACATCTGGTTGAATGCGCTGGGTTCATGTGCGTTTGCCCGGCGCTTCTTCCAGATGAACGATCACTTAATCTGATGAATCCTAACTGCTTTTTGTATGAAGCCGGACAAAAAAAGTCTGAAGGGTTTTGCTGCGATCTTAACGATGGCTGCAGCTATGGCATTGATGCCTTCGTCACTGCACGCACAGACTGATTCTGTAAAAAAACTACCAAACGGTACCGAAGGACTTTTCTTCTACGCAAAGCCAATTGACACCATTCTGGAAAATAAAAAGAAAGAACTGGAGCCTAATGAATTTGTTGGCACCTACTCTACTTTCCGCATCGGCATTGGTTATATCGGCGACTATACAGCCTATTCCGAAAGCAGCACGTTTAAACGTCAGATGGATTCTGCAAACGTAAATCTGACACCTCATTACCAAACGAGAGATTTCCGCGTACTGGCCAGCGGTCGCTTTCTAAAAAGCAAAAGATACCTCGCCTGGAAATTTGCCTACATGTACGACGGTGATAAAAACATATGGCTGGTACGCGAAACAGGTATCACCATTGGCGTACCCGAACTGTTCGGTAATATTTTTATCGGTCGTACCAAAGAAGGCTTCTCGATGGTCAAGGTTATGAATGGCCACTCCGGTATCTCAAACGAACGCCAGATGGCATTAGATCCAATCCCGATCCTGGCTGATGGTATCAAATGGATGGGTTATATGCCCAAAACCCGCATCTTTTGGAACCTTGGCTACTTCAATAATGTCACTGCTAAAAATCAAAGCTTCGCTACGTTTCAATGGCAATATGTGGCCCGAATTGGCTGGATGCCGATCAACAGACCGGAAGATAAAACGATCATACATCTTGCAGTCAATCTACGTTACGGCAAACCGAAAGATGGTCAGTTCGCCATTAAATCAAGACCAGAATCCAACCCCACCCCACAGCTGATTAATACAGGCACCTTTGCTGCCGACCATTCCAGTCATTTAGGCTACGAAGCATTCTTTACGAAAAATCGCTTCACCATTGGTTCCGAAGCAATGGTGCATAATTTCTATTCTAAAGATTCGGGCAATCACAGCTTTGCCGGCGGCGATATTATGGTCAGCTTCTTTTTCACTAAAACGAATCGTCCTTACAACACAACCGGAAGTATCTACGGCTTTGTACCGGTGAAGAAATCGATCTTTCATCATGGCATTGGTGAAATTGAAGGTGTATTGCATCTCTCTACGTTCAATCTCAACAACGGCAATATTCAAGGTGGTCAAATGACCCGTCTCACACCGATGATCAACTGGTATATGACCAAATTCCTCCGCACAGAATTCATCTATGGCTACGGCATCCTCGATCGCTACGGCATGAAAGGAAATGTCAATTTCTTTGAAACAAGGCTGCAGATTACGCTAATGTAAAAACCAAACACCCCTAGCCCCTGAAGGGGAATTCCTCCGCGAGGTGTATTTCTCTCACGACGGCACAACGGCGCAAACTCCGAACGCTAAAAGCCCAAAGCAGAAGGTCGCGTTCGTAGTGCCGCCGCGAGCAACCCCTATACTCGCGCTGGACGCCGTGCAATTGTGAGACAAGCCCATACGAAGCACACAAAGACGCCCATTCAGGGGATGGGCGTGTCCGTTTCACAGTTTGATTTGTCCGCTTCGGGAGAAAAGCGCTGGTGTACCATCTGTTTCTGATGCAGCTTTGTGTCATCAATCACAATCAATCACAAAAAATAAAAGTTATGACACAGAAAACAACAAACATCATCTACTGGACAGGCACCATCCTCACCGCTCTTTGGTTTGGCGCAAGTGGTCTTTTTGAACTCACAGGCAATCCTGTAGTATGGGACATCACGGTAAAACTCGGTTATCCTGCACATTTCATTTATCTGCTTGGCGTATTCAAACTTTCCGGCGTAGCCGTGTTACTCATTCCTAATAAACTATTACGCTTGAAAGAATGGGTATTTGCCGGTGTTTTCTTTGACATCACTTTCGCATTTTTCTCTAAGATTGCGATACTCGGATTTGCTGCTACTATTGATGCTATTGTTGCGTTCGCAATGGTAACAACAACTTATCTGATGTTCCGGAAACTGTATCCAAATCTTCAAAAGGCTGCGTAATTGTAGTTTTGCTATATAGTAAAGTCCGCTCCAACGAGCGGATTTTTTTTATCTCGCAACGCACA
>NZ_QKTW01000027.1:0-2930 GCF_003236175.1 Taibaiella soli | reverse complement strand
GCGTAAGTCTACTCCAGCGAGCGGATTTTTTGTATGTCACGCTGAGGAACGAAGCGTCCCGAGCTATATGGATTACTCACAATAAGCGTTTTCACTCCCGATAGCCCAAACAACGCGGGACCCTTCCTTCGTCAGGGTGACAAATGCAAGTAACATATCGCGTGTATTAACGGCAACGGGGCATTCCTCACATAACGAAAGCCCATGTTCCTTCACGAAACATGGGCTTTCTTGTTTAAAAATCAAATCAATGGTCAGACGACATCAGAGTCGTCCGACCATTGCCGGATAATTGTGAAAACTGTAAACTGCCAACTGTTAATTGTTCACTATCAGCTACCCTATCGTTTCCTAAAACTATACACATTTGCAGCTTTCAGTTCATTACTCTTAGCACCATACAGCACTTTTATATATTGCTTTACTGATCTTGCCAGAGCGGTAAGACCAGAATCGGGTTTGTACAATATCTGATCACGTTGTGAAATGAGCAGCTTGAGTTTGGCAGCGGCACGTACCGCATCATCATTTACATCTTTGAGCAGTGAGAGACGAGCCTGTAAGCCTATCACCGTAATCTCGGTTTCGTTTGGTGCGTAGCCGGGTTCTGTTGCTATAACGGCAATCAGTTTATCGAAATGTGTAATGATTGCATCAAAACTTGTCTGAGCTGCAGATCTTGCTTTCGGAGCTTCCGTCGTTTCATTTGCATCTGAGGCTGACGCTACGGTTCCTAAACGTTTACCTCTGATTTTAGCTATATAATGTTTAGCAGTTTTGATTGCAACAGACAAAGGATTTACTACTTGTAGCGTAACACTGGCTTTTACCGCCAGTTTTTTAGTGTCTTCAAATAAGCTTTGCCGGTTTTGGACTGCCTGCGACAACTGAATCTCTGCTGTTGCAACCTGATCCATGACAGCAGTTGCTGTATTATAATACTCATTAAGCTTTTCAATCGTCATATCTGCTCTACTAGGCTGGTAAGCACTTTTGAGCGATTCACAGAAATGGATAAGGCCTTTAAAGTTTGCCACATTCTTGTAGTGTCCTGTTTCTGAATTTACACTAGTCATATTCTATATCTTTTGGGGATGGTATGCCAACAACCATGCCAATCTTTTTAGACGCGAGCATCTATCAAAGCTTTTCTGACTACAATGCATTGCTATTCATAGAAAAGAAATTATTGCCATTCCTAAAATCCCGGTCTCCAACGGCTGCTATACAATTGACGTAAGCAACTATACAAATGACGGAGACAAGTATACAAACGCAGTAGGTAAGTATACAAATACAGTAAGCAAGTATACAAATGACGGGAGCAAGTATACGAATGCAGTAGGTAAGTATACAAATACAGTAGCTAAGTATATGAATGACGCAAGCAAGTATACAAATACAGTAAGCAAGTATACGAATGCAGTAAGCAAGTATACAAATGACGGGAGCAAGTATACGAATGCAGTAGGTAACTATATAAATGACGTAAGCAAGTATACAATTGCAGTAGCTAAGTATACCAATGACGGGAGCAAGTATACCAATGACACAGGCATATATAACAATGACAGAGAAGCTATACAAAACCTCACAACGCAAGATAAAATTACGTGGATACCTGCTTGCTTAGATTGCTTCGTTCCTCGCAAAAACTAACGCAAGTGAATACAACACCACTGACGATACTTGCGTTGGCAATCCCCTCTTTTAAGATGGTTAGAGAGGTTTAATTATCTAGTATAACTCGTGTCGCTGCTTTAATCGGTCCGGTTCCGTTTTGCAGCCAGCCGATTACTTCCCAGCTTTTCGGATCAAACTCAGTTGGCAAGTCAACTATTACTTTAGATTGACCATCTTTCAGATTGAAATGATAAAGCTTGCGTACAATCTGCGCATGTGATAATGTACGGCCTTCGTTTTCGCCGGCACGTACATGACTGATTGCATGACGCTGCACCACTGCTAATACTAATTCTTCTCGATCTGTATTTCCACTGGTTTCGTAATTGACAAACATCTGATGACTACCAATGTTGCCTTTCAAAGTCAATGTCTGTGTTGGACTTGCAGCCAATGCCCTATCTATCCCATTATGCACTGCCGATTTATCGGAACCGATACATTCAGTCGTACCATTAATTACTAATTGTGGTGTATAAACATCTGCGCCAAGATGCGTGTTATAATCATACTGACGTTGGGAAAATGCGGCATCGCTAAATGCATCTTTCCATCCCAAACGATCCCAATAATCTACATGGTATGCCAGAACATAAACTGGTTTTGTACCCGCACCTGCTGCAATCTGTGCGAGCAATTCCTCTGCTGGCGGACAGCTGGAACAACCTTCTGAGCTAAATAGTTCTAACACTGCAAAACCATTGCCGGTATTGGCCGGCACATCTGTGCGACAAGACATTGCACTTGTGGAAATAAAAGCGCCTGCAATTAATCCGATAGCGATAAGAATAGATCTCCGGGAAATTTTTATCTGTTTCATTTTCTTTTGAATTTTAATAAATCAAAAGTACCGGAGAACAAAACGGGCGCCTAACTACAATACCGTGAAGTGGACAAATAACACCTCGAAACCACTGATTGGGCGTCTCATTATATTAAGGTATCAACTTCTCACCTCTAATGCTTCGACTCCGCTCAGCATGACAAACGCGAGTACGTACGATGTGTAAACGTGTAAACGTATCAACGTGTCACCACTCATGCTTCGCCTCCGCTCAGCATGACAAACGCGAGTACGTACGACGTGTAAACGTGTAAACGCATCAACGTGTCGCCACTAATGCTTCGACTCCGCTCAGCATGACAAACGCGGGTACGTACGATGTGTAAACGTGTAAACGTATCAACGTGTCACCACTAATGCTTCGACTCCGCTCAGCATGACAAATGCGAGTACGTACGACGCG
>NZ_QKTW01000026.1 GCF_003236175.1 Taibaiella soli | reverse complement strand
CCGAATAGTCCAAGTCCTTAATAGTGGGTCACAAACCCTAATTGCTATATGGACACCAAGGGAAAAATCAGCAGGGAATTTTATCATTGCATAGGCATTTAAGCCTTGACCGTATAGGTAATCCGTCCCTGCTGAGGTTAGTTATTTATCCACAAAATTTGTGGATTTCTAAAGAAAAAAGAAGCAAAAAAGAAATAGTAATAATAATAGTAATGTCTTTAGGGAATTGCCAAGGCAAATCTAAAGGACCATATTATTATATAAAGTTGCGCCGTTGTGCCTCTGCGAGAAAAAGAAAGGTGCTCACAATATCGTGAGCACCTTTCTTGGCATTATGAGTAATCTCGCGCTGAGCGTCCGCATCCTTCGGAGGGGTTAGGGGAGGTTAGAATGTATACCTCAAACCCAGTTGCATGCCCCAGGTACTAATAGTATTTACGTTGCTTACAAACGTAGACGTTGGCAATACCGTGTTACCTGCATTATCCTTTACAGTGGCCATCTGGTAAACAGGCGCTGCAGTCGGAGAACCTGCAGTAGCTACATTCAGAATAGAAGAGTTGTTACCGCTACCTACATTCAGGCGTTGTTGTACGCCCCAGTTCGGATTGATGAAGTTACCGACGTTCATCATATCAATGGTAAACTGAAGTGTGTTGCGGCGTTTGCCGATATTGGTAAACAGATCCTGCATCAGTTTAAAATCGAAACGGCTGTAGAACGGATATTTCGCACCATAACGATCTGCGTATTGACCGCGGTGTTTGCTCAGATAAGCATCCTGATTAATGTAGGCATCAAACGCTGCAATCTGCTGTTGTTTGGTGAACAGTACGTTGCCTTTTGCATCTTTGATGTCAGCCCATTGCAGGTCGCCCGCTTTATTTGGAACATAGATCAGATCGGCATTTACACCATCTTTATTGATATCGGTATTGTACAGATAGCTAAAGCGACCGAGCGAAGCACCTTCATAATACAGCGACAGCGTTGTTCCGAAATGTTTACCATATTCAAAACGGTAAGAGATATTACCAACGAGGCGTTGCGGCGTCAGGTATTCGGACGGACTCAGCGCAATCGTGTTCGGTGAACTTGTGTTCGGCAGACCGTTCCACGCAGAGTTTGGCTGCGAACCTGGGTTTGAAGAAACATCTTCAGCATAAGTCAGCGTATAGTACAGGGATCCGTAGAAACCTTTACGTGCCGGACGAGCTACACCCACTGTGAAAGAGAAAGATTCGCCTTTGTTAGTGTTTTCCAGAATGTACACACCGCTCAGGTTGCTGTAAATGGTGTTTTTGGTCCAGTAAGGACGAGTGTCACCGCCATTATCTAATGTGGCTTGTGCCGTTGGCAGGTTGGCGTTGCGTTGGTATACGTTCTGAATATCTTTTGAGAAGATCATTTCCGCAGTACCGATCAAGCCCAGCCAAGGCAGTTTATAATCTACCGCGATATTCGTACGCCAGATCTGAGGCATTTTCAAATCAGGAGAAACCAGTGCAATCTGACCCGGAACTGATGTGCCGCCAGCTTGCGGGAAACGGTTTGGATTTTGAGACACGATTGAATTAGGATCGGTAGCTGAGGTGGCGAAATGAGCGTTGTTCAGGATCGCTGCATCTGAGTTTGACGAGCTTTGTAACACAACCTGGTTGGTGAGTGTACCAGAGTTGCCCGGCTGGTTGGTAAACCATACGAACGGCACGCGACCTGTGAAGATACCTGTTCCGCCGCGCAATTGCAGTTTGCGGTTACCGAGTGCATCCCAGTTAAACGCGATACGCGGAGAAACGAGCAGTCGTTGTTTTGGCCATTTGCTCACGTCATAGTGCGTGAGGTTGCCGTTTTTATCAGGCAGATTCAACGTATCGATGTATTGATTTTTCGGAAGGTCATTCATGTAGAATGGCATTTCCAGACGAACACCGTAAGTCAGCGTCATGCGGTTGGTCACGTTGTACTTGTCCTGCGCATAAACACTCGCCTGACCGTAGTTTACTTTTACATAAGTATTGCCACCCTGGTCGGCATAAGGATATGTATAACCAAATACAACCGGCGGTGCATCGTTGATGAAATCACTTACAGAAGCGTAGCGGTAATACATGGTGCCATAAGGCAGGTAGCTGTTGGCAAAGCTCATATAATCAAAAGCTGCACCGGCAGTGATGTTGTGCTTGCCGTTGGTATAAGTAAGGTTGTCGGTAACGTTGAAGTTTTTATTCTTAAGATCGTTGTTCAACGTAAATAATTCATACCCCAGACTGATATAGTTGTCGTTGATGTTTTTGCTGCTGGTAGCAATATCAATGAACGGGAACGGTGAACTTGGTGAAGTACGCTGATCACGTACATCAGAATAAGTACCGATGAGCTGGTTAGAAATTTTGTTGCTGAATGTGCTTGTTAACTCAGCTGTTGCAGAACGTACGGTGTGTTTAATGCCGTAGTTAGAATTCTGGAAAGCGAGTGAATTGGAGCCAATACGGTTATTGGTAATTCTAGAACCCGCAGCCGAAGTAGCATTTACAGTTTGGTCTTCTGTTGCGTCGAGTTGCGAATAGCTGATGTAGAATTTATGTTTCTGGCTGATGTCCCAGTCGATACGGGCGAGGAATTTCGTGTTCTTATTGGTAAAGGTATTACCATAGTTTTCATAACCACCGGGATCGTAACCATATTTTGATTTTACGTAGTCTGCTACTGCCTGGAGGCTATCTGCAGGTGTGCGGGAAACATTCGGACCAGTTACACCCGGACGGCTTGCCACCCAGTTTACACCCGGGTAAACATATTTCTCGTATTCGCCGTTTACAAAGAAGAATAGTTTGTTTTTAATGATCGGACCACCGAGGCGCGCACCATAAATATTGTTGGTGGTAGCTGCCTGATCAGGAAGATCTTGATTGCCGGCATGCATACCGTTGAAGGTCTGGTTGCGCCAGTATGTGTAGGCCGAACCATGAAATTCATTGGTACCGCTGCGCGTTACGGCATTGATGTTAGCGCCTGTGAAGCCGCTTTGACGGATGTCGTAAGGGGCAATGCCAATTTGCACTTCTTCGATTGCGTCCAGGGAGATAGGCTGTGCGCTACCACCAGGAAGGAGGTTGGAAGAAAGTCCGAAGCCATTGTTGAAATTGGCACCGTTGATCTGTACGTTGTTGTAACGACCATCACGGCCACCAAAAGAGTTACCGTTATTGACGCCGCTGCTGAAGCTTGGTCCACCTTGCGGAGACAGCCGGGTGAAATCGGTAAGACTGCGGGAAACGGTAGGCAATGTAGCCAGCTGCGTGGCACCGACATTGGTAGAAGCGCCGGTTCGCTGGTTGTTCATGATTGGGTTTCTGCCGCCAACGACTGCTACTTCCTGCAGCGTTTTGCCGCCTTCAGCCATTACCGCGTTCAGTTGGTATGGTTCACCGAGCGTCAGGTAAATATTATCATAAGTTTTCGTTTCGAAGCCGAGGTAGGATACTTCTACTTTGTAGGGACCACCTACACGCATATTTTGAATAAAAAAGCTACCATCATTTTGCGAAGCTGTCCCATAAACGGAACCGGTAGGTTGGTGAGTTGCGCGGACCGTTGCGCCTGGCAAACCTTTGTTTGCCTCATCCTTTACGAAGCCCGTCAGGCTGCTGGACGTGACCTGTGCTCTGGAATCCACTCCCAAAAGCAACATTAGTAAGAAGAAAAGTAAATGTTTGAGTCGCATAATAAATGGATTTCGTCGACAAAATTTGTGCATTTTTTAACAACATCAATTTCTGTGCCATTAAGTTTGAGTTAATACCCATTTGTTTAATTTTTTAAGTGAGTTGATTTTAAATCAGATAGAGTGACTTAACTTTTTTTCTGCCATTTGTGAGAAATGGACCATTTGTAACCGTTCTTTGTATTTATGAAGGAATTAGTCATTGCGTCAAATAACCAGGGCAAAATCAGAGAAATACGTCATCTGTTGCAAGACTTCGAATTGCTTTCATTGGCAGACATCAGCTTTACGGATGAAATCGAAGAGCCATATGATACTTTTGAAGAGAATGCTCAGGTAAAAGCCGCTACGATTTTTAATTTTTCAGGGAAGAATGTTTTTGCAGATGACAGTGGCATTTGTGTAGACGCCCTCAATGGGGCACCAGGTGTTTTTAGTGCACGTTATGCTGGTGAGCCTAAAGACGATGATCGCAACTTGCAGTTGGTACTTGAAAATATAAAGAATGCGACAAATCGAGCCGCACATTATAAAGCGGTCATTTGCCTGATTTGGGAAGAGCAGACTTATTTCTTTGAAGGAATTTGTCGTGGTACGTTGCTGGATGCACCACGCGGCGGTGGTGGTTTTGGTTACGATCCGATATTTGTGCCTGACGGTTACGATCAGACTTTTGCCGAGCTTTCGTTAGATATTAAAAACCAGATCAGCCACAGAGGCAAGGCGCTGAAGGCGATGGCGGCTTTTCTTAATGAAGGAATGCGATAATGAATGTGTTTAATGTGGGAAATGTGTCTCGCGTCGTTGCAACGAAAGAAGCAAGCTGCGCGAAATATTGAGCTTGCGTGTGTTTGTCATCCGAGATTCGAGGGATCCCGCGTAATGCAGTTCCAAATATTGCGGGACATCTCCTGCCGTCGATATGACATTTGGGTTAGACATTCGTGTTTGGTCCTCAACGGACAGTTGACAAATGTTCGTGTTGGTTATCCCGAGGTGTTTGTAGATTATAGAGGAAATCCTCGTGTTGGGGCTTACGTGTGTTTGTCATCCCGATAATAGGAGGGATCCCGCGTAATGCAGGCCCAAATATTGCGGAGCATCTCCTGCCGTCGATGTGACATTTTGGTTAGACATTCGTGTTTGGTCCTCACAACGGACAACTCACGATGCGTCTTTCGAGTCGCCATAGTTTTAAGCTTTGAGCTTTAGGCTTTCAGCTTTTTTGAATTTTGACTTTTGAATTTATAAGGATGAAGTTTTCTATCGGAGATAAAATAATACTGAAAAGAACGGGCGAAGAAGGGAATATCACTGCCTACCTCAACGACAAAATGTTGGAGGTGACGGTGGATGGCGTTACATTTCCGGTGTATGAAGATGAAGTAGATCATCCCTATCTGAAATGGTTTACTGAAAAAAATAAAGAACAAAAGAAAAAGAAGGCAGCGCCGGAGCAATTGCCTGTGGAGCAGCCCAACAAACGTCCGGAGCGACTGGCGAAGGGATTTTATCTTTCAATGCTACCTGTCTACAAAATGGATTTGATGGAAGAGGTGGTGGACCATCTGAAAGTGTATTTGTTGAATGAAACGCCAATTTCAGTGCACTATGTTTATGATGTGAAAGTAGGGGAGCGTAGCGTTTTCAAACATCAGGGGCAGCTGCATGCGTTCGGACATCTATACCTGCATAATATTTCATTTGAAAGCATGAACGATCAGCCGCGGTTCAATTGGGAATTGATAGCGATGGAAAATCCGGGTCAGTTTGCGTCTTTAGAAGGACAGCTGCGTATCAAGCCAGTAAAGCTTTTTGAGCAGATTTCAAAACTGCAGATGAACAACGAGCCGTCATTCAGTTATCTGCTTGCGGAAGATTTTTTGCCTGTTGCGAAAGAGAACTCCAAACAACCGGAACCGGAGAAAAAGTTCATTCCCGCACCCATTCCGAAAGACAAGATTATCCGTTCTTTTCATCAGCTGGAATTACCGCGCTATGAAGTGGATCTGCATGTAGAAGAATTAATGATCGATACAAAAGGGTTGACGAATACGGAAATCCTGCAGCTACAACTGGATGAACTGAGCAAAGCGTTAGCGCTGGCTGTCGCGCATCGTCAGGATCAGATGATTGTGATTCATGGATTGGGCAAGGGTATTCTCAGAGATGCAATCCATAAAATTCTGAAGGCCATGCCTGAAGTAGCGCGTTACAATAATGAATGGCAAGGCCGTTATGGGTTTGGTGCAACGGAGATTTTCTTTAAATATGATTAGGTGAATGGTGAATCGTCAATGGTGAATGTCCTGAGTTTCTCCGTAGAGACGTAGCCTGCTACGTCTCCGGATAATAAGTGTACGTAATGTCGGCTTGCGTTTGTTTGTCATGTCGACGATAGGAGACATCCCGCGATATGATAGACGCGAAATTAGATCCTCACGTCGTCGTTCGACCGGCATTTTTTGTTACAAACGCGGGTAAAAAACAAACATGAGCAACTGTCAATTGAAAGAATCAGTCCCGTCGAATTTCAAGTGCTTTCAGCATCTCGTCTGTCAGTTCATCAGAATAAATACCAGCGCCGTTTACGAGCACACCTTTGATATTATATTTTGGAGAAGATATAGCGTAGAGTGTAGCCTCATCTGCCGGATCTGTATTGCCTTCAAAACGATACACCTTGTCGATGATGAATTCGTCATGCAAAACTTGTAAGTCTTTGCTTGCGAGGTGTGTGCGTTGTAAATTGAAATTTTCTGTATAACCCTCTCCTCTGAGGTGTTCCATAACCTGTGATAACGTGTCCATGCCTGCCATCTTTTTTTTAGTGAATTTACATATTATCAGAATTACCGCAACAATAAGATTGTCTGAACTTTTTCATTGTAAAAAAATACAGCTGTTTTTTTCTGAATGTACTCTGGAAAGTGAGATATAGAGCGTATTTTTGCACGCAAATTTTCCGGATATGGCGCCTCAAATCGATCAAAACGTTCTGCTGGAACAATTTCAGGACTTAAGAAGACTGGATAATACTCAAGGATTGGAAGAAATGCTGAATGAACAAAACATCAGCGATGTCGAAGTATTGATCGATGAGTTCCCCGAGTCTGCGTCCTTAATCATTTCCCTTTTGTCTATTCACCGGGCAGCTTCGGTTTTTAAAATATTGGATCAGGGCGTTCAGGAAGATATTATTCGTGAAATGCCACCGCATAAAATTGCGGAACTGCTCAACGAATTACCTGCGGATGACCGTACGTCATTCCTGGAAGAGTTACCGAGCAGTGCAGTAAAAGAACTGATCAAACTGCTGGATCCAGAAGAACGGAAAGTGACGCTGAGTCTACTCGGTTATAAAGAAGGTTCTGTTGGTCGTTTGATGACACCCGATTATATCGCGGTGTTCCCCAACTGGACGGTACAAAACGTACTCGATTATATCCGTCACTTTGGCAAGGACAGCGAAACCATCGATGTCATTTACGTAATTGATGAAGATGGTAAACTGATCGATGACGTAAGAATCCGTGAATTTCTCCTGGCGAGCCCGGATAAAAAAGTAAGTGATATTATTGACGGCCGATTCATTACGCTCAATGTAAATGATGAGCAAAGTGTGGCCAATGAAGTATTTAAAATGAACAACCGCGTGGCTTTGCCGGTGGTTGACGACCATAATGTGTTGCTCGGCATCGTGACGATTGATGACGTGCTCTGGGTGACCAATGAGGAATTCGTTGAGGATATGGTGAAAATGGGTGGTACCGAAGCCCTCGATGAGCCTTACCTCGACATGCCGATCTTGAAGCTCGTGAAGAAACGAGCCGGTTGGCTTGTGATTCTCTTCTTGAGTGAAATGCTTACTGCTACAGCGATGCAACACTTCCAGGGCGAGATTGAAAAAGCAATTGTACTTTCCCTGTTTATTCCGCTCATCATGAGTAGTGGTGGTAATAGTGGTTCGCAGGCGTCCACGCTGATCATACAGGCAATGGCGTTGGGTGAAATAAAAATTGGCGACTGGTGGCGTGTCATGCGTCGTGAACTGATGTCTGGTTCTTTATTAGGTGCTATTCTTGGTTGTATTGGTTACGTCCGTATTGTTATCTGGCAAAACCTGCACATATTTGATTACGGACCGCACTGGAGATTAGTGGCGCTTACTATTCTGTTTTCTCTCTTTGGAATTGTACTATGGGGTAGCCTGATGGGCTCAATGCTCCCGATCATTCTCAAGAAATGCAAGCTCGATCCTGCATCTTCATCAGCACCTTTCGTGGCAACGCTTGTGGATGTAACGGGTATTATTATTTATTTCAGCGTGGCATATATTTTCCTGCAGGGAGTATTGCTCGGTTAATTGTAACTGGCGCGAGAGTTCCGAAGGGCGCTCGTGTCCACCATACTTCCAGTCTCCGATTGGATTCGACCTGCGGTCTTTGTGATGCCAGTCAGAGACTGGCCATATCCTTAGACACGAGAGCGCTACGCTAACTCTCGCGCCAGAATAAAACATAAAAAAGCCAGACTGTTTCAAGCAGTCCGGCTTTTTTATTATCCTAAAGTTTCGCGACGAATTAACCCTTTACCCGATTACCCATTTAACCTTATACAGGCAAATCCCAATCTCCATTCAACTTCAAAACCTTTTCCAGCACGTCACGTACACAGCCGAAGCCGCCGTTAAACGGAGAAATGTATAACGCTTTTTCACGGATCTCCGATACAGCATCATTCGGGCAAGAAGGTAGTCCGCAACATTGCATTACTGCATAGTCGGGAATATCATCGCCCATGTACAAAGCGTTTTTCAGTTCGATATTGTATTTCGCAGCCAGTTCATGCAGCTTGGCTTTTTTGTCTTTGACACCAATATGTACTTCGGTAATACCGAGTTTATTCAGACGAATCTGTGCTGCTTCAGAAGTGCCGCCACTGATCACCCAAACCTGGTAGCCTTTTTTCACCGCCAGTTGCAGCGCATAACCATCTTTGATATTCATACGACGTAGTTGGTGACCGTCTTCCAGCACCAGCAAGGTGCCGTCGGTAAGTACGCCATCAATATCGAAAACAAAAGCCCGGATTGGGGCGAATAGTTCAAGCAGATTCATTAATCCTGATTATCGCGCCATTCATAAACCCAGCTCGACTGGATCATTTCCAGGTGGCCTTCATTACTTTCTTCGCGTTTGCCTACGAAATGGGGTAGTTCTAATACCCATTCCAGCAGGTCTGTAAAACGAACGCGGTATATTTTGCTTTCAGTAAACTCGTCACCGAATTTTTCATACAGTTTCAGTGCGATATCCTCGTAATCATTCCAATGAATCGGTGGTTCAAAATGAGACATTATCTAAAAAATTTAAAAGTCAAAAGTAAAAAGTAAAAAACGCTCAAAGGCTGAAAGCCCAACGCCGAAAGCTCAAAACTTAAACCTACGCGAGCGAAGGACGCGTGGGGAGTTCTCCTCCTTTGGAGGAGCTAGAGGAGGCTTAGTCACCATGAATTGTGCTCTGATCTGGTAACGTTACTTCCAGTACGCCGCCTTTGCCTTCCAGAATGCATTGACAAGCCAGACGCGAGTTGAGGCGCGGATTACGGGCGCGATCAATAAAGTCTTCTTCTTTGTCAGAAAGTTCAGGAACGAGTTCTTCGCCGCTTTCAAGGTAGAGATGACAAGTGCTGCAAGCGCAAACCATACCACAATTGTGGTGCAGTTCAATATTATTGTCGAGCGCTACTTCCAGAACGCTTTGTCCGCCCTCCACATTATCAATAGTGATTGGTTCCAGTCCTTTTTGTTCAAATGAAAACTTAATGGTAAACATGAATATATACAGTCTAATTTGGCCGCAAAGTTAACGGTTCAAATCCGTTTCTGTATGCCCTTGTTGATACATGTTTTCTATTGACGCCGTGATGCTCTTGTAAAGCTGATGCCATTCAGGGTGTGCAGATAACATATTTAAGTGTCTTTCTATTGTAGGAAGATCACCTCTTTTTGCCGGACCGGTCTGTACATTTTTCGCCGGAACTGTCATTACGCGCTCAAAAGTTTGTCGCAGAATTGGGAGCAGAATATCATAGGGCAACTGCTGTTCCGTACATATTTCTTCGCAGAGTGCTACCAGATGATTCGTGAAATTATTAGCGATTACAGCCGTAAGATGCAGCCATTGCCGCTGAGTTGTATTTGCGGGAAACGCCTTATCAGAAAAGCTTTTGATGATCTCTTGAATGATTTGACCTGCGTGCTCGGTATTTGCTTCCCATGCTACCGGAATATCGCGATGCTGTGGAAATCCGGTTTTAAGAATAGAGTAGACTGGCCATAATACACCCGTGTTTTCGGATGTATTACCCAGTGCGCTCGTAGCCGTGGTACCTGAAGTATGGATCAGTACTGCCTTCGTGTTGTGCAATTGCGCCCCAATTTCCGGGATGCCTGTGTCCGTTACAGCAATAATACAGACGTCTGCCTTGGTCAATTCCTGAATATTGTCAAGCACGTTTGCCTGTAAAGCGCCCGCCAAGGCGGTTACTGCTGCTTTGTTACGGCCATATATACCGTTGCATGTATGTCCGCTTTGTATTAGTTTTTGCCCTAAAAACCAGGCCATATTGCCGTTTCCCGCGATGGTGAACTGCATGGAATTTATTTTTTACGGTTTGCAACATAATAGGTTTCCATCAGCGTTCGTACGCGGTCCTTTAGTTCTGCTGCGTCATCGGCCGTTAATCCTTCCGTAGATATCGGTTCCAGAAAATCAATTCGGATGGGCATTGGTTGCGCCCAGCCGTTGATGTTATGTGGTAAAATGCGCCCTGTATTGAAGATGAGTGCCGGAATGATTGGCTTTTGCGCTTTTATCGCTGTGACAAACGCGCCATCGTAAAACGGTTGCAGAGGCTGATCTGTTTTATTACGTGTTCCTTCGGGATACAGACAAAGATGTAAGCCTTTCTGTAATGCCTCTTGCATTTTGGTAAAGCTTTCGCGGCGGCTATTTGCCTTTTTACGATCTACCAGAATGGAGCCTGCTTTATAGATCAGACCAAACAAAGGAGTTTTGGCCATTTCAGCTTTGGCCAGCGTTTTATTCGGACCTGGAATCCACGGAGAAGAAACCGGGATATCGGCCAGTGAATTGTGATTGCACACCACTACATAGTTCTCGCCCTTTTTAAAATTTTGCTTGCCGCGACGACGAACCGGACAAAATACCAATGGCAGATACACACCCATCCAGAGTCTGAAAATCGGCTGTAAGTATTGCGAGCGGCGCGGTTCGGTGAATAAAGTAGTCATCCAGATCGGGATAATAACGATCAGCATGGTAGCAGTAAACAGAATAATGGCGTAGACGAAGTAGATGTGTCCTAAAACCCTTTTCAGAGGATTCATACTATTGATGTATTGGAGATTTGTGATTTCTGATTGATATAAAAACCAATCACTTCAAACGTAAAGAAAACAAAGATAGCCGATAGTTCTGTGTTGTGTGGAAAAATGCGTGGCTGGTTTCGCTATGAGACTTAGATATTTATTATCGGCATTTACCGCTGAATGTTTTTGATGCGTTAATATTAAAATTGGCTATATGTATATAGGTAATTTTATATTCTAAATTTTTATTTTATGAAAAAGCTGGTTGCTATGGCAGTGCCCGTTGCCCCGGGAAAAACAGAATTATGGGAAAGCTTTATGAATGAACTGCAATCTAAATACAAACAGCAGTTTGCCGATTCCCGCAAGAAATTTGGTGTTCGGGAAAGAACATTCATTCAGAAAACACCAATGGGAGACCTTGTGTTAGTGACTCTGGAGGGCGAAGATCCGGTAAAATCTTTCAATGATTTTACACACGGACAGGATGAATTTACCAAATGGTTCGTTGAAAAAGTAAACGAAATCCATGGTATGGACATCCGTGTGATGAACCAGGAAGCAATGCCAACTCTGGTAATTGATTCGGAAGGATAGTTATTCGCCGGGCGGTGAAAAAACGCTTTGCGTGCGGAACATGCCTTCCAGCAAACTGTATAGCTTCGGATGGTGTATTTCCAGCTGTTCTGGTTTTTCGAAAAAATACTCGGCGATCACGGCAAAAAACTCTGCGTCGTTGGTGCCTCCGTATAGGTCAATATCAGAATGCATGGAGCGAATCTTAATGATTTCTTCGTGCATCTGATTGACCCACGGAATGATGTATGGATTTTGCAAAAGGTATTCGGGAATGCCGTCTACCGCGCCATCTGCTTTATCCAGCAAATGCACGAATTCGTGAATGCCTGTGTTGTGCCCGTCATTATATTCGAAACCAGAGCGCAATGCCGGCTGTGAAAGGATCATCTGGCGGTTCATGGCACCGCTGCCCACCATGCCCAGAATATTTCGGTCGTTTTCGCCGGCTTGCTCATATCCTTCATTAAAACGATCAGGATAGAGCAGCACTTCGTCAATATTATTATAGCGCCAGTCCGGAAATGCAAAAATCGGAATGATAGCACTGGCGGCCACCAGCATACGGTCGAGGTCGGTGACCGTAGTTCCTACTCCAGTTATAGCCGTACGGCCCAGGAAGTCCTGAACACGTTTTGCAAAGGATTTTTTCTGTTCCGGAGTAAGTTTCTGGTAAAAGCGCACATGTTGTTCCAGCATGGCGCTATTATTAGTCGGTAAACTAACTGGCTTTTCTTTCTTGTTCTTTTTTCGTACGATCAGCCAGAGGATGAATGCTGCAATGACAAGAAACCACATAAATCTGTTTTTAAGACTAGTGTTCGTTTAGGCTTCGTCGATTAATTGAATGCCTGATTTTGCAAAATCTATTTTTCTTTGTTTATAAAGTGCGCCGATAGCCATCTTGAAAGCTTTTTTGCTGACGCCGAAAAATGCATAGATTTCGTCAGAGTCAGACTTGTCATGATAAGGCAGGTAACCACCGTTTTCGCGCAACAATTGTAAAATATTCTCTTCAATGGTGGCGACTTTGGCATAACCCATCTCACCTACACCAACGTCAATTTTATTGTCCGGGCGAATGGTCTTGATAAAGCCCTTTAGTTTTTCACCTACTTTCAGCTCACGGAAGACATCGTCATAATGTAACAAACCGATGTGCAGGTTATTGATGATGACTACGTATCCAAGATCAGATTCGCGTTGTACAAACAGATCGACTGGTTCTTTTTCTACGACAGTCAGGTCTTCGTTGTCGAGCAGGCGGTTAATGCGTTCTGTAGCGGCAACACGTCCGGTCTGTTCGTCGAGATAGATCAGTACTGTATAATATTGGCCTTCGACGATGCGGGAAAGCTGTTGTGACAGCGGCATAAACAGGTCTTTCATCAATCCCCAGTCAAGAAAAGCCCCCTGACGGGTGCTACCTACGGCTTTCAGCGAGACAATGTCGCCCACAATGCCATAAGGCTTTTGCGTAGTAGCGATCAGGCGGTTTTCTGAATCGTGGTAAATGAAAACTTCAATTTCATCTCCTTCTTTCAGACCTCTCGGAACAAATCTTTTTGGCAGCAGAATTTCTTCGCCGTCGCCATCCAGATACATTCCGAAATCTACCTCTTTCACCACTCTCAGTGTGCTATATTGTCCTGCTTGTATCATCGTAATATTATAAAAGTTAAAGGGGTAATTTGTTAAATGTCAAATCGGTTATAAGGTTAAAACGGCAGTTGGCTACCGCGATATTTTAGCCCTTTAGTTTTTTAACTAATTCATGCGAAATTGATTATCCCTTTGCTGTAAAGGTAAAGTTTTTGCGCTGCTAAACGAACTGGCCCTTTGGGCGGAAATGCTTTTGGGCCGGACATTTCTAGAGCGTACCCAAAAATTGCATGGTGTCTGCGCCATCTGCATAATCAAACAAAGAAGGTTCCTGCGCCTGGCCGAAATTAATGAGATCGTGACCGACGATACATTGCACATCGCCGCTTTGGAGCAGTTCTAAAGCCAATTCCTGTTTGCTGTTATAATAGCGGTAATGCAGTACGCTTACCGCAGAAAAAGGCAGTTTATTTTCAATCAGCAGCACAGATTCATTGGTGATATACGGTACTTTATTCAGCAGGTACAACGCCAGATGGTAATCGTAATTGTTTTTGTATTTGTGGTGGAGCATCATTTCATCTCGCTGACGGAAATTGGCCAGCAGCGGCTCGAAATCGTAGCCCTCGGGAACGCAGAGTTGCGTGATATTTCGACAGCCAAGGCCGTAGTAAGTAAAGACATCGTCGGCCAGCAAATTCAATTCGGCTTCGGTTTCTTTGCCATCAAGAATGGCGACAGAAGTTCTGTTCTTGCGGATGATATGCGGATATTTCTGAAAATATTGTTCGAAATAACGAGCCGAATTATTGCTGCCGGTAGCGATATAGGCATCACAACCTTTCAATAGCTCGGAAAACTGTACTTGTTCATTTATCGAAGCATCCCAGGTAGCCATTTTTTCTACCAGATGTTTCAGTAAGATTTCGTCTTTCGAAGAAAGTTTGATCAATAAATGATGACCGGTGATATAACCGCACAGAAAATCATGAAAACCCACCAGCGGAATATTTCCCGCCATTACAATACCTACTTTTTTAGGTTCTTTTGGCAATGGATATTGATTTGCCCAGGCTTCCAGTTTGTCTTGCTGTAAAAAATTATCAACGATATTCTGAATGGCAGTGTTTAGAAAAGGTTCGGTAAACCAGGAGTTTTTGATGATGGCATGCTGTTTTACCTGCTGCCAGGTTTCGTCTTCCGAACACATATAGGCACCTAAACGGGTCAATATTTCAATTCTACTTGCTAAACTGCTCACGATCTGTTTCATTTCTGGTGCGAAATTGTAACTTTGTATCGATAAAAACTAAAATTAAGACCGAATATGGCTATTAAGATAACAGATGAATGTATCAATTGCGGCGCTTGTGAGCCGGAATGTCCTAATAATGCTATTTATGAAGGCGGCGTAGAATGGGCTATCGCTGACGGTACCTCGGTGAAAGGTTCTTTCACTTTGATGGACGGAAGCACAACTGATGCCGGCGCTCGTCATCAACCGATTGCAGTAGATTCTTATTATATTGTTCCAAATAAATGTACGGAGTGCCAGGGTTTCCACGAAGAACCACAATGTGCTGCCGTTTGTCCGGTAGACTGTTGTGTGCCTGATGATATGTACAAAGAAACAGTAGACGAACTGCTGGAAAAGAAAGAAAAACTGCATTTATAATATAAGCGAACGCTTATAGATAGGATATTAAAAGAGAGTCCCACGGTATCGTGGGACTCTCTTTTAATATCAATTCAAAAGTCAAAATCTGTGGATGGGTTGTTTTAAGTGCGACTTTGTACGTTATAAGTTGTATCAGTACTCTTTCGCTGGCGTATTAACCTATTAACTTATTAACCCTTGCGGATCTGAGTCGCGCTGGGACGCCCCTTCAGGGGATGGGGTTAATCCATTCCGCCCAGTATTGCATTAATCAGTGACACCACAATGCTGAACAGCATCGCATACCAGAAGCCATCCACCCGGAATCCATCTACCAGCTTTGCACAAAGCAAAATGATCACGGCGTTTATCACCAATAAAAATAAACCGAGCGTGAGGATTGTAACCGGGATCGTCAGTATGACCAGCAATGGTTTCAGGAATGCATTCAACAGCCCCAGAATAATGGCCACAATAATGGCGACACCAAAACTGCGCACATGCACGCCGGGCAAAATATAAGCGCCGGCAAATACCGCAAGCGCACTGATCAATATTCTGACGATGATTCCCATAGTGATAATTTTATTTTGAAATTACGGCAAAATTGTGAGTGGTGAATAGTCAGTTGTGAGTGCCTGCGTACAATAATTTTGCGTCGGCAGAATTTTTACCAACTCACAACTGACCATTCACAGATTAGTATTTCAAAATTGCTGTGTCTGCTTTTTTCTTCCAGCTGCTGTTTACCTGCGAAAGGCTGTCTATATTGGCTGCCAGTGTGCGAAGGTACATTGGACCGAAATGAGCGTTGTTGATTCGCTTGTTTGTCTTGCCGTATTTAATATTATAAATGATGCCCGGAATGTCGCTGATACGGCTTACATATTCGTTCTGGCAAGTATCGACACGATATTTTGAAAACTGTTTCATCAAATTCTGCGCTTTCGATTTACCAATATTTGTTTCATACACGCCCTGATGATCGGTATAATACTGGCCGGAGTAACGAACCAGGCCATTATCGTAGATCTCCACGGAATATACCGGACAACGGCCGAAGCATGCCGTGCGGTTCATTTTTACGTAGGAAATTTTCTTTTGCGCGCAAGCGAAGAGGGATATCATCAATACAGGCAACAGGCTCAATGCTAGTTTTCTCATTTTCGTTATTTTTCAGCTTTTTACAAAGATAAGCTCCTTTTTGAGGCGCCTGTTTTAATTGATCACAAATATGTTGCCAAAAGATTCGGCGGAAGCGTTGTTTAACAGAATTGTATTAAGTATGGCCCCAGGAATCGGTCCAAGACTTGCGTGTGCATTAGTCGACCGTTTCGGTTCGCCCGATGGTGTATTGGCGGCCACTCCAAAAGAATTGATACAAGTGTCGCGCATGACAGAGGCAAAGGCGCGTGCTTTAAAAGATCCGGAAATTTTAACAAGAGCAGAAGCGGAGCTGACATTTATCGCCGATCATAATGTTCAAACTTATTTTCTCACCGATGATAATTATCCGCAGCGGTTGCGCGATTGCCACGATGCGCCCATCATGCTATTTGGCAAGGGGAATACATCTTTAGAGGCAGAAAAGACTGTTGCTATTATTGGCACCAGAAAGAATACGGATTATGGATTGAAACTCACTGAGGAGCTAGTTGACGGGCTGAAGGAAGTGCCGGGCATTTTGGTGATTAGTGGGCTCGCGTATGGAATCGATGCTATTGCACACAAGAAAGCTGTAAAATCAGGTGTTCCAACGCTAGGCGTATTGGCGCATGGGCTCGATAATATTTATCCGCCTATGCATAAAAATCTTTCATTGGAGATGCTGGGAAATGGTGGTTTGCTAACTGAATTTACATCTGGCACCAATCCAGACCGTTCTAATTTTCCGATAAGGAACCGTATTGTGGCGGGACTAAGTGATGTGACGGTTGTGGTGGAAAGTGATATAAAAGGTGGCGCTATTATTACGGCAATGTTGGCTGCAAGCTATCATCGGGAGGTTATGGCTTTTCCCGGCCGCATTACTGATACACGCTCTGCCGGCTGCAATGATCTGCTGCAGAAAAACATGGCGAGCATGATTACGAGGGCAGGGGATTTACTGTCTCTGATGCGGTGGGCTGCGAATACCGGCGTTTCAGCAAAACCTCAATTGCTATTTCCTGATTTGCAACCTGAAGAACAGAAGATCATCGATATTTTGCAGGGCAAGGAATCTGTTCATAGCGATGAGCTTTTTCATCTTACCGGATTTCCGGCATCGTCATTGGCGTCTACATTATTGCAGCTGGAAATGCTGGGTGCAGTGAAAACCTTGCCAGGGAAGCGATATAAGCTTGCGTGAGTTGTCTGTTGTAGGTCGTGAACCGCCAATTTAAAGGGTAATTCAAAATTTGATCACTCACCATTAATTAAATGTCACGTACATTTTATCGAAATTCAGAATCATCTCGTCGAATTGTTCCATGACGTCCTGGCCGATGTTACCATATACCATTTCTGAGCCGGAACGGATAGGTTTGGTAAGAATCGTAACAGTTGGTAACGTAGCTGTTTTGTCGCCAATATAGAATTTGAACTTCTTTAGCTGATAGGCTTCCATGCTGCGTTTGCCACCGGCACTTTCAAATTCTGTAACCTTACGTTTGCCTTTGCGCTGAATATAATTTGAGTGGAGTACATAGTAAGTATCGAAGAGATCGGTGATTTTCGCACCGGTATCAAAATGGAAATTGTAAACGCCTTTGTCCGTGCCCATTTGAACCATTGGAAACAGGCCATGTATTGCTAGATTTGATTCCGTAAAAGGCAGCGCAGTTTCATTTGCAGGTATTTCCAATGTTCCCTTTCTGTAAATATGCACTTCTTTTAGTGCGCTGATTACCGGAAAACCAATAATGCCGTGAATCGTATATTGTATTTTTGAAAACGTGAGCGCATCATCCGGCATAATCATGAAGACCACATTGTGTAAAACCATATTGCCGATATTCAGGCTGTCTGCAATTCCCAGCGAAGTGGTGACTACAGTACCCTGAAATCCGTGCACATCAAAATGGGTTGAAAAGCGGCGCAGTTTCATTTTATCAGCCACAGAAGAGGTAACTGTAGAAATATTAGCACCCGTGTCAAAAATAAAGTCATCCTGCCAGTTGCCACTGCTTACAGGCAGCGTCCATAAGCTTGCTGCATCTTTTTTTATGGGCAGCTGAATATCAGAATGTATTTCTACACGCTGTGGCGGCACGTTTGCCAGCGAACCCCATATTTTATTCGTATTAGCTACATCTCCGATAATCACCGGATCGAGCACATGATTATAGTGTTGGAGCAATACGTCACCCAGTGCTGCTGCGTCTTTGTAACGGTAGGTTTTGCAGTAATTGTCGCGCTGCACCTGCAGCAGATTGGCAATCTCTTTCGGGTACCAGTCGTCTTTTTTCAGTGCCATAAATGAATCTACCCGGCGAATGGAAAGTTCATTCCGGTTAAAAGCATTGTCTACAAAAGCAGTAAAATAGAGTCTTGCATCGGCATCGATAGTGGAACCGTGTTTAGCCAGTTCATCGCGCAGCCGGAAAAAATCGGCCTGATCAAGGTAATCCCTGAGCTCCCTTTGGGCAAAGGAAGGAGCACTAAAAATAAATAAGAAGAAAATTAAAAAACCAGTTGTCTGTTTAATCATTCGTAATGTTTTCGGGATGCAATCGCTCTGTCAGCATTTTCTTTACTGCAGGCCATTCATCATCTATAATGCTGAACATATAAGAGTCGCGCGGTTTCCCATCTTTTCCGATGCGGTCTTTTCGGAGTACCCCTTCAAACGTGGCGCCAATTTTCAATATCGCCGCACGGGATCTGAGATTAGTGTCACGTGTTTTTAATTGCACCCGCTGTGCGCCGAGGGTTTCAAAGCAATATTGTAATAGCAGCAGTTTGGTTTCAGTGTTACAATCCGTTCCCCAGCTCGATGGATCGTTCCAGGTCCAGCCGATTTCCAGTTTGCGATGTTGTTGAAATATCTCAAAAAGCCGCGTGCTGCCAATGACACGGTTGTCACTTTTCTTAATGATCGTAAACGGATATTGCTCCCCGTTCATGCGCTTCAGAATCGCTGATTGCAGCTCCAGTTCCAGTTTTTGTTCATCGGTGCCGTCAAATGGCAAATGCGTCCAGATATCAGGCTGTCTGCCAATTTCGATAAGGTCTGCAAAATGTACGCGGTCCAGTGGAACCAATGTAACGAGATTGCCTTCTAATATTACAGGATGATGAATCCAGTTTGTCATAGATCAGGGTCGTTTATTTATGCATTATGCAATTTACGAAAATTGGTCAATGGTGAATGGTCAATACCGTCCATATGTTTTTGTGCAAAGAATGTCGTCCCGCCTTCATCTTCAGATGGGTATTCACCATTGACTATTCACCACTCACCGTTTTAACTTAATTTTACCTGCAATGAGTGAAAAACAGACGATACTGGAATGTGTCCCTAATTTCAGTGAAGGAAAAGATCCTGTAAAAATCAACGCGATCGCAGATGCCATTCGTTCGGTGCCGGGCGTGAAGCTGTTACATATTGATATAAGTCCGGCTGCTAACCGCACGGTAATGACATTTGCCGGAGAACCTGAAGCAGTGGTAGAAGCTGCCTTTCGTGCCATTAAAAAAGCTTCCGAAATTATTGATATGCGTGAGCAGGGAGGGGTACACCCGCGTATCGGTGCCACCGATGTTTGTCCGCTGGTGCCGCTGTCCGGTATTACGATGGACGAAGCTGTAGCCTGGTCGAAGAATTTGGCAGAACGGGCAGGGGCGCTTGGTATTCCTGTTTATCTCTATGAATATTCTGCCGAAAAACCATATCGGAAAGCATTACCTGATATTCGTAAAGGCGAATATGAAGGATTGGCGGAGAAAATGAAAAATGCGGAATGGGTACCGGATTTTGGTCCAAAGGAATTTGTGCCGGAAAAAGGAGCGACCGTGATTGGGGCCCGCGATATCCTGGTGGCGTTTAATATTTCTCTGAATACACAAGATGTAACTAAAGCTAGTTATATAGCCGATCGCATTCGTGAACGTGGTCATTTTATTACAGAAAATGGGAAACGGAAACGCATACCGGGCCTGATGCCGAAAGTGCGTGCAATCGGGTGGTATATGGCCGATTTTGAATGTGCACAGGTGTCGATGAATTTGCTGGATTATCGCATTTCGTCACCGCTGCAGGTTTGGGAGGCATGTACAGCCGTTGCTTCGGAACTTGGCGTGACATTACTCGGCAGTGAGCTGATTGGTTTGATGCCGGAAGCCTGTTTGATAGAAGCTGGTACTTTTTCTTACCTGAAAAGACAACTGCCAATACCGGAAGACCGTCAGTTGCTGATTTATGCGGCAATCGAGTATCTTGGTCTCAATAAAGTAAAACCGTTTGATCCGCAGGAAAAAATTTTAGAATACGCTTTGAATAATGAGCAATTGACCTTTAGATAATTGACAATTGACCCCGCACAGTACTGTGGGGGACAATTGACAGTTGCCCCGTATTTGTGCCACTCGCATTTGTCACATCGACGGTAGGAGATGTCCCGCGAATTGAGTGCCTTTTCATCGCTCACATGAATCGACTCCGCTCACCATGACAAACGTGTTAGGGTTTCCCGCAAAGATGCAAAAGATGCAAGATGCAATGCAACAGCTTACACGGGCATTCGCAACCGACAATTCACTATTTGCCATTCACCATTGACCATTGACAATAAGAAACATGAAATTTCAATTATTCTCTTTCGTAAGAATTCTTTTATATCCCTTTGCACTGATTTACGGTGCCATTGTTTGGCTGCGCAACCGTTTATATGATACCGGTTTTTCATCGTCCGTTAGTTTTAGCATACCAGTTATTACCGTTGGCAATCTTTCTGTAGGCGGTACTGGTAAAACGCCACACGTAGAATACCTTATCCGTTTGTTGCAGTACCGCTTTAATGTCGCGACGATGAGCCGCGGTTATAAAAGACGTACGCAAGGCTTTTTGATGGCCAATGAAAACACCAATGCACTGAAGATTGGCGACGAACCGATGCAGTACCATATGAAGTTTCCGGAAATAGCTGTAAGTGTAGCAGAAGAACGCATGACCGGCATTCCATATCTGATTCAGAGCAGACCAGACACCGAAGTTATTTTACTCGATGATGCGTTTCAGCATCGTTCTGTAAAAGCCGGGATGAATATTCTCATTACCGATTATTCCCGTCCGTTTTACAGCGATTATATTTTGCCTTATGGCCGTCTGCGTGAAGGCCGCAGTGCATATAAGCGTGCCGATATCATCATCGTATCCAAATGTCCGCAGCAATTGACGCAGCAGGAAGCCGACACGATTAGAGTGCATATAAATCCGCTGCCGGATCAGCATTTGTTTTTCTCCACAATTCGCTATGAAAAACCGTACGATTTTTTCACGAATGAAGTAGTGGCGCTGGAAGAAAAACATGTTGTGCTGGTCTGCTGCATTGCCCGTCCGGAGCCGTTGGTAAGCCATGTAGAAGGTATTTCAAAAGGGGTGCATGTGCTTTCTTATCCTGATCATCACTATTTCGTGAGCAAGGATATGGAAGAAATCAAAGCAGCTTACGGGAACTGGAATGTGACCGATAAAGTTATTGTGACAACGGAAAAAGATGCGGCGAGGTTGCATTTACATAAAGACAAACTTAAGGATTGGGGTATACAGATCGTCGTGCTGCCAATTGCCGTAGAGATCTTATTAGGCAAAGGTTCTGCGTTTGATCAACTGGTAACGCGCTATACGGAAAAAGCGTTGGCAGAACATAACGGACTCTCTGACCTGGATAGCATGGACATCAGTTTTGATGAGGTCGAATAAATACTTATCCCAAGTGAAATCCTTATTAATTTTCATTTAGGGAATTGCCGTATTGCTTTATTGGAGCGTATTTGCTTATATTTAGTGAATTAAATAATTAGAATGAGCGCAAGAAAACATCATAAGAAAGGAAAAGAACATGTCGCTGAACATTTGTACAAAGGTAAACTGGAAGTAACGCGCAGTGGTATGGGGTTTGTGATCGTGGAAGGATTGGAACGGGATATTCTCGTTAAAAAAGAAAACCTCGGAACCGGCCTGAATGGAGATGAAGTAAGAGTTGCAGTATTGCATAGCAGCAAGAATGGCCGTCAGGAAGGAGTAATAAAAGAGGTATTACACCGTAAGCAAACCGAATTTAACGGACGACTTGAAGTGCATGCACATTATGCATTTTTGGTACCATCCAAAGACAATATTCCGGTAGATATTTTCATACCACTTCATTTACTGCATAATGCAAAACATGGTGATCAGGCCATTGTACGTATTATTGAATGGAGCGAGAAAGCAAAAAATCCGGTAGGTGAAGTCATCAGCATTCTTACCAATGAAACGGCAAATGAAATTGCCATGCAGGGAATATTGGTGGAAAACGGATTTCCACTTACGTTTCCGGATGAAGTAATGGAAGAAGCGGCACGTTTTCCGGAAGGTGTGGCCAGCGATGAAGTGAAGAAAAGAAAAGACTTCCGCAAGACGTTGACCATTACCATTGATCCGGCAGATGCCAAAGATTTTGATGATGCTATTTCCTTCAAAACGCTAAGAGGCGGTAATTATGAAATCGGCGTACATATTGCCGACGTAAGCCATTATATTCATGCCGACGGCGATCTGGATAAAGAAGCATATCGCCGTGCAACGAGCGTTTATCTGCCAGATCGTGTATTGCCAATGCTTCCGGAACGTTTATCGAATGAATTGTGTTCATTGCGTCCGGATGAAGATAAATATGCATTCTCTGCCGTTTTTCAAATCACGAAAGCGGGTAAAATAAAAGACTATTGGCTGGGTAAAACGGTGATCCGTTCACAACGCCGGTATGCGTATGAAGAAGTGCAGGAAATCATTGAAGGTGCCAGCGGCGATTATGAAAAAGAAATTCATATCCTGAACGGTATCGCGCAAAATCTGCGTGCGCAGCGTTTCAAAAAAGGAGCCATTAATTTTTCTTCAACAGAAGTTCGCTTTAAGCTGGACGAACATGCAGTGCCGATTGGCATTATTGTAAAAGAAAGCAAGCAGGCACATCAGCTGATTGAAGAGTTTATGTTGCTCGCTAACAGAACGGTCGCTGAATATGTTTCCAATATTAAAGTAAAAGACAAGCCAGTACCATTCCCGTACCGTGTGCATGATGTGCCGGACGAGGATAAACTGAAGTTATTTACCACATTTGCCACGCGTTTTGGTGTTCGTTTCGATTTGAATTCACCGGAAAGCATTGCGCATTCCTTCAATGAAATGCTGGCGATGGTGCAGGGTAAACCAGAGCAACATGTGCTGGAAAGCCTCGGTATCCGCACAATGGCGAAAGCCGTGTATACGACGGAAAATATCGGTCACTACGGCCTCGGATTTGAAAACTATTGTCACTTCACTTCGCCGATCCGTCGTTATCCCGATGTATTGGTACACCGTATTTTGTTTGAATGCCTCGAATCTGATATTCATCCGATCAAGCAACTGGAGCAGCAATGCCGTCATTGCAGCGATCAGGAACGCCGGGCAATGGAATCAGAACGGAGTGCCAATAAGTATAAACAGGTTGAATACATGCAAAGCTATGTGGGGGAAGATTTCGATGCTGTAATCAGTGGTGTGGCCAGTTTTGGTTTCTGGGCAGAGACTGTGGAACAGAAATGTGAGGGTATGGTGTCTATTGCGGACCTCGCAGAGTTTGATGATTTTGAGTTGCTGGAACATGAATATGCACTTGTAGGACGCAATACAGGCCTTCGTTTCCGGATGGGCGATAAAGTTCGTGTACGTGTGGTTTCTGCAAACCTTGATAAACGCCAGATCGATTATACGATTCTCGAATTGCCTGTACAGCGCAGACGTTCGCCTTTAGATACAGCGACGGCGCAAAAAAACTATCAGGTGAAACCTCCGAAATCTGCAAAACCGAAAAAGAATCCGACAGGGAAATCGGTGCCACAGAAAAGGAAGAAAAAATAGTCACTCATAAATCTGAAGTGAAAAAAACCGCGCTTTTTTAGCGCGGTTTTTTTATAGGAATTGTTTCTGGTTTATTGTTTAGTGTTGACCATTGTGGTTGCCATTATCGTGGTTACCATTGTGGTTACCATTGTCGTGATAGCCGCCGTGGTTTTGGTCGCCATTGTGATTGCCGTTATCATGCCATTCGTTATGGCGTGGATGCTGAGGGTTAGCGTAGTATTTGTTGATATGGCTATCGCGGATCGCGGTTTGGTCATAACGGCCTTTGTAACTACCGTATTGAGCTCTGTAGTCTCTATCGTGCAACCAGGGACTAGGCTGGTTGATCACTACTTTATGAACCCTGTACAAGTCTATATTGGCATATGGGCCGGGAAGGCTCGGGCCGGTGATCCATTGGCCGCCTTGCGGGTAAACGAACACGCTTCGATTGATATCATAATAACAACCTGCATCCGGAATATAATAGTATTGCGCCTGATTGTATCCTACCGGACCCCACAATGGTTGACTGCCGATATTAACCTGGATCTGAACTTGCGCCTTCGCTGTAGGAACCGTAACTGCACCGCCGATAAACATCATTGCGAGCATTAAAACAACTCTTTTCATAAAAATGGTTTTTACTTACTTAGAAAGGATCAAAGTTGATGCCAGTTTGTGTGCCGGTTTTGCTAAAACTGTCAAAAGCAGGTTGTTTGGCTTTGAACGGGCAAAATTTATCGACGATCATTCATATTGTTTTTGCATGCTTATTTGTTGCAAATATGCCCCGGTTAGCGGTGTGTGGCAATAATTATGCGAAAGGTCTGTATGTCTTTCTTTATCTTGCGCCCATGAATTCATTTGCCAGCCTGGTACAACAATTCGAGACTTATTTTCTCAGTCAGAAAACTTTTCCGCAACAGCCGGAAACGCTTTATGATCCGTGTAATTATTTGTTAAAATTAGGCGGCAAACGAGTACGTCCTGTCCTCTGCCTGATGGGCAACGAACTGTTTGGTGATATTATTGAAGATGCCTGGCATGCAGCCAGTGGCATCGAGCTGTTTCACAACTTTACGCTGATTCACGATGATATTATGGACAAGGCGCCATTGCGTCGCGGACATACGACAGTACACGAAAAATATGGTCTTACCGCAGGTATCCTCTGTGGTGATGTAATGGCTATTTACGCCTACCGGCAAATGTCGCACGTAAAAAATGCCCTCGAGGATGTGCTGGAGATTTTCAATAAAACAGCGATCGAGGTTTGTGAAGGGCAGCAGTGGGACATGGATTTTGAAACGCGTGCAGATGTTTCTATCGACGAGTACATTCATATGATCACGCTGAAAACTTCTGTATTGCTGGCCGCTGCGCTGAAAATCGGTGCCGTGCTTGGTGGCGCTACTGACGGCAATACGGAGAAGATTTATGAATTCGGTAAAAACCTTGGTATCGCATTTCAGTTGCAGGATGATTATCTGGATTCATTCGGTACAGATAAAACCGGTAAGCAGAACGGCGGCGATATCAAATCAAACAAGAAAACTTATCTGTTGCTGAAAGCGCTCGAAAATGCTACGAATGAGCAGCGCAACGCGATTAATACATTACTGGAAACCGACAGCGAAAATAAAGTAACAGAGATGCTGGAATTGTTTAAAACAACCGGCGCAGATGCAGCATGCAGAGAGCTGGTAAATCTGTATTCCAATAGAGCATTTGATTGTCTGGATCAGATTGCAGTGCTCAGCAAAAGAAAGCAGCCATTGCATGATCTCGCAAGCTATTTGCTGCAGCGCGATAAATAAATTTGAAGCTATTTTCTTCGCAACTTAACATCTTTACAAATAACGATACGTAAAATGAAATATTGGTTAGTAAAATCAGAACCTTTTAAATATGCCTGGGACAAATTCGTTGCGGATGGAGAAACATTTTGGGACGGCGTGCGCAACTATCAGGCAAGAAATAATATGAAAGCGATGTCTGTTGGTGATCAGGTATTGTTTTACCACAGCAATGAAGGCATGGAAGTAGTAGGCATCGCAGAAGTAAGCGCTGCTGCTTATCAGGATCCGACTACCGATGATGAACGTTGGGTAGTGGTAAACCTAAAGCCAGTAAAAAAATTGAAGAAGCCGGTAACATTAGCGACCATGAAAGAAACCCCCGAACTGGAAAATATGTCCCTCATCCGTCAATCGCGCTTATCTGTTTGCGATCTCAGCAAAGAAGAATTTAAGCTCGTGGTGAAAATGGGAAGCTAGGGGTGAATGGTCAATGGTGAATGGTCAATACTCGCGTTATTTAGCTGCATGAAATTTAAGCAGCAAATCATTACCGGAAATAGAATACAAAAAATGGAGCGTTTAAACGCTCCATTTTCATTTTGCAATATGTTGAGTATTGACCATTCACCATTGACCATTCACCACATTAGTTCATCAACAACAAGTTCACGCTTCGTTGCAGAATATTAAAGGCAATTTCAGCCATCAGATTTTCTTTGTCGAGCGTTGGATTTACTTCTGTTACTTCGAAGCAACAAATCTTATGATTTTGCATCAGCGTTGCGATCAGATCCTCTGCTTCTTTTTCTTTCAGGCCATTGCTTACCGGTGTCCCCGTACCTCTTGAAATAGAACTGTCAAGGCTGTCTACGTCGAAAGAAACATAAATATCATCGCAGTTGCTGAGGTGCTGCATCGTTTGACGCACTACATTTTCTACACCTTTACGACGTACTTCCTGTACCGGAATAATTTTAATGTTGTGCTTTTTCAGAATGGCTTCCTCTTCCTTTTCATAGTCGCGCAGACCGATAAACACGATGTCCTGCGGATTAATCATTGGTTGCAACTTCGCAACATTCTTTAGTTTATTCCATAATTCTACTGTCTGCGTATCCGGGTTGTGAACCTGGTTGGGCTTATTGTCTTCACCCAGTGCGGCCGCCAGCGGCATGCCATGCATATTGCCCGACGGAGTAGTGTATGGTGAATGCAGATCAGCATGCGCATCGATCCAGATAACGCCCAGTCTGTTTTTAGGTTTCGCTTTGCGAATGCCTGCAATGGTACCGCCCGCTGTGCTGTGATCGCCCGCCAGTACTACCGGAAACAAACCTGATTTTAATGTATTATTCACCGCTTCTGATACACGTTCGTACATTGTCAGAATGCCTTTGATACGCTTTGCGTAAGGCGATTCGATTGGTTCGTACAAAAGTCTGTTCTCGGTTTCTACTTGTTCGGTAGGAAAATTTACAAAGAAACTACTCATAAAATCGAGGGCGGCTATGCGAATAGCATCCGCGCCCAGACTGGCGCCGCGGGTTCCCGCACCTATTTCCGATTTTACTTCTATGATTTTAATATTCCGCATAAATAATTGTTCGTTAGTATAAAAACAGCTCCGCTCTTTCTGTCTATCGCCCCAAAAATAGCTAAATAAAAACAGTTGACAATTGACAGCTGACAATTGACAATTTGTTTAAAGTTGCGTACCAGGCATGAGACACTGTCAATTGTCCACTGTCAACGGTCAATTTTATGAATATACAAATCTTGCTGTGGAAACGGAATCACCACACCGGAATCTTTAAAAGCCTTGTCAATCCTGGTGATAATATCGCTGGTTACCTCTGAGGCTTGTGCAATATGATGCACCCAGAAGATAACCTGGAAATCGATGGAGCTGTCGTTGAAATCTTTAGCAATAACGATGGGGTCTGGTGGGGCCATGATTTTTTCTTCGGCTTTTAGCACACCCGTTAATATGTTTTTTACCTGATCGAGATCTGTGCCATAAGCTACGCCGATTTGCAAGGTTACACGTTTAGCATTTTTTCCCATTGTCCAGTTGGTTAAATGCTGACTGAGCAGATCGCCATTCGGAATGACGAGGCAGGCGCCATCTGACAAGGAAATAATGCTGCTGCGGAATCCAATCGATTTCATCGTGCCGAGTTTGCCGTGCACTTCAATGATATCACCAATATTTACCGGCCGTTCAAACGCAATGACGAGTCCGCTTACCAGATTATTCACCAGTCCCTGCAGACCAAGGCCAATACCAACGCCCAATGCGCCCAGAATAATAGTGATGCGGTCTAATGGAATTCCTGCTGCCGCAAAAGCCAGAAAAAGGCCCGCACTAATGATGAAAATGCGCAGCAATAACACCAGGCTTCCGGTACCGATCTTGCCTTTCTTCTGTTCTCCTGTGCGTGTGGCAGAATGATCAACCGAGAAGAAAGAAACGATCTGTGACAGAAATAGCGAACAAA
Source organism: Taibaiella soli (assembly GCF_003236175.1). GTDB lineage: Bacteria > Bacteroidota > Bacteroidia > Chitinophagales > Chitinophagaceae > QKTW01. Next base: position 98,095 of record NZ_QKTW01000026.1, on the reverse strand, counting down.
ATAAAATGGTGATAAAAATAGCAATGCCATTGATGGTGAAATCGTAGTTGCCCAAGCTCCGTGGTTTCGTAAGAAAATCATGCGTAAACCAGGCAAGCGATTTAAATTCATAAAAATTTCTGCCTACTACCACGAACCAGCCAATGATGAGCAGTACGTACAAAAACGCAGGCGACTTATTACCGATACGATTGAAATTGATATAAAACAATTGCCGGTCCGGATGCCGGTAAACGGACGTAGCAATACTTAGACCTTCATTAATCAATTGTACAGTCCACAAAAACAGAATAGCAACCACAATGCCTATATAGCCGGAGATCAGGAATGTTTTAGACAGATTGTAACGGCCATATATGTTAAACACCAGTGCCAGCAGTTCTGTAACAATAAAAATGGCTATAAAATAGAGAATGCGCTTCTCGCGTAATTCCATGCTCCGGCCGCTAAAGAAGACACAGAGTGCGTATACAATTCCTGCCAGCGCCAGTATCACCATAATCCATCTTTCCACACGTGAAGCCTGCAATAGCATATTCGTGGCACAAGCTATTGTAAACAGCAACACCATCACGATCCAGAAAATCATCCAGAAACGGGTGATGTATTTGTAGAAAATGATGGTCAGACAAACGGCCGATACAGGCCAGATCAGGAAGCTGAAGATGAATGGAGGTGTGATGAATATAAACTGGAAAATGCTGACTACAATTAGTATTGCAGAAAGCAATGGATAACGGGTGATCAGCTTGGTCTTTATTTCTTCTTTAGGTGTTCCCGTTTGTTTCAAACGCAGTTTCAGCCGGCGGATAAATAAAGTACTCATCACAATCAGTACCAGTAGAAGAAAAATCTGCGGCAGGTTATCACTTGCATAAAATTGCAGCGCGAGCAATTCTTTCGCTATCGAAAAACGTATGATGTCTCCGAAAGGTCTGCTGTAAGTGGGCGTTTGCCATATGTTGGGATATTCGCGATTGAGACTGTTCGCTGCCAGTTTCTTTACTTCAGCTTCTATGTTTTCGTAAGAAGAACGGAGCTCGTACACTACCAGGTCGGTTTTTACCTGGAGGTCTTGTACGTTGCTCAATGCCACATTTAACGCGGTATCGATCGGTGCGATTTCCTTTACTACCACCACCATTTTCTTATAATAGCGGATTAAGCCGGCCGTGTCCGTCGGATAAATATAAAGTACAGAATCACTGGACAGCGAATCAATACGGTCGCGAAAGCCCATCAGCTCGCTTGCGTATCTGTCAACAGTAGCTTTCCGTTTGCCCATGATGCCGATGAGCTGATCAATAATAGCACTCGAAACGGAAAGATTCCGCTGGGTCTGTGCAGTGCCTCTATGCACAACGATTCCTTCCTTCACAATAGCGAGATAATTTTCTACCGATTGAATATCGTCTGAAATGCTTGCCGTATCGATGCTGTGCTGCAAATAAATCTTGATCTTTTCATTCGTCTTTTTCAGCTCTTCCATCACACTGCGTTGTTCCAGATGAATGCGCCCTTCGTTGTATTTCGCAATACTGCTGGCTGCTTCAGCCCGGCCCATTTCCTGTATTCTTTCTGTGAATGCTTTGCGGGCAGAGTCGTGTGCTGCATTTTTCAGCGAATCCTGATTTTGTGCACTGACATTTGCTCCTATAAAAAACGAGCTTAGCCATACTAAGATCCACATCAACCGTCCCATATATTGCTGCGTTATTTTCATTGCTTACTTTTTAACTGTTGCCGTTTCGCCTCGATCATTTCATTCATTTGCGCCAGCTGCTTTTTCAGAAACTTTGGTGCATTAAAACGATAACCAATAAAGAACTGGAAATTAAGTTTGCTGTCTCCCGTTACTACTGTTGTGTTTTGCTGTTTGTATGAATCTGAGAAAGCAAACGAATAAATTCCTCCGAAAAAGCGATTGCCGTTATAACCTAATCCTAGTTGCCCGTCCAACCGGAAAATAGCATTAGTCTGATGACTGATCACATCATCGTCTCCGGGAACCCTCGTCGTTAATTTTGTCTCTATAAAACCGCCGCCCGCCGCTATTCCGGCCGAGATGTAAAAATGTTTCGGCAGTACCAATGTATAATAGTAGCCAGCGTTCAGGATGACTTCAATATTGTTGGATTTCTGCGTGGAATAAATAGAATCTGGCGGGTTATTGATGATATAATAACGGTAGCGAAGGCTGGGAATAAAGCTTCCTGCGCTTTTTAGCTGTTGCTCCGATTGTGTGACAACAGCATTGACTGAATATTTCCGGTTAAAATTATAGGCAGTGACCCCTTCAAAACATTTATAAATGAGTCCGGGAAATTGAACATAGGGATCACCGTCCTTCCAGCCTGGTCTATAATCTGCTGTATTCTCCAGGTAAAATCCCTTTACTCTTTCGTAAGACAAAGATTGCTGCCAGTGGGCAAAATTGAAATTGAATCCAAATTCCTGACTGCTGGTTTTTCCCTTTGTGTCGTTGTCGTTATTGCCGGGAATAAACTTTGGAACGAAAATGTAAAATGCCGAAATGAACGAATAATTGAGATTGAGCATCGTAGCGCTTTCGCCATTCTGCTGCAAAACAATTTTGTTGGTATTCGTATATACGGCGAAGGAGGTGAGATCTGTGATTTGTGTGACTTTGGCGGTAAGATAATCGTCCATCGGACGAACCCAGGCGGTACCTTTAGTAATCTTTACTGAATCCTGGGCCGATGCCGCAATGAAAAATCCACAACAGAGCGTTGTAGTCAATAATCGCTTTATAGTGGACAAGGAAACGGCCATAATAAATTTTGGTCGAATGATGGATAGTCTGAAAACAGTTTGCTCTTGGTAATAAATATAAGATAAATATCTGTATATAAAAGAAGTAGTCCCAATTTCCTTCGACTTGTCTAATGGAGGAGCGTGCTCAATGCGAATGGGTAATTACTGCAAATCAAAGTTCCAAACACGGATGTTGAAGTTCCGAACTCGGATGTTGAAGTTCCGAACTCGGACGTTGAAGTTCAGAACTCAGGCATTGAAGTTCCGAACACGGACGTTGAAGTTCCGAACTCGGGCATTGAAGTTCCGAACTCGGAAATTGAAGTTCCAAACACGGACGTTGAAGTTCAGAACTCGGGCATTGAAGTTCCGAACACGGACGTTGAAGTTCCGAACTCGGACATCGAAGTTCGGAACTCGGACGTTGAAGTTCCGAACACGGACACTGAAGTTCCGAACTCCGAGTTCGGAACCCGGAAATGCAACACTCATCATGTCTAATTCAGCTGAAAATGAGTGCAATAAAAAAAAGCACCTCTTTCGAGATGCTTTTTAAAAATTTAAGCGGTTGTCTTAACTCTGGAGGCCATCCAGCTGTCATGCAGCGGCACCAGCCATTTTTCGAGCAATTCCTGTTTGGTATTGACAATATTGTTAAACACCAGCGTATCTGCATTGATGTATCCTTTATCAATCGCGTATTGGATTTGTTGGAACGGCAACATTTCCGCCTGATCTTTTACCAGGAAAGTGATGCTCATACGATCAAACAGGTTGATGCTGTACTGGCGTTCCAGGCTTTTTATGATCCGTACCGAACTGTCGGTACTGCAGCCGCTTACATGTGTATCTGTTTCATCGGCCATCATAACAATAAAACGATTAAACAAAATGCCGGCCCAACCTTTTACAGGTTCACCGTGCGATTGCCATTGGCTATAAAAATGATACAGTTGTTCTTCAATTTCTTTATGTTCTTTCTCGCTGAACGGACGGTTGCTCTGATACACCCAAACACGCGCATTCTCCGCAAAATCAGCAGGAAGGAGATTTTTCCAGTCTTGTTGCATCTGGCAAAGTTAACCTAAAACCCACAACCCCTGAAGGGAATCTTGTGAGGTACAACAACCGTTGGCGAAATTTCAAGGAAGGATAATATATATAACGGTCAACTGTGCATTGTCACCTGTCAATTGTAATGGCGTGCCCCTTCGGGTCGCTTCGCGACTCAGGAAGCGATCTGCCCGATTGTATGAGCGAAGCATTACATAACTCACCCGCGTTTGTAACTCTGATGAAGGAAGAGTCTCGCGTAATTGGCGTACCGTGCAGTGTGTTTTTCACAGCGCGAAATCAGGTTGCCACTTCGTTTTCACAGCTTTGCTGTTTGCCAACTCATCGCAATGACCCGTGCGAGTGTTTTCCATCGTGGGTTTTCCATCCCGTGTTGTATAAAAACACGGTCATCGCGAGGTACGTGGCGATCTGATTTCGCGAAGGGAAGAAGGCTTTCTCATTATTATTTGTAAGTAGTAAAAACTGGGAAGAAAAGGGGGTTTTTCACGTTGTGAAAATTGGTTGTTCATTTTATGTTTACATAGAATTGCAAAGTTTTATAAACAATGACTACAGAACTTACTGCTGCAGAATTTAAAGAAATATTAGAAGATGAAACCTTGATTAATCAAGATGATTTGAAAATGTTTCGTGCATTTTTTACTCTCGATAAACACAAAGGGTCTACGAAAACAATTGTAGAGATGACAGGTCTTCGGCAAATAAATAATCGGCCCTATCTCATTGCAAAAAGGATTGAGAAGAAACGAGGTGTTGAATTTGAATATTTGATCGGTAATGATGACGGCAAGAATATGTATTGGTCACTATTTTTTATTGGTCAAAAAGAAAGCAATGGTTTTACGTGGCAATTAAAACCTAACTTAATAACTGCATTAAAATCTCAATTATAATCTTAAATGGATAAAAAAATTGACATCAGTTCGACAACCATAGATAAGGGAATAGACGTCGCGAAAAATTTTCTTGGAAAACTGATAATGCCAGCAATAGAGGAGGCCGGCCTTCTTTTAAAAGATGCTGTGACCCTTTGGAAGTTTAAGAATCAGGTAAGAATCTTAAATAAAGCAAAAGAGTATTGTGAAAAAAACAACATCTCAACAAAGACAATCCCATTAAAATTACTTTGTCCGCTCCTTGAAAATGCAGGATTGGAAGAAGATGAAGCTTTGCAAGAAAAATGGGCAATCTTACTTTCGAATTTAGTCGATTCGGATCGAAATATAGAGAATCACGTTTTTCCATACATTCTTGGACAGATTTCAATAACAGAATTTGTTTTTTTGGAAGAGGCTTTTATTGAAAAGAGAGAGACGGTAACTGAGTTAAAGATTGAGCTTGATCAATTTAAAATTGACAGGCCGCAAATTGAACAGGGTTTAAGAAATGAAATAGAAAAAAAGAAGGAAGAGATTGCTATAGCGGAGAGGCATGAGAGGGTTGATTTGTCAAGCAGAATGGCTGTGCTAAAAAAAATTAGAGAATTGGCATCGGAGAAGTCCCGTCTTGAGTCGAATCTAACGAGGTTAGGTTGGCAGGAAAGTTCAATAGTGAATAAAATAAATAGGCTTCAAGTTGTTTCAGAGCATAAACTCAAAGGTTTTGAAATTTCAAACTTGGTCCGATTGGGTTTAATAAAAGTTACTCAAGAAACTTACGCGCATCCCCAAACTATAGAAATACCTAATCAATCGAACAAAGAATATCTAGAAGTTGAGTTAGATATTGATGTGGAGTCCGATATTGAGCATGTTCTAACAGAGTTAGGGGAATTGTTTATTGAAGCATGCACAGACAGATCAAAAATGTAGATTATGAGTAGTAAAGAATCAGAGCGACTAAATAAGGAGTTCGAAAATGGCCGACTTTGTGTCGACAGTGGACGGTATGAAGAAGCAATTGAGATTTATGATAAAATCATTGAGGCAGGCGGCGACAAAGAAAATTGCGCCTTGTTAGAGTCCTCTTTTAATAATAGAGGAGTGGCAAAATGCATGCTCGGGGAAATACGAAAGGAATAGAGAGTTATATGAAAAACGGTATGGCAGATTTTCAAAGTGCAATAGATTTACACGCGTTGGATAGTGAAATGACTTGGCTTAGCGCATATAAGAATTTGAAAATTGCTGAAGAAGAGATCAATTTTTTCGAGGGTCATAATGAGTCCGATAGTTTCGTAATGTTTCCAGTATAACAAAAGCAAAATGAGAAGGCGGCCCACGGTCGCCTTCTCATTTTTTTTATTTTCCCAACATCTTTTCCATCAACTTCACTTTTTTTCCTTCTCTTCAAGCAAACGTTCGTAAAGTCTTTTATTCTCTTTAATCATTTCCTTTAGTTTATTTAAAGGACTGAAATTGCATTCATAATGTAATGGTGTAACGAGATGTTGTAACTCGTCGAAAGGAAGGCACAGCGCCTATATATCAAAAAGGAAAAACGGTCAGATGACGTTATGTTGTCTGACCGTTTTCTTTATATTTCGTGTAGCTGTTTCCTGCGTCGCGAGAGTGATTGACCATTGACCATTCACCACTCACCATTCACCACCATTGTCTACTTAATCTTTTGCCGAAACTGCGACGGTCCAGCTGCTTCATGCGCTTTGATATAGTCCGTGAGCATTTTGCCCATTTGCTTATGGTGCTTGGTCATGTTCTGTGTGACCGATGTAAAATGACTATTGATGAGAATCCGGTTATCATCGGCTATAAAGACCAGTATTTCCCGAACGTCTTTAAATGCGTCTATGTTTTTGCTGATAATCTGAAATACTTCCGGCGCTTCGGGATGATGGAATACAACCAGGTGTTGGCTCTCTAGAAAATCGTGCAACGCTTTGATATTTTCAATCAGCACAAACGGAGTAGGGACACTGATAAATCGCAACGACTCATACGTACGGCGTGATGTAATGAAAAATGTAAGCAACAAGAGGCCGACTAGTAGAAAATCAAATGGTCCATGTTTTTTGGCCAAAGTGAGTGTTACGAGCAAGCAGACGGTAGTTAAAGACATAACTGCAAGCATGCCCGGCAATAATTGTCGTTTGCTGATCGGGTAGCGCAGGTTCTTTTTAATAAACGACAGATCCTTGATCAGATTACTGTCCCATTCTGGCTGACTGCCGCTATTTTGAGGAAGGGCTTTCATAAATTAAATTCAAAAGTCAAAATTCAAAATTTTCTGTCCCTGAGCGGAGTCGAAGGGCAAAACGATTATTTCACGCAAAGTAAACTAAGGTCGCAAAGGCTTGATACATGCCTGGCGTAGTGTCTCTGTGGCGTCGTGAGTAATTAATCACTCGCGTTTGTCACCCTGACAAAGGAAGGGTCCCGCGCAACATGGACCGGTCCTGCTGAATGAAATGATGCCTGATATTTGATCGCCAAAGCAAATCAGACATCAGACATCAATAAAACAGCGATCAGCTATTAGTCCGCAAGCGATTGTGCAACCATCTCTGCAATATCCAACACAGCTATATCATCTTCTTTTTCTTGTTTCTTCACACCATCTACCAGCATCGTGGTACAGAACGGACAGTTAGCGGCAATTACTTTAGCGCCCGTTTCCACCGCTTCCGCAGTACGGTCCCAGTTCACACGTGTATCGCCGGCTTCTTCTTCTTTAAACATTTGCGCACCACCTGCACCACAGCAAAGGCCGTTGGTACGGCAGCGTTTCATTTCTACGAGTTCTACATCCAGCGCTTCCAGCACAGCACGTGGCGCTTCATAGATATTGTTAGCACGACCGAGATAGCAGCTATCGTGATACGTAATTTTTTTGCCTTTAAACCCACCAGCTTCTTTCAGACGTACGCGGCCGTCGTTGATGAGTTGTTGCAGGAAAGTAGTGTGGTGGATTACTTCGTAATTGCCACCCAATGCAGGATATTCATTTTTCAGAATATTAAAGCAGTGCGGACAAGCAGTTACGATTTTTTGAATCCCGTACATGTTCATCGTCTGGATGTTGTTGTACGCCATCATCTGAAACAGAAACTCATTACCAGCACGTCTTGCAGGGTCCCCTGTACACATTTCTTCTTTACCCAGAATGGCAAATTTCACGCCCACTTTATCCAATATGGTAGCAAAAGCCTTGGTAATACGTTGGGCGCGCTGGTCAAAGCTACCGGCACAACCTACCCAGAAAAGCACTTCCGGCATTTCACCGTTAGCAGCGTATTCGGCCATTGATTTTATATGCATTTCTTAGAAGTTAAAAATTCAAAATTCAAAATTCAAAAAGCTGAAAGCGCAAAGCTGAACACTGTGAAACGTAAGGCTTTCATCTTGTCACCCTGAGCGTAGTCGAAGGGCAACGGTCAATGGTGAATGGTCAATCTTTTGAGCTGTCTGCTTAGTTTCCGCTCAGCATGACAAAGCGGATGACTCGCGGACGTATTAACCTTTCAACCTATTAACTGGCACCCATTTCCTCCGCCCAGCGATCTCTTTCATCCGGGCTGAATTTCCACGGCGCCATGTTGTTTTCGATATTGCTAAACATCAGGTTCCATTCCTGCGGACTGTTACTTTCTTCCATCACCAGATAACGACGCAGCTGATTGATGATTGATAATGGTTCGATGCCCACCGGACAAGCTTCAACACAGGCGTTACAAGTAGTACAGGCACGCAGTTCTTCCACCGTGATATAATCATGAACGAGTGATTTACCATCGTCCTGGAATTCTTTGTTTTTATCGATGTTGCGGCCTACTTCTTCCAGACGGTCGCGCGTATCCATCATAATCTTACGTGGTGACAACGCTTTACCTGTCAGGTTTGCCGGACAAGAAGATGTACAACGACCACATTCTGTACAAGAATAAGCATCGAGCAGGTTTTTCCAGCTCAGATCCTGAACGTCTTTCGCACCGAAACGGTGTTGGGCAGGAGCGCCTTCAGCTGGCGGCGGAGCCAGTTCGGGCTGCATCATATACAGTACTTCGTTCTGGATGTCCTTCATGTTTTTCATTTCACCCTGAGGGATCAGACGTGTATAATAAGCATTCGGGAACGCAAGAATAATATGGAAGTGCTTAGAATAAGGCAAGTAATTAAGAAATGCCAGGATGCCGACAATGTGCAGCCACCAGCAAGTGCGCTCAAGCGCAATTAATGCACCCGTTGACATACCATCAAACAGACCAGTCAGATGACTGCTGACCCAGAACGGTGAAGTTGCAAGGTAATGCTCTACGCCACGTGCCTGCAGGATTTGATCCGCAGCATTCATCGTCAGCAGCAGGCTCATCAGCACGATCTCTGTAATCAGGATATAATTCGCATCGCTTTTTGGCCAGCCATTCAGTTCTTTCATCCAAAGACGGCGAACGTGTAAAATATTACGGCGGATCAGGAAAATCGCACAAGAAACCAATACTAAAACGGCCAGAATTTCGAAGAAACCGATCAGGTAACCATAGACAGGTCCGAGGAACGGCGCAAACAAACGGTGTTTACCCAAAATACCATCCAGAATAATTTCTGCTACTTCCGCATTGATAATGATAAAACCTACATAAACCGCAATGTGCAGCAGCGCGGGAACTGGTTTTTTAAACATTTTCTTCTGACCAAGAGCCAGCAAAGTCATGTTTTTCCAACGCGCGCCAGGATTGTCGTTCAGGTCTTCATCGCGGCCAAGGAGGATATTTCGGCGGATGGAACCTACTTTTTTTGCAAAAAGGTAAATCGCCACACCGGCACATATGATGAAAAATATCTGTTGGATCAGATGCATGTAGGAAATGATTTTGAGGCCGAAAATAATTGCTTTTCCGCTAAAATCATAAGTTAGGGGTTAATAAGTTGAAAGGTTAATAGGTTAAAACGTTGATTGGGAGCTGGAAGCAACCGTCTTCAGACAAAGATGAAGCAACTGTCAATTGCAATGAAGGTTATGTTTTTGTAAACACGATCGTTTGATAATCATAGCCTTTAATTTTGGCAGCTATGATTAAATTTTTCCTCACACTTTTAGCCAGTATAACCCTTATTGGCTATTGCAAAGCGCAGGCGCCCTATTCAGACACGCTGGATGTTGTAAACTGGAACCTCCGGTATTTTGCAGATCCTACACATAATAATCCTGCAAAGCAGGTAAGCAAGGTGCGTACAATCATGAACAATCTAAATGCCGATGTCTATGCTATCTGTGAAGTGGTGGATGTGGATTCATTTGCGCAGCTGGCACATACCATTAACGGCAACTATGATTATACGGTTTCAACATTTGGCAGCTTCGCGAATAATACTTCTGATCCGGATTATGCGAGTGCCCAGAAGCTTGGATTCATTTACCGAAAGTCAATGGTGCGGAATATCTCCACCCGCAGAATGATGGGAAACAGTAATAACGCCTATTATAATTTTTCCAGCGGACGACTGCCATTTCAGGTGAATGCAGAAGTACTCGGTAAAGACAGCGCCTGGCATAATGTAACTTTTATGGTAATGCATGCCAAAGCCGAAGCAGACAATGACGCATGTACTCGTCGCGTAGCAGCCTGCCATGAGCTAAAAGATACGCTCGATCATTATTTCGTAAACAAGCCTTTTTTACTGCTCGGCGATTATAACGATGATCTTGACCAAACTATCTGCAGCAATTATTCAGTGAGCAATTACAGTTACTTGTTGGCGGATAGTGCACATTACCATGCACTCACTTTAGCCATTTCAAAAGCTGGCGCCATTTCCATTGACGGATACACAACATTGATCGACCATGTGTTTGCCAGCAATTCAATGTTTCACTATTATGTACCCAATAGTGCGCACTCATTACGTACAGAAGTAAAGAGCTGGGTAAACAATTATAATTATGATGTGTCTGATCACTTTCCGGTGCGTACGCAGTATGTGTTGTATGATACCGTAACGAGCAATCCGCCACCAGATACGACCACCGGCGTTAATGAAATAAATGCAGCGCGCCAGATTTCGATCTATCCCAATCCTGCAAATGCATTTCTAACCATTGATAATAAAAATGCTGTTTACAACGAAATGGCTATTTATTCTGTTGAAGGAAAAAAGATTTTGAGCAGCCAACTAGAAGCAGGCGTTAATACCATTGCTACCGGCGCATTATCCGCAGGAATTTATCTGTTGCGCGTAAGTGGCAGTAAATGGCAGCCTCAGAATTTCCGTTTGATCGTGACACATTAAACATCGAAGGCTGATAGAACAATGTTTTTTTATTGTAAATCAAATAGCTTTTTTAATGCCGTGGAGGATGATCTCCACGGTATTTGTTTTTGTTGCGAAGCAAATAATTTCTGAATACCCCTATTATTACATATATTTAATCACGGTATAGGTTAAATTGATTTCGAAAATGCATGTATGTACATATATTTGCATTGTGAAACTCGAAGAAGCACTAAAGACAAACCGTTTTCTCAGCGAACGCCATAAAGCCAGTCTCAATATTATGTACACGGCTTACTGGATGAAATCGCATATCAGCCAGGCATTAAAGGAGTCGGGACTTACTGCAGAACAATTTAACGTGCTGCGCATCCTGAAAGGCTCTGACCCTAAAGCAATGTGTGTGAAAGATATTGGTTCGCGTATGATTGAGAAAAGTTCCAACGTACCACGTATCATAGACCGTTTGGTCATTAAAAAACTGGTAAAGCGTTATAATTCGGAAGAAGATAAACGCGAAACCATGGTGCAGCTTACTGAAAAAGGAATTCAGTTGCTGGAAAAGACCAACAGGCAAGTAGCGGAAATGACCGAACAGGTAATTGGAACAACCGAAGAAGATGCAGCTGCGCTCAATGAACTACTTGAGAAAATGCGCAGTAGTGATCTTTAAATAACATTGTAATTATTTTAAAAACACCATAAAAAAGGAAAATAAAATGTCAACAACTAAATGGGCATTAGATGCCAGTCACTCTGAAATTTCTTTTAAAGTAAAACATCTGATGATTTCTTCTGTTACGGGTCATTTCAAAAAATTTGACGCGAACGTGGAAACAGATGGTGAAGACCTGACCACAGCTGCAATCAGCTTCTCTGCTGATGTTGCATCTGTAGATACTAAAAACGAACAACGTGATGAACACCTGAAAGGTGATGAATTCTTCGACGCTGCCAATCACCCGCAATTGACTTTTAAAGGTACTAAACTGGAAAAAGTAAATGATGAAGATTATGTGTTGAACGGTGACCTGACAATGCGTGGTGTTACAAAGCCTGTAAAATTGAACGTTGAATTCGGTGGTTTTGCAAAAGATCCTTGGGGCAACGAACGTGCCGGTTTCGAGATCAACGGTAAAATCAACCGTAAAGATTTCGGTCTGACATGGCATGCTGTAACAGAAGCTGGTGGCCTCGTTGTAAGTGACGAAGTAAAAATCCATGCTGCTGTAGAATTTGTGAAAGCAAGTGCGAACTAATTAATAGTAAATACTTTTAGACAAAGCGGTCTCCATACTACATGGGGACCGCTTTGCTTTTGGTTCAGATACAAGTGCCAATGACACATTTAAAATTGAGTTCCATTAATTCCATGGGCACTCCCAATTGACCACTCACAACTCATAAAATCAGCTATCAGCCACCAGCGATTTTTGTCAGCTTGGCGGTCCGGAACAAATTGTCCTGAAAAATATACAGAACTGACTTTGTTTGTGCGCCGTAGTGGCATTTTGCCGTAATTTTAGGTGACATTTCTGCTTTGAAATTCATTTGGAACGCTTTTTATGCGTATTAGTTAAAAGGAAAAACCGACACGACTATGAATTTGAATAATTTCACGATCAAAGCGCAGGAAATACTGCAACAGGCACAACAGATTGCCTTTAATAATCAAAACCCTAACATAGAATCCGCACACCTGCTCCAGGCTTTACTGGATGACCAGGATGCCCCGATTTCCTATTTACTGAAGAAAAATAATGTGAACCTGAATTTTGTGGAAACTAAACTTCAGGAAGCGATTAATAAATTGCCGAAAATGCAGAACGGCGAACCAGCTCAAAACATTGGCCGCGATGCGAATAATGCAATGCTGCGTGCCGGCGCCTCGCTGAAAGAATTTGGCGATGAGTTTGTAACCGTCGAGCATTTGCTCATTGGTATTCTGCAAACCAATGATGATACCTCCAAATTGCTGAAAGATGCAGGGCTTACCGAAAAAGGCCTGATTACTGCGATTAAAGAATTGCGCAAGGGTAGTACCGTAAGTTCGCAGACTTCCGAAAATCAATATAATTCACTGCAACGTTATGCGAAAAATCTCAACGAACTCGCCCGTAATGGTAAGCTCGATCCTGTGATTGGCCGTGATGAAGAAATTCGTCGGACGTTGCATATACTTTCCCGCCGTTCAAAAAACAATCCGATTCTCGTTGGGGAACCGGGTGTTGGTAAAACAGCCATCGTAGAAGGTCTGGCGCATCGTATCATTAACGGTGACGTGCCCGATAATCTGAAAAGCAAAATCATCTTTGCACTTGATATGGGTTCCCTGATGGCCGGTGCAAAATATCGAGGTGAGTTTGAAGAACGTTTGAAAGCAGTTGTAAAAGAAGTAAGCGAAAGCAATGGCGAAATCATTTTGTTTATCGATGAGATTCATACACTGATCGGCGCCGGCGCCATGGAAGGTGCGATGGATGCAGCTAATATTCTGAAGCCGGCACTGGCACGCGGGGAACTTCGTGCAATTGGCGCAACGACGCTCAACGAATATCAGAAGTACTTCGAAAAAGATAAAGCATTGGAACGTCGTTTCCAGAAAGTGTTTGTCGATGAACCGACACCGGAAGATGCCATTTCCATTCTCCGCGGTCTGAAAGACCGTTATGAAAACCACCATCAGGTGCGTATCAAAGATGAGGCGATTATTGCTGCGGTTGAATTATCACATCGCTATATCACCGATCGTTTTTTGCCGGACAAGGCTATTGACCTGATTGATGAAAGTGCCGCCAAACTGAAGCTGGAAATGAATTCCATGCCAGAAGAACTGGATGAACTGGAACGTCGCATCCGTCAGCTGGAAATTGAACGCGAAGCGATCAAACGGGAAAATGACGAAGAAAAACTGAGAGAATTAGGCCAGGATATTTCCATGCTCACGGTAGAGCGTGATACGCTGAAAGCAAAATGGCTGGAAGAAAAGGAAATTGTAGACCAGATTAATAAATCGAAGAACAGCATTGAGCAATTGAAGCTGGAAGCAGAAAGGGCGGAACGTGAAGGTGATTATGGCCGGGTAGCTGAAATTCGCTATGGTAAAATAAAAGAAGAAGAAACGAAGATCGCGGAATTTGGCAGACAGTTGAATGAAATGGACAATCAGCATAAACGTTTGCTAAAGGAAGAAGTGGATGCGGAAGATATTGCAGAAAATGTGGCGAAAGCAACCGGCATTCCGGTACAAAGAATGCTGCAGAGCGAACGTGAAAAACTGCTGCAGCTGGAAGAAGAATTACACAAGCGTGTGGTTGGTCAGGATGAAGCTATAGAAGCAGTTTCAGATGCGATTCGCCGTGGCCGTGCCGGCTTGCAGGATCCAAGACGTCCGATCGGTTCTTTTATTTTCCTGGGTACAACTGGCGTAGGTAAAACGGAACTGGCAAAAGCGCTTGCAGAGGTCTTATTTGACGATGACAGCATGATGACGCGTATTGATATGAGTGAATACCAGGAAAAACACAGCGTGAGCCGTCTCGTTGGTGCGCCTCCGGGATACATTGGTTATGATGAGGGTGGTCAGCTGACAGAAGCCGTTCGCCGGAAACCATATTCTGTGGTGCTGCTGGATGAAATTGAAAAAGCACATCCGGATACGTTCAATGTATTGCTGCAAGTATTGGATGATGGTCGCCTGACGGATAATAAAGGTCGTGTGGTGAATTTCAAAAACACCATCATCATTATGACCAGCAATATGGGTAGCCATATTATTCAGGAAAATTTTGCAGACTTAAAAGATAAGGATATTGACGAAGTAGTCGATGCTACGAAAGAACAGGTGATGGATTTGCTGAAACAATCCATGCGTCCGGAATTCCTGAACAGGGTAGATGATGTGATTATGTTCCATCCGCTGCTGAAAAAAGAAATCAAAGGAATTATCCGTATTCAGTTAGAGCATCTTCAGAAGCAATTGGCAGAGCAGGGGATCGATCTCCAATTTACTGACTATGCGCTGGACTATCTCGTACAACGTGGTTTTGACCCGCAATATGGCGCTCGTCCACTGAAACGTGTGATACAAAAAGATATCATTAACCAACTGAGTAAAAAAATCATTGCCGGCGATATCGATAAAACAAAACCGGTACTGATCGATGTGTTCGATGGGGTTGTGGCGATCAGAAATGAAGCATCTTCTGGTGTACAGGCAGATTCTTAGAGAGTGATAAGTTTTAGGTTATAAGTTGCTCGTCTTTGCAGAAATGTGGAGACGAGCTTTTTTATTGTTACGTCTACATCAATTCGAAATGCAATTTATGGGAATGTCCAGGTTGATGTTATCACGTACTTTTGGTTAATCTTTGCTATACAAAAACAGCATTGTCGTCCTTTTGTGTTTTGAGATTGGTCGATTGTTGTATAGCTAAACATGAATCCCCCATCACTGCCGTCTTCATTTTTTGCGATCTCTAAAATATCAGTTAGCTCCTGAATACCATTTGCTGTTTTTACAAGCTTTGGATCGAAAAATATTGCATAGAATTTTTGATCAAATTCAGTTTTTGTTACCGGAGGATAAAAATGGGATGCGGGGTTAACCGGTCCGCAATATTCACAATTAAATGGGAAGTAAATCAGTGCTGCGAGTTTTGATTTGTTCTGGGAATTGATCGCTTCTTTGAAATCGGTCCAGAATGCTGCAATTAATTTTTTCTCTGTTTTGGAAATTTTGAATTTGCTATCACGAAAATGTTGTGCAGCGGAAATCTGTGCGATGGATAGAAACACCAAAATTATTCTGAAACGGCGCATGGATAATAAGGTTTTAATTGTTGGTTTTTGTTCGGACTACAATAGTATCTAATTTTTAGATAAACTATATTCGGTTGGATGATGAAGTCGTTTTCTTTTCGCAATGACTTGCGTGAGTTTTGCCTATTTGTGTTTCATATCGCATGTGTATAAAAATGCGTTAATTGCGAGGTGCTTTTTTCGTCGACGTCGCCACCTGATTTCGCGTTAATACGCACGTTGAATCACAAATTTGCATTGACACATTTATAGTCCGAGTCATTGCCCAATTATCGTATCGCCGGCTTATCTTACCGCCTTATTCCTAACCACACCAAAATTTTCCAAATCCATGTCGTTTACTATTACCGACACCAAAGAACTACCTACCGATCACCAAAGATTAGTTCTGTCCAACAAAATTTCATTCCCGCATCCGCCACCCGGACCCGAAGAAGCCTGGAGCCAGAAAGCAAGAACAGTGGCTGTTGCGTTGGCCTCAAAAGCACCTTATGTAGGCAGCGTTTTAAGCTATGTAATCCGTAGTTTCTGGCAGGAAGCCAAAGCCGATATCTGGAGCCAGGTGAGTGCGAACGTTGAAAGAATGATCCAACTGCACTTGCTGGAATTTGAAATCACACGCGACGGCGCAGAAATGGTGGCCATCAAAAGTGATATGCTTTCTTATGTGCTGGCGAAAAACAATAGTGAGCGTGCGATGAAGCTGACTTTCCTGATCAGTAAATGCACGGAGCTTTATTTTAAACTAAGCCGTTCGCAAAACAAAGCGCGCCTGATTCCGTTTACCATTGCATTTTCATTGGTACATCTGGCTGTGCTGAGAGAACGCATCGTTTCCGGACAAGAACTGTATGGTGAATTTGACGAACAATGGACTTTTGAATTGCAGCGGCAAATCGAAAACTATCGCCAGTTTTTCAGTGAGGAAATGCCTAATCTGATCAAATGGCGGCAGAGTGAGATCGCTTACTCTTGCACTGTTTCTGGTGCCGTGTTCAGAGACACTACAGTTAAATTGAACGACAAGTTTGGAAGTAAAGATTTTGAGGAAGTTTTTACTAGCACGGACGTAAAAGACTATAAAAAGGAACAGCTGATGAAAATGAGAGATCATTGGCTGTCTCCGTGGATGGCTGAACTGACCAAATCGTACACCTCATTTTTCTACATGAATCGTCTGGTGCCAGGCCAGGAAAATGCGGCGCCGATTGCAGATGCTAACTTTCAGAAAATCGTTTATGGTCCTTTCTGTCCGGGTAATGAAAAGCGGATTCCGGTTGTAGCACCGAAAAACAAAGAGCAAAAAAGCGGAACCATTAAGGAAATCGTTTTCAATTTTGGTAACAATATGGACAGCTTCCTGGTCAATTTTACCGATCACGATGGCATTCGTCCATCGAATATGGGCGGTAATAACGTCAAGACGGTAAAAGCGGATCTTAGTAAGCGAATTAAAGCGCTCCGTTTCTATTACGTGCCTTCTACTTATAGCGCTCCATTCCGGTCTATCAATTTTGTATACGAAGACAACACAGAAAGTGAAACGGCAATAACGAACAAAGGTGCCATGCAATACATGGAGATCCCGATAATCGATGATTATGTGTTGTCGAATATATGGGCTGTTCGCGATCCTGCTTCTTCCACTGCAGACTTTTACTATTGGTTTTGGGTGGAAATGAGTTTTCAGCCGAAAGTTTAAGCTAAAAATCAAAATTCAAAAACGTTTTCACGGTATCGTGGAAACGTTTTTTTGATTTTGAGAACGTTTGGTGTTTTCCGCTCAGTAAGACAATCAGTTGTGCGGGCAAGAAATCCGCCATCAGCGATTCAGGTGATTTTTCTTAAATTGTAAGAACAAATCTGAATCCCATGACACCAGCCGATTCACGCAAAAGTTATTTCGGCAGTGAGGCCGACAAGTACGAAATTCTTTTCAATTCCATAGACGAAGGATTTGCCATAATAGAAATCATTTTTAATGAGGTTGGCAATGGTGAAGACTACCGGTTTTTAGAAACAAATCGCGCATTTGAGCAGGACAGTGGCGTTCCAAATGCCAAAGGAAAAACATTGCTCGAAATATTTCCCGGCATGGAGGCTTCCTGGGCGGGTGCTTTTGGTGAAGTTGTAAAGACCGGCAAGCCCAAGCGTTTCGAGGATTATTCGCCGGAAGTAGACCGTTGGGTAAGCGTATTCGCTGCAAGATTAGGAAGTCCCGAAAACAAACAGGTTGCTGTTATTTTCAGTGATATTACAAGACGTAAAAGACGGGAACTCAACAATACTTTTCTTTCCGAAATTCAGGATGATCTCGCCAGTCTTAATACCACCGAAGAAATCATGCATACTGTCGGGCAGAAGTTGGGCGAGTACATGAATATCGCTACCGCTTATTTTGTGGAGATAGACGAAAGTGTGGATCAGGGCCGCTTTTATTATATCATGAATAATGCCGGCAGTCCGTTTGTGCCGCCTGTTATCCGTTTGTCCGATTTTATCAATGAGGACACAGCCAATGCTTTTCGCAATGGAGAAACAGTAATTATCAGCGACACACAAAACGATGACCGGGTCAGCGCCGTGGCAATGGCCGCATTGGATATCTATTCTGCCGTCGTGGTTCCTTTTCACCGAAACGAAGAATGGCGTTTTGTGTTAGCGGTTTCCGATAATAAAATGAGGGTATGGCGAAGTGACGAGGTTGATGTGTTCAGGGAACTGGCCAATCGTTTTTTTCCAAGGCTGGAACGGGCACAAGCTGAAGAAGCGTTGGTCGCAAGCAAAATTCAGCTGGCAAAGGAACTCGCGGATACAAAATTGTTGCAGGAAGTCAGCGCCCGGTTGATAGAGGAAGATGATGCGCAATTGCTTTATGAACAGGTCGTCTTTGCTGCAAAAGCCATGATGCATTCTGATATGGCCAGTTTTCAAATGATGAATCAAGACAGGAATGCATTGTTTTTGCTCGGTTCCAGCGGTTTTCATCCGGAAGCGGAAGCGCATTGGCAATGGGTAGAAATAGATGATGGTACCAGTTGTGCTAAAGCAACCGCGTTGCGGGAACGTGTCATTATTGAGGATGTAATGACAAATGCTTTTATCGCCGATCAGGAGCGGGTCTACTTTAGTCTTTGCGGTATCAGAGGGGTGCAGTCGACGCCACTTATCTCCCGCAGCGGCCAGTTTATTGGTATGATCTCTACACATTGGCGAAAAGAACACCTGGCCAGCGAAAAAGAATTTATGATGTTTGACGTACTTGCACGTCTTGCCACTGATTTATTGGAACGTAAACAAGCGGGGGAAGCGCTGCGCAAAAGTGAAGAACGACTGAAGCTGGCTGTAAAAGCTGCGAATATCGGCACGTTTATATGGTATGTGGCAGAAGACCGTACAGAGCCAGATCCGCAGTTTCTGCGGCATTTTGGACTGCCGGAAAATGGTATTATTAATCTGCAGATAGCATTGCGGTCTATGATTCATCCTGAAGATGTACCAGGGTATGCCATTGCCGTGGCCGCTGCCTGCGATGTAAATGGTCCCGGTGTCCTTCACGAGGATTTTCGTATCTCACTTCCCGACGGCAGCATACGCTGGATTTCCATTAACGGTCAGGTTTATTTTTCTGAAAATCCGAGAACAGCGTTGCACATGGTAGGTACTGCCATTGATATTTCTGACCAGAAAGCGCTGGAGCAACAGAAAGATGATTTTATCGCTGTGGCAAGTCATGAGCTAAAAACACTGTTGACAAGTATTAAGGCATTCGCTGAACTTTTACTGGAGCGATTTGAGCATCAGCAGGAGGACAGCAATATTAAAATGATGCATAAGCTGAATATGCAGGTGGACCGCCTGGCACAGCTGATCCGCGATTTGCTGGATACCACGCGTATTTCAGAAGGAAGATTGCAATTGCGTGCGGAGCAGTTTCATCTCGGTTCCCTCATTCTGGAACGGGCAGAAGAAATGCAACACACCACAGCGAAACATCAGATCATTTTTAATGACGTCATTCTGCCGGAGATTTACGGCGATCGTGAACGGATCGGGCAGGTGATTACAAATCTGCTTTCAAATGCGGTGAAATATTCTCCCGATGGCGGAAAGGTAGAGATCAGAATGGAGCCGGAAAACGGCTATATCAAAGTATTGGTGCGCGATGAAGGTGTTGGTATTACGCCGGAATTACAACATAAGGTGTTTGACCGGTTCTTCAGAATCAATGATGCGCAGATGCGTACGTTTCCGGGTATGGGACTCGGCCTCTACATTAGTTCGGGAATTATTCAGCGACACCGGGGAAGTATCGGCGTTATGAGTAAACCTGGCGAAGGTGCGACGTTCTATTTTACAATACCGGCCGTCCCTGTGAGCTGATTTGCGGGCCGGATTTTTTTATAGGAATAAATGATGCCGTCTTCTGTTATTGCACGAATGGAGTACGATCAGGCCAAAGAAATCCTTCGTATTATTTTCCTGTCGGGGAATATTTATGAGTACCTGGCTGTGCCGCAGGCGGAATATGATGCAATGCGTGCGGCAACGTCGAAGGGTACCTACCTTAACGTTCATATTAAAGGCAAGTACCGGTATCGGAAAGTAGCATAAACCACACTAGGCCATTGTCTCAGGAGCAAGAAAATGAGTCAGTGCCACCAGCGGTTTATAATAGTAGCTGATACCGCCGTCTTTCTCTTCTTGTTTTACAATGCCCACCACTGCATAATCGTGATAGGAGTAGAAACGAAGCAAAGCTTTGCTGTTTTGTCCCTCCAGATGATAATGATATAAGAATGAATCTCCCAACATGTTTTTGGGAGCTACAATTATGTTTTCAATAATATCCCTCGCGCCGTTTGAGCCTTCAGCGACATTGCCGATCAGATAGTCATAACGATCTCTGAGTTCCATTGCTTCATTAAATGAAGTTGGTCCTTTTTTCATCACTGTTCATTTTAAATCTTCACAAAATCTATTGAGCTTGCATTGGAGTATCTGAATTGATATTGCTGCGTGGTACCATTGTGTCTGCGAGTGGAATCATTGCCGTGTCACCCGCTGCCGGCGGGGTATTCATGACCGTGTCTGTAGTGGTCATATGGTCGGATTGATTGGATGAACTGCACGACGTCCCCAACAATAAAGCACCAAACAGGATTGCTGCAGCGACAAGAATATTTTTCATAGTGATAGTTTTGCACTTTAAAGGCTAAAACATCGTGCCGCCACTAATAAAATCCTATCGTTTGAAAGAATTACACTATCTTCTAAATATATGGAACTACCAAAGTTTGCTAAAGGAAGTTTTGCGTTGATGAAAGCAGAACGCCAGACTGGAATCGTTGTCACAACTGAAGGCTCACGTACTTTAAGTACAGCGCATACTGATGCTGACTATTTTGCGATATTTGATAGTCTTGAAAAAGTGCACGCGCATATCAAGCACGATAAAGCAATTTCAAACAACAAGTTTGAATACGTAGTTTATAATAGTGAGCATGTCGTAGTCGCGTATGTTTAGACAGTTCATTCCCCCCAGACGCGAAGAGACAACGAAGCAAAGCACTC
The DNA here is from genome assembly GCF_003236175.1 of Taibaiella soli. GTDB lineage: Bacteria > Bacteroidota > Bacteroidia > Chitinophagales > Chitinophagaceae > QKTW01. Next base: position 76,679 of record NZ_QKTW01000026.1, on the reverse strand, counting down.
ATTTCGTTGTTGTTTTACGTCTTATAAAATTGACCATTCACCATTGACCACTGCCCCTTCACAAATCAGCTATCAGCGGTCAAAAAATCAGTGATGAACCCCTTCTCCAATTTCTTCTACCATTTTCTGGCAAAAAGCGACCAGATCTTTTGGTGTTCTGCTGGTCACCAGGCCGTTATCTACAACCACTTCTTCATCAATCCAAACGGCGCCGGCGTTGGATAGATCAGTTTGTAGTGAATGATAAGAGGTAACATTTCTGCCGCGTAAAGCCCCGGTTTCAATCAATATCCACGGCGCGTGACAAATAGCTGCAATCGGCTTGCCGGCGTCAAAAAAATCCTTAACAAAATTGACCACATCCTGGTTTGTTCGTAAAATATCCGCGTTGATAACGCCGCCCGGCAATACAACTGCATCATAGTCGCTGCTATTTGCCTGATCGATCGTCAGATCCACATTGTGTGTATCGCTCCAGTCTTTGTTTTTCCAGGTTTTAATTGGTTCCGCTTTCAGCGAAATAATTTTGATATTCGCCTCTGCTTTTTTCAAAGCTTTTAGCGGTTCTTCAAATTCAGATTGTTCAACGCCGTTTGTAGCGATGATGGCAACATTTTTGCCTTTCAGTTTCCCTTCCATAGTATAGTGTTTCTGTAAAAAGCACCATTATCATACCACCGGAGCACGTTAATAAGTTGAGGCGTCAATGGGTTAATACGTCGCGAGGCTACGATTCTGTTCTGCCTGGCAAGCGAGCTGAAGCGGCTTCGTAGAACCGTAAAGATGCAACTTGTAATAATGCAGGCAGTTTTCAGCTTTAGAGGTTGCGCTTTCTGCTTTTTGAATTTAAAAAGCGTTCCGCAGCAAACCACCTTCTACACGCAGCGTGGCACCGTTAGTCGCGGAAGAAAGCGGGCTCGAGAGATACACCACCATATTCGCAATTTCTTCTGTTGATGCAAAACGTTGCAGCAGAGACGTTGGGCGAAAATCTTTAAAGAATTTCGTTTCCATTTCATCTTCTGTTACCCCTTCCTGCTTCGAAAGGTCGCTCAGGAAATCACCAACACCGCGGGATCTCGTAGGACCGGGCAAAACGGAATTTACGGTCACGCCGGTACCTTTCGTTAGTTCCGCCAAACCGCGACTAATGCTTAACTGCGCTGTTTTGGTCATGCCATAATGAATCATTTCATCCGGAATGAAAATCGCAGATTCGCTGGAGATGAAAATGATACGGCCCCAGTTTTTTGCAATCATTTTATCGAAGAAATGGCGGGACAATCGAACACCGCTCATCACATTCACATTAAAGAAGCGGAACCAGTCTTCGTCTGAAATTTCAGCAAATGCTTTTGGTTCGAAGATGCCCACGTTATTGATCAGTATGTCAATGTCCGGCAGCTTTGATAGTAATGCACCGATTTCCTTTTCGTTCGAAAAATCGGCCGGAATCCCGTACACATTCGCATCCTGAATCTCCCCCTTCAGTACATCAATTGCCTTATTGATCGCATCTTCTGTGCGACCATTAATAATTACCGTTGCACCTTCTTTCAATAAGCCGGCAGCTATTGCAAGACCAATACCAGCAGTAGATCCGCTGATAAATGCTGTTTTATTTTTTAGTTGTAAATCCATGTTTTAAAAGTCGAAAGTTTTTTATTGTCACTCCGAGCGGAGCCGAAAGGCAAAAGTCAATTTCTTTGGGTATTGCAAGTTGCGCGTAAATATTGATTGAATTTTGAAGTAAATCAGACATCCGCGATCGTCAATCAGCCGTATTAAAGCACCTCCCGGATGTGTTTATAATTAGTGCGGATAATATTCATCACTTCATCCATTCTGCCGGTGAGCATCATTTTGGTCATCGACATTGCAAAGCCTTTAGCTTGTTCCCATTCCAGTTTTGGCGGCATCGCCAGCGAATCCGCATTGGTGAATATATTGACCAAAACGGGGCCGTCTGAATTAAATGCAGTTTCCAGCGCCGGTCGCAGTTCGGATGGCTCATGCACGTTAATGCCTGTAAAACCCATTGCCTGCGCTACTAAGGCAAAATCAGGGTTCACCATATCGGTTTCGTTATCGGGCAAACCTTGTACCTCCATTTCCAGTTTCACCATTCCAAGTGCGCGGTTATTAAAAACAATCAGTTTTACCGGCAACCTATATTGCTGAATAGTAGCGAGATCGCCGAGCAGCATTGAAATACCGCCATCTCCGCAGAATGCAATTACCTGACGGCCGGGATAGGCGGCCTGTGCGCCAATAGCCATCGGCATCGCATTCGCCATAGAGCCATGATTGAACGAACCGAGTGTTTTACGGAAACCCGTTGCGTGTAAGTAACGGGCACCCCAGACACAACACATGCCTGTATCGAGCGTAAAGATTGCATCGCTGCTTGCCATTTCATTGATCACCGCGGCTACGTGCTCCGGTTCTATTTTATCGGTTTCACCCGATTCTTTAGCGAAGGTTTGCAGGCGGTCATTGATCATGCCATAGATCTTCAGTTCGGTCTGCAGGAAATCATCGTCGCTTTTCTGATCGATCATTGGCAACAATGCTTCCAGCGTATCTTTTACGTTGCCGTGCAAGCCCATATATAATTTCGCACGGCGACCCAGTTTCTCCGGACATTCATCGATCTGGATGATTTTATTATCAGTAGGCATGAATTGACTGTAGGGAAAATCGGTACCGAGCAACAGTAGTAAATCTGCCTCATGCATGGCGTGATAAGCAGAAGGCAGGCCCAGCAATCCGGTCATTCCGATTTCGTTTGGATTGTCATACTGCATACTCATTTTACCCCTGAAAGAATAACCCACCGGAGCGTTTAATTTCTGCGCAAGTGCTACCACTTCGTTATGTGCATCTGCCGCGCCGATGCCAGTGTAGATAACAATCTTCTTTGTTTCGTTGAGAAAACCCGCCAGATCTTTCAGTTCCTGTGCTGCTGGACGCAGAATGCTATTGGTGCGATAGGTGTGCAGGGATGTTTCTGTTTCCTGTGCTTTTTGTGCAGAGACATCTCCGGGCAATCCGATTACAGCTACACCTTTTCTGTGGATCGCATGTTGCAATGCTGTCTGCAGCATATGCGGCGCCTGCACCGGTGTGGTGATAAGTTGATTGTACAGACTGCAGTCATCAAACAGTTTTATGGTATTGGTGCCCTGAAAATATTCGGTACCCATTTCATTTGTATTAATGGTGGCGGCGATGGCAATTACGGGCACATTGGAACGGTGTGCATCGTACAGACCGTTGATCAGATGCACATGTCCCGGACCTGCGCTGCCGGCACAACAGCCAATGCCTTCCAGTTCAGCTTCCGCGGCAGCAGCATAGGCTCCCGCTTCTTCATGGCGTACATGCATCCATTTGATCTGTCCGTTTCTTCTTACCGCATCGTTGAGATGATTGAGACTGTCGCCGGTTACTGCATAAATTCTTTTCACACCGGCGGCTACGAGCATGGTTACGATTTGATCTGCTACATTCTGACTCATTGCTGAAAAATTTGTTTTTATGGAGAAAGATTGCTTGAAATAATGCGGGTATTGCTGATTCTGAATGTGAGGTTAATGCGCGGTTTCATCTGATGTTTCGATTTGTCGATGCGGTGCTGCCAGTCATCCTGAAAACGCCCTTTCATCAACAAGTACGAGCCGTTTGGCAGTGGAATGGAATACTTGACTGCATGGTTTTTCTTCTGACGAATATCAAACATCCGTTCTTGTCCAAAACTTACGGAAGCTACTATCTGATTTCTCCCCGGAATATTATCCTGGTCATCGTGCCAGCTGACCGAATCATTGCCGTCGCGATAATAATTGAGTAAAACAGTATTGAAATTAAAGCCCGACTGGGTTATGACCTTTTCGCGGATCTCCAGCAGTTCGTCTGTCCATGGAAGTGGCGTAGCATTACTCCCCGAAATAGAATAATCGGCGTCTACATCACCATACCAGGCGGTAAGCCTCGGTGTCATGACTTCTTTGCCATACATTAAAACAGATCGTTGTTGCCAGGGAACTGATTTGATAAAATGCGCCAGATAATGATCGCCTACCGCTTTGGTAAACATTGCCGGCAAATAGTCCAGCACATCAGCCAATACGCTGAGGTCATTTTCATCGTGTTCGAAAAAACTGAGTTGTTCCATGACCGGCCATTATCTGATCAGCAGAGTGGATGTGATAATGAAGTTAGAAAAATCATACCGTAAAAATTAAGTCAAAAGTCAAAAGTCAAAAACGAGATGCGAAAAGTGGGGAGCTGATTTTGGGCTGATATTTTGGGTTTCCCGAACCCATCTGCGTTACTTTGATCATTCACCGTTCCACCATCATGAACTTGCCCGTGTTTTAAAATATTTCGCACCATAGACCATCAGGATGGGCAATACCGCTGTCGTTTCTGTATCGACCGCAATGATGTCGACGTCCATTGTGTAGTTATGTGTGAGTGTTGTCGCATTACTGTCGGTCCAAATATCGTAATTGAGCGTGCCTGTAATTTCATCAAGATCGTCTATGATCTCAAAATAGCGACTGTTGTGTGTTGTAGCGGTAAAATGCATCTTTCAGCGTCTAAAGTGAATAGTCAAAATTCAAAGAAGCAAAATTCAAAAGTCAACAGACATTTAACAATGTTTGTATAGTTCGGGAAGCGCACAACCGGCCATTCATCACGCAAAAATCAGCCCTCAGGAAATCAGCGATAATCCTTCTGCTGCCAGAATCTCCCTGATCTTTGGCAAAGAACCCGGGCCAAGTCCATGCAGTTTTAGCAGATCAGCTTCCTTCCATTTTGCAAGTTGTTTGAGCGTATTAATGCCGGCATAGACCAAAGCCCGTTGTGCGGGTGCGGACAGCGACGCGGCGAAATTTTTGCCACTGGATTTTGCCGGTTTCGCCTGCTTTTTCAGATCTGCGACGGTATGATCTTCCGCTACGCGAAAAGCAACGATTTGTTTAATCAGGTCAGTCGGTAAGGCTTTGCCGACAGGAAACTGTACCGCGCCTTTTGAATGCACATAACCTTGTATTTCTTTTTCAAATTTCTTGATTCCGGAACCAGTTGGATAAAACCCTATGTGATTTTTATATCCGGCGAAATAAACCAGTACTCTGTTTTGGCGAAAGGCCGGCATACCGTAGCTGATTGTTTCTTCCGCGCCGGGCGCCGTTTTTTTTATGAGTTTGCGTATCTGCTGCAATTGTTTTTGAACGTCGTCAGGAAACCGGGCGATATAGGCGTCGATGTTTTCGGCTTTAGGCATCATAGTCGAAGTGTTTGGATTGTGCTGCATCAAACTTACAGAAAACTCAAATATCTAATTGCGAACGCCGATTTGGCAACTATGGGAACGGTTGTAGCTTTTAGCCTGGAAATTGCCTCTTTTAGTGGGAATGTTCCTTCTCTGAACATGAACGTTCCCTCTTTGAGTGGAAATGCGCGCTCTTTTAGCAGAAATGATTCAGCTCCGGGCGGGAACGTGTTCTTTCTGAGTCGCAAATAGCCCGATATCTTATCAAAACAGCTCTGAGTGAACGGATTGCATGAGTGTTTTAAGGATATTTTCGCTGCTAATTGCTCAAAAATTGGATAAAGTTTGAATGTAGATTCAATAAATTAAGCCCGTGTCAGAATTTTGATTGCAGACCTTTGTGGCCCGAAAAAATTGGAGAAAATCAAAAAAGGGAAGTTTTGGTGACGATGGTTAAGTTTTAGTTGGGTGAGATCAGCAACAACTTTTTTCGTGTGAAAACACGCATTTGATCTAAGACAAGGCTGGGTATGTCTATGCCAGGCGTATTTTTTTCAGATAACATTATTGCAAAAGGGTTTTTAAAAATTTTGCACCGTCAGGTTATACTGACTTTAAGTCTTTTTTGCACATATTAGGCTGGGCATTGTCTAATGCCCGGCTTTTTTTATGAATAAAGGAATATCAATTTTATTTCCATTGAAAATTTCTTTTTTATTTGAGTAATTTAATAGCAATTACTAACCGTGCCCGATGAAGGTTACTGCGCGCCACATCAATCTTTTCCCCGTTTTTTTCATGCTGCTGTTGTTACAGACATGGAGCATTATTTCGTCCGGACAATCTGTACAAGGTAATGGCGGAAAATCTTATTTTCTTCAGCAATACACCGATGAGAACGGACTGTTGCAGAACAGCGTGACTGATATGTTGCCCGACAAAGCTGGTTTTCTCTGGCTGGCAACCCAATCCGGTATACAGCGGTTTGATGGTGCTCAGTTTTATACTCCTGAACATAACAGGTCTGATGTTTCCGGATTCCTCAACCGTATCTGGTCTTTGTACTATAAGGGAGATACGCTGTTGGCCCAGACCACCGATCTGCAGTTGATTTACATTTATGCCAGCAGAATCGTGAAAATAACACCGTTGAATTTTGACAGTATAGGCGTGCTTTTGCTGAATTCCAAAATCGGAAAGCTCAACTCTTATGCTGTATTAAAACAATCTGTAAATTTTAAGCGGCAAAATGGGCTGGAAGGGTATACACTCGGAGATCAGCTTGCTACCGACACTATAGTAGAAGTTTCACAGGCACATATGGACTGGTATAATGCTGCCGGTCTATTTAAAGAAATTCCAATTCAGACGACAAAAGAGGTAAACACGCTTTTTAAGCCGCCGTATGTCGTTTACTTCCGGGATGATGGCATGTTGCAGGTTTATAATGCAAAAGGAGCATTGGTATCTGAACAGATGGGCCCCGAAAAACACAATGAAGACACCAAAGTCGTCGTCAGTAAAAATCCTGATGTGATGGGGTATTATGCAATTGGGAGCACCGTATTTTCCGTTGCATTAAATAAAGAACACCATGTTGTTTTTGATACAGTTTTGTCCCAATTCCCCCGCGCACTACTGCTGAGCGCTATCTGGAAGAAAGATGAATTTACCTTAGTCGGAAGTTCCGCATCGCAGGGTTTGTTTGTTTTTCATACGGTGCCTTTCACAACGTTGCTGCCACCGGCTAGTGAAGATATACAGGCAGTATTTTATGGCCAGGCTTTTTTCCCCAACAACAGTACCATTTTATCGGGGCGGGGACTGCTTTTCAGAAACGGAGCGTATATAGGCGTAGAGCCTTCGTTGCAGAACGCGGCTAGTTTTACTTTCATGACAGACCGTTCCGGGAGTTTGTGGTACAGCATTAGGGGGACCGTGTACCGGCGGACACCAGACGGAATAGCTCATCCGGTTTTATTTGTGGAGAAAGGAGTGAGGGCTTTTTATCAGGCTTCCGGCGGTAAAATATGGATGTCTGATGCGGAGGGCATTGATATAGGCTATATAGTTCACGATTCGCTGCATCGCATAAAGCTGATCGGCTTTAATGATTCTTACCATGTTGAAACATTTTATGAATGCCCGGATGGGCTTCTTGTAGGTACTTCCGGAGGTATTTATCTTGTGAAAAACGGTACAGACAAGGGATGGCTATTGCCTTTTGCGAAGGGGAAAGATGTTCGCTTTATAGAGAAGGATGGCCGTGGAAACATTTGGTGCGCCACCTATGGCGATGGTCTTTACCTATATCGGAATGGGGAGGCTATCCATTTTCCACTCGATGTGGAATCGCGTCTCCGGTATGTACACGCCGCGATTCCAGACAAAGATTTCAAGTATCTTTTTCTTCCCACAAATCATGGTCTGTTGATCGCGGATTATCATAAAATGCTGTCTTATGCGGATACAAAAGAAATAACACCTGCATACGTTTATTTTGACCGTAATTACGGTCTGCATTCCAATGAATTTAACGGAGGGTGTAATCCGGCTTACCTGCGTTTGCCGGGAGGTAAGATCAGTTTGCCTTCTATGTATGGTCTGGTGCAATTTCATCCCGATACGCTGGCGCGTATTTACGCAACTACAGATTCCGTGTTATACATCGATAATGTCTGGGTGGATGGCGTTTCACAAAACGCGGTCAGAGATTTGAACTGCGGACCCAGAACACAAACAATTCAATTGCATGTTGCGGCACCTTCCTGGACGAAAATTTCGGGCAGTCAGATGCGTTATTCGCTGACTACAGATGAACGATTTGACAGACCAGTATGGTTGGACATTCCCGCATCTGGATTTATCACGATTCCTGTGCTCAGTAATACGCATTATCATTTGCTGCTTCGCTCTGCTTTTGGCACGGAAGCTGGTATGCACCGTTTCAATTTTGCAATCGCGCCGTTCTGGTATCAGACCACCTGGTTTTTGCTGTTGATTGTATTGGGAAGTGTATTGTTGGTCTTTCTGTTATTCCGGATGCGTTATTGGTCGCTCGTAAGGCGCAACAGGCAGCTGGAAAGCCATGTGCGTGCGGCCACTGCAGATCTGCGTGCCACCAATCTGCAGCTGCATCGCAACAATGTGTTGAAGAACCGTTTGCTTTCGGCATTGAGCCACGACATTGCAACGCCACTTCAGTATATAGAACGTGCATTGATCAGTTTGCTGCGCGGAGGAGATCATACGAATGTTGCGGTTCCGAAGGCAGATTTAGAAGATGTGGTAGATACGGTGGTAAATCTGGAATGCCTTACCGACGATCTGGTACGCTGGTCACAGTTACAACAGAATGCGGATACATTCTCGGTATACAATGAAAACTTTTTGCTTGCCGATCTGGTGGCCGAAAAATGGAAACCGCTGCGCTCGCAGGCGGCTTACAAAAACCTGAGCCTGGAATTGATATTCGACGCCCGTCAGCAGTTATTTACCGATCCGAAATTGCTCGGGATCATACTCTATAATTTATTCAGTAACGCCATTAAATTTTCATCTTCCGGTAAAGTGATGATTGATGTGTTTTATTCCGACGAAAAGAAATTGTGTACGGTTGCGGTGAGCGATCAGGGCAAGGGTATTTCGCAGCAGCGTTTGCAGCAGATCAATGGTATGCTGGGCGTAAGTCCGGAAAAAGGAACCAATGAAGAGGGTGGGAAAGGAATAGGGCTGCGCATTGTAAGGGATCTGACGCATGCATTAGGCGGCAGCATTGCCATCGAAAGCAGGCAGGGACAAGGCACCGTTGTAAATATTCACTTGCCCGCTGTTGCATTTGTGCAACGAAAAGGAATGATTTTCTGATCGCTGATTTTTGATAGGTAAATGAAGAAAGGGTTAAATAAGTGGCGCAGTCGCGAACTTATTTAACCCTTAATTTTTATCTTTTTTGAATAATGCTATCCGCCGGGAATGATATTATGTATGGCAGTCAGCTGCGTTAATTCTACCAGGCTCGTAATTTTCAGCCGGTCAAACATTCTTTTCTTATGTGAACTTACTGTACTTACAGAAACGTGTGTAATGTCTGCAATATCGTTGAGTGAATGCCCCTGCAATAAATAAAGCATCACCTCAAATTCTTTGTTGGTCAGTTCTTCAAACGGGTTGCTTTTGCGGCCGCTTACAACTTCCTCTGCGAGTTTTCGCTGCATATAAGGACTGATGTATTTCTCGCCGGCCAGAATTTTTTGAAGCGATTCTTTAATCTCGTTTTCATCTGCCTTTTTATTCAGAAAACCGTCTGCTCCCAGCTGTATCAGGCGTTTTGCATAAGTATCTTCCTTGCACATCGTGAAGAATAAAATTCCTGTTTCCGGTCCGGCATGTTGTTTGATGTAAGGGAGGGTAGAGATCACGTTGCCGTCAGCCAGATAAATATCGAGAATGAGCAGATCATACTTTCCGTTTTTCACCATATCTGCCAGTTCCTCAATGCTGTCTGTTTCTTCGAAAGTAGCTTGTGGATAATAGGTTTTCACGACCTGTTTTGTCACTTTCCGGACCAGATAATGATCCTCGGCTATGAGTACATTGATAGCGGGGTTGTTCACAAGATTTTTAGCGATCATAAGCAATAATACCGTTGATGGAGTGCGGATTTTTTGATGTCTTATATTGGGATTAACCGGCAAGTTAGTCAATTGTATCGCATTATTGTAGATGTCGTATGAAACGAGGCTACCTGGTAATTTATTTCTGTTTTATGTCTTTTTTGTTGTTATACAGTTGTTTACGTTAACAAGTTTATTCTGTTTAAACTTCCTGGATGTTGCATTTCAATATAATTCGAATAGTGATTAAAGATTTTTCGAATCAGAATTCAATGCATTCATAGTTGTGTTGCGATGCAAAAAACGACCTTGTAAGTCGCGAATAGAAATGGCTTATTGCTTTTTTCATTCCCCGAAAACGAATTGTTAATTAATGGTGGTCGCGACAAAAAATTGCAATCACCGAAACCCCCAAAATCAATCTAATGATTATTAAAACTACATGGCGGCGTATGCTTCTGCTGTTTTCAGGAAGCATCATGAGTTTGCAGGTGAGTGCCCAGTTGTCCGGCACAAAAAATATTCCGGGCGACTATCCAGATCTGGGCACGGCAATTACAGCACTGAATACACAAGGTGTAGGCAGTGGTGGTGTCATCATCAATGTCGTTTCGGGGAATCCGCAGACGGCACCGGGTACAGGGTATGCGCTTGGCAGTACAGCGCTGAACAGCAGTGTGTCGGCAGCCAAGACGATTGTCATCAACGGTAACGGTAACACTATTACAGCCGGAACCGGCGTGGGAACGAGTGATGCGATTTTTTCTATCCTTGGTACCGATTACGTAACGATCAATGGCCTCAATCTTTCGGAAAATGCAGCAAATACCACTACTACTACACGTATGGAATGGGGGTATAATCTGGTGAAACTTAATGCTACTGCTCCTTACGATGGTTGTCAGTATAATACGATCACCAATTGTACCATTACGCTGAATGCGGCTAACCTGGTGTCATGCGGTATCCGTATGGCGCACTCAAATGCTGCCAGCGGCGTGATACTGCCGGTAACCGGCGCTGTTGCAGGAGACGCAAACAGCTATAACGTTTTCTCGGGCAATAACATCAGCAACATCGACACTGCGATGTCTTTTCGTGGTATGAACGCTCCGGGTTTTTATGATTACAACAACGTAATTGGCGGTGCGACGGCTGCAGCAGGTAATCTGATGAAAGTGGGCGGCAGTACCAATAACCGTACTGCAGGTCTTTACGTGCAGTTTGATTCTGTTTTGACTGTTCAATACAATCAGTTTTCTGTTTCCAATACGCAAACACCATCCATTGCCGAACTGGCGATGATGTCGCTGGGTACCGGTAGAGGTAACATGACCATTAAAAACAACACGTATGATCTGAGCTGGGCGCCGAGCGCGGCGTTTGCGAGCGGTAATATGTATGCGGTGTTTAATAACAACCTCATTGGTTCTGCGTTTCCGACTACGGGTCATTCCGATATCAACGCAAAATTCGTTTTTGTCAATAATACGATTACGGGAACGGATACCTCTGCGACGGCCGGTAACTTCTACGGGCTTTACAACAACTATACCGACTTTAATATTGATAGTATCTGCAATAACAACTTTACGAATATCATCTGGTCGAGTATGACCAAGACTAACAGTAACAGTACTATCAAATGTATTTACGAATCAGGCAGCAATACGTCTGCAGGTAGCCGTAAATACACCGTTATTCAAAATAACCAATTCACCAATCTGAACAAATTGGGAGTTGCGGGTGGCAGTGGTGAGCTGACGGGGATTGATAACGCCACCAATCAGGCACCAACCGGGTCGCTGATTTTTACCAGAAACCTGATGCAGAATTGCTATTCGAATTCACAGCTGAAATGCTTCTATACAGGTAGCGGTATTTTCAGCACCAACGCTGATCCAAACGGTTTCATAGTAACGTACATGTACAACAAAGTTGATAAATGTGTATCGATGTATAGTTTTGTTACCACTTCTACGGGCGGGGCTTTTTACGGACACCTGGCGATGTACGGTGCGAAAGGATCAGTAATGGCTTTCGATACAGTTACGAACTGCCGTAACAATAATGCGTTTTTTATCTCTGTCGATAAGTCTTTCAACGGTGATCTTCATGATTGTTACGTTGGGAAAGATACCACTGCGAACGGTTTTCTGTATGGTATCAAGATCGATGGCGGTAATAACAGCAACTCTGTTTATAACAACCTGATTACTGGCCTTGCGGCCACCGGCACCGGTGCTGCAACATCAGGTGCGATCTATGGTATCGCCGGTACAGCCGGACTGGGTACCTGTAACCTGTACAACAATACTATCAGTGATTATTCGGCGCCAAACTGGGCATGGCCGAGTATTTATGGCATCTATCTGGTTGGTACTATTAACTACACGTCTTACTACAATATTTATCACAATACGGTTCGTCTCAATCCAACCAGCACCGGGTCTTACTTTGGTGTAGCCGGTATTTATCTGGGAGATAAACTGATGGGTATGGATATCCGTAATAACATCGTCTATCTTGATTGTATGCCAAACGGTTTTGGTATGGTCGGTGCTATCGTAAAACAATCCGGTAACGTAGGTGGTCCTGCGCCGGTTTATATGGCGAATACTTCCGGTAACAATATTTACTACGTACCGGCTGCTGGTTCTTGCTACTATTATGCGGAAGGTTTTAACTCCGCTGCAATTAACGCTTATGGTCCACTCAATGATCCGAATTTCAACAACTCTTGTCTAAGTCTTTATAAGGCATGGATGGGACAGAAAGAACGTACGAGCTTTACAGAGTACAACACGGTTGCTGTAACAGGTCACCCGGGCATGTACGCTCCTTCAGGTATGTCTTATGCCAGCAGCAGCAGCTCGCCAATTACGAATCCTGCAATTACTACTGATGAGATCGGTGGTGTTCGTGCAACAATTTCTGATATAGGTGCTATTCTGTTTCACGGTGCGAATAAAGACTATTTCCCTCCGGTAATCAGTTATAGCGCATTGCCGTCTACTTCGGTTTGTGCGAATATTGCGCCAACACTGACTGCGAATATTTATGATGGTACGGGCGTGAACACTACTACAGCTGCTCCGCGTATGTATTATCGCAAAACTTCAGAAGCAGATGCTTTTGGTACAACAAATACTGCTGCGTTCAACGGATGGAAATATGTAACAGGTACCAACACTTCCGGTTCTGTATTCAATTTCACTCCCGACTATTCTTTACTGACTGCTCCTGTTGCAGGAAACGATACCATCGTTTATTTCGTGGTGGCGCAGGATACAGCAGCACCGGCAAATGCGGGTACCAACATGGTTGCTTTTGCGAGCGGTTACTGTCTCACATCTGTAAACATCGGATCTGCAGCTGCACCTACTTCGAATACTGTAGCTAAAAATTATTACAGAATACTGGCACCGGTATCTCCGGCATTGACACCAGCTTCCGCTGTAGTTTGTGGCAGCCCGGTTATGATCACTGCTGCCGGCGCTTCAACAGTGCCTACTACTGCTAAATTGGGAACTGACTCTACGTTTAATCTGAATAATGATAACAACGCGCCTTTGTCTGCATATCAGTATAATCACCGTCAGCAAATGATGTTCACCGCAGCGGAATTGACAGCACAAGGTATGACACCGGGTGTGCAGATTTCTGCGGTTTCGTTAAACGTGGCATTGAATTTTGGTGTTACAGGCTTTGATTCGCTGAATATCGGTATGGGCAATACCACCGCTACATCTTTTTCAAACGCTAACTGGCAGCCGATTCAGAAGGTATTTAAAGGACAGGTTTCTGTTGCAAACGGTCTTAATACTTATCTGTTGAATACGCCATTTACCTGGGACGGAACAAGCAACCTTGTAGTAGACTTTATTTGCAGAAACTCGTCGACTGTCTGGAACGTAAGCACATTTAATACTGCACAGAGCAGCAATCTGAACATGTACTATATTGACGGCGGTCCGCTGGCTGCTCCAATGCTTTATGATTCTATTATTTCACGTTCTTCTTATCTGACAGCTAATGTTACTGCAAACAATATGCGTCCGAATGTGCAACTCGTGTTTGGTGCACCAAAACCAATCAGCTGGAATCCGGTAACAGGTCTTTATAAAGATGCTGCACTTACCATTCCGATGACGGCTGCGGATACCAATCATGTGGTATATGCCAACCCAACGGTAGCGACTAATTATACAGTAGTAAGTGTATTGTCAAGTTGTAATTCTGCACCTTCTGCGCCTTCTGTAATCACACCGATTGTCGGCGCTGCGCAAATCACACCAAACGGTGCTGTATCAGCTTGTGATTCTGTGAATTTACATGCACACAACGCAGTGAATCTTACTTATCAATGGCAGAAAAATGGTGCAAACATTTCAGGTGCTACGGATTCCGCTTATAATGTTACTGCCAACGGTGTTTACCGCGTGTATGTAGTAGCTGGCCCTGGTTGTAGCGATACTTCAGCGGTTGCAGCTACCGTAACACTGAGCGCATCTCCTGTTGCAACGATTACTTCGTCTACAACTAAGGCTTGTGATTCTCTGACATTGAACGCAAATACGGCAACAGGTCTTTCTTACCAATGGCAGCAAAATGGCGCCAATATCACAGGGGCTACTTCAAACAGCTATAAAGTAACGGCAAGTGGTGTGTATCGCGTATATGAATATACGGGTGCTGGTTGTCATGATACTTCGGCTGTAGTAACTGATACGATTAATGTTTCACCAACTCCGATTTTGATTGTAAACGGTTATATCCTCAGCACTACCATTCCATTTAGCGCTTATCAGTGGAATAAAAACGGACAACCGATTGCGGGTGAAACAAATGCAACTTATCTGGTAACGACCAATGGTCAATATTCTGTTACTGTTCCAGGCACTACTGGTTGCTATGGTACTTCTGCAGATACCACACTGACGCCGGAAAGCGTAGGATCTGTGAACCTGAATAATAAGGTAACGGTTTATCCGAATCCTATGCACGATCGCATTTATGTGCAATCTGCCAACAATGTAACCATCACTTTACGTGATGTTGTCGGTAAGGTTATTACAAAAGCATCGGATACTAAGGAACTGACATTCGGCAATATCGCTGATGGCATTTATCTCGTAACAGTAACGGACGAAAAAGGAAATGTCTTGTTGAATCAGAAGCTGGTTAAACAATAGTAAAAAGCTTCCGGGTCTATATTCTTATAAGAGGCGCCTCAATCCTGAGGCGACCTCTTTTTTGACCAGCTTTTTTGAACTCTATTTTTTTACGAAGTATTTAATAATGAAAGAAACTACTTTTTTCAGATCGTTTGGGGCGGTAATCGCATTGTGTTTATTCTTTCATTCATCCGGAGCCCAGATCAAGGAATGTGATGGCAGGCACTCTATTGCCAGACCAAATAAATCCTGGTCGCCGCTTTCCGGAACAGGTTTACAGCATGCACTCGCCAACGCTTCCCGTCAGCATTTCGATGCTAAACAAGCGGAGGCAGTAATTAAAAAACAGAATTCAAATGTTGCAGTCAGTGGATGGGGAATTGGCTATTTCGAAGCACCAAAACCTAAAGGCCGCAAGCTGATGGCGAAACGGTAACTGAACCGTGATTTGACATGTGAATACATTTTAAAAGAGACGTCCTTGATTTAATTCGGGGACGTCTCTTTGTTTTTGGGAATTTTCAATAATTAATAGTCTATATCCAACAAGTAGATATTTCAAGATTTTTCGAATGGTAATTCAATGAAGTTGTAATACACTGAACAGGCAGGGAAAATAAATTTATAATCCGGCGATTTATGGATGCAATGTTTAAGTGTCCTCGTTCGGTCTGTTCTTCATTTATTATCCATTGTTTATCATGAGAATGAAACCACTAGGCATGTTGCTGATACTATTCCAGCTATGTGCACAACAAACAAAAGCACAATTGTCGGGGACTGTCACGGTTCCGAGTGCTTCTTATGCGACACTCAACGATGTCGTATCTGCTTTAAACTCCCAAGGTGTTGGATCTTCAGGGGTCACCGTAAACATTACAGCGGGGAATCCTCAATACGCGCCCGCCGGTGGTTATCAGCTTGGCAGTACCACGCTTAATAGCTCGCTTACCGCATCGAGTCGGTTACTGATTAATGGTAACGGAAATACGATTACTTCCAATGTAGGGACCAGCGGTTCGGATGGTATGTTTACCATGAGGGGGACAGATTATGTAACCATAAATGCCTTGCATCTGGTTGATACGAACACCGTGTCGTACACGACAGAAATGGAGTGGGGCTACGGTATGGTGAAACTCAGCGCTACCGCACCTTTTGATGGTTGTCAGTATAATGTGATCAGCAATTGTAATATTCAGTTGAATAAGCTCAACACGAACGTGCCGAATGCGATTGCGTTAGCGACATATGGCGGCAGCAAGGGCATCATGATGATGAATATCGCGCTGAGCGCACTAACCACACAGTTACCGATTGCGGCGCCTTCTGATGCCAATAGTTATAATGTGGTGAAAGGCTGTGATATCCGTAGCTGTAACCACGGTATTTACATTTATGGTTATGCAGCTGCAAGTAATTACGCGCTGTATGATCAGAGTAACATTATAGGTGGCTATGGTGCCAACGATGGTAACACGATATCGAATTACGGTGGCGGTGCAAATGAAGCTTCCGCTGTTTATATTTTTGGTTACGCCAATAATACTTTGATTCGCGGCAATACAATCAACAACATGCTAAATGGTGGTATCGCGTCAGCCAACGTGCTCGATGGTATTTATCACGGTGCAGCTGTTGGTGGTAACGTTATTGTGCGGAAAAACAATATCAACCTGACCCAAGGACCAGTTGCTTCTAATCTGATTGCTGTTTATCTGAATTGTGGCGGTACTAATGCAAATGAAATCGATATTGATACAAATACAGTGGCTGTGAGTTCTACAGGCGCTCAGAATATCAGTACTGGTATTAATGCATTTAATGTGCCGGGCGCCGCAAATGTATTGAGTTGTACGGCAAACAGGATTTCAGAAACTTCATCTTCAAACGGAAATCACTGGCTTGTTTATTTCTCCGGTGCATCTTTCGGCAGCAATCCCCGTTGGGCAATTAATGATAACAAGATTGACGGGATCAACCGTACAGGTGTTCCTATCTCCGGCAGTACAATGGGATTTTACCAGAGCGGCTCGCTGATAGGCGGTACAGCGTTTGATTTTCTCCGTAATAAGGTAACGAATGTAAACGCGCCAGGTTATTTCACCAATAATTCCCAGTTGTATCCTATGAATATCGCAGGTGGGGTAAGTCCTTATCCGATCAGAACGGTTTCTTTTGATACAATTTCTAATATTAATGGTGGCGGCGCGTGGTTTTATGGTTTGTTTACCGCCACTAATGGTACCGGTTCTGTAATCAGCAATAACCTGGTGACGAATATCGTGGATACAGGAACTATCTATGGTATTTCAACAAATTCCGGCGGGGCAGTATCCGTTTTCAATAACACGGTTTCCAACCTGACACTGAATGGTAATGGTGTTTCGGCTATGCCTGCGCCTATGTATGGTTTGATATTTACAGTGGGCACTACGGGTACCGTTGACGTATATAATAATACGGTCACTAATCTTCAGAATAATCAGGTCAGATATACGCTCAACAGTGGTGTTTTTACGGCGGGTATGTATGTTTTTACCGGCGTGAATTTAAATTTCTACAACAATATGATCAGCGATCTCCGTGCGCCAAATGCGACGGGTTTTTCGCCGGTTGTAGGTCTTTATCTTTCGAACAATGGCAAGTTTTATAACATCTACAACAATACGATCAATATAGGACCGGGCTTTATGCCAATTGGAAGTTCAGGTACTGATTTTGGCGCAACGGGGATTTTCTTTCCTTCAGGCAACGGTGCCCCGATTATTGATATCCGTAACAATATTATTCGTGTAAACGCAGCGCCGAATGGCGTTGGGGTGGTGAGTGCATTACGCGCGCTTACTGGTGTTGCGAATACGCCACCTTATCCGGGCACAGGTCTGGCGCCAACCAGCGGTGGTAATGTTTACTGGACGCCCGCTGATGCAAACATCTATCTTTATTGTGAGGGCACATCGCTGGCTGGTTTGACCAATATGTACAACCTCGCCAACGATCCAGGTTTTAATACTAATTGCAGTAAGTACAAGAAATTCTTTTACCCTGCAGAGGCGTCAACTTTTACTGAAAATAACCTGAGCCAGATCGGCAGTACGCCGACTTATGCGCCAACAGGCAGCTCTTTCGCGAAGCAAAATGCAATTGCGACGATCGTTCCTGCTGTAACACTTGACTACAGTGGTATTATCAGAACAATGCCAGCAGACGCAGGTGCATTGCAGTTTACCGGTACCGCCGCAGGCGATTTTACACCACCTGCAATTAGCTATACCGCACTGTCTCCGAAAACTTATTGTTTATCGGCCCCGGTGCTCACTGCCAGTATCAGCGATGCAAGCGGCGTCAATACAACAACGAATGCTCCAAGATTATATTACAGAAAGGCTTCGGAATCGGATACTTTTGGCGTGTACCCGGGCAATAATGTCTCTTCTTTTAATGGTTGGAAATATGTGACAGGCGTGAATACCGGTGGCAGTAATTTTTCCTTCGCGTTTGATTATTCCATACTCACTTCCTCAATTACCGGTGGTGATTCTGTCGTTTATTTTATCGCAGCACAAGACAATAATACCAACCCCAACGTGGGCGTTAGTCTGGTAGGGCTGGCAAGTACTTTCTGCCCCACTACCGTAAATCTTCCGCCTGCAGCAGGTCCTACTACTCAGCAAGTTTCCAAAACAGCATTCCAGATTTTTCCACAACCAGTCTTGCCAAAGGTTACACCGGCAACGGCTGCTATATGTCAGGGTGCTAGCACTAAACTGACCGCTGTGCCAACAGACAATCCGAAGATGGCAACATTAGGTACACAAGGCACCTTTAATGGCCCGCTTGTGTATCCGACGCCTTTTGGTGAATACAACGGATCGGATCATGAACAATACCTGATCCTTGCTTCTGAACTAACTACACAGGGTCTTACCGCAGGTAATATGACTTCCATAGCGTTCAATATGTATGCACCTTATCCTGCAGCAGATTCCAATTTGAACAATTTCTCCATTCAGCTGGCCAATACTACCGTAAGTGCGTTTCCGGCAGCTAACTTAGTTACAACAGGTTTCACGCCTGTGTATAATGCAACTTATCGTCCGCCGGCCACAACCGGCTGGACAACTATTAATTTCCAGGCACCATTTTATTGGGATGGTGTTTCGAACGTTGCCGTAGATGTGAGCTTTCTGAATTGTACCACATGCAATACGACTTCAAGTTGTACGACAACCAGCGCCGTGGGTAATAACGGACAGGTGTATCAGACATTGACTCCGTTCGTTTCTGTAATATCGGTAAGAGCCTCGAATAACTGTTCCATTCCAAGCTTTTTCCCGTCTGGCAGCTTCCAGGGCACAACGTCCAACTCGCGCCCTGATATGCAGCTGATGGGGCGCCAGGCATTTAATGTAAACTGGGTGCCGACAACTGGTTTGTTTAAAGATTCACTGATGACTATGCCGGTTGCTGTTTCTGACACAAATAGCGTGGTTTGGGCTGGTCCGTCAACCTTGTCTACTTACGGCGTAACGAATGTGTTTAATGGTGGCTGTAATTCGATTCCGGGTACAGTTAGTACCGTAAACGTAAATCCAAAACCAACCGCAACAACTACACCAGCAACTACAGCTAGTTTTTGTGGCGGCACCAATGTAACTATTAATGGTTCTACTGGCAGCAATTATACCTACCAATGGCTGAATGGTACTACACCGATTGGTGGTGCAACCAATGCCACTTATACGGCATCTGCAGCAGGTGCCTATACATTTAAGGCAACCAACAGTTTTGGTTGTAGCGCAACAGCAGCTATTTCTGTGAGTAATACATTGCCGCCTGCAGCTACAATTCTGGCAAATAACACGACTATCTGCCAGGGCGACTCCGCAATGCTCGATGCCAATGCAGGGTTGGGTTATACTTATCAATGGTTGCAAAATAATACACCAATCAGCGGAGCTACCAGTTTGCAATATGCAGCGAAAACAACAGGAAGCTATACTGTAAATGTCTATAACGCATCAAACTGTTTCGGTACCTCAGTTGCTAAAGCGGTTTCTGTAAATCCACTGGATGTAACGGTGACGCCTTCTGGTTCCCTGTCTTTCTGCACCGGCAGTAATGTGGTGCTGAGTGTGCTAACAGCCAGCAATCAAACTTACCAATGGATGAACAACGGTGCGAGTATCTCTGGTGAAACAAATGCTTCTTATACTGCAAATGCAACAGGTAATTATTCGGTAGCGGTAAGCAACAGCGTTTCTGGTTGTAACCGCACTTCAACGGTGCAGGTTGTAACAGTTGGTAGCGGTCCGGCGGCAAGCATTTCAGCTGCGGGTCCGGCCAGTGTATGTGCCGGTAATACCGTAACGCTAAACACTACACCGGCAACCGGCGTGACTTACCAATGGCTGGAAAATGGTGTCGCTATTTCCGGTGCAACGAACACGTCTTACACTGCTACAACATCGGATAATTACAGTCTGCGTGTTTATTCGAGTGCTACTTGTTTCTCTACTTCTACTCCAATTACAGTCGCGATCAATCAGCTGCCAAATGTAGTGACTACGCCAGCGGCTGGTGCTGCTACATTCTGCCAGAACGGAACAACGATTCTTACAGCACCGACCGGCAGCAATCTGAACTATCAATGGAGTTTTAACGGCAACCCGATTAACGGTGGTACCAGCTATAACTATTCAGCCGGGAATGCCGGTACTTATGCAGTTGCTGTTTCCAATTCACAAACCGGTTGTACGGCAACGTCGGGAAATATTGTCCTGACTCAGGTTGCAGCGCCTTCGGCGCCAGTAATTACTAGTGGTCCAACAACCATTTGTTCGGGCGATAGCACTTTGCTGAGTCTGACACCTGTTGCTGGTCTTACTTACCAATGGCGTTTTGGCAGCACGGCAATCACAGGTGCAACGGGCAATTCAGTGTACGTGAAACTGGCGGGTAACTACACCGTGGTAGCTTCTGCGGGTTCAGGATGTACGGCAAGTTCCAATATCATTCCAATCGTAGTAAACGGCATTAATATTATTACCAATCCATTGCCAGGCACCAGTCAGTTTTGTCCGAATGTTCCGCGAAACCTGTCTTTGACTAACGGAACACCGGCTACTCAGACCTATCAATGGAATTTTAACGGAAGTCCGATATCCGGCGCGACCAGTAATCAATATGCGGCAACGGCTGCGGGCACTTATACCATTTCAGTTACAAGCACACAAACAGGATGTACCGTTAGCTCGGGCAACATCGTGCTGACCGCTTTGCCGCTTCCTTCAGTAACTACAACCGGGCCAACCGGTCTTTGTGCTGGTGATACAGCGCACTTTACTGCCAGCTCGACAAACGTTAATGCTTATCAATGGCAGAATAATGGCTCCGATATTGCCGGCGCAACCAGCACTAGTTATACTACTTTGAGTAGTGGCAATTATCGCGTTTACGTTTTGAATGTTTATGGTTGTATGGAGACTTCCAGTGTTATAGCATTCAGCTATTATACGCATCCGTCAGCAGCAGTATCCGGTCCGTTTGCAATTTGTGCAGGTGATACAGCAACATTATCAGTATCATCCGGAAATAGCTACGTGTGGAAACTTAATGGTAATGCAATCTCCGGTGCTACCAATGCAACATACAGTACCACAACTGCGGGTGCTTATACCATATCTGTGACCTCGCCGCAAAACTGTAAAGACAGCTCAGCGGTGCATTCGCTCGTCGTAAATGCATTACCGACACCGGCCATTACATTAAATCAGCAGACAATGACCGTTACAGGAACATTCAATGCTTATCAATGGTATTTCAACGGAACCGCAATTAGTGGTGCGAACACAGCGTCTTACACGGCCACGCAGATTGGCAACTATTACGTAGTTGTAACCGATGCAAACGGCTGTTCGAATAAATCGAATACGATCAATGTGACGGATGTAGGTGTAAGAAGTATTGTCAACAATACCGCCATCCATATTTATCCGAATCCAACTACCAGTATCGTAAATATCGAAGCGCCCGTGAACGTGAATGTGATCATCAGCGATCTTTCCGGAAAACAACTGATAAATGTAAAAAATGTGAAGCGTGTTGACCTTGGCGATATGGCCGCAGGTGTCTACATGATGACAATCCTTGATACCGACAATCACCCGATCGCGGTTGAGAAGATTTTCAAATCAGAATAAGTCGCTGATTTACTTGTTTATAGAACCATTTTTTTTGCTGCCCCTTTGTCTTTTCTGTAAGACTGGGGGCAGCTTTTTTATGTCACCTCAATAAAGTTTGAATCACAATTAAAGATTTTTCGAGTCTCGATTCAATGGTATACGAATAAAACTAAGCATATAAGAAAATAGATTTATGGTTTGTCAATTGCCTGTTAAAGAAGTTTTCAATTACAATTAAATAACCATTACATGATCCGAAGCATTACCCTTCAGTCGCCCAGGCGGCGAGCTGCGTTTCGAAGATCCGGACAACGGATGTTTCTGTTATGCTGCTTAGTTTTTTATTCGCTGATGTCGAAAGCCGGCTATATACCAGTCGCAGTTACCGGATTTAATGTCGACGCCGTTTGTAACGGCTCCGGCACCGCACTTGCTACCACTTCAGGCCTTCCAAATGGTTTTGACGGAGGAAATTACTGGCTGAACGATAGTACTTTTGCTCCTGGCAATGGTATCAGTCCGGCAACAACTCCAGGCGGCGCCATGCCACCGAGCCTCAATTTGCCGAGTGCAATTACGCCCGGCCTGAACTGGACGTTGCAATCTTATTCCGGTAATAACGCGCTACGGATTATTACGAATGTATCGGGACAGCCCGCAACGGATTCATTGATTTTTCCAACAGGAACGAATGCTGTTACAGCAGGTGAGCTCGATTTTTTGTACAGCAATGTGCAATACACAAGCGGCGACAGTATTTACTTTACCGTAAATTTTAACGATGGCACCGTACAAGCGCCAATTGCGAAAGCAGTCCCTAACTGGTTTACTACATCTGGCTTTACGCCGGCAAAAGCAATCGGTTGTCGTTATAATAGCGGTAACAATACATGGGATAACCAGGGCACTTCACAAGGGCCTATGTTGTATCAGATGGTGATTCCGATTGCTGCGGCAAATTATTCCAAGACAATTCGAAGTGTAAGCTTTACTAAAAGATACACGAACGTTCAGAATGTATTTTATGTTTTTGGTGTAACGCGCAATACTGTTTGTACTGGTTCTGTACTGGCAGGTACGGTCGCATCTACTTCCGGCACAACAACCTGTCCGAACGTAAACTTTACACTGTCATTGCCAACTGCATCAGTAGGCGCGGGTATTATTTACCAATGGCAAAATTCCACTAATGGTGGCAGTACTTGGAGCAACATTGCGAATGCTACCAATGTTACTTACACCGGCAACCAGACAGTGGCCACCTCTTACAGAGCTTATGTTGTTTGTGGCAACGGTAACAGTTCAGATACCACAACATCTATTGCAATAGGCATGAGCGCCGCAAATACTTGTTATTGTGTGCCAGTGGCTCCTTCTGCGAGTTATTACATTTCTAACTTTACCATTACCAATGCGATAAAAAATCTCAATAAAACGAGTACTGGCGGTACAACGAATGTCGGATACAGTAATTATATCGGTACCGATACCATTGTCGCCATGCAGACCATTCCGTTTAACTTTTCTAGCGTATTCAGTACCACCAGTGGTGCTGGTTTTAAAATAATGGTTGACTGGAATCAGAATGGTTCATTCCTGGATGCAGGAGAAACTATTTTTGCTACCAGTTCTTACCCGTCTACGATTTCCGGAACAGCATCAGTCCCGGCTACAGCCCTGGTAGGTAATACTCGTCTGCGGATTATGGCAGATTATTTAAGCTCGAATGTTGCCGGCGCCCCTTGTACGTTTTCTGGTTCGGGTGAGGCCGAGGATTATACATTTACGGTCGTAGCTTTACCGCCTTGTGCAGCACCGACAGCACAGGCAACTGCGTTGAATCTGACTGCAGGGACTACTTTTATCTCAGGTTCTTTTACGGCAGCAAGTCCGGCGGCGAATAAATATATCGTTTTAAGAACACCCGGTACCGCAGCGCCAACAGTAATGCCTGTGGCGCAGACTACATACACTGCAGGCGGTGCTTTAGGGAATGCAAATATTATTTCTGTTGGTACTGCTCTGACATTTAATGATGCTACAGTTGCTGCGTCTACTCAATACACGTATTCTGTTTTTGCGTTCAATGACCAATGTTCTGGCGGTCCTTTGTATGATACACTCGCTGCGCTGAATGCGAATGCTACAACTGCTCCGGTAACTACATATACCTGGAAGGGTAACGTAACTGGTAGTAAAGACTGGCAGGTAGCTGCAAACTGGACTCCGACACGTATCGCTCCGGATGTAACAGATATCCTGCAGTTTACTGATGGTTTGCAGGATACCGTAAACAATCACCCGACAACACAAACGATCCGTCGTTTGCTGGTGACTAACCAAACCAAAGTTGTTTACACGAATACAGCAGCAACTACAATTACGCTCGCCTCAGATAACGTAGCTACAACAAAAGAACTCCAGATTGATTCAGCTTCTTCGCTGACCGCAATGGGGGCTTCTTCCATTACAAACTTCTCAGGTACTGGCGGCACAGGCTGGATTGCGGGCACGCTTGAAATGGCGAGTACATCTGGTAACAACGCTGTTAACTTTACGAACAGCATTGATACTGTTACAGCTTCGGGTACATTGGCCATTGGCGGTACCAGCACAGCAGCGTCTATTACTGGCGCAACAGCAGCCAACCTGCAGGTTTTTGGTACGTTCATCAACAAGTATACGACGCAACCAGGCATGATTCCTTTGGCTACCTGGAATACAGGTTCTAATTGTGTGATTGCCGGTTATACTACTTATACTGGTAACCCTGGTGCAACTGGTCTCGCACAAACGTTCTACAACTTTACCATTAACCTTGCTGGTCTCACAGTTACGGATTCCTGGAGTGGCCAGGCTCTGAATGTGACGAACAACCTGAATATTATTTCGACAGGTACAGGTATGGTGCAGATGGGTGCTACAACCACATACACATGTAACATCAATAACATTAACCAGACAGGCGGTAAAGTGAGCTGGAACACATCCGGCAACGTTACGCTGAATACAAACAGCATGACGATTTCTGGTGGTACCTTCCAATTGGCTACTACTGGTGCTTATACATGGAATCATACAGGAAATTTTACACAGACAGGTGGTGTTATTGATTTAGACGGTGGTACTGCTACTTCTGCTCAGGCTGTAAATATTGGTGGCAACATCAATCAGACTGCGGGTACTTTCGGCGCTACTGCGGCTACTGGTAGTACTACTGCTCCAACAACCATCAATTTCAACGGTACGGCTGCACAAAGCGCAAGCTTTAATGCTTCACCAGCGGGCGGTCTTACTTACCGTATTTCCAATCCGGTTGGTATCAGTCTGACAGGCAACGGTAGTTTTGCCGGTTCATTTAATGTAAATGCCTACGGTGGTATCCGTATTTCGACAACAGCCCCTAATCCTATCAATACTACGCTGGCAATTGCCTATGCCGCCAGCAACACTTTGTTGACGTATGATCAGCCGGGTAATATTGCCGCTACAGCAACTGTATGGCCTGCTACAGCTTATCCTGCCAGTGTAACACTGAACTGTGGTACTGGTAACATGGTAGTAGTACCATTCAATACAATAATTCCGACAACATTGACGATGGCTGGTGGCGATTTCAATATCGGCCCTGGCACAATGACTATCGGTACTTCGGCAACAAGCAATGGTACATTGAGCTGGAGTGCTGGCTTCATCCGCTTGCTGCCAAACGGTCGGGTAGTTCGTTGGTATGGCACAACAGGCGCGCCAACGATCGCCGGTACTGGTATCGGTTATTATCCGATTGCAACCGGTGGTGGTGTGAACCGTAACGTATCTTTATACTTTGCTACCGCAGCGTTGACTGCCGGTGGTTCGATCGCAGTTGGTTACAACAATGCTAACGGTCTGACAACAGGTCTTTCCGTTGCGGACGGCACCTACACGATCAACAAACGCACCAACTCTTCATGGGTTGTTGTACCAGATGCTAACGTGAATTTCGGTACCAATACAATTGGTATGAAAATCAATGGTAGCGGTATGTTTACTGCAACTCCGGCAACGACTACGAATCTTCGCGTAATGCAGGCGAGCACTGTTGCCGGTACGCACGTAGCAAGCATTAACCCTGCTGCTATACGCAACGGTCTTGCTTTGACAGATATCGGTCTTGCAAATCCGTATTACATCGGTGCTGCAGATACCAACATGGTGGGTACTTACACCGCAATCAACTCAGGTAACTGGAGTACTGGTTCTACCTGGGATATGGGTGTTGCTCCTGGTATCGGAAATGATGCGTACATCAACCCAAGTGTAACTGTAACTGCAGATCCTACAGCTAACGTT
Source organism: Taibaiella soli (assembly GCF_003236175.1). Classification (GTDB taxonomy): domain Bacteria; phylum Bacteroidota; class Bacteroidia; order Chitinophagales; family Chitinophagaceae; genus QKTW01. The sequence goes on along the minus strand of NZ_QKTW01000026.1, from coordinate 50,083 downwards.
GCGAAATCACTCACTATCTGGGGTACAGGTACTTTGCAGATTAACAGTAACACTGTAACAATCGATAGCGCTGTTGCTAACAATGGTAATGTCAACGTAAATGGTGGTACGCTCGTAGTGAATGGCAACTCTGGCGTATCTGGTGTTACCAACAATGCGGGTGGTAACTTCAATGTTCTTTCAGGTAATGCGCAAGTTGGCCCGACAGGCGGCGGTAACAAGTTGTTCAACAACATCGGTACATTGACTGTAAACGGTGGTAACCTTAACGTGAATGGTAACTTTGTAAACGGTGGCACTATTAATCAGAACGGCGGTGATATCCGTGTAGATGGTAATGCCGGCGGTAATCCAACGAACAGTGTGGCTGGCGGTACTTCTATCGTACAGTTCAATACTGCTAACATGAATTTCCTTGGCGGTACCTTTACAATAGTCGATCCGCACGTAAGTTCTGTTGCGAACAGCTATGCATTTAACTACAATGCCGGTGGTTTCAGCGATACGATTCTGCATACATTCGTGATTGGCGATGGCGCGTCTACAGATACGAGTACGAACAACGCCCAGGGTATGTTCCTGAAATGTTCTTCCGGTTCGAAATTTGCCTTTGGTAATATCATCTTTAATGGTGCAGCAGCAGCCAATCGTTTTGTAACTTTTGCGGCTAATGCTCCCGGCCTGGTTGTGAATGGTAACATGACACTTAACAATGGCGCTGATGTTCGTATTAACAAAACCGTCGGCTGCCATATGTATGTCAATGGAAACCTTACGGTAAACGCCGGAGGTAAATTAACAGCAGATTCTATTAATTTTTCTGACTATGCCGCTGCTGTAAGGCCTTCTAAACGCGCTACCGTGGTAACTGTAAACGGTACGGGTATTATTACTAACTATCTTGGTACGGGTCAATTTAAAAACGTAATTGTCAACAACCCGAACGGTGTTACGTTCAATATGGGTACTCCGGTTAATTTTACGGGTACTTTCAAATTTGATGCATCATCTGTTGGTTACTACGGAATGACCGGTCCGACACGATTGTATCTGAACGGCAGCACGCTCAGCGAACTCGCAGGTGCATCTACCACAGGTACCAGCCAGACTGTCGGATGGGTAGTAGGTGCTTATCAAAAAGCAGCAACTGCTGGTTCGTTATCCCATACTTATCCTATTGGTGATTCACTTTTCTACAGCCCGCTGGGTATTTCTGGTGGTACGGGTGCTATCACGACTGCAGGTGCAATCAGTGCCATTGCAAAAGTTCCGGATCATCCGGCAATTAACCTTGGTACGATCAACCCATCACGCGATGTAAACCGTTATTTCTCGGTTACTCCGGTTGGCGGTCTCACATTCGGTGCTAATCTGATCACTGCAACGCTCAACTGGAACGCTGCTGATGTGGATGCTGGTGCTACACCGGCTAATTTTAAAGTGGGTAAATTTGATGGCACTACCTGGACTTACCCGACGGTTTCTAGTCCACTGGCTACCTCTATTTCCGGTACAGGTATGAGCATTACAGGTCCTACAGACTTTATAGCCGGTGAAGCTTGTGCTCCGATTAATATCACCACACCTCCGGTCGCACAATTGGTTTGTCTCGGCAGCCCGGCTACATTTACCGTAGGGCTTACATCTACTTCTGGTGCTACTTTCCAATGGCAGAAAGCTGGCGTGAATATCGCGGGGGCTACAAATGCTACTTATACCATTGCTAATACTGTTGCAACCGATGCTGCTAACTATTCCGTAATTGTAGGAAGCTCTTGTCCAAGTGTGACTGGTGCTACAACAACACCTGTAGCACTTACGTTCAACAATCCTGCAACGATTAACCTGCAACCAGTAGCACAAAGCATCTGTAACGGTAGCGCTGTAACATTTACATCTTCTGCTACAGGTACAGGTATTACTTATCAATGGCAGAAAAACGGTATCAACATCAATGGTGCAACTGATACAGCTTACACTATCCCGGCAATTGTTCCTAATGACAGCGGTAACTATACTGTGGTCGTAATGGGTGTTGCCCCATGTGGTAATGTAACTTCTAACATCGCAAAACTGACTGTGAAACAATTGCCACTGATCATCACTCCTTCTGGTACAACTACTTTCTGCGCAGGTGGAAGCGTAGTACTCAGCGGTGATACTTTGTCAACACTTACTTTCAAATGGCTGAATGGCACGACGGTTATCGGCGGTCAGACGAATATGTCTTATACTGCAACGCTGAGTGGTAACTATTCTGCCGTTGTAACGAATACAGCTAACAGCTGTTCTGACACAACAAATGCGATTACAGTAATGAATGGTGCGCCGATTTCTACAATTACGCCGGCTGGCATACTTTCTTTCTGTTCTGGAGACAGTGTATTGCTTACAGGTCCTCAGGTAGGTGGTATTACTTACCAATGGTACCTCGGTGGTAATCCGATCAGCAATGCTACAAACTCAACGTACAAAGCATATGCTCCGGGTTCTTACACATTGACTGTATTTACCAGCCCGACATGTCCTGGCTTCTCTGCTGCCACTGTGCTTAACATGAATGCATTGCCAGCCATTACAGTAACGCCTGCAACGACAACAACATTCTGTCAGGGTGGTTCTGTGGTACTCAATGGAAGCCCGACAACAGGTTTGACATATGTATGGAAGAACAACGGTACTGCAATTACTCCGGCTGCAACAGCTGCTGCTTACACGGCAAATGCCAGCGGTAATTACACAGTTACTGTAACAAGCACAGCAACAGGTTGTAAAAACACCTCGGCTGTAACAGCGGTTACGGTAAACCCACTGCCAACTATTGCTATTACAGCAGGCGGTGCGCTCACGTTCTGTGCAGGCGGAAGCGTGGCACTCAGTGCTAATCCGGCAACAGGTTTGAACTATGTATGGAAACAAAACGGTAATGCAATCGTTCCGGCTGCAACTGCAAATGCTTACACTGCAAACGCAAGCGGCAGCTACACAGTAGTGGCAACTAATCCAGCCACTGGTTGTGCTAACACATCAGCTGCAAGCGTGGTAACAGTAAATCCATTGCCAACCGTAAACGTAACGGCTTCCAACGGTCTTACAATCTGTCAGGGCGGCAGCACAAATCTCTGTGCAACTGCGACAGGTGGCTCTGCTTATCAATGGAAACTGAATACCAACAATATCACGGGTGCAACGACAACTTGTTACAATGTGACTGGCTCTGGTAGCTATACGGTTACGGTAACCAATCCGACAACCACTTGTAACATTACGTCAACTGCATTTAACGTGGTGGCAAATCCGGCACCACCTGCAACAATCACGCTGCTGAGTCCTTCAGCTTCTGGTTGTGATGGTGATACAATCTGGATGGCCGCAAACACAGGTAACAACTTGTCTTATGCTTGGAAACGAAATGCTACTGCTACTGGTGTTACAACCAACGGATTCGGTGCTGCCACTTCAGGCTTGTATACGGTAACAACAACCGATGGTACAACTGGATGTACTAATACATCTACGCCAACAACAGTTACCATTAATCCGAAACCAAACAGTAACATTTCCTACACGACACCGATTACGTTCTGTGAAGGTGGTGCTGTGGTACTGAATGGTATTTCTGCAACAGGTGTTACTTACCAATGGCAACTGAATGGTGCTCCGGTTTCTGGTGCTACAGATAATTATTTTGTGGCTGATTCAAACGGTAGCTACGCTGTTCATGTGACCAATTCATTTGGTTGTAGTGATGTGTCGAATCCACCGGTACTGGTCGTTGTAAATCCATTACCTAATCCAACGGTTACATTTGCGAACAACACGGTGTCTACAGGTGCATTTGCTAGTTACCAATGGTACTTCAACAGCAATATAATTCCGGGTGCAACGAACCAAAGCTGCAACGTAACGCAGAATGGTGCTTACACGGTACGTGTTACAACTGTTGACGGCTGTACCAATTATTCTGATGTATTCTTCATCAATAATCTTGGCGTAGCAGTAGTCCCTGGTCGCGATAAAATCAAGGTTTATCCAAATCCGGCACACGATCGCGTTGTGATCGATGCTCCGGTTGACGTAAACGTTGTGATTACCGACCTCACAGGTCAGACAGTAACGCAACAGGCACATGCGAAAGATATCCAGCTGGGTGATATCGCAAGTGGTTTGTACATGATCATTGTTACCGATGCTTCTTCAGGACAAATCTTACTCAAAGACAAACTCCAGAAGAACTAAAAAACAAACAACAGAAAAAAACGGCTCTCAAATTTTTGAGAGCCGTTTTTCTATTGGGCATAGTTTAATTATCTAATCTGGTTTGGTTCGGATGTATTCAGGAAAATGTTTAAGAAGTGCAATAACCTGGATCGGATGAGCGGCATGCCAATTCCACTACCCATTTCCCTTTTATTTCAACCTGCCTTCATCTGGGAATACAGCACACTTAAAAAATGAATCAATTGCCTATTGTCAAATTTCTACTGTCAATTCTCGTTTTCTATTTAATACTGATTCGATTTTTGTCCAGTTGTGATTCGTAGTTTCTTTAAATTATTTTTTATCAAAAAAGGTTTTTTTCTGGCCTTTTGCGCTCTTTCTAGGCTTTTCAAAGAATAGACGATTAATATCCCACTCGATGGAGTGTTGCGGTTTTGTTAAGTTCAAAAACATTCGTTTAGCTTTGCACTATTACCTTTTATACCGCCAACGACGAAAGTAACCGCCCTGTTTTTTATTGTCTTAGTATATTGGCATGTTCCCCCGTCATACATGTCTGCTCACTTTTTGAAATGTTTATGTGTAATATCTTTTTGATGTAACGCTCCTGTTATATCGTCGGCCATTTTATTATTTAATTCAAAAAAGCACCGAAAATTTCTTTGATGCAGGTATTGATACATTCAGTGCCATGCCTCCAATTTTCGTGTACCAATGCGTATAAAAATCTCAAAATGGTTACAGAAATGAAGAAAAACAAAAAAGACACCACGTTGTTACATCGGAAAAAAAGATTTGCTGGCAGTTTGAGTCTGCTTTTTGTCGCAGCTATGTGTGGTACCACGCCTGCCAGAAGTCAGTTGTGGGGGTACAACAAAGCAGCTTCCAGTATAAGCGGGTTACCGGTTCTTTCCGGAACCATAATTGGTACAGCGGGCAGTTATGCGAATTTAGGCAACGACGTATCCAAGGTATTTGACGGCGACGTCAATACCTTTTTTGATGGTCCGACAGCTGATGGCGTTTGGGCGGGACTGGATCTTGGATCTGTAAAATCAATTTATGCGATCAGGTTTCGTCCAAGAAATGGCGTTTACGACAGAATGAGAGGAGGAATGTTTCAGATAAGTAATGATGCAAACTTTACGAACTACACTACTTTATTCACTTTGCCAGGCAGTGGGGTAAACATGGTGGACTCCTTTTTAGATTATTATGCAAAAGACATTCAACCCGTAGGACCAACACAGGCTAGATACATACGCTATTTGTCTCCGAGTGGAGGATGGGGCAATGTCGCAGAAGTGACAGTGTATGGACCGGCCGCCGCACCTACCATATCCTGGAATGGTAATCAGAATTTGAATGGATTCAAACTTGTGGGCGGCAGTGGACCTGCTGATACCTTGGGGCTTACTATTACCCCGCACGGAGTTGTTTTAATAGATAGCATGGGATTTGTATATGACAGAGCATCCGGAAATAAATACGGAGAGTACTGCAGTGATACCAATCATTATGGCAATACAGTTCCGGATTATGTCTTTGATCAAGATTATTCCTTGATGTCTCTCGATAAACTAAACGAGTATATCAAATCGCACAAACATCTGCCTGAATTTAAATCAGAAAAAGACTACGGTCAGCAAGGTTATATCAATGTAATGCAGTTTAATTTTTTACTGCTGAGAAAAATTGAAGAACTGACGCTCCATTTGATAGAGCAACATGCAGAGAAAAATGAGCTGATGGAAAGAGTAGAGCAACTTGAAAGTAAATTAAATAATCACTAGAGCAATAAAGGGAAAAATTATGAAATCAATAAAACGATATAGTGCGCTGACAGTTTGTGGGATATTGGCATCCATTATTCAGGTAAATGCCCAGTCATGGGGTAATGAAATGTACGGTGGAATGTTCCGCTTCATACTGGCTGACGGGTCGGGTAATGGCGAGGCAATACACAATCGAAGACCGACGTCAGCAGGAGGTCGTGATACACAATACTACGGTATAGGACTAACTACAAATCACATTACAAGGATGGTTGTTCAGTCAAACGGAAAATTCTTGTTCGGAAGTAGCCTGGCAAATGGTGATAGGGGTGTTGGCGCAGTACAGTGGGAAGTTGCAGACAACGATGCGCCGCTGATTACCGCTCACGGTACGCTTAAACTAGATCCCAGAGACGCCTCTTCATCTTTTTTTGTCGGTCAGGAAATTTATCAGGCTGGTATTACTGCAGGTAATGGTATTGCCTTACAAATAGGGCAGGGTAATACTATAAAGAATACGGGTAAACTGCGGTTTGTTTATGCAGGGAATAGCTCAGATAATAACAGGCTCACGTTGGGTTTTCATACCAATGATGATATCCTCAATGTGATGGCTGGTGGTAATGTAGGAATTGGTACTGTTAGTCCGGGTTCGAAGCTGGAAGTCTTGAGCGGAGCCAATTATCCTTCATCAGGGGCACGTTTTGCGGGTAATGCAAATGATTTCAATATTTCGGTGGCCAATACCGGTACTGGTGGCCAAGACTACCGGTTGGTGTCGACAAGCAGTGCAAGTGACGCGCCTTCTTCATTTCAGATAGTCAACCGCAGCAATAGTAATATTTCGGCTTTCACAATTGCGGCAAGCGGGAATGTTGGTCTTGGCGTGAATGTACCAACGCAGGCATTGGATATACTGGGAGGAAGTGCCTTGATCAGAAATGGCAATAGTAGTAGTTCATACGCCAAAAGTCAGATCATGTTTGGTTGGAATAATACCAACACCTATCGGCATGCAATAAAAACCAGGCATGAGGCGGGCTACACCACAGGAAATTCAATCGATTTCTATTTGTGGAAGCAAGGAGTAGATGCGCCCACCGCAGAACCTTCTCTGAACGTAATGAGTTTACTTGGCAATGGAAATGTAGGTATTGGTACAAACAGTCCTTCTTACAAACTTGAGGTAGTGCAGACAGGTACCAGAACAGCTGCCGGAAACCCGATTACATTCGATGGACAGCAATCCTGGCTTGCCTCTTCTTTACGAGTTACTAACTCTGGCAGTAATACTTCTTCTGTTTATACAGGACGTATGGGCATACAAACATGGGGACCCGATGCAAATAATCAAAAATATCCTTTTTTGAATATTGAAACGCTCCAACCGAATATGCCTATTATCATGGAAGTAAATGAGAAAGCTACTATGCAGGTTTTTCAAAATCAGGTGCTGATCGGTTCCGATCTTCCGTTTCCTTCATCTGATGCGGTCATTCCATACTCCGGTCTCAACTACACGCTCGGTGTTCGTGGTCGTATTGTTTCATCCGGCATTACTTGTAAAGATCTGAGTCAATGGAGTGATTTCGTGTTTAACGAAGATTACACGTTAAAATCGCTCGACGAAGTAGCAGATTACGTGGCCGCCAACAAGCATTTACCAGATGTGCCGTCAGCCAAAGATGTTGTTGAGAATGGTATTGATGTTTCAGAAATGCTGAAAATACAAATGCAGAAAATTGAAGAGCTCACTTTATATTCTATTCAACAACAAAAACAGCTTGCAGTGCAACAAGAGCAGATCAGCAAATTGCAGCATCAGCTCACGGGTAAGAAATAGCTTCGTTCCATCTTGGAAAAAATCTTGCTACTGGCTGTTTTAGCGATAAGCTGCCAGTAGCTTTTTACCAATGAATAAACGAAAATGCATGCTGCTGTATGTTGCCAGGGCATGTCATAAAATTAAAATCCTTACTACATAGAATAAGTTCTTTTATGAATAAACACGTTACGTTTCTCTTCTCTTTTTTAATATTTTGCTATTTAAGCCCGGCAATTGCTCAGGATGGTCCGGCTGAATTAAGTAATTTACCTGAAGGTTCTTATGTGAAATATTTTAAGTATCTAAATAGAAATGGGCAAGGAATGCCTCCCAATGCAACTAAATCTGCCAAAGGGGTGCTTGCTATTGAAGATATGGGTCTATCAGATGATGGAGCAACGGCAACCGCTTTTTTGATTCATACCAATCGTAGCGATGGCTATATATGTCTTTTAACTGCCGGGCATATAATTCCTGCTTTGAAACCCGACCCCCATGTAGGCGACGTGATTCCTATAGAGGTCATCCTCAACTATTTTGGAAGAGACGATAATGGTTACTCAAAAACTATTTCCGGCGTGAGTACTATAGCGGTAGGGCATTTAGTTGCATATCAAAACCCGGACGACGGGGGCGATTATGCAATTTTAACGGTCGATCCACGGTTTTTTCCGGTAAAAACAGTTAGTACACTGGGCTATGATTTAAATTATGTACCATCTGCCAGTCAATATTATTATACTTTAGGACACCCGCATGGTATGTGTATGCGAATAGCGGATAGTCTCCACTACGAAAGCGGTGGTTCTACTATTATTGATCTGAGTTCTGAAAATAACAATAATACTGGACCAGGAAGTTCTGGAGGACCACTGTTTACTCGTAATACCACATCAGGCAGTGATGCCGTTATGGCTTTATTGATTGATTATGGCGAGATGGCGGAAGAGACATCAGGGTGGATTCCGGAAAATGAAATAGTGGGTGAGGATCGCGATTTGGAATATGATACGCAGGCCGGTTACGTTCGACTAAGTGCTTTCGCCAACCAGATCAGAACGTATGCACAGCAATCTGGCACTTCGACATTCAGTGTCACTGATCCTTATCTCGATCCGCAGGATCTGGATAATACTACTAACTGGAATGCCTTTCAGTTAAGTGCCTCCGCAAATAATTTATCAGGATTAGATGGTGTGTCCAATGCCGCATATACCACTCAAAATCCTAATGAAAAATTAGTAAGAGCCAACGCCCTAATGATGAATTTTGAATACCAGGCTACAGCAGCATCTCAGAATCTGACAACTTATTGTTTGGCGACTCAGAGCAACCTGGAAAGCGGGTTTTCATACACTGCAGCAAGCAACACGGAATTTTCTGTTTATTCTGTAGTCCCAGAGTCATCCACAACTACAACCAGCCGATCTGTCAATTCAGAAGAACAAACGTCAGACCTTTCGTCGGCAACAACCGCAATTGTTTATCCCAATCCTAGCAATACAGGCATTTTTATAACAGAGGTACATGGCAGTATTGATGTAAATGCAAATTATCTGCTGGAGGTATTTTCATCCGATGGCAAACAAATTTATCAATCTTCTTTTACAAGTGATCTGCAAAAACGTATAGATATTCATGAGTACGCAAGCGGGACTTATTTCATCATTATTCGGGACAGTAATGGGAATGTAATATTGCGTAAACCGGTCATTTATCTGAACAAATGATTGGCTCTTTATTTGACGGGGTGTTAAGGCAAATTATCAATATGCTGCCGCCCCTTTAATAAGCGTCGAAAGAAGGATTTTATAACCTAATTACCCAACGCTCCGACCGCTGTTGTATTTATTTCTGTAATCTAACGGGGAAAGCCCGGTAATCTTTTTAAACACTTCACGAAATGCCTTATCATCTGCGTAGCCAACATCGTTCATTACTTCAAATACCGATTTGCGGCCGTTTTCCAGTTCCTTCTTCGCAGCTTCGATTTTTACCCGTTGCAAATATTCCATCGGCGTATTGCCGGTTGCCTTTACAAACCTGCGATCAAAATTGCGACGGCTGATCGCCAGATCTGCAGCGAGTTTTTCAAAAGATATTTTAGCATCGAGGTGCTGCTCGATGTAAGTTTGTGCCTGATCAACGATCTGATCGCCATGTTTTTTTTGCATCCTGAAAATCGCAAAAGGAGATTGCGTAGCGCGTTCGATATCTATCTGAAAGTATTTCGAACAAAAGATTGCTATGTTCCGGTCAAATAGTTTTTCGACGAGATAAATGATCAGGTTCAAAAAAGAATAAGCACCACCATTGGTATAAATGCCGTTGTCTTCCGTGATGATTTTATCCTGAGTAATATGCACTTCAGGGTACATCTTATGGAAATCATCCACCCGGCTCCAGTGCGTTGAGCAATTCCTTCCGTTCAGCAATCCGGTTGCTGCCAAAAGGAAAGCACCAGAACACATGCTGGCTATCTCCGCACCCAATCTGTATTGCGCAGCTATCCAGTCGATCAGCTTTTGATTGTTCTGGATGGCATTTTCATATTCGCCCAGTAATGCAGGTATCAGAATTAAATCCGTACGCTCGATTTCCCGGATATCCTTCGGCAGGATCGCCAGATAATTATTGTGCGATTTTATCTCCGGCGAAAACGCCGCAATATCAATGTTCAGTTTGGCGGGATGTCCCTGTTTCTGCCAGATATCATTGGCAATCCTCAAGATATCATACGCACCACCAACGCTGTTCAGATTGACCTGACATTCCGGAACAATGATTGTAACCCGCTTCATAGGAAAAAGCTTTGGTACAAAGTTCGACAAAAAATATGTCCAGATCGCCCCGTGAGAAAGTCCATTTTGCACCCAGCATTTGACTGCAAGGCTTGGTAGCTTTGTATTGAAAATATTATTAACGCAAAATCATCGGAAAATATGAAAACACAGGATTTCTCAGTGGCAATTACAGTAGATGATGCTCCTGAAAAAGTATTTAACGCAATCAATAATGTGCGTGGTTGGTGGTCGCAGGAAATAAATGGCAATACAGACAAGCTGGGCGAAACCTGGCGTTATCACTATAAAGATGTACATGCCGTAACAATGAAAATTACTGAAATAGTTCCAGACAAAAGGGTAGTATGGAATGTGCTGGAAAACCATTTCAATTTTACTAATGATCAAACGGAATGGGTTAACTCAAATGTGATTTTTGATATTTCGGAAAAAGACGGCAAAACGGAAATGCGACTCACACACCAGGGCCTTGTACCCGGGCAGGAATGCTATGATATCTGCAGCAACGCCTGGACTGGATACATCACTGGTAGTTTGCGTGATTTAATTACGAAAGGACAAGGTGCACCGAATCCGAAAGAAAACTAGCTTCACCAGGGAGTGGTTCTCGCAACGACGCCACGGCGCGTAGCTACAGTTTAGCACTGAGATCGATAACTTATAGCGTAGAACTTAAAACTTATAATGACAACTTGGAACTTAAAACTTAGCACCTAAAACTTAAAACTAAAATGAAAAACAATTTCACGGCGAGCATTATCGTTGATCAATCTCCCGAAGAAGTATTTCAAGCAGTCAACAACGTGCGTGGCTGGTGGACCGAAAACGCGGAAGGTAATTTCGATAAACTAAACGATGAATTTTCTGTGCGCTTCGGCGAGGTACATTATTCCAATCAGAAACTAATAGATATGCAACCAGGCAAGAAAGTAACGTGGCTTGTCACGGACTGCAAACTCAATTTCATTAAAGACCAGCAGGAATGGACCAATACCAAAATCCATTTCGATATCACCCCAAAAGGTAATCAAACGGAGTTACGCTTCACACATGAAGGCTTAAATCCGGAGGTAGAATGCTATGATGCATGTTCCAACGCCTGGGGGCCGTACATCACGAGCAGTCTTAAAAAACTGATTGCTGAAGGAAAAGGAACGCCGACCGTTTAGATTAATACGTTGCTGCGAGCATAATCTTCCGCGTCTTTGCTACTTAAGCATCTTTGCGGGAAACTAAAACAAAAGGTGCGAAACTTCGCACCTTTTCAAATTATATGAGCAGCTTTTAGCTTTGCGCTTTAGGCTTTCAGCTTAAGAAATCTTCCAGTCCGTAATATTATTGACCCACTCTTCTCTGAATGAGGTTTGCACGCGAATATAATTATCTGTGTAACCTTCCATCAAGCCATTCTTTTCAGCGCTTTCCCAAAGCACTTTCCGCGTTTCACCGGCATGTTGTGCGGTGAAGTATTGCATTTTCTGATAAGAAAGATTACGCAAGACCTTATTCCGTTCATGACGTTTTTCAATTGGCACAACTGGTTTAATATCCAGAGCCATCGTATTCGGACGTTCAGAGTACGTGAACACGTGCAGATAAGAAACATCGAGATTATGCAGGAAGTCAAATGTTTCTTTGAAATCCTCGTCAGTTTCAGAAGGGAAACCAACGATCACGTCTACACCGATACAACAATGCGGCATCACTTCTTTAATCATCGCAACGCGCTCTGTATAGAGTTCACGGCGATAACGGCGACGCATGGCGCCTAATATTTTATTACTGCCGCTTTGCAGTGGAATATGGAAATGCGGCATGAATTTTTTAGACTGGGCTACAAAACGTATGATGTCTTCACTTAGCAGATTTGGCTCAATGGAAGAGATCCGGTAACGGTCAATACCTTCCACCTTGTCCAGCTCCTGCACCAGGTCATAGAAATTCTCTTCACGCAAACGACCGCCTGCATTGCCTTTCCCGAAATCACCGAGGTTTACACCCGTTAGTACAATTTCTCTTACATTTTGATCCTGCAGTTCTTTTACTTTTTCCAGCACACCTTCAATACTATCGCTGCGGCTATGACCACGTGCCAGTGGAATAGTACAGAACGTACAGCCATAATCACAGCCATCCTGTACTTTCAGAAAAGTACGCGTACGGTCGGCATGAGAATAAGCAGCATTAAAGCCATTTACTTCTTCAATATCGCAAGAGCAAACTTTAGCACTGTCGCCTTTTGTCAGATCCTGCAGATGTTTGGAAAGATTGAATTTTTCGGCAGCGCCCAAAACCAGATCCACACCTTCAATAGAAGCAATTTCCTGTGGTTTCAGTTGCGCGTAGCAACCGGTAATCACTACCAGAGAGGCCGGAGCACGGCGCTGAATGCGACGAACCAGCTGACGGCATTCTTTATCTGCATTTTCAGTCACAGAACAAGTATTGATAACATACACGTCTGCCTGATCCTCAAAATCCAGCTTCTGAAAACCGTCTGCTTCCAGCATGCGGCTTAGTGTGGATGTTTCGGAATAATTCAGCTTACAGCCCAGTGTATGAAATGCTACCGTTTTGTTTTGTGACATGAGGGCGCAAAATTACACCTAAAAAATGAAAATGAACTATTTTGGAGGTAAGTTATTGATGGCGAATAATTAATGGTGAATGTTCAATTGTCTGAAACACCAAATATCAGAGGTTAATGTTCAAAATAAGAAATGCCCCACGTCTGTAGGGCATTTCTTATTAGTATTATCGCCACCAGTTTTTGGTTTTGACTTTTGATTTTTGACTTTTGACTTTACCTAAAAGCGGTAGCCGATTTTGAAATTAAACTGAACCAACGGAACATCTGAATAGTTATAATTGTTTCCGTTGTAATTATTATCGTCGTTATTGTGGATATACGGAATGCCAAGGCCCATTTCCACGCCCAGATACAAATGTGGCGTCGGCTGAATGTTCAGCGAGTTATTGACCATAATACCCATCTGGAAAACATCTTTGTTTGTTGTTACCGAATAGGAATTACCGGTATTAGGATCGTAGTTGACAGTGGTATATGGACGGGTACCGGCGCCGATGGCGATAGAAGGTCCTACTCCGTAGCATACCTTGTGATTACTGCCGGCCGGGTAAATCTTTAATCCCGGATAAGTCCAGAACATGCTGTAGCTTTGGTTTTGGTAGCCATATCCGTTGTAGTAAGAATTGTCGTTCGTGTTGATTGACCATACCAGCGGGATATACAAAGCAAACATTCCTTTTTTATCGAACATATGCTCGAAGTGCACGCCAAGGCCAGTAACACTAGTATTAGTCATCTGAACCGGAGCAAATGAAAGGATGTTTTTGCCGTATTGTTTCTGATTGTGATCATGCATCGGAAGAGCGCGTGGCGCGCGTGCATGAGGGCCGCGAGCTGCAGGGGCTTCATTGAAATATTCGATGGAACCACTTTCGTATTTGATTTTTTCTACGTCAGCACGGTCCACAACATAAGTCGGGCCGTTGAGGTTTTCCGCTTTTTTGAAAGAAATAGTGCGGCTGTTGACTTCGGTGACTTTTACCTGCTGCATTTCGCCGTTACGCTTATAGAGCGTGTCTTGGGCGAAAGCTGCATTAAGCGAAAGAACGGTAAGGGCAGATAAGAAGGCTTTCTTTACAAAAGGCGTCTTAAAAAGGGTAGTTGTTTTAGTTGCGAAATCCATGTAATCGGTAATTTATATATGGAAGACGCAAAATAAAACAACTACCCCTATAAAGCGATAAATAAAAAATATAATTGACGTTTTAAGTCTAAGTTTTAGGTTTTAAGGTGCTCCACGTAAAACGTATCACGAACTACGTATAACTTTTTACTTACAACCTATTACTGAGAACAAATCAACTAATGGTAAATAAAACGGCCATATGGGCTTTCGATCACCACTTCTTTTTGTTCTGCTGCTTCTACGTGACCAGAGATAACCGCATCAATACCAAATGACTTGGATATTTCCACGATGCTGGCTGCAGTTTCTTTATCAGTATAAATTTCAAGGCGCTGACCCATATTGAATACCTGATACATTTCGCGCCAGTCTGTTCCTGCAGATTTCTGAATCATCGTAAACAATGGCGGAACCGGCAACAGATTGTCTTTTACGACACGTAATGGCTGTGGCAGATAATGCAGTACTTTGCTTTGACCGCCGCCGCTACAGTGAATAATGCCGTGAATCTTATCAAAATGCTGTTGCAATACTTTCAGCACAACCGGCGCATAAGTACGGGTAGGGGAAAGAATCATCTTACCAACATTCAGCGGTGTTTCAGTTGCGTCTTGCAATCCGTAAGTACCATTATAAACTACTTCATCCGGCAGGTTCGGATCTACACTTTCCGGATATTTTGTTTTGTATTCTTTTTTCAGCAGTTCATGGCGTGCGCTGGTAAGACCATTGCTGCCCATACCGCTGTTATATTCTTCTTCGTAAGTTGCTTGTCCGTAGCTGGCCAGAGATACCACTACATCGCCCGGAACCATTTTCTCGGTAGTGACCAGTTTATCGCGACGCATGCGGCAAGCCATCGTACCATCCACAATCACAGTACGCACCAGATCGCCAACATCGGCAGTTTCGCCGCCCATCAACATTACATCGATACCGTATTCTTTCAACTTGTCGAAATAAGATTGCGTACCGTTGATGATCTCAGAGATCACTTCACCCGGAATCAGATTTTTGTTACGACCAATGGTAGATGAATAAGTGAAAGGACCGGTAGCGCCAACACACAACAGGTCGTCGATGTTCATTACAATAGAATCGATGGCGATGCCTTTCCACACGCTCAGGTCTCCCGTTTCTTTCCAGTAGAGATATGCGAGTGAAGATTTAGTACCGGCGCCGTCGGCATGCATCAGGTTGCAATATGCTTCATCATTGCCCCAGAAGTCAGGGTAGATTTTGCAGAATGCATTTGGATAAAGCCCTTTGTCCAATTTTTGGATAGCACGGTGTACATCTTCTTTCTGGGCAGAAACGCCACGTAAATTGTAACGGTTATTGTCAGTCATTCGAGTAATAATAAAGCGGAAAAATCAGGGGCAAAGATAACTTTCACAATTGACAAAGGGGAATACAAACGGGAAACTATGCTAAAAAAGCATCGGTGAGCTTTTGGGGTATGTATAGTTTGAAATGTGATGCATTTGTTTTTTTGCGTGTTAACCTGTTTTTTTTGCTTCTATTTAGATTATAGGCCAGTTCTTTTCTTATTAATGCTGAAATTTTAAAAACGATATACGTACTGGTTGATTGTTAATCGTTTGCGAATATTTGGAACGGTTTTTGATCTTCTCGATTTCATATAAAACCAAAAATATGGTCCAAAAATTATTAATTGTGTTTCTTTTAGTCCTCTCAACATTTAATCTGAGGGCGCAAGAGATTTGTGGCTTCGACGATGTTCAGAGCAGGATGAAGGTCACAGACACGGCTTACAGGAAGTATGTCGAAAATTTTGAGCGCCAATGGGCGGAATTGAATCGTCTGAAACAAAATTCGCGCTATGTGATAGATGTAAATAGTGACACCGTCTACGAAATCCCGATCGTAGTACACGTGATTCACACTGGCGGTGCTCCCGGATCTCAGGACAATCCGTCTGATGCGCAGATTACAGCCTGGATCGATTATCTCAACGAAGTTTATGCCACAACCTATTTCGCTTATCCTGGGCCTAGCAATGGAGGCACTTATATTCCGATACGTTTTACTCTGGCGAAGCGAACTGCAACCTGTGACTCTACCAATGGAATAGTTCATTTTGACGCCAGCAATAATGCGGCCTATGTTGCCAACGGATTAAATCTTAGTGGCACAACAGGAGTGGATGAATCAGTAGTTCTCGGATGGAGCAGATGGGACCCTAATATGTACTATAACATTTACGTAGTTAATAAAATAGATGGAGCCGATGGTTATAGCGGCAGTTATATTGCAGGCTATGCCTATTTCGCCGGTGCATCGACTGAGGTAGACGGCTCTTTTATGCTCGCCAGAGTAGTAGCGCCTGGCTCCACTACTTTGCCGCATGAAATGGGACATGCACTCGGGTTGTTTCACACTTTCGAGGGGAGCGGCGGAACCAATTGCCCGGCAAATGATGATTGTACCACAGATAATGACGCTGTTTGCGACACAGAACCTTGTATGCGTTCGTTTGGCTCATCTTGTCCTTCTAATAATAATGTGAATCCTTGTACCGGCGTCAATTATCAAAGTGTGCAATACAACATTATGAGTTATGGCAATTGTCGGAATCAATTTACACCGGGGCAGCGTGATCGCGCTTTGTTACAGCTGAAAACGCTACGTGTAGCACAGCTGCGGTCACCCACTTCTATCGCTCCACCGGTCCCGGTAACAGCAGCGAGCTGTAATCCGACGCCACCACCGCCTAATATCACTGATATAGGGCCAGCTAATGTAACGCTTGCAAACATGAGTTATATTTCTCGGGGCTACAAACGTGACGGCAACGTGGGTTATATCGATAACAGTTGTATGTACCGTGCTACATTAAATGCCAACAGTGTCAACACGCTTACGGTCACCACTAATGATTACGTGCAAAATGTGGTTGCGTACATCGATTTCAATAATGACGGACAATTTAGTGCTGCTGAAATGGTGATGGACCATGCAGGTTCTACAGTTCCGGAAACACACAATGCGACATTCACAGTTCCCGCAACTGCCACAACCGATGTTCCGCTGAGGATGCGCGTGCTGGCAGATTATTACCAGTCATCGGTACCCACCTCCTGCGCTGCACTGGATTACGGACAAGGGGAAGACTTCGGTGTGTCTATTCAATCAATAGCGCCACTGCCGCTGGTGTTACAATCGCTTACAGCTGCTCCTTCTCAAAATGAGGCTTCCGTACTTGTGGGTTGGCAAACTGCCAGCGAAACAACATTGAGTGATTTTGTGCTGGAGAGAAGTGAAGATGCAAGTAAATTTATTGTGCTGGAAAATGTAAAACCACACGGTTTCCCCACTACATACGGTTACAACGATAATGCAGTGCAACCCGGTAAACGATATTACTATCGTTTGCGAGCCGATAATAAAAATGGGACGAAAGATTATAGTAAAGTAGTGACAGTAATGTTGCACAGCACTACTGGTCAATTACAGGTTTATCCAAATCCGGGCACAAGTGAAATAAAAATGAAACTGCCTGTTGCAGGTAGCTGGCAGTTGCTGCTTAAAAATGCTTTGGGACAAACCGTATTTACCGATGTAAGAGTCTCCGGAAATAACGATGAAGTACATTTGTCCATTCCGGCGATGCTCCCAGCAGGAGTCTATTACCTCCAAACTTACCATAAAGAAACCGGGCAATTTTATCACACCAAATGGATAAAACAATAGTTCGATAAGTTCATAAAAGCGCCATAGCATTGTGTTGTGGCGCTTTTTTATGTCGATAAGCGAATTATATAAAACATCTATGGAGCAGAATTAACGGAAAAGGTGGCTATTACAGGCCAGCAGTATGTTTCGCAGGCTGAAAACAGGCATCTTTTCAATTATCATATTTTTTGATGCGCTATTGCAATTCCAAAAGCGATGTTAATTTTACGTCTACAAATCAAATGTCTCGCAGAGGCAATATATGAGCGACAATACGCTTTCAACAACACCGAAATTCTATTTCTCTTTTTTCCTTCAGGACACAAAGGTTACAGCCGTAACAAAGCTCCCTTTTTACTTACCGGAAAACATGGTGAACCATAAAAAAATGGTGCATCCGCCGTGCGTACGCGTTTAGCGTTTTCAATCAACATATAAAGTCAGGATATCCAAACCCTTTATAAATTAAACTGCTGGCCAGCGGTAACGATATCGTCTATTCTTTTATTTCACAATCAATCCAAAAACAAAAAACAATTGTATGTCATTTACAGACTTTTTAGCCCACTATTGGTGGGTGCTTGCCCTCATTGCAGTATTTGCAATTTTCTTCAAAGTGGTACTCCGTGTCTTCTTTGGTATGGTCGTGGTGCCCGAAAACAGAATCGGGCTGGTTACTAAAAAATTCGTGCTTTATGGTGCGGACCGCTCGCTTCCTGACGGACGTATCATCGCTACAAAAGGTGAAGCAGGTTTTCAGGCTAAAACACTTGCTCCGGGCCTTTACTGGAACATGTGGATCTGGAAATACAGCATCGATATGATTCCATTTACCATCATTCCGGAAGGTAAAATCGGTCTGGTGCTGGCAAAAGACGGTAACGAAATTCCAACCGGCCGTATCCTTGCCCGTAAAGTAGATTGCGATAACTTCCAGGATGCTGAAAAATTCCTGAATAATGGTGGTCAGCGCGGTCGTCAGACTGCTTTTATCACAGCCGGTTCTTACCGTATCAATAATTTTCTGTTTGATATTGCAATCACTGATCAGGTAAAGATCAACGAAAGCCGGGTCGGCATTGTGACTACACTTGATGGTGATCCGATTCCGCAAGGTCAGATCGCAGGTAAAGACGTGGCCGGCCACAACAACTTCCAGGATATCGATGCGTTCCTGAATGCGGGTGGTACGCGTGGTTTGCAACCACAGGTGATTCTTGCCGGTTCTTATTATATCAACCCATGGGCAGTGCAAATTGAAGAACGTGTGATGACGGAAGTGCCGATCGGTCATGTGGGTGTGGTGATCAGTTATATCGGTGATGATGGTCAGGACGTGACAGGTGAGAACTTTAAACATGGTAACATCGTCCGTAAGGGATTCCGTGGTGTGTGGAATGATCCGCTGGGACCAGGTAAATACCCGATCAATATTTATACGATGAAAGTAGAACTGGTGCCGACTACCAACCTGGTGCTCAACTGGGCCAATGCACGCAGCGAAGCGCATGCACTCGATAAAAATCTCTGTACCATCACTGTTCGTTCAAAAGATGGGTTCCCGTTCAATCTCGACGTGGCACAGATCATTCACGTGCCGGCCAATGAAGCACCAAAAGTGATCGCACGTTTCGGTAGCATGAATAATCTGGTTTCGCAGGTATTGGAACCAACGATTGGTAACTACTTCCGTAACTCTGCTCAGGACAGCGATGTGATCAACTTCCTAACTTCACGTAAAGAAAGACAGGATGCGGCAAAACAACATATCAAACTGGTGCTGGATGAGTATAACGTAAATGCAGTAGATACGCTGATTGGTGACATCGTGCCACCGGAAGCATTGATGAAAACGCTGACAGACCGTAAGATTGCCGAAGAACAACAGAAAACTTATCAGACGCAAAAAATAGCTCAGGAACAACGTCAGGGTGTAGAAAAAGAAACAGCGATTGCAGACATGCAAAAGGAAATCGTAAAAGCACAACAGAGCGTAGAGATCGCGCAACGTACCGCTGATGCGGCTGTGAAAAAAGCAGAAGGTGACGCGACCAGTCTGAAACTACAGGTAAACGCCGAAGCCCAGGCTACAAAAATGCGCGCAGACGCGGAATCAGAAGCTACCAAACTTCGTGCCGGTGCACAAGCTGAATCTACCAGACTGAACGCATCTGCAGAAGCAGAAAAAATTGCCAAAACCGGTAACGCTGAAGCGGAAAAAATCCTGGCGATTGGTAAATCTACAGCAGAAGCTTACGAACTGCAGGTTAAAGCGATGGGTGACGACAACTTTACCCGTTATAAAATCACAGAAGAAATTGGTAGAAACAATATTAAAGTGATTCCTGAAATTCTGATCAATGGTAATGGTGGTACTGAAAGCCCGATCGGTGGCCTGCTCGGTTTGAAAATGATGGAAATGATGGATGCCAACAAAAAAACAAACAACAATGATAAACACGACCAGGCAAACTAAATTTTATATCCAGCCCCTGTAAATCCCGAAGTCAAAAGTCAAAAAGTGAAATTGATACTGATTTCACAGACTGCTAATAGTTGATCATTCGCAGACGTCCTCGCAATAAACGAGGACGTCTGTTTCTTAAGACATGTCAGACGACTTAAAGTCGTCTGACATGTCTTATTTATACGACGAGGGATAAACGAGAACGGATCGGAGATCCTTTTTATCCGTCGCTCGAATGCGCTTCGCTAACATATCAAACAGCAATAATTTTGGGTGAAATACAATTAAGTGGATGATAACTTGAGTAGCAAATTCCGGATCGCCAAATTGAATTACCAAATCGTGGAATTGCCGCGTTATCGCATTAACCCGTATCTTTGCCCCGAATATCTAAATTATTATCTCATGAATGCCGGTTGGAACGTTCAGTCTGCTGTGAAATGGCAAACACAAGAGGAAACCGAACTTGATGTGTTGGAAGATGAGTTGCATAATCTCATTGTGTGGAATGACGAAGTAAATACCTTTGACTGGGTAATCGAATCATTAGTAAATGTTTGCGAACACTCACCAGAACAGGCAGAACAATGTGCAATGATTATTCATCATCGTGGTAAATACGGTGTGAAAAAGGGTAGTTTCGAATTTCTCCGCCCGCAGGCAGAAGCTTTGATCGACCGCGGTATTCAGGCAACGATTGATTATTAAAATTTCCTCTGACTCATCTGAAAGAGGAGTACTTTAAGATAGTTTCTACAACTATTGATTATTGAGAGCTTTCTTCTCTGAAACGAATTATACAAGCCGTCCTGATTTTCAGGGCGGTTTTTTTATTTGCCGATGCAAGAGGGATCCTGCGTAATGAGTACCCACATTTCGTGGGACCCTTCCTTCGTCAGGGTGACAAACGCGAGTGTATAATTCCACTGTCATCCCGATGCAAGAGGGATCCCGCGTAATGTGTACTTACATTTCGCGGGACGTCTCCTTTGGTCGACGTGACATTGGAATTATACACTCGCGCATTGTTATCCCTATGCAAGAGTGATTACGCGATCTCATAAAAAGCAGCAATATTGGTTCTAAAAGAGGCGACGTTCTCTCTTTTAGCGGCAATGTTCCCTCTTTGTGTGGCAATGTTTCTGCTCCGAGCGGCGATGTTTCCTCTTTTTACACCAATTTTCCTCTTTTAGAGGGAATATTCCCTCTTTTAGCAGCAATTTCACCTTGTTTTGCTCCTTTTCGGGCGCTATATGTTTCAAAAAGGGTGTATTTATAGTAGCAAAGGCGATGAAAAGTGCGACGCAACTCAGGCCGGACCGGAGCGATGGTGTTTGTATCAAAAAATATTAGTTACACGGTGAGACTGATGTCAATGAGCGCCAGTCGGCGACTGCATCGCCCCCTGACTTGATGACCCTACAACTGGCCATTTACACTCACAATCAGGATCTCCCACATAAATTCACCATCGTCCATTCCTCATTAGCGTTTGACTTTTCGTCTGTTACTGCTACTTTTGAGCCGCTTTATTTTACAACTTGCATATGCGATATCTATTTTTGTTTATGTCGCTGGGTCTTCTTGGCACAGCAAATGCTCAGTCGGGCAAAAAACAGATCACTTTAGAAAATGTCTGGAGTTTGCCGACTTTCAAATCAAAATCAGTTCCGGGTTTCAATGCCATGAACGATGGCAAACGGTATACGCAGATTGATAATGATGGTTCGCAACAGATCAATATTTACGATTTACAGAAAGGAAAGAAGCAAAAGACGCTTTTCGATAATGCCGTGAATAAAGTCAATGGAGAGAAAATCGCTGTGGATGAATATTCTTTCAGTGCTGACGAAACAAAAATGTTGCTGCTGACCGAAGCCAAAAACATTTACCGTCGTTCTATTCTGCATAAAGTATATATCTACGACATAAAATCAGGCAGTTTACAGTTGCTCGATGCGGAGCCTGTATTGCATGCTACGTTTTCACCGGACGGATCGAAAGTCGGTTTCGTAAAAAATAATAACCTGTACTACCGCGATACGAAAAGTGGTCAGGTAACTGCGATTACGACCGACGGCGAGCGCAATAAAATCATCAATGGTAACTGTGACTGGGTTTATGAAGAAGAATTCCAGTTTACACGTGCTTATCAATGGAGCGAAAAAGGCAATTATATCGCCTATTATCGTTTTGATGAAAGCAATGTGCCGCAATACACCATGACTGTCTATGACAGCTTGTATCCGACGCCATATCAGTATAAATATCCGAAAGCAGGCGAGCCTAATTCAGTCGTGCAGATCAAAATCTATGATCTCGCGAAAAAGCAAACGACACAAGCGGATGTGGGTACCGAAACTGATCAATATATTCCGCGTATCAAATGGACCAAAGACGACTCTAAACTGTGCATTCTGCGCATGAACCGTCTGCAGAACCAATTGGAATATCTGATGGCTGATGCTAAATCAGGCACTTCGACTATCGCTTATCTGGAGAGAAACGATCGCTATATCGAGATCAACGACAATATCGAATTCCTTTCTGACAATGTTTCCTGCATTTTCAGCAGCGGCCAGAGCGGATACAATCATCTTTACCGCTGGGATTGGAAAGCTCAGAATCTGGTATCACTTACCGATGGCAAATTTGATGTAGAAAGTATTGTAAGCATTGACAAAAAAAGAAACCTGATCTATTATACTGCTGCGGAAGGTTCGCCAATGGAGCGCAAACTGTATGTGGTAGACGCGAATGGTGAACATAAGAAATGCCTGACGGAAGAAAACGGTTTTCATGTAATTACTCCTTGTAATGGCGACCGCTACTTCCTTGATAAATATTCAACGATCAATAGCCCGGCGGTATTTTCACTCCGTGATGCCGATGGCAAAATCGTTCGTACGCTGGAAGACAACAAAGTGCTGAAAGCAACAATGGATGAATTCGCTTTAGGAAAACTTCGTCTGACAACCGTAAAAGGTGACAGCGGGGTAAACCTGAATGCCTGGATGATTACACCACCTGATTTTGACAGCACTAAGAAATATCCGGTATTGATGTTCCAATACAGTGGTCCTGGTTCGCAACAAGTAACTGATAAATTCCCGGTTTCTGACTATTTCTGGTATCAGATGCTGGCTGAAAAAGGTTATATCATTGTTTGTGCGGATGGCACGGGTACTGGTTTCCGCGGCGAGAATTTCCGCAAGAAAACTTATCTGCAGCTCGGCAAATACGAAAGCGATGATCAGATTGCTGTTGCAAAATACCTCGGCACGCTGCCTTATGTAGAACAATCGCGCATTGGTATCTGGGGTTGGAGCTATGGTGGCTTCATGGCAAGCACTTGTATTTTTAAAGGCGCCGATGTTTTTAAAATGGCGATTGCGGTAGCACCGGTTACTAACTGGCGTTACTACGATAATATTTACACAGAGCGTTATATGCGTCGTCCGCAGGAAAACGCTGCCGGTTATGATGAAAACGCACCGGAAAAAATGGCGTCAAAGTTGAAAGGTAAATTCCTTTTGGTGCATGGTACGGGTGATGATAACGTACATTTCCAGAATTCGGTGATGCTGGTCAATGAAATGATCAAATTCAACAAAGAATACGACAGCGAATATTATCCAAACCGTAATCATGGCATTTCGGGCGGTAATACACGTTTTCATCTGTATCGCCGTATGACAGATTTTATTCTTCAGAACCTGTAAAGGTGTATATTTAGTAACCAGCACTATGACCAAATTTGAACGGCTTATCTTTTTGTCCGCACCGCTGCGATTTATTTATCGTACTGCGGACAAAATCTTTTTGCCGGGATTTGAAGGATTTTCGTTGTTTCAGATCGGAAAGTTCTTTTTTAATTCGCTGCGCGATTCGCACCTGAATGTGCGGGTGGCTGCGGTGACTTATAACTTCCTGATGGCGATTCCGCCAACCACACTGTTTCTTTTTTCACTGGTGCCATATCTGCCTTTGAAAGACGTGCAGCAGACTATATTACAAACGATCCGTACCGTGGCGCCAAATCAGAGCATGTATGATAATATCAGCGGTGTGGTGATTGATTTCATGAATACCCAGCATCGCGACGTACTCTCTTTCGGTATCTTGCTCACCCTGTTCTTCTCGTCTAACGGAATGATGGGGCTGATGCGCAATTTTGATCGCAGTCATTCTGTATATAAAAAACGGACAGGCCTGCAACGCAGATGGACGGCCATTAAGCTTACCGTGCTGCTGATTTGTGTGGCGATTACATCGTTGGCAGTACTCATTTTGCAGAGTGAATTGCTGAATGCAGAAGTGTTGAAGATATTTGGCAGCATTATAGCGGTAAAGCTGTTGAGCTTTTTCATATTTGTCGTGATTATATTTTCGGCGGTATCCATTATTTATACTTATGGTCCGTCGTTATCGCACCGGTTTAAGTTTTTCTCTGCCGGATCGGTGTTTGCTACAGTATTATCGGTGCTCACCACCACCGTTTTCTTTTTTCTTGTCAATAATATTCTCAATTACAACAAGGTTTACGGTTCCATTGGCTCACTGATCGCATTCATGGTGTGGCTGTGGCTCAATACACTGGTGATTCTTTTGGGCTACGAACTGAACGTGAGTATATTGTTGGGTAAAATTTCGCGTACAGAAAATGAAGTGCCACGTAAAGTTGAGTAGGATTGCATTTGCTTTTACAAGTTTGGTCTGGCAGGCATCCTGCAATAATAAACCGGCGGAAACGGAAAAAAAATTACCGGAAAAAGTAACATTTACGGAGCATATTGCTCCGGTTTTATACCAGAACTGTACCATCTGTCACCGTCCCGGCGGTAATGGACATTTTGATCTGGTTACTTATGCGGAGGCAAAGGAGTATGGTCCTTCATTGGCTTATGTAACCAAAAACAGATTGATGCCACCGTGGCCGGCAGATCCGCATTATACCGAGTTTATTGGTCAGCGGGTAATGAGCGATTATGATATTTCCCTTATTGAGAATTGGGTGAAGCAGGGAATGGCCGAAGGGCCGCAGGATAAAATGCCGGCGCTTCCGCAATATCCGGCCGGTGGATCTATGATCGGTACCCCTGATCTTATTTTGCCGCTGAAACCGTACTTAATTAAGGCAAATACGAGTGATCATTTCCTTTTGGTAAAGGTTCCTTTTGAATTGCCGAGAGATACTTTCGCCAGCGTTATTGAATTTGTGGCGGGTCCGCATGATGTGGTGCACCATGTAAACGGTGACATGATCAAATACGAATTCGACAAAAAGAAAGACGTATTCGCGGGTGAGCAGATTACCGATATGGTGGAAGATTCAACGATTCAAATGGGTTTCGCCAAATTGCAATTGCAGAATGATGATGGCAGCTGGCCGGTTTTGCAAAAGTCGGTCGTAAATTATCTGCCGGGTGTGTTTGCATTAAAGTACCCGGAAGGTATCGGCGGTTACCGTCTGCCGCGTAAAGGTGCTTTTCTGCTCAACGATCTGCATTATGGTTTTACAAAGAAAGATGTAACGGATAGCTCGCATATCAATATCTTTTTTTCCAGAACGCCGCCAGACAGACCAGTGCAGGAGTTTCAGCTAGGTACGCTGGGCGTTTCTCCCGTAGAGCCGGATTTGATTATCCAGCCAAACACTGTCAAGAAAGTATATAGCCGATATACCGTGCCGCAAGACATTTCGATCATCACGATCAACCCGCATATGCACTTGCTGGGTAAAAGCTTTAAAGGATACGCGCTAACGCCAAAAGGTGATACGATTCGTCTGATCGATATCCCGCGTTGGGATTTTAACTGGCAGTATTTTTATACGTTTAAGAAGATGGTGAAGATTCCTGCCGGTTCAACGATTGTGGCGGAAGGCGTTTATGATAATACCACAGAGAATCACAACAACCCGTTCAATCCACCGCAGCTCGTTCGCGATCGTAATGGCAGTATGAAAGCCACGGACGAAATGTTCCAGTTTATCATTACTTATCTGCCTTATAAAGAAGGTGACGAAAATATCAGCCTGGAGACTCATTAATAAGAAATGTGGTGAATGTGTGAAATGTGAGGAATGTGCTTGCTCGTGTTTTGCCTCTTTGCTCCTTACGCCTTTTTGCGGGAAACTGACTCATTAATAGGCAATGTGTTTGCTCGCGTTTGTCATGCTGACGACGGAAGCATCCCGCGTAGGATGTGTTTTTTTTCGTTCGGGCAGATACGGTCTCCCGACTGCTATGATATTTTCTCCGATCAGGAGATCGGATGCCACCGCGACAAAGTCAGAGACTTTGCCGAACTGCGGTACGACGTCGGAACTGATTTCGCGTCGAATAAATTCATTACGAGACTTTTTTAAACTATTAACAAATTAACGGTCCAACCAATTCGTCAATTGATGTAAATTGAGAAACGCTAAAACCAAAATAATGAAAAGAATATCCATACTGATTGCTGCCGTGATGCTGAGCGGTGCAGGTTTTGTTTATGCGCAAAAATCTGCAGGCACCAAACCTGCTGCTGCACAGGAAGCCAAACAAAGCATTGAAATCGGTTCGCAGTTGCCTGCCGGTGATCTGAGCATGCTCGCGACTGATAAGAAAAGATATACGCTCAATGAAGTAAAAACCAAAAAAGGTTTGCTGGTGATGTTTTCATGCAACACCTGTCCTTATGTGATCAAAAGCCAGCCGCGTACCAAAGAAATGATGGAGTTGGCACGAAAAGAGGGTATTGGTATGATCGTCATTAACTCAAATGCAACACAACGTGGTGACCAGGATTCTTATGAAGCAATGACCAAATACAGCGAACAGCAAGGCTACAACGTTCCTTATGTAGTGGATGAAGGTCCGGTGGTAACAGCATTTGGTGCCAGTCATACGCCTGAGGTGTTTCTTTTTGATGGGACAGGTAGACTCGTTTACAAAGGTGCAATGGAAGATAGCCCTGCAGACCCGGGTAAATCAACTAAGATGTATCTGAAAGATGCAATGACCAATATGGTTGCCAACAAAGCAATTAACCCACAGTCAACCCGTTCTATTGGTTGTTCTATCAAAATCGGGAGTTAATTTTTTAGTTAACTGGTTAATTTGTTAAGGGGTTAATTAGTTGATGCCTCACAAACATAAAGTAAAAGACCTCGCAAAACGCGAGGTCTTTTATGATTTTACGTAACGACTATTTAACTCGTTAACCTTCTAATTTTTTAACGACTACAGTGCAGCCGAAGCATACATCTGTTCAATCATCCGTACCACTTCGCGACCTTCTTCCGCGCTGGTCATAATGGCTTCGTTGTGATGTAATACGTTGACCACATTTTGAATCAGCTTGTCGTGATTACTCATTGAACCCTGATAAAGGCCGTAGTCATTGGCTTTGGCGGTAATATTGATTTCCGGAAGAGTGGCATTTTCCAGGCACTGGTATTCGATCGTGTTTAAGTATTGACCACCGATTTTTACCGTTCCTTTTTCTGCGAAAAACGTAAAAGCGCCCTCCATGTTTTTTTCAAAAGAGCAGGTCGTAAAATTGAAATTCACGATAGAACCGTTATCAGCTTTCATGATAAAGCTGCCTGTGTCTTCAAACTCTGTATTGTGCTGATGTGCGTAGTTGTGCAAGGTTCCTTTTGCTTCGGCAATCGTGCCATTCAGATAAAAAAGAATATCCACGAAATGACTGAACTGCGTAAACAGACAGCCACCGTCTTTTGCCTTGCGGCCGCGCCAGTCACTATTTGAATAATACGCATCGCCACGATTCCAGAAGCAATTTACCTGTACCATATATACATTGCCGAGTTCTTTACGGTTTAGCAATTGTTTTACGGCTTGCACAGGCGGATTGTAACGGTTCTGTTTTACGGCGAAAATAATTCGGTCCGCTTCCTTTGAAGCTGCGATCATCCGGTCGCACTCGGCGACACTTAGCGCCATCGGTTTTTCCACTACGGTATGCAATCCTGCTTTTAATCCTGCAATGGTATGTGGTTCGTGCAGATAGTTGGGCGTGCAGACACAAAGCACATCAGCCTGTGTATTCGCCAGCATTTCTTCCAACGTTGTATAAAAAGAAATATCGTCGTTCAGCAGTTCCTTTACTTCCGCCCGAACGTCGCAAACGGCTACGAGAACGGTGTCTGGATTATTATGAATATGCTCCGCATGACGACGGCCAATATTGCCATAGCCAATAAGCGCAAAACGGATTGGTTGTTTCATTGGGAATCAAAAGTAAAATTTATGCAGTAATATGGTAGTGATAACGGGCAACTGCATGAATATATTTTATTTGCGCAGGCAAATTTCATTGTCGTTAATGTCTATGTTGCCGTTGTCTGAAAGTTCACGAAGCAGATCGATCAGCGCGGGTTGGTGAAAATGCTGTTGCAATTGGGCAATGGTGGTCTTCTCGATGTTTTGCAAATAGTTTAATAACAATTTTGCGCTTAAGATTATGGGATCTTTTTTCTCTTTCGACTGACAAACATCACAATGCCCACAGTCCTTTCCCGGCTGTTCTCCAAAATAACTCAGCAAAATCCGGTCACGACAAATGGTCTGTTGTTCCAGAAATTGAATCATTACTTTAGTCCGGGCTTCATGTCTTTCCCGCAGTCTACGAATGCGCTCATGATTGATGAGCAAATGGCGGCTATCAACTCTATAATGGTGAAAAAACAATTGGGGACCTTCTTTTGGCTGGCGATATTCCAACATGCCCATTCGGTGCAATTGAATAATTGCCTGCTCAATTTTTGCCTGCGGCATTTTTAATTGATTGGCAATCGCAGCGAGGCGGATCGTAACCGGATGCTGGAAGATCCCATTGTACTGTCGTAATAAACTGATAGCGATATAGCCAAGATCGGGATAATGCCGGTAGAGGTTGTCTATTTCGGCTCGTTCAGCAGTAAACTGGATGGTGGCCGGATTGCGTACCGAATCAGACATCGTCCAAAGGCCGTCCTGGCCCAGTAGTTTTAGGGCATAGCTCGCGGGTAATGCCTCTAGTTTAAATTTTGCAGCAAAATCTGCCAGATCAAAAGGGTAGTACTGATCGGGTTCTGTTCCCGTGGCTATTTGCAAATATTCTGCAACAGATTGGTACACTTTCCGCAGAAAGGTCTCTGGAGGAAACTGCGTGTCAATGCTCATTTTTAGCCGCTTGCCATCAGCATAATTATATAAAGTAATGGCTTTTGAAGGCTTTCCGTCACGACCTGCGCGCCCCGCTTCCTGATACCAGGCTTCGAGATGTTCAGGCGCATCATAGTGAATGACCAGCCGTACGTCAGATTTATCAATGCCCATCCCGAATGCGGTTGTTGCCACCATAATAGTCGCTTCATTATTCATCCAGGCCTCTTGTGCAGCTTCACGACGGTCACGTGGCAGACCTGCATGATAGGCGAGTGCTTTGAACTGTTGCTGCTGTAAAGTCTTCGTAAGGTTTTCCGTTTGTTTCCGGCTTCTGCAATAAATGATGGCCGTTCCGGGAAACATTTGCAACGCAGCCAGCATATCGCCGGTTTTGTTTTCACTATACTTTACTTCGTAAAAAATATTGGTACGTTCGAAACTCTGACGGAAAATAGCGGGACGGTTTAATTTTAATTGCAGGGCAATATCTTCCTGTACTTCCGGAGTTGCCGAGGCTGTGAGCGCCAGAACCGGCACATCTGGAAATACTTCTCTGACAGAAGCGATTTTCAGATAATCCGGACGGAAGTCGTGACCCCATTGGGAAATACAGTGGGCTTCATCCACCGCGATTAAATTAATATCCAACTCAGGCAGATATTCCTGGAAAAGATCTGTTTGCAACCGTTCCGGTGAAACGAATAACATTTTAAACGGACCGTGCAGCATGTTATCCAGCGTCTGTTTCACCTGCGCAAAGTTCATACCTGCATGAATGGCCGCAGCCATGATTCCCTGCTTCTTTAATCTTCGTACCTGATCCTGCATTAAAGCAATAAGCGGTGAAACCACCAGCGTGAGGCCAGGTTTGGCCAAAGGCGGAATCTGATAACAAATCGATTTGCCACTTCCGGTCGGCAGTAATGCAAGTGTATCCTGCCTATTGAGCACACTTTCTATAATCTCCGCCTGCATCGGACGGAAATGATCATAACCCCAATATTTCTTTAAAATGGATTGTGCTGTACTCAAAAAACAGTGTATGTGCGTTAAAAAACTGACTGAAATAACAAATAAATGCTATAGAATAGCATTGAGTGAGTAAATACTCACTTATTTTTAAAAATATCTATCCGTAAATCTTATCTATAAATACGGGTTTCAAACCGTAGTTCCAGAAGTGTTTTTTGATGTCCGGGTACATCTCTAACTGCTCAATCGTTAAAGTCGGAATCCAGCTGCAATCATTAAACCGGTTTACCTGATGCGGCATAAAATGAATAGCGATCCCCAGTTGTTCCGCCGTAATTCCAAACAGAATCACATTCTTTGGTTTTAAGTAATCTCTTAATTGGTGCCACGCAACAAGTTGATTTTCAGAAAGTGATAAGATATTGAATTGATCAGATTGTAATTGGCAAGCCTGCATTATTTTTAACATTTGGCTTTCCGTTGGGCTACCGGGATCGTACGGTGTTGTCAGTACTAAAGTATCTTTTGGTGCCCGTCCATTTACCAGCGGGCTAATATCTTCCCAGTACGCATTAGTAGTTTCTGATATTATATCTGTATTTATTATGTCTGGTTGTTCACTCATAGCTGTTAGATATTAGAAAAACGAATGGACTATAGCATCCGGGGAATTTTTCGTTTCTTTGCCGCGAATTTAATCCTTTTCGATTTTCAAATTTATCGTTTTATGAGTGTTTCCACTTTAGACATTCGTGTGAACAAAGTTACCAAGAGCCGGATCAGTGAATTGAACCATGACAATATTCAGTTTGGTAAACTTTACGCAGATCACATGCTGGTTGCTTATTATGAAAACGGAGCCTGGAAACAGCCAGAAATTGTTCCTTTCGAGAATCTCAGCCTGAGTCCTGCTACTACATTCATGCACTATGGTCAAGCTATTTTTGAAGGTGTAAAAGCATATCAAAATCCGGATGGCGACCCAATCATCTTCCGTCCTTACGACAACTGGAAGCGTATGAACCGCTCTGCTGAGCGTATGGGTATGCCAGATGTTCCTGAAGATATTTTTATCGGCGGTATGCGCCAACTGGTTGAACTGGACAAAGAATGGGTTCCGGGTGGTGAAGGTACTTCCCTGTACATCCGTCCGTTTATGATTGCTGTTGATGAATTTATCGGCGTAAAACCTGCTGAGAAATTCATGTTCATCATCATCACGAGCCCTGCAGGTCCTTATTACAGCAAACCGGTTTCTATCTTCGTTCAGGAACAATATGTACGCGCTTTCCCTGGTGGTATCGGCTTCACAAAAGCTGCCGGTAACTACGGTATGAGCATGTACCCAACCATGAAGATCCGTGAAATGGGCTATGATCAGATCCTCTGGACTGATGGTTTCGAACATAAATATGTTCAGGAAATCGGTACCATGAACGTTTTCTTCGTAGTTGACGGTAAAGTATTAACGCCAGATCTCGCTGCAGGAACTATTCTTGAAGGTGTGACACGTGACAGTGTGATCACTTTGCTGCGCGAAAAAGGAATCACCGTTGAAGAACGTCCTATTAGTCTCGACGAATTGGAAGAAGCGTATAAAGCAGGCAAATTTACCGAAGCGTTCGGTACTGGTACTGCAGCTTCCATTGCACCAATCGCCGAACTAACCTTCCACGATACGCACATGAAATTGCCGGCCCCTGAAAATGCCGAAATCACTAACTGGTTGAAGTCTGAACTGTCTGAAATCCGTTATGGCCGCAAAGCGGATACGCATGACTGGATTGTAAAAGCATAGTTTTAGCTTCGAGCTTACAAGAAATAGCCTCCACGGTATCGTGGGGGCTATTTTTATTTCGAACTAGCGCAGGAGTTAGCGAAGCGCTCCTGTGTCAAAGCAACTTGACAGTCTCTGACTGTCGACATTTGCGTGAACCAGTCTGCACGGCTTTAATGCTGACGCAACCACCCGTGTTGTTGATATTCCTTGTATAAAAAAGAGACGTTGCATTGCAACGTCTCTATAATATGTTATTTATTACGATCATTCACCATTCACGATTGACCATTGATCTCTAGTAAGCCAGCAAAAATTTAATCTTATCCGCCACTTTATCCGCATTCGGCAGCATTGCAGCTTCCAGCGCCATGTTCATTGGCACCGCCGGTAAATCCATTGCACCGATTGTTTGTACTGGCGCATCCAGGTTTTTGAAGCAAACCTGAGCGATACGGCCGGCCAATGCTTCTGCAAATGAGTTACGTAATTGTTCCTCTGTCAGCACGAGACATTTGCCGTGTTTTTTCACTGTCGCAAAAACCAGCTCTTCATCACAAGGATAAATAGTGCGCAGATCGATTACTTCTACCTGGCCCTGGAATTGTTTCGCAGCGTTTTTCGCCCAATAAACGCCCATGCCATAAGTGATGATACAGATGGATTCGCCGTTATCCATCGCTTCCCGACTTGCTTCTACAACAACCGCTCCTTTACCGAACGGCAATACATAGTCGCGATCCGGTTCAATGGTTTTAGCTTCGTCCGTACCCGGAACCTTGCTCCAGTAAAGACCTTTATGTTCTAGCATTACCACCGGATTCGGATCGAGGAAAGCAGCTTTCATCAGACCTTTCATATCGGCAGCATTACTTGGATACGCAATCTTGATACCTTTAATAGTGGCTAGCGTGCTTTCCACGCTTCCGCTGTGGTATGGACCGCCGCCGCCATAAGCGCCGATCGGCACACGAATAATACAAGACACCGGGTATTTACCACAGCTCAGATAAGATGACTTACTGATTTCTGTTACCAGCTGGTTGATGCCCGGATAAATATAATCGGCAAACTGAACTTCAACGATTGGCTTCAGGCCTACCGCGCTCATACCAACAGTTGAACCGATGATATATGCTTCCTGAATGGCTGTGTTGAATACGCGATCATCACCGAATTTATCGGCGAGGGTAGCAGCTTCGCGGAATACACCACCAAGGCGTTTGCCTACATCCTGACCGTAGAACAAGGCTTCCGGATAATCTTGCAGAATTTCTTCCACCGCATGCAATGCCGCATCCACCATCACCACTTTTTCGCGACCGGCTGGTACACGCGTTCCTTTTTCTTCCGTTACCGGATTTGGTGCAAACACATGATCCGCTACAGTTGCAGGATCTGGGTCGGCAGCAGCTACAGCGCTTTCAAACTCACGTTGTGCAAATTCTTTTTCTTCCGCTTCGATTTTATCCAGTTGCTCTGCGCTCACGCCCTTACCCAGTAGCACTTTGCGGAGTTTTGGCGCCGGATCGTCTTTATAATGTTTTTCGAGGTCTTCAGCAGTACGGTACCATTCTTTGCGCACACCTGATGTATGGTGCCCGAGTAATGGCACTTTAGCGTGTACGAGAATTGGTTTACGTTCGGTACGTACCCAATCAATTGTAGTAGCCATGGTTTTGTACGCATCGGCAAAATCGCTGCCATTACACCGTACTCTTTCCAGACCTTTGAAACCGCCCGCATAATCGTACGCGTCCATTGTGCGCGCTTCGTCGCTGCTTACGGAAATACCCCAGTCATTATCCTGAACGAGGTAAATAACCGGAAGCTGGTGCAAAGCAGCAAACTGGAATGCTTCACTCACTTCACCTTCGGTAACGCTGCCGTCGCCAAGCGAACAAACAACTACAGGTGGCACTTTATATTCTTTTAATTTCTGTGTTTCGATGTATTGAATCCCCTGAGCCACACCAGTGGTAGGAATTACCTGCATGCCGGTGGCGCTGCTCTGGTGAATAATTTTAGGAAAATTATCTCTGCGGATATTCGGGTGGTTATAATAAGCGCGGCCTCCGGTAAACGGATCATCTGCTTTTGCGAGCAGTTGCAGCATCAGTTCATACGGACGATAGCCCATACCGAGCATGATACTTTCGTCGCGGTAATACGGACTTACATAGTCATCAGGTTGCAACAGGAAAGCAGTAGCTAGTTGGATAGCTTCATGTCCGCGGGAGGTGCTGTGTACATATTTACAAATCTGGCGGTTGGCATCATAGATGTCGGCCATAGCTTTTGCGGTCATCATCAACCGGTAAGCCTTGAGCATTAGTTCTTTTGAGAGCATGACGGCGCAAATGTACGCATTTAGGCAAATTGTTAATTGGTTAATTAGATGGTCGGTTAAATCGTCAAATGAGTAAACGGTTAAATGGTTAATGTGGAAAATGCACTTACTCCTGCAATGCCGATTAGATCTTTAGTCAATTACCGGCTTAAAGGTATACGACAAAGATATGGGCACGAAAAAGGGTTAAACAGACAATGCCGGTTTAACCCTTTAACTATTTAACTAATTAACGAAACAATTAGCAGTATTGTTCGAACGCTTCCATCAGGTTAGCGGCGATCATTTGTGCCGGACGACCTTCGATCATGTGACGCTCGATCATGTGTACTACCTGACCGTCTTTCAGCAGCGCGATAGCCGGGCTGGATGGCGGGTAAGGCATCAGATAAGTGCGCGCTTGTTGTACTGCTGCAACGTCAAAACCTGCGAAGCTGGTAGTGAGGTGGTCAGGTTTTTTAGTGGCATGCTGTACCGCCAGTATTACACCTGGACGTGCAGTACCTGCAGAGCAACCACACACAGAGTTGATCATCAGCAGCGTAGTGCCAGATTTTTTCATCGCCTCGTCTACTTGTTCCGGAGTCAGTAATTCTTCAAAGCCCTTGCTGGTCAATTCAGCCTTCATTGGAGCTACTATTTCGCTTGGATACATTTTTTGATTGAATTTAGAACTGCAAAAATAATCAAGGTTTTGCGCATTTGGCGAATAAAACGATCAACAAAATCGATATTTTCTCTTTTTTGAATAACAGTTTTTGCTAAATGCTTGTTTTCTGTGGTTGTGTAAAATATCTTCATTCCCGAATTGGATACTATGAAGAAACTGTTACTGATCTTTTGCGCCGCGGCAGGGCTTTATTCTTGCAAAAATGACCATACCGGCGCCGGCGAATCACAAATGAAAAACACTTTTCATAAAATGCTGGATCAGTATTGGGAAGAACGGATGCAGCTTTTTCCGCTCGAGGCAACTGCCAATGGCGATAACCGCTATAATGATAAAATGACGATTACTATTTCCGAAACCTTCCGGGATAGTCTGAGACGTTTTTGCCATAACTACCTGAATCAACTGGATGATATTGACAGCAGCCAGTTGAGCGCCGATGATCAGATCAGCTACCGTTTATTCGGCTATGAGATGGAAATGAATTTGCAGCAGCTGAATTTCCCAACGCATTATTTACCGATCAACCAATTCTGGTCGTTTACGCTTGATCTGCCAACACTGGCTTCCGGTCAGGGAAATCAACCATTTAAAACAGTAACGGATTACGATAATTTCCTGAAACGTGTTTCTGTATTGCCGGCCTGGACAGATACGGCGATCGTGAATATGCGTAAGGGCATTAAAGAAGGATGGGTTTTACCAAAATCATTAGTCGTAAAAATACTGCCACAGCTGAAACCGATGACTGGCGACGATCCCAGGGAAAGTATTTTCTACGGATCAATTAAGCTGATGCCGGATAGTTTTAGCAAGGAAGATAAAGATCGCCTGACTACAGCTTATGCAGACATGATCACTAATACGGTGAAACCTTCTTATCAAAAGCTGTACAATTTCTTTGAACAGGAATATTTGCCGGCAGCACGGACTACTGATGGGATCGGCGCATTGCCGCGTGGTAAAGAATATTATCAAAACTGTATCAAATACTGGACGACGACCAGCTTAACGCCAGATAGTATTTATAATCTGGGGATGAGTGAGGTGGGCCGTTTGGAACATGAAATGAATGAAGTGAAAGATGCGGTTGCATATAAAGGTGATCTGAAGGCGTTCTTCGATTACCTGAATAAAGATCCGCAGTTTTTCCCTTTTAAAACACCAAAAGAAGTATTGGATAGTTTCTGGGCGATCAAAAAGCAAGAAGATCCGCAGTTGAAAAGACTGTTTAATCATACGCCGAAATCTCCATTTACTATTCGTCAGACGGAAGCATTCCGTGCAGCTTCTGCGAGTGCTGAATACAATCCGCCTTCAGAAGACGGCAGCCGTCCGGGTATATTTTATGTACCTATTCTGGATGCAACGAAATTTAACGCAGTAGGAATGGAAACTTTGTTTTTACACGAAGCCATTCCGGGCCATCATTATCAGATTTCCATTCAACAGGAAAATAAAAACCTGCCTCAGTTCAGACGTTTCTTATGGTATGGTGCTTACGGGGAAGGCTGGGCACTTTATTCCGAAACATTAGGTAAAGAACTCGGTCTGTTTCAGAATCCATATCAATACTTTGGTCATCTGAGCGATGCCATCCATCGTGCGATTCGTCTGGTAGTGGATGTAGGCATACATTATAAAGGTATGACGCGTGAAGAAGCGGTTGCTTTTATGGTGGCGCACGAGCGCATTTCCGTAGAAGAAGCAACGACCGAAATTGAACGTTACATGGCAATCCCTGGTCAGGCTTTGTCTTATAAAATTGGTCAGGTGACGATCAGTGCCGAGCGCAAAAAATATGAAGAGAAATTGGGCAGCCGTTTTAAAATTGCTTCATTCCACGATGAAGTGCTGAAAAATGGTTGTTTGCCGCTGAGCATTTTACAAGAACAATTATTGATCTGGGCAAAAAATCAATAACATGGGCAAACTGGTAATTGCAACGCAGGAAAAGATAGATGATCTAATCAGTAAACGTGCCGGCGAAACAAAATTCGGTGAGCGCATACAGCTGGCAAATGTTCAAAATTGGGAAGAAAGTATTCGTGATAGCAACGCGAAATATGTATTGGTTGGCATTCCCGAAGATATAGGTGTACGTGCGAATCTCGGTGTGGGTGGTGCGCATACAGGCTGGGAAGCCGCACTGAAGGCAATACTGAATGTACAGAATACAAATGAGCTGAATGGCGAAAATGTTTTGCTGCTGGGCTGGTTTGATTTCGCGAATTGGTTGTCGGCGGCGGAACGCATGGACGTGGCTAAGCTGCGCGTCATTGTGGAAAATATAGACGAACTGGTATACCCGGTCATTCAAAAGATAGTTGCCGCAGGAAAAATTCCCATCGCAATTGGTGGAGGTCACAACAATGCTTATGCCTTATTAAAAGGTAGTTCATTGGCACTCGGCCAAAGCGTAAACGCAATTAACCTTGACGCACATTCCGACTACAGAGTGCAGGAAGGCCGCCATAGCGGAAATGGCTTTCGTTATGCGAAAGCAGAAGGTTACCTGGAAAAATATGCGATGGTGGGGCTCCATCAGAATTATAACAGCGAGGCAGTTCTTGGCGAAATAAAACAGTCACCGGATCTCCATTATTCTTTTTATGAAGATATTTTCTTGCGGGAGCAGCAAACTTATACAGAAGCACTGATCGAAGGATTCGAATTTGTAAAAGGAAAGCCTGCGGGAATTGAATTGGATCTCGACTGTATCGAAAACGTGCTCTCAAGCGCAATTACACCCTGTGGCATTTCTACATTGCAAGCAAGGCAGTATATATTCAGGTCAAAAAATTACAATCCGGTGTATTTGCATATTCCGGAAGGAGCCACTCTTTTAAGAGATGGCAGATCAGTTAGTTCTACAGGGAAATTAATTGCATACCTGGTGACGGACTTTATTCGCCTCTAAAAGAGGGATATAAATAATATACATTATTCTGTATGTTTGCGGTCAGTTTTTATTACCCGTAAAATATCAAACAAACCCGTATGCAAAAATTTACCCTACGGAACCGGTTACTAGCGGTTTCCTTTTCCCTTTCCGTTTGTGTAGGCTCTTCTCTTCATGCGCAAAACATTGCCGGCGACAATAACAGTAATGCCGTACGTATTGAACGCAACGAGACCACCCACCTTCCAAAGACAATTTATTTCTCAGCACCAGCCACGTACAAACTGGATCAGGCACAGCAGGTTTTTAACCAATATCTGGACCTGGGCCAATCGACTACGCTCCAGTTGATCAGCACTCAAAAGCCACCCTCAGGAATCGTTATCCAGCGTTATGCGCAATGGTACCAGGGGATCAAGGTAGACAAGGCTTCAGTGGTGATTGCTGCGAAGAACGGTGTGATTAATTTATTGACGGCAAACGTGTACAAGCCAACACAGGCAACATCTGTAACACCAGCTATCAATGAAGCAACTGCACTTAATGCAGCACTGGATTTTACCGGCGCGCAGAAGTACATGTGGCAGGATGCAAGAGCAGAGAAATTTCTCCAGAAAATAGCTAAAACAAGCGATACCAGCTATTTCCCGAAAGGTACACTGGTATGGATTGAAGGGAGAGGAACTGGCGGCAGCCGTGACGGCCAGTTGCACCTCGCTTATTGTTTTAATATTTATGCAAAACAACCATTAAGCAGAAATCTGGTTTATGTAGATGCACAAACAGGTAAAGTAATTTTTCAGGATGCATTGCTCAAACATACTGCAGCCACCGGCGCATCACTTTATAGCGGCACCGTAGGTTTCCAGACAGAGCTTGATGCAGGCAGCGGTGACTACATATTGTATGATGTGAGCAGAGGTGACGGTATCATTACCGCAACCTATGGCAATAGTAATGATCCTAATAATCTGATGCTGCCAGCTAACACTACAACCAGCTGGACACCGGCAGACCAAGCAATAGATGCACATTGGGGCGCTACTAAAGTTTTCGATTACTGGTATAATGTTCAGAACCGTTACAGCATCGACGGTATGGGTATGGAAATCATCAGTGGCGTTAACTATGATACTCTTTATGATAATGCCTTCTGGAATGGCGCTATGATGAGTTACGGCGATGGTTCAGGTGTTGCTAACGGGGGCTTTTCGCCGCTTACCAGCATGGATGTATGTGCACATGAAATGGGCCACGGTATTTGTCAATACACCGCCAATCTCGATTATTATGCAGAATCAGGTGCTATGAATGAATCACTCAGCGACATCTGGGGTGCGGTAATTGAGAACTGGTCTAACCCTCATGAAAATGATGCGCAGGCAAAAGAAACCTGGGAGATCGGTGAGGAGATTGGCGCTACACCGATGAGAAGCATGGCTAACCCCAAGCAACATGGTCAGCCGGATACTTACGGCGGTGCCAACTGGGTAAACGTAAATAATTGCGGTACTTATGATAATTGCGGTGTGCATACTAACAGTGGTATAGGAAACCATTGGTTCTATCTGATCTCGCAAGGTGGCAACGGTATTAATGACCTCAATAATTCATTTTTTGTAAATGCTATCGGTATAACGAAAGCTGCTGATATCGTTTATACAGCGGAGTCTGTATTGCAGTCAAACGCTCAGTATGCAGACTTCAGAAGTATGACTATTGCGGCTGCACAATATCTGTACGGCACTTGTTCACCAGAAGAAGAATCTGTAACACGCGCATGGTATGCTGTCGGTGTAGGTAGCAATTTTGTGCCTTGTACGCCACAGCTTTCTTTTGGTAATCCTGTAACGGAGATCAATGAAAATAATAACAGCACTGCTTGTCCATCGAGCAAAATTGTAAATATTCCGCTGAAAATAGAAGGTCCGGCAATTGCAGGTGGTACCGCTAATGTTACCGTTTCTGTAGTAAACCCGGGTAATGCGGTAAATGGTGTTGACTACGTGCTGAGCAATAACACATTCACTTTCGGCCCGAGTTCACCAATCACGCAAAATGCACAGCTGACTGTTTATGATAATGGCTCTGTAGATACAAGCAAAAGTTTGGTACTGGGCTTTACCATCACTGCAAACGGTAGCAACCTGAGCGCTGGTGTTGTAAAACGTGACAGTGTAATCATTGTAAATGATGACCATGCTCCGGAAGTTGGCGGTGACGAAACACACACAGTAGGTTTAGGTGGTGCTGCTACCAGCAATCTGACTTCACCGTTCGCCAGCGCTGCAAAAACAGCACGTACGCAGTATGTCATTACAGTGGCAGAAATGCAGGCAGCAGGTATGCGTCCAGGTGTTCCGGTAGTATCCGCAGCATTTAACGTAACACAGAAAAATTCTACGATTCCATTCAGCAGCTATACTGTTAAAATGAAGAACACTACGCAAAACCCGAACGATATGCAGTCTGGTTTTATTCCTGGTGCGTTCACTACGGTTTATAGCGGTTCGTTTTCTACAGTTACAGGATGGAATACAATCAGCTTTACAAACAATTTTACCTGGGATGGCGTAAGCAACGTAGGTGTTGAAATTTGTTTCAATAACACAACTTCCGGATCTAATAATGATCAGGTAGCGGCGGTAGCGACTGCTGCTACGGTTACAGCGTTCAACTCTGCTACTTTTGGTTCAGGTGCTTGTAGTCTGCCTTACTCAACTGGTAAATATTCTACGGCACGTCCATTGTTCCGTTTTGTACAGACTGTACCACCGTCTCCTGTTGAAGCTACTGCAAACAGCGATCGCAGCTGGGATGTGCATACAGGACAACATGTATATTTCTATTCAACAGCAGATGCAGAACTGATTGCTGGTGTGGATAGCACTTCTGCAGACCTGGGTTGTACCGCGGCGGCTGTAACAGTGGCGGGCAACGGTTTTACTACGGTAAATGTTGCCGGTACATCTATTAACCGTTCTGTAAAAGAATTCAGCGTAACGCCAACTACTGGCACAGGCGCTGGTTATAAAGGAACTTTCTTCTTCCTGAATACGGAACTGAATGGCATGAATCCTGCATCTCTGTGGCTGGTAAGAACATCGGCTGCATCAGATACTGCGATCACTGCATCCAATACAGATTTCGTAATGCCAACAAGTTTGGTACAAGGTCAGACGTTCACTGGTTTCAGAGGTAACTTCACTGGCTTTGGCCGTTACTTCCTGACTGATAATGGTCCATTGGCAGTGAACAATCTGGTAAAAGGAAATAACAGCATTCAGGTGAAAAACAATCCGTTTACGAATGTGATTCACGTAGGCTACAATTATCAGGCGGCTGACAATGCACAGATCAGTCTGACGGATATCTCTGGTAAAACACTTTATAAAGGTCAACAGCACATGAACGCTGGTGGCAACAGTTTCGATATCGATCTGAGCCATCTGAGTCTTGCGCCAGGTTATTATATGCTGCAGATCACTACTTCAAAAGAAGTATCTGTTCATAAAATGCTGCACGACTAATAACGTGTTGAAAAGAATATAGGAAAGGCAGACCGGATGGTCTGCCTTTTTTAATGCTCAAGACTATTCAGTTTTTGCGGTTACAATTTTGAGTTTAACAGTTGCAGTTTGGGCTGGCGCATCTGTTTTTATTTTAAACGCGAAAGGCTTTCTGGGCGGAACATAGACATAGAAGATTTGATCTTCCGTGCCAATTACTGCATCGGTTTCACTTATGTAGGAGATCTGCACATCCACATCTTTATAGGTAGTTGAAGTAGCAGTATTCGATATACTTCCTTCAATCACCGTCTGGCCAAGCAGATTGGTGTGATGATCGCTGGTAATATTTAGATACTTCAGCGGTTCCGCTCGTTCAATTGTTCGCCGGCAGGCAGAAATGCTTACTAATAGCAATAGCCCCATGATTGTCTTTAGTACTTTCATAAAGGATACTGCAATAAAAAATGTGCCATCTGGATGCGGCGCTTCAAAAACCGTTTATCTTCGGGCCAAGTTGTTGTTAGTTTATGCGCATCAAGCCAGCCCTCCGCTTTATAGAGACATTCCAGATTATAGGGGTCATCATTCTTCTGGTAAGTGCCTATTACTATTTCTTCAGTTTCGGAGACTTTACCTATTTGATTTTTGCAATTGCAGGGATGGCTATTCTTGCCGGAACCATTTTATTCAAGAGGAAGATCATTCAATTTGTATTAGCAAGGGTCGATTATCCTGGCGTCTTTTTTGACCTCTGTGAACGCTTGCGTTTCATCGATAATTTATCGGTAGATGAATCGGATAAAGTGTTGGATGATTTGTATTATCCTCAGTACGATACCGATCAGTTTCTGGCGGATAATGGTCTGACCGCCGAGATCAGAAACGCGGGATCAACGCAGAGCAGCGCGCTCGCGATAAGTACTGCAATATTTATGGTAGCATTGCTGCTTATCAGGCCACATATCAATCGTTGGTTATTGCCTGTTCTCTTTTTTGCGCTAGTTGCGCTGGTTAGGTACTTTATTCCCAAGCGCGGGAAAGGATTGCCGCTATATACGTTTACGCCGGAAGGCATTATTACTGAACAAGGAATAATAGCCTGGCAATCGGTATACGATTGGACTGCCGGCGCGAAGGCTGGTAAAGGCCGGAGTATTATGGTTCAATTTGTAGAACCAGGCCGAAAGGCGCTGATATTGTATCCTTATCATCTCACACATTCCAATGTAGAGATACTCATGTTGCTGGCGCACTATAAGCATAAGTACGGGGGAAGGGTTAATTAAGTTAATTGGTTATGCGCGAAATCAGATCACCACGTCACCCCCACAGTTTCACTGTTAGGTGGTTCCTCGTGATGACCCGAAAATTGTGTTGTTTAATGTGAGTGTATTTAAGGTATGTTCATCACAGCCCCACGTGCAGATATCCGGCGCGTGTCATTGCGATGAGGAGGCACGACGAAGTGGCAATCTGATTTCGCGTAGTGTTGCGTTTAATGTGCAGAACAATATAATGGATATCTCAGCGCGAAATCAGATCACCACGTCGCCCCCGCAGTTTCACTGTTAGATGGCTCCTCGTGATGACCCGAAAACGAGGTTGTATAACAGTAGGTCATCATGCCTCACAAGATTATAATAACATGGTCATCTCGACTAATTATATGGTGCCCATAATCAAAAGACAATACTCCTTGATTAGATGATAGTAGTTCTAGCAAGCTTCGAATCATTCTTCTCCTACTTTTTTTATGCCAAAAAAAGTAGGCAAAAAAGGGCAGTCTAAGCCAGATCACTCCATGGCTTAGACGGTCGCCCGATTGAGCTTCATTGCTACTGTGCTGCCAAACTAAGAGCCTTGAAATTGAACTCAATTTTAAATGTGCCATTGGCACGATAGGAGAGACCCCGATTAATGA
This sequence comes from Taibaiella soli, assembly GCF_003236175.1. Taxonomy (GTDB): domain Bacteria; phylum Bacteroidota; class Bacteroidia; order Chitinophagales; family Chitinophagaceae; genus QKTW01. The sequence goes on along the minus strand of NZ_QKTW01000026.1, from coordinate 6,314 downwards.
GTGTAATCATCACTATATTTTATTCAAAACAATGCGCTTTGCAATCAGCCTCGGTGGCTGCTTCTGAATACCCGCGAAAATAGTGCGTACTATTTACCCAACTAATACGCACTATTTACGCAACTAGTACGTACTATTTTATCAACTAGTACGTACTAGTTGGAGCACTCCTTAAGACGACTGCGCCAATTATACGTAAAGACATAAAGTGGCTGATTGGCGTATCGTTAGTTCCTTTCTTCATAAAACCGGCATCTGCGGCGAAAACTGGCCTGAAAATTGCATTACATCCTGCAATAAAACAGATAAATTATGTCCGTAAAATTTTCAGTGGTGCAACGCCCCAATCCGCAAAAGCCAAACGACCCGAAGAAATGGTATGTCAGCGTTCAAAGCTCCGGTGATATCAGTCTGCGTGAATTGTCTACAGAAATTGCCGCCCGTAGCACCGTAAGCAGCGCCGATGTATTGGCAGTATTAGAAAACCTCTTGCACATTATTCCTGAAGAGTTAGGCAAAGGCAACATTGTACGCCTCGGCGATTTCGGCAGCTTTTCGCTCACGCTCCAAAGTGAAGGTATGGCTACCGAAGAGGAAGTAATTGCAACCGCCATCAAAGGCAACAAACTTCATTTCCGTCCCGGCAAAGAGATTGCAAAGAAATTGGATGGAGTGGAGTATAGGAAGGTTAAGTGAGTTAATTGGTTAATTAGGTTAATTGGTTAAAAGGGAAACCCGCGACGTGATCGCGGGTTTTGTTATTTATCTGTATTGTGACGTAACGTTAGTTTTGAACTTACTACAACATGTGTATTATTCCCGCGGGTCATCGCGATGACGAGGTACGAGGATGTGGCGATCTGATTTCGCGCTGAATTAAATTGGCACGCGGTTTGTCATTTAGGATTTATGCAAAAAGCAGGCTTTGTCTACGTTATGACCACACTTGCCAATAGTGTATTATACATCGGTGTTACGTCAAACCTTTCTCAACGAGTGTGGCAGCACCGTACTAAGTATTATCCTAATTGCTTCACTGCAAAATACAATTGTGTAAAGCTTGTCTATTACTACCGTTTCGATTCAATTGGCGATGCGATTGCAGGGGAAAAGCGTTTGAAGGACCGACATCGTGCGTTTAAAATTGATTTAATAAAGAAACGAAATCCGAATTGGCAAGATTTGTGGGAAGAGATAAATGAATAATGAAGATCGCACGATGTAATAATTTTCTCTTAGCGAAATCAGATCACCACGTCGCCCCCACAGTTTCACTGTAAGGTGGCTCCTCGTGATGACCTACAAGATGTGTTACTCAGCGCGAGTGTACAACCCTACGGTCATCGCAAACAACGTGTGCAGACAACCTTGCGGGTCATTGCGATGAGGAGGAACGACGAAGTGGTAATCTGATTTCGCGGAAGACGAATTAAGAGAAAAAGGAGTATTAGTTGAGAGATTGAATGCATGAGTCAGTAATTTTTTCCTGACTTACGTGCGGATAAACTCCTTTTTAAATTGATCAAAATATTTATTGTAGGTTCTATGTGCTAAAATGTCATCGAGAAAGTTTGTATAGAAATGACGTGCGTGTCCTTTCTTACAAATAGATTTCCAAGTCGAATCGGAGACGCACTCAAAAAATGGATTAGCTAACTCATTCTTTTTTTGGAGGTCTTCTAAGAAGTGCATTTGCCCAGAATAAATAGTTGGTTCATCGGGAAATAAATTCCGGTTTGCAATATCGGATAGTCTGTCAAAAGACATTATTTCTATGTTGTTCTCATCACAGTATTGTTCGCGTTTTTCCATTTCCTCTTGATTGTCACTTCTGCGACCAATGACAATTTTAAATTCAATTTTGCTATTGCTGTCAATTCTTGTATTTACTGTTGGCAAGAATTTCTTAAAAAAAGTCTTATCGCTTTTTAGAAATCGCTTCCAATCCATGATTTGTTGCAATGCTGCGTTAAGTTTAGAAGAAGGCTTTCCTTTTGAGTCAAAAAGTTTCGTATGGGGACTTTCTATTTCGACGAATTCATAAATTGTTCCGCTACTGTAGCCCTCCTTGACAACAATAAAGTCTGTTTCATATTCCGAACCTAACTTTAGTTTGGAAATTACGAGGTGAGCTTCTAGAGGACAGAAGAAAAAATACGGAGCCGCTGATAGGAAAGAATGGTAATCTTTTTCTTTTAGTTTCGTATTGTCAAGTAGTCCCTTCCAATCTTTTATTATACCTCTATGAGTATTGGAATTTGCGAGGTTTCTCCATGAATAAAGTTCTTTTTCCATAATTACGATTTAATGCGCAATCATCTTCTCCAATCTCGCCATCATTTCATCCTTCTCCTTCAGCATTCTTTCATACAGCGCAATCTTCTCTTCGTGCAATTGCATGATCTTTTCAATCGGATCGTTATTAAAAGTTGGAGAATAATTTATGATGCCCTGTGTATCATTAAGTGTACTGGATATAAAAGTAACCGCCTGCTCCTCATCAAAATTCTTAAAAGCCTCCACTGGAATCTTTAATACTGCAGACACTTGTTGCAGCACGGCAGGTTCTACGGTTTCCTTTTGTTCCAGCAGTGATACTTTCTTTTGTGTCCAGTCGTCGCCGAGCTCAAAAGCGAGTGCTTCCTGTTTTATGCCCAGCATTTCGCGGAAGCGTTTTATGTTGCGGCCTTCGTGAATATGTTTCATAATATAGTTGTGTTTATGCTTCGTCTCCGCTCAGCATGACAAAGCGGGAGGAAGTGTTTTAGTTATTTGTGTTGTTTTCCCGCCGCGAAATCAGGTTGCCACGTCATTCCCACAGCTTTGCTGTTAGGGCATTCCTCGCAATGACCCGCAGAGGGTACTCATTTATTTGTACAATCACACGAGATTGACCATTCACCATTGCCCACATTGTTCCAAATGTAGTTTTTTTCAGTTAGGTGGCCTATACCTATTAGTATGTATTATACAGTGCTATGCATAATATACCAAAGACTTAGCCAACGCAGCAGCATAAAAGATGCGTTGACTGTATAGATTAGGCGGACGGTGAAGACTTGTTTTGTGTGATCAATCTTATAGTATGAAACAAGAGCAACAACTACCGCTTGCCAAAGACAGTACGAACGCGCCGCATTGGGTAGGCTGGCCGCTACAGCTCACGGTACAGGAGATCGCCGATCCGCAGACGGTTATTGATCGTTTCTTTCATCAGTATACATTGGCTGAGGTACGGATGTTGTTGCAAGACTGGCTATTGACTGTAATAGATACGCAACAAGACGTAGGTGGTTATGTGTCGCTGTGCAACGATATGGTACGTTTTACTGAAGCGGTGTTTATGACGCAGGGGAATGAGTTGGCGGCGAGAGTGCTGGCAGAGGCTAATTGTACTGTGAAACCTATTTAACGTACGTCCAAATTTCGCGGGATGTCTCCTTGCGTCGACATGACAAACAAACGTAACGCTCATTACTTGCCCCCGGTTTATAAAATAATATGGTCATCGCGACGGCAGGAAGGATCCCGCGTAATGAGTGCTAATTATCGCGTCATTGCGCGGAGCGACGTTAGGAGTGACAAAGCAACCTGCACGTATTGTTTGGCTATAACACAGTGCAGACTGCTTCGTGCCTCGCAGCGACGCGAGTGAGGTTAAAACTCCCGTCCCATTTCCTGCATTGCTTCCACAAATTCCTCAATGTCTTCTTTCGTTGTGTCCCAGGCGCACATGAGACGAGCTTCGTTTGTGGCTTCTAGCCAGATGTAGAAGGGGAATCTTTCTTGAAGTGGTTCGTTCCAACTGATTGGCAATTCTGCGAAAACAACATTGGCATGTACCGGCATCGTAACCTTTACATCCGGAATTTCTTGCAGTGAACGATAGAGCAGTTGCGCCATTTCATTTGCATGAGTAGCCGTCTTTCTCCAAAGTTCGTTGTGCAACAATGCTTCAAATTGCGCAGCAATGAAGCGTGTTTTAGAAGCGAGTTGCATCACTTGTTTTTGTTGGAAACGAATATTTTCTGCCAGTTTTTTATTGAAAACAATTACAGCTTCGCCAAACATCATACCCAGTTTTGTTCCCCCTAAAGAAAGAATATCAACACCAACATCAGTCGTCAGTTCTTTCAGTGAACAATTTAAACTGGCTGCTGCATTGAAAAAACGGGATCCGTCAATATGGAAATAAAGGTCTTTCTCTTTACAGACAGCAGATAACGCTTTCAATTCGTCAATAGAATATACAGTGCCATATTCGGTGGACTGCGTTACTGAAAGCATTTTGATCTGCGCATAATGCACATCGCCTTTGCGTTGCACTTTGTTTGCTACGGTTTGCGGTTCGAGTTTCCCTTCTTTATTCGTGGGTAAAGCGAAGAACCGGCATCCAGTAAAGGTCTCCGGTGCGGAAGATTCGTCGTTGTAAATATGGGAGATATCGCCGCAAAGCACAGCATTGAATGATTGTGTAGCGGCACTCAGACTTAAAACGTTGGCACCGGTACCGTTAAATACAAACAATACTTCAACATCAGTCCCGAGTAGTTCACGTAATTGCGCCGTAACGCGTTCTGTGATTTCATCGGCACCATAAGAACGCGCATGGCCATTGTTCGCAGTCTGTAATGCTTGCATTACTTCAGGCAGAACGCCGGCATAATTATCACTCGCAAAACTTTTCATTATTTCTGATTTTTGATTTCTGATTTGTGATGGATTTACTCATTATTATTTGTAATTTCTGATTAATGTGACTGATAATTGTATCGTGTGGGTGTCTGTCAATCAGAAATCGCAAATATCAAATCATCAATGGCGTCGCATCAGTTCCCAAAGTACTACGCCTACGGTCACTGAAATATTCAGGGAATGTTTAGCGCCCCATTGTGGAATTTCTATACAACCGTCAGCAAGTTCCATCACTGCTTCTTGTACACCGCTTACTTCGTTGCCAAATACAAAAGCTACCGGTTCTGCGGTATTCCACGAAAAATCCTGTAGTGCAATACTGTTGTGCGCCTGTTCGATGGCATATACTTTGTAACCTTTACTCCGTGCTTCGTTCACCGCATCAATAGTATTGGTAAAATGTTGCCAATGGACTGTTTCTGTTGCGCCTAATGCAGTTTTATGAATATCGCGGTGTGGCGGCTGTGGCGTGTACCCGCAGAGGAAAATGCTTTCTACTGCAAATGCATCGCCTGTGCGGAACGTTGAACCAACATTATGCATACTGCGCACATCATCGAGGATCAGTATTACAGGATGTTTTTCGCCTGCTTTCATTTCCGCTACGCTCTTCCGCTCCAGCTCATCCATTGTCTTTTTTACAAACATGCGGCAAAACTAACGGGAATAGTCCACAAAATGCTTTTTCATTACCCGTTCTTCCTGCACAATGCGAATGATCAGCGGAATGAGGTATAAAGGCAAACCAACACAAAGTGTAGTCCATGCATGGAAAAACAACGCGTAGCCAACTAGTTCGGGCAGAATATTCAGGATATAATTGGGATGTCTTACAAAGCGGAACAGTAATGATTTATTGATGGCGTGGTATTGAATGTCGGCTACGTACAGCTTTACGGTCCACACATGGCGAATCGCATTGATCACATAATACAGCATGCAGATGCCGAACGCATAAACAATCAGCCCGGAAATGGATAGCTTGTCGGAATAATCGAGATCTGCATTCATGCCTTCATACAATCCTAATGCATAATAAAAGATATGCGCTATGGTAAGTATTGCTGAGTTGTTTCGTCCATATTCAACGGCGCCGAGTGCTTTCAGCTTTTTCTCATTGCTGATTGAAATATACAGGGAATAAAATCTCAGTGCCACGAAGGCAATAAACAATAGCAGGGTCAAATTCATACGTGTGGTCTTGTGTGTGGTCTTGCAAAATTAAAAGGTCAAAAGTCAAAAGTCAAAAAAAGCTGAAAGCTTAAAACTGTGTTGTTAATTAACCATGGAAAGCTCAACGCCTAAAACTCAGGAATGAGCCTAAGAAGGCGAGCAGTACCATTTCGCCTCCGCTGAGAGGGTGTTTAAAAAGAAAAGCATAAAAAAAGGAATCAGTGTTGTAACTAAGAGGTTTAATCAAACACCATCTTGCAAATGTGTTTTCCTTCTAGTTTAACTGATTCCGAATGGCAAGTTATATCAAGTTTTTTACCAGCCAAAACCAAAGGCAAATATTGTTTAAGATCCATCATTGACGCTTTGCTCTATTTGGTAAAAACTGGTTGTCCCTGGCGGTATTTGCCAACCTGTTTTGCTCCGTGCCAGTCTGTGTACTATAT
>NZ_QKTW01000025.1:85605-251901 GCF_003236175.1 Taibaiella soli | reverse complement strand
TTTTACCCGGCGCGAAATCAGGTTGCCACTTCGTTTCCACAGCTTTGCTGTTTGCCAACTCATCGCAATGACCCGCGGGGTTGCACAAAATGTGTGTATTAATTGATGCAATGAATAACAACCAGACGATTCGAAGTCGTCCGATTATTATGCATGTTGTGGCGTTGTGATCGCCGTGAGAGAAAAACTTTGCGCCTTTGCCTCTTAGCATCTTTGCGGGAAACATCTTAAATTAGTATTTGCGCTAACTCACATTTTCATGCAGATACATCATTTAATCTACGGCTTTACTTCTGCGTTTCTGGCGTTGTTTCCGCCGGTTAATCCGATAAGCGATGCGCTCATTGTAAACCGGTATCTGACAGGATTAAGTGAGCGTGAACGAAAGCTGGTTGTATGGCGGATTACGCGCAACTGCATGCTGGTTGGCATCATCAGCCTCATTCTCGGACATCTCGTTTTACAACTGTTTAATCTTGCCATTCCCGTCATACAACTGGCTGGCGGAATTCTCATCTGCAAAGCTGGATTTGAAGGATTGCAGGATTCCGAAGCAGAGAGTGAACATAAAAAATCGGGCAATAGGGTAGCAGACGGTGGCACATTTGCTAAAATTGAAAACAAAATATTTTATCCGCTTTCTTTTCCGATCTGTTTAGGGCCAGGTACCATTTCCGTGATCTTTACACTCATGGCCAGCTTGCCTTCAAAACGTGATAACATGGTGGAACTGGCGTTGAGCTACGGTGTCATTATCCTGGCCGTGATTATTTTATGCGCCCTGATCTATATCTGCTGTCTGCAGGGCCAAAAACTGATGGAACGCCTCGGTGAATCCGGCGGTGTAGTGATTACGAAACTGGTTTCGTTCCTTACGTTTTGTGTAGGAATACAAATTGCGGTGACGGGGATTTCAAAGATTTTTCATCTCAATATTCTTTAGTCACCCCTAGCCCCTAGAGGGAGATTACAACGTGAGCTTCGTACTCATTTCGCGGGACCCTTCCTTCGTCAGGGTGACAAACGCGAGTAGTAGCCTCCTCCAGCTCCTCCGAAGGAGGAGAACTTTCTGCGGGTTCTTCGCTCCTATTTCGTGGCATGTTCTGTATAATCGATTTTCTGGCGATGAAATGTGCGACGCAACTATGTTTTACCGGAGTGCTCCCGCTTGTTGCAAATATCTTGCATTATTGGGGATTTGCTCGCGTTGAGTGTCCTCCTCCTTCGGAGGAGTTAGAGGAGGCTCCACCATTGCTTATCCGGAAAATCTTTGCCAATTCTCACCGGTTCGCCAATCATCGGTGTGATGATTTTTTGATTTAGTTCTGCAGCGTGTTTTACCAGACGTTTGATTGGTTCGTCCCACGGATGTAGTGCGAGGTCGAATTTCCCCCAATGTACTGGCAGCAAAACTTTTGCATTTAGATCAATCGCGGCTTGTACCGTTTCTTCCGGCATCATGTGGATATGCGGCCAGTTTTTATTGTATTGTCCGCATTCTAGAATCGCAAGATCAAATGGACCGTATTCTTCGCCAATCTTTTTGAAGTGAAAATCGTAGCCAGAGTCGCCACCCAGATATAAATTGTAATCGCCCGTCTTGAGAATGAATGAACCCCAGAGCGTTTCGCCGCGTTTTAGTCCGCGACCGCTGAAATGCCTACCAGGTGCAGCTGTGAGCGTTGTGTTGCTGTCGACTTGTTGCGATTCCCACCAGTCGAATTCGGTAATATTTTCAGGCGGCACGCCCCAATATTCCAGATGCGAACCAACGCCGAGCATGGTATAGAAATGCGTTGTTTTATGTTTCACTTGCAGCATGGTCGTGTAATCCATATGATCATAGTGATCGTGTGTGAGGATCACCATATCGAGGTCTGGAAAATCAGCGATGGAAAACACATTAGTACCTGCAAATGGTTTGATCATAAACGGCACTGGCGATGCATTTTTCCCGAAAACAGGGTCTACCAGTATTTTCTTACCGTTGATCTGCAGATAATAGCTAGAGTGTCCAAACCAAACAATAACCGGCGCATCAGTTGGTAAATTGCGCAGGTCTGCATGAATTACCGGCAGTGGTTTGTCGGGGCGAACATTCTTCGGCTTGTTCAGGAAATCCTTCAATGTTTTCCAGAAGCTGGCGTCTTCGGCCATTACTGGCGTTGGTGATAAATTATGAAACACCCCTTTTCTATAATTAGGCGATTGCATCATTCTTTGTAACCGCGCTCCTGAAGGTCTTTTGCCGAAAGTTCTTGCCATGATATGAAGGTAGCGACTACTACAATTTCTTCAATAAATATTTGGGAGATTCTGTGTACCCCTGACGAAAATAAAAACGATGTGCATCGGCACGGTGTGTATTGCAATGCAGGAAAATGCCTTCACAACCGCGTTCTATAGCTTTTGCCGTGGCGTAATCTTCCATTGCTTTGCCAATTCCTTTGCTGCGCATGGTGTTATCAACTGCGAAAAAGCTGATCGTCGCATAATCGCCGCGACGTGCTATCTGTGGAATGAAATGTACCGACATAAAACCAGCTACTTTTTCTTCCGTTTCATAAACAAACATCAATTCGTCGGGATCTTGCAGCATGCGTTCTAGTTTTTCCGGAAGAAAGGCTTCTGTGCCAGGATAGCCGAGTTGGGTGAGCAATTCGGAAATGGCAGAATGATCTTGGAGAGTAGCAGTGCGGATCATAGCTTGAGTTATAAGTTCTAAGTTAGAAGTTATGAGTTGTTATGATGGGAGTTTTTGGAATAATATATTTGCAGGTAAATTTTTTATAAGTGAAGAAACTATTTCCTTATCTGGTGGTGCTGTTGAGCCTGCCGTGTTTTGTAAAAGCGAATACCGATACCCTTTTTATCAGTTCGAAAGGTCAGCTTGTTGATGCGCGAAGTGCTGAATATTTTCAGGTAAATCAGGAAGGGAAACAGAAGAAGTATTCCGTCAATCAGTATTGGATGGATGGTGTAATAAAATTTGAAGCCCAAACGAACAATCAGGAGAATTGGGGAATGGATGGTATTTGCATTTACTATTGGCATACCGGCAAGAAAAAAAAGGAAGGTGCTTTTGTGGATGGACGCAAAAAAGGGTTGTGGAAATATTATGATAGTCTGGGACGCCTTACACGAGAGAGTCTCTAACCGATACTGAAAAATGGTATAATCCGGAGAAGGGATTTGTGTCTAACAAAATTGTTTATAAAGAAGGGAAAATTATTTCTTCGACTTTTTTTGATGAAAGTGAAAAGGAAATTGACACAACCGGGAAACCCTATGATAATGTTATTGAATTGAAATATAAGGGTGGCTTGGTCCAATTCATTGTTGACAATATTAAATATCCGCCAGAAGATCGGGACGAAGGCATTCAAGGTAAAGTATATGTCAGAATCTTCCTTGACGCAAATGGCAAAATGGTAGATTATGATATTATAAAAAGTGTATCAAAAGGCTGTGATCGTGAAGTCGCTCGCTTGATTTCGATTATGCCTGACTGGGAACCAGCACGTGTGGAAGGGAATCCAGTCGATACTAGAGTAGTTTTTCCGATCACTTTCCGTTTGGAATAATTACCCTTTAGTCTGGAACCAGACCGCCCAAAAAAGCGTAATTTGCAGCAAGTATTGAAGTTACAGCCACATTTCAGATGAATTTATCAGGTAAAAAGATCGTATTGTCCGTCACGGGCAGCATTGCAGCTTATAAAACACCGCAGCTGGTTCGTTTGCTCATAAAAGCAGGCGCCGAAGTAAAGGTGATTACGACTGCTGCGGCCGAAAAGTTTGTGAGCCCGCTTTCATTGGCGACCGTTTCCAAACATCCGGTACTCAATAGCGTGACCGACGGTGCTTCCTGGAATAATCACGTAGAAATGGGGCTTTGGGCGGATGCAATGATTATTGCACCTTGCAGCGCTAATACCTTAGCCAAATTGGCCAATGGCCTTTGCGATTCGCTGGTCAACGCAGTTTATCTTTCAGCCAGATGTCCTGTTTTTATTGCGCCGGCAATGGACGAGGATATGTGGATTCACCCAAGCACCCGAGCAAATCTGCAGAAAGTGCAGTCTTTTGGCAACCATATCATTCCTGTGGCACATGGCGAGCTCGCGAGCGGATTGATCGGAGAGGGGAGAATGGCGGAGCCGGAGATGATTGTTTCTTATCTCGATAGTTTTTTAGGAAAAAAACAACTTTTGGCGGGCAAGAAAGCGCTGGTTACGGCTGGGCCGACTTATGAACGCATTGATCCTGTTCGTTTTATCGGTAATTTTTCTACCGGCAAAATGGGCATCGCGATAGCGGAAGAATTGGCAGCGAATGGCGCGGAAGTAACATTGGTTTTGGGGCCGTCGCACTACAGTGCTACTCATAAAAATATCACAACCATTCATGTAGAAAGTGCGCGTCAGATGTATGACGCCTGTATGGCACATTTTGACGGAGCTGAAATTTCAATTCTCGCTGCGGCTGTGGCAGATTACCGTCCGGAAGAGGTGGCGCCGCAAAAAATAAAAAAGCAATCGGATACGTTAGAGGTTAAGTTTACCAAAAATCCGGATATTCTAGCCAGTCTCGGAGCGATAAAAAAGGAAAATCAACTGTTGGTTGGTTTTGCGCTTGAGACGAATAATGAAATGAGCAATGCGCTGAAGAAGCTGCAAAATAAAAATGCAGACATGATTGTGCTGAACTCATTGCAGGACGAAGGTGCTGGTTTCGGACACGATACAAACAAAATTACCATCCTAGATCGTAGTGGATCGCATGTTACTTTGCCTTTGCAGAGTAAAAAAGATGCGGCTGGTGCGATCATAAAATACATACTGGAAACACAACATGTACCGGAAAATAATTAGTGTCTTTTGCCTGCTGGCCTGCAGCTTGTTTGCGCAAGCACAGGAACTCAACTGTAAGGTGAAAGTGATGCATGAAAAAATACAGAACACCGATCCGCAGGTATTCACCGCGATGGAACGTGCAATCACGGAGTTTCTGAACACGCGTAAATGGACAACTGATGAATATCAGGTAACGGAACGCATTGATGTGAACGTGCTCATTAACCTGACGGATAAAACATCTGACGATATCTATTCAGCCACGATTAATATCCAGTCTACAAGACCGGTGTATAATACGAACTACAACACGTCTATGGTCAATTATATGGATCGTGACCTTGTGTTTCACTACGCGCAATACAGCAATCTTACATTTGATGATAATCGTGTGAGCGGCACAGACCCGATGGAATCTAACCTTACTGCAGTGCTGGCTTATTATGCGTACGTCGTTCTCGGTCTGGACTATGATAGTTTTTCACCGAATGGAGGCAATGCTTATTTTAAAAAGGCACAGAATGTTGTGAATAATGCACCGGAATCTAAAGCTATATCGGGCTGGAAAGCATTTGAAGATAAAAAGAATCGTTACTGGCTGGTGGATCAGTTGCTGAGTCCGCGGTTTTCTACGTTCCGTACTTATTGGTACAGTATGCACCGCGAGGGTTTGGATAACATGTTTTCGAAACCGGCAGATGCACGCAAGAAAATCCTGGCAGGTATTCCAATCTTGTCACAGCTCAACAAAGACAATCCGTCGGCGATGCTGATTCAGTTTTTCTTTACCGCAAAGAGTACAGAGCTTGCCAGCGCAGTGGCACAATTGCCACGTGAAGAACGTGGGACTTATGTGACGATGCTTGCTGCGATGGACGTACCCAATACTACTAAATACAATAGCTTAAAATAAATGGCCTTCAAATATTTCCGTTCTTTTTTACTGATCGTTGTTTTTACCAGTCTTGCTTTTTCCTGCAAGAAAGAAGAACCGCATTTGTCACAAGAGACGATGAGGTCAATTCTTACAGATATTCAGCTGGCGGAAACGTATTCGACGATGGTGCTAAAGGATTCCACGCATCCGGTTATCGATAAGAATATGGATTCGCTGGCGCTTTTCTATAAAGAGATTTTCCGGCACTACAACGTAACGCAGGAAGAGTTTCAGAGCAGTATAAAATGGTACCAGCTGCATCCCGACGAGATCGATAGTGTGTACGCGCGTATGTTGGGCGATTTTAATAAAATGGAAGGCAGTAATCCGACGAAATAGTGAATCGCCGAGTTGTGAGTGTGAAACGTCAAGGTATTTAATTGCAAAACGGTCAGACGGCATGAGTCGTCTGACCGTTTTCTTTGATACAGTGGGTGAATTTGCGAATGTCAATAATAATATGGTCACCCTGACCAATTATTCGGTACCCGCAATCAAAAGACAATGACACCTTGATTTAGCAAAAGTCCTTCAAATCTGGCTTCGAACCATCATTCTCCTACTTTTTTTATGCCAAAAAAAGTAGGCAAAAAAGGGCAGTCTAACCCAGATCACTCCGTGGCTTAGACGGTCGCTTGATTGAGCTTCATTGCTACTGTGCTGCCAAACTAAGAGCCTTGAAATTGAACTCAATTTTAAATGTGTCATTGGCACGCAGGAAGGGTCCCGCGAAATAGCACTCTTTGATTCAATTTCCTACGAGCCGTTTTTTTGTCCGGTAAGCGTAATCTCATCAACGTAACTTTTCATTCTATCCATAAATTGTGCGTACACAGGTTTGAGGTCAGAAAGATTTGAATATTTATTCCAGCTGTTTTTTGTCACTAGATTTTGTTGGATACCGGGAAGAATGGCCGCAGTGTCTTTTGCCAGATCATAACTTAATTCCAGAGGTAGCCCGAGTTTAATTAATTGTCCCTGCGAAAATCCCAGATACACCATTCCTGTTTTGTCGACGGTGAATAAAGCTATTTTTACATCGCTTCCCTGCGGATCGGGTAGTTTAACGCCAAAGCTGCCGGAGTTCCATTCGATGTAATAACCGGCATCCTGAGCATCTTTTATTATCTGTTTTGCAAAATCGGCGATTTGTCCGGTCGTCTTCAATTCCAGCCGCGCCAGATAATCTTCGGCAGTAATGGAGAGTCTGGCCGTAGCTGTTTTTTTATCCGTTGCTTCATTTCCAAGATCTGTCTCAATATTAATTTTCAAATCATCAGCATTGGATCCTTCAATTCGTACGATTGCTCTTGTGATTTCCTTTGTTCGTGTTACGATTTGTGGAATCACGATAAGTGAATTGTTATCCGCGCTTAGCTTGAAGACTTGCAATTCAATTAATGCTAACGTAAAATGTAATTGAGGTGATTGACTTAAATAGTCAACCATATCTTCCACACTTTCCCGAATGCCATCTCCTACAATGAGGAGCAGGAACCGTCCGCGTTTTAAGTTTTTGCTGATGTTGTCTACAAAAAATTGCTCGTCAGATTCATTGAGGTTTGATTGCTTTTGAACAGTTGCCCAAAGTCCGTCTGAATTACTATTGTGAAGGCGATTATACGCGACGATGGCATTATTTAAGTCGGTAAAATTCCATTTGTGTAACTCCTTTGCATAGTCTATTATTTGCCCTACAACTTCACGTCTTGCTTCTGGATTTCGCCAAAGTTTTGTTTCTACGATAGTCAGATATCCGTCGGGCGAAACAAACAAATTATCGAGATAACCTGCGGCTGTTGCAATTTCCCGACCAATAGCAATCAGTGGACTGAAGCTAGGTTCAATTTCATTAGTAGGTAAGATCGCTGGATTATTGTGGACTAGTTTCTGTATCCATTCTTCATTAAAGTCTTTTCCGTCTAATGGAAGTCGTACGAGATTGGTAGCAGTTCCATTTTCTACATGGATGGGTTGTCCGTTGCTTCTGTTTCCTTTGGTTACCATTTTTATTGGGATTTAATGAGTATAGATCTCTCTTCGTAAGGCGAGATGGTTGAATAAATGCGCCGGATATTAAGTTGCTAATTATCGTTAAGTCCGAAAGAGTTTGTTCCGAGTTTTCTTTTAAACAGGGTTTCTTTTTTTATGGCTTCATCATTTGTAATTGTTCGTGGGAGAAGCATTAGAACAGAAAATTGAAAATGATTTCCGTGAGTTGGGTCATTAGTGATAAGTTCCTTCAACATTTTGTTGTTGCCATGCCCATTAGTGGAAACATAATCGCACCAACGCCCCCAAATTCCATTTTCTCCATAAGCAGAGCCAACATATAGTTTACCTGTTTTTGTGTCGTTGATTAAATAGATGCCTTTTGTGGCGGAAAGCATTTTCTTCCAATCGCTATATTGCCTTGTCACAATTTCTTTCAGCTCGTCAAAATTCAAAATGAAGTCCGAATAGTCAGTAAACTGTTTGTAATGAAGTCCGGGATGGATTTCTATTACTTCCATTTCATTTTTTATCCACTGATGCCAGGAAATAGCGTTTTCCCATCTTATAATGACCCGTTCCTTCAAGTCTTCAAATCCGGCAACCTCTTCCATCTGATATTCAAAACGGCCCGATGCTGAAAATAGCTTGTCTGTTACTTTGTAAACTCCTATAAAACGCGACAGCAAGCCTTCTTCACCAACGAATGAAACAATATAATCAACACTATTGAATATATCTTTTGTTTGAGAATTTTGATAGGCTAAAAAAGCAGCGCGGTCCGTTCTGTACAAACTGTATATATCTGTTCGGCTGTCCTTATGCCTCACGAGTTTAATTTTTGCGGATTGGTCGAGTCCACGATTGAAGAGGAGTTCCTGAATGGTTATCATTTATCAAGGTGTTAGCGGGTTTGCGAAGTTTTTCTGTCGATTAAAAACATTGAAGCCTAAAATAGTAATTCTTTTCACCTCGCGAAATCGGATTCAGTTGAGCGAAGTCTCCAGACTTCGTTCGTGCGGAAGCGGTCTCTGACCGCAACTGTATTGATGTTTAGTGTACTTATTCCACGAGATTTCTCTTTCGAAGAAATGGCATGAAAAAACGTAAGCTATGTTGTTGCATTGTCTATTGTCAACTGTTTATTGTTTACCGCATCCAGCCTTCAATTTTAAAATTCTTCTCCGCAATTTTACGCTCTGGTGCACCGTTTGCTGGTACAAACCATAGTTCAAATCTGGCGGCATAAAATTTGCCCCAATCGCCTTCATAAATGATAAAATTTTTTGGTCCTCCATATTTATTCAGGCCCATCCCTAGATGTATCGTGGTATCAGAAGGATTAAAAACATCAATTCTACTATCAGCTTTTAGCTCTTTAGCAGACAACGGATCATTGTGCGTTATTTCAAATGCTTTCAAATAACAATATCCCTTTTCGATGTTTTTTATCCAAATGGCATAGTTGTAAAAGCCTCGCTGTCCTCCTTTATAAAGCTGGAAGTCAGATAATATGTCTGATGGTGAGAATGTGGTATCTGACGGTATGTTGATAGTAATATTATGGGGAATAATCAGTTTGTCAGCATAATGGTCGGGTGAAAATTGTTCTTTTAAAAATGCCATAATTGAAATCACAGCAATCATTACCATTCCAACGATTAACGCCCCGAAACTCAACAGAGATTTTTTAAACTGCCTTTTTACTAATTGATAGATAATGGAAAAAATGATTGGCAGCATTGCGAAACAGCAAATTAAGAATGCAATTCCCTCAGCGGTGAAATTGCCGGAAAGCCAGTGAATGCAAACCAATAAAACCAAACTGAAAGCGAAGAAAAGAATTGGTCTGGTCCAATTAGTAAAGAAGCCGACAATGAATTTTTTAGGGTTCATCAGGAATGTTTATTAGGCCGCAATATTATCGATAAAAACTAAAAAGGCCGTCTGATCCAGACAGCCTTTCACTATAAAAGAGGAAACCTAAAAAACTATTTCAATTTGCCCAATGCTTCTGCAATGCGTTTTACAGCGTTCTCCAGATTTCCCATGCTGGTGGCAAAAGAAAGACGGAGACACCTGTTTGCACCGAAAGCGCTGCCCATTACGGTTGTTACATGACCTTCGTGGAGCAGATACATTGCCATTTCTTCATCGTTGTTGATGGTCGTTTCTCCGAAAGATTTTCCAAAGAAAGAGCTGATATCGGGAAATGCATAAAACGCGCCTTCCGGATTATTGATCTTCACACCTGGAATATTCGCCAGTGCCGGAATGATAAAATCACGACGTTGCAGAAATGCTTCAGTCATCAGCTTCGTTGGTGCCATATCGCCAGTGAGCGCTACCACGCCCGCCCGCTGCGAAATAGAATTGGCACCCGATGTAAACTGCCCCTGGAATTTTTCACAGGCTTGTACAATTTCTTTCGGACCAGCCATATAACCCAGACGCCAGCCAGTCATCGCGAACCCTTTAGAGAATCCGTTGACAACAACTGTACGGTTGCGCATGGACGGGAACTGAGCAATGCTTTCATGCCCGCCGCGGAAATTGATGTATTCGTAAATCTCGTCGCTGATGACCAGGATATTCGGATAGCGTTCGAAAACTGCTACCAATGCAGCGAGGTCTTCTTTGCTATAAACGGTACCTGTTGGGTTGCAAGGCGAAGAGAAAATAAACATTCTTGTTTTCTCTGTAATCGCTGCTTCCAGTTGCGCGGGTGTAATTTTAAAATCCGTATCGATGGTGCAATCCACAAACACGTTCGTGCCTTCTGCTAATTGTACAAGTGCGCCATAAGTAACCCAGAATGGAGTAGGGATGATTACTTCATCACCCGGATTAATCGTACAGAGAATTGCGTTAGCCAGAGATTGTTTTGCGCCAGTGGATACCATTACTTCTTCCGGTGCATATTGCAGGCCGTTGTCGCGTTGTAATTTGGTGCAGATCGCTGCACGTAATTCTGGGATACCAGCTACCGGCGGATACTTGGTATAACCGGCGTTCATCGCTTCAGTAGCGGCGTTGCAAATATGTTCAGGCGTACGGAAGTCCGGTTCGCCGAGGCTTAAATCAATAATATCCAGACCCTGAGCTTTCAGTTCGCGGCTGAGTTTGGCCATACGAATCGTTTGTGGCTCAGAGAATCTTTTCAGTCTGTCTGCTAATTGCATGATGTGCACTTAATAAAATAGAAGCAGCAAATGTAAATAAGATGCTGTAAAAAAGGAGACGCGGGTCAAGGTTTATAAATGGGAATAAGCGTCTGTGAAGAACATCAGGTAAAACGCCAGCAGAATGATCAGGCCAATACCTACGGCAAGCAGGATAATGGTCTTTTTATATGCATTATTGATGGTTTTTACTTTGTGCAGTTCGCTGATATTATTCAGGATGTTTTCTGTACGTGAAAAAGCAGTTTCGCCTTTTACCACGTAGTCGTAAGCACCATATTTGATACTGTCTACAGCAACTTCGATTTTATCCTGACCAGAAAGCATAATCACCTGAGTGTCTGGTGCTTTGTCTTTGATCTCCTTCAGGATTTCCACGCCGTTTTTTGCGTCAGCGCGATGTGCATTCAGATGGTAATCCAGCACAACAATTTCCGGGTTCAGATTCAGGTTTTGCAATGCTTCTTCGCCATTGTCGTAAACCTTGATATCATACAAAAAACGTTCAGACAGGTAGTCCTTCAACATTTCGTTCTGAATAGGTTCATCATCGACCAGGAAAATGACGCGCTTTTGGTCTGCCATAGAAATTGATTAGATTTTGTAGAAAAATAGATAAATATATTAAAATGCCAAAACCTGTTTGTGATTAAGTATTCTTTAATTATTCACAAACAGGCTATTTATTATTTGTTTCCCAGTTCTTTAAACGCTTGTTCGCATACCTGTTTCAGTATCTCAATGAGCGGCGCCAGCTTGTCATAGTGACCGGCTTCACTCGCCGTTTGCTCAATCAGGAAGATATTGCTGATCTCTTCTTTGACGCCCATATAAGAAAGTTGTGGCTTCAACGAATGCGCAGCAATTTTCAGCGAAGGGAAATCTCTTTTTGCCAGAGCGGTATCAATGCTCGACAATAAACGGGGTGCGTTATCGAGGAACATACTCACGTATTTGGTCATTTTCTCCTGGTTGCCATTGGTCAGCTGTTTCAGGAAATAGAGGTCCGTAACCGGTCCCATGACTGGTTTGGCAGGTGTTTCTTCCGCTATTGACTGCGTTGTTTGTTTGCCGGTTTTACCTTTTTTCTCCGGTTCCATTACAGAAGCCATTTGCAGCAGGAGTTCATCGTTATGAAACGGTTTGGCCACATAAGCATTCATCCCAATGTCGAAATAATGTTGCACATCTTCCTGCAAAACATTTGCCGTCATGGCAATGATTTTCGTATCTCTGGCCGGCTCCGGCAGGGTTGCGCGGATCAGGCGGGTGGCTGCCAGGCCGTCCATTACGGGCATCTGAATATCCATCAGTACGATATCGTAATGGCTGTCTTTCACCATGTCAAAAGCCTGTTGACCGTTAACGGCTACTTCCAGCGTGATATCCGGCAATAGTTCTTTCAATGTATCTTCTGCCACCATGCGGTTAAATTCATTGTCCTCCACCAATAAGATTTTGGCTTTAGAGAGTTTTTGCATGGTTGCGTCGTCAACCATTTTTTTCTCTTCGGCTTCCATCTCGTCGGAAACGGATTCAAACGGAATCAGTACGCTGAATACAGTGCCTTCACCTAGTTTACTTTCCACATGCACTTCGCCGTTCATTAGTTTTACCAGCTGTTTGGTGATGGTCAGACCAAGGCCGGTGCCGCCGAATTTACGGGTAGTATCAGTGCCTGCCTGGGTAAAGCTTTCAAATATTTTGTCGATCTGATCGGGTGCAATACCGATCCCGGAGTCGGCCACATCAAACCGGATATGGAAATATTGTTCGTCGAGTTTTTCGAGGCGGGCAGTAACGGACACGTAACCTTTCTCCGTAAATTTTATGGCATTACCCGCCAGGTTGATCAACACCTGATTGATACGGGTAGGATCGCCCAGTAAGCGTTTAGGAATCTGACGATCTACATAAATGCGGAGATCGATATCTTTTTCTTCGGCTTTCAGCATGAGCATATCGCGCATACTTTGTACTACTTCACCAACGGAGAAAGGCGTTTGTTCGATAACGATTTTGCCTGCTTCGATTTTAGAAAGATCCAGAATGTCATTGATAATGACCAGCAGATTATCGGCCGATTGCTGAATGGCTTCGAGATAGCGTACTTGCTCTGGTTTAGGATATTTGCTGAGCAACAGTCGCGTCATACCTACAATGGCATTCATCGGCGTGCGGATTTCGTGGCTCATATTGGCCATGAACTGCTGTTTGAGCTGTGCTGTTCTTTCTGCTACTTCTTTTTCTTTTCGTGCCAATTCTATTTGCTGGCGTATCTGAAGATTGCGGAGTTTGTTCAGCGTTTTTTGTTTGAAGATTTCTTCTTTCAGGTCTTCGAAACTTTTCAGGTGATAAAAAGCTTTCGGGATATCGCCGGTTTTATCATACAGCATCGAAAGGGCTTCGTGCAGGCTCATGATATCATGGCGGCGCATGTATTCATGCGCAAGCTTGAATGAAGCATTGAGGTGTTCGAGCGACAATACATGGTTGCCTTCATCCATGTACAATCTGCCGAGATAGTAATGGGAAATGATCTGTACCTCGGCATTACCCAGATCGTGCGATTGTTCCAGCGCCTGGGACAGGTACTTGTGCGCATTCGCAAAATCCAGTGTTTTATAATAAACCTTACCCAGACCGCTTAATGCCATTACATAGGCTGCTGTTTCTGGTTCTGAAATGTCCTGGTTGTCCTCAAAATAACGAAGGGCTTCGCCGTATTGCTCTTGCTTGAAGTAAATATTTCCCAGGGTGGTATAGATAGTAATAAGGCGGCTGGTATCGTGTTCGCGCTCAAAGATCGGCAGGCATTTTAAAGCATATTCCAGCGCGCTGTCATAATCGTTCAGATCATAGTGCAGATTGGAAATGCTGGTGAGATTCACTGATTGCGCAAATTCGTCGCCCAGCTCTTCATTGATGCTTAGCGCTGTCTCGTAATAATTCAGTGCCTTCGCGAGATCGCCAAGGTCACGGTAGATATTGCCGTAATAGTTGAGAATGCGTGCTTCCAGCCGGCGATCTTTTACTTGTTTGGCAATGGGATAAGCCTGATTGAGCATTTCCAGTCCCAGTTCGTATTCTCCTTCTTGCCAGAGACATGATGCCTTGAGATTAAGGCCTCTGCCTTCACCGCGCAGATAATGCTCATTCCGGGAACGCGAAATGATTTCATCGGCCATTTCACTGGCACGTTCCACATCTACGTTCCGTACTTCTATAGCCATTTCCACCAACGTATTGATACGATCGTGCTCGTTGGTCTGCGTATTATATTGTTGTAACAGTTGTTTATATTTTGGGGTATCCATGATTATATAGCGATATAGTCTAAAATTAAAAACCCCTCGCGTTAATGCAAGGGGTTTTATATATGATTTTTATCAGGAACCTGATACTAATTGTGCATTTGACGGTGGTATTCGTCCAGACCTTTGTCTTCGTAGAATGTAAACAGCGAACAAGCGTGGCCGATGATACCGAGGCCCCATGCTGCTGTAATCCATGCCTGCCAAGGATAAACCCATTTGTGCGTACGATCGCCTTCTGCTTTATAGAGATACCAGATTGCGGCCATAGCTACGAAGTAAACAACCACATGCAGAAAAAACATGCTCTTTTGACGACTTGTTGGTTTTATTTTTTGTGGCATGGAAAATTCTAATTTCCGGCAAAGATAATACCCGCGACTGAATTATCCTAGCCCCAAAACCCCTAAAGAGGAGTTCCGGTGCGAGTAAATTTTGTGGGCCGACCTGCGCAGAGATTCCCCTTTAGAAATCAGGGGTGAGATTTGGCGTTTTCTGCTTCTCTGGCTTCTTGTTCAAATTTATTATTGAAATAACCGTGGCGGATACTCTCTATGAGATACAAAAAGGCAAATTGCAGCCAGCCATAGCGTTCAAATTGTTCCACATGTTTTAGTTCGTGATCTACCCATCTTTGATCTGCAAGGAATTCAGATTTTGTAGTATTGTGCAGATGAATGGTGTGTCGCCAGACAATCGCTACCCGCTCACTGCCGAGTTTTGCCGCTGCGAGCCGGGCAAACCATGAGTTTTCTTTGATCTTTACTTCGTTTAAATTCAAAAGTCAAAATTCAAAAGTAAAAAATTGCGAGTGCTTTGCGCCCTTTGCCACTTATGCATCTTTGCGGGAAATTATTACTCGCGCTGAAATTCCCCTTTAGGGTATTGGGGTATTATAAAAAAAGCGCACCCGTGAGGAATGCGCTTCTATAAAAATCTCGAGAAAGGAATTAAGCAGTTGCTTTTTCCATTTTCGAGAAGAAAGAACGTTGCAATAAAGTGTACAGGCCAAATAATACTACACTACCTGAAAGATCACCCAGAATGGTGTTTTTAAAGAATGGCAAACCCATTGTGTAAGTTTTTACCAGTCCGGCAAAGTTGTAACCATACATGCCTTCTGCCCAAACACCAAAGTTAGAAACGATGAAGAAAAGGGTAGAAGCGCCAAGTGTGTAACCCAATACTTTTACTGGTTTTACAGCACCCATTTTAGTCCCGAGGAATGTAGCGGAGATCAGCCCTGCATAAGTGAACAGTTGAGATATGCCGTAGAAACCTTGTACGTTGGTGAACAGCTGGAAATACAGATCTGCAGCGAACTGACCGAGCAGCGCCAGCAGGAATGCATAACGCTTGTCTTTGATCACTGCACCGCTGAACAGGCCGAGTGCGGCAACAGGAGCAAAGTTGTACAGGTGCATATCTGCATTTAATACGCGCGTAGCCGCAGCCATGAAAATAAGGCCGGCAGCGATCAGGATATTTGAATAGTTACGTTTCATCTGATTAATCTTCTGGAAACAAAGGTAAAAACTAATGATTAAAAATGAAAAACGGCTTGATAATTGCTTTTTGTAAATATATTTCGTTTCTTTTGTATGTTATTATAAATGTGTAGGAAACAGCCATTGGTCAGCTATGAATCATCCCGAACAGACTGCCGGAACTAACCTTTACCTGGTAGCATTACTGTTTCCTGAAGGTGTGAATGAAAAAGTCAGGATTGTGCAACGTGAGATCAGTCAGGATTTCGGGTTTAAAAAATCACTTTCCCGGCCGGTTCATATTACGCTTATTCCGCCGTTTAAAGCGACGGCAGCTGTTGAGAAAAGTCCGGTTTTTCAACAAGTTGCTGATTTAATCCATCCATTCAAAATTGTATTGCGGGATTTTTCTTGCTTTCCCAATCCAAAGACACCAGTGCTGTTTATGCATCTGGAAGACAATCCCGAATTGGTTCATTTATTTCAAACCTTGCAGCGCATCTGGGAAGAAACGCGCAGTGCGCAGGTGATCTGGATGAAGCATTTTACGCCGCATGTCACCGTTGCCTACAGAGATACCGAACCGCGAAAATTCCGGGAGCTCTGGGCCAGATTTAAAGACCGCGTGTTTGATGCGGCCTTTATGCAGGAAAATTTCACCTTGTTACGGCTAGACGATGGTGTCTGGACGCCCGTGGGGCATTTTACTTTTGCAAAGAAATAAGGGTTTTCTCTTTCTTCGCTGCATCTACCGCTGCTGCTGCATCTACAATGCCTCCGGCTACACTAAGCGTAGAAAACTTCACCTTCATTTTTTTGTGTCCGGGTGTGCGCACTTTACCATCGTATTTGTACGCAGTTTTTACCAGGAGTGATTTTACTTCCGCTGCTGAAAGGTCGGGGAAATAAGCACGGATGATTGCTGCAACACCTGCCACTACAGGGCCGGCCATACTCGTGCCGGATTCTTTGCCGTATTGGTTCCCGGGCAATGTAGCGTAGATGTTTTCACCCGGTGCAAAAATATCCACAGCATGTTGACCATAATTGGAGAAACTCGCCGGTAGCTTTTTGCCTTTCTTTTTGCCATTGGCACCTACTTCAATCCAGTTACTGTCGTTAGCATCTGCAGCTGAACTGCGTGGATTTGGATAACAATTTACCGTGTCAATATTTTTTGATTCGTTGCCGGCAGAATGTATGAACAATACATCTTTTGCAGTCGCGTAAGCAATCGCGGAATCTACCACCGATTTATCCGGAGATTTGTACTTGCCAAAACTCATATTGATGATCGATGCACCATTGTCAGCCGCGTAGCGAATCGCATTGGCAATATCTTTATCGCGCTCATCGCCCCAGGGCACCGCACGGAGCACCATGATGCGCACATCGTTACTGACGCCATTGATGCCAATGTTATTGTTTCGCACGGCTGCAATAATGCCCGCAGTATGGGTGCCATGTGTGGATGCTGACGTGTACACTTCGTTATTGCCATAATAGCGTTCGTGCGGATTGGTTGGGTCATCGCCCACAATAGCGATGCGTTGTGAATCGACATTGATTTTATTGTAGGCAGCGCCTTGTACCGTCATCTCTTTGGCTTCTGCGATGTCTGTGTCAAATTGTTTACCGCCCGCTGCCATATGAAAGATTTGCCGCCAGAACCAATGCTGATTGAGATTGTAGATCGTGGTCATCGATTTGGCGTCGCCGTCACGTTGTTTTTGTGCAACGATGTATTGTTTTTTTGCTTTTTTAAATTGGGCGAACGCTGCACTGTCAGCTTCTTTGAGATTGGTTGTATCCCGGCCGAACCATTGTTTGCGTAATGTTTGATACATGCGGGTTTCTTCGGTCGCTTCGTATAGCAGGTTACCGTTTTTACCTCCGATAAAATTCCAGCCGTTGATATCATCGATATAACCGTTGTGGTCGTCATCAATGCCATTGCCTGCAATCTCCCTGGGATTGGTCCAGATCATGCCTTTCAGGTCTTCATGCGTAATGTCGGTGCCAATATCAATCACGGCGACAATTACGTTTTTAGCAGTTCTGTCATTGAGTTTTTTATAAGCCTCTTCAACTGACGCGCCGCAGATTTTATTTTTCGCCGGACTTTTTAATTGCCAGTTTGTTTGGGCATTGGCCAGCGTTGCAGCAAGAATCAGGGAAGAAAACAGAATAGCTCGGATCATATTGTTTAAAGGTATGGTGTTTGCGAAATTTAAAAGTCAAAATTCAAAACCTGAAAGGGAGTGATCTGTTGTGAGAGCTTTGCGTCTTTGCCTCTTACGCGTCTTTGCGGGAAACCTACTTAGGGCGCCCAAATAAAAAAGCCGCTGTAATTGCTTACAGCGGCTTCTCTTTATGTACGGTTATGAAAAATTAGCTTACTAATCCGCGACCGTGGCAGTTTTTGTATTTCTTACCGCTTCCGCAAGGACAAGGATCATTACGGCCGATTTTTGGACCTGCCTGTACTGGTTGTCTTGCCTCACCACCCGGTTCCGTGTAATAATCGTGTTCGTCAGCAGCATAATCCTGACCAGCCTCATCAATTTCCTCTCTGTTGTCATAGAGGTCACTCATGTCGGTATGGTATTCAGGGAGTTCCTGTGCTTCCTGCGGTGCTTCCTGCATTGGAATGCCAGAGCGCAGCAAGAATGAAACGATATTGCGATTAGTTTCCAGCAGCATTTGTTTGAAGAGATTGAACGCTTCGAATTTGTAGATCAAAAGCGGATCTTTCTGCTCCATACGTGCCATCTGTACAGACTGACGGAGATCGTCCATTGCACGGAGGTGGTCTTTCCATGATTCGTCGATCATACCCAGTGTCATGGTTTTTTCCAGAGTCTGGATGATCGGACGGCCTGCTGAATCTACTGATTCTTTCAGATTAGCATACACCTGAACACCGCGGACACCGTCGGTAAACGGAATTACGATGTTTTCGACACGTTCGCCGTTCTGCTCCAGAATCTGTGCCAGTGTTGGCAGCATATGTTCGCGGATAGCAGTGGTTTTGCGTGTGTAGAATGTTTTTGCCTGATGGTACAGTTTATCACCAATAGTGTTGATATCACTTTTTGCAAATTCTTCTGCGGCGATTTCCGGCTCAATTGCCAGATGTTTCATCACTTCCAGTTTGAACGCTTCGAAATCGCGGTTGTCTTCAAACTGAGCTACGACGTCTACGCATACATCAAACATTGCGTTATCGAGGTCAATGCTGAGACGGTCGCCAAACAGCGCGTGATTGCGACGTTTGTAGATTACGTCACGTTGCGCGTTCATTACGTCATCGTATTCCAGCAAGTGCTTACGCGTACCGAAGTTGTTTTCTTCTACTTTTTTCTGTGCGCGCTCAATGGATTTGGAGATCATGCTGTGTTGCAGCACTTCACCTTCCTTATGGCCCATTTTGTCCATCAGTCCGGCAATACGCTCAGAACCGAAGAGGCGCATCAGTTCATCTTCCAGAGAAACGAAGAACTGAGAAGAACCCGGATCTCCCTGACGACCGGCACGACCACGCAGCTGGCGGTCAACACGGCGGCTTTCGTGGCGTTCTGTACCGATAATGGCCAGACCACCCGCTTCTTTCACACCAGGGCCGAGTTTGATATCCGTACCACGACCCGCCATGTTGGTAGCGATGGTCACCGCGCCAGCCAAACCGGCTTCAGCAACGATCTGCGCTTCACGAGAGTGTTGTTTCGCGTTGAGTACGTTATGCGCAATTTTCTTTTGCTGCAGCATACGGCCCAGCAATTCAGAAACCTCCACCGAAGTAGTACCTACGAGTACCGGACGGCCCACGCTGGTCATTGCTTCGATTTCGTCAATTACGGCTTTATATTTTTCACGTTTGGTTTTGTACACCAGATCTTGCTGATCTTTACGTGAGATCACTCTGTTGGTTGGAATCGTTACTACATCGAGTTTGTAGATTTCCCAGAATTCACCTGCTTCAGTTTCCGCGGTACCGGTCATACCACCAAGTTTGTGGTACATACGGAAGTAGTTCTGCAGCGTTACTGTTGCGAAGGTTTGCGTAGCAGCTTCCACTGTTACGTTTTCTTTCGCTTCGATCGCCTGGTGCAGACCGTCGCTGTAACGACGACCGTCAAGAATACGACCAGTCTGTTCGTCAACGATTTTTACTTTACCCTCCATTACTACATATTCCACATCTTTTTCGAAGAGGGTATATGCTTTCAGCAATTGCTGAACGGAATGGATACGGTCGGTTTTGGTCGCGTATTCCTGTATCAGAGCGTCTTTGCGTTGTCTTCTTTCATCTTCGGGAACAGGCATTTTTTCGATGTCTGCCAGCGCCGTAGCGATATCCGGGAGGATAAAGAAGTTTGGATCTTCACCAGAACCGGTGATCAGCGCAAGACCTTTTTCTGTAAGATCTACGCTATTGTTTTTTTCATCGATAGCGAAGAAGAGCTCAGCGTCTACTTTCGGCATGTTGCGTTGTTGCTCGCCGATAAAATAGTTTTCTGCTTTTTGCAGGATCTGACGGTTACCTTCTTCACTCAGATACTTGATGAGCGCAGAGTTTTTAGGCAAGCCGCGGAATGAGCGGTATAATGCCAGGCCACCTGTTTCTTTATCTGTTTTGCCTTCGGCAATTAGTTTTTTAGCTTCTGTGAGCGCTTGGTTGGTAATACGGCGCTGTGCTTCGAGAAGGCGTTCAATGCGCGGTTTCAGGATGTGGAACTGTTGTTCGTCGCCACGTGGTACCGGACCGGAAATGATGAGCGGAGTACGCGCATCATCGATCAATACGCTATCCACCTCATCGACCATTGCGAAATGGTGTTTGCGTTGTACCATTTCTTCCGGATGATGCACCATGTTGTCACGCAGGTAATCGAAACCGAATTCATTGTTTGTACCGTAAACGATATCGGCCATATAAGCCTTGCGGCGTTCCGGAGAGTTTGGCTGGTGTTTATCGATACAATCAACAGTAATGCCGAGCCATTCGAACAGCGGGCCGTTCCATTCCTGGTCACGACGGGCGAGATAATCATTCACCGTTACCAGGTGTACGCCTTCGCCGGCGAGTGCATTCAGGTAAGAAGGCAGGGTAGATACGAGTGTTTTACCTTCACCCGTCGCCATCTCAGCGATTTTACCCTGATGGAGTGTGATACCACCGATCAGCTGTACGTCGTAGTGTACCATGTTCCAGGTAACCACGCTGCCTGCAGCAGACCAGGTATTATTAAAGTAAGATTTTTGACCGTCGATACGGACGTATTCACGGCCCTGGCCAGCCAGCGCCATGTCCAGTTCGGTAGCGGTAGCTTCCATTTGCTGGTTTTCGGAAAAGCGGCGTGCTGTTTCTTTTACTACTGCAAATGCTTCCGGAAGGATTTCTTCCAGAACTTCTTCTATTTGTTCGTCGCGCTTTTTGATAAGTTTGTCTACTTCATCATAAATCGCTTCGCGGTTTTGAATTTCATCTTCGCTATGTTGTTCTCCTTCAGCCTTTTTTGCTGCAATCTCTTCATCAATACCTTTCAGATGCTCGCGGATGCGTTGGCGGAATTCCTGAGTTTTGTTACGCAGCTCATCATTGGATAGGGATTTCAGTTCACCGTACACACGGTTGATTTCTGAAACCAGCGGCGTAATGCGTTTTACGTCTTTATCAGACTTGCTTCCGCCGAATAATTTTGAAAGAAAACCAATCATTGTCTTTTGTGTTTTACTAATTAGTTGTTTAACCTGGGCAAATTGTCTAATCCTTTAACTCCCACGTACTTCATATGATACATCAAAAGCTGTGCTAATTTTTAAAAACTGACAGCTTGGCACATAAGGGTCCAAAGCTACGCCAATTGCCGGATTTGAACAAGGTGAGGGGATACTGTTAAAAAACTCTGAAAAAAAATGCTGGCAGCTATTGCAGGTCAAAAAAATTTTTATGTATTTTGGAAGCGATTTTAGAAAAAGCGTTTTAATTATGAAAAAAACTTTCTTCCTCTTAACCACTGTATTGGCTACGGCTCTATATACAAACAAAGGCTTTTCTCAGGGAAGTGATGAGCTTGTTTCTGTTTATCGTTGGTATAATGCAGCGGATAAAAACTTTGTGACCGTTGCCGATGGTGAATATCAGGAAGGCCAGATGCTGAACTGGGGTTGGAAAAACAAAACACAAATTTTCACTGCTTACCGCAATCCGGCTCCTGACCGCGTAGCTGTAAACAGCTGGTTTAACCCGGTAACGAAAGATCAGGCAAGCATCGCTGAAGATGAATATACTGATGACCAAATGCTGAAAATGGGCTATACTGGTAAAAAACTCCAGTTTTATGCACTGACTCGCCGTGGTCCTAATACAATCGCTGTTTATCGCTGGCACAAAGGTGACGATTGGGTTACTATCCCAGAAGAAGGTGATACAGACGCTTACATCAAGAAAGGCTACAGACACAAAACATACCAGTACTACGGTATTCCGAGAGCTACTGACGTTGTAGTGTACAACCAATTATAATTTTCCGATCATAAATAAGCTTTTTTAAGGTTGCCGCAAGGCAACCTTTTTTGCGTGTCGGTGCGAGTATCCCGAAGTACTACGCGCCAACCAAATTCTTTCCAATTGCATCAGGCTGTGAACGGGCTCGCCGCCCTACGCGGTCGCTAATTGTGCAAGGTGCTACTGTGTGCAGACTAATCGCATTGAGGTGAACCTACCTTCTGGATAATTATCTGTAGGATAAAAGGCTTGATTCTGGTCACGTTCACTGGCTATATTTTTCTGTAATTGGAATATTTCAGAATAGACTATGCCCGCAGGCTTTCCGCTTTTGGCGTTAAGGAAGGTTGTATATTTTTATAAATATTTGAATACAGGGAAAGCCAGTGACATTTTATACTGAAACAGGCAGTTTTAAGTTTGTATGAACATAATTTCTACTGCCATTTTAGACTCGTCAAAGTCAGTATGACATGAGTGGGGAAAGTAGTTGATTGAATCATGGCAGTAATTGCAGCTTCGTCAATAAAAAAAGACCAGCCCTTGAGCTGGTCTTTACTATAAAACGCTTCTTACATTACTTGTACGATCAAGAATTTCAGGTATTGCGTATTCGGCACGTGCCATAAGATCGGGTGATCGGAAGATTGTGTCTGCCAGGTCACCTGACGGATTTTGCGGCGCGCATCTTTGGCAGCCATCTCAATAATCTGCAGGAACAATTCCGGTGGCACCAGATTGGTACAAGAAGACGTTACCAGGAAGCCGCCCGGTTTGATCAGTTTCATACCACGCAGGTTAATTTCTTTATAGCCGGTAATTGCTTTCTGGATGTTTTCGCGGCTTTTGGTAAACGCAGGCGGGTCAAGCATTACAACGTCCCATTTGCGCCCTTCTTTACCCCATTGCTTCAGCACGTCAAAGGCGTTCATCGCCTCAAACTTTACAATATTTTCGAGTCCGTTGAGCGCGGCATTTTTGTTTGCCTGCGCAACCGCGTTTTCAGAAATATCCAGGCCTAATACGGATTTGGCACCGTAATGCGCGGCGTGGATTTCGAAAGTGCCGGTGTAGGTAAATGCACCCAGTACGTCCGCTCCTTTTACAATATGCTGAATAGCGCGGCGGTTATCCTGCTGATCGAGGAAATAACCTGTTTTTTGGCCATTTTCAATATCTACGTGAAATTTCAGACCGTTTTCGTTGATGACAATATTGGTATCAAACGGCGCGGAAAGAAATCCTTTTTGCTGCGGTAAACCTTCCAGTTCACGTACCGGAACATCATTCCGTTCGTAAATACCTTTTGGGTTAAATATCTTTTGCAAAGCCGCTACGATGGCGGTTTTCCAACGGTCCATACCCAGGGCTAATGTCTGTACTACCAGATGGTCATTAAATTTGTCGATCACCAGTGCCGGCAATCCGTCTGCTTCACCAAAGATCAGACGGCAGTTTTCCACATAGCCGATCTGCTTGCGGTATTCCCATGCTTCGAGGATGCGGTTATAGAAAAACTCATCATTTACTTCTTCGTTTTTTTCGCGTGTTACCAGGCGAATGCGGATTTGCGAAGCAGGGTTGATGTATCCTTTCCCGATAAAAGAGCCATTATAAGAATATACTTCTACGATGTCTCCGGGTTCTGCAGTGCCGTCACTGTCACCCAATTCATTTGCAAATATCCACGGATGGCCATTTACAACACGATCACCAATTTTTTTTCTCAGAAAAAATTTTGCCATGGCGCAAAAGTAAGTTGTGCATCCATAACAACGCAACAACAGGCAAAAGAAAATTAAATCAGACGCTTTATTAATGTTATTATTTTTATAGTTTATGGCATTGGCACATTACAGAAAGGACATACAAGGCTTACGGGCCGTTGCTGTATTGTGCGTCTTTATTTTTCATCTCAATAGAAACTGGTTGCCTGGCGGCTTTGTCGGGGTGGATATTTTTTTCGTGATATCGGGTTATCTCATCAGTTCCATCATTTTATCCGAAACGGAACAGGGCCATTTTTCGTTTATAGATTTTTATAAACGTAGAATTAAACGAATTGTACCTGCTTATTATGCGTTATTAATTATTGTAACGATCGCTGCGGCGTTTGTGTACCTGTCTACGGATATCATGGTAACAATCTGGAGCCCTGTGATTCGTGGTGCCGTATTTTATAACAATCACTGGTTTGCCGCGCTGAATACTTATTTCGGGACACAAAACACAGAAAACCCTTTTTTACATACCTGGACCCTTGCGGTAGAGATGCAGTTTTATTTGTTCTTGCCACTGCTGCTGGTCTTCGTGAAAAGGAAATGGCTGCTACCTGTTATCAGCTTTTTGATTGCTGCTTTGCTGGCTTATAGCACATTTAAAATTTTTAGCGGTGCTAAAAGTATTATGTATTATTCGTTGCTGGCCCGAATGCCCGAATTTTTAATTGGTTCCCTGCTAAGCATCGGTTCTGCCAATAACACAATTTCCAGAAAATATGGCCTGCTGATGAGTTGCACGGGAATCGCGCTGATCGTGATCAGTTGTTTTTGCCTCAGTGAATCTTCGCCATTTCCCGGGGTATTATCATTACTGCCTTGTGGTGGTGCTGCGTTGTTACTCTTGTCTCCTGACAATACGGCGAAAAGAATATTGGAAACCAGGGCAATGATATACACTGGAGAATTGTCTTATGCTATCTATTTATGGCATTGGCCGATCATGGCTTTTTTCAGGTATTATTTTGTAGAATATGAGTTTGCACCGGCACATCTGCTGTACATAATAGTATTGACCAGTTTTTTGGCATTGCTTTCTTTTTATGGTATCGAAAAGCCAATGCGGAAAGTTGGGAATAAAATGCTCTACGGCTACCTTATCTCATCGGTTGCGGTCTTTGGGATTTTGTTTTTTAGCCTGAAACCTTTAAACGAACGACTCGTACAAGTGCCACCAATACCGGCCTTTTTAGATATTTCAAAACAGCTGGGCCGGGATTCGCACGGAGCCTATTTCAAACAGGTTGGGACATTCGGTGATACGACACTTAGAAATGATGATAAAAAAATACTGCTGATCGGCGACAGTCACGCTTTTTGTATGAATGCTTATTTTGATTACCTGGGCAAAATTGAAAAATTCAGGTTCAGAACAATTTCTGCCAGCGAAGTGCCGCTTATCCCAGGTGTTTCGGGTGAAACAACGACAGAAAGTTACAATAAACTTATCCCAATTGCGGAACGTGAGATCGCGAACAGTCGCATCATTATTTTTCAAATGAAAATAAATGAAAGCAGAAAAAACTTTACGCCTGTCATTATCAATTTTATTAAAAGCCTTCGGCCGGATCAATCCTTTATTCTGATGTCTGACTGGCCGAACCTTTTTAGAAATCCGTACAAAGCCAATAAATCAATTGTCCGGAAGAATAAGGAGACCAGGTTTCAAAAAACGGTTAACGACGAAGTGATCGATAAAAAATTATTGAAGGCGATAGATTCACTTCCTAATTGCTATTATTTGAATATATCGCAGGCTGAAATATTTAAAGATGCTCCTTTTTACCATGATTCACTGATTTATTGCGATGCAAACCATATCAATTTGTATGCTTCGATTCTTTATGCAAAAGAAACAGCGCCGCAAACAATGAAAGTGCTCAATGAAATTTTCGTAAAAATGCGTGGTACGGGTACATTAAAAAACGGTAATCGCTAATGTTTGATTTTTGGAATAGTTTGAATTGCTAAGCCATTTATCGATCTCGTTTCGTAAGAAAAAACATTGAAGACATGTGCGTTTTAAGGCTAAAACACGGAACAGAATTAACTTTTCCGCACATCTGAAATCAATCCTGTTATAATACATCCAATCCTCCTATTTTTGTCCTGATTTACACATATGCTGCAGAAACTTATCATTCGAAACTACGCCATCATTGATCATCTTACCGTCACGCCAGACGCGCATCTGAATATTGTAACAGGTGAAACCGGCGCTGGTAAAAGTATTATTCTCGGAGCACTATCGCTGATTTTAGGCGAAAGAGCCGACACGTCTGTACTCATCAATAAAGATGAAAAATGTGTGGTAGAAGGTCATTTTGATGTCCGTAATAATGATACGTTTCAGAAAGCATTGCGCGAAGCGGAGCTCGATGAAGAATCGCAATGTATTATCCGTCGCGAAATCAGCGCCAGTGGTAAATCCCGTGCTTTTATCAATGACACGCCGGTAAATCTGCAGACGCTCAATCGTATTAGTTCGCTGTTGGTAGATCTCCATCAGCAATTTGATCATTTAGCACTTGAGGATGATAATTTTCAGATGGATGTGCTGGATGCCGTTGCGCAGAACAGCGCCTTGCTCAAAGATTACCAGCAATTGTACCGTCAATACCGCAAGATTTCACAGCAACTGACCGAAAGCATTTCCAAACAAGCGCAGTTTCAAAAGGAAGCAGATTACAAACAGTTTTTACTGGATGAATTGGCGCAAATGAATTTTGTTGAGGACGAACTGGAAAACGCGGCGCAGCAAATGAAGCAGATGTCACATGCAGAGCGGATTCATTCGGTATTGCAAAGTGGTCGGTATAGTTTAGAAGAAGGTGAACAGCCACTGATTAATGAATTAAAACGTGTGAGTCAGCAGCTGCAAAGTATTACGGATGTAATGCCGGAAGTAAATGCGGTGAGTGAACGTCTGACGTCTGTATGGGCAGAACTGAAGGATATTGCGGGTGAACTGGAAACACTGGAAGGCCATGTGGACATTGATCCGCAGCAAATGCAGGAGTTGCAGGAACGTCTGGACGCAGGGTATAAAATGTTGAAAAAACATGGTGTGCAAACGACCAATGAACTGTTGGCGTTGCAGGCGACACTGAGCAATGAACTACAGGCTACACTTGACTTAAATGATACCATTGAAAAGCTCGCCAAAGAACAAGGCGTAGTTTATAAGCAATTGGAAACCGCAGCAGAAAAGCTTTCCAGACAACGCAAAGCAATTGCTCCGGAAATTTCGAAGGAAGTAAATAAATTATTGGCATTGGTAGGTATGCCGAATGCACAATTCAAAATAGAATTGCAACCGCTGAAAGCGCCTGTACTATTGGGTATGGATGAAGTTCAGTTTTTGCTCGACGCCAATAAAAGCGGTCAGTTCTTACCAATTCATAAAGCTGCATCTGGTGGTGAAATGAGTCGAATCATGCTTTCTATAAAATCACTCACGGCGAAAGCCATGCATTTGCCAACATTGATTTTTGACGAGGTGGATACGGGTATCTCGGGTGAAGCCGCGCGTCAGGTAGGTGTGCTGCTCCGCGATCTGGCACAATACCATCAGGTGATCTGTATCACGCATCAGCCGCAGGTTGCAGCTAAAGGCTCGCGTCATTTTTATGTGTATAAAGAATCAGGTAAAGATCAGCGCATTACTACACAGGTTCGTGAACTGAAGCCGGATGAACGTGTGCTGGCCATAGCGCGTATGATCGGTGGCGAACAACCAAGTGACGCTGCGTTGCAGAATGCAAGAGAACTGGTTAACTAATTTGCGATTTAATATTTGAGATTGATGATTGGAGTGGCATGGAAATTTTTGTATAACGGTCGGACGGCTTCGAGTCGTCTGACCGTTTCGTTGGGTAGAATGGCAGAGTTGATGAGTTAGCTAGCTATTTCCTCCATTCTTCTATCTTAAATGAAGTAACAATCGAGTCTTTCGATAAGTAGAAGTTTAAGTTTTTTATGTAAACAGGATCAATGTCTCTACCATAGTCAACGTCTAATTCATAGCTAACTGCGGCGCTATCAATAAAACTAGGCTGATCTAAAAGTTGAATCAATTGTGGATAATGAAGTCCGACGAGCTGATGATGTTGGGTAAGGTCATTTACCATACGGTTTCTATAGTCTGGTGGGAATGCAGGATCAGTTTGATAATTCCATTTCTCTTTATCAAATTGCATGTCCGGTTTACAAGAAATGCAAGTGGAAACAATGAGAAATAAAGCAACCAGGATGCATTTCATTGTCAATAGTTTTAGTTTTTGACTTTTGACTTTTGACTTAAGAAGTATTCCACCGCCAGTTTATATCCCATCATACCCAAACCAGAAATTGAACCCACACATTTTGCTGCGATATAAGAGGTTTTGCGGAAATCTTCACGTGCCATTACATTGGAAATATGCACCTCAATGGTTGGAATAATAATTGCTGCGATAGCGTCAGCGAGCGCAATGCTGGTATGGGTATAAGCGCCTGCATTCAGCACAATCCCATTTACCTTGCCCATGCAGTTGTGCAGGAAATTGATCAGTTCACCTTCCACATTCGATTGGTAATACTGCAATTGAACCTGCGGAAACATAGTTTTCAACTCTTCGAAGTAAGCTTCGAAGGTCTGGTTTCCGTAAATCTCCGGCTCACGCGTGCCTAAAAGATTTAAATTTGGGCCATTCACAATTGCGATCGTAATCATAAAGTAAAGATAAGGCTCAGAATAAAATGTGGGATGCGAACATAAACGGTTTTAAGGCATATCTGCGGATCGAGCGGTCGATGTCTGAAAATACAGTAGAAGCTTATCTGCATGATGTGACCATGCTTCGTGATTACGCACATCAGTCGCTTGCCGATAAAAGTGCGAATACACTTTGCCTTCAGGATTTACAATTATTTCTTCAATACGTCAACGAACTGGAACTTTCGGCTGGTACACAAGCCCGCATTCTCAGCGGACTCAAATCTTTTTACGCGTATCTGGAGCTGGAAGGTATGTTGGCAGAAGATCCTACGGAAATGCTAGAGGCGCCCAAGCTGAAAAGGGCATTGCCGGTTGTATTGAGCATAGAAGAGCTTGATATGCTTTTTGCACAGATTGACCACAGTACACCGGAAGGATTACGCAATCGCGCAATGCTGGAAACAATGTACAGTTGCGGTTTGCGTGTGAGTGAATTGATTTCGCTGGCTATTTCTCATTTATATCTCGATATCGGTTTTGTACGGGTAGTAGGGAAGGGGAATAAAGAACGGCTCGTGCCGATTGGAGGCGAAGCTGTAAAGCATATCCGTATTTACCGGGAGCATATACGTGCTAAAATGGAACCGAAGAAAGGAAACGAAGATATTTTGTTTCTGAATCGCCGAAACAGTTCATTGTCAAGGGTAATGGTCTTTATGATTCTAAAAGATCTGGCGATAAAAGCCGGTTTGAAAAAGACAATCCATCCGCACACGCTACGACATTCTTTTGCCACGCATCTTGTAGAAGCCGGCGCTGATCTGCGTGCTGTTCAGGAAATGATGGGCCACAAAAGTATTACCACTACTGAGATTTATACGCATCTGGATCGGAGTTTTCTGCGAAATACCATGGAGAAATATCATCCGAGATTTAACCCTTAACCCCTGAAGGGGATCTCAGCGCGAGTCTGCTTCATATAACGAGGGTTTCTCGCAAAGACACATTCTCCCACATTCAGCACATTGACATATTTGCCTATTTACCTATTTAACTAATTACCCCAATCAGGTTATCTTTGCAGCCATGGATTTAACAGCGCTTACAGCAATTAGCCCGGTAGATGGCCGCTACCGTGCCCAGCTTGCCTCACTGGCTCCGTATTTTTCAGAATTTGGCCTGATCCGTTATCGCGTTCGTGTAGAGATCGAATATTTCATTTTCCTCGCTGAAAAGAAAATCTTTGTCCTGCCGGCAAAAGTAAAAGCTGCGAAACTGCGTAGCATTTATGAAAACTTCACTGAAGCAGACGCTCAGCAGATCAAAACCATTGAACGTACCACGAACCACGACGTAAAGGCTGTTGAATATTTCATCAAAGAAAAGCTCAATGAAATGGGCGCAGGAGATGTAGCAGAGTGGGTACACTTTGGCCTTACTTCTCAAGATGTGAACAATACTGCAGTGCCGCTTTCCTGGAAAGAAGCACTGGAAGAACAATATATGCCTGCGTTGGAAAACATTTTGCTGCAACTGCGCAAAATGGCAAAAGACTGGAAAAAAATCTCCCTGTTGGCGCGTACACACGGTCAGCCGGCGTCTCCAACTACGCTCGGTAAAGAGATTATGGTGTTTGTAGAACGTCTCGAGGGTCAGATTCGTCAACTGTCGCACGTGCCGTTTGCTGCAAAGTTCGGCGGTGCTACCGGTAACTTCAATGCGCACCACGTGGCGTTTCCTGCGATCGACTGGATTCGTTTCGGTAACGATTTCGTAAGCCGCAAACTGGGTCTGGAACGTATGCAATACACCACGCAGATTGAGCATTATGATAACCTCGCTGCGCAATTTGATGCGCTGAAACGCATCAATACCATCCTGGTCGATTTCTGTCGTGATATGTGGACATACATTTCGATGGAATACTTTAAGCAAAAAGTAAAAGCAGGTGAGGTTGGTTCTTCCGCGATGCCGCATAAAGTAAATCCGATCGATTTCGAAAATGCAGAAGGTAACTTCGGTATTGCAAATGCATTGTACGAGCACCTCGCAGCGAAACTGCCGATCAGTCGTTTGCAGCGCGATCTTACCGACAGCACTGTATTGCGTAACGTAGGTGTGCCAATGGCGCATAGCTTCCTTGCACTTCGTTCACTGGAAAAAGGTCTTGGTAAATTATTGCTGAACGACAGCAAAATGAAAGAAGATCTGGAGCACAACTGGGCGGTAGTTGCAGAAGCAATTCAAACAGTGTTGCGTCGTGAAAATTATCCGCAGCCGTACGAAGCGCTGAAAGCGCTGACCCGCGGTAAAGCAGGTATCTCTAAACAGGATATTCACGAATTCATCGATACGCTGAAAATTAATGCAAAGCTCAAAAAAGAGCTGAAAGCGATTACGCCGCATAACTATACAGGTGTGGAGTTTCCTTATTAAGCTGAAAGCTTAACGCCTAAAGCTCAAAACTTGCCCGTGGAGCGCAATCTCCCGATAACGAGTTTTGAGCTTTATATTTGAAGCGTCAAATTGTAGCAGAATTCAAGCTTTTTGCTTTGATTGTCAGGCTTTTAATGGCATACATTTGATGCTATGAGGAATTATCGAAATTATGAAGTTCGGCAAAGGGCGCATGAATTTTGTCTGTTTATTTATAAGGAAATAGCATCAGGATTTCCAACCGACGAGCGGTTTGGATTGACCTCACAACTGAAACGTTCAAGTGCTTCTACACCGTTAAACATCGTAGAGGGGTGTGGAAGAAATTCTGAAAAAGACTTTGTACACTTTTTGGATATTGCATTAGGATCGCTTAATGAAACTGAGTACTGTCTATTACTTGCTTTTGATTTGGATTTTATACCAAAGCCGAAGTACGATATTGCTTCCGAAAAAATAAACGCAGTAAAGGCAATGCTCATTGGGCTTATAAAATCTATTCGGGCAAAAAACACAAGTGCTATTCGCTAAGAACAGCTATTGGTAACAACGCAGTTTTAAGTTTTAAGTGTCAAGCTTTGAGCAAAGAAAGTAATAACACAGTTTTAAGCCTTAGGCTTTAAGCAAATTTGTAATCACACAGCTTCAAGCTTTAGGCTTTGAGCTTTAAGCAAAATAAGTAACAATTTGAGTATTCCGGCATCACTCATACACGATCTCCAATCCGTAAAAGGCTTCGATGAAAAAGCCTTTCTGGCGGCGCATCAGCTGCCGGCAGTTACCAGCGTGCGTTTGCATCCCGTAAAGCAAATGCAATCGCTGGTGCGAAATGCAATCGTGCCTTGGTGTGCAGAGGGGAGAGTATTGCCTGAGCGTCCAGTCTTTACGCTCGATCCTGCGTATCATGCAGGCGCCTACTACGTACAGGAAGCCTCATCGATGTTTCTGGATTATTTGTTCCGCGCCGTTTATCCTGAAAGAGATAAATTAAGAGTGCTGGATCTCTGCGCCGCCCCTGGCGGAAAAAGCACATTGCTCGCATCTGCATTGACTGGCGAAAGTCTCCTGGTTTCTAATGAAGTTATTCGTACGCGCGCTTCTATTCTGGAAGAGAATATGACGCGCTGGGGCTTTATGAATACCTGGGTGACTAGTAATGATCCTCGTGATTTTGGTAAACTGGAAGGTTATTTTGATGCTATTGTTGTGGATGCGCCTTGTAGCGGTTCTGGGCTGTTTCGTAAAGATGCACGTGCATTAGAAGAATGGAGCGAAAATAACGTAGCACTTTGTAGTCAGCGTCAGCAGCGGATTTTAGCTGATGTATGGCCTGCACTTAAAGAAGAAGGTGTTTTGTTTTATGCTACTTGTTCATACTCGCCGGAGGAAGACGAACAAATTCTGGATTGGCTGGCTGAAACCTATGAAGTCGAGACATTAGACATCGATGTGCCGGAAAATTGGAATGTTGTAAAAACCTATTCTGCTCAAGGAAAAATGGCGGGTTATCGTTTTATGCCGCATCTGGTAAAAGGTGAAGGTTTCTTCATTGCTGCGATTCGTAAGAAGGATGAAACGGACGAGATACGCGCTCCCAAATTCAAAACGCTGCACAATAAAACTGTACATGCACAAACAACCTCTTTGCTAAAACCGGGTGTAGACTATTTATGTCTGCCGGGTAAAGAAGAATTTTTTGCGATCAACTCAGTTCACGAAGCAGATTTTCACATCTTATCGAAAGCTGTTTACTTGCGTAAAACCGGTATTACGTTAGGTAGTCCCACAGCTAAAGAATGGTTGCCGGCGCATGAGTTGGCGATGAGCATTGATATTCACCCAGACATCGCCAAAATTGAACTTGAAAAAGAACAAGCGCTACGTTTCTTAAAGAAAGAAGACTTTGGCGTTGACGCTGCTCCGAAAGGCTGGCTGCTGGTAACTTACAAAGGTTGGGGACTTGGTTGGGTAAAATCATTGGGCAACCGTTTCAACAATTATCTGCCAAAACATTGGCGTATTCGCATGGATATCAGCGATGCGGATTGGGCATAATTATTGTACCTTCAAGTGTGCAATAATTTTATCCTTCATGTATAAATTCCTCTTTGCATTTGTTTTTTGTTGCATTTGCTTTTCTTCACGTGCACAGAAAAATGATAGTTTATTTGTGGTCAGTCATGATAATGACTGGATGTTGAAACATGCGGTAAAGCCCGGCGAAACCGTGTTTTCAATTGCCCGCAGATATCATGTGCCGCCTGCTATGCTTGCGGATGCCAATCAGATCAATTATCAGGACAATCTCGCAGATCACAAGGTTATTTACGTGCCACTCGGTGCCTATAATAAAATCACGAAACCACCGGTGATTGGCTCGGAGACACGACCGCTTTTCCGTCATGTGAAAACGGATGATCAGCTTTCTTCGCTGGCCAGAATTATGGGCGTTTCGCAACGCAGCCTCCAGGAGTGGAATCATTTACCAGATAACGCGGTGACGCCAGGCAGCACATTATTGATCGGATGGATCATGTACGATGCTACTGATATGCAGCTTCCGGTAAGTACCACGCCAAAAACAACCAATGCAGTTAAGTCTGTTGCTTCTTTACCAATTCCGTCAACAGCGGTAGAAACGACGAGGGCAGTGATACCTGCAGATACCTTGCGTCTCGCAGATACAATGGTGGCAACGCCTAAATCAAATGCTATGGCTCTGTTTGATGAGCAAACGAGTAACGGTCAGAATATCACTACGGAAAAAGGCGCCGCTGTATTTTTTGATGGTCAGTCGAAGAGCAAGGGCGAACCATATTTTGCATTTTTCAACAATGCGCCCAAAGGCACGATTATAAAGGTTTTCAATCCGGGCAATGAAAAAGTGATTTACGTAAAAGTGCTCGGCCCAATGCCACAGACAAAGCAGTATTACAATGCGCTGATCGGTATTAGTAGCTATGGAAGAAATGCCCTGGGCGTGAATGAGACAAAGGTTTGGTGTGAGCTGAGCTACCGGCCGTAACGCTGGTTTGTATTTTCATGAATGGGATGGACCTAAAAAAGGTCAATGAAATTTTCATTGACCTTTTTTAGGTTGTTCAAGAAGCTTTGCATGTTTTTCGCTTGATCGATATTAGTTGCCGTATGCAACAGTCGCACGTTGCAGTATATTTCCTTTATTATCTCTGACGGTGACAAAGTAAAAGCCAGTTGCATATTGGTGAATGTCCACAGTATGCTGCATCCCACTCTGTCCCGTTGTCTGATAAATGATTTTGCCGTCAGCCGAAAGCATTTGCAGCGTATAGTTCTGCTGGGTGTTTGAACCTTTAAGCTGTACCGTGATATTGAATACACCTGTATTGCTTGGGTTTGGATAGACACTCAATCGATTCTCTGTTTCGAGATTGGTTGTTGTGATTAATTTTACTGTACTATCAGTTTGACGGGAAGAAGGGCTTGTTTCCGCATCAATTACTACTGACGATAGATTTAATTCTGACTCGCCCGACGCTGTATAAGTAAAATCAGTGCTTACATCAATTTCTTTACAAGCAATGGCAACCTGCCAAGGTTTACTGCTTGTTGGGTGATTAACCGGTAGCGTAAAGTCCCCGATCGTGCATATGTTTCCATGCAAATGGGTCACTTCCAGGTCTTCGGTAGTTTCTGTATAAGCGGAAGTTGCGGAACCAACAAGTGAAGATGCATTGTTTAGGGACACATTTTGACTATATGCGTTCGTTGTGCTTTGATTGTCTTTGACAGCCGATATGCGATATAAGCCACCGACAGAGATATTAAAACTATCTCTTTTGTTCCAGCAATTTTGACGGATGGCTTGCTCCAACGCTTTGATTTTAGTAGCGTTTGAATTGAACCCATAATAATATCTAATGCCGTTGAGGTCATTAAACCATAGATTGTCGACTCCGCCTGAAACTACGCCTTTTACTATGGGAGTAGTACCGGTGGTTGCCGAAGATATCACTAGTGGCGCACCGGAGCCTACAGAACCGCCGGCATAAGGTGCACTGCTGGAAAGTTGAACGAAGTTTGTTGCATTATTCGTAACCGTCTCGTTGTTCGTAAGTCGCTGTGGGTAATAGTGTGGGTGCGCAAGTGTATAGAAAGCATTCCCGATCCAGCTGCTGTTGTCGTCGTCAAAATCGTAACCTAATGTCCCGATCCAGGCCGATGGTAAGTCTCGTTTATCAACCAGCAGAAGAGCGATATCTTTACTCGTGCCTTCTTTGAAATATTCAAGAAGCTTGGCTGAAGCTAAATAACTTTTTGAAAAATTTGTGGTACGGTTTATTGAATTGCCGCGCGAATCAGTAATAGCTTGTCCTAAATAACCCATGTATATATCCGTGTATAAAAGTAGATTACTTCCTATGGTGGGTGTAGTGCCATCAGGAAACAAATTAGCTATCTGATGGCCGGTCATGCATATACATAATTTATTAGCGTCGGACGTATTATCTAAAAATGTACGAATAAAAAATGCAGTACCATCTGCGCCTCTAAGCCACTCATTTCCGTACATCTCTGGATAAGGAAAACCTCTATTCAAAAGAACGATTGCTTTACTAGCCATATTAGATCCTTCGGGCATGTCTGGAGATAACGGCGTGAAGTAAGTAAATAGGGAGGGCTGGGCTGAAATAGGAGCACTAGTTGGTTGCGCGGTTGCAACAGTCGTTAAGAGTAGAAAAAAAAATAGTAGGTTGATGAATGGTGTAAAAATGGTTTTCATTGTGTGTGTATTAATGTATATGTATAATTATTTAAGACCTATCAAAAAACGTGCCGGTTTATTTAAAAGTGGATGTTTAAGAATGAGAAGCAGGGAAGTTGTGTGTAAAATTGATAGCGGTTGGACATAAAAAAGGCCAATGAAATTTCATTGACCTTTTACTTTTTCCAATTTTTATATGCCATGGACGAAAGAAGGTGTCTCTCGTGATATTAACGTTGTGGGATCACTTTCAGTTTTACGCCTTGGGCTTACTTCGCAAATTTCATTTCTTTCAGTAACCAGCCTGCACCACCAAATTTTTCAATGATGAAAAGCGTGTAGCGAATATCCACTGAAATATTGCGGCAAAGATTCGGGTCAAAATAGAGATCGCTCATCGTTCCTTCCCAGATACGATCGAAGTTGATACCAATCAGTTCTCCTTTTGCATTCAGCACCGGACTACCGGAGTTTCCGCCTGAAGTATGATTGCTGGCTGTAAATGCTACAGGCACTGTTCCATTTGCAGCCCATTTGCCGTAATTTTTCTTGTCGTGCAGTTCTTTCAATTTAGCCGGAACATGAAATTCTTCGATCGCCGGATTTTCTCTCGTCATGATCTCGTCGAGATTGGTCTGGAAACTATAGGGCGCTGGTCCATCGGGATCAATACCCTGAACTTTGCCATAAGTAAGGCGCAGCGTCAGATTCGCATCCGGATAAAAAGCTTTTTTGCCTTCATCTTTGTTCATCTGACTCTTCATATAAAGGCGATTCAATGTTGCCAGCCGGGCGTTGAAGGCGCTCAGTTTTGGTACGACACGTTCATTACGCTCAACGATAATTGATTTATATAATTGATAAGCCAGATCTTTTTTGATTTCGTTGCTGTCGGCTGGCGATGCTTTTTGTGCAAATTCATTTAGTTTGTCTGCACTAGTTAAAAGCGAACTACTGTAAATATCATCCGCCCATTTATTAAAATCACTTCCGTGGCGTTTGTATTCCTGTTTGAAATAATCAGGGACAAAGTTTCCGGCTTTATCAAAGAAGAAAGGCATCAATGTAGTGAATACCTGTTTGTCGGTGTTGAGGTCATAATTTTTATAGAAACCAGCCCAGTTATTGACCATGCGTTCCCAGTCAGCACCGCCGTTGGCAGCGCTTTTGCCTTTGCGGAACTGCATCATCATTTCGTTGAGTGCTGATCCTTCATTGATGAGTTCAATGCCAAGTACTGCTTCGCGGATATATTCCTCTGCTTTGATAAGGCTGTCGGCAGCCGTCGCAGAAGCTTCCAGTTCCGCAAGCAGGTTCTCTGCAAATGGAGTAGATGTATCGCGCGAAGCCCATTCCTGGAAGTCAGTTTCAAAACCCTGTTTTTTGCTCATCACATTGTTGATCTGCAAACCTCGTACTTCACCTTGCCATTTTTTCCAGCCGTTAGCAATACCAGCACGTTTAGAAGTATACTTCAGGAAAATATCACGATTAGCTTTCATGTTTTTACCCCACACATCCAGTTTT
This sequence comes from Taibaiella soli, assembly GCF_003236175.1. GTDB lineage: Bacteria > Bacteroidota > Bacteroidia > Chitinophagales > Chitinophagaceae > QKTW01. The sequence goes on along the minus strand of NZ_QKTW01000025.1, from coordinate 214,439 downwards.
TTGGTGCGCGCTTCAATGCGGATCGGATCGGTGACGGAATAAATCTGGTTCAGCTGAAACGAAGAAATATATTCCTGCGTAGTGCCGGGGAAACCATAAACCATGGTGAAATCACCTTCTTTATAACCTTTGGCGTTGATGGTAAAGAATTGTTTGGCTTCGTAAGGTTTGTTGTCTTTCGCGTAGTCAGCAGGTTTGTTGTCTTTGCCTGCGTAAATGCGGAACACGCTGAAATCGCCGTTATGGCGCGGCCACATCCAGTTGTCATAATCGCCACCGAAAACACCTACACCGTTTGGCGGAAAACCAACCAGACGGATATCGCGGTAAGTTTCGCTGACGATGACCCAATATTGGTTGCCATTAAAATACGGTTTGATCATGGCATCCAGTTTTGTGGCATACTGATATCCTTTTTCCAGATTTTTAATGCGGCGTGCAATGATGCTGTCGCGGGACGGACCGCTCATAGTATCTGCGAGATTGCTGAGGATATTGTCTGTCACATTTTCCATTTTACGGATGAATGTAACCGTGAGACCCGGACATGGAAGTTCTTCGCCATTGTTCATCGCCCAGAAACCGTTGGCAAAATAATCTTTACCTGGTCCGCTTAAAGCTTGTACAGAACCATAACCGCAATGGTGGTTGGTAAGGATCAGCCCCTTGGATGAAACGAGTTCGCCGGTGCAACCTTTACCAAACAATACCACCGCATTATTGAAGCCGGTACCATTGTCGTTGTATAATTTTTCAACAGGGATTTCGAGCCCCATCGCTTTCATGTCAGCTTCGCGATTTTTAACGGTAGGAGGCAGCCACATACCTTCTTTTGCATGTGTAGTGAAACTGGAAGCCACCGATAAAATCAGGACCGCAGTGCGCGATAACACGCGGGAAATTAGTGTGGTTTGAGACATAGTCTGAATTTGGGCCTAAAGAAAATAAAAAATGTCCATTGCTATAAAAGTTTTAGTCATTTTGTTATATTAGCCGATTAGAAAGTGAAACTCTTTTCAGTATTATGAGAAAATGCCTACTCTTTGTAGCACTCCTGATAGTGTCACAACTGAATATTTTGAAAGCCCAAAACCTGTTTGACGCGCCCGACACTGTCTGTGTGCGACAACCTGTTTACCTGACCAACAATACCACAAACGCCTCTTCTTATTACTGGGGTTTTTGCTCTGGCTATCTTACCAATACGCCGGTATTGACTAATCAAGGAAAAGGTTTCTCTTTCAATGGCCCTGCAGGTATCGAAATCGCTAAAGACGGCGGTAATTATTATGGGTTCGTAGCAAATCAGTATTCGTCGGAATTGTTGCGTCTCGATTATGGTAACAGTCTTACAAATATCCCTACAGTTACCAATTTCGGTAATGTAGAAGGGACGCTGCCAGATTCTGTTTCTTCCATCTATATCATACAGGATTCCAGTAAGTGGTATGTGTTTGTAGCAGGTGGTACCAGCGCTGGGAACGCATCTGTGGCGCGCTATGATTTCAGAAACACGCTGGCAAACACACCAAGCGGTGTGAACTTCGGTAACCCGGGCGGCCTGATGGAAGCACCACGCGGTCTTTTTGTTGCGAGTGACGGCTTTAACTATTACGGTTATCTCGTAGATCAGCAAAAAGATGAATTGATCCGACTCAACTTTGGTAATAATATCTCATTTACGCCGATCATTACTACATTAGGAAACGTGGGTAGCCTTTCTGGTCCAAGCGATATGGCTGCCGTGATGGACGCCGGTAACTGGTATTTCCTGGTGACTAACGAAACAAACAGTTCTCTTTCTGTATTAGATATGGGCACTGGTCTGTCTGGTACACCTACTGGCGCGAACGTAGGTAATGTGGATGGCAAACTGTTCGGCCCTTCTGCAATCTCTGTTATTAAGGACTGCGGTAGTACTTATGCGTTTATTACTGATTACGTAAGCAGCGAACTGACTCGTATTGATATTCCTTCTTTCACAGGTGGTACTTTCTCTGCTCATTTATATGGTACCGGTAGCGGTGCGTTTATTAATCCGGCGGGTCTTTCCAACGTAATGCGCATGGGTGATCAATTGTATGCTTATGCTACAAATGCCGACAATTCACTCACTCAGGTTGGTTTTCCTCAGTGTACCAATTCCAGTGTAGCTTCTTCTAACACCGCAACACCTCCTTCTGTTATCTATAATGCACCAGGTACCTATACGGTTTATCTCGCAGTAGATGAAGGTTTGCCAACGATGTCTGTAGAATGTAAACAAATTACAGTGTTGCCGATCCCGAAAATGAATATCAGTAATGATACTACTATTTGCCAGGGCGACAGCATTAACCTGTTTATTCAGTCTTATCAGGCAAAATACCTGTGGCATCCGTATTATAATATTGATGACACTACAGGTCTGAAAGTAAAAGTATGGCCGACATATTCTAATGCTTACTACGTAACACTTACTTACCCGAACGGTTGTATTGTAGATACGCCAATTCATGTAAATGTAAGTAAAGTGGTAGCCGATGCTGGTCCGGATCGCGTGCTTGCTGATGGTTCATCTACCGTACTTGGCGGCCCGCTTACAAGTACTAACGGCAATTTTATGTACACCTGGACGCCAGGTCAGTACCTGAGCAATACGATGATCACTAATCCGGTGGCAACACCGCTGCAGGATATGACTTATTATCTGCAGGTAACTGAATTGAATGATACATTACATTGTGCCGCGATCGATACCGTAGTGGTACATCTTTCTTGCGAAGATCTCGTACTGCCTAATGCTTTCGCGCCAGAAACCAATGTGGCCGGCCAGAATCGTTTTGGTCTGCTCAACAAACAAATCATAAAGCTGAATTACTTCAATATTTATGACCGTTGGGGCAAACAAGTGTTTTCTACGACTGATCCTACTAAACAATGGGATGGAAAAATCAACGGCGATCCTGCAGCAGTAGGTGTCTACGTGTGGGAAGCGGACGGTTTCTGTACTACGGGCCAACGCCTTACTAAAAAAGGAAACGTTACTTTGCTACGATGATTTAAAAACGAATAGAAATGGCAGCATTCTTTTTTCAGCTTTCCTTACCGCAATATGCCGAAATTCCGGTAACTGCAGTAGAAGAACAAAAACAGCATATAGACAGGCTGGCGTCTGATGGAAGATTACTTTCCTACAGTGTGGCGGCGCTGAAAAATTTTATCTGGTGCATTATTCGTGCCGAAGACGAGACAGAAGCTTCAGGATACATTGCGGATTTTCCTCTTTTTTCGTTTTTTTCTGATGTGCAATGCCATCTTTTGCTTTACCATCACGAGTTTTCCACCTCAATGCCAGATATTTCAATGAATTAAATACCTCAAAAGGATGTTTCAATCAGAAACATCCTTTTTTATTTGCCATAATGGACGATTACTTCCTTCGTGCAGACGCTTATTTCCTCCGTGCAGACGGTTAGTTCCTTCGTGCAGACGCTTACTTCCTTCGTGCAGATGCTTACTTCCTTCGTGCAGACGGTTACTTCCTTCGTGCAGACGGTTAGTTCCTTCGTGCGGACGGTTAGTTCCTTCGTGCGGATGACTAATATCTTCGCGCAGACGCTTAGTTCCCTGAACGCGCTGCTTCCAATCAGACGGGGTCATACCAATAAGACAAATTTTGCCTATTTGTTTCATCTATTGGAAGATAGATTGATAACGCCTATTTTTTAATAGTCAAAATAGAAGACGTAGGCGTTGCAGCTTTTGTGTTTTCGTACGAACTTTGCGTCGTTATCAATCAAAAAACAAACACAATTTATGAGCATTGCAACTGTAGGAAAGAAGTTTCCTGAATTCAAGAAAAAGGCAGTAGTATCTTTAGAAAAAGGTAAAGAATTTCAAGAAATCGGAAGTGCGGATATCGCTGGCAAATGGTCAGTAATGTTCTGGTGGCCAAAAGATTTTACATTCGTTTGTCCTACGGAAATCGCTGAATTCAACAAAAACTTTACCAATTTCGAAGACCGCGACACACTGCTTTTGGGTGCTTCTACAGATAGCGAATTCGTTCACCTCGCCTGGCGTCATGATCACGCTGATCTGCGTGGTCTGCGTTTCCCAATGATCGCTGACACTTCAAAAAGCCTCGCTGAAGATCTGGGTATCCTCGAAGAAAGCGAAAAAATCGCTTACCGTGCTACATTCATCATTGATCCGGAAGGCATCATCCGTTGGGTGAATGTAAACGACCTGAGTGTAGGCCGTAACGTAGCTGAAGTACTGCGTGTACTGGATGCTCTGCAAACTGACGAACTTTGTCCTTGTAACTGGAACAAAGGCGAAACTACGCTGTCTCAGCAAATGGCTGAAGAAGTAGCTTAGTTCTTCTCTTTTACAACAGACGTCATGTCTTAGTTATCAATCATACAAAGCACCTGTTTTGAGCTTTTTCAGCAGGTGCTTTATTATGAATTTCCTTTCAAAAGAATCAATTATGCCAATACAAAATGAAACCGTTCAGAATATGCTGAACGATCTGGGGATTGATGTGTCTATAAACAGCATCAGTCTTGAAAAACTGGCCGCTGCAGACAGCCGCTTTATTAAAGATTTAAAGCTGAATGTCAGTACGACTTTGAATAGTACCAACCTTAATAAAAAAGAGGCATATCTGCTGGCGTTGTCCGTTGCGGTAAATGAAAAGCATACAATCCTGATTGACGCATTTGATGCGCTGGCACGTAAAGAAGGTGCTACGGACGCGGAAATCGCAGAAACACATGCTTGTACAGCGTTGATGAACACAAATAACGTGTTCTACCGTTTCCGTCACTATATGCATAATGTGGATTTCTACAATAACCAACCTGCCGGCCTTCGCATGAGTATTATGATGAATCCGGTATTGGGTAAAGAATTTTTTGAACTGATGAGTCTGGCAGTTTCCGCACTTAACGGATGCGAACGTTGCGTGACTTCTCACGAAGCTTCTGTAAAACAACATGGCGCTTCGGAACAACGTATCTATGATGCGATCCGCCTGGTTGCAGTGATCAAAAGCCTGGCGGTCATTCTTTAATCGCTGACGGCCGAGTTCCCGAATTCTGGTTTATGGGTATTAATAAAAAAGTAAAAGCGGATCGAATTTTGATCCGCTTTTACTTTGAAAATGTATTTTAGCGCTGAACAAAATCAAAACTCAGCGATCAGAAATCAACGATTAAGTGGCTGGTAATGTTATCGTAAAAATACTTCCTTTGCCAGGTGTACTATCCACTTTGATCCGGCCTTCATGTGCTTCAATCATGACTTTTACATAACTGAGCCCAAGCCCGAAACCTTTTACATTGTGGAGATTGCCCGTATGTGCCCGGTAGAATTTCTCGAAGATTCTTGCCTGCGTTTCCTTATTCATACCGATACCATTATCCTTAAAACGGATCGCAAGCTGATTGCCGGCCATCAGGGTTTCTACCTCGATTTTCGGGTTCTCTTTTGAGTATTTAATGGCATTATCCAGCAGGTTAAAAATAATGTTGGAGAAATGCACGTCATCGGCCTGAATCACATGTTTTGTAGCATGAAGGTCAAGATTGAGCGTGCCGGATTTTTCCTGAATCTGCAGCGCGAAATTATCAGCCACTTTACGGATTACTTCATGTACGTCCAGTGTCTGTAAGTTCAGTTTAATGTCCTGACGCTCGATGCGGGCTGCCTGCAGGATTTTTTCGACCTGCTTGTTCATGCGTTTGTTTTCGTCTTTGATGATGCCGCTGTAATAACGGATTTTTGATTCATCGTGAATGACCTTATCATTATTCAGCGCATCAACCGCTAAAGAAATAGTTGCCAGCGGCGTCTTAAATTCGTGCGTCATATTGTTGATAAAATCAGATTTCACTTCGGAAAGTTTTTTCTGATTGAACATGGTACGAATGGTTAATGCGAAAGCAGAAATGATAATACAGGTGAAAAGGATAGACGCAGCAATCATCCAGCCCATTTTGCTGATGATATAATTCTGCGGCTCTTTTAAGTGCAGGTAAAGAACTTCCTGGTTAAAAGAATTGTCCGGTGTCAACAGAATATGATTGGCCGTTTTGAAATATTCGTTTCTAAAACCAGGTGAGTACAGCACTTGTGTATTCATAAAATTCACAATGCTGAATTCGAAAGTTTGCTTGATGTTGTTCGCTTTCAGGTCTTTTTCGATGTAGTGCGACATTTCCTCCACCGAGAAATATTGCGAACTGTACAGGTGTTCCAGCAGCATTTCGCGGTCTTCCGGCGTGCTGACATAATTTACATTGCGGCCCGCGAGAAAGCCTTTGTAAGTATCTTCCTTTACATCTTCCAGCGTATTCTGGATGTCACGCGTATACTGATCTTTTTTTACAATAATGGCATTACGTATCCATTGCATCTGAATGAACATGATGCCGAGTACGGAAAGGGTGATCAGTAAGACTATTACGGGGAAAACTTTTTTCATGCAGCAACAAATTTACATAAGCAAAACAGCCCGATGCATCAGGGAATGAACGGTTTAACGCGGTTTTAACTTCATGTGAAATGTTTATTAATTCGTTTTGCCTGCGGAAATCCGGTGGCGAAGGTCAAGATAATGATTCCCGCGTATGGTTTCTGCGAAATAATAGTTTTGATCGGAATATTTTGTAAACATAATTAATTCATTAGCTTTAGGTGTTTTTTAATCAGAAGTAAGCAATGAAACAAACTTTAGTTGTTTTTTTACTGGCAACCCTCGTTTATTCCTGCAAAAAAGTAGATGAACCCACCAGTCGTCAGGACACGCTGCGCAGCGGCAAATGGAACCTTGGTAGTTTCAGGGTCACGACGAAAAAATATGGCACTAAGCAAGGTGACTCTTCTTTCAACGGAATCGGTACATCATACATGGATTCCTGCGAAGCAGACAACTATTTGGAATTTGGTGTTAACTATACCGGCGACGTAAACGGCGGTACGAGAAAATGTTCTCCGACCGATCAGCCGACGCTGCCTTTTACCTGGCAGATCGTAAATAGTGATAATGAGTTAATTATATCGGGTGCGCCGTCTTATTTTAATACGGATGAAGTAAAAGGAGCTATTGTAAGTTTTTCAGACAACAGTTTTTCTATCCGCTATGATGTGTATTATCCAAATCCGAACGGCAAGCTCGGCGATATAGATACGGCACACATTGCTAGCACGTATAACAAGTTTTAACCGGTCAGATATTTTACATTTGCCACCGGTTAGTTTTGCTAACCGGTGGTTTTTTATAGCATTTATCGAATGCAGAGCGCAAATTGTACCTTTGCATCCATTCTAACGAGTTTTTTTATTTTATGATACATATTACTTTGCCAGATGGCTCAGTGCGCGAGTATCAGGAAGGGGTAAGCTCCCTTGATGTCGCAAAATCGATCAGCGAAGGCCTTGCACGTAAAGTATTGGCCGCAGAAGTTAACGGAGAAGTTTGGGACGCAACCCGTCCTATTAATAGTGATGCTACGCTGCGTTTGCTGACGTGGGATGACAAAGGTGCAAAATCAACGTTTTGGCACTCATCTGCCCACCTGCTGGCAGAAGCGCTGGAAGCAACAATGCCGGGTGTAAAATTCGGTATCGGCCCTTCTATCGAAAATGGTTTTTATTACGACGTGGATCTGGGCGACCGTACCATTGGTGAAGAAGACCTGAAAAAGCTGGAAGACAAAATGAAAGAACTGGCGAAGAAGAATAGTGCCTATCTCCGTCAGGATATGCCAAAAGATAAAGCTGTCGCTTATTTCACAGAAAAAGACGATCAGTATAAACTGGAATTGCTGGAAGGATTGAAAGATGGCGAAATCACTTTTTATACACAAGGTGATTTTACCGATCTCTGCCGTGGCCCGCACATCCCGAATACAGGCTTTATCAAGGCGATCAAACTCATGAACATTGCCGGTGCATACTGGCGTGGTAATGAGAAAAATAAAATGCTTACCCGCATTTATGGTGTTACATTCCCGGCTCAGAAAGAACTGGACGAATACCTGACTTTGCTGGAAGAAGCTAAAAAACGTGATCACCGCAAACTCGGTAAAGAACTGGAACTGTTTACTTTCTCCGAAAAAGTAGGTAGCGGCTTGCCAATGTGGTTGCCAAAAGGTGCATTACTTCGCGAAAGATTACAGCAATTCTTGCAGAAAGCGCAGATGCAGAGCGGCTATCTGCCGGTAATTACTCCGCATATCGGTAGCAAACAGCTTTACGTAACTTCTGGTCACTGGGAGAAATACGGTGCGGATTCATTCCGCCCGATTACTACACCACAGGAAGGCGAAGAGTTTATGCTGAAACCGATGAACTGTCCGCACCACTGTGAAATCTACAAGTCTTCACCGCGTTCTTATAAAGATCTGCCATTGCGTTTGGCTGAATTCGGTACTGTTTACCGTTACGAACAAAGCGGGGAATTGCACGGCCTGACTCGTGTACGTGGATTTACTCAGGATGATGCACACTTGTTCTGTCGTCCGGATCAGGTAAAAGAAGAATTCAAGAAAGTAATCGATCTCGTATTGTTTGTATTGAATTCACTTGATTTCCCTGACTTTACAGCTCAGATCTCTCTGCGCGATAAAGAAAACCGCAGCAAATACATTGGTAGCGAAGAAAACTGGCAGATTGCAGAAAGCGCTATCATGGAAGCAGCGCAGGAAAAAGGCCTGAAAACCGTTATTGAGTACGGTGAAGCAGCGTTTTACGGTCCTAAGCTCGATTTTATGGTGAAAGACGCGCTGGGCCGCAGCTGGCAGCTTGGTACCATTCAGGTAGATTACAACCTGCCTGAGCGTTTTGAACTGGAATACGTTGATTCAGATAATTCCCGCAAACGTCCGGTAATGATCCACCGTGCGCCGTTTGGTTCTATGGAACGTTTTATCGCCGTATTGCTGGAACACTGTGGTGGTAATTTGCCTTTCTGGCTGGCGCCGGTACAGGTAAAAGTGTTGCCGATCAGCGAAAAATTCAGCGAATATGCACATCTGGTTGCCAATCAGCTGAAAGCAGCAGACATCCGCGCGGAAGTGGATGACCGTAATGAGAAAATCGGTAAGAAAATCCGCGATACAGAATTGATGAAAGTGCCTTACATGCTTGTTATCGGTGAAAAAGAAATGAACGATAACGCAGTTGCTGTGCGCAAACACGGAGAAGGAGACAAAGGAACTATGTTGTTCGAAGCATTTGTTTCTGAAATGAGAGAACTGGTAGCGCATCAGACCAGCGGCAAAAAAGTAAACGCACTGGCATAAAGTTTTTACTAACGGCAAAAGTGTTTTGATAATACAAATGCACTATTTTTGCCATCATTTTAATAACCATTAATGCAAAAAAGAAGCAAAGGAAAACCGCCATTTCGGCCTAGAGTACCACAAAATGAGCACCGTCTCAATGAAGAAATCACCGCACCGGAAGTACGCTTAGTAGGCGAGGACGTCGAGCCTGCCGTTTACTCGCTGCAAGATGCATTGCGGATGGCGCGCGAAAAAGAAGTGGATCTCGTAGAAATTTCTCCTAATGCAGTACCGCCTGTTTGCCGTCTTATAGATTATAAAAAATTCCTTTACGAGAAAAAGAAAAAGGATAAAGAACAAAAGGCAAAAGCAAAACAGTCTGAGGTAAAAGAAATTCGTTTTACGCCAAATACCGACGAGCATGACTTTGATTTTAAAGCCAAGCACGCCGAAAAGTTCCTTCAGGAAGGAAATAAAGTAAAATGTTACGTTCAGTTTAAAGGACGTGCCATCATGTTCCAGGAAAGAGGGGAGCTGTTGCTGCTCAAATTCGCGGAGCGTCTGGCTGAATTCGGTTCACTGGAATCAATGCCAAAGATGGAAGGCCGTAGAATGCTGGTGATTTTTACACCTAAGAAGAAGAAGTAAAATTTATATTTGTTGGAAATAAGTTAATTGTGTTTAGTCATTCTATATAATTCGTTGAATCTTTAGGTACTTTAGATTTTTCTGTTATAGGGTGGCTTTAGCAATTCCTTGTTTGAAAAATAAAATAAACGTAACTTTGTGCCTTCAAATAACGTGATCTCAAAGACATTTTTGCATATATAGCAACCAAGATGTTTTCATGGTGATAGGGTTTATAGGGGCTGGCCTGTTCTCAGGCTGGCTTTTTTGTTTTTGTTTTGTTATTACAAATCATTTTGTTTGGAAAAACAGGATTCATTTTTAATTTTGTAACAGTTTTCATAGTGATAGGGTTTATAGGGGCTGGCCTGTTCTCAGGCTGGCTTTTTTATTTTACGATTATCCTCGTATTTTACATGCCAAACTCAGCTTTTTATGCTACGAAAACCGGCCTTCCTGTTAGCATTCATTCTGCTCTCTTTTAACTACGCAATTGCGCAGCCGCTTACCACATTCACCAATATCCAAAATCAGATGATGGTTTGGGACAATGGGATGATTCGGAAGGTAGATTATCTGCAGCCAATTCAGACGAAAGTAGGCCGAACGGCAATCCCATATCTCGACAATTCCCGGTCATTCAAGATTTACTATGGTGGCGGTGTGAAGACGATCAATGTTGGTTTTACCAATTCTTTTGATGTATCGGATAATCTGGTGACATTTTTGAACGCCAGTTCATTGAATGTTTTTGACCATGGTAATGTGAAGAATCTTTCTGGCATGTGTCAGCAATATTTTATGGGCGATAGTCTGGTTTTGTTTTACGATGGTGTTCGAAGCGAATACAAGGCATACTATAACGGTAATGTTTACCCAATCGAAAACTTCCTGGCTGGTGCGCCAATCGATGTGATTAAAGTGTCTGACAATATTGCGGCATATATCAATTATGCGGGGCAATTCCATTTTTTCTATCATGGAAATATTATTAATCAGGACAACTACCAGGTGAATAGTTTTGATGTGGGCCGTAATACGGTCGCTTACGTTGATATCAACAATCAGTTCCGGATTTTCCAGAACGGAAAAACAAGAAAAGTGGACGATTTTAAACCTGCGAGTTACGTGGTGGGGGATAATCTGGTCGCTTTTGTAGGCAGTGATAACCACTTCAAAATCTATTATAACGACAGTGTATATAATATCGGCTTTTTTACACCAACCTATCAGGTGGGTGATTACATTGTAGCCTACGAAGATCCGAGCGGTTATTTTAAAGTATTCTACAAAGGCGAAATTTATACACTTGAAAGTTATTATCCTGAGAACTTCAAGATCAAATACAATTCACTCGCTTATGTAAATCGTACAAATACGCTGCGTATGTTTTCTGAAGGGGAAACTTATGATGTGACAACAGCAGATTTGGTTAACTGGGATCTTTTTTATGATGTGGTTCAATACCAGATCGGACAGAATATTTTCCGGGTGTTTTATCAGGGAAGGGAGTATGAATAGTCACCCATCCCTCAAGGGAATCTTTCTTTTAATTGACGATGGGGATTGCCGGCAATTCTTGCCTTACGTATTTAGAGTCAAGAGGTAGTTAAGTAATAATTGAGAACTATACATAAAAGCAGAAAAGCACCGTATAAACGGTGCTTTTCTTATTGGTGGTTTTGTAATAAGAGACTGATTATTGAAGGCGTTTCTCGTGTTTGAGAACTGCCAGTGACGGATCCATCTGGATAGCACGATCGCAGAGTTGCTTACCGTCGACATCTTTACCCATATGGATATAAGTAACGCCGATCATATAAAGTGCACGTGCGTTCTTTTCGTCGTTAGCAAGTACATCATCCCAATAGCCGATTGCTTCCTTGTATTTACCGGCGTGGTAGCTGATATCTGCGAGACCATTCAACAGACTCATGTCTTGTGGCCTGCGTTTCAGGATATCCTGAAGAATAGCTATTGCCTTATCTGATTTCTTAGCATCGGCCATTGTATAGGCCATGTTCATAAAGAAATCGTCGCGAGGTTTGTAGCCTTTCTGTAAAGCCGTTTCAAACCATATAAGCGATTTGTCGAATTGTTCAGCAGTAGCCAGTACCATTGCATATTCGTAGAATCTTTGCGGCTGCGTAGTGTCCAGTTTCATTGCCATGTCATAGTACGGAACGGCAGTTGAATAGTTAGACATTTGCACATACATACGGCCGATCATATAATTGGCCTCCGCATTTTTCGGGTCTTCTTTAATTGCGGCTTGTAATGCCGGTATTGATTTACCGAAATCTTGCTGCGTGTAGTATGCTTTACCGAGCATGAAGTCAATGCCTTTTTGTTGTGGCATTTTCTTTTTGATCTTCGTGCTCATTTCAATGGTTTTGTCCCAGTTGCCGAAATTGAAATAAAGTTGATTGAGTTTTACCAATACCTCTTCATTGTTCTGGTTGATGCGATATGCACTTTCCAGCGCTTTAATGGCGGGCGCAGGTTTATTCATCAACATACACACATCAGCAATGCTGCGTTGTATATTTTCATTGTTGGCGTCGAATCCCGCCGCTTTTTCAAAATACTTCCATGCGTTTGAGTATTTGCGCGCATTATACTCATCCTTCCCCAAAGTGTAGTAATGCTCAGAACTGTCTTTGTTGACAATAGTGTTGCTGTCAGCTGCTTTTGACGCAGACGGATTTAATGTCGTCAGACCTAACCCCATTAGGCTGGCAATAAGAATGCTCTTCATTTTAATGTTAAAATGGATTAAAAAAAATGATAACTACGTTACCTCGTAAAATGTGGGTTATTTCAGGTAAGTAATAGAAGCAAATAACAAATGATGTCGGGGGGAGAATATTTGCTTATATAACTCTTTCTCAGAATTCGAAATTATGGAAAAGTTCTCAACCAAAAAATACTTTTCTTTAAAAAAAAGGAAAGGAACGAAAAGTTAACGTGTAGTTATTGCTACGACGGTAGAAACCAACGTTTTGGTAAAATATAAAGAAATGTGAAATCTAAATGTGCGTCTAAAAGAACCGTTTCACTAAACGCAGGTTGTGCGTTCGCTTTTTGAGCGTGGTGCTGATAATCCCTCCCGGGTCGATGCGATCTACTACTACACGGCCGGCAATTTCAGTTGCATGGATGATGGTTGCCTCATCCAGTAGCATGCCCACATGCGTTATTTTTCCGTCTGCGTTGTCAAAGAAAGCGAGATCGCCACAACGTGCATTTTGCAGGAAATCGACGGTTTCGCCTTCCAATGCCTGTTGCCACGCATCACGCTGCAGTTTCTGGCCGGAGAGTTTATAAACCATCTGCGAAAGCCCTGAACAATCAATTCCTGATACAGAACGGCCGCCCCATTGATAAGGCGCGTTCATGTATAACATGGCAGTCTGCTTTAGATTTGCTTCCGCAATATTTAATTTTTTTACAGAATATCTTTTGCCTTTGAATTTTCCGTGGAAAAAACCCGCGGTGACTTTACCCGATTTGAGGTGAATTTCGGCACCTAAAGGCAGCTGCATTTCCGCTTCGTCGAAGATGAGCTTACCAGAATGGCTTGCCGCGAGAAATTTGGCATGTTTCCCGTATTCCTTACGAGAGATAAAACTGAGCTGAGAGGCTTTGCACCAACCAATATAGTCATCCCAGTAGCAACGGACGCGAGCCCATTCATTGTTGTCAATTTCCAGGACCTCGGCTCTTTCTCCGAAAAGTAGCTGGCTGGTTTGCTCCGCATGATGACTCGGTTCGCTGCGCAAAGGCATTACAGGAACATTGCAGACAGCGTATGTGAGGACCATTGAAAACATGTGAACTATAGCGGTGGAAATTTTAGCCGGTTAAAAGTACACCGCTTTGTCAAATTTTTAATAACATAGTGGCGAAATTGAATATTATAATCACATAACTGACAATGTGCAATATGTGTTGTCGGGACGCGATTAATTTAATCACAATCTTTTATTAACTTAGCACGCTAAACGTCGACCGTATTTTTATTTTTATATAGAAGTTGGCTTTTAAACGGACTAAACAGATTCATTATTGGTTAAACATTAAAAAAAATTATGGGATCAACAATTATTGCTGCTGTCGTCGCGGTAGTGGCTATCTTAATAGGTATTTTTCTGGGGAAATTCATTTTTGCAAAAAATACACAAATACAAATCGATGAGGCTAACCAGCAGAGCAAGAAGATTATAGAAGATGCTAAGGTGCATGGTGAAACTTTAAAAGAAAAGAAAATACTGGAAGCAAAAGAACATTTTCTGCAGCTGAAATCTGAGAACGAGAAAGAGATCATGCAGCGCAATCAGAAAGTGGTAGAGCTTGAAAATCGTACCAAGCAACAGCAACAGAGCCTCAACGACAAAAATGCGAACCTTCAGAAACAAATCCAGGAATATGATCAACTGAAGGAAAACCTGGATAAACAACTCGAAGTAGTTGCTATTAAACGTACTGAACTGGAAAAACACCAGGAAGAACACATCAAACGTCTTGAAAAAGTATCAGGTCTGAGCGCTGAAGAAGCAAAAGCAGAGCTGGTAGAAGTGGTGAAAGAAGAAGCACGCACCCGCGCTATGGCCCATGTGAAAGAGATCATGGAAGAAGCTAAGCTGAATGCGTCAAAAGAAGCGAAAAAGATCGTTATCCAGACTATTCAACGTACTGCCGCAGAACAAACTATTGAAAATGCGATTACTGTTTTCAATCTGGAAAGCGATGAAATCAAAGGTCAGATCATTGGTCGTGAAGGCCGTAATATCCGTGCGCTGGAAGCAGCAACCGGTGTTGATCTGATTATTGACGATACTCCTGAAGCAATTGTACTGAGCTGTTTTGATCCACTTCGTCGTGAAGTAGCGCGTTTGTCGCTGCAGCGCCTCGTTCAGGATGGTCGTATTCACCCGGCACGTATTGAGGAAGTGGTTGAAAAAACCAAGAAACAAATGGAAGAGCAGGTGATGGAAATCGGTGAACGTACCATCATTGAACTTGGTATTCACGGTTTGCACAAAGATCTGGTGCGTATGGTGGGTAAAATGCGTTTCCGTTCTTCTTATGGTCAAAACCTGTTGATGCACTCTAAAGAAACCGCGAACCTTTGTGGTATCATGGCTGCTGAACTGGGTCTTGGTCAGAAAGTGGTGAAGCTTGCAAAACGCGCTGGTTTACTCCACGATATTGGTAAAGTGCCTGATGAGGAAACTGAACTGAGCCACGCATTGCTGGGTGCTAAACTGGCGGAGAAAGCTGGTGAACATGCTGCGATCGTGAATGCGATCGGTGCACACCACGATGAAATGGAAATGACTTATATCATTTCTCCGATCGTTCAGGCTTGTGATGCAATTAGCGGTGCACGTCCGGGTGCGCGTCGCGAAATGATGCAAAGCTACCTGCAACGTATCAAGGATCTCGAAGGTTTGGCAATGGCTTACAATGGCGTTGAAAAAGCGTATGCGATTCAGGCGGGCCGTGAACTGCGTGTGATTGTAGAAGCTGACAAAGTAACTGATGCAGATAGTGATCGTTTGTCATTTGAAATTGCAGATAAAATCCAGAAGGAAATGCAGTATCCGGGTCAGATTAAAGTGACTGTAATCCGTGAACTACGCGCGGTAAATATTGCACGATAATTTACTACACACATTATATTTTGAGAACGGCGGCCAGATGGTCGCCGTTTTTTTGGCTTCCTCCAGCTCCTTCGGAGGAGGAGAACTCCTAGTGCGGTTCTCGCGGAGGTATAAAGGCACGGCGCTTTTATTGGTCGGACGACTCCAAGTCGTTTGACCATTAAACTTAGGAACGTAAAGAGATGCGGGTTATTCAAGGTACACATTTTGCGGGACCTCCCCTGCGTCGAGGAGACATGTTATTAAACACTCGCAGGTTCAATGGTTGATCATTCACCGTTCAAAACTCATTCCTGAATTGTTTTAAAATTAACTCCAGAAGCCCTCCTTTAATGATAATTTTGAATTAAAATATTTCGTCATGAATAAAGATGCAAATGCTTTAAACTGGTTTGAAATACCAGTAACCGATATGCAAAGAGCGAAGAACTTTTATGATAAAGTTTTTGACATCAACATTGCTGTTGACAACATGATGGGTATGGAAATGGGGTTTCTTCCTTTTGAGGATGGCAATGGTAAAGTGTCTGGCGCGTTGGTGAAAAGCGATATGCACAAACCTTCGATGGATGGTGCGTTGGTTTATCTGAACGCGAATCCGGATATTCAGAAGGTGGTGGATCGTGTAGAAAGCGCAGGCGGCAAAGTTGTGATGCCGAAAACATTGATCAATGAGCAAGTGGGCTACATGGCTTTCTTTACAGATACTGAGGGTAATAAGATGGGATTGCATGCGTCTTCATAGGAAGTTGTCTTAGTAGCAGTCGGGAGACTGCACGAGTGCCCTTCGGAACACTCGCGCCAGTAAGGGGCCTGTAGAGGGATGCTCTATAGTAGCAATGTTGATGAACGGAGCGACGCAACGAAGTTTAATAGTAGCAAAGGCACTGACTAAATAATTATTTAAAAACTGCTCCTGTAAATCGGGAGCAGTTCTGTTATCGGATAATTTTGCTGGTATGATCTTGTTGTCTTGCTATTATAGAGAATGTTTACGCAGCCTTAGATAAAGCCTGTTTGACAAGACCTCTGGGCCGCTGTAATTTTGCTTAACCAAATAATTAATACCCATGGACAAACGTCGTATCGTCATTTTGGGTGCGGGATTTGCGGGGTTACAACTAGCCCGCAGAATCAAGAACAGTGAGTATGAAATCACCTTGATTGACCAGTATAATTTCCACCAGTTTCAGCCGCTTTTCTATCAGGTAGCTACCGCCAGGCTTGAACCAAGTTCCATTTCTTTTCCGCTTCGTAAGGTTTTTCAGAAGAAAGAAAACGTACACATCCGTATTGGTAAAGTGACCAATATTAATACCAATAATCAGGTGGTTTACACGGATGTGGCGGGTTATTTTCCCTATGATTATCTCGTCATTGCAACAGGATGTACCTCTAATTTTTTCGGGAATAAAAACCTTGAAAAATATGCGTTTCCGATGAAGTCGAGTACCGAAGCGATTGCGTTGCGTAATCGTATTCTGCTCAATTTTGAAGAAGCATTAAATGCCGATGAAGAAGAAACCAAACGTATCATGAATATAGTGGTGGCGGGTGGTGGCCCAACAGGCGTAGAGCTTGCAGGTGCGTTGGCGGAAATGAAAAAGAATGTATTGCCAAAGGATTATCCGGATATGGATTTTTCAAAGCTTACGATTTATCTGGTGGAAGGTAGTCCGCATACGTTGCTTGCGATGAGTGAAGCGTCTCAGAAAAAATCACAGGAGTATCTGGAAAAGCTGGGTGTACAAGTATGGACGAATGCGTTGGTAAAAGACTATGATGGCAGGAAAGTGGAAATGCAGGATGGGAGGACGATTGATACGCATAATCTCATTTGGGCTGCGGGTGTTTCCGGAAATGTTCCGCCCGGAATTCCGAAAGAACCTGTGGTGCGTGGCAACCGCCTGAAGGTGGATGAAATGAGTCAGGTAGATGGTTTGAAGAATGTTTTTGCTATTGGTGACATTGCGTATATGGAAACGAAAGATTGGCCGAAAGGACATCCGCAACTGGCGAATGTTGCGATCAAACAAGCTGCACATTTAGCGGGCAATCTGAAGCATCTTTTGCACGATAAAAAGATGGAGCCGTTTACTTATAAGAATCCCGGTACAATGGCGACTGTGGGTAAACGTAAAGCTGTAGTTGATTTACCCTGGGTTAGTTTTCAGGGTGTGTTTGCGTGGTTGACCTGGATGTTTCTGCACCTGATGCTGATTGTAAGTGTGAAAAACAGACTCATCATTTTTATCAATTGGGCGATCAGTTATTTCACGAATGATACCACGCTGCGATTGATTTTATTACCGACGAAGAAGGAAGTGGAATTGGCGAAGGAATATAAGGAATTGCCGGCGGATGCTTAAGTCAAAAGTCAAAAGTCTGGTGCGAGTGTTCCATAGGATCACTCGTGTCTGAATAATTCAATCTGATTGCATCAGACCTGTAATGCCCTGATGTAATCCGGCAGAACTCATAGACATCTGAGTCCCTACTGTATTGTGGAAAGAACACTCGCCAAAAAAAGACGGTCAGACAATTAAAGTGTCTGACCGTTTTGTTATAATAATAAGTGAAAACTCACAACTGACAATTCACCGTTCACAATATTATTTCTCAGCTACCGCTTGCGGTTTCAGATATTTTGCCAGGAATTGTTCCATAGCGCCATAAAAATCGAAACGATTGTCTTCATTGTGAAAGCCATGCCCTTCGTTGTTTTTTACCATGTACTGTACATCAACGCCACGTGCTTTCAGCGCAGCAACCATCTGATCGCTTTCAGCTTTATTCACGCGCGGATCATTAGCGCCCTGGGCAATAAACAACGGCGTTTTTATTTTATCGACATGCAAAACCGGCGAAGCTTCGGCCAGCAATAGACTGTCTTTAGTTGGCGAGCCTACCATTTCATAAAACTGATCGAGGTAAGGTTTCCAGTATGGTGGAATTGTTTTCATAAACGTAAACAGATTGCTCACGCCTACATAATCCACGGCACAGGCGTATAGATCGGGAGTGAATGTAACACCCGCCAACGTTGCGTAACCTCCGTAACTGCCGCCGTAAATGGCAATACGCTTAGGATCCGCGATGCCTTCTTTTTTTAGGTATTCAACACCATCGGTGATATCATCCTGCATTTTTTTGCCCCATTGTTTGAATGAAGATTCCCAGAATTGTTTTCCATAACCTGTACTACCGCGATAGTTCATTTGTAAGACAGCATAACCTCTGTTGGCCAGGAACTGTACTTCGGGATCGTACCCCCAACCATCTCTGGCCCAAGGACCGCCATGTGGGTTAATGACCACTGGCAGATTTTTAGCAGCAACACCTTTCGGTAATGTAAGGTAAGCGTGTACGGTTAGGCCATCTCTGGTTTTGTACTGAATTGGTTTCATTGGTGCAAGGTCTTCTGCATTAAGCCATGGATAGGCATTTGCAACTTCCTTTGCATCGCGTGTGGCAAAATCGTAGAGATAATATTTTGCCGGTGTTACATCATTTCCTGTCCAGACGATGCCTTTGGTCATATTGTCGTCGTAGGTAGTGAGCATCACATCAAAACCCGGAAACTTTTTTTTCAGCTCAGCGATGCGGTCGCCACGATCTTTGTCGAAATAATGTTCTTCCGTTTTTTCGCCTTCCCAGCTCACGCTGATCAGCTTATTGGTTTTGCGGTCATAGTCGATGCCTTGCAGATCGTAATCGTTATTTTTAAACAATTCTTCTACTTCTTTTTTGGCCACCGGATCATAGCGTACTAAAGTCAGTTTATCACGGCCCAGATTGCTCATCACATAGATGGTTTTATTTTCAGCATCGAAAGCCTGTGGATAAAACCCTTCTTTAAAATTGGTGGTCAATAGGGTCTGAAAACTGTCTTTGTCGGTATTTCTATATAGATAAGTAATGTTGACGCCATCTGTTTTGGTAGCCATCCGAAGCATACCTGTATTGTCCGGATACCAGCTGTCGAAGTTTTGTTTGTTGTCGTAAAGCAGCGTCAGTTCGCCGGTTTCGATATTCAGCAAATAAGGATCAAAATATTCTTTGTTACGTTTATTAATACCGACCAGCATTAATTTTTCCTTTCCGGGAATAAAACGGAAATCGTCATACACGTCCGAACGGAAACCAGGGAATGGCGTCAGCGCTTTCATGTCTGATCCATCCGGTTTTACCGAAAAGACCTGGAAGTTTTCATCGCCGCCAATATCCTGGGCATATACGATGCGATCACCTTTCCAGAAATAGGAGGAGATGCTGCGCAATGTGTCGTTAGTAACGCGTACTGGCGTTGTGTCGGTTGTTTTTTGAACGTAAATGTTGGTTTTGCCTTTGTAGTCGGCACGGTAGGAAAAATATTGTCCGTCGGGGGAAATACGGAAGCCTGCTTTAGCCGGATTTTTGAAGAATAACTTCATGTCGATGTGCGGCGCAGGGGTTTCTTTGGCTTCGGGTTGTTTACAACTGCTGTATGTAAACAATATCCCTGCCGAAATTAGCAGCATAAGTTTATTCATAATTACATATTGTATTATGATAAATGTATATAAAACCGCCGAAGAAAATTGATTTGCAGGGAGTAATAAGTGAAAATACCCCTTTTTATGCCGCCTTTTCCCGGCCTATGTATTGTACTAAAAGACGTTTAGCAATAGGTAATAAAGTTTCATCCAGCGGGAAGCTATATTCTGTATCGATACTATAAACAGCCGGATTAGGCATCTGTGGATTATTACGGATAATCTCGCGTTTGATCATTTCGGAGGTGTAGATAACGCCGCCGTCGATACTGCTGATGAGATCCATTTTTATACCTCTGTAACGCGCGTCTTTGTGCTCGTAAAGGGTAATGGTGTAAGAATAGACGCGCACTTCCTGTACGCTGCCGTAACGCAGCAATACATAGCCTTCGTTTTTGTACAGCGGTAAAATGCCAACGGGTTCAATATGCAGTTGCTTTTCTACAAATTCATAGATGCCTGTTCCGTCTTCAATGATCGGTCGGATATTGGCGATAGCGAAGGCAATAATATTTTCCAGTTCCTGCATCAATTCGCTATCGGCGAGCATCTGCTGATACACCAGTTCTAGTTTTTCGGCATTTACTTCGTCAATACGTTTAGGAAAATGGTCCTGCAACAGCTTCTTATTCTTGCGGAAAGAAGTAAGGTTGTTGTAATGGAAAATGAGATCGGAAAGCTTCGGATAGAGCTTCGTTTCGTTGAAATAAGTCTGAACTTCCTGTAAGTAGGCGAGTAGTTTATATTTCTGCAGCTCGAAATCGATATCCCCTTCTATAAACCAGGTTTCACTCAGGTTCATATGCGTTTAATTTCTACTAATTTACGAAAAATGGGGGAAATACACAAAGCTAAAAGCCTAACGTTTTTCCAAACACGAGTGGATTTTCCGCAAAGCTACATAAGGAGCAAAGCAGCATTTTTTCTCACGGCGACACTACGGTAGGATGGGTGTTGCCTAAAACTTAAAACTTGAAGCCTCCTCTAACTCCTTCAAAGGAGGAGAACTTCCAACGTGCGTGAGTTTTTCGCAAGAGGGTAAGTTTTTTTCTCGCGGCGGCACTACGGCCTCGTGTTATCTGGAGACGCTGCATGCAACGTCTCTACAGCATTTGACGTTTGACGTTTCACCTTTGACCACTATTCACCATTGACCATTAACCATTGCTTTAATTCGGTTGTACCGGGCTGCCAATCCAGTTTGTGGACGGCGAAAGGTTTTCACCTTTCATCACGAGTGAAAGTGCTTCGAGTTTTACGTCGTTGCCGATTTCGCTATCGTAGAGAATGATGGTACGTGCGCCTACGCTGCAACGTTCACCAATTTTCACCGGACCAACTTTCATGACGCGGTCTTCGAATAAGTGCGTTTGCGGTCCGCAGTCTTCATTTAAGGCACTATCGTCGCCAATAGAGACCATGTCGTATTCGGTGATATCGGTAGAGTTCATCCAAACCCTGCGGCCGATTTTAACGCCAAGGAAGCGAAGGAAAATCGGCAACCATGGCGTGCCGCGCAAGTAATCGAGCAAGAACGGTACTGACAGAGCTTCGTAAGTAGAAGTGATAGCCTCACTGCGCCAAACTTTCCAGGTCCACATCGGTTTTTGTTGCGGTTTGTATTTACCTACAAATAACCATTTTAAAGCCATGGTAATGGCGAATGCCGGAATACCCATGAAGAATAGGTAATACAGCGGGAAATTGAGCAGGATTTGCCACAAAGGTTTTTGTGTTACCAGATCATGTGTGTATGCGATGAACAGGATACTGCAACAGAGAATTGCTGTTTCCGGAAGAATAATACGGATAAACTCCACCACGCCACGAGCAAATCTGCGCATAGGCGAGGGTCTGGAAGTAAGTTCTTCCGGGAACGGATTACTTTGCTGACGACGTGGCAATGCTATGGCCGGCGAACCAAACCAATCATGAGCGGCGTTTTCGTTGAGTTGTTCCTGACTTGGCGGCGTAGAAAGTACGCCAATCAGCATATTGGAACCGAGATGATAACCTTGCGGAATTAAGGCACTGTTACCCACAAAGCTGGTATCCTCGATAATGGTATTGCTCAGAATTAATTGCTGACCGCGCACATCGGCTTCTCCTAATGTGACGGCATCAGCCACGAAAGCATCATGACCGATTTTCAGCAACGGGTGTGTTACGCTACTTGCAGTGGATATCTCTGTGTTTTTACCAATTTTGGCACCGAGTGCACGGAAGAAATTACTGACAAACAGCGTTGCGTAAATCGGGTGGAGTACAATTAATGATAGCGACATCAACTGGTCGGCAAACCATTTCCGTAAGTAAAACAAGCTATAGATCGGATATTTTCCGGGTCTGATGCCCGCTTGTAAAAAGCGTGTCAGGAAAATGGTTACGAAAGCGAACAGAATGATGTAGGCCAATGCCAATGCCGGCATTACACTGAAGTAATTAAAGTTGTACGCTGGCGCCGCTTCATCCATGTGGTGAATGATAAGGACCGTAGGCAACAACGGTAATAAAACCACGAATGGGAATACCAGCAAAGTAAGCAGGAAAAACATGCTGTACTTGCCTCGTGTAAATGCTGAAACTTGCAAAGGTTGCGGGAGATCAGCCACCGACTTTTTCTCTTTCAGTTGCGCCGGACTTCCCTGCCATACTTCCGCTTCGCCGATGACTTTACCGGCTGGCAAATAACTCAAATCTTGCAATTCACCCCAGTCTTCTACACGTGCATCACCTGCAATCACCGCGCTACTGCCAATGTAGGCGTGTGCGCCAATATATGTGGAACGGATTTTAAGCAAACCGTCTTCTACCCAGGCATTATTAATTACCGTCTGCGAACTAAGGCTTGCATCGCTGTCAATCGTTACCAGATCTTCTGCGCCAATAGTCATATTACTCAGTTGTGCGTCCTTCGCAACTTTCACACCAAGCAGACGGAGGTAAGTAGGAAAAAGCGGCGTGCCATTCAGGAATTGAGAAGGCAGCAGACGCTGCATGGTTTTCACAAACCACCAGCGGAAATAATAACTGCCCCAGAGCGGGTAATCGCCTTCTTTGAATTTCCCGATTACCAGCCATTTTATAATGATGCTTAATGCAGAGAAAAACGGTGGTATAATACAGAACATGGACAACGCCGTAAAAATGGCTGTTCCTAGTTTGTTCGGATCATCTTCCGCTATATAATAATAGCCGAGGTATGGTATAAATATCTGCACGGCGAAAAGGCCGAAGAAAAATAATAATGAAACCGTTTGCGCGAGCCAGCAAAGCAAAAAACGATAGGTAGGTACGCTGTTGAATGCTGCTTTTTCTTTCTTTTCGGTTTGCGTCGCTTTCACTTCCCAATTGGCAGCTAATACGGCCAACGGACGATGCAAATACACATCTTTTAACGAAGCCTGTGGTACACCTGCATCACGTCGTAAACGGGAAACCAGTGCAGCAGCCAACAATGAGTGCCCCCCTAGATCTGTGAAGAAATCCTGTTGGAGATCAATTTCCCTACCTGGGAACATTTTGTGTAACACCTGCAATACCCGCGCCGG
Source organism: Taibaiella soli (assembly GCF_003236175.1). Lineage (GTDB taxonomy): Bacteria > Bacteroidota > Bacteroidia > Chitinophagales > Chitinophagaceae > QKTW01. The sequence goes on along the minus strand of NZ_QKTW01000025.1, from coordinate 190,785 downwards.
CATCGGAGCCGTATTATCTATGGAGCCAGTATCGGTATCTGCTTTGAATGCAAATGATTCCGGTACTGGTAATGCTTTGCGGCTGATCTTTCCGCTTGGCATACGTGGCATTTCTTTCAATGACACGATGGTGCCGGGAACCATATATGGCGGCAGGAATTTAGCCAGCTCCAGACGTAGTTCGCTTTCGCTGAAATTCACTTCATCTTCGGGAACCACATAGCCGACTAGCTGATCCTGGTCATTCGCGTCTTTCTTTACGGCAACTGCGGCGGCAGCAACGTTTGGCAAATGACTCAGTCTTGTTTCAATTTCGCCGAGCTCAATGCGATAACCACGCAGTTTGATCTGATCATCGATACGGCCCTGAAAGTCAACAGCTCCATCCGGGGTAATCACAGCGGCATCACCAGTGCGGTATAAACGGTCGCCAGGTAATTCGTGTAGTGTTTCCGGTTTGTTGACGAATTTTTCAGCAGTGAGTTGAGGCAGATTTACGTATCCGTCAGAAACGCCTGGTCCGGTAATGATGAGTTCGCCGCGCTCGCCAAAAGGCAATGGTGCAAAATGTTCATCGACAACAGCGAGGTTGTAGTTTGGCAACGGCTGGCCGATCGTTATGACATCGCCCGGTTTGAGTTTTGCCATCGTTGCGCTTACCGTTGTTTCAGTTGGACCGTAGCTGTTGAAAAATTCCCGCTGTGGCGTGGCCCAGCGATCCAGCACTTGTCTGGTACAAGCTTCGCCTCCGGCGTTGATTAATCGCAACGAAGGAATATTGTCATCCATTACCGCCAATAAACTTGGCACAGCATGGAGAATAGTAATCTTATTATCGCGCAGTACACTGTCGAGCTCGTCGATAGATTTGGCAGTGGTAGCATCTGCAACCCAAAGCGTAGCGCCCACGAGGTAGCTTACCCATGTTTCCTCGCACCACATATCAAATGATACGGAGAAACCCTGATATACTTTATCGGCAGGCTGAATGTTGAAAATACTTTCTTCGGCACGCACCAGATGGCAGATCTGGCGGTGATTGATCGGAATACCTTTTGGTTTGCCGGTACTGCCCGAAGTGTATAAGATGTATGCGTAGTTTTCAGGAAGTGGGCCTTCGGTAATTTCGAATTTTGTGTCAGCCGCGGGGCTTGGCGGAACAGTCAGTAAAGGGCAGTGCACATTGAGCGGGTCCTGGCTGAAGCATGCATCGGCTTTTACTTCTTCCATCACAATTTCCACACGTTCCGCAGGCATTTCGCGATCGAGCGGCACATAGGAGGCGCCGGCTTTGATGGTACCGAGAATGGCAACATGCAATTCGATACTGCGTGGCCACCAGAAACCAATTTTCGCTCCGCGGCCTATTCCTTTTTCATGCAGGTAAACGGCAACGGCATCGCTCCACTGGTCAAGCTGGGCATAGGTAAGCGACTGCTTCCCAAATATCAAAGCGATATTTTGAGGGTGGGCAGCAGCCGTTTGACGGAACATTTCCGCTAGTGTTTCTTCGCGAATCAGATCCGGTCTGTTGGGGCCTTTAACGATACTGACAAAATTCATACTTCTTTTTCCTTATACTTCCTCTATTAGGCGCAATGATAACTTAAATAACTTTACGTCAGCAACATTTATGTTGTAGTTTTATAAAGTTCGACAGACTTTGTCAAAACTTTTTGAGTTGTTCGTTTCAAAATTGTTTTTATGCCGCTCTGCTACTGGACTAAAATACCGATTGAAAAAAAACAGCAAAAACAGCTATTGTCATTGTTGCCTCCGGAACTGCGTTCGCACCTGAATAATTTTCAGGATATAGGTGAACAGCAGCGCTCGGCTTGCGGAAAAGTTTTGTTACAACAAATATTGTCCGGTTATTCTCTTCCCTGGGCTTTGGACTATTTGCGCTTCGATGAATACCTCCGGCCTTATTTCGGAAATGATTTTGACTTTAATATAGCGCATTCCGGTGAGATATCGGTCTGTGCCGCCACAAAAAAAGGCAGGATAGGCGTGGATATCGAAAAAGTTCAGGATGTGGATGTGGAGGAGTTTAAAGATTTTTTTACACAGCAGGAATGGGAACAGATCACGGGCGGGCGCAATGAACTTAATAATTTTTATCGTTTCTGGACGCGCAAAGAATCTCTGTTGAAGGCAATTGGCAAAGGAATTTACGCAGATCTTTCATGGGTGGATGTTTGTGGGGATGAAGTGGAAGCGGAAGGGCAGATTTATCATCTTACAGAGTTGTATATCGCTGACGGCTATCAGGCCTGTGTGGCTATGACCGAGCGAGAAACGGTGAGTTGTGAAGAGATAGCGGTGATTGATTTGCTGAAAGCTGATTTGTAATTCTATTTCCTCTTATTATCTGGAGCGGTTGTCTATTTAAAAATATAAGACTCTGTTTTGGGGGAGTATAGAAATTGACTGCCGTCTACTGCGAACCATCGCTGTTTCCCGTATTGCGTATTTCGAGGTGTTTTATCGAAATGTAAAAACACAATTACATCTTTTGAATGTCGATAGAAGTCTGGTGACAATATGGTCATGTAAGTGAAGCTATCAGGAATGGTTGTACTTTTCTTATTAAAATATCGACGACGGACGGCACACCTCACTATGAATAGCTCACCAGTCGAAGTGCAGTCTGTGCAAGAGTCTTTCCAGACGTCAAGAACAGTGACCCGGAGGCATGCATCGGTTATTTTACGTGTGCCTCTTACCCAGGATTCAGATGGAATGTCGGCTGCTGTCACCTGAGCTTTTGATGCAGAGGTGATCAACAGTGCGATTAGTACAAGTATGCAAAATGAGAAATTGTGCATCTAGGTAATGTTTTCTTGTGCGCTATTTATAATTCGCAAATCCAAAGCATGACGTCGGTCAAATAAATATGACCGTTAAGCGGATTATACGTCGGCAGCCCGAAATACTCGTGTCCGCCTTGATACAATACGTTGTGTCCGTCCCATAAAGAGAAATGTCCTGTGGCATCTTCCCATCCGGAGACACCAAATGCTATAATGCCCTGGCGATTTATAAAATCATTTTTGTTGATCTTGTCTCCTTTTTCTTTGATTATATGGACTTCTCGGTAAATATCTTTCATATACTCTCTGAATTCGCGAACCCGATATCCGTAGTTTAAATGGTCGGCCCCCTTCTTTGTTTTCATTCCCTTGCCAAATTGAATATGATGCATTGGGCTGCCACATTTGTTTAATGCTTCACATACTCTTACAACACACGTATTTTTTATGTAGAACGCAGCGGCTAGATCGCCTCCAATATTACGCTTTACCTCTTCAGGATCTGGCGATGTATTATAATGCATTCTTAGTGTGTGAAAATGGGGTAAGAACATTGCGATCTGTTTTATGTTCTTGTATCGCAATTATCATGCCGTTTCATAACAATGCTTGTGATGCCGAAAACACGAGCAACTGTCAATTGATTATTTCATCAATCCCGGATAAATTCTCAGATATACTTCACCTGCAATTGGATTTTTTCCGTAGAGATTGTCCAGCTTCGAATCTGCGAAATACATAGACATTTGTCCGCCGCCGGCAATGCGTATCGGACCAATATGAAAGAGATCATAAGCTGCGCCGAGTGTGGCTACATTTACCGGAAACAAAGCATCGTGGCCATAAACTGTTTCATCCAGATTTAATTCCTCTACTGATTTTTGTACCCATTCATAACGGCCATAAACTGCAGTGCGATTGATGTGCAAAGAACCTTCCAGCAATGCAGCATTTTCACCGTCGTGCTCTTTTATTTTATTCATGCCCCAAAGTGCGGTAGCATTAAAATACGTGGCTTTAGCAAATTGATGGCTGTAGGTAGCAGATGCTGTGGTGCGGTAGACGTCTTCATCAGGGTGTAATGCTTCCGGACTTTTGATAAAACCGTGCGATACCTGCAAAGCCCATTCTCTGTTTGGATTAAATGATAGTCTTGCACTACGTGAATCAAATAAAGGCTTGTCAAAATTATAACGGTTTTCATCCGGTTCACGGCCTGTAAACGAAGAACCTTCTATTCTGAATTTTCCATAACGAAATCCTACAGTGGCTACACCGAAAGTAATGTGCGTGGCATCTTCCCAATGGTGACCAATTGGCGCATCCGGATTATCCATTCCCGAAGGGCGATGCATAAAAGTCACAGGACCTAAAGCCGGCTCACCGGGATAACCCACGTAGATAAACGCATCTGCTTTTTTAGAAAATGCATGTGCATAACTTACCGATAATTCCGAAAATAAATCGTGTGGATGTTGCCGATCTACGAGTGGTTTGCCATCCCAGGTTTCTCCCGACTGAAAAAGCAAAGGATAACCGCTACCGCCTGCAATAGCTGCATCCAGAGAGAACATGGCGCTGAAATGGAAGAGTCCGTTTTTACCAACCTTTCTTTGTCCCATTGCCATCAGCATGTTTGGTGCGTCCCATTTCTCACCACCGCGACTCCCTTTGCTGCCTATATCCTGATGATTATAGCGAATAAAAACATCGCCGTGAAACATGAACATCCATTTTTTACTGTGCACCATGTATGCGTACATGGGAGAAGCATCGGGCAGCCAGCTGGTACCACTACCATTTCGCGTCATCGGCAAATTGGGTGAAAATGCACTGCTCATTGAAGGCATTTCCATTTTAGAATGATCCATTGGCATGGCGTGATCCATATTCATCCCGGGCATCATGTGCATGCTGGAATCACTGCCATGATGCATATGGTTTTGGGCAAAAGCACTCAGCGAAAACACCAGAACAACAAATACTGAAATGATCTTTTTCATGAACAAGTTTTAAAGTGCCAACATTATTGCGGCCATTGCCACCATCAATAAATCTTCAACCACCGTAACGGTACTCATAGGCAGGTTAAATACCGCGCCAAGGCAAGCACATTGTATCTTTCTTTTGTTGACCAATGACTGAATGACGCCAATACTGCTGAATCCCATCACTACAATCGTTGCAATATTGGTAATAAACGGATCAAAACCGGTGAGATAGGCGATGCCCAAAGCCAATTCTATAAAAGGATAGATAAATCCGTAACCGCGCCATTTTTTCGCCAGCAGGTCATACGAACTGTAACTATCGGCGAAGGCAGAAATATCGAGCATTTTAAAGAAGGAGAAAACCAGAAAGAAGCCGGCCATAAAATAGCCCATCCAATGCATGAACGGATGACCATGAGCAGCGATGGCCGAAACGCCAGTTATGAAGGCGAATACGATGAGCAACGGTTTGTATGTGGCTATCCATGATTTTTCTACATCATCAGTTGGCATATCCATATGATGTGCCATTGATGCGGTCTCTGTAATCGTGTATTTAGCACCAATAGCTTGTTGCAGTGTCGGCAGACTGATGTGTTTCTGCATTTCAATCGTAGCCTGATCGGGGAGCGATATATCCGCAGAAAGCACGTCCGGCATACGGAGCAAAGCATCTTTTACTTTGGCTACGCAGCCATTGCAGGTCATTCCGGAAATCTGATATGAATGTGTCATAGTAGTTCATTTAAGTTGATGACACAAAGCTATTTTAGTCTGCCACGGCGGTTGTTACACAATCCTCAGATTATTTTACATCATTTACAGTTCATCGAGTGGTTTGCGTTTGTTTTCTCTGATTTGTCTGAAATGGCTCGGCGTGAGACCGGTTACTTTTTTAAACTGGCTGCTCAGATGCGCTACACTGCTATAGCCCATCTGGTCGGCAATTTCGCTCAATGTAAGTTCGTCGTAGACCAGTAATTCCTTTGCACGTTCTATTTTTTGCCGGATAATATATTGTTCAATGGTGGTGCCTTCTACGTCTGAAAAAAGATTGCTGAGATAAGTGTAGTCATAGTGCAATTGCGTCGATAGAAAATCTGAAAAATTCTGACGCGGCAGATCTGCGCTCTGATGAACCATTTTCACCACAAGGTTTTTGATTTGTTCAATCATTCGTTGTTTCCGGTCATCTATCAGGGAAAAACCAACTGCGTGTAATTGATTGTCGAGTGATTCCAATTTTGCAGCAGCAAGTTCTTCTTCAGTGTCTACTTCTCCGAGTTGCACGTTATGAAAAGGAATATCGAGACGTTTCAGTATTTGCTCGACTACCATCACACAACGATTGCAAACCATATTTTTGATGTACAGCTTCATAATGTTCTAAATATAAAATTACAGTGTGTTAACAAATTTTAACAACATAATATTAAATCTGTTGTGCAACTTTGTGCCGTCAATCTGTCCGTGTACGGAATTATTAAACATATCATTCCTTTGCTGTGCGTGCTTGTGCTCGCGCATATGTTTATTACGTCTTCCAATACGCATCGTAATATTGACTTTGATCCGATCGATACAGAAGATCATGCTGCCTTTACAGTTGGTCACAACAGCAGCCATTCTTATGAATCGGTAAACTGGCAGACTAAAAGAAAGGAAGCCAGTCTTAACGGCACCAGCCACCATTCCAAAAAAATGAAGACTCCGCCTTATTCATCTTTAAAAGTGGCGTTGCATTCATTGAGCTTTCATTTCCCAGTTAGCTTTCAGGACCTGGCATCGGTAAAGATTCCTGCTATTCCGTCCTTTTATCGTTATCTCTTTTATAGAGACGCAGCTCCACCACCCAGAAGCTGCTAGATTTCCCTTTGTTCCCGCGGTTTTATGTGCCGGGCAGTGAAATGTTATGACTATTCACGTCCCCGTTGTTGCTACAATTTTTACAACAATTCTTTTGTGTAAAATCATTTTTGATGATGCATGTGGATACACAGCATTGTTGAAGACAGCACTCCATAAAATCTCGTCCCTCTTTCTGCTGACTGCATGTATTTTAATGTATTGAATAATATTATTATATTCAATATGCAGTTAACCATTATTAAACAACCACGTTCCATATCTGGCGACAGTTATGGTAAGCATCCGTTTTTATGAACAAGTTTATCAAGCAGATTATCTATTTCTCGCTGAGACATCGATATCTTATTTTCTTTTTTACCGCTGTAATGGCTGTAATCGGCATTTTTTGCTATAGCAGTACGCCTATCGAAACCTTTCCTGATGTAACTAATACACAGATTATTGTGATTACACAATGGCCTGGCAGGAGTGCTGAGGAAGTAGAAAAATTCATAACCATCCCGCTAGAAACGGAATTAAATTCAGTACAGAAAAAAGTAAACCTTCGTACGGTTTCCTCATTTGGTTTGTCATACATCCGCATCATTTTTGAAGACAATGTAGAGGATGCGTTTGGTCGCCAGCAAGTACTGAGCCGTATCGTAAATGCAGATCTTCCCGATGGTGTGAAACCAGAAATTGAGCCCCCATATGGACCAACTGATGAAATTTACCGGTATACGCTGAAGAGTCCTACCAAGTCTGTGCGTGATCTTACGACGATACAAGAATGGTTTTTGGACAAGCAGTTTAAGTCTGTATCTGGTATCGCCGATGTGAATAGTTTTGGTGGCGAAGAAAAGATATTTGAGATCAGCGTAAATCCTGACATGCTCATGCAGTACGGCTTAACGGCGCTTGATGTGTACAATGCGGTGAACAAAAGTAACATCAATGTTGGCGGTGACGTGATCGAAAAGAACGGCCAGGCTTTCGTGGTGCGCGGTATTGGTTTGCTGAACAATATTGATGAGATCAAAAATATTATCATCACCAATCTGAATGATGTTCCGATTCTTGTAAAAAATGTGGCGGAAGTAAAAGAAGCGGGAAAACCGCGATTGGGACGTGTTTCAAGGAACGACCAAGACGATGTGGTAGAAGGTATTCTGGTAATGCGTAAAGGTGAGAACCAGCGAAAAGTCTTGGACGCCATTCATGAAAAAGTAGATCAGCTTAATAAAAAATTAGCGAAGCAAGATGTAAGGATTGTGCCGTTTTATGATCGCACAACGCTGATGGATTTCTGTACCGAAACCGTTATCCACAACCTGATTGAAGGCATTATTCTCGTAACCGTTGTGGTGTTTCTTTTCATGGCGGAATGGCGAACGACGTTGATTGTGGCGATGATTATCCCGCTGGCGTTGCTATTTGCGTTTACTTGTCTGAAGCTGAAAGGCATGACGGCAAACTTGCTATCGATGGGGGCGGTAGACTTTGGTATCATCATTGATGGCGCCGTGGTAATGGTGGAAGGGATTTTTGTGGCGATGGATCATATGTCGCGGGAAATGGGTATGGAGAAGTACAACAAGCTCATTAAACTCGGTGCATTTAAAACAGTTGCCACTGAAAAAGCAAAGGCAATCTTCTTCTCGAAATTGATCATCATCACTTGTCTGTTACCGATTTTCGCTTTCCAGAAAGTAGAAGGTAAAATGTTTGCGCCGCTGGCTTATACATTAGGTTTTGCGTTGCTTGGTTCATTAATTTATACACTCACTTTAGTGCCCGCTTTGTCTAGCATTTTGCTTCGCAAGAATGTGCGTGAAAAGCATAATCCAATCGTTATTGGTCTTGAAAGATTAGTAGACAAAGCAGCAGCGTTTACGTTGCGTTTTTGGAAAGGTAGTTTGATTGTGGCCTTCGCAGTAATGTCCCTCACATTTTTCTCCACAAGGTTTTTAGGAACAGAGTTTTTGCCGAAACTTAATGAAGGTGCCTTGTGGATTACTGCTCAATTACCGATCAATTCTTCGCTGAATAGTTCGTACGAGATATCGCGGAAAATGTATGAGGTGCTGAAATCATTTCCGGAAGTGAGAAATGTGTTGGTGCAAATTGGTCGTACGAATGATGGTACCGACCCGAAAGGCTTTGCCAATGTGCAGATAGCGGTTGATCTCTATCCTAAAAAAGAGTGGAAGCGAAAGATTTCGATGGATGAATTGTCGGAACAGATGAATAGGAAATTGATGGCCTATCCGGGCATCGTGTTCAACTTTGCGCAGCCAATCAGCGATAACGTAGCAGAAGCTGTAGCGGGTGTTCCGGCGGAAAATGCGCTGAAAATATTTGGTCCGGATGTAAAAATGCTGGAGCAAAAATCGAAAGAGGCGCAGGAAATTCTCAAAACAATTCCGGGTGTAGCTGACCTCGGTGAGTTTAAAGTAGAAGGCCAGCCTGAGTTTCGCATTGAACTGGATCAGGAAAAAATGGCGCTTTATGGCGTGAATGTAACGGATGCCAATTCAATTATTGAGATGGCGCTGGGTGGTAAAGCCGCTACTACTTTGTACGATAATGAAAAACGTTTTGACATCCGTATCCGTTATCAGAAAGAATACAGAGATGAAGATTCCAAGATTGAAAGTCTGATGGTGCCTACCGGAAGTGGTACGCGTGTGCCGCTCAAAAATATCGCTGAGATCCGCAAGATTACAGGTCCTGCGTTTATCTACCGTGATAACAATAGTCGTTACATCGGTGTAAAATTCAGCGTTCGTGATCGCGATCTTGGTAGTACCATTATGGAATGTCAGAAGGTGATTGGACAGAAACTGAAGCTGCCAGATGATTATAGCATTGCGTGGAATGGTGAATTTGAAAACCAGCAACGTGCGCAACATACATTGGCTACCGTAGTTCCGGTTTGTTTGCTGATGATCTTCATCCTGCTATTTGTTGCTTTCGGCAATGTAAAAGATGCGGTAATTGTATTGATGGACGTGCCTTTCGCGCTCATCGGCGGTATTCTGGCACTGCACTTACGTGGAATGAATTTTAGCATTTCTGCGGGTATCGGTTTCATTGCGCTGGCAGGTATTTGTGTGCAGGATGGTGTGATTTTGATTACACAGTTCCGACACAACCTGGAGGCCAAGATGCCTTTGCATAAAGCGATTCACGAAGGGGTGGTGTCCAGAGTACGACCGGTTGTAATGACGGCCCTGATGGCTGCGATTGGTTTGTCGCCAGCTGCATTCAGCTCTGGTATTGGTTCGGAATCACAGAAGCCGCTCGCTACTGTTGTGATCGGAGGTCTGGTGACGTCTACGATTCTTACACTTCTGATCTTGCCGATTATTTATACGGTGGCACATAAGATCATTCACAATCGTGATGCCAGAAGACAACAGAGAAGAGCAGGCAAATAACGTTCGGCTTAATAAATATTCATAGGTTCATAGTTACAGTGGCGCGGTTTCTACCGCGCCTTTTTTACAACAAACATCCCATCCCTAAAGGGAGTTTTAGCGCGAGTATTTCACCTTATTCTTAAATAATGAAAGAGAAAATGGTCGGACGACTTTGAGTCGTCCGACCATTTTCTTTTTTAAGCTCAGGAGTATATAAGGCGTTGAAGAGTGCGACGCAACAAAGTTTTATAGCAGCACCAACGCTCAGTGCAAAGGGTAAAAAATTACTTGCGCTAAGGCTCCCTTAAGGGATGGGATAAATGGGGCATAAAGAAACGCCACCTGGAAAGGCGGCGTCTTGCTGTGTTCATTTTTAAATCATGCTAATGAGTGGCTGGGATTAATCCCTGCCAGACAGACTTTATGCTTAGGACAACATTTTCACAGGAACATCCTGAACAGAATGCCAGGTGCCGTTTGCGTCCTGATATTTGTAATTAGCAACACCTGAACCCCAACCGTTTTCCAGAACGATTTGCAGATCCACGATTGGCATCAGCACCGGACCGATACCGCCATGAGCAGGCCAGTTAATTACCGGGTAGCCTTTAGCCATGATGAGTACGCTGGTGTTTTTAGGCATTACCGTCATGTATGTGAAAGTACCTTCCAGTTTGGTGTTGATGTTCAGTGGCGGGTTAGTAGCCTGTGTGATATTGCCGAAACCAGTTATAGTTTCGTCAGGTGTATTTACTAACAGGTGTACATCAAATTTTTGAGCGCCTGGAGCACCGCTACCGATTTGCAGTGCCAGTGGGAAAAGACCGATGTGGGCGGTTGCAGAGGATTGAGCTACGTGAGTAGTAGCCGTGGCTGTATTGGCCATGATGATAATTGTTTTTGGTGAAAGAATATTTGGTTGAGATCTCCACACAAAAATGATCCATATCGATGATCATCAGCTGCGCAAATCTACCGGATTTAGAATACAGGTATTTCTGCGGGGTTGGGGGAGGAGAAAAACTGGTTCTTTGTATTTTGTACTCATAGCGTGGGGATGTAGCATGCTACTTCTCCTGATAGCATCGGCGGGTATATATGCATTTGAAGAAAATAACATACCATAGTTTTTTATTAACTTAAGGTTTGATTCGATTTGGATTAATGTGTGGTCGAAAGCAACTGAATGTTCAAGTATTGCTCATAAAACCAGAACAGTTAATGAAACCGACACCCTCATCCGCAAACGGCTGGAGACGATGGCTTCCTGGTCTTCAAGCTTTCCTCAATTATAAATTGTCGTGGCTTACAAGTGATGTCACAGCAGGGTTGGTACTTACCACTATGTTGGTGCCCGTTGGTATTGCGTATGCTGAGGCATCGGGATTGCCAGGCATTTGCGGGCTGTATGCTACGATCATACCGCTCCTTGCTTATGCGCTGTTTGGTCCGAGTCGTATTATGGTATTAGGTCCTGATTCATCCCTCGCTGCAATTATTCTTGCTGTTTTGCTTCCATTGTCGGCGGGCGATCCTGCAAAAGCTATAGCACTGGCAGGCATGATGGCGTTGGTAACTGGTACTGTATGCATTGCCGCTGGTTTGTTGCGATTGGGATTTATTACAGATCTGCTTTCGAAGCCTATTCGCTATGGTTATATGAACGGGATTGCACTCACTGTGCTCATAAGTCAGCTTCCGAAAATGCTGGGGTTTTCCATAGACAGCAGCGGACCGCTTAGAAATACTATTTCCATTGGCCGTTCCATTGTTGAGGGGAAAGTAAATCTGGCTGCTACGATAATTGGTTTTAGCACGCTGGCAATTATCATGTTTCTAAAACGCTATAAACGTGTGCCTGGAATTTTATTGGCGGTTATCAGTGCAACGATAGTAACCGGTATTTTTCATCTTGGGGAGAATTGGGGAGTGAAGGTTTTGGGATCACTGCCGCAAGGGTTACCGGCTTTTACTTTACCAATTATCCCCTGGACGGATATGCAGGATGTGGTCATCGGTGGATGCGCGGTTGCTTTGGTAGCTTTTGCAGACACCAGTGTATTGTCTCGCATTTATGCCATTAAAACCAAGATGCATGTTGATCCGAATCAGGAGATGATTGGTTTGGGTGCTGCAAATTTTGCGGCTGGCTTTTTTCAGGGATTTCCAGTCAGCAGTAGTTCTTCCCGTACGCCTGTTGCAGAAGCATCAGGAGCAAAAACGCAGCTTACCGGCGTTGTTGGTGCGGTTTCTGTAGCACTATTGTTATTGTTCGGAGCTGATCTATTAAAGCACTTACCTAATAGTGCTCTTGCAGCGGTTGTAATTTCTTCGGCTATCGGGCTTTTTGAAATTGGTGACCTCCGGCGGATTTTTCGTATTCAGCAATGGGAATTCTGGTTATCGATCGTCTGCTTTTTGGGCGTTGCTGTCTTTGGTGCCGTCACAGGTATAGGATTGGCAATAGTCATCGCTGTAATAGAATTTCTGTGGGATGGATGGCGCCCGCATCATGCCGTGCTGGGGCGTGTAACAGGGATAAGAGGTTATCATGATCTAAAGCGATATCCAGATGCGCGATTGATTCCTGGATTGCTATTGTTCCGCTGGGATGCGCCATTGTTTTTTGCAAACGCAGCACGTTTTCAGAAAGAAGTGATTAACGCGATAGCAGCGTCTCCAACCCCGGTGAAACAAGTAATTGTCGCCGCAGAACCTGTTACCAGCGTAGATGTAACTTCTGCGGATATGCTCATTGAATTGAAAAAAGCATTGGATGAATCCGGAATTGAGTTACATCTTGCCGAGATGAAAGATCCAGTCAAAGACAAACTCAAACGTTTTGAGTTATTACCAGTTTTGGGAACGGACATTTTTTATCCTACGATCGGTGCCGCTGTGGATGATTATGTGGAAAAATATAAGATTGATTTTAAGTTTTGATATTGTAGAGCCGTAGCGTGCCACGGTTCCAAGATGATATGTTAAAGACATAAAAAAACGCTGCAAGTATTTCACTTGCAGCGTTTTGCTTTTCAGCGGAGACGGCGAGATTCGAACTCGCGATACAGTTTCCCGTATACACACTTTCCAGGCGTGCTCCTTCAACCACTCGGACACGTCTCCTGGTTGAGGGCTGCAAAAATAGTAAAATCATTTTTACATAGAGAATATTTTTTCGGCATTTTTATTTGTGATCGCAGAAATTTCATCCAGACCTACCTGTTTGATGGTGGCGATAGTCATCGCGATGAGGGGAATATAACTGCTTTCATTACGTTTGCCGCGGTACGGAACCGGCGCCAGATAAGGCGCATCTGTTTCCAGCACCAAAGTTTCCAAAGGCATTTCACGAACAATTTCCGGTAGGGTACTTTTCTTAAAAGTGACGACACCGCCGATGCCCAGATAAAATCCCAGCTCCTGAATTTGTTTTGCTTCTTCCAATGTGCCGCTAAAACAATGGAAAATGCCACGCAGCTTACCGTTTTGTTTCTTGCGAACGATCTCAATACAATCTGCGGTCGATTCGCGACTGTGGATGATGATAGGAAGATCATATTGCAGCGCCCAGTCGATCTGTTGTTCAAAAGCCTCTTTCTGCTGCGGTACAAAGGTCTTATCCCAATAGTAATCCAATCCTATTTCACCAACGCCGGCAAATTTTCGTTTACTCAGCCAGTTTTCCACAATGGTGAGTTCATCTTTGTAGTTTTCTTTTACGTAAACCGGATGCAATCCCATCATCGGAAAACAATTTTGGGGATATGCTGTTTCCATTGCCAGCATGCCTTCAATCGTACTACTATCGCAATTTGGCATGTACATTTTGGTGACGCCGGCCTCAATAGCGCGTTGTATCTGCTGCGGATCAGCCGTCAGCTGTTCGTCGTATAAGTGTGTATGTGTATCTACTAATGTCATTTTCTAAAAAGTCAAAATTCAAAAGCTAAAAGTGAGTGGTGAGTTGTGAGTTCGCAATATTTGTCTTGCTCGCATTTATCATGTTGAGCGGAGTCGAAACATAATAATAAGAGTTGCCTTTGCGATGGGTGTTCTCGTCCTTCGGAGGAGCTAGAGTAGGCCTGTTGTCCAGTTTTTTTCCTTACAAAACTGCAATACCCTTGGTAATGCGTAGCTCAGGCGGTCCCAGGCTTTTTCGCTGTCGTGAAATACAACGATAGATCCGGGTTCAATATGCATGAGTACGTTTTTTAAACATTGTTCGGGTGTAATCTGCTGGTCATAATCCTCACTGAGTACACCCCACATAATGATCTTCCACGGCGGATTTGCCTGTAACAAAAATTTCGCCTGCGGATATTTGATGCGTCCATATGGCGGACGAAACAATTTGCTGTCGATATGCTTTGCGGCTTCTATGATATTGCGAATGTATTCGTCTGTATCCGTTTTCCAGCCATTCTTGTGGTTTTGCGTATGATTGCCAACAGTATGTCCTTCGTCTAAAATACGTTGGTATACCTCCGGGTGTTCTACTACATTTTTACCAATACAAAAGAAAGTAGCTTTTGCGTCGTGCTGTTGCAAACGATCGAGTACAAACGGTGTAATTGTAGGGTGCGGACCGTCGTCAAATGTCAGGTAAACCGTCGGTTTATTTCCTTTCGGAATTTTCCATGTAAGACCTCGCGGAAACAATATCTTGAGGTACCAGGGCATTTTTACGAAAGCCATACAAATCACAATTTGACCAACACAAAATTACCATATTCTATCACAATCAGCTGCGTTATCCTCATATACGCTCCAGTGCTGTTTCTACCAGCCATCCGGTGCGGCCGTCGGGCAACTGCACTTCAATCCATCCTGATTTTACTGAAACGATTTTAACGGTAGTGCCTTCCGGAATCAGGCTTTGTGTTTTTGTTTGCTGGTTGCTCGTCATCATCGGCGCATCGCTTTGCATGACTACTGCGGCGTCACGTGAATGTGCATTTACAGCTGACTGTATGGAGATGATGAGTGAACACAACCAGATTACCGCCAAACCGCCAATCATTTGACCGCGCAGCCATTGAGGTTTCTGAAAACGGTTCAGCAACAAGATACCGATCAGGACAATAAACAGCAATAAACTGATCATTGCGGTGGCATTCGCGTGCGTCGCGCCGGTAAAATTTTTCCACCAGCTTACGAAAAATATTTCCGGTATCGGAGTAATCTTATTTGCGATACGGCTTTGCGTAAGTGTGAGATTATCCGCGGCGGCTGAGTAGTCTGGATCAATGCGGAGGGCACGTTCAAAATTGAGTACCGCTGCGCCTACTTTATTGCTCCGGTAAAATGCATTGCCCAGATTGTAGTATAGTGGTGCATTAGTGGGTTGCGAAGCTGCCAGTTGCTGATAATAAACAATAGCGCTGTCGTATTGTTTTTGTTGGTAAAAATTATTCGCTTTCTGCCAGACCGGATTTATGTCCGCACTCGCGAAACATACAACGCTGCAAAAAACGAAGAATAATATGCTGAGAATTCGGTTCATTATTTAAAGTTTTCTTCCAGTTTGCTGATGATGTCAATGGCTTGCTGGTAAGTCTGGTTCATTTGTTTTGATCCGCCGGAAGGTGCGTACAAAGCTGCGGCGCATTCATCTACGACAGTGTTTATCTGGCCTTGCAGTTCAGCCGGAATTTGTTTTCGGTCTAGCGCTTCTGCTGCTGTTTCTTTAGATAAAGCCGAAAGCGGAATATTGAGTTTATCACTGAGATAAAGCCAGATCGCTTTTGCTACTTCTTCGTAGAATGCCTGGTGTTTCTGTTGCTGCAGCAGTTTTTGTGCAGTCGTCAGACGTTTCAGCGCCACTTTATTGGCCTTTCGGTTTTTCAGTTTCACCATATCTTTCGACAGTTCTTCATCACGGCGTTTCCATCCAAGTAATCCTACGAAAGCCAGCAGAGGTAATGCGTACATTGACCAGTAGCCAACTGTAAACACTAATGGTTTGCTGTTGTAAGAAAGTTTATGCATCGTATTTGTTTCAATCGGATGCAGATCTGTAAGTGCTGTTTTATTTGCGATAGCAGGATTATAATGTTTACCCTGTTTTACGTGCAACTGGATTGGATCTGTATGGAGCGTAGCGTAGGTGCCGGTCTGCGGATTAAAGAACGAAAAAACAATCGACGGAATTTCATAATCGCCCGGCGTACGTGCAGCCAGCGGATATGTAATGATTTTAGAACCCTGAATGGTCGTGGTGCGACCAGTGATCGTATCGACTACAATCGGATCGTAAGATTCCAGTCCGTTAGGTAAATTTAATGTTGGTGTTTCAATCAGTTTCAGGTTACCGCTGCCGGTAATATTGAGTACAAAATTGGCCGCGTCATCTGTGGTCATTTCTGTTTTATCCAGTTTGCCACTGATCGTGAAATTGCCCACTGCGTTGCCGTAGCCCGCAGGTTTGTCTTTATCAGGAAGCGGCAGGACTGTAATTTTTATCGGTGTACTTTTTATATGAACAGGTACATCCTGGTAAGCAAGCTGGTTGAAAAAACCGTTATTAAACATCGGATCATTCATCATAAGGCTGCCACCGAATGCCTGCTGGAAAAAAGGATCATCAAACATATCGGCAAATGGATTGCGCTGACGTGTCTGTTGCACGATACGCGCCATGCCTTCTGCTTCTGCAGGATCTAAAGTCAACGTGCCTGCCTGCTGGGGAAAAAGTGCCGATTTTTTCAGCGTGAAAACCTGGTATTTTTTGCCATTTACAGTTTCTTCAACCGGTTTTGCATCTCTTGGAAGTTGAAAATCCTGTGTCCAGAAACCATTGAGTGAAGGTAGTTTGGAAATTTGCATCTGCATTGGAATGCGGGAATACAGTTTGTAGCTCGTCGTTACCTGTTCGCCAACACGTACTTTTTCCTTATCTACCTGTACTTTGATGAATAAATCCTTGCTGAGATCTGCAGGATTTGCAGGCTGTGGAGCTTGCTGCGGCTGTTGCTGACGCTGCTGGCGTGCCTGCTGCTGCTGGGCTTGCATTTGGCGCAGTTGAGCAAACGGATCCTGGAAAAAAGGATCATCAAACGGATCTTGCTGACGTTGTTGTGCTGCCAGGCTTCCCTTTACCACGTCTACTTTCACGGCGTTCGACTGGTAAGTATGCCCCTCATTGTCTTTGAGCATTGCCGCAGGCACTGTAAGCGAACCTGTATGTTTCGGTTGTACCAGATAGGTCAGGCTAACACTGGTTGTCTGCACCATTTTATTGCCGACAACAGTGGTGTTGTTACTTTGCATCTGCGAAGGACCACCCAGAACGATAAAATCGTTGAAAGCTGGTGCTATAAATTGTGCCTGCTTCTGCATGTTGGTTACGGTATAGGTAACCTGAATCTGATCCTGAACGCCCATTTTCTGAGCGCTGACATTAGCAGAAAAGACGAACTCCTGCGCGTAAGACGATAGGTGCGCGAGCAGCAGCAATACTCCTGCAAAGAAAATACCCGCTAAATGTTTAAAATGTTTCATGTTTTGTTTGGAACATCACAAAAATAAAAATCAAAGCTCTTGAAATAGGAGCTTTGACATAAAAGATAAGTTAAAACAGACGGGAATCAGTAAGTATTTTCTGAAAGCCAGCTCGCAATCTCGTCTACATCCATTTTTCCGGTAGCCACATCTATTGTAAACTGATACATATTTTCCTCAGAAGCACTGAGCCGGATGCCGTTCATATCTAATAACGCAAACATTGCCAGCAGGCCGGTGCGTTTATTGCCGTCTATGAATGGATGATTGGCAATCATGCTTTCAAATATGGCTGCTGCCTGGTCAATAGCCGTTGGATAGAGCGGTTGCGTCTCAAATTCCTGATATGGACGGTTCACTGCCGATTCCATCATGCCGGTATCACGGACGCCATGACTGCCGCCGTAATGCTCGATCGACAACGTGTGCAGTTGTAATACATCTTCTTTTGTGATCATTATTCGGCCAGTTTTTTGAGTGTATTTCCATATTGACTGGCAGCCCGTTCAAAAATAGACTGTATATCTTTTCCCGAATCAGCTGAATGATTCAATCGTTTCAGATGATCCAAAATTTCCCGGAGTGCTGCCTCATCCTCCAATTTCATGAGTTCGTCGATTGCTGCTTGCTTTACATTCATAAATCAAAATTCAAAATTCAAAAACTCTTTTAGCGTGTAGTCGAAGGATTGTATTTACCACATTCTTCACATTATTGCATTGTTTTAAAGATCTCCTTTCACCGGTCGCATTACCAGCAGTTCTACGTCAGCTTGTGCCGAAAGCGTGTATGTTGCCCAGAGCATATTGGCTACATCCTCAGACGACATAATTCTGTCTGCCGGAATGCCACTGCCTTCCCAAGATCTGCTATTGGTAGCACCCGGGCAGATAGAAGTCACTTTAATATTGTCGTTTTTCAATTCTTCCCGTAAGTTTTCAGAAAATCCGAGCAACGCATATTTAGTAATACTGTACGATCCGCCATTTGGGTACGATTTCAAACTCGCTACAGAACACATGTTGAAGATATGTCCGGTGCGTTTCGCTTTCATGTCTGGTAACAAAGCCCGCGTGAGATGATAGGCGCTGTACAGATTAACCTGCATCAGTGTTTCCAGCAAGCCTTCCGGTTCTTCGGCCAGCAATCCCGGAATAAAAATTCCCGCGTTATTGATCAGGATATCTACCTGCGGAAAGGCTTCAGTGACCTTTGCTGAAAACATCGTCACGTCTTCTTGTTTCGTAAAGTCTGCCGCTATGCAAAGGACCTTTGCCGCTGGATATTGCGCGCTCCATTCGTTTTGCAAAACTGTTAAATCCTGCTCGCTGCGTGCACAAATGGCAACAGAAAACCCTTCTTTCAGCAATCTTTCCGCGATTGCTTTCCCAATACCTTGCGTGGCTCCTGTAACAACGGCATATTGCATATTCTTCTTCATTTCGTACAGGCAAATTAAATGGAAAAGTCAAAAGTCAAAAATCAAAAGTCAAAACTGAGTGGTGAGCTGTCAATTGTGGGTAGGTGAAACGTCAAAAAATCGATTGATTAAGCAGCTAAAGGGTTAAATCAGTCGAAAGATTAATTGATGATACAATTATCTGCATTGGGAGCTCTCCTCCAAAGAGGAGTTAGAGGCGGCTTTTATTATTTTAGCACCATGAATACGGTATTGAACTGGAGCTCAGGGAAAGATGCAGCAATGGCCTATCATCTTTTGTCTGGTAATGAATCTTATTATGTGTCGCATTTGCTTACGACAATTAATGCGGAGCAAGAACGCATTTTTATGCATGGAATTAGAGAATCATTGCTGGAAGCACAGGCGCAACGGATGGGTTTGCCGTTGAAGAAAGTAAAATTGCCGGCACATCCGGATGATAGTCTGTACAAAAATGCAATGCTCGAAACTTTGCAGCAATTAAAAGAAGAAGGCGTTCAGGCTGCAGCTTTCGGTGATATTTTTCTGGAAGACCTGAAAGCTTATCGCGAAGCGCAATTACAACAATTAGATATTGCGCCGGTATTTCCACTCTGGAAAAAAGATACGCGGGAATTGGTGCAACTGGTAGCGGCAACGGGTATTGAGGCAAAGATTGTTTGCGTGGATGCTCAAAAATTGGGACGTGAATTTATTGGTCGTAAGATTGATGCGTCTTTATTGAACGATCTTCCTGCCAATGTGGACCCATGTGGAGAAAACGGAGAGTTTCACACATTTGTTTATAACGCGCCGTTTTTTTCTTCGCCTATTCCAATCGTTGAAGGCGAAGTCGTATATAAAGAATACAAAACAGAAGAAAACAGCTGGGGATTTTATTTTCTGGATTTATGCCTGCTCTAGCTCCTCCGAGGAGGAGAGCTTCCGATGCGTCCTTCGCTTCTGTTATTGCTTCAACTGCTAGTTATGTGCCAGTTTTAAACTGGCAGAATTTATAGACCCCAGTGCCCCTTCGGAACACTGACGCCAGTGGGTGCTTCGACTCCGCTCAGCATGACAAACGCGAGTAAATGGTCTGTTTATTTTTGACCAGTTACTCGCGTTGAGACTCCCTTTAGGGATGGGGTCTGTATTATTTTATTGGAACGTTACCCATGCAATCCGCGCTTGTTTGTCGCGGCCATTTTTTTCCATCATCAGTGTTGCATAGGTATTTGTCTCTTTTGAAAAATGAGAAGACTCCACGTAACAGAATTTGGTTTGGTCGTCATCTTGCGGTGTGCCGAAAACGAAGAAGCGAGAAATTTTGCCGTTCTGCATTTTATAACACATTGTATTTGCACCGCTGATTGTTGTTACAGTTTTGCGTCTTCTTTTTCCGTCCTGCTCGCGCGCGTAGTTAGATGGATAGTCGTTAAACAGAACGTATTTATTGTTGTCGGTATTCAGATAGTCAAACGAGAGAAACGCGTTATTATTAAACGTAGCACCGTTACCGCGATAAGACCATTTGCCTTTGCTTTTTTCGCTGAGGTAAAGCGGATCGTAAATGCCTTTGCAGGATTGGACTTTCAGAATTACGTGCCCATCATCTTCACTGCCTTTTTCGTTCAGTTCAGCTACACCGATATTTCCCAGGGTCGTTGTCTGGGAAACCACACTGCCCACATTGTTAGTAACCGTTGTGGTTTCCATCTCTTCCATCAAAACCGTTGTTGTATTGTCGCGGTTAATGATCATTTGTTGTGGTAAGCCGTGAAATGCACTTGTGTGCTCAAATTGCTGGTGCAGATCTGCGTCTATTTTTTCACCTACAATTGGTTTTGTATAGGCAATCGTCAGACTTTCCGGATCAATGAAGCTCATTAATGTGAGGTAGTAGCTTTTTCTTTCGCTGGTGTTGAAAGGGCTGAATCCTCCTCCTTTGGATTTCAGATAAGTCAGCGTCATCAGTTGCAGCATGTTTGTACCCTTATTGTACTGCATGATGCCTCTTGTCTCGCGAAAGTCTTCGCTAAATGCAAGCAGATTGTGTGTAAATACCGGACTGCCATTTTCTGTTTTCAGGCGAGACATGATGACGCGGGAATCGTTGCCCATATCATTTTTGTGGTTAAATCCATAGGTACACATAAATACATTGTAAGGCCCGTCAACAGTCATGCCGATATAGCGCAGATACTTAAATTGACCTTCCGGTGAGTTATAAAATGCGCGGTTGATGATCTTGTGTTTGCCTTCGCTGCCGTCGTAGTGCATAATCTCCAGACGTTTGTTGCTTTCGGCAAAAGAATTGAAGTTGACTACTGCATAGCAATCAGAACGCGGGTCTTTTTCCACGAAGAAATCCTCTTCTTCAACCCTGCCATATTTCATAGCCCAGGAAGCTCCGGTAGGGTAGCGATCCAGCGTGCTGATGAGTTTTTCGCCAGCTATTTCGCCCGTATTCGCATCCAATTTTATTCGGAACAAAGAAGGTGTGCGGTCGATTTGCTGCTGCAGGAAAATAACCGGTTGTCCGCCTATTTCATACAAGCCTTCAATCACCGAATGTTTCATTTTTTTCGGCTCCCAGAGTTCGCTGGTGAGTTCACGAGTGGCTACCAGATTTCTCTGTTTATTGTAGACCGTTACTTCGATGCCATCTTTATTGGTGAAATGGAAAAAGAACGTATTGCCATTTTTAAGTTGAAGTACTTTATTCCAGCCATCTTCCGGCTCGTCAAAAGGAGTGCTTACTTCTACTTTTGAAACCTGTGCATGTGTGGTAGATACTGCCAGGCTGCACAATGCCAATAGCAGGATAGAGAGTTTTCTCATTTTTATTTTTTAGAATGTGGCGCTAAATTAATTCGGCAACTTGATAACCCAAATCCCCAATAAAGGGATTTGGTTAAATTGGCAAATGGTTAATTTGGGCGCGTATTGACGTATTAACCTATTAACGTTTTAACGTATTGATCCTGCGAAGCGGTCATCTGTCAGCGCGTGCAGAAACGCTTCCAGATCTTGTTTCTCTTGTTCGGTAAGACCCAGCGGTTTGGATAAGACAGAATCGCGGTTGAGACCATCGCCTATAAATGCTTGCGGATCATTATAATAGTCGATGACTTCGCGCAGCGTTTTAAAACTGCCATCATGCATATAAGGCGCTGTCATAGCTACGTTTCGGAGGCCCAGAACTTTAAATTTACTGATGTCAGCAACATTGTGCGTAATCATATATCTGCCCGAATCATTCCACTGTTTACCGTTAAATAAACCAATGCTGCGAAATTCATCGCCAGTAAAATCCGGAGAAAAATGGCATTCGAAGCATTTTCCTTTTACCCTGAAAATATCCCGGCCACGAACTTGCTGCTCCGTCATGCCATTCGGCAAGTCTGCAATCCAGCGGTCGTTGGGCGTATTGGAAGTTTCGAGTGTTTTCTCAAAAGCAGCGAGCGCTAAGCCTAAATTATGTTTATTAGGCAATTGTTTGAAAATGGAATAAAACAGGTTGCGGTATTTTTTACTTTGATTGAGTCTTTTTACTGCAGTAATAACAGGAAGATTCATCTCATTGGTATCCGCAATGGGGAAAAGTGCCTGTTCGGCTAGTGTGGCGGCTCTACCGTCCCAGAAAAACGAGGAGCGATCGCTCATATTCATTACAGACGGAGCGTTTCTTTTACCTAAATGGCCATGCACGCCTTTACTAAACGGAACAGTATCGGCAAAGGCAAATTCAGGCCTATGGCAGGATCCGCAACTTATGGAACTGTCTCTGGAAAGGATCGGATCAAAAAACAGCATTTTACCTAAATCAGCCGCATGTATTTTAGGCGCTTTATTAAACGCCATGCCGATACAAACCAAAACTATTAATGATAAAATGACGGAAAACTGCCTCACGGGCGCAAAAATATGATAGAAAACCGGATGTTTGGGCATTCCCATAAATTGAACGGAGATTATTAAAGGAGAATAAACAGTAAGAATTACCTTTGTCCCCGCGAAACGGGTCTGGTGAATGGTCAATGGTGAATGGTCAATTCACTCATTTCCCGTCCCATATTCACCATTCACGATTGACCATTCACCAAATTAACTTCAATTAAAATAAAAGTCATGGATTTCCGTATTGAAAAAGACACGATGGGCGAGGTGAAAGTGCCTGCCACAGCGTATTATGGTGCGCAAACTCAGCGATCTATTGAAAACTTCAAGATTGCACAGGACATCAACAAGATGCCAAAAGAAATCATCCGTGCATTTGCCTACCTGAAAAAAGCTGCAGCATTGACAAACACTGAACTCGGTGTTCTCGCAGCTGAAAAATCAGCACTGATCGGTCAGGTTTGTGATGAAATTCTGGAAGGCAAGCTGGACAATGAATTTCCGTTGGTAGTTTGGCAGACAGGTTCGGGTACGCAGTCTAACATGAACGTAAACGAAGTGGTTGCTTACCGTGCACACGTGATTCACGGTGGCCAGCTGACTGATAAAGACAAATTCGTTCACCCGAACGATGATGTGAATAAATCACAGTCTTCGAATGATACTTTCCCAACAGCAATGCACATTGCAGCTTACAAAATGTTGATTGATGTTACCATTCCTGGTATCAAAAAACTGCGTGACACACTGGCTGCGAAATCTAAAGAATACATGCACGTGGTGAAAATCGGCCGTACGCACTTTATGGATGCTACGCCGCTTACACTGGGTCAGGAAATCAGCGGTTATGTATCTCAGCTCGATCACGGTCTGCGTGCGATCAACAACACGCTGGCGCACCTGAGCGAACTGGCGCTGGGTGGTACAGCCGTTGGTACTGGCATCAACACGCCAAAAGGTTATGATGTAAAAGTTGCAGAAAAAATCGCAGAGCTGACTGGTCTGCCATTTGTAACTGCTGAAAATAAATTTGAATCACTGGCTGCGCACGATGCAATCGTAGAAGCACACGGTGCGCTGAAAACAGTTGCGGTAAGCCTGATGAAAATCGCGAACGATGTTCGTATGTTGAGCTCTGGACCGCGCGCTGGTATTGGCGAAATCCACATTCCGGACAACGAACCAGGTTCTTCTATCATGCCAGGTAAAGTAAATCCGACACAATGTGAAGCGTTGACAATGATTGCTGCTCAGGTAATGGGTAACGATGTTGCGATCAATATTGGCGGTGCAACAGGTCATTTCGAACTGAACGTATTCAAACCGGTGATGATCTTCAACTTCCTGCACAGTGCACGTTTGATCGGCGAAGGTTGTGTAAGCTTCAACGATAAATGTGCGGTAGGTATCGAACCAATCGAAGAAAATATCCGTGAGCACGTAAACAATTCACTGATGCTGGTAACTGCGCTGAATACAAAAATCGGTTACTACAAAGCCGCAGAAATTGCACAGACTGCGCATAAACAAGGCAAGACGCTGAAACAAACAGCAGTTGACCTTGGTTATGTTACACCAGAACAATTTGATGAATGGGTTGTTCCGAAAGACATGGTGGGTGAACTGAACTAAGGTCATTTAAATGATAACAAAAGCCTCTCGGAATTTTTCGGGAGGCTTTTGTTTTTTATATCGGACTTGTTCAAAAAAAATATTTTCACGTTTAGTGAGTTTAAAAACGAAGAATGGCATAATCTGGTAAATGTTGATTTGCATTAAGAAAACGCTGTCAGTGTTTGGGTTCTAATTAGTTGAATAGAATAGAAAATTGGTATGAAAATTGAGACTGCTTAGCAAAAAATCATTCTAATGTATCGAAAGCTAAGACCTACTTTGACTATTCTTTGTGTACTATTTTTTGTTTTTTCAAAAGCCCAGATTTGCAATGGCCCACTTAACGGCAATTACACAATCAACAAACTGCAAC
The DNA here is from genome assembly GCF_003236175.1 of Taibaiella soli. Lineage (GTDB taxonomy): Bacteria > Bacteroidota > Bacteroidia > Chitinophagales > Chitinophagaceae > QKTW01. The sequence goes on along the minus strand of NZ_QKTW01000025.1, from coordinate 165,901 downwards.
CCACGTCCGGCGGCAATTTTAATTCGTTTTCAGATGCAGTTGCGGCACTTAATCTTTGCGGCGTTTCCGGTCCGGTTTTATTTACCGTAACACAAGGATCTGGTCCCTATAACGAACGAGTTGTAATTAATCCGGTAAACAACGCGTCTGCGACAAACACAGTTACTTTTAGCGGCAATGGCGAAACCATTAGCTATGGCACCACTGATACGGCTGAACATGCAACAATCAAACTGAATGGTGCAGACCATATTGTACTGGAACATTTAGTTATTAATGCAATTGGTTCCACTGCCGTAAAAGCCGGCATTGGGATTCAACTCTCCAATCGTGCTGATTCAAACGTAATCAGTCAATGTAGCATCAACCTGGGCTTATCTACCACGACAGCATTCGCAGGTATCACAATTAATACAACGGGTGCATCTGCAACTACAGCGATGACAGGCTCTACATGTAATGGAAACCTTATCATGGATGATACGGTAAATGGTGGCGGCTATTCAATTACAACTGTCGGTACTGCAACGGCAACCAATAAAAACAATCAGATTATTGGCAATTATTTGCTGAATAATTCCGCTTACGGCGTATATAGCGTTGGTTCAGAAAATTTGCTTGTAGAGGCAAATAATATTACCAGGCCGGATCGCACCGCAAACGTGACAAATAATTTCGCTGCTATTCAGCTTGGCGCTTATAATCGCAGCAGCAAGGTTTCTAAAAATATTATACACAATTTGCTGATCAGTATAGCTGCGGGTGTTGGTAAGATTTACGGCATCAGTCTGAGCAGTTGCAAAGCAACACTGGGTAATGAAAATGAAATCAGCAATAATCTGGTCTATGATTTGCGTGGCAATGGTTCAGTCGCGGGAATTTATCACACAGCCTCAGAGTTTACATTCTATTATCACAACACTATCTCGCTTGATCATGCTGCCAGCACCGCCGCTGCCAGTACATTCACAAAAGGTGCGCATTTCGATGGCGCACAGAGTGTGCGTTTCATCGATAATATTATCACCGTTTCACGAGGTGGTGCATCTGCAAAGACGTGTATCGATTTTGGAACAATGTCAGCCGTGCAAATGAACTCATTTGTGTCTGATAACAATGATCTGTATTATGGCGCTGCGCAGTCTGCCACGAATGGCGTAGGTTATGCGGGTTCGTCTGTTTATGTGACTTTGAACGACTGGCAAACGGCCCTTTCTAAAGATGTACATTCCGTATCTTTTGATCCGCAATATTCAAATGCAGCCGTCGGATACCTTTTGCCGACGAGCCTTTCGATTGATAATATCGGTCAGCCTTTAGGTCTCACTACAGATATTGCCGGTAACGCAAGAAGTTCTGCTGCGCCTGACGCCGGAGCATATGAGTTTGGGACGATTCCTTTTTGCAATGCGCCTGCAAATGTTACCCTGACCGATTCCATTGCATTCTGGAACGCGACAGCCGCTTCCGGATATGAATACTCCATCGATCAGAATTTATATGCGCCGGCATCAGGAACTAATACTACCGATACTTTTACGCTGGTGAATAACCTGACACGCGGAGCTGTTTATTATCTGCACGTGCGCGCGAATTGCAGCGCTGGTTTGAACTCTGCCTGGGTTACGAGTGCTTACTTTGTGCCTTGCAATTTGCCACAGCTAATTATTACCGGCTCCCGTGATTCTTTTACGTTTTGTCAGGGTGATAGCATTTTATTAAAGGGAAATGTCAATCCAGGTTACACGTATCAATGGCGGAAAAATGGCAGCAAAATTTCAGGAGCCACCAATGCAAACTATATGACACATCTTGCTGGTGTGTATGAGCTGATTGTCGCCGCAGGGCCGAATTGTATTGATACTTCCGCTTCCGTAAATGTAGTAGTAATGCCGTTGCCTGTTCCTGTGATTAGTTATAACAATGGCACTTTCAGCGTAGATCAGCATTACAGCAGTTATCAATGGAAACTAAGTGGCAATGCTATTTCCGGTGCAACAGACAGTACTTATACGCCGCCGCAGAAAGGAACTTATTCAGTGACCGTCACCAATGCAAACGGTTGCACAGGCACTTCTGCGAAGACAACAATAAATACTACAGGCGTTGAAGAAATATCCGGCGCAGACGCAATAGCAGTTTATCCAAATCCAACCAGCGGAATCATTCAGTTGCAGGCGAAAGCCCCACTAATAATAAGCGTTTTCAACAGCGAAGGGAAAATATTGCTGAAAGGAGAAAATGGACTTCAGATAGATTTGAGCATGTTGCCCGCAGGCCTTTATTGGTTGCGGCTTGCCAACAAAGAAGGAATAACCGTGAAAACAATTCCAGTGACGAAAAACTAGCGCACCGCTAGCCAATCCTTATTTGTAAAGTGGCCCTGGTGTCTATCACTGAGGGCCATTTTATTAAATCCTTTGCCACCGGCGGCACCGCTCCGGTCAGGCCTGAGTTGCGTCGCACATTGCAGCAACAGAATCCAGATTGCTGATAAATAGCAGAAGGGTGACTGCACGCAATGATTATTCCACATTCAACTAACAAATGTATTTTTGGAGCACAAAGGCCCTCGATGTCATTCCGGAACCATTATCAAATATTAGAGATTTCACGAACTGCTTCACCGGAAGAGATTAAATCCGCATACAGACGACTTTCGAAAAAATATCACCCTGATATGAACGGCGGTGAAAAATATTTTGAAGAGAAATTTAAAGAGATTCAATCGGCTTACGAAGTGTTGAGTGATCCATACAGGAAAGCCGTTTATGACGATCGTTTCAATGCATTTCGTCAGAACCCATTTAATGTGGAAGAGGAAACCGGTTACCGTCCGAGCCGGCCGGCGCCAGTGCCTCCAAGGAAACACCGAAGCGTTCGTTTTCCGCTATATCTTGTATTTATGGGCATCATTGCATTGTTTCGGATGGTGTCTCAGATGCAACAAACTAATCAGTTTTCAAATGTTTCTTTTGTTCAGGGGGATTTAGCGAGTAAAGCCAATAGTGGCGAGCTTCGCCAAATGCTTGCTGATTTGCAAACGCATGTTTTCGCAAAACAGGATTGTGAACTTACTGGTACGCTTTCTGTAGTTGATAAAGAGAAACACCTTTACCGTTTACAATTGAACAAGCCAGTAGAATTCCTGGATACGACTGTCGGCAGTGATCAATATTGGCAAACGATTTATGCAGTGCAGGTGCAGGATGTATCCAATAAATTCAAAATGGCAAAATTTGAGGGCAACAGAGCAACCATCCATTGCACGCTGGTCGCCTGTGCGCATACCGCAGCAGAACCTCCGGTAATGACGGAGATAATCTCAAAAATTGACAATTAACAGTGGACAGCTACCCCTGTTTGTTTGAGTTGCCAGTAATATGATTTATTTGAAACGCCGTAGTGCTGCCGCGAGAAAATTTAAATTCGAGGTTAAGGACATACTCGCGCAGGGATTCCTTTTCAGGGGCTAAGGGGTGTCCAGATTAGTCCGGTCCAGATTTTTAAAGAACTCATCCAGTGTTGCCATATCATAAAATATAGGATGGAGCGTTTCCGTCATGCTGCCTTCGTAAATCTTATTACCTGGCTGAATGTAGAGAATCTTATTATCATCAAAAAAGCTCACGGTCGATTCCATATATGGCAGCCACTTACGGATCATCTGCGTCATTACCTCCTGCCAGGTTTCGATATCGTAATTCAGTTTGTACTTCTTAAACAACGATCCGTATTTACTGCTCACCGTTACATCTTCAATATGTATGGAGACTGCATATTCTTTATCAGAAGTATCAATAGAAAAAGGAAATATCTTCTCAATATGCGTTGTCGTAGCACTGCCCGTTGAAGCAGGCTGCACCGCAATTTGGGCATTTCCATAAAAGCAAAAAAAGACGAAGAATAATGTTGGTAAAAATAGCTTCACGACAAATAAAATAGAAAGATTACTCCGGCAATTTCGACCGGTCAATATGCGCTAAAAAGTCTTCGAGTTTTGAAGGGTTATTGAGGATTGGCAACAATTGTTTGAGAATATTCTCGCTGTTTCTTTTTCCGCCGCCAATAAATAAACCATCGTCCGCAGGCATTGTCACCATAGACTTCGCCAGGTTCGGATCCTGATTGTTCATCATCTGCACAATAATTTCATCCCAGGTGTCGCCGGTAAATGCCAGCTTGTTCCGCTTAAATATCGGGCCGTATTTATGGATCACCAAAGTGTCCGTCAGGTCCAGATAAAGATCATATTTCGCATCGATTTTGTCCGTTATAAAAGGAAACGGATTGTTGGCACGTTGTCGCGTTACCTGGTCATCGGGTAGGCCAGTGAGGCTGTGTTTCAGTGGTGTGTCGCCATTTTGTGCGGTGGCTGTGATGCTTCCTGAAATAAGCGCGCCAATCAGGAAAACTGCGTAAATGTTTCTCATGGCCGAAAATATTTTGATAAATTATTCATCGCCGGCATCAATCTGCGAACGATCTACTTTTTGCAGATAATCGTCGAGCTTTTTGGTGCTGGAAAACATATTGCAACTAAACTGGAAAAACTTTTCACGGCTACCTTTCGTCACCTCAATCAAAACCTGGTTATCGCTTGTGCTGAATGTTACATCCTTGGCCAGTGCCGCATCAAATTTTTCGAGCGACTGTTCTAGGATACCTTCAACCACTTCTGGTTTGAGTTTATAATTGTTCTTTTTGAACGTAGCATCATATTTCCGGATCATCTGTGCATCCTTGCAATCAATCATATAGTCAAAAGATTTATTGTCTTTTGTTGGCACGACCGGAAAGCAGGGGTCAGTAAAGCCCTGGGCGAACGTATGCAGACTAATGAAAGAAAAACAAAATAACAGGAGAAACAGACGCTTCATCTTCGGATAATTTCCGGAAAAATAGCAAAACATCCCGAATAAGGCCAGAAAAGCGGGAAATGGATGTTAATAATAGAAGGTTAGGAAGCGTTTATTTCACTTTCTGTACGATTTTGAATAATTTCGCAAAGTTTTTAGGACAATTTATAACATTTCATAAAATCTTCTTGCAATGGCGTTTGATCTCGATCTAATTCAGAAGGTTTACGCCGCATTACCAGAAAAGGTAGCTGCTGCGCGTAAATTGCTGGGTCGCCCCCTCACTCAGGCGGAAAAAATCTTATATGCACACTCATTCGAAACTCCGCAACATGCTTACGAGCGTGGTAAGGATTATGTGAACTTCTCACCTGACCGCGTAGCGATGCAGGATGCGACTGCCCAGATGGCGTTGCTGCAGTTCATGACTTGTGGACGTGCGCAAGTAGCTGTGCCGAGCACAGTACACTGTGACCACCTGATTCAGGCGAAAACTGGCGCGAATCAAGATCTGGCAACTGCCAACGAAGTGAACAAAGAAGTGTACGACTTCCTCGCTTCTATCTCTAACAAATACGGCATCGGTTTCTGGAAACCAGGCGCTGGTATCATTCACCAGGTAGTACTCGAAAACTACGCGTTCCCTGGCGGTATGATGATTGGTACGGATAGCCACACACCAAACGCCGGTGGTCTGGGTATGATCGCAATCGGTGTAGGTGGTGCTGATGCAGTAGACGTAATGGCTGGTCTGCCATGGGAGCTGAAAATGCCGAAACTGATCGGTGTGAAGCTGACTGGTAAAATGAGCGGCTGGACTTCTGCAAAAGATATTATCCTGAAAGTTGCTGGTATCCTGACTGTAAAAGGCGGTACCGGTGCAATCGTTGAATACTTCGGCGAAGGTGCTGACAGTCTGAGCTGTACTGGTAAAGGTACTATCTGTAACATGGGTGCTGAAATCGGCGCAACTTGTTCTCTGTTTGCTTACGATGATAAAATGGGCGGTTACCTCCGTGCAACCAACCGTAAAGAAATCGCTGACATGGCTGATGGTATTCGCGAATACCTCCGTCCGGATGAAGAAGTTTACTCAAGCCCGGAAAAATATTACGATCAACTGATCGAAATCAACCTGGACGAACTGGAACCATATGTAAATGGTCCATTCACTCCGGATCTGGCTACTCCAATCAGCCAAATGGCTGAAGCTGTAAAACAGCATGGCTGGCCTGACGCGGTAGAAGTTGCCCTGATCGGCTCTTGTACCAACTCTTCTTATGAAGATATTTCCCGTGCTGCGTTTATCGCAAACGACGCAATGGAAAAAGGTCTGAAAGCAAAAAGCGAATATACCATCACTCCGGGTTCTGAAATGGTGCGTTTCACCATCGAACGCGACGGTATGCTCGATACTTTCGACAAAATGGGCGGCGTAGTACTGGCAAATGCCTGCGGTCCTTGTATCGGTCAATGGGCTCGTCATATTGATGATCCAAACCGTAAAAACACGATCGTTACTTCGTTCAACCGCAACTTTGCAAAACGTAACGATAGCTATAGCGGTACACACGCTTTCGTAGCTTCTCCTGAAATCACTACTGCTTACGCAATCGCTGGCCGTCTGTCTTTCAACCCACTGAAAGATACACTGGTAAACGAAAAAGGTGAATCAGTGAAACTGGCTGAGCCACAAGGTTTCGAACTGCCTCCGAAAGGTTTTGATGTAGACGATCCTGGATTCCAGGCGCCTGCTGAAGACGGTAGCAAAGTAGAAGTTATGGTGAACCCGGATAGCAACCGTCTGCAACTGTTGTCTCCATTCACTGCATGGGAAGGTACTGACCTGAGCCATTTGCGTCTGCTGATCAAAGCGTTCGGTAAATGTACAACTGACCACATCTCTATGGCAGGTCCATGGTTGAAATTCCGTGGTCACCTCGACAATATCTCTAACAACATGCTGATCGGCGCAATTAACGCCTTCAACATGGAGTCTAATAAAGTGAAAAACCAGCTGACTGGTGAATACGGTGAAGTGCCTGCAGTACAACGTGACTACAAAGCACATGGTATCGGCAGCGTAGTAGTAGGCGACGAAAACTACGGTGAAGGTAGCTCCCGTGAGCACGCAGCAATGGAACCACGCCACCTCGGTGTTCGTGCGATCGTTGTAAAAAGCTTCGCTCGTATCCACGAAACCAACCTGAAAAAACAAGGTATGCTGGCGCTGACTTTCAACGATAAAGCTGATTACGACAAAATCCAGGAAGATGATGTGATCGATCTGCAAGGTCTCACAACATTGGCTCCGGGCAGTCAGGTTACAATGGTACTCCGTCACAAAGACGAAACCACTGAGAACATCGTTCTGAACCACACTTACAACGATCAACAGATCGAATGGTTTAAAGCGGGTGGCGCACTGAACGTAATCCGTGCAGAATTCGCAGCACAAGCGTAAGAAAATCTGATCGCGAAATAAATAAGGAAACGCCACTCGAATGAGTGGCGTTTTTCTTTGCCCCCATCCCTTGAAAAAAGGATAATAAACTGTCTTGTTTTTCGTCTTTGCTTCTTATGCATCTTTGCGGGAAACTTTTGACTAACCACGGCAGCAAAATAAAATCTTACGATACTGCGTTTTGAAAAGGAAGAATTTCTCATAAATTGTAACCATCCAAAGACTTTTTATGAAATACCAAAAGCCCATAATGTCGCTTTTATTGCTGCTCTTGACCGTTTGTAGTAAAATGGTTGCTGCACAGGAGATAACCGAAGTAGATTATGCCAAAATTGAAAAAGAAACCAAAGATCCTAAGTCGGCATATTATTTCCCTAAATTGATGCAGCGCTATCTCAAATCTGATGCCTCTATGAGCAAAGAAGACAGGATGTATTTTTACTACGGTTATTCCTACACAGACCAATACAGCACATCGCCGATTGATATTTATTATGATTCGGTGCGGGCGATCTTCAACAAGGATACGCAGAAGAGAAGCGATTGGCAAAAGCTGGTCCTTTATGCGGATTCAAGTCTGCAAGCTGATCCGCTCAATATGCGGATGCTCAAATATCAGGCATACGCTTATGAACAAATGGATTCAGTGGATCGCGCAGATCTTAACCAGGCTAAAATAAAAATTGTCTCAGATGCAATTCTAAATTCCGGCGACGGTAAATCGCTTCAAACAGCATTTCATGTAATCAATGTCCGGGATGAATATGACTTGATGGGTATGTTGAAACTTAAAAGTGATGGGCAGTCTTTGGTAAATGATCATTACGATTTGATTGCGATCAAAGAGAATAAATACGGTATCAAGGAACTATATTTTAACGTATATCGGTCCATGGCGAAAATGGACGAAATGTTCAAAGAAGCCGGGCCGACATTGCCCGCGGGTTCGAAGAAAAAGAAAAAATAGAAACCACTGATAAAGGCTTTTTCAAACAATAGTTGCTACATAATTGTTTCTCATAATAAAGATGCAGATTTTGTGTAAAGAAGGACGATAGCGTTTATTTATACGAACGCAAAATGTGTGTTAAAATAAAATAATGCGTTTTTTTCCTGCTTAAATTGCAGGCATCCTTTTATTCCAAAAATCACGTGTTATGAAATTATCTAAGAAAGCAAGCATCGGACTGTTAGTCCTGGCAGTAGGCGTTGCGGGCGCTGCAGTTTACAAGAGCACGCATAAATCAAAGACAAACGGCGGCAGTATTGGTGGATTCGCATGGATGGGCAAATTCCGCGGACACGCTAAAGGTGGTCATGTAGGAAATGGAAAATTAGCTGACCGAATGGGTGATGAAGGCGGCCACGCAGGAAGTGCTGGTGGTTTGACCGGTGATGGCGGTCATGGTACCAGTGGTGGTGGCAGTCCTTTAGCTTAATTTGAAAATCAACTGACGAATATGTTTTACAAACGCTGCTTTTAAAGCAGCGTTTTTTATTTCCAATACTTCATTGATTAAAGTAGAAATGTTTGCGTCTAAGTCATTTTGCAAGCAATCAGCGTTAATGTGAGATACTCACAACTGACCACTCACAACTGACAAAATAAGACATCGGATATCAGCCATCGGAGATTCTCTTGGCATCACTTTTTTACTAATAAGTCAAAGTAGCTACCATGGAAAACAAACAAAAAAATCCTCAAGAGGAAGAAAATAAAAAAGATCAGGAGTCTGCTAATCCGGAAAATAAGACTCCTGAAAATAAGGAACAAGCTGATAAAGAGCATCCTAAAAAACACTCTTCAGCGGCCAGTATAGATTCCATCATCACCGGTGCAACCGACGCAGTGCACTCGCGTCATGCCAGTAGTAATCTGGGGAATACAGGCACCAACATTTCTTACGAAGGGGCCACCGCTCCAGGCGGTTCCGGCTCAGTAGGAACAGGATATAGTTCTGGTCAGGATGCCACAGGTACTACGATCAACACAGAAGGCGAAAACGATTTTGTGCGCGATCATAAACACAAGGACGAAGACGATACAGATGAAGAAAATGAGAAAGAGAAAGATGAAGACACTTTAGGAAATCCATAAAACGCAATCACTATGAAAGCAGAAGACAAAAAGAAACACGAGTCTGGTACAGAGCAATTCAAAGAAGAGAACAAAGATTACCAGGAAACGAATAAGGCCGCAGAGACAGGCAAACAGGGTAAGGCTTCATTCAAAGAAGGTTCTACCACGCAGGGTGGCTCTGATTATGGACAAGGAAGCTCTGATTTAGGACCGGAATCATACAGGCAAGGCAGTCAAAAAAATGAAGGTTCTGATTATAAAAACGAAGCTGGGAAATTAAGCGAAGAAAAAGATGATGTACCGCATGGACAAGGGGCACATAAAAACGAAAAAGAATCGAATGCACAAGAAGACTATCCGGGTCTGAAAGAAGAAGATGATAAAAGCAACGAGGATCAAAAGGATCAAACGAAGAACTCCGGAGAATAAATGCAATTTTAAAAGAGAGGAAAGCGGGTCGGAAGGCCTGCTTTCCTTTTTGTTGGAAAGATTAGTACATTCAGTCCAATTTTTAGCTGACCGATGAAACGGAAAATCGTCATCATTTTAGCCACTATAATCATGCTGGCAGCAGCTTTCGCTTTTTATGCCCATGAGACAAATCTTTTCCGGAAATGGTACGTGAAATATTATACAGGTCAGACATTACTGGACAACCGGAATTATCATTTGCAACTAGATACCGTTCGCGTCATTCGTACAAAACTATGTAATGAAAATGCACCGGGTGATAGTCAACGTAATGCTTTTATCGCGGCGATCAACAACCGGATTATTCCCTACTGGTATGGTACACCGTGGAGTTTTAACGGCATGACACAAATGCCCAATGAAGGAAGCGTTGCCTGTGGTTATTTTGTGACTACTGTTCTGCGCGATATAGGTGTTCCGATAGATCGTGTGAAATTGGCGCAATGTGCGTCTGAAGCGATGATCAAAGCACTCATTAATCCTAAATATATTTTCCATTTTCCCGAACATTACGATCTGGATTCGTTCAACGCGCAGCTCACGCAATTGGGTAATGGTGTCTACATTGTCGGGCTGGATACGCACACCGGATTTATAAACGTTTCATCCGATGGCAATTGGTTTATTCATTCCAGCGGACGTTTTCCACAAATGGTGTTGAAAGAAAAAGTTACGGAATCAAAAGTGCTCAGCAATTCCAAATACAAAGTGGTTGGTAAGATTAGTGCTGACGATGATTTTCTGGCGCGATGGATTGCCAACGAAAATTAGTCTGTTTTATGAATCGCAGATTGATGGCAGTCGCTCACAAAAAAAGCAGATCAAGAATGACCCGCTCATTTGGTTAATAAAGCTTTCTAGACTTAATTCATGCTAAGCATACCGTCATGTTGCTCGCCGACGAGATACAACTGAATCTGAGTGAGATTGTTTAATACAGCCAGATTATTGTACTGCTGCAACTTGTTGAGATCGGCGCCCACAACCGAATGCGTTACCGGAATTTTGTTTTGCGGACTTGCAACCGCATTATTGTATGATGTAATTTCATTTTTCAGCGTCGTCAGTAATTGAAACCCTTTACCATCGTCTTTATAAAAACTGTCGCCGAGACCATTATCAAGGTTGCGTTTCTGCTTATCATTCACTACATCAAAAATATAGGTCTGACCAGTTTCTGTTTGTATGATCAAATCCTTCAACTGCTGGCAGGTTGACTGGATGCGTTTGGCAAGCATACTGTTCTCTGTGGTCTCTTTCGCCGGGTTTGGTTGCTGCAGTTTTTGAAGCAGTAGTTCGTTTTGGAGATAAGCATCTAACTTATCGGAAGACGGTTTTCCAATAGTTGTTAAGGTGAATTGTATGCCAATAACTGCCACTATCAGTACAGATGATACCATTGTGTTCACCCTGGTTTCCTCTTTGCGGATGCCTGTAAAAAAATAGCTTGGTAAAAACACAAATGCTGTAATGCTGAGCGTAGCCATCCATATATTATGTGCGCCCGGCCAATGATTCACCAAAAACAACATCGAAAGACAGTACATTATTGCGGAAACTGTACCCGTGGCCAGTATCAGCTTGTCGCGGCTGTTGGTGGTCTCTCTGGATTTGATAATAAACAACAGAGGTAAAAAAAGAAAGCTGATTGTAATGAAGCCAAGTAATAGCAGTAAGCCAGCACCGGGTGAATGCATTATTTTTAAAACCGAGCCCAGGATAAATGCTACCGCAGATATGGCTCCCGTAATAAACATGGTTTTTCTCATTGCATAATAGTTTTTGAATGTGAGCAGGAGAATGGTTTCCCTTTCTATTTCTGACAGCTCTGTTTTGTAAAACTTCTGAATCGCCGTCTGATAGAATTGTTCGAAGTCTCCGTTTGCTTCGAGGTTTTGCTCTATGATGCAACAAACATGATCGAGGAGGTCTTGTTGCAGACCCTCCATCTTAACGCCACGTGCACTGATGTCGTCAAGAATATAATCTATCTGTTGGTCACTGAGAAAATACATTTAGGCCGTTTTTGTTTTTATATCTAACAAAAAAATCATCGTTTGTATAAAGTCTGAAAATTCACTCAGTTTCTCCTGCGATTTTGTTTTTCCTGAAGGACTCAGTCGATAATATTTCCGCACGCGCTTTCCGATGTATTCAATTTCGGTAGTGAGCAATCCTTCGTTTTCCAGCGCATGGAGTGTTGGATATAACGCACCTTCGGTTATCTGTATTTTCTCCGAGGTCAACTCTTTTACCCGTTGTGTAATCTCGTAGCCATACATTTTATTGTTGTCAGCAAGCAGCTTCAGTACAATCGTTTTCAGCGTGCCTTTTATTAATTCTGAAGAATAGATCATGATATTGGATCGTTACCTAAGATAAAGATACATAAGAATCTGATGTATTTGCAAAAAAATTAAAAAAATAGGTGCCGCATCCACTGATCGGGTGTCTGATCGCATTGACAATTTTAAAGATTAGGCATGAAAAAAGGCCGCCGAAGCGACCTGTAAAATTATTTTCCGTGCTTTTTATGCTTCGCTTTGAGACTCCCTTTAGGGGATGGGGGTTGGAATTGGTTCCATCAAATCACGAATCACCACCGAAGCCACTGTAGCGCCAAATGTTGCCGGCAAATAAGAAATGGTGCCGTAAGCTGATTTCTTGAAATTAGAACCGTCTGTCATCATCAACGATTCCTTAATCGGTTCTTCCGGAGAGAAAGCAACTTTAATGCCTTTGCGAATACCAGCTTCTTTCAGCTTTTTGCGGATATGTTGTGCAAATGGGCAATTGTAGGTTTTAGAAATATCAGTCACCTGCAATTGCGTTGGGTCCAGTTTGGCTCCCGCGCCCATAGAGCTTACCAGTCGCACACCGCGACTATAACACGCTTTTAGAAAATTGAGTTTCGGTGTAACGCTGTCGATTGCATCAACGACGTAATCAAATTTACTTTCATCGAGAATTTCCTCCACGCGTTCAGGGCGAATAAATTCCTTAATCACGTGCAGTTTCAATTCCGGATTGATTGCCAGGAGGCGTTCTGCCATCAGTTCGGCTTTCGATTGTCCGTGTGTGGTCGCTAATGCAGGCAGTTGACGGTTACGATTGCTCGGGTCCACCACATCGCCGTCAATAATGGTCATTTCGCCAATTCCCGAACGGCAGATAAATTCAGCCGCAAAAGAACCAACGCCTCCCATGCCTACGACCAGCACATGCGCATTCATCAATCGTTCCAGTTTCTCTCTGCCAATCAGCAGCTCTGTGCGGGACAACCATGCAGTATCCGTCATCATCTTGCAAAAACGTTTTGAAAATTTTTTTGAAGCTGCAAAATAATTTCATCTTCGCCAGTTTTCCGAATTTTTGCTGCTTTTGCATATACATCAGCAATAGGCATGGCGGCATCGTCTGTTTCGAGGAAGAAATGATCGGCCGGAATATGTTCCAAGGCTTCCAGTGGTCCGGGATGCGATTGAAATAAAGCTTTTCCGAAGGATATATAAAGTCTGTGCTGTACCAGTTGCTGTGCAAGTTCTGGTTTTTTATTAAATCCATGAATGATGACCGGCACTTTCGGCGGATGCATTTTAAAAACGGCCAGCAGATCTTCAAATGCTTTTACGCAATGGATTATCAGTGGTTTATTAATGGAATTTGCCAGATCAATTTGCCAAATCAACCATTTCATTTGCCAATCCCAATCCGTTTTAGCCAGTTTGTCCAGACCGCATTCGCCAATTGCCAATACGTTTGGCAGCGACATGTATTTTCGGATAGCTTCGCAATCGGCTTCCGCATGATCCAAATACCAGGGATGAAGTCCAACGCTGCAAGTAAGGCCGCTTTCTGCCCGTTCAAATTGATCATACAGGCAAAAAATCGACAGGTTATCGCCGGGAAACGTATGGTGCGAATGAATATTTATATATCGAGACAAGAAAATAAATATTTGATACGTTGTTAAATAAACGAGAAATTCCCGAAACGGAACTTCTTTTTTTCGGTATTATGTATTTTTACAAAACAATTATTACTAATAAACTGTATGAAACCACTGTACGACATCAAGAACTTTATTGAATGGAAAGCTTTTGGCGTATGCACTGCGATAGGCGAAAAGCTCGGTATCGCGAGCTCCAAGATCCGTCTGTGGTTCATTTACATTTCTTTTCTTACACTCGGTTCGCCCGTTGTGCTTTATATGATTCTCGCATTCTGGATGAACATTAAGAACTATGTGCTCATGCACCGCCGTAATCCGCTTCGCTGGCTTTAATTTAGTTATAAGTTATGGTTGATGAGTTATGAATTGCGCACATTGGTGTTGCAAATTATTTTGCCACCAGCTGTTTTTACTCCGGTTAAACTCCCTTGCGTCGCACATTTCGTCTTCAGTGCAGCCATTAATTATTAAATCTGGTGCGGGAGTTAGCACAGCGCTCTCGTGTCTATAAAAATCTGTTAGTTTCTAATACCAATTGACTACCAGAAAATGGCACGATTAATTGTGTAAAGATGGATTTACGGAACACCACCGGTCTAAGGAAACGCAGGCGTTAAAAAATGAAATGCATACAGCGTCCGCAATTATGATGGTGAACGGAGCAACACAGATCAATATAGATTGGCCAGGAAGTGGTATAAAGCAGCATAGTAAGCTTTAGATTGCCACGTCATTCTTCCTCGCAACAGCGAAATGCCTTCGTCGTCCTGAACGAAGTGTAGGGATTAGCCGTAGTTTCCTTAAGCCTTGAACTTTTGGTTACTTTTGCTTCAAGGCAAAAGTGACAGAAGGCACTTCTTTAAAATTGATTCAGCGGAAAATTTTTAATCCTGTTTTTGAAGTCCAATTGGTATAACTGGCGATTGTAGCCAAAAGAAAAATGCCCTTCTTTCGAAGAGCATTTCCTGGTTTGCATTTAGACTTTAATCTTCTTTATCATTTTCGAGCCATCGTAAAAACAGACATACTTGATGTTTGCGTTTCTACTCAGCATCGCCAATGCCAGTGGAGTGGTGGAATAGGTCTGTTGCGTGCCTGTTTGTTTGACCAGCCGTACATTTAAGTTGGAACCTGAAATTTCCGCTTTTTCAATGTGCAGGTCAGTCGTAATGTTTGTGGCCGGCAGTGCGACAGATACTACCCAATGATCTTTGAAATCTGGCGTGACAATCGTGTTGGTAGCGGTTTTGGCCGCCCCGAAATTCTTGTCGAACGTTGATTTTTTACTGATCACATTGCAATTGTAGCCTTTCGAAAGTTTCACCGTATTCTTCACAAAATAATTCTTCAGTGAAACCAGTTCTACTTTCTGAGCTCCGGCTATCGCAGGCAATAAAGCAATCAGCAAACTAAAGATCAGATGTTTCATAGTGGCAGTGGGTTATTGTTTTTTCAGCGTATAATTCTGCTGCGAATTAATGCGTTTTTCTTCGTTGTCCAGTTGTTGCAGATCACCATTAGGCAAAACTTCATAATACCGCGAGCCATTTGTACCGCCTTCTGCATTCAACTCAATGACATTTACGTTTGGGTCGCTCGCAGAGCCTCTCGAAGTTGTCCAGGTCCCATTTGTATTAAACGAATTGGCCGTGTCCGGTTTGCCCTGGTAAGTTTCCCTTAGTAAAAAAGTGCCTTCGGCAGTATTGGGTTCATGTTGCAATGCAAGATCTGTAAGAATGCCGCTGCAATCAGCGCATGGCATCATACCTGAATAAGATTCCGTCTGTAATGCCGGCGCAGCTGATGCACCATTTCCTACTTCTGCTTTTGCCGAATCTGCATGCGCTGCTGTATTATCCGGATTATTCCGGCAGGCCGCAAAAACAAACATCAATCCCAATATTATTGCAGAACTCTTTGTCATACGCAACTAAATATAATGAATTATTTCGTCTTTAAAATCGCCAGCTCATCCTTGCCCTGATAAAAACGAATTTCATTTACTTCCGGTATAATCGGCAAAGTTGCTACCACTATAGGAAATTCGGTGTAGGTAAGCGGTGTGATTGTTTTTTTATAATTGCAGTATACTTCCACATAATTACCTGCCCGCGTAGCGTTGGTGAACATCATTTTAGTAATTCGTTCGGTAGGCATAGCTGCCATCACAATGACCATTTCTTTTTTGAAATCCGGAGGATTCGGTAACGGTGGTGTTCCTTTGTCAATGCCAAATGTTTTGTCGAAGACCTTCTGTTTCGTGATGACAAAGAAATTTGCTCCGCTTTGCAGTGGTATTTTTGGCGAAAGATTGTAACCGGAAAGAAAACGTAGTTTCACCGGAACCGGCTGCGCCATTGCGGTAGCGGTGATCAACGTAAAAAGTAAACAGTATATTGGGCGAAGGAAACTCATAAGCGACGAAATGGCTGTTTTGTAATTTTGTTTTGAGGTTTCCCCAACAAAATACGTTACTAGATGCAATTCTCTATATATCCCCGGCGCAGACATATATTCGAAGGTAATCTTACCAAGGAAGATTTTTTCGGAAGGATATCGAAACCCTGCTATACTATGGAGCAGGCAAAGGATCTGGGACTTTTTAGTTGGGGCAATATAAAGTCCGGACTTGTTTTTGAAAGAAACGACGATGGATTTGTCGTGACAAAGATAATTCCGCGCCGATACAGACGCGAAACATATAAGATAGTAGGGAAGGGGACTTTAGAAAAAGTGGGTGAGGGAAAACTAAAAGTTGAAATAGACTACACCGTGATTGATATTAGGGCGGCAATTGGTTTTTGCGCCGCTGTTATATTGATGTGTGTGGCTCTGGGCGTATCAGCTTATGAAGTAGCAAATGGGAGCTCTTCTCCGTTTCTGATAATAGGTGCTTACCTTGTTCTTCTGGCAATCATATTTGTGGCAAGATTTAGTCCGCTGGCTGAGATAGACAAATTTCACAAAGAAATTCGTACGTATCTGAATCAACCGGCTGAAAACCAGTTTCCTGACGAAAATCATATTTCCACTAAAGACTAAATCTGCCTGAAATCGTATCTTTGCGGCGCAATTAATTATTGATCCTCAAAAATCAGAAAGGTACACCATGCCAGTGTTACACAATCGAATCAACAATGAGGAACTGAAACAGCGTATGTTGGCTGAAACAGAGCCGCGCAAAACAGTTTCTTTTTACAAGTATTTCCACATTACCGATCCGCAGGTTTTCCGCGATGAGTTGTACAAACGTTTTTATGACCTTAAAGTCTTTGGCCGCATCTATGTAGCAAATGAAGGGATTAACGGGCAAATCAGCGTACCGGAAAGCAATTACGAAGCATTTCGCGATGCCTTGTATACAAGCGCACCTGAACTGAGCGGTATCCGTATGAATATCGCAGTTGATGACGATGGTAAATCTTTCTGGGTGCTGCGCCTGAAAGTGCGTCCGAAGATTGTAGCTGATGGTATTGATGATCCTACATTCGATCTTTCTAAAACAGGTAAATACCTGAAAGCTGCAGCATACAATGAACTCGCGAGTCAGCCTGACACGATCATTGTAGATATGCGTAATCACTACGAATATGAGGTAGGCCATTTTGAGAATGCAATTGAAGTGCCTTCTGACACGTTCCGTGATCAATTGCCAATGGCGGTGGATATGCTGAAAGATCAGAAGGATAAAAATATTATTATGTACTGCACTGGTGGTATTCGCTGTGAAAAAGCGAGTGCATATATGCTGCACAATGGCTTTAATAACGTGTTTCACGTAGAAGGCGGTATTATTGAATATGCGCGCAATGCCAAAGAACAAGGTCTTCCGGTAAAATTCAAAGGAAAGAACTTTGTGTTTGACGAGCGTCTCGGCGAACGTATCACTGACGATATTCTGGCGCAATGTCATATTTGTGGCAAACCTTGCGATGTGCATACCAACTGTAAAAACGACGGTTGTCATCTGTTGTTCATTCAGTGTGATGATTGTGCCGTGAAATATGATGGTTGTTGCAGCGCGGAATGCCAACACGAACATAATTTACCAGAAGATGAACAACGTGAAATGCGTGCTGGTCGTGAAAATGGAATGAAAATATTCAACAAATCAAAAGACCATCCGTTGCGCAAACACAGAGATGAATGGAAAGAGCAACGGGATTCTTAAAGTCAAAAGTAAAAATTCAAAAAGCTTTTATAATAGAGGCTCCGTGTTTGCGGGGCCTTTTTTGTTGTGTGTTTGTTTTTCGCAAAGGTGCAAAGGTTTTTTCTCGCAAAGGCACAGAGACGCAACGGTGTTTTTTATAACTCGCGCTTGTCACACAATTCTGGGGCGCGAACAGCAACACAGCGGCAGACCACATGGATTATTTATCGCGTCATTGCGACGAAGGAAGCTGCACAAAATGTTTTGCACAGAATATGGTTCTGTGTGGAATACGTTCATCTTTTCGTCTTAAGCTAATGCGATCAGCCATTCACCTTATTTTCTTGCTTACTTTTATTATGCTTACATTTCTCGGAAGAGATCGCATGATCCAATTACCTATTAGTCACAGCCTGGATTATCGCGACTTAATAGATTCCGATTCTTACGTGTTGCAGATTGATAAAAGCGGAAACTTTCATCTCTACCGTAGTAGTGCTAAACAAAGAATAATTCAGTGTGATCAAAGTCTTTGCACGTTTGATCACGCTGTTGTACTAATCCCGAAACGTGTAGCTGTTTTTATCGTAGCCGATAGGAGATTGTCTTACGGATTCGTTCGGAAATACTTAGCAGGATTGCGTTTGGGCAATCGTTGTAAAATTGATCTTATAGTGAATGCACAGTAGTTGATTTATTCTACGATTTTTTTGACGCAGGAGGAATCTCACGAAATGAGTACCCATATTGCGCGGGACATCTCCTTCCGTCGATGTGACATTATAATGCAGTACCGGTATTGACCATTCAGCATTGACCATTTGCAAAAAAAATGCTTCACTTTATGGAATTCATTTCCTCCCATCGTCTTACTATCAAACCCACTGTTATGGCAGACGTACTCATTCCTCAAAAAAGCGGACGTAGAAAAGCGCATAGCCTTCGTGTAGATCTCACGCCCATGGTAGATCTTGGATTCCTGCTCATCGCATTCTTTATGTACACCACTACGATGGCAAAACCGAAAAGTCTTGAAGTAAACAAACCGGTGCCTGAAGGACCAAACGTCGCTTATCCAAGTGAGAGCGTTGTGACGCTTATTCCTGCCAAAGACCATCGTGTATTGTATTACAGAGGCGAATTAGCACAAGACAAAAATGGTGTAAGTGATTTTACAGAAAAAGGAATCCGCACCATTTTGATTCAGGCAGAAAAAGAAGCTGCAGCACTGCCGGCAACACTTTCTCCTGAAGCACACAAGCTACATGTGATCATCAAGCCTGCAGATGATTGCAGCTATGCAGATGTAGTAAGTGTGCTGGATGAAATGGAGATCCTGCAGGTTCCTTACTATGCAATGGCAGATGTTACGGCAGAAGAAACACAACTGCTGACAAAAAAATTACAATAGAATTTGTGTAAAGTTTATTTCCATCCGTTTTATGATTAAACACTCTTCTTTATGGAACGCACCGCTTTATTGCACACCGACTATCTTGACATTCTGTTCCAAAATCGTAACAAAGCCTACGGCGGTTACGAGCTTCGCAAACATTATCCGGACCGCATAAGGAAAGCCCTTTTTACAGTTGTATTTTTTGTGAGTGGTCTTGGCGGTTATCAATTGTACACTACATTACACAAACATCAGACGTCTGCTGTTTTTCCAAAGGAAACTGTGATACATCTGCAGAACATACCGGTAGATAATCTCTATGTGCCACCGCCACCTCCTCCGCCGAAAGCTGTAGCAGCGCCTAAAGTAGCAGCTACCGTTGCAAATCCGCCCATCACAATTGCACCTGATAAAACAGTTATAGACAATCCACCTAAAACATCTGATGATTTGAAAGGTAAGCAAATTGGTGCTCATGATAATCCGGGTAACGGCGGCGATAGTCCAGACCTGGGCGGTAAAACGGGGGCTGGTACTGGAACTGGCGAAATGCCTGCGGGTAACGTGGGTGATCTGCCTGCAAGTTCTGAACCGGTTCGCTTCGTTGAGCAAATGCCGCAGTTTGCCGGCAGTATGGAAGATTACCTGCACAATAATCTGCGTTATCCTGAAATGGCACGCGAAGCTGGAGTTCAGGGAAGAGTGGTCGTTGAATTTGTTGTCAACGAAGTGGGCGAAATCGGCGCCATAAAAGTAAGAAGAGGTATTGGGGGCGGCTGTGATGATGAGGCCGTTCGCGTGATCAAAAACATGCCGCGCTGGCGTCCTGGTAAGCAAAACGGTCATCCGGTTAATGTGCTGATGACATTGCCAATAACGTTTACGTTGGACTAAAATCGCTGATGTTTGATTTTCTGAAATGGTCGCATGGCTTAGTGCCGTCCGGCCATTTGTATTTTTCGTAGACCCCTATCGTTTAATTGGTCTGATTTATTTAAATCAAAAGTCAAAATTAAAAATTCAAAAAAGCCTGAGTGCTAAAGTGCTAGCAGTTAAATATTTGTAGTAGAATAACACCAAATCAGAAATCAGCCATCAGCCAATCAGAAATCATCCCTGAGGTTTCCTGTTTTGAGGTCAAACTATTAGATTCGCAGCTTAAATACAAAAACATGCAGCAATCAGTATTTGATCATATGCAGCAGATGGGTCATGAACAACTTGTTTTTTGTCATGATCCGCATTCCGGCCTTAACGCCATTATCGCTATCCATGATACAACCCTCGGCCCTGCGCTTGGCGGTACACGTCTGTGGAACTATGCCAGTCATGAAGATGCAATCATCGATGCCCTCCGTCTGAGCCGCGGTATGACGTACAAAGCAGCTATCTCCGATCTCAACCTCGGTGGTGGTAAAGCAGTAATCATCGGCGATGCAGCTACTATCAAATCCGAAGCCCTCTGGCGTCGTTATGGTAAATTTGTAAATAGCCTTAATGGTAAATATATCACTGCGGAAGACGTAAATACTTCTGCCCGTGATATGGAATATATTTCTCTCGAAACCGACTTCGTAACGGGTGTTCCTGAATACATGGGTGGTAGCGGCGATCCTTCTCCGTTTACAGCTTACGGTGTATTTATGGGTATGAAAGCCGCAGCGAAAAAAGCTTTCGGTACGGATGATCTAAGTGGTAAAAAAGTAACGGTACAAGGTGTTGGTCACGTTGGTCAATATCTTGTTGGTCACCTGATTGAAGAAGGTGCAAAAGTTACCATCACTGATATCAACGCTGCACGCGTAAAGGAAACTGCTGAGAAATTCCATGGTGTAGAAGTGATCGATGGTAAAGACCTTTTCGATCGTGAAATGGACATCTATGCGCCATGTGCGTTGGGTGCTACTGTAAATACGCAGGCGATCAACAGCATGAAATGTCCGGTAATCGCAGGTGCTGCAAATAACCAGCTCGCTGACGAAAACATTCACGGACCGATGTTGATCGAAAAAGGTATCATCTACGTTCCTGATTTCCTGATCAACGCCGGTGGCCTGATCAACGTAGCTGCTGAACTGGATGGTTATAACCGCGAACGCGTAATGGGCAACGTAGAGAAAATCTACGGTCGTACCAGCGAAATCCTCGCACTGTCTGACAAGGAAAAACTCCACACACAGGCGGCTGCAATGAGAATCGCAGAAAAACGTCTCCGCGATATCGCTAATGTAAAAGCAAGATTGTAATTCAATCAGCACAATAAAAGAAACGCCCCGACAGTACTGTCGGGGCGTTTCTTTTTTGTTTATTAGCTAAGTGAGTTCCTGTTCCATCGCATATTGTAGCAAGTCGTGCCCAATCTTGTTTAAATGAGATTCATCAGCAAATACTGGTGGGTGTTTTAAGGTTTCATGTGTATCGATTACGCTGACATTATTCAAGTCTTTGAAATAATGCTTGAAATAACGCGCGGCACGTTTGCGTATCCAGTTATCAGTGGCTTTTACTACTGGCAACGGTGTGAGCACGATAAATTTTATGTGCGGAAATTGCTGTGTAATTTCTTTGAGCGATCGCATTTGTCCGGCAACAAGGTATTTGCGTACCAGAATAGTTGGCGGAAGACAAGCCCACTGTAGCAAAGAAAGGAAGCGATTATTTGTAACGGGCGGGGTTGTTGAAACAATATGCACAAAGTTCCCAGTCTGTGAAACAATTCTGTCGTTGGTTTTAGGCTGTTCAGCCGAAGGAATACGCTTTTTCCTTGCCCACAAATCGAATGTTTTTTTCAGAGAAGCATCGAATTCGAAATTGCCTAGTTGCAAAATAACTATACCTGGATCGTGTTCTTTGATAAGCGCACTGATTCGGTAAGTGTGAGACAACGGAAAATTCGCTTCCACATGTACATCTGATGTGAAACGTTTTGAGAATTTATGAATAAATGAATTATTAAAACCAATAGGATAGCCTTCCATATGGCATCCTCCGATAGCAAGACATTTCATAGGTTTGTTTGAGTAATGATTACAATCCCGCTTTTCAACGGTTATTGTTTTCATGCTGGCGGGTTATAAAGGCTTCACCCAAAAAATGGGTGTGCAAATGTATATTTTGAAACTGCACGTTCCTACATGTTCGGAAATGAATTATCTGTTGTGCGCTTTAACGATTTAAGCAAGCGTGTCTGCTTTTTCCTTCTGTAATATTATTGTCAATAATTCCTTCATGTGTATTAGTCTCCAATAGGGCGCACTAACTTTAGATTACCAACCTAATCCGAAGCATATGAGACCCATCTTTACTCCTGTATTGCTCTGCCTGCTTTTTCTTTCACGTCATACAGATGCCCAGCAATTTATCGGCGTTTCCGCGAACGATTATACCGGGATTCAGCAGATGCCTTACAACCCGGCTTACGTGACAGCAGCAGAAACCGGGACCGAAGTAAATGTTTTTTCTGTAAGCGCACTCGTAGGTTCAGACGCATACCGGTTTGAAAAAAAATGGATCTATGGACATTTCGACGGAACCCGCTCGGGTAAAGCAATAGAAGGTGCCGATTATTTCAAAGAAAATGACAACGGCAAAAAAAATGCCTGGGGAAATATAGATGTGCTTGGCCCGGCTGTTTCTTTTAAAATAGCACCGAATATTTATGGCGGCGTTTACACACGTATGCGCGAACTTTCCAGCGCGGGCAATCTTGATAACAATGTTTTTCAGTTTTTAGGTGATCCGGTGAATGTGAAATATAATGTTCCTTTCACTGCCGGAAATGCGGGGTTTTTGTTACATACCTGGGGCGAAGCAGGTTTTGCATTCGGTGCTATGCTCTATAACGATGACTATCACAAATTGCAGGCCGGCGTTACTGTCAAATATATTGCCGGATTCAACAGCGGATCATTGTATACAAAGTCGACTGATATTGTAAAAAACACTGCGGACTCATTCAAAAAATTATCTGGAGATATGACTGTTTTGTATACGAGCGATATTAATAATTACATGGATAATGATATTGGTAATGACCTTTCCTCCTGGTTTAGCCGTAATGGTCATGGTAGTCTCGCGCTGGATATTGGCATGCGGTACACTTGCTATTCCGATTACAATCCTAACAAAGCTTTGCCTTATTTATACAGCTGTGCCGTTTCATTCAACGATATCGGAAGTATTTTATATCGCGCAGATTCTGGCAGCGGCACTTATCATGTAGATCTGAATAAACTGCAGACTTACCATATGCAACGAGAGGAATTTGAACCAATTCCGGAGTATCTGAAACGAATGGTAAAAGATAGTGTACTGGAGAAAAGCAGCAACGCCAGTAGTTTCAGAGTAGGGTTGCCTACTACCTTCCGTCTTAATTTTGACATAAACACCGGCGGTTATTTTTATATTCAGTCTGATCTTACACTCAATCTTCGCGGCAGCAAAAATGATGTTTACAAGCCGGCGTATTTAAGTCAGTTTACAATCACGCCGCGTTTTGAAATGAAACATCTGATGATTGGCATGCCAATCACTTATCTCAGCCTCAACACTATGAATATTGGCACAGTGCTCAGAGTGGGACCTATGTTTATCGGCTCCGCCACACTGATATCAAATGCATTGCGGCGCGACCTTAAAAACCTCGATGGGTATGCGGGCTTAACGGTTAAACTCAGGAGTGGCCATGCAGCACACAATTAAAAATGTTCTATCATTGCGGAATATTTTTTACGAATGAAAAACCGCAACCTTAAACTCGCTGCAGCAGCGCTCTGCATTACTGCCGTAGCTTGTAATAAAAAGAACGACGATAATAATAATGGCAATTCAGAAAAACTTTGCAAACAAGGGTTCTTCCATTATATGGAGGATTCTGTTTTTGTAGCCATGCCTACTGCTTTTACACCAAACGGTGATGGCAAAAATGACAGGGCTGGGGTAATAATTTCAGATGTCCATAATGCTATCAGCAATTATCATTTTTCCATTACGAATGGTTCGGGAACTGTGATTTTTGAAAGTTCCAACCCGCATGACAGCTGGGACGGCTATATTAATGGCCAGCGGGCGAATGATTACTACTATTCTTCTAATCTTCACTTTACAGCGAATGGTAAAACGGTAGACACTTGTTCTTACCTGTATGCTTTGCGGATTAACGGTAATGGTGCATCAGTTGGTGTTGTGGCTGATAGTTCTAAATATGTTTTTGAAGATCAGATCAATCTTTCTGAAACAGCGTTATATCCGACGAATGACGAGCTAACTTACCCTTAGTGTGGAGCGATTGAAAATTGAATATGGTTCATTGCTGCAAAATCGGGCTGAAACACAACGACAACTTATAATGAACTACTTGCAACTTATAACTCGTACTTCGTAAATTATCCCTGACGCCGTATCTTTGCGCATCCGTTAATTAATTTTTCATATCTATATGTTACAATTGCCTAATCAAACAGCTTTCTACAAAGGGAAAGTTCGTGATGTGTACACTATTGCAGATAAATATCTTGCGATGGTTGTGAGCGACCGTATTTCTGCATTCGATGTGGTTCTGCCGCGCCCGATTCCTTTCAAAGGTCAGGTGCTGAACCAAATCGCTGCACAATACCTGAAGGCTACTGAAGATATCATTCCTAACTGGATGATCAGCACGCCACTGCCAAATGCTACGATCGGTGTAAAATGTGAAACATATCCGGTTGAAATGGTAATCCGCGGTTACCTGACAGGTCACGCATGGCGCACTTACAAAAGCGGAAAACGCGAACTGTGTGGTGTTCCATTGCCAGAAGGAATGAAAGAAAACGATAAATTCCCTGAGCCAATTCTGACGCCAACTACAAAAGCGCACGAAGGTCATGACGAAGATATCAGCCGTGAAGAAATCATCGCACAAGGTCTGGTGAGCAAAGAAGAATACGAACAACTGGAAAAATACACGCGCGCAATTTTTCAACGCGGTACAGAAATGGCTGCTGAGCGCGGTTTGATCCTGGTTGATACTAAATATGAATTCGGTAACATCGACGGTAAAATTTACCTGATCGACGAAATTCACACTCCGGATTCTTCTCGCTATTTCTATTCAGAAGGTTTCGAAGATCGTCAGGCAAAAGGCGAAGCTCAGAAACAGCTGTCTAAAGAATTCGTTCGCGAATGGTTGATGGAGAACGGCTTCCAGGGCAAAGAAGGACAAGCTGTTCCTGAAATGACTGACGAAGTGGTAAACGGTATCTCTGATCGTTACATTGAGCTGTACGAGCACGTAACAGGTAACAAATTTGTAAAAGAACCAATTTCTGAACAAGAAATGACTGCAAAACTTTCAGAAGCACTCGCTTCATTGAACTAGTTTTGGTTGGAAATACATGAACGCCTCGCAAATTGCGGGGCGTTTTTTTGTGCTCTTGGTTTACTAGAGACGTTGCGTGCAACGTCTCTACGAATAAAATTCCGCCCGATTGTATCGGCACTGATAATTATTTTTTGGGTTCCCAGCTTTTAAAACTCCGGTTAAACGTAGTTGCGTCGCAGTACGTTCATCTGCATAATTCCTATGAGGCTTGCCTGTATTGGTCTGGTGCGTTGTGTGCAATGTCTGTACGGCGATTTATGATGCTTGCTTTCTTAAAAAAGCGAAAAGATGAGCCGCGCCGTAGCTGACACAAAACCAGAATCCAGTGAGAATAAAAGCCAGGCCTACAAAATCTTTTGCCTGATTCCAGAATGGTGCTGCAGGATCCTGATCGGTATAAAACATAACGCCAACCAGCAAAATACTCGCCAACAGACTTCCGGCAATAAAGGGAACAGGATTTTTCATAACAATGGTGCTTTTGATGTACTAAATAAAAGACAGGGTAAAAACAGAAAAGGAAAGGCCCCATCCTGCTCAGCATGATAAACGCAAGTAGACCCATGTATTGTTTTCTGACGATTAACGACTGAATTTATTTTCATGTTATACCGACGAAGGAGACTGCTCAGGTTATAAGGACCCACGTCTGGGATTCGCTCTATGCTTGTAGTGACAATGGATGGAAAGCTCTAAGCGTTAAGCTTTCGGCTTTGAGCTTTTAGTTTTTGACTTTTGACTTTTGACGTTTTACTTTTGCACATGCAGAAGAAAATTATGCTCCTTGGTTCCGGTGAACTGGGCAAGGAATTTGTTATAGCCGCCAAACGCCTCGGTCAATACGTTGTTGCCGTTGATTCTTATGATGATGCTCCTGCACAACAGGTAGCCGATGAACGAGAAGTGATTAATATGCTTGATGCTGCCGAGCTTGATCGTATTGTAGCCAAACACCAGCCAGATATTATCGTTCCCGAAATAGAAGCCATCCGTACCGAACGTTTTTACGATTATGAAAAACAGGGTATTCAGGTGGTGCCAAGCGCCAAGGCTGCCAATTTTACGATGAACCGTAAAGCGATCCGTGATCTGGCCGCGAAAGAATTAGGATTACGCACAGCCAATTACCGCTATGCCAATACACTCGAAGAATTGCAGGCCGCGGTACAAGAAATCGGGATGCCATGCGTGGTAAAACCGTTGATGTCTTCTTCTGGCAAAGGTCAATCTGTTATTAAAACGGAAGCCGATGTGGAAAACGCCTGGAATTATGCTCAGAGCGGAAAGCGTGGCGATCAGACTGAAGTGATTGTAGAAGCATTTGTAAAATTCAATTCAGAAATCACTTTACTGACCGTTACCCAACAAAACGGTCCAACACTTTTCTGTCTGCCGATTGGTCACAGACAAGAACGTGGTGATTACCAGGAAAGCTGGCAACCGGCCGTAATTGCGGTGGATCATCTTGCAGAAGCACAGGATATGGCCGCAAAAGTGACCAAAGCCTTGACTGGTGCAGGTATCTGGGGTGTTGAATTTTTCCTGGCAGATGAAGGTGTTTATTTCTCCGAATTATCACCTCGTCCGCACGATACGGGCATGGTAACACTCGTTGGTACACAAAATCTTTCCGAATTTGAATTGCACGCCCGTGCTGTATTGGGTTTGCCGATTGCAGAAATTACACACGAGCGCAATGGCGCGAGTGCGGTGATTTTGGCACACAAAGAAGGTACTAAGCCAGTATTTACAGGCGTGGAAAAAGTATTAAGTCAGCCAAAAGCAGATATCCGTTTATTTGGTAAACCGGTTACCCGTCCGTATCGCCGTATGGGGGTTGTGCTCACTTATGATGTGCCGGGCAGCGATGTTGACGCGGTGAAAGAACGTGCAATGGAGCTGGCACAACAAGTGACAGTGGAGCCGAGTCTCTGATTCAATGCACAATTGACAATGGACAGCTGACAACGAACGATTGTCTGAAATGAACTAAGAAGGCGGCTACTGGCCGCCTTCTCATATTATGTGGTTTTCTGCATTAAAATGCTGGCCCCGGATTCTGGTGCCTGGATGATAGCCCCGATGGGAGCGGTTACCCCGCAGAGAGGTAACGAGCGAGGAGTAATAGCGGACAGCGGGACGGAGCTAAATGATGCTTAAAAGCTTTGCTGCAAATAAATATTTAATATAATCGTTTTGTGCCGCTAAGTCCCAATGAGACAAGCCTTGCGCGTTAAGCCTTTAGCTTTTAGCCCAAAGAGCGTATCTTGCAGCCGTTTAAATTTAGGATATGTATCGTACACATAATTGTGGGGAATTACGGACTGCAAATATTGGGGAGACAGTAACGCTGGCCGGCTGGGTGCAGTATATACGCGAAAAAGGTGCTATGACCTGGATCGTGCTGCGTGACCGTTATGGCTTTACGCAATTGATGTTTGAAGAAGGAAAAACGCCGCAGGATGTACTGGATACCATTAAAGGTGTGGGCCGTGAGTGGGTGCTGCAGACTACCGGTAAAGTGATTGAGCGCTTTTCTAAAAATATGGAACTGCCTACGGGTGAGATTGAAGTGCTGGCAGATAAAGTCGTAGTGCTGAATAAATCTGCTGTTCCTCCGTTTACGATTGAAGAAGAAACGGATGGTGGTGATGAACTGCGTATGAAATATCGCTATCTCGATTTGCGTCGTCCAACGCTGAAGCGCAATCTGGAGCTGCGTTATAAAGTAAACCGTTCAGCTCGAAACTATCTCGATACTTTAGGTTTCCTTGATATTGAAACACCGTTTCTGATCCGTTCTACACCAGAAGGCGCGCGCGATTTTATCGTGCCTTCCCGCATGAACGAAAATCAGTTTTATGCATTGCCGCAAAGTCCGCAAACGTTTAAACAATTGTTGATGGTGAGCGGTTACGATCGTTACTATCAGATCGTGAAATGTTTCCGTGACGAAGATCTTCGTGCAGATCGTCAGCCTGAGTTTTCACAGATTGACTGTGAAATGTGTTTTGTAGAGCAGGAAGATATTCTGCAAACATTTGAAGGTTTGTTTAAACATATTTTTAATGATGTAAAAGGCATTCAAATGACGGAAGCGTTTCCACGCATGACGTTTGACGATGCTATGTGGCATTATGGAAATGATAAGCCGGATATCCGTTTTGAGATGAAAATCCAGAATCTGAAAGCAAAAAATCAGGTGCATTGCGAAGCATTGAATGGCGTTGATTTTAAGGTGACCAACGAAGCAGAATCAATCCTTGCGATTGCCGTTCCGGGTGCCAGTGAATATACACGCAAGCAAACAGACGAGCTGACAGAATGGGTGAAACGTCCGCAGATTGGTATGACGGGTTTGTTGTTTATCAGATGCAATGCTGACGGGACTTTCAAAAGTAGTGTCGATAAATTTTTCTCTGAAGATAAACTGCGTGAAATCGCTGCATTCAGCGGTGCTCAGGTAGGTGATATGATCTTTATCCTCGCAGGTGCGGAAGCGCGCACGCGTAAAGCCACGAGTGAGTTGCGTCTGGAAATGGGCAACCGTCTTGGTTTGCGCAATCCGGATGTGTACAAGCCACTATGGGTAATTGACTTCCCATTATTTGAGCACGACGAAGATGAAAATCGCTGGGTAGCGCGTCACCATCCGTTTACAGCGCCTAAGCCAGAACAGATTGCGACGATGATCAACAATGATCCAAAGATTGCGGCAGGTGTTGCATTCTATGACCATCCATATAATGATATTAAGGCAAACGCGTATGATATTGTACTAAATGGAACCGAAATTGGAGGCGGCTCTATACGCATCTTCCAGCGCGATCTGCAGGAGAAAATGTTTGCTGCGCTTGGTATGAGTGAGGAAGAAGCGAAAGAAAAATTCGGCTTCCTGCTCGGTGCATTTGAATATGGTGCACCGCCGCACGGTGGTATTGCATTCGGCTTCGACCGTCTATGTGCGTTGCTCGGTGGGCAAGAAACGATCCGCGACTTTATAGCATTCCCTAAAAACAACGCAGGTCGCGATGTAATGTTGGATGCGCCGTCTGCTGTTGATGACAAGCAATTGGATGAGCTCAAGCTGATATTGAAAAAATAAATTGTGACAAAATAGATGAAAAGCCGCCGGATATTTTATCCGGCGGCTTTTGTTTTGGGGAGCGTCGCAATGCATTTTATTTCTTTTCTTAATCGCTCGTTAATGACAATCGCCTGTTTTTAAACTTGATGTGTTTTGGGGTGTTACTCAAAATTGGCCAGAAGACATGTGGCGCAAGAATTCAAGACAATAATCGCCGCTAAGATTATTTGATATATAGTTTGTTCGTTTATGTGTTTTTGGTTAGATCGGCATCTTTTTTGCGATAAAGAGAGCATCCCCCCGGTAACAAAGCATTAAAAAACGAAAAGCGAATTAAGATGAAAAAAACACTAGTTCTAATAGCAACATCCCTGTTGCTAATCGGCAAAGTATTTGCCCAATGCCCCACACCGCCCAAAGTCACTGCACCAATTATCGCGGCGGCGACATGTCCCTCAAATGGTTCTGTAACACTTGGGGGAAACGGAGTCGGGGACTCCAATGTTCTTTACAGAGTGATCAAGGCGCCTAACAATTCTTACGTTGGTATTACGCAGCAGGGCAACAGTCCTACTTTTATTAATCTGGAACCCGGGGCCTACTCAATTGAAATGAGTTGTACGGCGGGGAGTATTGCTAAAGACACTGTGAATTTTACAATTGCCAATCAATATACACCGCCATCTGTCGATGTATCTAGTCAATCAAATTGTACTGGAGGGAGTGCGCAAATTATCTTATCACTAAGCAATATTCAAGGTAGTTCTGCGCCTTTACAGTATGCTTTTTATCCGACGACTGATCCGAGCACGCCAGATAATCTGCTCACTTACGGTTCCAGTACCAGTCAGACTTTTAGCTCTTACGGAAGCTTTATGGTACGGGTAAGAGATGCGTGCGGAAGCGTTTCTACGAAGATGATTAATGTTGCAGGGCCTTCGCTTTACCAGGCAGGCCTCAATGGTCCCGTCATTACCAGTTGCGACACATTTTTGTCAAAGCTGGATCTTACCGATTCTGTAAATAATAATAGGCCGGTGAATATTCCGCCGGATGGAATAACCGTGAATGTCTATAAACTATCTGCACCGTGTACTAAGGGTCCCTTATTTTCTACCGTAACCTTCGCAGGAAATACGCCCATTTCCGGACTTACCTTTACTGCTCCGACGGATCCCAGCTTTATTATAGAAACGATAAACGCATGTGGTGTTGTCAGTAACTGTGTAAAAAGCTCCAGTGTGGATCCCCATACGCAATGGTACATAACAAACGCATCATGCAATATTCCGGCAACCGCTATCGGGCTGAAACACGGATCGGATGAACGTTTTTTTGGTGCAATGACTTATTGCGCTTACCGAAATAATATTCAGTTGTTTTGCACAACCGACCCACAAGATGTCCGATTTAACAACATTCCATCTAGTTCTGGAGATAAATTCTATATAGTGGCAACCGACCAATG
Organism: Taibaiella soli; assembly: GCF_003236175.1. Lineage (GTDB taxonomy): Bacteria > Bacteroidota > Bacteroidia > Chitinophagales > Chitinophagaceae > QKTW01. The sequence continues at coordinate 134,613 of NZ_QKTW01000025.1, read as the reverse complement.
TGGTAGGGTTGATACTTCTGATGTTGTCCAAACACCGGCCGGTGCGCCCACCACAGTTGTAAGCGCCTCGTATGCTACTTGTACACCGGGTATTGTAACAGCTTATTTCGAATTTGCCAATATTCCTCTGCCGGAAAAGGCTGGCCTGATAGTTACCTCTGGTCCTTGTTGTATTGGAACAACATTGGTAAATAATCTTTCTGGAGGATACGGTTATGGCAATAATCTGGTGCCTGGCACATACACCATGAAGGTTACATACCCGGGACACGAATGTACAGACCTTAGTGATGTGACGCTGAATATTCCACCGGTTGATACTACTGTTACCCTTTTGGCAACGGCAGCCCAGTCCTGCGGCGGGAAAGCTTCTATAACAGCTATTGTAAAACCATCTGATCAATTGAATGGACTCGGTGGCCGTACCGATGTTATAGATCTGGTAGATGCCAGCACTGGTGCTGTTGTGCAAACAACGACGAACGGCGTTTTTAATAATGTTGTTCCGGGAGATTATACTTTGATCGCAAAAACAACCTTCAATAAATGTACTTCGGGTACGGTTTATTATTCTTCTGCTTCTGTAATGGTGACAGCACAGGGCAGCCCACCTGTCGTTACAAAAAAGTTCGGTATTATCTGTGAAGATGCTTCTGGCAATCAGCTCGGCGCTGGAATGGCCGTGTTCAATGTCGTAGGTTTTGCTCCCTTCGATGTTTTTTACAATACTTTAGGCCAACAGCCTGCAACACCGCAGTTGACTGGACAAGGCAGTATTATCGATCTAAACAATCTGATGCCTAACCAGACCTATTTTTTTTGGTTCAGAGATGCTTGCGGTAATGTAAGACCAACGCAGCTTGGGATTTTCCCGTTAGGTAAGGTTTGGGTAGAGCAGCGGGCGCAGCCTTGTAATAATCAGCCTTTTTCATTGTCATTGCCTGAATATCCGGATGCCACTTATATCTGGAAGAACCAGAATGGTGTAGCTATCACAACTTCACGAACGTATGATTTTGGTATTTATAATAACGCTTACAATGGGCAGTACACGGGATACATGACTTTGGCAAACGGCTGTGTGGCGAGAACGCTTGTTGTGAACTTAAACAGCGACTGGTGCGGCCAGCCCTTGCCGTTGAGGATAGTTAGTTTTGATGCAGTGAACGCGGGTAACTACAATAAATTGAACTGGGTTACTGCAGATGAAGTAGGTGTAAGCCATTTTGAGGTAGAACGCAGTATTGACGGGAATAATTGGAATCTGCTTACCGCTATGAGTATTGCTTCCCCGAATGGGAATACTACGCATAATTACGACTACACAGATAAGGCTCCTTCGAATGGATCAAATTTTTATCGTCTTAAAATAGTTGATAATAACGGGCAGTATGTCTATAGCGAAGTGCGGACGGTAAAAAATAATGGTTTATCTGGTATGCAACTTTATCCTAATCCTGCAGGTGCGGTTGTTACGGTAACTTTGTCAGAAGACGTAAAAGATGGCGTTAATCTGAGTGTGTATAATTCGGTTGGGAAGCTGATCAGCAAACAGCAACTGACATCGCGCCAAACGGTAATATCTACTGCGCAATACCCGCCGGGTGTTTATTTTGTTGTAGTGTCTAACGGTAATACAATATATCGTCAAAAGCTGATCAAACAATAACTGCCAGAGTGGTGTTCTAAAAGTCTTAAGTTGGCGGCGTTCCCGCCATGAAATAAAGAGCGGCTGTCCGGAACCGGACAGCCGCTCTTTTATATATTGTCATTGCTGGCTGGGAATTGCATTTCAGTTAGGATGAGTCGTGGACGTATTCCGGTAATGCCAGGCAGAAGTCATTTCAGGCGTTATTTACGGTTTTCTGTTTTACGGATTGTGGAGTAATGTCAAAAGTTATTTTGAATTGGTATAAATTAAAACGGCGCTGTTTGTGTTGGTGTTCCTGTGATTAATTTGCCTCGATGTCATGATCAATACTAAAAAGAAACGTCGCCATTACGGCGACGTATTCTACTAAAGCAAAAATATTTTAAGCAACTTATTGTTTCACCAGTTTTTCTCTTGCGATGACAGTGTTAGTTGCAAGGTCTGTTACCGTCACTATGTAAAGACTATTGGCTAATGACGTTATTGAAATGGTATGAACATCTACGCCATTAAATTGCTGTGTGCTGACAACACGGCCTGACATATCTGAAACAGAGATGTTCACATCAGCTGCGTTAGTTCGTACAGAGAATTGGTTGTTTACAACAGTCGGATAGATGGTAGCTGAGGTGCTGGAGCCTTTGCGTGCAATACTGATGACCTTGGAATATTTGGTTGTGCCATCAAGATCTATCATTTGCAAGCGGTAATAGCTAATGCCGGAACTTACATTGGCATCGGCATAGCTATAATCACTGTTAGATCCTTTACCAGCTACGTTCGTTATACCCGTAAAGTCTTTTCCGTTGCTACTTTTTTGCACGACAAATCCCTGGAAATCCCTTTCAGTTCCTGATGTCCATTGGAGCATATTAGCATTTGTTGCTGCACTTCCTGAAAAGCCGTAAAGATCAATTGCCAGTGCAATAGGGATATATGGTCTTGATGCAAGATCTCCACGCAGATTGCCATTTGCAAGTGGGAGATTGGAATTAACAAGACCTGTGATTGCGCCGGTGTTTAGATCAACCGGTGTGTATTGCCCATTTGTATAGACGAGATAATAGTTACCTACAGAATCAAACATTGCGCCTGCGATTTCGGTTCCAGGATTGATATTAATTGTTGTACCAACCGGTGTCGCTTTCCAGGTAGCGATATCTAATGTTGCAGGACGTCCAACTAATCCGCCACCGGGACCGGGATAAGTTATATAACTATATAACTCGCCATTCTGCGGATTAAAAGCGAGGTCTTCAAATCCGCCACCAGAATAGGTTGGGTTAGGATAAACGAAGTTGTTGAGGAACGCTTGAAGTGCATCTTGTAATGCCGGGTCAGAGTAATTGACTTTGTGATACTCTGGATCGATTCGTGCCAGGGAACCATTTGGCAACTTAGAAATATTTCTAATTATGCCAATGTACACATCGAAGTTTTGCATTTGAAATGGTTGTACGGTTGGATCTGCGCCATAGATGTATGCAGAGAACCAATAGTTGTCATCTCTAATAACGCCGGCTGTGGTATTAATATAAGCGACGGAACTTGAATAAGCGGGATCGTATGGGGCGTTAATAAAGCCCACAATCTGTGCGTTGCCGTCATAGCCTATTCTATAAACGTTAGCATTGGTTACCGCAGGTACTTTTGGAAAACTGATGCCATAAGCGTAATCGTCAACACTACTAATTCCCACCCCATTTATTTGTTCTACTCCATTTTTATTGGCTGGAGTGAGAATATTAACTGCAGTACTGTCAACAAACTGACCTGTTCCCAGATTAGCCGGAGGCAGTGTATAAAGAGACATTTGCAGGGTCGACGCATTAAATCCGGGAGTTCCCACATAAATGTATTCCACAGATTTGGGAAATGGCGTTTGGGCATTAGCTGCAAATTGTGCAACTAAAAGCCCAAGAGATAAAGTAAACTTTCTCATGTAATCAATTGTTTTTCAAATTTTATACCCCAAATGGCATGCCAAAATTTCTATATAACAATTGAATATCAGAGAGATAAATATCTGCAATGTGTTATTTCCCTTCAATGGCTCATTTTGAAAGAGCGTTTTGAATAAAAATATATATACCCACAGATTTTCTAAAATTCGATCCCCAGACCAAAAACAAATCTTCCGTTTTTATCATTGAGTTGATCGCCAATCCAATGATAAAAATAACCGACATTTAAAGTGAGGTAGTATACTTTTTGATTGTAGCGTAAAAGATTGTTGAGTAGAATACCAGTTTCATGGTAAGCATTATCAGGAACTGCGAAGCTGATGTTCTGCTGTGCCTCCCGATGCTCCATTGTGCCATAAAGAAAATTGTACGCAATACCGATTGAAGGCGCGGAGCTAAATGCAAAGTCGGGCATATCGAGCTTATAAAGTTTCCAATCGAAATTGTGCGCCCAGTAAAAATTCACAAACTGATCGGTATAATAATCGTAGGGATGCATGGTCATCATGCCGCCAAAGGCATACAGGGAGCTCTTATCAGCGAGGTAGCCATTACCCGCAAACAATTTACTTAAAGGCAACGGTTGATTACTCCATGATTTTCCTCCAATCAGCAGAAAGCGCTCTTGTCCGATCAGGTTGATATGTTTTTGCCAGCTGATGCCAGCAAATGCTTGTGTGTAGGATGTATTCCAGTCGCCGCTTTGGATTTGCCCCAGTACAAGCCGTCCGTAAAGGACAGGATATTTGGTGCCTGTGCTGATATATCGGCTAAAGAAAGGACTGGTATGCTCTGCATAAGCATATCGTAAATTGACAATTGCTTCCTGACTGGTAAATTCATTCATCGGTGAAGGCTGGTTTTCCGGTGTAAACGCATAATCGTATTTCGGCGTGATTTGCTCATATCGCCCGATCAACTCAGCGGTCAAATAACCAAAACGTTTTTTTACCAAACCATAATAACTATTGATCTGATCAACACGGGACATTAAAAGACTGTGCAGATAATTCCGGTCAAGTTCTGGATTTAACTGTACACGTCCAGGATCACGCAGATCGTTGTTATATCCGAATTTGAAAGAAAATTCTTTGTATTTATCAAGATAGAATTCCGCGAAGCCTCCGTATTTCCAATGCACATCCTTTACTCCATAGCCGGCCCAGCCACCTACAGACATCCACTTCAGCAGTTTTTCGTTTGTCTGCAAACCCAATCCCCAGCGGGAATGCTCGTATGGGTTGTAGGTGTAGATGCGTTTAAGGTCAATATCAAAAATGCTGACGGGCACCTTCAGGTCTATTAATTTATCAAGATAAGGAAGTACTTTTTCACCATGTACAGAAGCAACCAGGCTATCGAGATTGTGGTAGGTATTTTGTTCTTTCTTGTCGAGCGAAACAGGCCGTAATTGTGTCCATGCCGTGTCGTGTAGTTCGTTGGCTCCTTTTTCAAGACGAACGGTATGCATTTTATCAAAGTGGAAAGTCTCTGGTATGGCATAGTTTACTGAATCAATTCCGGATGTCCCCTTCATGTAGATATCATAAGTAAGGCTGTCCTTTTTCTGTTGCCAGTCGATAATATAATTGAGCATATGCGGAAACCAGCGTCCTCGCACTTTCTGATACTGTTGCTCCACGCGTACCGTACGTCGCAGTGTTTTATCATACGCTGTCGCAATTAAATAGGCGATTGCGTATTCGTCAGAGCTGATGTACACTTGACCTTCCAGCTCCTCCACGCCTTTTTTGGGATGGAAACTAAATTGCCAGATTGTATCAGTGCCACTCAATATTTCGTTGTCCAGATTAAATTCATAACGTGAAGCATAACCTTTGCTAACTGGGTTGTGATAATCCTTACCATTTAGTTGCAGATAGTCATTGGCAGCATGAAAAGGCAATACATCGGTAATGATATTGGTGAAATAGTTTTTTTTGAATCCCGAAAGACGCGAACCGATGATGTCTTCCTGCAGTTGCGCCGGTTTTTTCCAGCTTCGGATGCTGTAGGTTTCGGTCATTAGCAAATGCATATCATCCATGACATCCTTTGTGTCCTGGTAGCTTTTTGTTTTTTGGGCTGCAGGAATACTATCCGGTAAAATCAGGTCTGCAGTCATTTTATAATAAATGCGGCATTGATAGGCATCATATTTATCAGGATTGTGGCGGTCACGGTTGGCAATTGCTAAATTGAGGATACGTTTTATTTTATCATAAGGCGGTTTGATTACAACCTCTTTCAATGTGCCTGTTGCTGGCTTTAACTCTATGCGGAGAAAAGAATCTCCCCGTTTGATTTCATATTTCAGCGGTTCATAACCGAGATAGGAAACTTCCAGAATTTGTTCGTTTTCCGGAACGATGAGTTTAAAGCTGCCATTGAGATCTGTAATCTGCCCTTGTGCACTGTGCAGTATATGAACCGTGGCAAATGGCAATGGTTGATGCGTATTGGCGTCGTTGACCACGCCTTTGTACACGCTTTGTGCAAAAAGGGTCTGGCTGAAAAGGATTAAAGCGAAGACTACAAATCCAAAAACTGGTTTGCGGGGCAAATTCATCCGGCAAAATAAATACTTAAGCGTTACAACGGCCAATGCAATTTTTATTTTGATATTCAGCTAATCACATCTGTCAATTTAAGAGAAATAGAAAAATACGCAATGCTTTAAGCCGTTTGGGACGAAATAAGCCTCAAAATATATTTTGTAACACCAATCTGGATATTATCTTTATACTCCATAAAAGAAGTACTTCATGAAAAGAGTCATCCTTTCAGCCCTTTTGTTAGCTGGTGTTTGTGCAACATTGCCTTCATGTAACAATGGCGATTATACTGCAACTCCTGGCGCCAGCGGTTCTACCGGTAATGGTGGCGGCGGCGGTGGTGGTAGCATTGCCACAACCGGTACTGATCCGATGAGTTGTACGGTAAGTGGCACTGCGTGGGTGGCAAAAAATGGCACCATAACCAATGCTGGTGGAGTATTAGCTATAACCGGTGATGCTGCCGATGGTTCAAGTATCATCCTGGGGATCCAGAATTATAAAGGAACAGGTACCTATTCAAGTGCTGGATCAACAACAGCTGGCTATATGGTAGGAACGGATATGTATACAACCGGTTTGAATGCTGCTACAATCGTCGTGAGCGAAGATGACGCTACACACATGAAAGGCGGTTTTTATTTCACCGCTAAAACTGTAGATGGTTCCAAATCTGTCACTGTTAACAGCGGTTATTTCAACATTACGAAATAAGCGAATCAAATTTTTTTAATAGAAAAAGGTGAACACTATGTGTTCACCTTTTTTATGCAAGGTTCTTCAAGCCAGGTCGCGAACAAATAGGGAAATAAATGGCCTAATGATGGCAACAACATGATTTGATCTGCTGATGCTCCACAACCACCTTCGGACTTAGATAGGGAATGCCGAGGTTCATCCCCCGCAGTACAAACAGACTGCCAAACACAAACATCAGCACTGGCACCATTTTACGGAGCGAAAGATTTCTTAATGCAGTAAAGCGATTTCGGAGAAAAATAAGTGTCAGCAACATAGGCATCGTACCTAAACCGAAAACGAATATGAGTGCCGCTGCATTTGCGGCTGTTTGCGCCGTAAGGGCTGCTGAAAGTGCCATGTAGACCAGTCCGCAGGGCAGTAATCCGTTTAGAAATCCTGCCGCTGCCAACGTGCTCAATTTTGGATTGCCGATTATCGCGCCTAGTTTATGTTGCACCCATTTGGTCCACGGTAATTTTACACGCAGTGCGCTATTGGGAAGAAAATAAAAAACACCCATTAGTAAGAGCAATCCACCCAACGCTACGGAAACATATTGCTGCCACTGTGGATGAAAGAACGAACGGAATGAATACAGCACCAACGCCAGTAGCACATATACAGTAATTCTGCTCAGATGGTACAATAATACACCCGCCAGTTTTTTGCCGCCCTGCAATGACTGAAATGGCATTACCCACATAATGGGGCCGCACATTCCTGCGCAGTGCAGGCTTCCCGTCAGTCCCATCAAAAACGACATCAATAAAGCGGTCATCATTGTGCGAGATTTAAATCGGTTTCCTGATAGTATTTTTTGCCGGCAGCCTCCCAGTTTATCTTCAGCGAATAACGAGTATGCTGCAGCAGACTGCGTGGTATCATACAGATATTGTTTGCTGTAGCGAGCGGAATGTCTTTATCGAAATCGGCATTGGCAGGCGCATAGAAATGTACTTTTCCCTGAATGCTTTCATTCTTAAATTCGGAAGGAAATTCAATCACGACATTTTGTGCATCGGCGTGTATTCCTATCGCTGCAGAAAGCGCCGACTGGTTTTTACCTGCATCAATTTGCTTTTGGAATGCCAGTTCTTCGGCATAATAATCTTTAGACACAAGGTCTATTTTCTGATGCATACTTTTTACCACCAGAACGATCATCAACGCCACAAAACTGCAGTAAAGCAATGCTATTTTATATCCCCAGCTGATTCGCATAATCATTATTTTTTTCGTTCAAAACTTAAAATGTATAACTTAAAACCAACCACTAAGTTCGAACCTTAGTATTCTGTAAACGGCCCGAGGAAAGAAGTATTCACTATTTTAATTTTCTTGCCGTCCTGCCAGACGCCGATTTTTATATCGGTTTCGGTGTGTCTTATATCGGTGCTGTCCATGTAGACAAACAAGCTGCCTGTGAGGTCGCCGCCTTTCGGCACTTTGAGGTTTTTTTCACCTACCAGTTCAATGCGCCCTTTAAAATTTTCCGGTTCAAAATGAAGATTCATTTCCTGGTAAGTTTTGTTGAGCAATTTATAATTGTAAAGATTACTCAACTGGTGGTTCGGCTGTTTCTGATATAATTGTCCCGGAGTGCGGAGAATGGTAATGCCAACATCTGTGCGGCTTACCAGCAAAAAGCTTTCTGCAATCAGCAGTACGGCCATAACCGCAGAGTAGGCTTTCATGCGTCCGGTAAATGTTGTTTTCTTTTTGTCGCTGATATTGGCTTCAGAAGCATAGCGAATTAAGCCAGTTGGCAAATTCACTGCTTCCATCATTTTGTTGCAGGCGTCAATACAAGCGGTGCAGTTGATGCATTCCAGCTGTGTGCCGTTACGGATATCAATTCCCGTCGGACAAACTTTTACGCATTGGTGGCAGTCGATACAGTCGCCGATGGTTCTGGTTTCTTTCTTGTTGAATTTTCCGCGTTGTTCGCCGCGTTCATGATCATAAGCAACAACGATAGAATTTCTATCCAGTAGTACACCTTGTAACCGGCCATAGGGGCAGATTGTAGTACAAACCTGTTCACGCATCCATGCAAACACAAAAAAGAAAACTGTCGTAAAAATCAGGATGGCAGCAAACCCGCCAACGTGTTTATTAAGTGGATCAACTACCACCTTTCTTAATTCATCGATGCCGATAACATAAGCCAGGAAGGTATTCGAGATCAGAAAGCTCAGCGCCCAGAATGAAATCCATTTCGCTGATTTCTTGAAAATCTTGTCCGTATTCCACTGTGCTTTTGCAAGTATTTTTTGTTCTGCTGCATTTCCTTCAATAAAGTATTCAATCTTGCGGAAGACCATTTCCATAAAGATTGTTTGCGGGCAAATCCAGCCGCAGAATAGCCGTCCAAAGACAACAGTGAATAGGGCAACGAATACGACAAACAGTACCATGCCCAATCCGAAAATGAAAAAATCCTGCGGCCAGAAAATCTGGCCAAACAGGATAAATCGTCTTTCTATTACATTAATCAGAAATAATGGATGACCATTTACTTTGATGAACGGCAGCGTGAAAAACAGAATGAAATAAACAATGCTGAGCCAGGTGCGGGCATTATAAAACTTTCCCTGGGGCTTTTGCGGATACACCCATATTCTTTTTCCTTTTTCATCTACGGTGGCAACTTTGTCTCTGAAAGATTCATTGAGTTGCGCGTTATTGTCGTTCATCTTAGTTGGCTTTTGTGCTGTCCGTTGTAGCGGCAGGTGCAGCTGTTTTTCCTTCCACATAGAGATCACCTTGCGGATCTTTTGGATTAGCAGGTTTCGATCCTTGCAGCGATTTTATATAGCTGGCCAGTTCTGCAATTTGTTTTGGAGAATAATCATCTTTCCAGCTTTTCATGCCTTTATCCTGCCATCCGTATTTGATGGATTTAAAAATATCTTTGATGCCGCCACCGTGCAGCCAGTGATCATCTGTAAGGTTTGGGCCAATACCGCCACCGCCATCTTTGGCATGACAGGCGCTACACGTAGTCTCAAAGATATTTTTTGCGGCATCCAGCTGACCTTTATCCGTGATTACTGTCACTGTATTTTCGTCTACATTATTGGCTGATGTGGCGAGATACGCTGCTACTTCCTCTTTGCCTTTTTCCACAGATGCTACATATTCATCGTAAGAGCTTGGACCCTGACCGCTGGCATGGTAGTACCAGAGGTAGACAATTGATACAATAATTGTTGCATAGAAACCGTATTTCCACCATGGTGGCAGACTGTTGTCGAGTTCCTGAATGCCATCGTAGTCGTGATCGAGTGTAATGTCTTTTTCTTTATCCAGCGCAACTGATTTGTTGAAACGTTCCCAGAAAGAGCGGCGCACAATAGCTTTAGCAATCCGTTCTGTTTCGGGCCGTGCAGATAATACGCGGACCAGTATCCGGATATTCACCAGTAGTACGGTTAAGACGAGCAATTCCAGAATAATGATTGCAAGAATCGCATAGTAATCGTCTTTTGGAATACCGTTGATAAATTTGGAGACGGGGGCGACAACTGGTGCGGCTGCATCGCCATCTGCGGCCAGGGCGCTGAATGCGGGAAGACAAATTGCCATCAGCAAGAGCAGACCTGTAATAATTGAAGTGGAGGAACCACTCGTTTTTTCGGTTTTAGCAGCACGCATTTTTTCGCGGTAAACGAAAGACAATTGTCGCAAAACATTTGCTGCAACGCCGATTACAAACAATAAAACAATGATCAGGGATACCAGGCCCACTAGCACCGCATTAAAACTAAATGCATCACGATCGGGTGTAGGTGCGGGATCCGCGGCAAACAGAACTGCCGGAAATGCCAGCGCGGCTATAATAAAACTTGTTTTTAAAAAGTATGGTCGCATGAACGTTCTTTTAATGGGGTTATTGATCATCGTGGTCTGGAAAAGGAATTTGTTTCAGATTGCGGATATATTTTTTATCGGCACGAAATACCCATAATAGCAGCACCGTGAAAAACAAAAAGAAGATCAGCAATGAAGTGAGCGGATAAATGCCTACGCCCGTAATACTTTCCAGATAATTGATAAATTTCATAACCGAATATTTTATGGGTTTTGTGCCGTTTTTTGTTCCAGTTTAATGTCTGTGCCCATACGTTGTAAGTAGGCGATGAGCGCAATGATCTCCCTGTTTTCCGGAATGTTGATTTTTTCAGGAGAGCTGTACAGACTTTCTTTAATCTTCCGCGCCTGGGCCATCAGATTGGCATTTGCTGCAACGTCAAATCCTTGTGTATAAGGTACACCCAGTGTTTGCATCGCTCTGATTTTTGCACCGGTAATAGCCGTGTCAATTTCATTTTTAAACAACCACGGATAGCGTGGCATAATGGAATTCGGAGAGGTGCTGGTCGGATTGTACATATGATTGAAATGCCAGCTGTCCGGGTATTTTCCGCCAATGCGCGCCAGATCGGGCCCTGTACGTTTACTGCCCCATTGGAACGGATGGTCGTACACAAATTCTCCCGCTTTTGAATATTCGCCATAACGGGCCACTTCATCGCGGAACGGGCGTATCATCTGGCTATGACAAGTATAACAGCCTTCCCGCACATAAATATCCCGACCTTGCAGTTCAAGCGGCGTATATGGTTTTACACTTGCAATGGTTGGGATGTTTGATTTTACGAGGAATGTCGGAATGATTTCAATTAAACCACCGATGGCAACTACAATCAGGCTACCTACCAGCATTTGTACCGGACGGCGTTCAATCCAGCGATGCCAGTGTTCATTGCTATGTGCAGTGTATGCTTTGGTCAATGGCACGGCTTCTGCTGCATCGTCTTCTACAGGTTTGCCGGCTTTAACCGTTTTGTAAAGGTTATACACCATCATCAGTGCGCCGATCAGGTAGAGTGTGCCGCCGATACCACGCATGGCGTAGTAGGGTTTCATTTGCGTTACCGTTTCCAGGAATTGATATTTTAACGTTCCTTCTGGCGTAAATTCTTTCCAGTTGAGACTTTGCATGATACCTGCCCAATACAATGGGATTGTATAGAACACAATACCGAGTGTACCAATCCAGAAATGCCAGTTGGCCAGTTTTTCAGAATACAGTTTTGTTTTAAATAATCTCGGAAACAGCCAATAGAGCATTGCGAAAGTCATAAAGCCGTTCCAGCCAAGTGCACCTACGTGTACGTGTGCGATGGTCCAATCGGTAAAGTGGCTAATGGCATTTACATTTTTAAGACTTAGTAATGGTCCTTCAAATGTGGCCATACCGTATGCTGTTACGGCAACGACCATAAATTTCAAAACAGGATCTTCTCGTACTTTGTCCCACACGCCGCGTAGCGTCAGCAGGCCATTCAGCATACCGCCCCATGATGGCGCAATCAACATAACACTAAACACAGTTCCCAATGATTGTGCCCAATCAGGTAATGCAGTGTATAATAAATGGTGCGGGCCGGCCCAGATATAAAGGAAGATAAGTGACCAGAAGTGGATGATAGAAAGGCGGTAAGAATAAACAGGACGATTCGCTGCTTTCGGCAGGAAATAATACATGATGCCGAGGTAAGGTGTTGTAAGGAAAAATGCAACTGCATTATGCCCGTACCACCATTGTACCAACGCATCCTGTACACCTGCATACCAGGAATAAGATTTCATCCAGCTAAAAGGAATTTCTACCGAATTCACGATGTGAAGCATGGCCACCGTAATAAACGTTGCGATATAAAACCAGATAGCTACATATAAATGGCGTTCGCGGCGTTTGATGATGGTGCCGAACATATTCCAGCCGAATGCCACCCATACGAGTGTGATCAGAATATCAATAGGCCATTCCAGTTCAGCATATTCTTTACCGGTAGTATAACCTGCCAGCAATGTGATTGCGGCTAATACGATAATGGTTTGCCAGCCCCAGAAATGCAGCTTGCTCAGCCGGTCGCTAAACATTCGGGCCTTGCACAGGCGCTGTAGTGAATAATAAACGCCCATAAAAATACCGTTGCCCACAAATGCGAATATGACCGCATTCGTATGAACGGGTCTTACACGGCCGAAAGTAGTGGCAGCAGTATTAAAATTGAGCGCTGGGAATACAAGCTGAAAAGCGGCCAGCAGACCGGCTAACATGCCTACGATGCCCCAAAAGATCGTAGCGTAGGCAAACATTTTTACGATCTTATTGTCATAATAAAACCGTTCGGGTTGTACGGCAGACGCAGCGAGATCGCTCTGGCCTGTCGTTTCTTGTTGTAAGGAAAGACTCATACTCGGGTACTATTTATTGTCAGAAACATTAGAATTCGGTACGGGATCATCATGTAAAATGCGCATAGCAGATCCTTCCTGATCTTCGAACTGGTTGGTGCGGACGCTCCAGAGAAAGGCGACCAAAAATCCACCAGCAACAGCTATACTCGCAAAAACCAGTAGAAACAACACGCTCATGAAACATGCATTTATATACATCAAATCTATTTTGAACCCGAGGAATGGTCTATGACACAAGGCATGCAGAAACATGATATTTGTCAGCTTTTTGTCAGGTGCAACCAGTATGAGAAAGGAAATGACGGGGATTTGTGTTCAGGAGGGACTTAAATAAACTTTGGCTGTCGCCGGTGAAACGTGCAGGATAATAATCTGATGCCATGAATGGCATTGATAAAAAGAGAAAAATGCTTCGAAAAATGAAAAATTAGTTGGAAGGGTGAATGTGGTAATAAAGGATGCTGTTAGTCGTTATCAGTATTCGATTTTGCAAGTAAGGAAGAGTCACAACGCTTCACGCAATCAATAAACTCTGCAGCAGGAATAAAGCCCGGTCGGATTTGTTTGTAAACCGTATCCCCCGGGACACTTTGCTTTTTACTGACTTTTTTGTTAATCACAAAGCTGCCGAAACCGCGTATATGAACCGCGTGGCCTTGCTCCAGTGATAGTTTTACTTCTTTGCAAAACTCTTCGATTGCAACCAGCACATCTACTTTGTGCAGTTTTGTCTTGTTGGAAATGCTTTGGATAATGTCTGCTTTTCTCATCTTGTAATTGTGTTTTTTGGATTTACAATAAAGACGTCCCCCGTCTGTTGTATGTATTCACAATTACTCTATACACCAAAAATTGTGCCGTTTTTAATTCACCTCTGGTTTTGATTGTTTTCCTAGGCCATTGAGTCTTGCGGCGAAATAAGTAAGGCCGGTGGTTATCAATACGATACTAAGCGTACTCACCGGCATCAAAATAGCGGCCAGGAGAGGGTTTAATTTTCCCTGCACAGCAAAACTTAGTCCGATGACGTTGTATATAACGGAAATAAAAAAGCTGAATCGGATGATCGCGCGGCCGTTTCTGGCTAGGTTTAAAATAGCGGGCAACGAGGTAAAACTTCCGGCACTAAGGATCGCATCGCAAGATGGCGTAAAATTATTGATATCATCCGCCAGTGTAATGCCCACATTACTTTGTTGCAATGCGCCGGCGTCATTGAGTCCGTCGCCGATCATCAGTACATTGGCATCTTTTTCCTGTAAGCTTGCAATATAATGTAGCTTGTCAATTGGCTTCCGGTTAAATAACAGTTGACCGCCGCTATCGAAAAGGCTTTGAACAAGCTCTTTTTCCCGTTCGTTATCTCCTGAAAGCAGCGAGAGTCTGAACTTATTGCGCAACTGTCGCAGCATATCCGGCACACCCGTCCGCAGCCCGGCATAAAAGCGGAATGCTGCTATTTTTTTCTCATCGACAGAAATATAAACATTAGCGTGATCCGGAGTAGGGGCAATACCCAGAAATGAAGCAGATCCAATTTTTATCCGACTGCCGTTTACAGTTGCTTCGATGCCTTTTCCGGTATATTCTTGCCAGGATGTTACCCGTTGAAGGGGATATTTTCCCAAAAAACGCACCAGTGCTCTGCTGTAAGGATGCTGGCTGGAATTGGCAACGGTAAAAATAGAAGCGAGCTCTTCAGCTGAAAAAACGGCGCCGGTTAGTGCTGTTTTATCGTTGCATTCCGTAAGCGTTCCCGTTTTGTCGAATACAATATTGTCGATCTTTCCCAATGGTTCTATAACATCAGCATCACGGAGAAAAAGGCCGTTGTTGCTAAAGAGACGGAGGAGATTACCGTTCGTATAGGTAGCAGATAATAGCAATGCACAGGGACAGGCAACAATCAGCATTGCTGAAACACTCGGCAAAATTTTAGATGGATCCCGAAATGCCCAGAAGATACCGGTAATCAATGCGAGTGCAAACAAAACATAAGTAAAGTATTTGCTGAGCACATGTACGGCACTTTCCTTATTATTTTTTGTGTGTTTGTTTTTTTGAAAGCTGTGATGGTTCCACAGTGAGGTAAGATAACTGGATGCCACTGGTTTTGTGATGCAGATTGTCAGCTCAGTGCCGGTTTGCCGACCGCCAGCGTATACGGTGTCTCCTTTTTCTTTGATTACCGGATCGGATTCACCGGTCACAAAGCTGTAGTCGATTCGCGCTTCACCTTTTACGATCATACCATCGGCCGGAATAATTTCATCATGATGCAGTTGCACCACGTCATTTTCTTTCAGTTCCTGAATATTTCTTATTGCTGTGCCGGTTTCCGTAAGTACACTAACGGCAATTGGGAAATACGCTTTATAATCGCGATGAAAGGAAATAGAGCTGTATACGCGCTCTTGAATGACGCGCCCCACCAGCATAAAGAAAATAATCCCCGACATGCTGTCCAGAAATCCAGAACCTGTGTGTGTGGCAATTTCATAAATACTTCTGGTGAATGTAATGAGAATGGCCAGTGCGATGGGCGCGTCGATATTGAGCATTTTTTGCTGCAACCCTTTCCATGCATTAATCCAGAATTCGGAGGCGCAATAAAAGAAAACCGGCAGCGCCAGTCCAAGATTCAGGTAGCGGAACAGTTCTGTGTATTGCTTTTCCATACCTGACGTCAGTGAAAAATATTCCGGAAAACTCATCATCATGATATTTCCGAAACAAAATCCCGCAATGCCAAGTTTATAAATGCGCGCGCTGTTTCCCTTTGGCTTTTTGTCCTGTGTATTGTCGAGACTGATGTAGGGTGGGTAGCCGATAGTCGCTAATAATTCCACAACGGAGCGCAGACTTATTTTTTCAAGATTAAAACGAACCGTTAATTCTTTACTTGTGAAGTTCAGACGGCTGTCCGTAATGCCTGGATTTATCTTTTGAAGATGCTCCAGAAGCCACATGCAAGAACTGCAATGCACGCCCGGAATGTACAGATTTACGACGGTGTGGTTTCCATCGGTAAAACTATATAGCTGTGCGGCAACAGATGCTTCATCCAGAAATGCATATTTGTCCTGTCTGCCAGCCTTGATTTGACTAAGTCCCGGATGATTTTGCAATTTATAATAATCGCAAAGGCCATTTTTATTGAGTATTTCATACACAAGCAAACAGCCTTCGCAACAAAAGAATTTTTCGTCGGTAGCGATGTTCCGGTTTAAACATGCAGTGCCGCAGTGATAGCAGATCACTGTTTCCCCGGCAGTTGTAGTGTTTAATATGACATCAGTTGACGGCATTAATATTGTTTTGCGCATCCAGTATTTTCGGTATCAGGATTGCTTCTTCGAGATAGAAGATTTCAGTGATCTGGTTATCGAGTAGCTGAATGTTTTTCTGAAGCTTTTCTTGTTGCGCCATTTGCTCGACGCCTTTTTCATTCACAGGGTGCGATAGTTGTCCGAGACGATAAATGATTTCTTTAATCTTCTGCTGTGCTTCGCGGATGGTAAAGACTTGTTGCATATGTTTCACTTTGCAGCCACCAGAGCAGGATAGGCAGTTATGCCCTGTTTGTTCTTTCTCATGTAGCTGCTTTACATAAGGTACAAGTGTAGCATTGTTCCGATCCAGTTCTTCCTGTATTTCTTCTGTCAGTTTAATGCAGAGACTTGCATACAAGTGAACGGATGTAGGGGCCGGTTTCTTCGAAATGGCAAGCGCTTCGTCGCAGATGTCGATGCAGGTCTCCCGGATGGGTAGGTAGTGGTTGATTTGAAATTGGTGCATAAGCATTACAAGGTTTTCCTTATGATATTCCGAGAAAGGGACTTTTGCCATCTTTTTTATCCGAAAGTAGGCCGGCGTAAAAAATCCTTTTATGACGGATGATGTTTTAAAAACTGATTTTTGTCAGTTTTTGCGGAAAAGAAAAACGCCTTCTGGTGAGAAGGCGCTGAATATGTTGAAAAACTAATCGTAAATATGAGCGGTGCGTATCAGGCGCTCATTATCCAGAATCCTGATTTTTTTGCCTACAAACTCCACGATTTTATCGTTTTTAAATTCTGATAACAGGCGAATAGCCGTTTCTGTGGCGGTGCCTACAAGATTCGCAATATCCTCCCGGGACAGTACGATATTGATTGTAGACCCGTCGGCTTCGAATCCGTAAGTTTCCTTGAGGAACAATAATCCTTCTGCCATACGCTCACGTACTGGTTTTTGCGCCAGATCCGTAATGCGGTCTTCTGCTTTACGAAGCTCAGTGGAAAGCATTTTGATAATCTCGAAAGAAAGGTCTGGATTATTTTTCAGGACATTAAAGAAGGTATCGCGAGGAATGAAACAGATATCGGTATCATCGAGGGCAACTGCCGTGGCATTATAGCGCTCATTCGTGAGCAGTGCGCGGTAGCCAAGTACATCGCCTTCTTTCGACAGGCGTACAATCTGTTCTTTTCCGTCTTCACCACGGTGTGACAGCTTGATTTTGCCGTTGTTGACACAATAAAGACCAAGCGGATGCGCGCCTTCGCCGAAAATGATCTGGCCTTTGCGAAAAGTCATTCCAGATTTCATTTCATTCAGCTCTTCCAGTTCTGTATGGCGGAGATGGCAGAAAATGCTTTTGCTGCGGGAATCGCAATGTGTGCAATCAATAGCACCTGCGAATTTGCTTTTGTGAGTATTCAAATGGCACGATTTCTGTAAGCAATGTAACAAATATCGCGCTTATGTTTGAGTTGAAAAAAGTAGATTAGATATAAAAAGAAAATGTCCCGTATAAACGGGACATTTTCAATATGTTTCGAAGAATCGAATTAAGCGATTTCAACTTCAGCACCAGCTTCAGTCAGTTTAGCTTTCAGATCTTCAGCTTCAGCTTTGCTTACGCCTTCTTTAACTGCTTTTGGAGCACCATCAACCAGTTCTTTTGCTTCTTTCAGACCGAGACCAGTCAGTTCTTTAACGATTTTTACAACGTTCAGTTTAGAAGCACCACCGCTTTTCAGGATAACGTCGAAAGCAGTTTTTTCTTCTTCTGCAGCAGCAGCTGGACCAGCCATAACTACAGCAGCAGCAGCAGCTGGTTCAATACCGTATTCGTTTTTCAATACATCAGCCAGTTCCTGTACATCTTTTACAGTCAGGCTAACCAGTTGTTCTGCGAGAGCTTTAATGTCTGCCATTTTTATAATTTTTTGTTTGTGTTAAAATTTGTTACAAATGTATAGTGTGACTTGGAAGCCATTTTTAACGGGGCAGTGCTAATTTGAAAATGCGATAACGCGTTCAAAAGAGCGATTGCCGGAAAACCGGAGCATCTTCAAATGTTCAAATGCTCTTGTTTTCAAATTGGAACTACTCAGCAGCAGGTGCTTCAGGAGCTTCTGGAGCAGCAGTTTCAGCTGCAGCAGGTGCGCCACCTTCTCCTTTAGTTTCAGCGTTATGCAGCAATGCAGCGATAACACGTTTTGCAGGAGACTGGAGCAAACCGATGATTTCTCCGATGAGTTCGTTCTTTGTTTTGATGTTTTTCAGGTTCTCCAGCTGGTTGTCGCCGATGAAAATATCATCACCGATGAGTGCAGCTTTCAAAACTGGTTTCTCTTTCTTAGACTCAGTGCGGAAAGAGCTGAGGATAACTGCTGGTTCTTTTGGAGAATCAGAGAACATCAGGGCAGTAACGCCATGGAGTGCTTCGTAAACGCCGGCATATTTTTCAGCATTCAGGCTTTCCATTGCTTTTTTGATGAGCGTGTTCTTAGCAACAGTCATTTCCACGTTTTTCTGGAAACATGCGCGACGAAGTTTGCCCACTTGTTCTACCGTTAAAGATTCGGTATTTGTGATATAAAAGTTGTCATACTGAGCGAATTTCTCTTTCAGTATTTCTATTGCTTCATTTTTTTGAGCAGGTGTCATACTTTTTTAATTTGAAAATTTATCAATTTGAGTTTTGTGAATGAAACCGGAAAAATCAACAGAATCAGACTACAGTCATTTACAAGAACTCAAATTTTCAAATTGTTAGATAATATTGTTACGCTACGGTTTTAGTATCGATTGCCAGACCAGGGCTCATTGTAGAAGCCATGCTGATAGCCTTCAGGTAAACACCTTTAGCAGTAGCAGGTTTCATACGAACGAGTGTGTTAATCAATTCCTGAGCGTTTTCAGCAATTTTGTTCGGCTCGAAAGATACGCGACCGATTGATGCGTGGATGATACCAGCTTTATCGATTTTGAACGCGATTTTACCACCTTTTACATCTGTAACTGCAGCAGCAACATCGTTAGTAACTGTACCAGTCTTAGGGTTTGGCATCAGGTTACGTGGACCGAGGATTTTACCGAGTTTACCGATTTTAGGCATTACTGAAGGAGTCGCAACGATTACGTCTACATCAGTCCAGCCAGCTTCGATTTTCTGAACGAATTCGTCCAGACCAACGAAGTCAGCACCTGCTGCTTTCGCTTCTGCTTCTTTATCAGGAGTACACAGAACGAGAACGCGTTTTGTTTTACCTGTACCGTGTGGCAGGGAAACTGTACCGCGGATAGCCTGATCTGCTTTTTTAGGATCTACACCCAGACGGATGTGCATATCTACTGAGCTGTCAAATTTCGTGCAGTTGATGTCTTTTACCATCGCAGCAGCGTCAGCCAGTGTATAAACTTTATTTTTATCGAGTTTAGCTTCTACAGCTTTTCTTTTTTTAGTAATTGTTGCCATTGTTGCAAAATTTTAAGGTCAACCAATAATGATTATTCAGCCCAAGGAGCAGTGCCTTCAACAGTCAGACCCATGCTGCGTGCAGTACCGGCAACCATACGCATGGCGCTTTCTACTGTGAAGCAGTTCAGATCTGGCATTTTGTCTTTAGCGATTTCTTCAACCTGAGCCCAGGTTACCTTACCAACTTTGTTACGGTTTGATTCTTTCGAACCTTTCTTGATGTTTGAAGCATCCATCAATTGAACCGCTGCAGGAGGGGTTTTAATTACAAAGTCGAAAGACTTGTCAGCATAAACTGTGATTACAACAGGTAATACTTTACCCATTTTGTCCTGTGTTCTAGCATTGAATTGCTTACAGAACTCCATGATGTTGACACCTTTAGAACCCAATGCTGGACCGATTGGGGGCGCCGGATTGGCTGCGCCGCCTTTAACTTGCAGCTTCACGAAGCCAGTGATTTCTTTAGCCATACGTTCTTCTTTTGGTTTTAACGAATTGTGTTTGACAATTCTCCCAAATGCAACCTTATAATAAGAGCAATATGAGAATTGGAGTGCAAAGGTAAGGAAAAATCAAAAGTCAAAATTAAAAATTCTAAAAAATGTTTTCTCCAGACGGTACCCGGACGCAATATTAGGAAATAAGAGGATGTAAAGTTGCTTCGAAAGGCAAATACAAAGTGCTGTTAATAATTGTTTCGTTACCAAACGGAAGCATTGCTTTAAACTGTCTCTTTTTTAATTTAGAGCAGATATTTGATTATGAAATCTTTCTTGTTTACCGTTTCTCTTCTTTTGGGTTGTGTTATTGCTAACGCGCAGCAACAGTCTTTTATGCTTTCGCTGGTAGGAACGCCCGCTAATACAAAGGGATGGAAGATTGGTCCCGAAACTTACGCCTTTTATCATGATAATTATATTGTATTAACGGATCCGGATAAGAATCAGGAAGGATATCTTTTTTACGAAAAGCCGCTGGTAGTGCTGCCAACCTCTCAGTTTACCGCTTTGTTTGAAATACAAATATCGCCCAACGCAGATACGCTTGCTGATGGACTCGCATTCTGGTTTTTGACCAAGCCGGAAAAATTTAAGAAAAATGCAGGCCTTGGTATTCCGGTAAAACCAACCGGTTTGGTGCTGGCGTTTGATACGCATGACGACAACGGCGATAAGAAGAATCCGCAGGTTGTATTGTGGAACGCAAAAGGAACGGAAGATTACAAAGAAGGTGCCGTAAAAGCACCTGCATCAAATATCCTCAATAATCAGGCGCAGCTTGCCGATGGCAACTGGCACAAGGTGGTGGTGCAATATGATATGGGAACCATTAAAGTCTATCTTGATGGTAATTTAAATCCGGCAATCGTCTCAAAAACGCCGCTGAGCTATGTGGGGTATTTTGGGTTTAGTGCAGCCACAGGTACGCGTTTCAATAAACAGTGTATTCGTGGCGTAATGATAGCAAGCGGGCTGCTGCCGGTTACTATGGCGGTGCATTAACCACTAACGTCTAAAGAAGAATTTCCGCGCGAATTACATCCCTGTGTATAGATACTTCCCTTTAGAGGTTGAAGTAATATATTGTTAAAATTTGTATCTTAGTGGTGTTGAAAATCCACACATATGCCTACTGATACGAAACGGTCGGATTGGGTGCCTGTTATAAAGTGGCTGGTTATTGGCGTTGTAATTCTTTTAGCTTTACTGATATTTAAGAATCCAATAGCGCGGTTATTAGATCGCGCGAACGATGTGGAATTTAATCCGAAAGAAGGAGTGATAGCAATTAAAACCACGCAGACGCCGGTCGGTGAACTGAAAGTTTCCAGTGAAAAAGTAAGTGAAGTAAATGCAGGTTCTGCCGTCAAGGCTGATCATCCCGATTTTAAAAACAATGTCACCAGCGATTATGTATTGGGCTGGCCTCCCGAAACCTGGATGCGCGACGATGGATATATCAGTACGCTGCAGAACGGATATACCGAGATGGGCGTAAATGCAAAAGTGCTGATGTATTGCAGGCAGAAAGTGCCGAACAATATGGGTTTCACAGCCAATGTTTTTGTTACTACTATGCCTTATGATAACCGTTATTCTTTTGAAGATCAGGTGAAGCAGACCGAACGCTCGCTTGAAACCTATATGAATGCTCAGGTGGTAACCGATGAAATCGATGCAGCCACGAAAGGCGCTACAATTATAATAAACTTCACTTTTAACGGAGTTTCTGTTTACCAGATTCAGCGCTACGGATATAAGGATGGAAACATTATGCAGGTGGTAGCTACAACAACTGTGGATGACACGGCTGCGCAGGCACAGATCAAATCGATCGTGAATTCGTTTAGGATTGTGGAATGACTTTCAACCATTGAAAGGAGTTATAACGAGAAGAGTTCACAATAGACAACTCATACTCGCTTTTGACTATTTCACCATTCGCCAACTCTTAATCTACTTTAATCAAATACCATTTCTTCTGAAATAGCTTTGTAGTGCCGGTAGAGAAGGCGCGGTCATGAACAGAAGCACATTCATTAAAATAAGTTCCTCATTTTTGCTGGCACCAATGTCTATGAAATTAAATGAACTGAAAAACTGGGCGGATAAACAGGATGCAACCGATAAAATGCCGGTGCTGTTTGTAGGGCATGGCAACCCGATGAATGCGATTCTCGACAACCCCTTCAGCCGTAAATGGACAGAGCTTGGCAAAGAACTTCCACGGCCTAAAGCGATTCTAACGATATCGGCGCACTGGCTTACACGCGGTACACATGTTACTGCGATGAAGATGCCAAAAACGATTCATGATTTTGGTGGTTTTCCTAAAGCATTATTTGATCAGCAATATCCCGCGCCCGGTAGTCCGGAGCTGGCGAAAGAAGTACAAAAACTCGTGACGGCGACAGAAGTGCAGGAAGATTTTGAATGGGGACTTGATCATGGCACCTGGTCGGTGTTAAAGCCGATGTTTCCTGAAGCAGATATTCCGGTCTTTCAGCTGAGCATCGATTATTATAAAAGTCCGCAGTGGCATTATGATCTTGCGAAGCAACTAAGCGAGTTGCGCCGGAAAGGCGTGCTGATCATGGGGAGTGGCAACATCGTCCACAATCTGCGTATGGTCGATTTTCAAAATCGTACCAATTACGACTGGGCTGCTGAATTTGATTCCAAGATCAAGTCTTTTATTGATTCCGGAAATCATCAGGGCATTATTAATTATGATCAACTCGGCACTGTTGCGAAGATGGCTGTTCCCACCAATGATCATTATCTGCCGATGCTTTATTCGATGGCGTTGCAGGATAAAAAAGACGAGATTTCTTATTTCAATGAACAAATGGACGTGGGATCCATATCAATGCGTTCGCTTCTTATCGCCTAAAGCTTAACGCACAAAGCTCAAAGCTTCCCGTGTTATTTATTCCCGTGGTTTGAGCCTTAGGCGTTAAGCTTTATGCTTTCTGCTATTAATTGAGCGTGTATTCTTGAGTTTTCTATAAACCAGCTGTGCGTATCCATGCCACCACAAATCACACCTGCTAGATAAATACCCTTGCGATTTGTTTCCATGGTTTCAGGATTATAAAATGGCAATAGTTTTTCATCAGCAGAAAGTTGAATGCCTGTTTGCTCGAGGAAACGCAAATCAGGTTTGTAGCCGGTCATTGCCAGTACAAAATCATTGGGAATCGTGATGAGTCCTTCCGGCGTTTGAATATCTGCTTCTTTCTCCCTGATTTCTACCAGTGAGCTGCTGAAATAAGCTTTGATACTTCCTTCCTTGATGCGATTTTCAATATCGGGTTTTACCCAGTATTTCACACGTTGCCCAATTTCCGGCTGGCGGATGACCATGGTTACTTCGGCGCCCTTACGCCAGCATTCCAGCGCTGCATCGATCGCGGAGTTTTGCGAACCAATTACGATGACTTTACTAAAAGAATAGTAATGGGGATCATCATAATAATGCGCCAGCTTTGGTAATTCTTCACCTTTGATGTTTAGCAGTACCGGACGGTCGTAAAAGCCGGTAGCAATGATGATGTTCTTGGCCTGATAAATGTTTTTGTCGGTACGAATAGTATAAACGTCATTTTCAGTATCGATTTGCTGTACTTGTTCAAATAAATGCAGATCCAGTTTATAATGTAAGGCAACCCGGCGATAATACTCCAGCGCTTCATCGCGACCTGGTTTAGGTTTATTGCAAACAAACGGCACCTCGCCGATTTCCAGTTTCTCTGCGGTAGAGAAAAAAGTCATGTTAGTGGGATAGTGATACAGACTATTTACCAGGCAACCCTTGTCAACGATCTTGTAGCTCAATTCTGCCTTGATGGCAGCAATCCCGCAAGCTAATCCGATGGGTCCCGCGCCAATAATAAATACATCCAGCATGTCGCAATATTTACGGTGAAAATGGAAGCTAAGATAGGCGTACGGAAAAGAATGACTGATAGTTTATCGAAAGATAATCATAGAGTTAGTTGATACGAGATCTTAAATAGCTTTTCTGGCTAAGGTTGTAATGTTTTGACTGTCAATTTCAATTGTGATGTAAAGTGTAATAGCCCTGAATTTCGACTTATTAAATGTAAATAGTAAAATAATTTACTATGAGTTGATAAGAAGGTAGTTTTACAGCAGAGAAGAAGCCCATACGTAAGAAGCTACAGAACCTACTCCAAAACTATCCACAACAGCCCTCATCTATTGTTTCATTTTTAAAAAGCGAACCATTGAGAAAAGAAGCCTTACTATTTCTTCTGGGATTTGCGGCCATTCCTGTTGCGCGCGCCCAGAGTATTCAACCCACGGTTTTAAATGCGGCAAGCGGCAGTGCTACTGTCTCGGGCAACGATGTAGAATGGTCGGTTGGAGAAATGACCGCTGTGGCTACGGTGTCTAATTCAGGTATTGTTATTACACAAGGATTTTTGCAACCGGCAGAAACGCCCACCAACGTTGCATCTCAGCAAATGATCACCAGCCATGTACAGTTGTATCCTAATCCGGCTGATGCTTTTGTAATTGTGCAGTCAAATTTTCCTGACGCCGGTAAATTGAAAATGGTATTGACTGATGTAGCTGGCAAAGTATTGTTGGTACAGGAGGCCAAAGTCGGCGGTGGCATACAGAAAGCGGAAGTGCCAGTAGCGAATCTTGCAATGGGTAATTACATGTTGCAATTATCATACGAAGGCAGAGAACAAAAAGGCGCGGCATCATATAAAATCCAAAAGATTAAATAGCTCGCTTTATCCCAAAGAAAGCGCAGTAGATATGGCATCGTCCGTTGAAAACTGTCTGTGATCATTTTTAGAGAACCGTTCACGAAAAAATAAAAATCATGAAATATATATCCTCTCTGTTAGCGGCCCTGCTTTGCGCGGTACTAGTTCAGGCGCAGCCAATGTTGTTCAATTACCAGGGTGTGGCGCGCAATACAAATGGCCAGGCGATGGCCAATCAAAGTGTCAGTCTGCGGTTGAGTATTATTGACGGATCGACGAGTGGTACGGCCCAATATGTGGAAACGCAGGCTACCACTACCAATCAATTTGGTTTGTTTAATGTGCAGATTGGCGGAGGCACTGCAGTTACCGGCACTATGGGTGCGGTGACATGGGGCAGCGGCAATAAATACATCAAGGTGGAAATGGATCCTGGCGGTGGTACAACTTACACCGATATGGGAACCGCACAATTGCTGAGTGTTCCTTATGCGCTGCAGGCGGGTAATGCTTCAGGTTTAGCAGGCGTGCAGGACAAAGTGTTGAAACGCTCTATTTATATACCCGCGGGTGCATTTGGCCGTATCAATGGGTCAGGCAATATTTATCCAAATGCCTGGGGACTCAACTGGAAAAACAGCACCGAAAAAGCGGGTTTCGTAATTCCTCGTCCGCGTGACTGGGATTCTACCACGGCATTTACGATTACGATTTATTTTGCCATACCGTCTGCTACCAGCGGTGCTGCGGTCAACTGGCGTCTTAATGCCGGCGGTAATATTACCAATACCAATAGTAACAATGCGGCGACTGGCTGGGATTCTTACGATTATTGGGCTACCGAAGATGCCGGTGTAACGACTTATCCGGCTGCTGGCAGTTATACTACACTCGGTAAATCACAAACCTGGACATCGCATTACAGCACTACTTATAATGAATGGTATTTCGGTTCTGGTGTGACAACTGCGGATGCCTTCAAAAGTAATCCAGTGTGGCACTTTACATTCACCAGAGGGAGCTCAGTTTCCAATGGTGAAACCTACACGGGAGACATGACAGTTTCCGGTGTAGAGATTCAATACACAGCGGTACATTAAAGATCATATACCCCTCACCAATCCAGAAAAAAGGCCGGCAATTTTTTAATGCCGGCCTTGCTTTTACTGGTATTTAAGACGTAGGGGTTTGTATTTAAGCTTGCCGTGATGTTGCAGGGTTTATACAATTTATATAATTTTCGTAAATTGCGTTGGGATAATTTTTTCATGCAGGTAAGGATTGTTAGGGTTATCGACGATGAGATTGTAATAGCCAAAATTGAGGTTGGGAGAGAAAGCGAGCTTCCCTCATTTTCGGACGGTTGGCGGTTTGATTTTAAAAAGAATACCAAAGTGGAACGGCTTAAGACCTATATTCTAGTATGTGAAGAGACGTCAGGAATAGTGGAAGGTTGTTTAAGTTTTAAAATGCGAGGAAAGACAGAGCCGTATATGGCGTATGTTGAAGTGGCACATCATAATCAAGGGGAAAATAAAAAATTTGATAGAGTCGCAGGTTGTCTCATCGCCTATGCATGTCGTCTTAGTTTTATTCATGGGGAAGGAGATTATAAGGGTTGGCTGGCTTTTGATGTTCTAGAGATAAAAAAGGAAGATGAAATTAAATTAATGGCGACGTATAGTATTAAATACGGGGCATTGAAATTTGGTAAGACAACAATGGTTATTCCTCCGGAAACCGGTGAAAAATTAATCGAAGCTTTTTTAAAATAGCAAACGGTATGAAAAAGAATAAAGAAGTTCTGGCAACGTCAATATGGAACGAGGAGAAGGCAGCAGATTTGAAAGAATTTATTGGCCAGCATTCTCAGAAACAAACCGCCCGTCGAAAATTGAAGAATGAATTATTGGCGATAAAATATCGTATTGAGGATTACATTGAAAATGATGATTCCAATCAAAAGATAATGATCTCGGATTTTGTAAAAATGTATTTGAATGCGCTGAACGTAACTCAAAAAAGTCTTGCAATGTTATTTGAAATGCAGGATAGCAATCTTCATAAATATTTGACTGGGGAACGTAGATTAAGTGCAGACATGGTTTTAAAGCTCAGTGAATTTTCTCATATTGATCCTGAATACTGGTTGCGGGTTGAGATCAAAAATGAATTATTTGAGTTAAAGAAGGAAAAGAAGAAACTAAAGGAGTATAAAAAATACGACTATCGCAATTTATTGCAATAAAATAATACTCACGCTATATAAAAAGTAAAAGCCTTCCCGCGGGAAGGCTTTTACTTTTTATATAACCAACAGTCTTTTTATTCTTTCACAAATCGAATCACAGAAGGTGAAGCAGACATTTCATCTTTGATCACAATCATGTAAAGACCTGCAGCCAAATTGCCGGTAGGCATTGCTATATTTTGTGTACCGGAAACCGTAGCATTTTGTTGCCACATAGTTTGACCAAGTGTATTGATGATTTTGATATTCAGGTCTTGTTGGCGGGCAACAGACAACTGTAATGTTGCTTCGTTTTTCACCGGATTCGGCACCACTGTTGCCGCTTGAACAGCTCCATGAACGGTATTTACGCTTAATGGTGAAACATGTGCTGTATCGCTGAGTGCATTATAAGCAAGAATAGCATTACCCGCATTATCGATCAGTTTGCTGTTGTCAAATTCAAAAACGACAGCTTGGCCAACTGTTGCATTTGCAGGTACCGTGAAGTTCAGATAGGCAATGGTACCCTCACCAGTGATATTCTGATGATCGGTGCGAGCGTAAGCCCAATCTGTTTGATTATTATTGATTGCCTTGGTAAATGAAAGCGTATTGCTTGAAGTGCCCAGCCAGCTTGTATTGTAAGTGATCACGGGTGCCGCACTAAGTGTAATGCCGCTGATTTTTACAGATGCTGCCAGACCATAAACATTCGTTGCGTTAATAGCTGAAGAACCCAGTTTCACTGGAACACTCACTGTTTGACCCGGCATTAATGAAATACCAGTCAGATCAAAATAGAGATCAGGAACACCGGTGGTTCTTTGCTGGCTGGCGCCTGGACGAAGATGTACTTGTCCGTAGTTCGTAGTTACAACAGTAAGGTCGGCGCTGTTTACTGTACCGTCACCATTACAGTCTGCATGTTTCATATTCGGACCAAAAGCAAAGAAGTTAGTCCAGTTCGGTGCATATTGTGCAATCCAGCTGTTAGAGGCCCAAGGACGTATAGAGCCTGTCTGTCCGTAAGCAACGGCAATTGCCAAAGGATCATACATGTTTACGGTGTAATCTGCATTGGCATCACCGGCCCATACTGAGTCTGCGGTACATTGTGTAAGATGCACCATTAACGGATAACTTGCCGCGCCCATGTAGGAACATGCAAGATCGTGTGCTCTCAGGTCGATGAAAAATGATGGCAGCGCTGCCGGACTAGCTGATGATGGCGTTGTCCAGGTAATAGTTGTGGTTGCGGTTCCCATCGCAGAAGCTGTTGAAGAAGTGAATGTCCATCCTGGCATTGTTGGCGGTGTTACATCCACAAAAACAGAATCGGTTGCGGTAGAGTCATGGAAGGTGATGCTTACCGAATTGGGCTGCCCAGGGCAGGTATTTACAGAAAAATTGGTGCCAGGAAGTGGCATCGGCACAGTCGTAGCAACAGTATTAGGTGTGATTAATGTGCACCAGTCGCTGCTGCTATAGCCAACCAATTGTCCGTTGCGGTATTCATTAATCCGCATGGCCACGTCAAAACGGCCTACAAGATTTGATTTCAGCTTTAAAGTTTGTGCAATTTGATCTACCTGAGTCATACTGCCGCTGCCAAAAGGTTGTGCAAGCGAATAGCTGGACGCATAGCTTAGCAGAGAACCCTGAGCATCCATTGGTGTAATAAAGTCATAATGAAGGCTGTCTCCATCCGCATCCGCAGCGGGATATGGCATAGTATTCAGCACATTTGTAGCGAGGTATACGGGAAGCGGGCTTGGCGTATAAGGGTTGCTGTTAATAGCTGTACTATTATTTAGGAAAGCCTCCAGGTAAATATTTTGCGAACCGGCATTAGCCAGATTTACAATGCCTGCGTTTCTGGTGCCTTCGGTCCAGCCCATATACCAATCCGGAGCAGATGGCAATACGACTGTGTCTACATAGTTGTAGACCGAGATACCTCCGTAAGTGTACGATGTACTTAAGCAAGAACTGCTCACAGACGGACAGAAAATGTATTTTTTATCCAGTGTGTCAACAGATGTAACATTGAGCGCTTTAACTTGATTTGTGATTCCCAGGCTTGTCGAACGGAGATTGATATACTCCGTTGGGTAGGGAGTCGAGCTGTTTGGCGAACACTCATGTGCTAATCTCAGGTGAAGTCGATAGATGTTGCCCGTACCGGTATACTCATAACTGAGGGTTGCGCCGGTAATATGGCTGGCATGCGCTACCACTGAGCCGCCGAGGCACAGCAGATAGAGGAAAAGTTTCTTCATACAGAAAAGATGATTGAATCGGGTGAATGATGAAAATGGTTTTGTTTTGTTTTTTTAGGTACGCATAAGAGCGCATTTCCTTTTAAGACTTTAAACAACGATTCATTAGTTGGGTTAATTTTTAAATAATTTTTTCCACGCAGGCGAAAAGCCTTTTCAATCAGAAGCCGCTCATTTGTTGTATATTAGTGTGAAAGGACGGAACTACTACATTATGGCGAAAACGGCACCAAACGCTTCAGCAGAAATTACGGCTTATATAAACGGACTACCTGAATTTGCAAGATTGATCTGTGAGAAATTACGGTCCATCATTTTGGCAGCAGTGCCAGGCATCATAGAAGACTGGAAATGGGGACCGAATTACTATTCTGATGGGCTGACGGTTGGTTACAGTGGTTTCAAAAAACATGCGAAGCTTACGTTTTTTAATGGTTCGGAGATGAAGGATCCCAACGGATTATTCAATCATTGTGTAGATAACGAGTTTAGTCGTTCCATAAAATTCACGGATGTTTCAGAAATCAATGAAAAGCTGTTGACAACTTATATCAGAGAATCAGCCGCGATCAATGCTAAAGGATTTAAGCGGACGGTGAAAGAGAAGATTGTTGAAGTGCCGGAAGATCTGAAAATTGCATTCAGCAAGGAAAAAAAAGCCGTCGCGTTTTTTGATCAGTTGACAGCCGGTTATCGCAAAGAATATGTAGAATGGATTGCATCCGCCAAACAGGCCACCACACGTGCCGACCGGATTGCAAAAACCGTGCAGAAATGTAAATCTGAAGAGCGGCTGAATGATAAGTATAAATCTGATCGCTGATTTTTCGTCGCTGATTTTTTGACCATAATCAAAATCAGACATCAGAACATCAGACATCCACGGTAAATGTCTGGCATCTTTTTTATAGTACTTTTCTGGAAAATTCTGATAACCATTCACAAACTTGCGATTGCCTCGGAAAATATTACGATTGGGAATTTGGCTGCTGCTACTGCTGTGTGCTGCAGTGAGGTCAAATGCTCAGAATGATACATCGGCGCGCCGTCAAAATGATACATTAGACCATCAATCGAAACGAAGCCTGATCAATATCAATGATATTTTTCACCAGGCGATGAACTCCATTTCGCGCAATCCCGGCGATACAATCGATGAATCCAAACTGCTTCTGGCCAAAAGTGAAGAAGCTTATTACCGGTATGCAGGGCGCTATGTCCGACATATCATTATTGCGCAATTGGGTTTTGAGAAAAAACTTTCGGATACTACTAGTTTTCTCGTCACAGCAGGTACAAAAATATACAACCATCTTCACGTGAATACCCGCGATTGGGTAATCCGGGACAATATGTTCATCAAAGAAGGTGAAGAAGTAAATCCCTATGAAATTGCCGATAATGAGCGCTATCTGCGTACGCTCGACTTTATTCAGGACGTACGTATTTTGCTGAAGCCTGTAAAAGGACACCGCGATTCAGTAGATCTGATTGTTGTTTCGAAAGATCTTTTTACCATAACCGGTAGTATCGATGCGAGTGGTGTTCAGAACGTAAAAGCAACCGGCGCTGATGCGAATTTTTTAGGAATGGGGCAACGTCTTCAGTTTTCTACTTTATGGGCTCAGAACAGAAATCCGGCTGTGGGCTTTGAAGCTTTGTACCGGAAACAGAGCATCGCCCGGACTTTTATCAATGCGACGATTGCATATTCACAGATCAATAATGGGCGGATCGATGGGCGCGAACAAGAAGATGCCTATTATTTCCAGTTAGACAGGCCGTTGGTTTCTCCATACTCTCATTTCGCAGGTGGACTTTTGGTAAGTCATAATCAGTCGGTGAATGTGTATCATAAACCCGACAGTATTTTCTACGATTATGCTTACAATATTTACGACGGCTGGTTAGGTTATAACATCGGTTCCAAATTGCTGCCGCATGGTCAGACGCCAATTTCGGCACGTAATCGCATTTTCATTGCGACGCGCTATTATAATATTCACTATGAAAAACCTCCTTTTCAGATCGGTGATAGTTATGATCCTATTTATAACAGCAAAAAGGCCGTTTTGGGCAGTGTAACCTTCTTCCGGCAAGACTTCTATAAAACACAGTACATCTATGGTTTCGGAACAACGGAAGATTTACCGTACGGTTATAGTGTTACCGGAACTGCAGGCTGGACGAAACAGCTCAATCTGGAGCGGCCCTATCTGGGCGTCAATGCCAACCGGTATATCGCGTCGGGAGCAGGGGAATTTTATCAGTTTTTTGCACAGGGCGGCGGCTATTACAACCAGGGCGCCTCTCAGGATGCTATTCTTTTATTGGGTGGCAGTATTTTCAGCAGACTGTTCGAATTCGACCGTCTGAAAATGCGTCAGTACTTCCGTTTTAGCTATACCCGTATGTATAATCGTGTGACCAATGCGCCGCTGCGCATCAATAATCAATACGGTTTGAACGACTGGGGGCCGGATTCCGTAATGGGTGACCGCCGGATTAATGTTTATACAGAGCTGGTTTTATTTACTAATTATAGAGTGCTTGGGTTCCGTATGGCGCCATTTGTCTACGGAAATGCAGTGATGATGACACCTGAGCAACAGCCGATCGGTAAATCCGATATTTATACAGGTTTTGGTGGTGGCATCAGAACCAACAACCAAAACCTGATTTTCGGTACAGTAGAGCTCAAAGCAATGTATTTTCCGCGAACGGCCTATGGTCAGAAAGAGTTTCGGGTGACGCTCAATTCTAATATCCGGTTCCGTTATCCATCCAATTATGTGCAGGCGCCAGACGTCGTACAGTACAATAACAATAATTATGTGTTTTAGCGAACTTTTACACTCGGGCAAGCGGCTTTCATCGACGTAATAAATTGCTGCAGCTGATCCAGCTCCACGTGATCCATTACCACAATTTTATACCATTCCGTGTGGCCATGATGCGTATCAGGAACAAGGCCGTAATGCATTGCAATTTCCTGCGGTACATCGTCAGCCAGCATTGTGATAATGTTCATTTTCGGATGACGGTAATAACGGATGCCTATTTCATTCAGCGCAGCGCAGCACCAGTCGGTACGATATAGCAGTTTATTGATTTTTTCCAGCCAACCGAAATAACCGTAAGTAGATAGAATCATCCACACCGCAATAGCATTGGCGCCAGAGCGGCTGCCACTCAGCGTAATATCCATGCCATTTACATATTGCGCCTCTTCGGTGTAGGCATATTTCATCCAATCTTTGCGGATAATAAAAATCCCCGTTCCATAGGGCGCCTGTAGCATTTTATGCGCATCAAGCGTTACGGAGTTAATATTTGGATTACTGAAATTAACCGTGCTTTCGGGATGGCTTACCGGATAGATAAATCCACCGAAAGCACCATCCACATGTATCTTGCAAGCTACGTCATACTTTTTCATCGCCGCTGCATAAAGATCCGGATCGTCCACACTGCCAAACATGGTGGTGGCCATATTAGAGATCACGATAAAATATTTTACGCCTTTTGCTTTTGCGGCGCTGATGGTTTCGTCTAATGCTTGTGGTACAATCGTGCGGGTCATCTTGTCTACCGCAACTTCATACCAATCGAGATGCAATAGATTGGCAGCTTTGGCGATAGAGTAGTGTGTATCTGCAGAACCGATCAGGGCGATTTCTTCTTGTTGGGCCTTCCATTCTTTTCTGAAATAATTGCGATAAATCCATGCAGCCTGAATGTTAGCCTCTGTACCGCCGGCGGCAATATATCCGTCACAACTTTCCGGTGCAGCTTTCAGCATGTCTACGCTCAGCAGTTCTATCACTTCGCGCTCCAATTCCTGTGTACCGCTAAAGAAAAATTCGGAATCACCCAGGGTATGACAGCCAATATGATTGGGGTTTTGTACATAAGTTCGGAGCAAAGGCGCATCTTTCAGAAACGGTGCTTTGTCGTAAAACACTACTGGATCTAGTTTGGAGGCAGGAATACCCAGCGATAATTTATTCGTATAGTCGATATTCTGGCTGAGTGCCGCGGTGATACGTTCATCTTGTTCTTCCTGTGAT
The DNA here is from genome assembly GCF_003236175.1 of Taibaiella soli. Taxonomy (GTDB): domain Bacteria; phylum Bacteroidota; class Bacteroidia; order Chitinophagales; family Chitinophagaceae; genus QKTW01. Next base: position 100,848 of record NZ_QKTW01000025.1, on the reverse strand, counting down.
AACTTTTTCCAATATTTCATTTTCTTACAATTTCGGGCAAAGTTACCACAAATGATCGGCCTCATTTTATGATGAAAATCAGCCTTAACCTTAAAAAAATGACCTTTGGAACGATGTTTGAAAGGAAAAGTATAATTTGAACAGGTAAACTTGCACTATGCTCAACGAAACTATGATAGCTACTGCGACATCACTGATTGACGGTTTGCTTTATCTCAGTGAGTCCGAAAGTGAATTTGATGTTTTTGATCTGTCTGGCATTGTATCTGAAGACGCGCTGAAAGCAACACTCTTGCATCAGAAAGATTTAGAAGAAAACGTGGAGATAGAAAGCGGTGATGTAAACGGCTTCTTTATAAAACTCATTCAGCTGGCCGATCCTAATGATGATTTTATGATGGAGCAGGCGAGCAAGTTTGAAGTATTGCAAAAGTTTCTGAAAGACAATTTTCAGGATATTCAGCTTTATCGCGCCAGCAAAATACAGGTACATATTTTCATTACTGCAACCAACAACGATGGTGATTATTTGGTATTGCACACTTTATCGGTGGAAACTTAGATAGTTGGCAATTGAAAGTGAAATTTAAAGCTGTTTAATAATATGGTCGTGTCGACCGTAAGAGAGACATCCCGCGTAACATGGCCCCACGATACTGGCGAGTGTTTTAAACTGGCGCTAGTGTTCCGAAGGGTCACTAGTGTCTACAAAACCGCCCAGTCTCACGACTGGTACTCGACGTTAGTCTTAAGAGTATCGAAATGCAGTCGTGAAACTGCCGAAAATCTTAGATACGAGAGCGGCTACGCTAATGCTCGCGCGAGTAACGTAAAAGCGAAACGAGCAGCGAAATATTCGCTGCTCGTTTTGTACCGGATAACACAACCATCAACTATTTCGCTTCCAAAACCTTCTGCACCTCCACCGGTACATTCGACAGGAAATCATATCCAGTAGCGGCTTCCAGCTTATCAATCGTGGTCTGGTAATACTGCCAGTTATGTTGATTCACATCTTGCTGATTCGGCATGTCAACCGCGATAATTTTTGTGTCGGCATTAATGCGGCTGAGATCATTTTCTCCAACAGGCAGTATCACTACAATCTTCCAGAAATGAGACGGAACATTGATTTTGCCATTCGCAATACTGTTGTTGTTGCCGCCATTGCTGCCACTACCACCTGTTCCATAACCGCCTGCAATAATGTACATTTCTTTTCCGTCACTTAATAATGAACGGCAATAGGATTCCAGACTTTCCCAGGTTTGCTGATTGAGAATCGGTGCCTGCGGACTCATATTCGTCATTAAGAAAGTGGCCGCATTATCTTCTGCAGTAGCGGTGCGGTCATCAGAAGGGCAAAGATGCCCGCGATCAAAACCTGTGCGGATATAATTAGATGTGGCGATTTTGGTAAAAGACGCAGGCAATGATTCATCAGGTGTAAAACAGTTGCAACGTTCGGCATCACCGCGCCAGGCAGCACTCAAATGCCAGCTTACCCAATTGGCCATCCCTTTCGAGCTATTGTAAGAAAGCGTGTATTGTTTTTTTACCATCAGGTAATTATCCGCATTCGCTTCATTTGTCGTTGCCTTGCTTGGATTGCCGAGGGTCATATTATCATCACGGCCGGCAATACTGTGTGTCGCTTGTCCGGTGGCCTTCGTAACTTTTGCCTCTGCTGTATTTGATGAACTATTTGCTACCGTTTTTCCATTCACCGAAAAATCATCGATGTTGATACGAGTGCCGCTCAGTGAGTGTATCTGAAAACGTAAGTTTCCTTTTTCTTTAATGCTGAATGTTGCAATGGAAGGCGCAGTACTTGTTGTTTGAACATTGCCTGCGTTTTTCCAGGCATTACCGCCATCAGTGGAGCAGCGTAGTTCCCAGGTTGCCGGAGCGTCTTCTCCATATAATGCATGAGTTATCGAAACGGTTGTTACGCCCGATTGATCAAACAGCGTGGTGACGCTGCCGTCTTTTTGTAATCGTACCCCTTGGTGTCCGTTTTTATGATCTCGGTCTGAACTGCCCAGCAGTGCATTTGTAAACTGCCAGTTGCCTGATTCTAAGCTGATTTCGCCGTCTGCATAGCTGGTTTTGTGTCCCGTTTCAAAGTCTTCCGATCCATTACTTACTGTTTTTACGCTAGTTTCAGAATGTGCTGTGGACGAGGTGCCTACATGAGGTGTAGCACTTTTTTGTTTTTGAAAGGCGACCAGGAATGCAATGGCAAGGGCTGCAACAGCCAATAATATTTTTTTCATTTTCAAGAAGGTAGAAATAGTACGTCTCGTCTGAGAGAAAACGGTTGCAATATTACGAGGTATTTTTTGGGTGAAAGCATAGATTAAATTATCATTTCCCCACAGGAAAACTTACTTTTAGCAGGCTTAAAAATTATCAGAATAAATGAAACGTATTTTTCTCGCTTTCTCTGCGGCGGCCATTTTGTATGGCCCTGCTACTGCGCTGGCTCAGGCTAAGCTTGTAGAAAAAGTAACGCAGAAAGGAAAAGAAGTAACCATTCCGTATGAAGAGTATAAACTTCCGAATGGACTCACCCTGCTCATTCATGAAGATCACTCAGATCCTATCGTACATGTGGATGTAACCTATCACGTAGGTTCTGCACGCGAAGAAATCGGCAAATCCGGTTTCGCCCACTTCTTTGAACATATGATGTTTCAGGGCTCCGATCACGTTGCCGATGAACAGCATTTTAAAATAATCACCGAGGCAGGTGGCACACTCAATGGTTCTACTAACCGCGATCGTACCAACTATTTCGAAACAGTACCAAGTAATCAGCTGGAAAAAATGTTGTGGCTTGAAGCCGATCGTATGGGCTTTTTGCTGGATGCGGTAACGCAGCAAAAATTCGAAGTACAACGTGCTACGGTTAAAAACGAACGTGGTCAGAACTACGACAACCGTCCTTACGGTCTGGTAAGTGAAGTAGCCGCAAAAAATCTGTATCCTTACGGACATCCATATTCATGGCTCACCATCGGTTATGTAGAAGATCTGAACCGTGTGAATGTAGACGATCTTAAAAACTTCTTCCTGCGTTGGTACGGACCAAACAACGCTGTGCTCACGGTGGGCGGCGATGTAAATCCGAAAGACGTTGTAAAGCTGGCAGAGAAATACTTTGGCCCGATTCCGAAAGGTCCGGATGTACAGCCAGTCAAAATGGCGTTGCCAGTGCTCAACAGCGACCGTTATATTTCCATGACAGATAATTATGCGAAGCTGCCGATGCTCCGCGTCGTATATCCAACACCGCCGCGTTTTGATAAGGATGAAGCTGCGTTGGATTGTCTGGCAGAAATCCTCGGACAAGGCAACAACTCTATCTTTTACAAAAACTTTGTAAAAGGTCAGAAAGCAGTGAATGCAAATTCGTATAACAGCGCAACAGAGCTTTCCGGTGAGTTTACCATGTCTGTTGTTCCTTATCCGGGTCAGAAACTCAGCGATATGGAGCAAATGATTAAAGCTTCGCTGGATGAATTTGAAAAACGTGGTGTGACTGACGATGATATCAATAAATTCCGCAGTCAGCAGGAAGCTGAAGGAGTTTACGGACTGGAAAGCGTATCTGGTAAAGTATCTCAACTTGCAGCGTTCTACACATTTACCGGCAATCCGAACTATATCGGTAATGAATTGAAGCGTTATACATCCGTTACTAAAGAAGATGTGATGCGCGTTTACAATAAATACATCAAGGGCAAACATGCTGTTTATGTAAGCGTGATGACCAAGCAGGATGCGAACAATAAGGCAGCCGCAGATAACTATACAGTAGACACTACAGGTTACAAGGCGCCAGACTATGGTTATGCACATCTGAAATACACCAAGCCAACCGACAAGTTCGATCGTAATGTAGTGCCGCCGGCAGGCGCTAATCCTGTGGTGAATGTACCTTCATTATGGAAGAAACAATTGCCAGGCAACGTAAATGTGATCGGTACGCAGACTAATGAAATTCCGGTGGTGAATATCTCTATGGAATTCAAAGGTGGCCGTATGCTTGAAGCCGGCGATCTGTCAAAAGCAGGTCTGGCTAATATGTTTGCTGAAATGATGAGTGAGGATACCAAAAAATATTCCGCCGAAGCATTCGCAACTGAACTGGAAAAACTGGGCAGCAGTATCGATGTATCCGCCGACCGCGATAATATCAGTGTAAATGTTCGTTCGCTGAAGAAGAATCTCGACAAAACGATGGCGCTGCTCGAAGAACGTTTACTGAATTCGAAATTTACAGAAGAAGCATTCGCGACAAACAAAAAGCGCCTTAGCGAAAGTGCGAAAAATTCATTGAACCAGCCGGTTAATGTGGCCAACAATATATTTAATCTGGTCAACTACGGTTCTTCAAGTGTGCTGGGTCAGCCTTCTCACGGTTCCGAACAAACAATCGGCAATATCACTCTTGCAGATGTTCAGAATTATTATGACAAAGATTTCTCCCGCAAAAATGCAACGATTGTTGTAGTGGGCGATGTCTCGGAGTCTGAAATTACCGGTAAACTGGGCTTCCTGAACCAGATGAAAGATGCAGATATTGCAATCCCTGTATTGCCTGCTGCACCAGCTGTTGCACAAACAAAAATCTATTTCGTAAACGTACCGAATGCCGCGCAAACTGAATTCCGCGTGGGCTATGTGACGAATATGAAATACGATGCACTGGGCGATTATTATAAATCCACCATCATGAACTATCCGTTGGGTGGTGCATTCAATAGCCGTCTTAATCTGGATCTGCGTGAAGACAAAGGTTGGACTTACGGTGCACGTTCTTACTTTGATGGTGATAAATACACTGGTTCATTCGCGTTTAGCGCTGGTATTCGTGCAAGCGCGACAGACAGTGCGCTGGCAGACGTATTGCACATTATGAAAGAATATAAGGCAAAAGGTATTACTGGCGAAGAACTGGCGTTTACACAAAAATCAATCGGCCAGAGCGATGCACGCAAATACGAAACAGGCTTCCAGAAAGCTGCGTTTCTTGCGCGCGTTCAGGAATACAACTTGCCAACTGATTATTCGAAACAACAAAATACTTTGCTGGGTAACATCTCCGCAAACGATGTAAATACGCTGGCGCTTAAAAACCTGCCAGACCTCGATAAGATGAACATCGTACTTGTAGGTGATAAAGCTAAAGTATGGGATGGTTTACAAAAACTCGGCTACCAGATCGTAGAGCTGGACCGCGAAGGAAAACCAGTACAGAATTAATCCACAGCGCCTAAAAGGGCGCGGCCATAAAATGAAGAATCCGGCGAAAGCCGGATTTTTTATTTTTCGTTGATACGTTGAAATGTTGACACGCCCGCTATTTAGCGCATTTATCACATTCCACACATTTAATCACATCCAGTTACCGCATCCCCATATTGGCGCTAACCCTCTGTTAATTCCCGCGCAATATTTGTCCTTGCTTGGTGTTCGTACTTATTTCTGAAAAGTTCTGTTTTATAAATGCGTGGCATCGAAAGAAAATGCTGCAAAACCTTTTGCCGGCCCGGTTTATAAACGATGTCGGGATAGATGCGATACTCCTTCCGTATTTGCGAAGCGTAACTTCTATACGTCTCCGGATCTTTTCCAAGAATAGCTAAATCGGCATCGGTAAATAAATTGGTATCGTTGTTGTCACTGAGCTCATGCGATTTCGTAGCCAGAATCTGCTCCTTGCAGTCTGTAACAACGGAGGATGGGAAATGTAATTCAGACATACGTTCTACTGCAATCAGCGCACTTTGCTCTTCATTATCCTGCTGCAACGTATTGTACACGATATCGTGATAAAACACACTGAACAAAACGGTATCCCATTTATCAATTTCTTCTTTGTAATCATCCAGCTCTGTAATGAGACCAGATAGATGCGTCAACGTATGATAATAGCGTTTTGGCGCAGAATAAGCGAGTTCAATTTCCTTCCAGCGTCTGTCAATCATTTGCAGATCGTTGGTATAACGTTGCATCAGCGAAGTGAAAATTTCTTTCAGCATAAGAAAAAGAGATATTACAAGTTAGTAATAATTCTGAACCGTTGTATTAGCAGTTATCGGAATGGCTGCGTTACTCAGCTGAAGCTGTTTATCCAGCAAATCTTTTTGCGCTTCCATCCGTACATCGTAATTCCAGTCGGCAAACAGGTTATGAAATTCTATTGTTTTCTGAATAGCCTCCGAATTAAAAGAACTGGCCGCAAGATATTTATAGTGCGTATCCTGCAACGCTTCCAGTGTGGTGGGAATCGGTAATATCTTCAAGCTGTCCACCGTTTTTAAAACACTAGCAGCGTGCAACACTTTCACCTTAAAAGCGATCATTTTACTTTCCATATTGCTGGCCAGTATTGCTGCCTGTTCCTTGGTATTGTCTTTATAAAATGTTTCGAGCAATGCCACCATTTCATTGATAAAATTCAGATTATCGAGCGATAGGCGAAGCACCGTAAAGTATTGTATGTAGCAGTTCCGCAGCCAGATGCCGCGATCGGCGCTAATTGCAGAAGCTTTTTGATAATAGTAATGATACACCGTTTCGTCGGCAGTCAATTGTTCCTTTTTCAATTGCTTGAGCAACTGTTCCAATTTCGTTTTGATCAACGCAGCATTTTCGCGATTATATTTTTCTCCATCAAAATCGAAATTTCGGATGTCCGATTTTTTATCGCTTACAATTTCCAGTGCGGCAATATCTTCCTGCGTGGCAATAATTTTATTGAGCAGATCTTTTGTGTCGCGGATATAGGTTTCAATATCGGTAATGCTTGCAGCGTTTACCCGCGCAGGATCAAACTCGCAGAGGTTACGGTTATTGTAGTAGCCGTTGTACGCAGCGTTGTAGTTATACTTCTCACGTGTTTGTCTCAGATCGTTTTCAAAGGCAAAGTCGCCGCCTATTTGCACTTCATCTGGTTGGTGGAAATGAACATCCTGGTAAATCTGATTGGTCATCGTTTCTTCCAATCTAGTAACACTTCTAAACAAAACCGTTGCCGGTGTGTCTACGACGGTACCGATAATATCTAATCTGCTGAGTGCTTCCTCGCGTTGGTGGCGTGTAGGGTGTGATGCCCATTGGTTATTGATCACTACGCGATTGAATTTCTGATACACATTTGTCTCTGTATCGTTAAAAACCGGAAGACCGTTTTTGAGTGGTAACAATGATTCGTTTGCCAGCGTTGCAGCAACTAATCGTTGTTGCGTATAGGCGTTCTGGCCACGTCGGTTTTCTTTAAGCCACACATTGTATTTGTCGATTACGATACTGTAACAGGCACCTGCAAAATCAATCCGGCGCAATGCATGGATGGCATTATTACTACCGCTCACTTTGGCCGAGATAGCATCCGCATGAAATTCCATTTCACGCGAAAGACCGAGGTAGTTCTTATTGATTACATGATAAGCACGTTGCAAAATCCATTGGATAGCCTGTACAACTTTCACGGTGATTCTGGCGCATAATGCAAATATCTGATGCATATTCGCCCATTTCTGTAAAGCAGAGCTATAGCTGCTGTTTTCGTACAGCATGTTGTAAATTACCTTGTTTACTTGATACACATAGCTGCCCGCTTTCATGCTCTTTTGGGAGAAATGCCCGAATTCGTGTGCCAGCACGGCTTTGAACTCGCTTAAATTAAGCATGTTTGCCAGCCCCATACCGATAGTAAGATTTTTCCGCACCGGGAAAAACAGACTTCTGAAGTTAGAATCATAGGAGACAAATGCATTTACCTCTTGCGTGAAATAGATATGTTTTGGAAAGGTTGTGCCTACATCTTCACTTACCTTACGCACAAAAGCAAACAATTCCGGATATTCATCTTCGGTTGCTTCTATTTTGTTGCTGTGATCTTCTTTTTTTGAGGCGAAGAGAAATTTTATCAGAAAAAAGCAGATCATTACGCCAATACCCATCAGGCCTATGCCTAACAGAATAACCCAGATGTTATGAACATAATATATAAGCGACCCTCCGGCAAATGCAAAACAAAAGCCGATCAGAATGCCGAGCGTCAGTAAAATGAGATAGAGAAAAACAAAAGCAACGATACTGCCGACTACCGTGGCTACGTTTTTTTTGAAACTAAGACTTGGTGCGATCATGTCGTCCGACACTCCCGAAGGTGCGGCCGGGTAGGTATATGATTCCAATGTTGAGAATTTTAGAAAAATTGCACAACAAATATAAGCTGTTCGACATGTTAGCAGCGCGCATGTCGAACAACAGATAAAGCGGATTTCTAATCCGCTTCTCAATTATCTAATTGGCTTATATCGGTCCAGTATGTCGGGTAGTAAATCTATATTCAGCTCGAGCGCACCCATCCTTGTGCCATAATGTTCTGCGCAACTGCTATTTACATAATCTTCTTCTTTGTCGACAATTCCGGCTCGCACCGGATTCATATGGATATAGTTGAGTTTAGTGTTGAAAAACGATTGTGTGAGAATCTCTTCGCCATGATATCCTTCTTCCCAAAAACAAACGCCATTATCTTTTTTGAATAGCCATAATAACCAGCGTTTCCGGCTTTCTTTTGGATTTGCTTCTGTCGATTGAACAATTTGTCTGGAGGTAAATTTTTTTAGGTCTCGAATTATGTCGCTAAGTTCATCTTGGGTGCTACTCACGATGAGATGAATATGGTTGGACATGATCACCCATGCATAAACTTTTAAGCCTTTTCTTTTTTGACAAAATCGTATACTATCGAGTAAGATTGCGATATAATCCGTTCTCGTAAATATGTCTACCCATTGGTGAACGGTGCATGTAATAAAATGCATCCCGTATTGATTTTTGATTGTATAGGAGTATCCCATGAGTTGTCGTTGGTTTCGGGGATCGGAGATCCCATGTTATCAGTTTTTCGACATGCGCTACGCTAACATGTCAAACAGCATAGATGTTTAGCAGCGCGTATGTCGAACAACCTAAATTTCAACAGGATTAACCTTAATTGTTCAGGACCAACAGCAGAATAATAGTTACTACCAGCAGCGTCGATATCAGTATCAATGGTAAAACGGCTTTGTTTTTGATTTGGTCTTCTTGCGTGTTATCAGATTTTTTCATTGCTATATTCTTTCGGGGGTAAAAATTGCATTATGACAGAGGTCCGCCGGTCCCACGCATGTTGATTTTGCGCTTCGACAGCGGAAAGAAAACAGGATTTTAATCCACGGTGTTTTGCGGACTAGTTATGGCCGTTCGATAGATCGAATAAGGCGTGCAGCGTACAGGTTTTGGGGAGAGTTGCGGTGCGATGAAAAAAGAAAAGGCTGGATTTTTATTACCAGCCTTTAAAGGACTTATTTGTCGGGTAGACTAAAGGAAACACAGATACAGCGTAGTGGCGGTGAGCAGGCAGCCCATCAAAACCATACTTACGATCGCAAGTGTTTTGCTCTGTTGTTGTTGTTCTTCAAGTAATTCTTTCATAAAATATCACTTTTTTCCAGGTCACTAAATCAGTTTATCATCTACTGTAAATCAATTTGCGTGCCAAAAGGGTTAATACCTGAAAATAAAATAAAAAGCGATTCCTTGTATACTGTAAAACAGTATTTTAAACGGAATAATTTTAAAATATTTTACCATAGTTCTATTTTAAAAGATAATCATATCGATAGGTAGTAGTTCTATTTATAATATCTTGATTTTCTACTGCCTTTTAGTGATAAAAATGGATACGATCGCCTACATTCGTAATAATAATCATCATTATATGTCACAGGGAGACTTTATTCATGTGCCTTATGGAAAGGCCGTTTACGGAGAAGCCGAAATTGAAGCGGTAATGCACGTATTGCGCACTTCCACGCAGATGGGCAAACACGTTCGCGCCATGGAAGAAAGAGTAGCAAAGCTTTACGATAAAAAATACGGGGTGATGGTAAATTCCGGCTCATCTGCGCTCTACCTGGCTGCTGAGCTCATGAATCTCAACGAGGGAGATGAAGTGATTACGCCCGCTCTTACTTTTTCAACGACAGTTGCGCCACAGGTGCGAAAAGGATGGGTGCCGGCATTTGTAGATTGTGAAGAAGGTACCTACAATATTGATGCAAATAAAGTGGAGGAAATGATTACGCCAAAGACCAAAGCGATGATCATTCCCAACCTGTTAGGTAATTTGCCCGACTGGAAAATATTGCGTGAGATAGCCAATAAACATAACCTGCTGTTGCTGGAAGATAGTGCTGATACCCTCGGCGCCGAGATCGGAGGCGCATCTTCAGGTCGCTTTACCGATATGAGCACGACTTCATTCTATGGATCGCACATTATTAATTGCGCTGGTAATGGTGGCATGCTTTGTGTGAATACTGAAGCTTTGTACGATCGCGGGCGCTTATTGCGCAGCTGGGGGCGCAGTTCTTCTTTATTTGTAGAAAGTGAAAAAATAGAAAATCGCTTCAATGTGGAAGTGGACGGTATTCCATACGATGCCAAATTTGTTTTTGAAGAGCCCGGATTTAATATAGAGCCTGCCGAACTTGGTGCTGCTTTTGGTTTGGTGCAGTTGGATGATCTTGCTGCAAATATTGATGCACGGACTGCCAACTCTAATCGTATGCGAGAATTTTTCGGTGAATGGGAAGATATTTTCATTTTGCCCAAACAGCTGCCAGACTCACGTACGGGCTGGCTTGCATTCGCGGTCACGATCCGCGAATCTGCGCCTTTTATTCGTCGGGATATGCAGCTATTCCTCGAAAAAAGAAACATCCAGACGCGCACGGTATTTACCGGAAACATTCTGCGTCAGCCGGGTTTTAAAAATATTGTCCATAAAGCAGCGAAAGGCGGTTATCCGGAATCTGATAAAGTCATGCGCGGCGGCATGTTACTGGCTTGTCACCACGGATTAAACGAAGCACAACTGGCGCATGTAATGGAAAGTGTGCACTTGTTTATGAAGCAATACGTATAAAGTGTAGCTTTGCCGAAAATACAACGGGTCCATCCTTTGTAGGTGGGCCTTTTTTAATTGATTGAACTGATGTTTGACCTCATACTTCTTCCCTTGTTTTTTGCCTGGCGCAATAGTATACGTGCACGTATGAAAGGCCAGAATGGCTTTGTTTGGGGATTTATTACCTTCCTGATTTTCGAGGCCTTTGAAATGATTGGCTTTACAATCTCTGTCTTAGGTTTTTATCATGTGCCGCCAACCAAGGACGCACTTTCTGCTTTCGTCTCTAATCCGCCAATGGCATCTAGTCTGTTTGTTTTATTCTGTGGTCTTGGCGGTTATCTGCTGATCCGTTTTATCCTGGATAGAATGAGTGGGAAAAGAGTAAACAACGGTCAGCAGGAATAATTTAAAAAAAATAAAAATTTTCTAAAGGGTTGGAATACAGTGGACCAACGTTAGTCGTCTTTGCGGGTAATGCTGTCTACAGTAATGTTTGGCCCGAAATTTGATTTTAGAGATGACAATAAATTAAGTCATCTTTATACATAGGAAAATGTTAGAAATTTTTATTGTTGATTACCTCTTGCACATTGTTGGCGCTGATGCGAAAAAAAAGGGATTGAGTGTAAGCCGTTGGAAAGCTTATACTTTATTTACCTGGATTGGGCTAGAATTAGCAGGGATCTGTATGTCCCTGTTTTTATTTGGTGAATTGACTGTTGCAGGTCTTTTGATCGCTTATTTATTGCCAATTCTGGGCAATGTTTTGCTTCGTCAAAATCTTAAAAAGTATCCAGACCTTCTGGAGGATAATCTGTTTGGTCCTGATTCTTTGGAGTTGCTTCCGATTATTGTGTATTGATTTTTTAGGAAGAGAATTTGAAAAAACACCCAGACGCTATGGATGATTGGATTAATCAGAGTGGAACAGACTCGGTAGCTCCGTTACTTATGGTTGAAAAATAGAAAAAGAAAGGCTGGTTAAACAACCAGCCTTTTTCATGTGTATATCAATAAAAAAACGAGTTATATCAGCCTCTTTTAGCTTCCCCTCCTTCGATGCCGCCCAGAAATGGTCAAGGGGGAATTGGTCATTCATCATTCAAAAGAATTACCAGCCCAGAATCGATTTCAGTTTCGTCATGCCTGTTTTGCTCACCGTGACTTTTGCACCGCACTGCAGCAATGCGATATGACTGTCCTTTTCATAAGGTTCGATGCGAACCAGCTGGCTCACGGGAATCAAATAAGAGCGGTGAACACGTACAAAGTGTTGCGGATCGAGTGATTGCTCAATATGGCCGAGCGTACTTTTCTTCAGAAAGCTACCGTCTTTCGTTACGATCTTCACATAGTCGTCGTTGGCTTCCACATAATAAATATCATTCGCAGGAATGATGCGGATCAGGCCATTGTCTTTTACTACAATGCGGTGCTGATAACCTTCATACACTTTTTCCTGCATCAGCTCCTGCAGCTGTGGTTGTTGCTTGCTTGCTGCCTGCGCCAACCATTTCTGGATCGCTTTATCAAAGCGTTCGCGGGTAATTGGCTTCAGCAAATAATCGATTGCATGCGCTTCAAAAGCTTTCAGTGCATATTCGTCAAAAGCAGTTGTAAAGATTACAGACGGTGGGTTGTCGAGCAGTTCGAGCATCTCAAAGCCGTTTACACGGGGCATTTGCACGTCGAGAAAAATAAGATCCGGATTATGTTGCTGAATCATTTTGAAGCCGTCGAAACCGTCTGCACATTCCGCAACAACATTAAATTGATTGTATGGCTGTAATAATGATTTTACCAATTGGCGTGCCAGTGGCTCATCATCTATGAGAATTACGTTGTACATGCTATTGCGGTATTTTTAAAATAGTCGTAAAAAGTCCGTCTTCCTGCAATGTCTCAAGCAGGTCAGCGCGGGCATATAAAAGATAAAGTCGGCGACGAATGCCTTCTAGTCCAAAACCAGTACCGGATGGCGGCCGCATATGTTCATCAAATGGGTTGACGATATGTATTTCCAGCATCGAATCTTCATAACCGATGTACAATAAGATTTTTACGGTTCCTGTTTTTCCGTACAAACCAAATTTAATAGCATTTTCCAGAACGGGTTGCAAGAGGAACGGTGGGATACTTGCGTCATCTGTATAGTCCTTTTTGATTTCTACCTGCAGCCTGTCGCCAAAGCGGATGGTTTCAATAGAAAGATAAGCTTCAATATATTCGAGTTCTTCGGTAATAGGTATTTTTTCGTTTGCCTCGCGGCGTACAGAACTGCGCAGAAAATCCGACAACTTGCCGATCATTTCCTGGGCTTTATCTGGTTGTATCATGATCAGAGCATTTATGGAGTTAAGACTGTTATATAGAAAGTGTGGTTGCAATTGTTGACGAAGCTTAAATAATTCAGCTTCGCGATGAAGCGTTTCTGCGTCGGAGTGTTGTTGGTAATCGGCCTCAATTTTTGCCATTTTTTTCTGCATGGCTGAGAGTGAAGCAATCCATCCGAAACAAACCAGACAAATGAAAAAGCGCATCAGCGTGGTATGCGCCAGCCAGTCGCGGTAGAGCGGGTTGTCGCCGAGCCACCATTTGAGGATACCAATATCAAACAGGCATGTGATTCCCGCGAGGGCTACCGCCATAAAGAACGCATAGCCTTGAGTGCCTACGCGCGTGGGGTAGGCGTTGATGGCCATTAAAAGTCCCCAGCTTCCGAGCGACATCAGCAAAACGCTGATACCAGCGTCGCCGATTGCTTCTTCGAGATCCACACCTACGGCGTGTCGCAGTACTACTTTAATGACGCCTGCGGCGAAGATGAGGATGATTAATATTACCCAGCGTATATTTTTATCGAATACAGACAAGATTTTTGGTTGATAAAGTGATGAATGTTTTTGATTTTATTCAGCCCATACAGGCGCCGCCAGCGGCTCTACTTCTTTCACTTCAGAGAACAACAGACTACCGTTGTCCAGGTCAATTTCACGCAGGTCTTTTACCGCTATCAGTTTCCAGAAAATAGTGCGACCATGGCGGTCTACAAAAGTTGTTTCTTCTTCCTGTGCAATGCGGCGCGCTTCCTGCAGTGCTTCTTTTTCGCTTTGGGCGAATATCAATCGCCATTGTTGTTCATATTGTTCCGTAACAATTCCCTGGCATTCTATTTTATAAATAATCTGTGCAGCAAAAGTTTTCATCTGTTGTAGCTTTTAAAATGAGTAAGAGAAATGGTAATTGGAATGGTTAGTATTCAGGTAACAAAAATTGGTCCGTTTAGAAATTTCATAGTGACAGGGAAATGTTTTGTTTGTGATTGGGTGGAAACGGTACTGCTAACTAGTATGATTTGATTTCTACGCTGCCGAAAGAAACGGAACCGCGAATGATCAGTGTTTTCTTTTCGTCGCCGGGACTGGCTGTGCGCATCATGCGCTGGTCTTCGATGCTGCCGAATGATGGCTGTGCTTCAATGACGATTTCCCAGTGCGAAGGAACGATTAGTTCTACGCCGCCGAAGGCCACTTTAAAGTCGAGTACCATTGGTTGCACCGTGCTGTCGGCCTGCATCAGGTTTACTTCTACGCCCCCGAATGTTGTGCTGATAACACCGCCGGTGAATTCTTTAGAGGTTACAATTTCTTTTCTTCCACCAAAAGTCACATCAATATTGAGTTTGCTGTCTGCCGTCGTATTGAACGTCGGACCGAATTTTTCTCCGGGCAGACAGCGTTGGCGCTTTGGGCGGAGAGCGATCATTAAACCTGCTATGATAATAGCCATCGGCCAGATTAATTGGCTGGAAGGATGACCGAGAATAGTGAATTGTGGTGTCAGGTTGGCAACGCCGATCAGGATAAGAATCCACCAGGCGTGATTATGAAAACGGCTTTTGATACCAATGAGTCCGCCGATCAGGATCAGGATGAGCGGCCAGGTAAGGTGGAAGCTGATAAAAATAAGTCCGAGTTGTTTCAGCAATAAAAGCGTACCGATAACGGCCACCCCTATACCGAAAATTACTTTGTCTCCTCTGTGGCGGTTGTGATCGCGAAAATGATTGCGTCGCATAATTAATTATTTTAAAAAGTTTGTTGTTTCTGATTGATGATGTAAAAATAGAATGAGTTTCCAGCCCGCTAAATAGCGAATAGGTAAAAAATGGGGAGTTGTCGGTGAATGGCCCTCTTTGGTAGGTTAATTAATTTGTCGGAATGTGACTGATGAGTGGAATGTGCTAATGTGGGGAAATG
>NZ_QKTW01000025.1:0-85534 GCF_003236175.1 Taibaiella soli | reverse complement strand
GCAATCTGCGCTCGGATGCGGGGCAATGCGGTAGTGTGCTAATGTGGGGAAATGTGATGAATGTGGTAAATGTGCTTTACCCACGTAGTTGTAACAAGCACGCAATCTGCGCTCGGATGCGGGCAATGCGGTAATGTGCTAATATGGGGAAATGTGATGAATGTGGTAAATGTGTTTTGCCCGCGTAGTTGTAAAGAACGAAGCAATTGAACTAGACCGAAGGATAAGTGATGCAGGAATTATATCTCGCGCGGAAAAGCCTTTTCTACGGTAATTGTTATGAAAAAAATGAACACTGTCAATTGTCCATTGTCAACTATCAATTGAACTTAGTTTAGCTTCGGTGGCTCCCATTCCAGTTTTGGAAAGGTCTTTTTGCGAAGCGCAAAGTATTGCCAGATGGCGCTTTTAGGGTAAATGCCCGCTTCGTTGCGGTGTGTCACCAGTTTTTGAGCTTCTTTACGGCGTTTTAGCCATTTACCAAGACTTCCGTAGAAGTGGAAATGTGCTTTAATAACAGTGGTGAAGTGTTTGAATTTACCGCCGGCAAGCATTTGCAGCCCGGCGATGCCATCAAGTACAAGACGTAGCGGAATTAGCCAGAGCAGGCGTGATGCGCGCTCGTTTTTGAGTAAGAGTACCAGATTGTTCCGGAAATTATAATAGAGTTTTTGCGGACTTCCGTAGCTGATGACGCTGCCGCCAACATGGTAAACTGTCGACTGACCGATATAGCCGATTTTATAGCCTGCATTTTTCAATCGCCAGCAAAGATCCACTTCTTCCATATGTGCATAAAGTTCGGCATCGAGGCCGCCCATTTTATGATACAGATCAGCGCGAACCATCAGACATCCGCCAGAAGCCCAGAATACTTCAATGTCGTCATCATATTGACCCAGATCTTTTTCAAGATCATTGAAGATACGGCCACGACAGAAAAGATAACCCCATTTATCCATGAAACCACCACCTGCACCTGCATACTCGAAGTACTCGCGCTCGCGCCAGTAACGCACTTTCGGCTGACAGGCTGCCAGTCCGGGATAGCGTTGCATGGCATTGAGCAATGGCGGAAACCAGCCATGTGTTACTTCAAAATCGGCACTCAGCAGAATGTAGTATTTGGCCTGAATCTGTTTCAAACCCTCGTAATAGCCGTTGGCGAAACCGCGGTTTACGGCGATAGTGAGTGTTTTGACAGAAGGGAAAGTATTTTGTACATAAGCCAACGTATCGTCTGTAGAAGCATTATCCACCACGACTACATCATAACCGGTATGGGCCTCAGAAACAATCAATGGCAGGAACAGCTCATGCCATTTCCTGCCATTGTAGCTAAGTATAACAACGGCTGTATCTTGCGTACATTGAATCATTGCTGATTGGGCGAATGATTATTTATACTTAGGTTCGTATAATGTATTATCAGGAACCTGAACGTTATCGTTTTTCTGGAATTTGTGTTCGTAGAGGTTGTAACAACCAGCCAATGCGAAAATGAAATAACCAAAGAAAGAAAGCAGAAATAAGAAACGTGACTTAGAAGGTTTGCTCAGTTCGATATCTGCTGGATTATCTATGTATTGTCCGTGATTTTGTTGTTGCATTTCCATTGATGCGCAATTTGCGTCACAAAAATAGTAGTAATCCCTTAAAATCACAATATTTTTACTCAAGTTTCGTTTTTGGGAACTTACTCTATGCGTCAATACCTCAATTGGAAAACATATCTTTTGCTAGCTGCGCTGGGCATTGTGACTGCCTCGCTGGTCTATACTAATAAGCTTGCAAAAAAGCTCGAAAGAGAAGAAAAGAAGAAAATGGTGCAGCTCGTCCGGGCGATTAAGACGCTTAATGAAGCGCCTTATAACCAGGATCTTAGTTTTATGAACCAGTTGCTGGAAGAAAATACTACTGTTCCGTTTATCATTGCCAGCGGACAGCAAACGGTTCAATATGTAGCCAATATAGACACGGTTGGGAAGAGAGACGGGCAGCAGCTGCTGGAACAAAAATTAAAGGAATTTTCCGAAGAACATCCGCCGATTGTAATCGATTTTGGCTTTGGAACGAGTTATGTTTACTACGGAGATTCCTATCTGCTGAAGCAATTGCGCTATTTCCCCTATGTACAATTAGGGATTATTTCGTTGTTTCTTATTGTGGCGCTGATTGCACTTAGTGCGGCACACAGGTCTATTCAAAACCAGGTATGGGTAGGGCTTTCTAAAGAAACTGCTCATCAGCTTGGTACGCCGCTCAGCTCAATTGAAGCCTGGTTGGAATTACTGAAAGACCATGAGGAAAATAAGGAGGCGGTTGAAGAGATGCAAAAAGATCTCGACAGGCTGAAGCTCGTTGCCGATCGTTTTAGTAAAGTTGGCAGTTCGCCGCAATTGGAGGAAGAAAATCTGGTGACTCGTGTGGAAAGTATGGTGCACTATATGCAGAAACGTGCGCCGAGCAAAGTAAAGATCACTATTGATACTGATGAACCGGAAATACCTGTTTATATCAGTGGTCCGCTGTTTGACTGGGTGCTGGAAAATCTGATGCGTAATGCCTTAGATGCCATGGATGGAAAGGGCAGCATCGCTGTAAAGGTGGTCAATACGCCACAGCAGGTTTTTGTAGATGTACAGGACACGGGGAAAGGTATTGCCAAACATCAGATCAAAAAAGTATTCAATCCGGGGTTTACAACGAAGAAAAGAGGCTGGGGGCTTGGACTTTCGCTTTCCCGCCGCATTATAGAAAAATATCATCACGGTTCACTGTTTGTGAAATCATCTGAAGTAGGGAAGGGAACAACGTTCCGGATTATACTCAGGAGATAATAAATCGTCATCCTCGCGTTTAGAACGTCCTTCAGGGAATATCGCATAACTAATAATCCCGGCACCTGGCCGGGATTATTAGTTTTTTCTGGAAAGGGGCAATAGTTAGTGAAGAAGGATTCGATAAGTATTTATTATGTAGATTGGTGGACCACAATCTGTCAGTTACTGTGATTTAATATAAAGAAAGCCCGCCCCCGTCAAATGGCATAGTGTCATTAAACAGGTGTGCAGGATAAATTGATAAGTGTGTGATGTATTTTGTATTTCCGTATATGGTTATTTAAACCGGGACAAAAACTCATCTTTTTTTCGCACGGATACCTCAATGGTAATGCCGTTCGACATCTGAACATAGCCACCTCGTCCTTTGTGATAAGAACGTACAAAATTCATATTGATGATATGCGCGTGATGCACCCTGCAAAACATGCTTTCGGGCAATAAATCTTCATATTCCTTCATGTTTTTAGACGTCAGGAAGGATTTGCCGTCATTGGTGAAGATTTCTGTATATGCACCGTTTGCCTCCAGACGAACGATATCCGAAACGGTAATAAATATGTATTCGTCTTTTACCGGAATGGCGATCTTCTGCGTTTGCGTCGGCTTTTGCATGTTGGATAGCAGTAGCTGCAGCTGATCGTTGAAGGTTCTGTCTGTAAGCCTTTTTTCGGCACGACTTACCGCATTTACGATTTCGCCGATATTCACCGGTTTCAGAATATAATCAAGTGCACTGTAACGAATGGCTTTCAGCAGGAAATTATCATAGGCCGTAACAAAAATCACCTCCATGTTTTTTTGCTGAATACGATCCAGCAGATCAAAACCACTGCCATTCGGCATTTGAATATCCAGGAACACCAGTTCCGGTTTTTGAGATTCTATTTCTTGCATAGCACCGGCAATATCGGTGCACACTGCAATTACGGTTACTTGCGGACAATATCTTTTGAGTATTTCACGCAGTATTTCTGAGTTAAGTTTTTCATCGTCTACGAGTATGGCGTTCATATGAAGATGTGTTTGAGCGAAAAATAAATGACAACCAATGTGCCTGTAGCCTGGCCGTTTTCGTACTTGTCTATAATTTCAAATTTAAAGTCTGACTGGTGTGTTTTGTTATACAATGCCAACCTTTCTTTTGTGAGCGTGATGCCTTTCGAATTGTGGATCTGCAGGAGTTTGCTTTTCTGTTCTTCGGTATACTTTCTGCCGACACCGTTATCGTCGACAGACACTTTCAGGATATCACCTTCAGTTTTTACCGAAATGGTAATTTTTCCCTGTTGATCATTCCGGTTTTGTATGCCGTGCCGGATCGCGTTTTCAATAAACGGCTGAATAATGAACGACGGAATAACAATGTCCTCTATTACAAGTTCACGTGGAATATCGATCTGATAGCTAAATGCGTTGTTAAGCTTAATTCTTTCTAATTCCAGATAGGTTTTGAGAAATTCAATTTCTTTATCAAACGCAATTTCAGTGAGGGTGGTTGTCTCAAATAAAATACGGATGAGCCGCGAAAATTCGCTCATAAATTTACTGGCACCTTCCAGGTCTTGCGTGATGACATATTGATAGAGTGAGTTGAGGCTATTAAAAATAAAATGTGGATTCATCTGCGCGCGCATAGCGAGTTGCTCCAGTTCAATAATCTTTTCTTTCAGGGCAGTTTTTTCTTTTTCCCGTTGTCTGATTCTTTTTACGCGCTTGCGGAAAATGAAAAAGATAATGCCGGCCAAAATCAGAATCGCCAGCAATCGCACCCACCAGTATTCCCACCAAAATGGCCGTACTGTAAAACCGAAAGAAAGTATTTGACTGCGTACATTGAAACGGTTGGTGGCAAAGATTTCTAACGTATAATTTCCATACGGCAAAGAAGGGTATTTCAGTTTTGTTTCATCAGTTGTTTGCCATTGATCCTGGAGGCCTTTCAACCGATAGCTGTATTTTATTTTTCCCAGTGAACGAAAAGAAAGTCCAGAGTAAGAAAATGAAATATTGTTGTATTGAGGTTCGAGTATTAAAGCCTTTTCATTGAGCGGAATATTCTTTCCTGAAACCTTAATTTCTGTGAGGCGTATCCGGCAGAAGACTGGTTTGGCTTTCGCAGAAACGTCAAGGAATGAAACACCATCTGTAGTTCCGGCGCAAACGGTATCGCCTTTTGCATAGAGACAGTTGATATTATCCGAAACCAGCCCGTCGGTAGTGCGGAATGTTGTGATCTCAAAATTCTTTGCTGGATCAATTACGTTCAACCCGTGCATTGTGCCTACATAAAGTTTCCATCCATCTGTAAAAATGCATTTACAAACATTGCTCGAAAGGCCGTTTGTCTCACGGATTTCGCGGATCACTCTGTTGTTTTGCAAGCAATAAATACCATCGTTTGAAGTAGCGACCCAAAGCAGATTGTTGGCATGACTGTACGCTATAGAATGAATCAATCCCGGTGCCAGCGCATGATAATTGCTCAAGGTTGTGTTCGTGTCTTTTTCCGGAACAGCATAAAAACCGTTCAGCGTACCGATATAGTCAGTTTGATTGCCATAAAAGATTGCAGTAAGACGCTGATGAAAATATTTGACTGTTTTTTTTCCGGTGAGCAGATTTATTTTTTCGATATCGCCTCCGGCAGATGCGGTCACAAAGGTGTCGCCTGCATTCATCATAGATTTTATAGCACTCGATACAAATGGTAATTCTTTTTTGTCGCGGAATACATCCATAAACACTATTTCCGGTTTGCGGATAGCATTGCCAGGCACCTGTCGCAACAGTTGTTGTTTGAAATCTTTCTCTAATAATTCGCCAGCGAGTGCTTGTTTGTCGAAATCGATACGCCAATAGCGGTGCGTGCCCGTGCTTACGATCAACGGATTGCCGTTGCCGTAAAAATAATATGCGTGCAAAGCTGCGTTGGGTGCTGTTTGCAGAATGGTGGTACTGCGCAGCGAAGGGAAATAAAAAAGCCCGCCGCCATTGGTGCCCAGCCACACGCCCGATTCTTTATCGACAATCGACACATTGACAGAAATGCCTGTCAGCAGCGTATCTGTAAATGCTCTGCTGTACAGGTTGTAAATGTAACTGCCATTACTGGTGTTGATCAGATAACAGGAATCGTTGTAGGGGCGTACACCAATAATATTATCCGCGGGATGCACGACGGTATATCCGGTATTGCCATAAAAAATATGCAGACTGTCGTTAATCTTATCAAAGGCAGTGACGATATTTTTTCCTGTAAACAGCTCCGAAATATAATCGTGACTCTGGCAGTAAGTTATTGCGTTTTTCTGTTTCGAAAGATTGATGATGCTTGTTGGAAGAAAGCCTTGTATCGTAACCGGTGTGAAAAAAACGTTTCCATGGTAGGGAAGTGGAAATTGCTCTACACGGCCGTCACGCGTTATTGCGGCAATCATATTTTCGGTACGGATGATAAAATCTCCATTCGCGTCTTCTGCCAGTCCTTTTTCTTCAGAAGTTAGAGGCAGCTTTCGGAGCCAGGGTGTGTTCTGTTTATTATGGATGCTGCCGTTTTCATAATAACACATGTCTTTCGTGAAGGGAGAAATCCAGATGCGATTGGTTTTATCCTGAAATACCATGGTGATGTCATTGCTGGAAAGGCCGTCTTTCAGTGTAAAGTTTTTGAACGCCGTGCCATCAAATCTGCTGAGACCTGTTTCCGTTCCGAT
Source organism: Taibaiella soli (assembly GCF_003236175.1). Lineage (GTDB taxonomy): Bacteria > Bacteroidota > Bacteroidia > Chitinophagales > Chitinophagaceae > QKTW01. Next base: position 78,975 of record NZ_QKTW01000025.1, on the reverse strand, counting down.
CCAGATGAAACCATCATTGTCTTGCGTGAGCGCGTAAACAATGTCGCCCGCCAGCCCGTTTTTTACTGAAAAATTGAGATAGCTATAATTGCGTGCGGCTGCGCAAAAACAATAAAAAAGGCAAGCGAACAGGAAAATAAGTTTCCTGCTACAGTGAGTGATCATGTTTCAATTCCAGGATATTAGCTAAGCATGAATGCGCTATGCAATCCTAGTGAAATTATATGAAAAAAGCGTTTTTGTATTTTTTTTGAAGAGTATTTTGCTTTTTACAAATTTCAATTACCTTTGCAGTCCCTCAAAATAAGGAAAGATGCGGCGGTGGCGAAACTGGTAGACGCACTACTTTGAGGTGGTAGCGCCTGTAACGGGCGTGGGAGTTCGAATCTCCTCTGCCGCACTGAAAAAAGTCCTCACAGAAATGTGGGGATTTTTTTATGCTCTTATCCTGGGCGGTTTAGCTCAATCCGCAGCAGGTAACCATTCTCTGAATTAAGGAATAAAGATCGTTGTAGTTGGATGGCTTTTCTATGGCGCCATTTACACCGAGCGTTGAAGCAAGATTTATATCGAGTGAAGAAGTAGACCAAATGACCAGCGGAATGCTCAACAGCATTTTTTTGATTACCTTAATAAACTCCAGTCCGTCGATTTTGGGCATATTCAGATCAGTAATGATCAAGTCGGGGCGGTTATGATGCAGGTATTCGATTGCTTCCACACCATTATTTGCGGTATCACACGCGCATCCGGGCGCTATGTCTTTTAAAGTATCCAGAAAAATCTGCCGGCTGTCGAGATCATCTTCAACCAGTAATATGTGTTTACATAGCATGGCCCGCAATTATTTTTTAAAAAAAAGTGTTTTGCAAAAGGTTTACCGAGGAGTGAACAAAGTGGGGTTCGGTAGGTATGGCAAACAAATGTAATAAGGTATTAGGACAAATGCTAAAATGAAACGTTTTTTATTTCTTAAACTTTTCAATCAAATCCGCTCCAGTGGTTCGATGTAGGTACGTTCATTCTGTAAAAGGGATGATTTCAACTTCACTAATGGTTTTATTGTTGTGGATGGTATGCGTGTATTTCTCTACAAGTAGTGTTTACAATCAATTCTTCTTTTTTGCCCCATTGCATATAGTTGATGGGAGATCGCTTGGCAACAATCAGTTAGGGGAATTACTGCGTGTCTATAAAATCATGCCCATTTGCATGGCATATGATTTTTACCAATTAATGAACTTCGTAAACTTTTAAAAACGTTAGTTATGGGGACAAGCAATCAGCGCCACGATCATTCGTTGGACAGAACGGAACAGAGCCGGTATTATGGCGCAAGCGACAGAAGCAACAGCGGTTATAATGATTTTGGAAACAATGAACAAAAAGGCCGTTATCGTAACCAGGAAGATTATGATTACGATGGCGATGATTCATATCATGACGATGAAGATGACGGAGCTAATAGCATGACGGGGTATTTATAATAGTAAAGCGGCTATGCAAAGACGTTCATACGGCAATGAAAGCATGAATCGAAGTAGTTACTTGCTGGCACCGGATTATTAATTCTTAACCCATAAAATGTAATCACTATGAAAACGATTATTGTGATGATGACCTTGTTCTGTCTGACATCCTATTGGCGGGATGCATCTGCTCAGACAAAAACAAAAACGTATACCAACGATACAACGCAACACAAGAGCAAAAAAAGCCATCCGAAGTCAAGCGGTAAAAATGTGCCGCAGAATCGTACGAAGGCTGACAGTTTAAATGAAAATCTGAAAAGCAATACAAAGCCAGGCAGGGTAGATACGGCCCGGATGAAATGATTTTCGTGCCAAGGTGACCGGTCGATCGGCGAAGTTTTGGTTCCTTATAAGTTGTTCTTTGTTGATCATTCACCGTTAAACTTCGCAATTTTCGGGTCGGTTGTCATTTTGATTGCTGGTATTTTTGTGTCGTCAATCAATTAAACAACGATGGAAACGAATATCAGAGAGCAGGTAAATTATGAACGCATTGCAGTAGCGATTGATTATATCCGGGAGCATTTCAAAAGGCAGCCGACACTTGATGAAATTGCGGAGCAAGTACATTTGAGCCCTTTTCATTTTCAGCGGTTATTTACCGATTGGGCTGGTGTGAGTCCCAAGAAATTTTTGCAGTATATCAGTCTGGAGCATGCCAAAAGAATGCTCAAAGAAAATCAGGCATCCTTGTTTGAGACCGCTTTTGAGACGGGGCTTTCAGGCACTGGTCGTTTGCATGATCTTTTTATTAACATAGAAGGCATGACGCCTGGTGAATATAAAAACGGCGGCGAAAATTTATCCATTCATTACAGCTATGCAGAGATACCTTTCGGAAATGTATTAGTAGCGTCAACAGCTAAAGGAATTTGCCATATCGCATTTGCCGACGATGAAAAATCAGGCTTTGCCGAATTGCGGAAAGCTTTTCCTAAAGCACAGTTTCAACAGATGACCGATCTATTGCAGCAAAACGCACTACAAATATTCAACCATGATTGGAGCAAGCTTGAAAAAATAAAACTGCATCTGAAGGGAACCGAATTTCAAATCAAAGTCTGGGAAACGCTGCTTAAAATTCCAACAGGGAAATTAGCTACCTATGGTATGATTGCGCAGCATATAGAAAAGCCGACGGCCTCACGCGCAGTGGGAACAGCCATCGGTGATAATCCGGTCGCATTTCTGATCCCTTGTCATCGCGTCATACAATCTGCAGGAACGGTAGGGCAATATCATTGGGGCAGTACGCGTAAAACCGCCATCATCGGTTGGGAAGCAGCTTTTACAGACAATAACCAATAAACGTATGGAACAGATTATAGAAAGACTGAACGCCATTAATTTTGATGATGTGGCTGAAAGCATGCATGGAAAAGGGTATTGTACAGTGCCGCAAGTGTTGACCGAAGCGATGTGCAAGCAAATAATCGACGCTTATGACGAGCAACAGCACTATCGTAAAACTGTTATCATGGAGCGTTATCGCTTTGGCCTGGGTGAATACAAATACTTTCGATATCCTTTGCCACCGCCGATTACAGAAATTCGTGAACGTGTGTATGAACAATTAGCGCCAGTTGCTAATTCATGGATGAAAGCATTGAATATTGACACTGTTTATCCACCAACGCTTTCCACACTGCATGAATTATGTCGCGATAAAAATCAGCATTTACCAACCGTGCTTATTCTGAAATATGGCACGGGCGGGCATAATACATTGCATCAGGATTTGTATGGCGAAGTGTTTTTTCCGATTCAATTGGTGTTGTTTCTTAATGAACCAGGGGAAGATTACGGCGGCGGCGAATTTGTATTGACGCAACAAAATCCGCGTGCACAATCAAAAGCAATTGTGCTGCAACCGAAACGTGGAGATATGTTGCTCTTTACGACAAACTTCAGGCCAGTAAAGGGAAGTAAGGGTTATTACAGAGCGCAAATGAGACATGGGGTAAGCGAACTGCACTGGGGCGAACGTCACACGCTGGGGATTATTTTTCATGATGCACTGAGTTAAAATATGTGGCGACACGAAGAGTTGAACGATCTGATGCTGCGGCGCATGCTTCGCTCGAAAGCTATTGTGCTGGCGGGAAACAGAAAATTGAAAATTTATGGTACGTTGCGCTGCAACTCTGGTAAACGAATGAAAAAGACCAATCGAATCTTTTTTCTTTCCGAAACGGAAGCCCTTGAAAATGGTTACAGGCCTTGCGGACACTGTATGAGTGCTGCCTATAAAAAATGGAAATCAACACATGAATCTCTTCGAAAATAATCCGCACGATAACCTGCTACCTTATGATGGAATCGTAATCTATTATGGCAAGGTGCTTGATAGGCCAAGTGCAGATGGGTATTTAAAAGCATTGCTCGAAACAATAGCATGGCGAAACGATGAAGCCGTCATTTTTGGAAAGCATATTGTGACTGCAAGAAAGGTTGCCTGGTATGGCGATGAAGGGTATTCGTACACATATTCCAACACCACGAAAAAAGCATTACCCTGGACAAAAGAATTGCTGGAGCTGAGAGCAATCGTGGAGCAATTGACAGGGATCTTATTTAATTCCTGCCTGCTCAATCTTTATCACAACGGTAACGAAGGTATGGCCTGGCACAGCGATGATGAGCGTGAGCTTGGCGTGAATACAACGATTGCGTCTTTAAGTCTTGGCGCCGAGCGTAAATTTTCTTTCAAACATAAGAAGACCAAAGGCACAACCTCGTTGATTTTAGAGCATGGCAGTGTGCTTGTAATGAAGGACACTACACAAATGAATTGGCTGCATAGTCTACCGAAATCGACAGTGGTGAAGACTCCGAGAGTGAATCTGACTTTTAGAACGATTAGAGGGTGAATGGTCAATGGTGAATGGTCAATCGTGAAACGTCAAAACTCAAAATTCAATGTGGATATAAACAAAAGAGGCTTACAAGCGTAAGCCTCTTTTGTTTTAAGTTTTATATAAGGTCATTTGACCATTCACCATTCACGATTGACCATTCACCAACTTAGTTTTTCAATTTGTCTTTAAACACTTTTTTGAATTTATCCATTTTCGGTTTGATCACGAACGTACAGTACGGTTGATTGCCATTTTCGTTGTAGTAGTTTTGATGGTAATCCTCCGCTTTATAGAAAGTAGTGAACGGGGAAATTTCCGTTACCACGTTGCTATTATAAGCGTGCTCTGCGTTCAGTTGTTTTTTGTAGTCTTCCGCTTTTTCACGTTGTTCATTGTTGTGATAGAATATTACCGAACGGTATTGTGTGCCCACATCATTTCCCTGGCGATTGAGTTGAGTAGGGTCGTGCATCACCCAAAATGCTGCCAGCAACTCGTCATAACTGATTACAGAAGGATCGTAATAAACATTGGTAACCTCTGCATGGCCGGTATTGCCGGTACAAACTGCTTCATAGGAAGGATTAGCGACATGACCGCCACTGTAACCGGATTCCACTTTCTCCACCCCCTTTAGCTGCTGGAATTGGGCTTCCGTGCACCAGAAGCAGCCGGCACCAAAAGTGGCGGTATCGAGATGGTGTGATTGATTTTCCGGATGTGTATTATTCATTTTTTGAAAAGTTTTTGATTGTTCATAATTGTTTTTTTGTGCGCAGGCTCCCATTTGTAATAATACTAAAGCGGGGAGAAACACTTTTTTGATCTTCGAAAACATATTTAGAGGCATTTATTTTTTATACGCAAATTTGGCTCAAACGGTTTGTGGGATTGCGTTTGAATACTCTATTTTAACATTGTGTTATAAAATATGTGGCATTTTTTGCTCAAAGGCTTTTGAAATTTAAACTCCTTTTCTACTTTTGTGGCGGAGAGATGGCAGAGCGGTCGAATGCGGCGGTCTTGAAAACCGTTGACTCACAAGGTCCGGGGGTTCGAATCCCTCTCTCTCCGCTGAGATGTAATCAATTGAATATCAATTTATTACGGGCGTTTTTGAAAGAGGTTGAATCTCTGCAAGAACAGATCGAAAATATAAAACGGTGTATAAACTAATCATTTATGCGCCGTTTTCTTTTTACATATATCAGAAAAGCTCAAAATCGTGGTGAGTCTTTCGGTGCGTCTTTTTCGACATTTTAAACGCACTCAAGTGAGTCAAAATGTTCCCCTTTCCTGGAGGAATCTTCTTCAAAATTTTACAAATATTATTACCAGTTCTTATCAACAACAGTTAGTAATATCATCCTGAGTAAATGATGATATAAAATGGAGATTGTTCAATTTTTGGACAATGCCTAAGAAGGATTAGTAAACCGGCTAAATTTGATTTGCATTTAAAATTGTTACGATCATGTGGGAGAGTTTTAGTCTGCTTTTCTATTTGAAGAAGCCGAAAAAATACGTAGAAGGACCAAGATATGTTTACATGCGTATTACAGTAAATGGATTGATTCATGAGATTTCCTGTAAGAGAATGTGGGATCCAAAAAGGTGGAATCCTTGGAAGCATCGAGCTTCCGGACATCAAGAAGATGCCAAGGCGCTAAATGATTATTTGGAAATACTAACTGTAAAAGTATTCAATGCCAGAGTAGAACTGTATAACGCTAATCAGGATATCACGGCCGCGGCTATAAAAAAAATTATAGCAACCTGCGTTAGTCGGAAAGATAAAGACTGTTTAGGCCGCATGCATATTGTTGGTGAATAAGACCGCGTAGAAACCTCTTTTGTTCAATTCAAATTCCTGAACTCGTTCGGTGTCATGCCGACTTTTTGCTTAAACAATCTCGTGAAATGCTGTTGGTATTTAAATCCGAGTTCGGTAGCAACATCACTGATACTTTTGGCGTGATCAAACATTTTCGATTTCGCTTCATCAATCAACCTCGATTGAATATAATCGAGTGCGGTGCTGCCGGTTTCTTTCTTGATAAGGTCCCCGAAATGTCTGACCACTCTTTCGTATCAATAAATGTTAGTTAACGATGCTTAAGTTACGCGACCTGAATGCTATCGATGTTATTCCGACCTTTTGTTTAAATAACCAGCTAAGATACTACGGTAGTTTTTTCCGCAACGGTCGCAATAAGTTAACAGTAATTCAATGCTGCGATTACTTTTTTATTATGCCGGCCATTAACAATGTGATAAAACTTTATACGAGTAAAATGGGCTATTATTGTGTATCGGAAAGTAGATGTTGCCAGTTGTTTAGCAGTTTGTAGAAAGCCATTCTGCTTAGTACTATTTAAAATTGTACTTTTTAGTTACCCCGACTACTTCCAAATGAAACGAAGCAACTTTTTTCAATTCAGGGCGCTTGTGTGTGCAAAAGAAAGCGCTTTTTTATCTTCTCAATATAGATTATTGCGACCAACCATTATGTATTGGTGCTTCAACCGGAGTGTCAATCGAAAATCGCAAATCTGCCCCGTTGAAATTTTTTACTTTTTTCGACACGAAATGCTATTTGAGCGAAAGCAGTTTCTTGTTCCCATCTCATGATCAATCTACTCCGACAATCTCATCTTAACACCACCTCTGAAAATTTATACCCCGAACTAAGATTTAAAAAGAAAGAAAGCGTCTTCCCACATATTTGATTTCATCTAGATCAGCATTCTCAAAGAATGCTGCAGTTACAGTTTTGTTTTCAGCATAAAAATTGTTTTATGAAACCTCAAATTATAAAATGGTTTGTTGTGGCTAGTTTACTGGTCGTAATAAGCGTATCAAATTTTTATACTTCATCTGCGCAATCCCGCAGGACTTATTCTTTGATATATTCGCAAAATCTACAAGGCGGCCATACCATGTTTGGTAATACAATCATGGCTGTTTATAGTAGTGGAAGTGGTAGCACCGGCACCGTGGACACCGCTTCAATGAATGATTTCAGTACAAGCGGTACGGGAAACTATACTTTTGGACGGACTAGTGCATTCGGTAACGATGGTTCCAATATGCAGTTTTTGGATGTAGATGGTACCGGTACAAATGCGTCACCATCTATTTTAAATGATTATGCTCAGTCCTGGTCTTATTATAGTAATGGTAATTATTCCTCAGCTCCAGGTTCATGGCCGTCTCCAGCGGCAGCCAATTTCACGAGTGCAAACGCGCCCCTGCGTTTTAATCTCGGCTCAGGCGGTACTACATTAGGCAATACTAGTAGAAACACTTATTATTTCAGAAATACAACAATTAATATTATTAAAACAAACTACTCCAGTTTTTCTATTTCAGTAAGGTATGATGACGGAATTGTCGTGTATGTAAACGGTACCGAAGTAGGACGCTCTGATATGCCGACCGGTACTGTGACTTATAGTACTGCCGCATCTTCATGTAATACAACTGGAACATATAGAACTGCTACTTTTAACGTACCTCTGTCGGCTATAAACAATGGAAATAATACAGTGACTGCTGAGGTACATCAGGGTAGTGGGTGTTCTGGTAATGCTACTATGTATTTTGATCTGATGGTTAATGGATTTTCAACCGTAGCAAATGCGGCGAGTTCATCTTCTGCCGATCTGATTCTTCCTGCATCGGGTACCAATACTATTAAATTTGCACGTCTTTATTGGGGAGGTCGGATTGATTCAGCTGCGATACAATCTGATTTTTATAATTTAAGGACTGTAAGAATTCGTAAAGGTACGAGTGGCAATTACACCAATATCCTCGCGCCAATTACACAATTAGATACTATTGTCAATGGTGCAGGAAGCAGCACCTATCAAGCGTATGCGGATGTAACATCGCTAATCAGCAGTAATGGTTCCGGGACTTACACAGTAGGTGACATCGCCGCTACAACTGGCACCAATCCGGGGGATAACGGCGGAAATTATGCTGGCTGGGCGATTGTTGTCGCATATACGAATAGTGTACAAACAGATTTTTATAGCACAAGAATTTATGATGGCTTTTTACGTGTGTATGCCGGAGGTACGCCCACTACTGTTGGACAAACATTGACTGGCTTTAATGCTCCTGCAAACGCATTAGTTGCGAGCGATGCTTATCTGACAGCATTTGCGTGGGAAGGCGATGCTAACCTTGGCGCGTCTTCCAGTAATCCTGCCGGTGATTTTTTACAGATAAACGGCAATGCCTACAGCGATGCCGTAAACCCGGCTGCCAATATGTGGAATGGTACAATTTCTCAAAATGGAGTTCTTGTTACCAGTAAAAATCCGAACTATAAAAATCAAATGGGTATCGATATCGACAATATACTAGTGGGAAGCGGCTATGTTATATCTCCTAATGCTACGCAGGTAAGCATACTTTTCGGTACGGAAGCGGATAGCTATTTTCCAAGCAATTTTGCATTCAGTCTGCATATGAAAAATCCGGCTCTTACTATTAATAAAACAGCTACCGGTGATCTCCAGACAGTCCCCAATACAACTGCAACGCAGGTGCATGCTAATGAAACATTCACTTATACGATTAGCGGACAAAACACAGGAGCAGGTACGTCTTTCCAGACCAGAGTTGTTGACTCTATCCCGCGAGGAACTGCCTATGTTCCGGGATCTTTAAACATTATCACATCGGGCGAATCCGGTGCAATTGGAGTGCAGACAGATGCAGCCGGTGACGACGAGGCTTTCTTTACGGCAGCAGCAGGAGGCAAACGAGGATATGTTACATTTTATGTAGGCAACAACGCTACTCCAAATGCGGGTGGTCAGCTGGATACAGGTAAGCAGTATAAAGTAACATTCAGAGTCAAATCACCTTTTACGCAGCTGGCAACAATTAGTAATGTTGCAGATGTTTATGCCACAGCCCAAAATGGGGATAGTTTAACAAATGAAAGTAGTTTTGTAATTAATTACTCAAATCCGCTCTCAGTTAACCTGACATCATTTATTGCTGAAGCGAAAAACAATAGCAGTGTACTTAGCTGGACAACCAGTGGTGAAAAAAATAGTGACTATTTCAATGTAGAGTACAGTGCAGATGGCAAGGTGTTTAATACAGTCGGAACCATAAAAGCATCAGGAACTACAGACCTTACGCATGACTATAGTTTTATTCATACAAGTCCATTAGTTGGCATGAATTACTACAGACTAAAGGTGGTAGATGTTGACGCAACATTTTCTTACAGTAACGTAAGAACTGTCTGGTTTGATAATTTTGAGGTAGGCACAGTAAAGGTGATGCCTAATCCTACCACAGGCAATACAAGAATTATGTTACCTGCGAGTTTAGGAAATCACGCGACAGTCAATATTTATAATAGCTTGGGAGTAGTTGTTTACAGAGCATCAGTTTCTAATCAGCAATTTGTAGATTTTGATGTTAGCAACTTGCTTGCCGGTCTTTACAATGTCATTGTGATGGACGACGAAAGTCATTTGTATGAAGTAAAAATTGTAAAACAATAGTGAATGTTCAATTGGTATTTGCCGATTTTGAAATCGATATGTTATTGGCTGTTGTTGTGCCAGTATATTTATTTCATTTGAACTATATTCGTCTTGGGTATGATCTCTGACAGGTCTGTCAGACTCAATGAAAAAGTTACAAGCCTTGCAAGTTCGTTGCGAGGCTTTTCTTTAAGGATGCACAAAAGAAAATGGATTTGTTTTTTATTTAGTAGGGTCTTGTTTTGCGTAAACGCTTATTTAATGTCGGAAGTTTTGTAAAACTTCTGGTTTCATATAGTTTTGCGAACTATCAAACATTAAGACGAGTACTTTTTAATTGGTTATATGATTTTGCTTTCGTTACCGGTTAAAAAAACTGGGTAATAACGGAGTCAGCTATTCTTAGCTGGCTTTTTATTTTATCTTCAATTTCCTTCAGTGCAGCGTTTGCGCATTTCGTTTCCTGCAATTATTATGTGAATTCTCTATTCGTATTTTACAAAAAAGTATAAATATGAATAATGTATTATTTATAGCTTTGGGATCTAGTTCCATTTGTAAACCACCAACTATACAACCATGGGAACCACGAAAGCAAATCTTTTTACAAAACAACAAAATGACTTGGCAAATATGGCAAAAGCTCTTGCCAACCCAGCGCGTATTGCTGTATTGGAATATCTGCTTAAAGTCCGTAATACACTGTGTGGCGATATCGTGGCAGAATTAGGTTTAGCACAAAGTACTATTTCGCAACACTTGTTGGAATTGAAAAATGCCGGCCTGGTTCAAGGGATTGCAGATGGTATTACGGTGCACTATTGTATTGATCCGGAGGGGTGGGCTAAATATAGATTTGTATTGCTAGGTTTTTTTGTTGATGCACCTGGAGGTAACGATTAACATAGAAGAGACTTTCTAAAACAATTCAGTGATACTTTTTCTGATAACATCGCAATAACAAATAGTATTTGTTTTATAGATAAATATTTTTCTACTTTTGGCTTACGAAAGAAAGCAATACCTACGTTAATTTAAAACCACCCCCGAGATGAGACGAAAGAAATCTTCTGCCTGCAGGCCATTTGCGCCGCGCAAAAAATCCACTGACAATTAAGGCTGGTCAATAATTTATCGGGTATAACTGTACACGCACTTTGTTGTGCTGGCAGTTGGTTAATCCTTTATTTACGTAATGGTCCCATGATGGGATCCAGGAAAGCTACGTCTATTTTTCATTTATTCATTATATAAAACCGCCCCCTTATGGACAGTTCATTTACACAATTCGACTCTGCTGAAACAACAGCAAACGGACATAGATCCGGCATCAACAACCGCAACATCACGAAGGCTCTTTTTCGGAAGCACATTGCATCTTTTTCTATTTTTTCTCTTGGACTGTGTCTGTTAAGTTTTGATTCGTCAGCAGCAAATCGTTATTCTGCTGGTAGTGGTAACTGGAGTTCTACTTCTACCTGGTCTACTTCTGAATTTGGTGGCGGCGGTGCCAGCGTACCTGTTGCTGGAGATGTGGTATTAATCAGTGGCGGTAATTCAGTTACTGTTGATGTGGCTACAGCCGCATGTGGCTCTATTCAATTGGGTAGTAGTATACCATCAGCCGGTAGCGGAACGCTTGTTTTCAATACATCAACCAAACTCACAGTATCGGGTAACATAACACTTGGCGGTGGTAGTTCATCAAGGACAGGCACTGTTACAATGACAAACGGTGGTTTATTGCAATGCGGCGGATCTTTTACTGCGCCAAATCTCGGAGCTTTTACAGAAGGAACAGGTACTGTTGAATTTAATGGTACAGCACAAACAGTGCCGTCTGCAATATCTCCATTTAATAATCTTACGTTAAGTGGTAGTGGCATCAAAACAACATCAAGCATCACTGTAAACGGGACTCTGTCTCTGCAAGGAACGGCAACGGTAGGCAATACTGTCGCTTACGGTTCTAGCGCAATTCTCGAATACAAAGGCAGCGCGGCACAAACAACGTCTACCAATGAGTTTTTGGCAACAATGGCAAAAGTTGTGATCAACAACGCAAATGGTGTTGCACTCAATGCTGCAAAAACAATCAGTGGCACATTGACACTCACAAGTGGTAAGCTTGATATTGGCAATAATACACTAACAATGTCTTCGAATGCTACCACAGCTATCAGCGGTGCCAATAGCAGTAACTACATTATTGCCGGCGCCGTTTCCGGTAAATTGCGTTATAGCAGCATGACTCAAGGTACCGCCTATAGTTTTCCGATCGGAAACAGTTCGTACTATTTACCGGTAACTGTAAATCCGTTGAGCGGTACAGGCGACTTCTCTGCCGGCGTATTTCAGGGGGCGACTATGAATGGTACTGTTTCAGGTACTGCATATGATGCAAATGCGAAAAAAAGTATGATTGATGCAATTTGGGACGTATCACGCAATAGTGGAACAACGAACGCGACTATTTCCCTTCAGTGGGACGCGGCTTTGGAAGGTTCCTCCATTGCAGGCAAGTCTGGAAGCTTGATTGGTATCGGGCACTATACTACACCTGGCCCAGCATGGCAAATGCCAGTATCTAACCCAGGAAATACTACAACGCAAGCGACCGCAACATTTACAAGTTTCTCACCTTTCTCTGTAAGCCTTTCTGCTACGCCGCTTGCAATTGTGCTCAATTATTTCACCGGATCAGTAGTAAACGGCAACGCTGTGCTGCAATGGGCTACAGGCAACGATGATGCTCGACTCTTTAATTTGGAAAAAAGTGCCGATGGTAAATCGTTCGAAACGATTGCACCAATAGTGGCGAACAGTACTCGTGCTTATGAGTATAAAGATCCAATGAGTACAAATGCTAATAACTACTACCGACTTAAAATGGAAGAAGCCAATGGTGATATTTCTTATAGTAATGTTGTCAATCTGAAGACAAACAAACTTGGTTCTTCTCCAATCTCTATTGCACCGAATCCTGCTAAAGATGTGTTTAGCTTAACATATCCGCTTACGATGTCTGATGCAACAATCAATATCGTAGACATGCAGGGACGTATCGTATATAAGCAAGTTGTAGCTGCAAATACAGATCAGGGTACGATCAATATCAGTTCGCTGCCTGCCGGTATTTATGTTGTACGCATTAATGACGGTGTTTCTCAAATTCAACAATTGCTCTATCATCTATAAAAATTGAATGAATGATAAAGTGGCTGCCTCTATAGGCAGCCTTTTTATTTTGTTACTGCCGGCAGATTTAAAATGGTCACAGAAATAAAACTGGAAATAGCTCATAATCGCATCTGATTTTTTAAGGTAATATTCTGCGATTGATTAAAGTATTAATATTTATATTTAACAATAGACTATCTTTAGGTTGGTCAATGAGTTTACATTGACGGGAGCAAGGGGTTATCTCAAAAGTCTGAGATAACCCCTTTTTTTTTGTGTGTGGCCATTGTCACATGGCTACATTTTAGGTATTATGTTTGGAATTGTTTTCTTCATAAACTCGTTACTTCACTTGAACTTTGGCTCATGCTTATCTTGTCCTAAAATGCGCCATAGAAGGTTTTCAAGCAGGGAATTGGGAAATGGTGCCGAGTTATTTTTCTGAATCACGCTCGAAAAATTAATGATTTTGGTGACTCATGTCTTTGCCGGTCGAATTTCTTTTTATGAAAACTATAAATAGTCGTCGAGGTAAACAAAAGAGGAACAAATTCATTTTTATGCCTGCAGTTAATTATTGCAGGTGTTGACCTTTTGTCAAGTCAATACATGGCCTGGGGGAATCTTGATTATAAAGACTTGCAAGTCGAATCGGTCTTGCTTGTGGGTTGTGATTAATTAGTTCACCTTTTGTAGATATAGAATACGTGAATTGGTGAGTTCATAGTTCAAAGTAAAGGCGGAACTGTGCATTGTTACAGCTAGAGTAATAGCAATTGATAGCAGTTTTTTATTCATTCCCTGATTATGGAGTGGCTGCTGAATTTGATGGTAGGATGGTACTTCATTAAAGCCAGATTAGAACTCCAATATGTGCGCCTTACTGCTGAGTTTAGCCAAAATAAGCAAAGGCTTCCCGCCGGAAGCCTTTGTACAAAACACAACCAAAACAAAATGTTTTTTGAAATGCTTTATTTGAAATGTCTTATTTGATGATTTGAATTTTGCTAGTCTGCAATACACCAGTTGTATTTGCTACGCGGCAGATGTACATTCCTTCTGGCAGGTTAGATACTGTGATCTGGCCATTGCCGCTGAATTCCTGAGTTGCTACGTTTACACCATTCATGTTGAAGATAGCTACAGTTACGTTACCAGTTGTTGCGATATTCAGTACATCTTTCGCTGGGTTAGGGTAGAAGCTTACAGAAGGTGCTGTAGTTTCTTTACCGATGTTTACTCTTACTACTTTTGAATACTGGAAAGAACCATCGTTGTCTACTTGTTTCAGACGGTAATAGTTGATGCCGTTTGCAGTGTTTACATCAGTGAAATCGTAAGTGTTGTTGCCAGTGCCTTTTGCAGCGATGGTACCAACTGTTTCAAAAGAAGCGCCATCAGTAGAATGTTCGATTTCGAAAGTAGCAGTGTTTTTCTCGTCAGCAGTAGCCCAGTTCAGTTCAGCATTTTCATTTACCGCACGACCATCAAAAGAAACCCATGTCAGTGCCAGCGGATTTGCTGAGAAAAATTCGTTCAGTGTATAAGAACCTGTAGTGCCCAGTGTGAATGTGATAGAACGTGTCGTGTTGCTTGTGTTAGAACGAGCGTAAGTGATATTGAATCTCTGCAAGAACAGATCGAAAATATAAAACGGTGTATAAACTAATCATTTATGCACCGTTTTCTTTTTGAATATGTAAAAAAAGCTCAACATCTCAGTGAGTCTTTCGGTGCGTATTTTTCGACATTTTAAACGCACTCAAGTGAGTCAAAATGTTCCACTTTCCTGCATGAATCTTCTTCAAAATTTTACAAATATTATTTGCCCATTCTTATCGATAATGATCGTCAATATCATCCCAAGTAAATGATGATACAAAATGGCGATTGTTCAATTTTTGGACAATGTTTAAGAAGGATTAGTAAACCGGCTAAATTTGATTTGCATTTAAATTATTACGATTATGTGGGAGAGTTTTAGTCTGCTTTTCTATTTGAAGAAGCCGAAAAAATACGTAGACGGACCCAGGTATGTTTACATGCGTATTACAGTAAATGAATTGATTCATGAAATTTCCTGTAAGAGAATGTGGGATCCAAAAAGGTGGAATCCCTGGAAGCAGCGAGCTTCCGGACATCAAGAAGATGCCAAGGCGCTAAATGATTATTTGGAAATACTAACTGTAAAAGTATTCAATGCCAGAGTAGAACTGTATAACGCTAATCAGGATATCACGGCGGCGGCTATAAAAAAAATTATAGCACCCTGCGTTAGTCGTAAAGATAAAGACAGTTTAAGTCGCATGCATGTTGCTCGTGAATAAGCCCGCATAAGAAGCCTCTTTTGTTCAATTTAAATTCCTGAACTCGTTCGGTGTCATGCCGACTTTTTGCTTAAACAATCTCGTGAAATGCTGTTGGTATTTAAATCCAAGTTCCGTGGCAACATCATTGATACTTTTGCCTGTGTCAAATATTTTGGATTTCAGCCTATCATGTGTCCAAGCACGGCATGCTCGGGTTAACGAAAAGTGCTGCTCTGGAATATGCGACAATGGGCATTCGGATTAATTCCGTTTGTCGGGGTATTATAGCATTCCCGATGGTAGAAGCGATGATTCAAAAAGAAGCATGCGGGTATTTAAAGCCTAACTCGCGTTGAAGCACCAAAGTAACAGTAGAAAACCGGAGGCTGTTGTTGCGTCGTGCCTGTGTTTTTCATTCGCTTCAAACCGCAAACCCTAATGGACTTAACCTTTCGCGGCAATGGATATCATTTCTCCTATAACTTGATAGAGGTCTTTAACTACCGTCGGTTTCGCAAAAGATCCAGATAGCGCCAATCCGTCGGTTAGTGAGTAATGCGGAGGGGTCGTAGACCATATGACGATGGTGATGGGTAACCGCAAATCTTCACGTACGGCCCGGATAAAATCCAATCCGTTAAGCTTGGGCATATTGATGTCCGTGATGATGATGTCTGGCTTTGAACTCGATAAATAATCTATTGCCTCTAGTCCGTCATTGACAATATCGCAAGTACAGTTTGGTGCCATTTCACCCAGTATCGTAGAAAAGATTAATTGGTCATCCAAATCATCTTCAACCAGTAAAAAACGTTTACTTATCTCAAAGTGCGCGTTCATTATCTGTGCAGGTTTACAATTCAACAATCAATGTAAGATGCAAATATATTGAACAGCCGGATAAATTTTTACCCTCGAAACCGCCGATTTTTTTGCGCCTTTTTTTGCATTTTGCCCCGGCACAATTCTTATGGATAAGATAAGAAATCCAAACCATGTAGTATGCTTTATGTTGGAACATCCGGGTATAGTTATCCCTATTGGAGGAATCGATTTTATCCGGAAAAATTACCGGTGGCAAAACAACTTGCTTATTATGCAACCCGACTGAATGCGCTGGAATTGAATGGCACATTTTACAGGTTTCCGAGGGTCGCACAATTGCGTAAAGCGGCGCTTCAAACTGCCGACGATTTTGCCTTTTCCGTGAAAGCGCATAAAATCATTACCCATACACTTCGACTGAAAAATGCGCGAGAAAAAATAGAGGAATTCGGCGCAATAGTCAGAGAGGGATTAGAAGATAAACTCAAATGTATCTTATATCAAATGCCACCTTCTTATGTTTTTTCCGATGAGCGGTTAGGTGATGTTGTAGCCTGTTTGAAAGACGATAAAAGAAGCGTGATTGAATTCAGGCACAGCTCCTGGTGGCAGGATAAAGTCTTTGATGCGTTGAAGAAAGCATCCATTGTTTTTTGTTCGGTAAGTTATCCCGGCTTACCGGCTGATAACATCAGGACCGGTCGTTTTTTCTACAAGCGTATGCACGGCGTACCCGAACTTTTTAAATCCGCATATACTATCGATGAACTGACAACGCTGCATCGGCAATTACCGGAAACGGACGACAGCTTTGTTTTCTTCAATAATACGATGTTTGAAGCCGGCTATGAGAATGCTCTGTTTTTCGGACAATTGAAATAGGTTCGAATATTATACCCGGCATATTTTTTCATTAAATAAAAATCTCCATCTGATTTTCCGATTTTCGATTTGGGCAACCTCGTAATTCTTTGCGAGGTTTTTTTAATAATCACAAGTTATGTCAATGCGGTCACCGGCTCATACGGGTTTTTCTCTGATGGTGCTAAGACAAAAGCCGGATGATCTCCCGGCACGGATATTTATCTTGAAAACCATAGGAGAAGAGCTGTATGGATTTAAGGACCGATTATCCCTTCTGGTTGCTGGAAAAAGGCATCATCAAATCTTATCCCGCGCTGCACGAAGACATTCAAACGGATGTTGTCATCATGGGTGCCGGTATCAGTGGTGCGCTCACTGCTTGGATGCTTCATCGTGAAGGATTGAATGTTACCGTCGTCGACAAAAGACATGTGGGAATGGGGAGTACTGCTGCGAGTACAGCCTTGCTGCAATATGAGATTGATATACCCTTGCATGAATTGATCACGAAGGTGGGATACGATAATGCGGTTGCAGCCTATCTCTTGTGCAACGATGCCATATACGGCATTGAAGGGTTGTGCAAACGCTTTCGGATAGCGGCTTTTGAACATAAGCCGAGTATGCAATTTGCATCCTTCAAAAAGGATGTTGCTTCACTAAAAAAGGAACAATCGTTGCGCAAATCCATCGGCATTGATGTAGCATTTCTGGATGCCGCAGAGGTAAAGAAGTTATACGGATTTTCTAAACCGGGTGCATTGCTCTCCGAAAACGGTGCGGTCGTCAATGCCTATGCATTGACCCATGCATTACTGAATGCTTGTGCCTCGAAAGGTGCGGCAATATATGACCACACGGAAATAACTTCCATAAAAGAACACAGAGCAGGTGTTGAACTGCAGGCTGCAAATGGCAATAAAATAAAGTCGCGTTCATTGATCATTGCTTGCGGTTATGAATCGGGTAAATACTTACTACGGCCATTCGATGAACTGACGACAACCTATGCCATCGTAAGCGAACCTTTACATGATAATGAGCTGTGGCATCGCAACTCACTCATATGGGAAACAGCTAAGCCATATTTGTATTTACGGACCACCACCGATAATAGGATACTTATAGGGGGCAAGGATGATGAATTTCGTGCAGCCCATAAACGGGACAAAGCATTGCCTCGGAAGGCAAAGGCTTTGGAACAAGCCTTCAATAATTTGTTTCCCCATATCCCCTTCGTAACGGATTTCAGATGGGCAGGCATGTTTGCAAGCACCAAAGATGGGTTGCCTTACATAGGCAAACTCACTCCGAATTCAAACATCTATTATGCATTGGGTTACGGCGGTAACGGTATCGTGTTCAGTTATATTGCCGCCACTATACTCAAGGACATGCTGACGGGCAAGAAAAATAATCATGCCGCTATTTTTCATTTCAGCAGATGAGTGGTCTTCAATGCTCTGAGAAATCAATGGACATTTTCCCGATGAGGTATTCATTCTACAATGTGGACATAAAATAAATGCCGCGTACATGCTTTGTACGCGGCATCTATTCTTAACATGGTGCCTACTCGTTTTCATCTTTTTTCATCGTGCCTTTTTTTTCGGCATACTGAGTGGCAGCTTTTTTCGCCTGTTCACCTGCTTTGGCGTGGTGGCCTTGAGCAGCTTGCGCACTGTGGGCAGCTTTGTCATAGTTACCTTCTGAAGCATGTTTGGCCGCATCGCGGTGATGTTTGGCTGCTTCATCATGGTGCTTAGCTGCTTCTTCGTGATTTTTTTGTGGCATAACGCAACGTTTAAATAGTGAATTGATTTGTTTAAATAGTAGAAAAAGCATGCCGCCAATTCGAGGATGTACCCGATAATAGATTTGTATAAATGCCTATCCGGCAAAGCCGATATAAAACCATTCGTAATTATTGGGATTTATCTATGACTTCCCGGATTGAGTATGAACGCAAGGCATGGATTTTCTAAGAGTATAATTACCCAACATAAACCACCGGGATATGAAAGACGAACTAGTGCCATTCAACGAACATGGGAAAGCGACTGATCTTGCCGAATCCATAACGCTCGCAAACATCGAAGACGCAAATGATTGTTTTAACCGGGCTTATAAAAGAATGCTTAATCCGCCGCTCTGGCATAAACTCTGCGGGAACTTAAGTGCGTCTTTTATACTTGCAGATAAAGCAGGCAATGAGGTACATCGTTTGGCGACCGAGGGTGATAAAATTAAAATAGATATTCCCGGTCCCGGTAATGCTGTGGGCGAAGGCTTTGATTGGGTAACTGTGACAAAGATTAGGTACATGGGAGATGCGGAAACAGCCGAGGAACAAATCGGTATGTCTCTGCAAACAATGTCCGCATTGGAAGGAAATACCAATAAAGCTGCGCATTTTTTTAAATCGGGTGCGAGCTCGACTTTTATTATCAAACGAGAAGGTTTAAAGGTAACTGCATCTTATTTCGGACGTAATGAAGTGCCGAATATTCAAACCGGTGATGTGGTTAATAATATCAGGAATGCGGTTATTGCGGTAGGCGCCATTGCTGGGCTTTCTGAATTGCAATGGCACTCGCTTATTAAATCTTTTCTTGAAGCCGAAATAGGAGGATAAACTCAAACTGTATGGACAGCATAATGGAACGCATCATAGCGTTTAATAAGAACCGTCTTCCCAAAATGGTAGAACTCAAATACTGCTTGATGGAACAAAACTTGTTTCGATTTTATCGCGGTACCTGCCATCTTTTCTATCAAGACCTGGCTTTGCACCCTGAATTCTTCAAATCGCCGAAAGTCTGGATATCCGGCGATCTGCACCTGGAAAATTTAGGAAGTTTCACCGGAGACAATGAGCAAGTATATTTCGATTTGAATGATTTCGACGAAGCGGTGCTTGCTCCGGTTTATTGGGAATTACTTCGTGCACTGACAAGTATTTATGTTGGATTTACTTCTTTGGGCATAGAAGATGAAAAAGCAGACAACATGGCGCGGCTCTTTCTCAAGTCTTATAAAGAAACGCTGCGTAAGTGTAAGCCGGATTATGTAGAAGCATCCACGGCTAAAGGGATTATCTGTGAATTCCTGGGAAAGGTAAGTTGTCGTAAACAAAAAAATATTTTGATCAAACGGGCCATACTTAAAAGGAAAAAAGTGCAAATGCTTGTTGACAATCCCAAACATTTTAAAATCAAAAAGGCTTTTAAGAAACAATTAATGGAGCATATTACCGACTGGTTAAAGATGGATGAGCGGAGTCCATACAATTACGAGGTAATCGATGTTGTTTTTCGGTTGGCAGGTACCGGAAGTGTTGGATTGGAGCGTTATGCGTTCTTGTTGAAAAGCTCCAATGCGGTAGGCCACAAATACATCTTACTGGACATGAAAGAAGCTGCGCCTTCTTCGCTTGAACCATACATACAAATTGAACAGCCGGTTTGGGAAAGCGAGGCAGAGCGAGTTATAACTATTCAGCGAAAAATGCAAAATCGTTGTCCTGCACTTTTAAGCGTTACGATATTTAAGGGCAAATCTTTTATCATGCAGGAAATGCAGCCAACGAAAGACAACCTCAATTTCGGTTTGCTCCAACGTTATAAAGATATGGTGAGTGTGATAGATACGATGGGTATGTTGACGGCTTCCACTCAGCTTAGAAGTTCCGGTCAATCCGGGTCCGCTATTGCCGATGAATTGAAAGCGTTTGCGTCGGAGGAGGTTTGGGAGGAAGAGCTCGTGAAATACGCAAAACAGTATTTGGAAGAAATCAAAAGGCATTTTAGCGATTTTCTCCGGGAAAGGTCAGCTAAACATGCATTGACACGTTTCGGGAAATTGAGTCCCAACATATCCATGTTAGGACCGCTCAAAGGCGACATCGGACAAATTGAAAAACACATGCAAACTGTTTTGAAGAATAATAAAAATGCTGCGGAACAAAAATGAAATGGGTGCGTTGAATACATTAAACTTTATTTAATAAGCTATTGCTCTAAATTGACTATCTTCATTATCTCGACTGAATCAGGTAATTTGAATCGCAGCTCCTTTATACCCTTAATTTTACTCCTGAACCACGTTACGATTTGCACCCTTCCCTTCTAAAAGTGGACCTTTTGGATACTAAGGATTCCATTTTGCATACTAAACCATAACTATGATTAAACACATACTTTTTGTAGATGATGATGCAGATGAATTTGTTTTTTATTTGGGCGCTCTTAAGGCTTTAGGGACGGAATATGTAGCTACGCTCGCGCCCGGCGGGCAGGAAGCTTTGTCAGGCATTGTTCAGGCTGCGCCGGACATCATTTTTGTTGATTACAATATGCCGAAAATGAACGGCATTGAATGCATCGCTGCATTGAAAAAACTGTTGGTGAAATCAATCCCCATGATTTTAGTTTCGACAGGCATGTCGCCGCGATTGCAAGATGAAGGAAAAGCTGCAGGTGCATTAGCCTGTATCGCCAAACCTTCTTCGGTCGAAGCATTCAAAAATATGTTGGATCATTATTTGAAGATGTTTGCATGAATCGATCACTTTTGAACTCTTTATTATGATCATAAACCTTCTTTCGAAAACAGTAGATAACAATTGCTCCGTCAACTTGATTTTTGACTTTCAGTCGCTCCGTAGCTTGATAGCACTTGAAATAAAGAGACGCGCTGCATGTAAAGAATTCATTTTATTGGTAGAACGCCGAGATAAAAGATGGACACCGCTTGAACCGGTGCCCATACATCTAACCGAGATCTTATCTCAAATCAAAACACGATTGGAAGACTTTTTCTTTCCGGATAAATTTCTTTTCAAATGAAAACCGCATCGCATAATGAGTGGTTCGTTTAATCATCTGTTTCTGCTTGATAGTTGATGTCATTTTCGGCAATGGAGGTCAATGTTTCATCCGCCTCTTTTTCTTCGTTGAGGGTAGTTTCAAAAATTTCGGCGGCATCTTCGTAACCCAGTACCAAGGCGAGTTGACGCAGTGAACCGTATGTGGCGATTTCATAGTGTTCTACTTTTTGCGCGGCCATGATAATACCCACATCACGTGTCAGGGTGCCGTCTTCGGTATCTTCGATAATACCTTCCCCTTCCGTAGTAAGTCCCTCCATGGCATCACATTTTTTTGCAGTGGCTTTCTTGCCGAGTATATCAAATACTTGTTCAAGTCTGGTTACGTGCTCTTTGGTTTGTTCCAGATGGTTGCCGATAGCTGTCTGTAACGCTTCAGTCGTCGCAGCCTTTTGCATTTTGGGAAGCGTCTTTACCAATTTTTTTTCTGCCCAATAAATGTCCTTGATTTCATCGATGAATAATTTTTCCAAAGCACCGTTATCACGACTTTGAGATGATACCGAGGTTTTGGTACTTGCCGATTTTTTTGTTGCTGTTGTCATAGTGCGTATGTTCTAAGGTGATAAAATTGAGTATTGGAATAGCAATAAAAAATTGTGCCTCTGTTTTTGGGAGGCATGAAATTTTCATGTCTCCTACTAGAAAAAATTTAGTACATGTATCCGCTCACAGAAATTAACAAGATTAAAGACAAATTGATACAAGCAGGCCAAACGATATCGGTGGCGGAAAGTGTAACATCAGGACATTTGCAAGCAGCTTTTTCACTCGCAGATAACGCTGCTTGTTTTTATCAGGGAGGCCTTACTGTGTATAATTTGGGACAGAAAGCAAAGCAACTCGGTGTTGACCCCATAAAGGCTCTTGCTTGTAATTGTGTATCTGAGGAAGTGGCAAGTGTTTTGGCATTGGCAGTTGCCGGACGATTCTTAAGCGATTATGGGATTGGGATTACGGGCTATGCGGCGTCAGTGCCTGAAAAGGGCATAGAAGCACTTTTCGCTTATTACGCAATAGCCTTTCATGGTATTATAATAGATGCAGGGAAACTGGAAGCCAAGCAAGCCGAAGCATTGCAAGTTCAATTGTTTTACACTGATGCAGTTTTGAAAATTCTTTCCGAAAGATTGCAAATTCAAGTTTAATCGTGGTAACCATTGGCATATTTTTTTGATCAGTTTTTTTATGAAACCACCTGCAAGGAAGCCACAAAAACAAGCACCTGAAAAGAAAAAAGGATTTAGACGTTTTTTTCAAATATTGGGACCGGGGTTGATTACCGGTGCGGGGGATGATGATCCTTCCGGTATTGCTACCTATTCCCAGGCCGGTACATTGTTCGGCTTTGCAACCTTGTGGACAGCACTGGTTACTTTTCCTTTAATGGCCGCCATTCAAGAGATGTGCGCCCGCATCGGTTTCGTGACTTCGCGTGGCTTAACACATACGCTCAAAGAGCATTATCCCAAAAGCATCCTTTATATAATGTTGCTGTTCAGTATTCCGGCAACCGTGTTGAATATAGGATCCGATATTGCAGGTATGGGAGAGGTCAGCCACTTGCTGCTACCCGGTATTCCGGCCTGGTTGTTTTCTATAGCAATGACAATCATACTCATTGTAGTGATCGTCCGTTTCCCGTATCAAAAAATTGCAAACATCCTCAAATGGCTTTGTCTTTGCATGCTACTGTACATCGCAGTGCCCTTTTTATTGCATCCTGATTGGCATAAGGTCGCGGTTTATACGTTTATCCCTCATGTAACATGGAGCAAAGATTACCTGGAAATGTTAGTGGCGATCTTAGGCACTACTATTTCGCCGTATTTGTTTTTCTGGCAAGCAACGATGGAAGCAGAAGATAAGCAGCACAGTAAGCAACAGATTGTGGTAAATAAACGGGTACTCAGCGATATTAAACAAGATGTTGGAGCAGGTATGTTCGCCTCCAATTTGGTTATGTTTTTTATTATCCTCACAACGGGTGCAGTGTTACACGGCCATATCACAAAGATCGATACGGTAGAACAAGCAGCCAAAGCATTGGAGCCGCTGGCCGGCAAATTATCCTATGCATTGTTTGCCGTTGGCATCATCGGTACGGGCTTTTTGGCCATTCCTATCCTTTGCGGCTCACTCTCTTATATTATCAGCGAAACCTTTGGTTGGAAAATGGGTTTGGACAAGACATTCTCGCGAGCACCTAGTTTTTATGCCTGCATTATTCTGTCGCTGATCGTAGGGCTTTGTATCAATTTTATCGGGCTATCTCCGATGAAAGCCCTGGTGTATACTGCTATTCTGTACGGTATAACGGCGCCCGTTATGATTGCCGTTATCCTGCACATCAGCAATAATAAAAAAATCATGGAAAGGCGGACGAACAAAGTGATTTCAAATGTATTGGGCGCCTTAACACTATTATTGATGACAGTTTCTGCAATAGCGCTGATTTATTTTCAATCTACGGGAGGGTAACGGGATGCTTTCTGTTATCGCTTGTTTTAAAACAAATCACAATGAATGTTTCAAAGATTAATCCATACGATAAAGACCTTACCAACGTTTTAATAGAAACACCTAAGTGTTCACAAAATAAGTATGCGTATGACCCGGATCGGGATGTTTTTTGTTTGAAAAAAACGTTACCGTTGGGCATGATGTTTCCTTTTGACTTTGGTTTTATTCCAGGAACAAAAGGAGAGGACGGAGATCCATTGGATGTATTGGTGATCCTGGAAGGTCCGGTGTATCCCGGTTGTATAATACCTTGTCGATTGCTTGGCGTACTGGAAGCACGGCAACAGGAAAAAGGAGAAAAGGCCATACGCAATGATCGGTTGGTTGCGGTGGCTGATTGCTCGGTTATTTACAGGAGCGTTACTAAGATCAAGGAACTCAGCGAGTCGATGGTAGCGGAAATAGAACGTTTTTTTATCGATTACAATAAAGCAGAAGGAAGAGTTTTTAAGCCGCTGCGTTGGGCAGGGATTAAAGCTGCAGAAAAAATTATTGCGAAAGGGACAGTTGGAAACAACCCAAAATAGAAGGCCTTAATCTTTTTGCTTTTTGATGGGGCTGATCTCCCCGTTACGTTCCATGTACACTTTGTCTATATCATTTAAATCATTTGTGAGTGCGGACTTGCGTACACCTTGCATTACGTCTTCTTTGCATACCAGTCCTTTGTCCATATTCTCTTTTTGAAAACGTCCGCTTTGAAACAATACGATTTTGCGTCCTTCAAATAAGCGAGCGAATTTTTCACTACGCACCATCAACATTGCGGCAAGGCGATGCAGTAATACAATTAAAGTACTCACCGCAATAATCGGGATAAATGGGGAGGCGCCGACCACAGCGCGACCCAGTAAAGTGCCTAAGAGAATTACTATGATATTATCGAGCGGTGTGCCGAGTCCAAAAGATCTTCGTCCCGACAAACGTATCAACAACCAGGACACAATGAACACAATAATACCTCTGCTACACATTTGTAAAGTTGTAAGCTCTTTGCCTGTGCCGAAGATGTCATTTAGTAAATGCATAGCAAGTGTATTTTGTATATTGAAACGATCAATGAAATAAGGATGCACGCGGGTAGCATGCATCCTATTCATAGTGATAGTGTGCTCTTACGAGCGTTTTGCGGTTGACTTTTTTGTGGCTGTTTTTTTTGAGGCCGACTTTTTGGTATGTGATGATTTGGACGCAGTACTTTTCTTGCTCGCGGCCTTCTTGGAAGTACTTTTTTTCGTTGCTGATTTTTTTGAGGCCGTTTTTTTTGAAGCGGTCTTCTTTGGGACTTTTTTTCCTTCCTCGCGGGCTTCGGAGAGTCCGATGGCAATTGCTTGTTTACGGCTTGTTACCTTTTTACCGGAGCGTCCGCTTTTAAGCGTGCCTTCCTTTTTTTCGTGCATGGCTTTTTCCACTTTATCGGAAGCGCCTTTTGAATATTTAGTTGCCATAGTAAATGGGATTAGTGATAATCATGTGATAGAAAAATGATGCCGGCGCGGCTTATTGTTTTTTGTTCGGTGAGTCGTCTTTATCCTTTTGCTTATCCTTGTGCTTTTTACCGAAAAGCCTTTGCAGAAAATTTCTCTTGTCTTCGGGCTGTTTCGTTTCAACTGATTGTAAATTGATTTCATTGTCAATACTTGGCATGAGCGCCTGAATAAAAGCATTGCGCAGGAGTTGAAAGATAGCTTCCAGTACATCGGTGTGTTCCTCATGGAACCGACCTTCAATCTCTACTTTGGTGGCTATTTGATCTTTGCGCTGATTGGTTAAAACTTTAGCTGCAGTGCCGATAATGACTTCCCAGGCCTGTTGTAAAAAACTTTTGCTGCGGTCTTGCGGGCCATAAACTTTCAAGTCTTTGATAATCGGCTTGACATAGCCTTTATACTTGCCGTTTTCGGCGGCAAATTCGGTGTACAGACCTAAGGTCCCTTTACTCACGTCGAAATTGCCGTAAGCTTTAAAGAAATCGTTTAATGCAACGAGGTTGGCGCCCGTCATGGTGAGGTTCAAATCGAAGGCAGCATCATTGGCGAGCGGATTTAGTTTCATGTTCATCTTCAGTGTACCACTGTAGACTTCGGCGCTTGCTTCCATATCGGCCGGCAATTTTGTCCGGTCGCGTGTAGCATTACTCAGGTTATGGGCGAGCACGAAAGTTTTGTGTAAAAAGATATCTACGGCGGGTGTCGCATTCGGGTCTTTGTAATGAATGGAGCCGTCGTTTACCTCAAAACGATTCACTTTCAACGGCATGAAGTCACGCAGTATTTTTCTGAAATCATCTTTGTCTGCCACGACGTGTTTTACTTCTACTTTGTCTTTTGTGAAAATAACAGTGGGTTGAAAAAAAATCAGTTCACCTACCAGGCGTCGATTGAAAAGCGCATGCCATTCTATTGACAGATCGATTTTGACAGCCTTGAAAAACTCGGTCTGTTTGCCGGTGGTACTATCCATCTTATTGATATAAATATCTTTGATCTGGTAGGCACCTCGGTAGAGCGAAATATCAATATCACGCACATGCCCGTAATAACCGTGCATGTGACTTAGTTTGTTGTTGGCATAGTGCAACACGATGGTCGGCAACAGCAGCCGAAAGACAATCAGCAGCACAACAACGATCAAAGCAATGGTATAACCCCGTTTCATCTTTCGAGCCATAATAACAGACGCAAAAAAAATATGCCGCCACAGCTTTCTTTACTATCCGCCACTGTAGCCGCCAATGATAGGTAGCACTTCCCCTGTAATAAATCCCGAGCATTGAGGCGAAGCCAAAAAAACATAAGCAGGCGCAATTTCTTCCGGCTGCGCCGCGCGTTTCATCGGTGTTTTAGCGCCAAACTGTTCAATGTCTTCAGGCTTCTTGTCGGCAGGATTGAGCGGCGTCCAAACAGGACCGGGTGCCACAGCATTTACCCTTATCCCCTTGTCTATCAAATGAGTACCCAGTGAACGCGTGAATGCATGGATGCCGCCTTTGGTAAGTGCATAGTCGATGATGTTTTTATTGCCCATAAGACCGGTGACAGAGCCTGTATTAATGATGGCACTTCCCGGTTTCATATGCTCGATGGCTGCTTGTGCCATATGGAAATATCCATACAGATTTGTTTTCAACGTACAATCAAAATGTTCTTCGGTAATATCTTCGAACCGTGGCACATGCTGTTGAAACGCTGCATTGTTGACGAGAATATCCAACTGCCCGAAATGCTTCACTGTTTCACTCACCGCATACAGACAAAATGATCTGTCGGCAACATCTCCCGATAATACGATGCATTGTTGGCCTTCTTGTTCTACCAATTGTTGGGTCGTTGCAGCGTCTTCATGTTCATCAAGGTATACGATACAGATATTGGCGCCTTCCCTTGCAAATAAAATCGCCACCGAGCGGCCGATTCCCGAATCACCACCGGTTATAATGGCTGTTTTGCCTTTTAGTTTTTCCGAACCTTTATAGTAGGGAGCATCGCACATAGGTTGCATAGACATGTTTCCTTCTTCACCGGGTTTTGGTAGCGGTTCTCCCGGCATAGGTGGTTCAGGATATTTACGTGCTCCTGCTTGCATGGCGTGTTTATGTTTTCTTACAGGGTGTTCTTTATCAGCTGCAATTGCCTGCTTTTGAATCTTTCGATGTTTTTTGGCCGTTGCAGTCGCCTCATTTTTATAGTGTGTTGCTTTTTCCATAATGAAGAGTTTATGAAAGGGGCAAAAAAAATGTGCCGTCAATAAACGCATTACTTCCAAAAGTGTACACATCATAGAAAGCAAATGAGTGTAACTTATAACTGTACCTTAATACAGAATTTTTATTCGTGCATTTTTATTTAAACTACTTGGCCGGTGCATTATTGAATTGTGGTTTAATGTATCCTAAAAGTCTTCAAAATGTTAGCCAATTTTCATCATCTCTTTTTTTTGAAAAGAGATATACGCAATATGGAAACTGTACCAATTTATTTGCGAATCACAGTTTCCGGTAAAAGAGCAGAAATGTCGCTCGATAGAAAAGTCAGCCGCTATTTATGGATTAAATCACAGGGGCGAATTGAGGCGGTTAATAAAGTCGCAAAGGAGATAAACAAGTATTTAAATCTTATAGAGGGCAAGGTGTATGAAGCGTATGAAAGCTTAGTGCGCAGGGGAGAGGTTATTACGGCACTTAAAGTCAAAAATAGGTTAAAGGGAATCGATGATGAACCTAAAATGCTCGTAGGAATATTTCAAAAGCATAATAGACGAATAGCAGCATTGGTGCCTGTTCAATATGCTGCCGGCACGCTGGAACGATATAAAACCAGTTTATCTCATACGGTCGAATTCGTCAAGTGGAAATACGGGTCTTCAGATATTGACGTAAAACAAATTGATCCGGAATTTATTGCTGATTATGATTTGTATTTACGTACCGTTCGGAAATGTTCCAATAATACGACGGTTAAGTATCTTAAAAATTTTAGAAAGATAATTCGGATTTGCCTGGCCAACGGATGGATAGATAGCGACCCATTTGTTCTTTATAAGGCAAAAATAAAAACTGTTTATCCGGTATGTTTGGATGAGCAGGAGTTGCGGGCAATCATTGCAAAGATATTTGTGATCGATCGCCTCAATCAAGTTAAAGATATCTTTTTGTTTTCTTGCTTTACTGGATTAGCATACGCGGATGTTGCAAAATTGACGATTGAAAATATTGTGATAGGGGTGGACAGTCAAAAATGGCTATCGTTTGTTCGAACCAAAACACGTTCGATGGTAAACGTTCCACTGCTGCAGCCGGCATTACGTATAATTGATAAATATAGCGGTCAAGCTAAATTGCTACCTGTGCTAAGCAATCAGAAAATGAATGGGTATTTAAAAGAAATTGCTGATATCTGTGGAATAAAGAAGAGGTTGACGTTTCATGTTGCCAGACACACATTCGCCACTACTGTGACTTTAAACAATAACGTGCCTATTGAAAGTGTTTCCAAAATGTTAGGGCATAAAAGCATTGCGACGACAGAACATTATGCAAAGTTGATGGATACTAAAGTAGGGCGGGACATGTTACCACTTTATGAGAAATTCTAAAGATGTTATGCGTTGAATAGAACTCATTGTTTAATCAAATGACATAAGATGTTTGGTTAGGATGTAGGAGCAATCTTGAATTTTCAGTGAGTTAATATCAATGAAATTCTTACCTTTATGAGTGAGATTTGAAAACAGTTATTTAGAAGATATTTGTGCCAGTGAGTCTTTCGTGTAGTCTTTTGGAATTGCATCTTGAAACCCTTACTGGTAGCGCTTTGTAGGAGATGAGAGTGGAGCCTCTCTCTCCGCCAGCAGAAATGCAAAACAAGCAATAACGCTGTAAATCGTATGATTTACAGCGTTTTTGTTTTTGGTGACCCTACAAACAAGTTCATCAAGTCTTATTCTTTCAGTGACCCATTCAGTGACCAGTTTTAAAAACACCAAAACAGGTCACTGGAAATCGCCGAAAGTGCCTACAGGCAAGCGGTTCAGCTTTTGAACATCTTGTTTGCAGTCGTGCAAGTAAATAGATTTGTCATCCTTGTTAAAGTCACCACACATGAACAAGACCTTTAGTTTACTCTTTTATGTAAAGAAGGCAAAAGCAATTGCTGACGGCACCGCGCCCATCTATCTGCGTATTACCATAGATGGGAAGATTACAGAACTATCCACTAAGCGGTACGTTATACCCACCAATTGGAGTCCGCAAGCGCAGAAAGCAACGGGCAATACGGAAGCGGTAAAAGCCATCAACGCATATTTAAAGACATTTGAGCAGCAAATACTTGCGGCACAGCATGAGCTATTAAAAGACAAAGTCTCTGTCACCATAGAAACATTACGCGGCAAACTGTTCGGCACCGAAGAAAAAGCACGGATGCTCGTGCCCATTTTTCAAGACCACAACAACAAAATAGAAGCCCTGCTTGGCGACGAGTTTTCTCCAGGCACATTAGAACGTTACAAAACATCCCTCAAGCATACCATCGATTTCCTGAAATGGAAATACAGCGTTTCCGATATTGACATCGATAAAATAGATCATGCTTTTGTGACCGAGTACGAGTTTTACCTCCGTAGTGTTCGCAAGTGCAACAACAATACTGCAGTCAAGTACATTAAAAACTTCGGCAAGATCATTCGCATTTGCCTTGCAAACGGCTGGATGGATAGAAACCCGTTTGCGGGCTATAGAGCCAAAGTAAAGGAGGTAGAGCGCGCTTTCTTGGTACAGGAGGAAATACAAGCCATTGCCGACAAAGAATTCCCTACCGAACGGCTCAATCAAGTAAAAGACATATTCCTGTTTAGTTGCTTCACGGGTTTAGCCTATATCGATGTTAAGAAACTTACACGTGGCAATATCGGTATTGGTATAGATGGCGAGCGATGGATATTGACTAGCCGACAAAAAACGGATACGCGTTCTAACATTCCTTTGTTGCCGATGGCAGAAATGATACTTGAGAAATACAAACAACATCCGCAATGTTTGAATGAAGGAAAGCTGCTGCCTGTATTGAGCAATCAAAAAATGAACAGCTATTTAAAGGAGATAGCCGACATATGTGGCATCAAAAAGGAATTGACTTTTCACATCGCACGTCACACATTTGCTACAACGGTTACACTTACCAACGGTGTGCCTATCGAAAGCGTGAGTAAAATGCTTGGACATAAAAACCTCCGTACCACGCAGCACTATGCTAAGATAGTAGACAGAAAAGTGGGGGATGATATGAAGCTGTTGAAAGAGAAGATGCAAGCAATTGCGACGCCGGGTACAAAAACAGCATGAGAGCTCACTAATGCAGTAAGAGTACGGCAATGTTGTTGTAAAAGAACAAAAAGGTTAATTGCAATTGTACATGTAAGACGTGTCGAAACAGAATTGATTCGACACATCTTTTTAGCTTTTAACCTGCCGACACGCAAGGCACAAGGAGCCGACACACCAGCTCAACTACTTATCCTTGCGCCAGAAATTCTAGTTATACATACTTGGACTAGTTGGGGAACATCTTGTTTCACACAACCCGAGTTTGCAAGGCACGAGAAGCCAACGCACTTTCCATCGCCTCATTCTCGCGCCAGCATGGGGGCAAACCTTCTTACCTATATCATCAAAGCTGCAACCCGACTAATAAGTGATCGTCTCTTTTCATATTAGATTTTACCTGTAAACTGTACTATCAGATTAATATGTTCAATCAATTTAACTTTTTTTAACTTTTCAATTTTTTCACTTCCTCCAGCAGCTAATATTGGTTCATACCCAAAACATTCGCTAAAAGCAGGAACACCTAATTTTTCCTTGGCCTTTGCATATGGATTCCATTCTAATTCTTCGTCTAAAAATTCCTCGTCTTGAATATCTATAAAAAAAAATTTAATATCCTTTGCTATAACATCAAATTTTTTATACCGGAAATTTAAAAAATACAAATAACCATTTTTCAAAACAATTAAATCTGCCATTGATGTGGCGAATAGCGTAATGCAAGTTGAATCCCAAAGTTCAAAACTATTCTTTAAAAAATCTTGGTAAACATCTGGATTAACAACCTTAAGATAACCATCTAAAAATGTTCCAAAACCATAGTGTTTCCATATATCTACAATTTGGGTAGGCAGACGACTAGAATATTTGATTAAGACTTCACTTGTTACGTCTTCTGTTCTATTAAAATCATCTATTTTTAAACTGCTATTCATAAATCAACTTTATGGATATAAATGTATGTTTAGTTTTGTGCTTCTCATTTGCTCAGGTGTCATGTTTTGAGCTTGTTCTCTAACTTGGGCATCAATACTCTCTATTCTGGTTTTCCATTGGGAACCAATTGATGAATTTACTCTTGAATCTCCCATTCCTGTAACTCTATCACCATGACCACCCGCAATCTGATCTGGATCATGCAAAGCGGCTTGATCACTATAATAATCCTTTGCTCTA
Organism: Taibaiella soli; assembly: GCF_003236175.1. Lineage (GTDB taxonomy): Bacteria > Bacteroidota > Bacteroidia > Chitinophagales > Chitinophagaceae > QKTW01. Next base: position 46,478 of record NZ_QKTW01000025.1, on the reverse strand, counting down.
CTGAGTGCATCTTTTCTACTTAGGCTAGGATCATTATTCCGATATTCTTCCGCCATAGCTCTTATTTGTTGTTTCCGGAATGCATCCTGTGCATTTGCGCTTTCAGTACTTCTGCCATTTGCCAAATACTCATCTCTATTTCTCAAAAACTCATCAACTGTCAAATCATTCATACCATCCTGTTGGCCTTGAATTTGTCTTTCAAATTCTGCTACATCATGGCTTTCTCCTGGTCTGAACGGAGGATCAGCTTCTATGAGTTTTAAGCGTTGTGCACCCTCGTACGCTTCAAACTCTCCTTCACCGCTTGGTGTTTCATTTGGCTCCGGCTCAGCTACAGATTCCGGTGCCTGTTCTTCCTCACTATCGATATTACCATCTTCTTCATTGTTACTGTTGCCATTATTTTCTTCTTCCGGCACAGGTTCGCTAACGGTTGTTGGTTCTTTTACTTTTACGTTCAGCAAATATAACAAAACCATGTAGTCAGAAGGATGAGCCTTTCCCGTAAATATGCGTTTTAACATACCTACTTCCGGTACAGCGCCATCAAAAAAAACAGCATCACTATCTTCGTCGTTCTTTACTTTTCCCATAGCATCTGCATTGGCTAATGCATCAAGCCCGAAAAATACCCTGCTTGTTCCCCATATCCCTGTAAAACTGCCAGCAACATTAGTAAGGACGCTCCCCAATGTGGGTGCTGTAACTGATAGTGTTCCTGCGGCCAAACCACTTCCCAGGAATCCGCCGGCACCTACCGCGGCGCCTGCCATAGCACAGCCTGCCAGTTGGGTAAGGTAGTTCATGCATCCAAGCGATACTGCATCCATCCAGTTTTTCACATTCGGCGCAAAAGCTATAGTTCCACCAATTTTGCAGGTCATTGTGCAATCACTTGTAATGGAAGTAGCCCCCGTGGCAATTACACTTTCTTTGCTTTTGCTCCAGGTTCGCTGCGTAGCATTTTTCTGTCCGCAGGTGAGTGCTCCCTCTACGGCAGATATCACACCTGCAGTTAGGCCGGCTGCTGCTCCTATTGCCATCATGCCCATAATACCAATGGCAGCAACTCCTCCGGTGCCCACGATGGCAACAACTACAACAACTGCTACTATCGCACCTATCAGTGCATCCGTCAGCATATTTTTGGTACAGCCGAAGTCTATCCAGCTTGAAGTAGCGGTATCTTGAATGGTGATAAACACGGCGCCACTTTCTTTCTTATTGCTCTTTCGGGTACCTTGTAATTGTGCAGGCACGGCACCACAGCTGCACATCCAGAAGTCTTTTTCGGTTACATATTTAGCACCCATACTATTGCATTTTCTTCAGGATTTGTGTTCTTTTCATACATCTGGTACGCAGTGTGCTTCCATACAATATGAACTGTATTATAAAGTAGTAGTTATTGACATAAGCTCTATTTTCGCAAGACCGGGTATAACGTATGCTTAATGTTTTGTTTGTATCAGCTATTACAGTCCGTTTGACAGTAAGTGTATGCCGTGTTTTTTTTAAGCGTATTATTGCCACCATTTTTTAGGCTTGTTCTTTTTTTCTGCTTCTTTTAATTTCCTTCTTGCTACATCTCGCTCATAAAGCCAGATAGAATATTCTGCATGGGTCATAGACTTTGAAAAGGCAGGAGCAATTGGTTCTTGATTTATGACCCAAGCGTCGGATATTTCGTTTTGGGAAAGCTCTTGCCTATATATCGCTTCCGACATAAGCGTATAGGTAAGGCGCGTGTAAAGCTGCTCCTTATCCGCTGTTTCCTGCGTACCTAATATAGCTTCGATAAGCCGTCCCGTCTTATGGTCAATAATGTACCTACCTCGTTCTATAATAACAGGCTTCAATTTTTGAATGTCGATTTTGTCCGCAAACTGGCTATAAGCAAGTTTATTAAAATCTGTAGGTATATCGGGTGTACTTTGTACTTCCAGCACCAGAACACCATTCTGTACCTGTTCCTGACGCACAAAAGTCTCCCATTGTAAATTGGCTGTGGTAAAGGGATTGGGTTTTATATATTTCGGGCTAACGCAGGGAAACACTTGATTGTACAACTTGTTGAAGTAAACCAAAAAGAATTCGCTCTTCTGAATACCTGCTTTCAAATTGTCTGCATTGTAGAAAATACTATCATTAAGCAATATCACCTTTTTTATGTCAGGATTAGCATCAGCTACTTTCGACATTTCCTTTTTAGCCTGTTCCCATTTGCTTAGTATAATATCCATGTTCAGCACCTCTTTTATAATGCCATTGTGGTCTATAAATAAATGTAATTCGCTGTACATACGCCCCATGGCTTTAGTAAGTGCAGCCACTTCCTTTATTAAAGGATTGTTTGCCTGTAGCAGTATATGGTCTGTTAAAAGCAGGCGCATTTCTATCTGATCTGCTGCTACGTTTATGAAATTTACATCCCAGCGTATTAACGAACGAGAGGTCAATTGTGCATTCACCGCTTTGGTATCTGCATCTATCAGTAGTGTGTATTGTTCCGTGAACGGTTGGTGTATTTTTATTTGAAGTGCCATTGTGTGTTAGTTTATAAAAACGTCGCCACCATTGAGCTTTGTGCTTTTACCTGTCAGGTTGTTATCCGGTGAAGTAATTACAATTGATTTAGTACCGCTTACTCCTATATTTTCCCCCGCTACACCAATTATTTTTCCTTTAACCATGATGACTCCTGTGCTAAGCATTGTAATAGAGCTTTCGCCGGTTTTAAATGTTATGCCTGTATTTCCTTCCACTGTAATATTTCCTCCACTGTCCATTTTTATTTTGGCAACGCCGTTAGGATTGCCTTTGGTAGCACCAACAATACTCTCATTAGTTGCAGACGATGTAGCAGTAATATTTCCCGCCCCATCTACATGTACTTCATTCCCATTTTTATCCTTCACTAATATCCCGCCACCGTCATCCAACCTAACCGTATGGCCACTTTTACTCGTCAAGCTCTTCACATTATTACCTTCACCACCGCCGCCGCCTATTTTTCCATGAAACATGCCGCCCATTACAAATGGCCTGTCGGGGTTATTGTGCATGAAGCCAACTAAAACCTGATCGCCGATTTCGGGAATGGATACAAATCCTCTGTTAGTGCCAACTTTATCACTGCTACCCGCGTCGGGGCTGAGTACTCTGATAAAATCCGTAGGATCTTCCTGCCATGGGAACTGCACTTTTACACGGCCCTGACTGTCTTTGTTATCGGTGACAGTGGCCAGTTGTGGCTCTGCTATCGGCATCGTGAATTGATGGAACGGCAGATTCTCCGTTTTCTGTGGGATACCGACGAACTCACAATCATAGCTGCCGTCGTAACTCAAGATCTGTCTTAGCTCGGTGATGATCAACGTGGCGTAATGCGTCTTCTTGTTGGTGCTGACATCGCGGATTTCTAAAATCACTACACAGCCGGGAAATAAATATGGATTGGTACTGCGACCTTTGATATTAAACAGTTCTGTGGCCTTTGCGGTAGCCATACTTTTTTGCGAAGCTGTGACTTCTTTGGCATCGATAGCGCGGACCGGTGCCACTTGTCGTGTCGGCGTTTTGAACATCTGCTCGCTGGTAGTAAGTGCTTTTTCGCCGAAATAGTCTACGCCTGTTATTTCAAATGTATCGTGTCGCAGTGCTTCATGATCTGAACTATTATACCCATAATGCTCCGTTTGGGTGTGACGCGCATTCATGCCGGCTTCCATTTCATACACATCGCGGCCCAGCACCAGTTTTACATCCGGCTTGAAAAATTCCGGCTTACCAAAGTACAAATCCACACCATCGTACCAAAACCAGTCACCATAGCCCGCGGCCAGCCTTGCGAGATAGTTGTAGTGGGTTTCGTTGTACTGGCAAGAATAGGGCAACGGCCTTCCGAAGCGCGACTTTACTCCTTTTGTGTCTAGTCCCGCCTGATTTAAAATTTCGGTAGCGATGCTTTGTACTGTATTGCCCGTAAAACTTTGCGTATGTGGTGCTGCGTCCAATAGCAATGTAGGACTGCCGCCCGAGATGACGATTTCACCAAAGCCATAGGTACAGCGGCGATAACTAACATTCGTTACAATACCTTCAAACCATCGCTTTTGATCGGGCCAGATGTGATAGTAAAAACCAATGCTGATTTTTTCGCCCATCAGCTTGCAGGCATTACTTAACCATTGATCGTCGACAACCCGGCTGCCATCTTGTGAAAGCAGTGCGTCGTGACCAATAACGAGCTCAAAAGTATGGTGCGCGGTTACGCTCTGCGACAGCTGAAAAGACTCGAAAGATTTGATGGTATAGCTTCCAACAAAAATATCAGCACAAGTATAGGCTGCAACGTTATCATTGTTTTCCCAATCAATTTTTTTCTTTGGAGTAGCATAGACAGGCTCTTCTATCGCTGCATCCAACGAAGGCTTGTTAACTTCAAAACCCGGTATTACCGGTTGATTGTCTCTGGTAATGAGCTGATCAGGATCCACGAATTGCTCGGCGAATTGAGGAACGGCCGCTGCTTGTTGTGCCGTTCCGGCGATTTTCTGAAACTCCGCGCCGACTTTTTGCTCTAATTTGTTTATCACCAGCTCTTCGGCCTGTTTCAATGCCGCTTTCTCCAAAGCGCCGGTATCTGTATTGGGTTTTCCCTCGTTTGCAAGTGTTGCCATTTTTAAAGAGTTTTTCTATCTAAAAATCAGACTCTCAACGGGGGGATTGAGCCCGGAAATTAAATAGAAACCACATCCAAAGCGCACACATAAAAGAGCTAAAACCATTTGCCACGCTGTATTCAAACAGGAAAACAAACCAAAGGCATACTTCAAATAAGGCCATAATGGCCTCAAAAAAAATTATATTACTATGCGTAATGTTCTAATAAAAAAAAATGAAAAAAAGTTGAAAATATTTCTTTCTCCGGGTTACTCGGAATGGGACACTGCTATTTTAAGCTTAGAAACGATCATAAATCCGGTACAAAATTTTATACGCTGCAAACAAATGGTACTATTAATAAAAAAGCCCTGCATACGCAGAGCTTAGGAATAGCAGACATCGGGGATTCTTTGCAGAGGTCAAGGCCATTCAGTTGCGGCAAAATAATATCTGATATGATGATGTCGTAATTGTTGGCAATTGCTAATTTTTTACCCATGACACCGTCAAAAGCCTGCATTACCGTAAACTCCTGCTCTTGCAGGCTTCGGACAATTAATGATGTTATACGCTCATCGTCTTCTATCAATAATACATTGGGCATATTGTAAGGATAGGTAGCTTTTTGTTGGTTGGATTTTACAGACTGGTTGGTTTGTCGTCGTTTAGTTGTAAAAATGCGAGGAGAATTGCGCGGCGCAGTATCGATGTTTTTTGACCTAGAATCGAGTTTGTATAAATGTGATGGGTAATATTTATTCCGTTTTCTTGCCGGTATGCTTCTTCGGAGCATGTAAAGGAAAAACAGATATTTCCCTTTTGGGAGAAGAGTAAATTGCTTTTTCGCTGAATATGCGATACCACAGCGCGCAGGTGACAGTTTACAAGTTATTTTTTGCATACACCTCGGTAATGATACTTTCCGAATTCTAGGCTAAATTGATTCGATAGTTTTCATTTGCGGCCGAATTCTAAATATTATTTGGTTGGGTAGCACGCTTCTTTATATTTAATCCAATCACCACCAAGAGCAATGAAAACTAAAACTGTAAAAATTAACGGTCACCATCGAAGGCGGTCTTTGGAACTCGCATCTGTCAAGGGTTTGTTATAACTTAGCGCTTATCCAAACCCTACTCTTGATGAGTAGTAACAATGTTGGGGGATTGTTTTATCGTTAATTTTTTTCTCAAGTCTTGCATTTTTTCAAGGCAGGAAACTTAAATAGTACTGGTATTTGATTCAAACATTTTACATATTCTTCACGACTGAATTTCGTTTACCTGTCTGTATCAATGCTATCAAATTTTCCGCATGCCCTTGAAGAGGATATTTTTTGTGTTGTTGTCGCTGATTGCGGTTCCGTGTTTTGGTCGTTACCATAAAATAATGCAGTTCCTTCCGTCCAACGGTTTGCCGTCAACGACTGTCTATCAGGCGGTCGAAGATTTGAATGGTTTTATGTGGTTTGCTACAGATGCTGGTTTATCGCGGTTTGACGGTCAGAGTTTTACCAATTTTACTGTACGAGATGGTTTGCCGGATAATGAAATATTGTACATGCGTGTAGACAGCCAGAACAGAATATGGCTGGGTGCTTTTAATAAAGTAGTCTCGTATTACGATTCCCGCCGGCAGAGAATAATTTCAGATAAGAATGATACCGCCATAAAAACGCACACGCCACTGAGCTTCTGGGGCAGGCATAAACATGTTCCCAAAATCCAGCCGATACATCAGACGTTTAATGTTTATCATATCCGCGTTGTAGCGGATGAATTGTATTATGCTACGGAAAACGGGATCTATATTTTTTCGCAGGATAGCGTGCTGCGGGATAGTTTACTTACAGGCGTCAGTATCTATGATGTTTGTTGCGATCATCAGGGAAATAAATGGTATGCATCGGGGCATGATGGGGTGTACTGTGAATTGAAAAGCTCAGGTATCATATACAATACGGCTGCAGGGCTGTCTTCAGATAATATTCTGTCGGTGTACGCAGATCGTGATGGGCGCATTTTTGCGGGTAACGATAAAGGCTATATCGATGTAATTGAGCATGGTAAAGTAGCGCGTAACATTAATCTCGATATTGAAAAACATATTTACTGCAGCGTAAGAAGTATTGATCGCTCCCATGATGATCGCCTGATGGTAATTACGGATGCAGGTATGCTGACCTCCGACTCTCGGAACTATTACAATCTGCATCGCTGGCCTGGTCTGCCGCCTGGAGAAATCGGCGCGCTTACCAAATCATTTGCAGAATCAGCAGACGGTACTATTTACGCATTGGGTGGTCATGGATTACTCACAATATGGGATAATGTCCGGCAGAAAGTAATCACTGAATTTAATCGAAGGATCACGGCAACTTTTATTGATCGGAAAGGGCGTATCTGGTTTGGCGCATTGGATGGATTGCACATGCTTGACGATGCGCAGGATACAAGTTCTACTTATCACACGGACGATAAAATACTGCATAATGTGATTTCTTGTATTGCAGGTACAGCGGGTGGCGCATTGTGGGTAGCCAGTAATTCATATGGCCTCGCAGTGATACAACCCAATGGCCGGATTTTGAGCATCAGTGAAAATAATGGACTGGCGTGTGATATCGTTCGTAAAATATACATTGACGAGTTGCATGAAAATGCGTGGATTGCCACTTATAAAGGGCTTTGTAAAATACGTTACAAGCAATATGGCGACAGTATAGCGATTGAAAATATTTACACATACACTGCCGGTTCTGGTCTTGCTGTAAACACGGTGAATGATGTGTGCGTAAAGAATGATACCGTATATGCAGCCACCTCAGAAGGGCTCTGCGTTTTTGCGGATTTGCCGCGGCAGCAGGTGATACCGCTTTTTTTTACAAAAGTAAAAGTGCGCTATAATGAATATCCGGTGTCTGACAGTTATACACTGAGTTATCTTGATGATGATATCTCTGTAAGTTTTTCGGGAATCTGTTATAGCAGCAATGGGCATGTGCGGTATTGGTACCGGATGCTAAGTGATCAGACGGATACGCTTTGGCGAACAACGACAGAAAATACGATAGACTTTGCAGGGCTGGCTCCAGGCAGTTATAAGTTTGAAGTAAAGACAGATGGCGGCTTGCCGCACACGATCCGTTTTTTTATCAGACCTCCATTCTGGAAAACCTGGTGGTTCTATGGTCTGGCTGCATTATTCTTTGCCGGTGTTGTAATTATTATTGCCATGCGGAGAGTGCAGATCATAAAAAAGGAAACACAAAAGCGGGAAGAAACGGTGCGACAAATCGCTGATATGGAGCTGCGATTATTGCAGTCGCAATTGAATCCACATTTCATATTCAATGTGCTTAATTCGATTCAGATGTACATCAATGTGATGGATCGTAAAAGGGCAAATGAGTACCTGGTGAAAGTTTCGCGGCTTATGCGAATGTTTCTGGATGCATCGCGGCAGCCATTTACAACGGTGCAGCACGAAATGGAGATGCTGTCTTTGTATTGTGCGCTGGAGAAACTGCGTTTTGAAAATCGGTTTAACTACACTATTTCCAGCAACAAATTTGCGGAGGTACAGCAAGCTTATTTTCCATCGATGCTGACGCAGCCATTTGTAGAAAATGCAATCAATCATGGTTTGCTCGGCAAAAAAGAAGCTGGCTTATTGCAAATACATTTTGAAGCGCAAGGAGACCGTCTGGTGTGTACCATTGAAGACAATGGTGTGGGACGAGCGGCTGCCGGCCAGTCTAAAGATGCCGGGCGAGAATACCGGAAATCCTGGGGAATGCGACTTTCGGCTGAAAGAATGGAAGTACTGAACAAAATAAACCATAACAGTGTTGCGCTGGAAATCACGGATAAAACCGATGCTTCGGGCAACGCAACTGGAACGCTGGTGACTATTACCGTACCGCTGGCGTTTCAGCGAAAAAAACACAAACATGATGAAGGCAATTATTGTTGACGACGAGCCTAAAAGCAGGCTTAATCTAGAACTGATGCTTGCGGAATACTGCAGTAGTGTGCAGGTGGCAGGCAACACAGGTGAACCGGAAACGGCAGCGGCGCTGATCCGCGAAACAGAACCTGATATCGTCTTTATGGATGTAGAGCTTCAGGGATGCCTTGGTTTTGAGCTGCTGCATGAATTTCCTGAACGGAAATTTGATATCATATTCGTGACGGCTTATGACGATTATGCATTGCGGGCATTAAAGGAGCAGGCTATGGATTATCTGCTGAAGCCAATTGATCATGAAGAGCTTGAAGTGGCGATACGCAAGGTTCATGAAAAGAGAAAAGACGCTGGTAGTGTAGTGATGCCACAAGCTTTTACGCAAGCCGCGATAGCCAAAAGCAGAAAAATGCGGATACCATTTGAAGGAGGTATCAAATTCGTAGACATTGATGAGGTCGTACATATAAAATCAACCAACAATTACAGTGAGTTGTTTCTGGCTAATGGTACCAAGATTCTTTGTGCGATAACAATCGGCAGATTAGAAGAGCAACTTAAAAATGATTGTTTTATCCGTGTGCATCAATCGCATCTGATTAATCTGAATCATGTGGTGAATTATTATCGCAACGATGGTGGATGGCTGGAGATGTCTGATAATTCGCAGATACAGGTTTCGAGGCGAAAGAAAGAAGAATTGCTGCGCGCATTTCTCGAGTTCAGCCGGTGATTTGTGCTGCATCCATATTCTATTCGTTTTTTGCATTTTTTTCCGAACATAGCGCCGGATTCTAAATGACTATCAAAAGCTGCCCCCGCTTTTTTATATTTGAGCATACCGGTAATCTACGGTTGTGGTAGAAATTATCACTACCCCGGAAGATTTTCAGTATCCACAGTAAACCCACACCGACGGCCCTGATAAGTGTTTCCCACTATCGAATAATCACCCGTTACATACAAAAGCAATTTCTGGAAAGATAGCTGCATGTGTATCTGCTTTTAGCAAATGCCCATGAAGGAAACCTATTGTTTGTAATAAAAACCAATAATTAAGATCTATGTGCCGTTATTTACTTGCCACCCTGATTGCCGTTCTGTTCTTCGGTATCTCGCCAGCCCGCGCCAGTCACTGTGCCGGTGGAGAAATTACCTACGAATGGGTCAGTGATTCAACCTACAAATTTACACTGCATTTTTACCGCGATTGCAGTAGTACACTTACCAGCGGGCCAACGACCATCTGTTATTATAACGCAGACGGAACAAGAAGTGGCAGCTTTCAGCTTACACTCACAAACACGCCCACAGAGGTCTCGCCGGGTTGCCCGGGATTTCCTACTACCTGCACGCAGACCACCAGTGCGTTGCCAGGTTACAGAGAACATATTTACACCGCAAACTTTACATTGCCCGCGCGCAGCAACTGGACATTTTATACCTACCTCAGTGCACGCAACGGTGCTTTGAATTATACAGGTCAGCCAAATTTTTATGTAGACGCAACGCTTGATAATACTGCGTATCAGGGCTATTCATCTCCGGTATTCTCCGTATTGCCGGTGCCGTATGTTTGCATTAATCAACCATATGCTTATAATAATGGTGCGGTAGATCCTAATTCCGATTCTCTGGCTTTCGAACTGGTTTCACCACGTGCTGCACCTGGATGCGCTGCCAACGCCAGTAATGTCACTTCTATATTGAATGCGCCATACAACCTTACCAATAATCCATTTGCAAGCAGCAATACTTTTGTGATGAGTCCGGTAAGTGGTCAGATGAATTTTACACCTTCCATTCAAGGTGCATGGGCGCTTGCTGTTAAGGTAAAAAAATACAGGCATGGTCTGCTGCTGGCAACAATTGTGCGTGATATGCAGATACAGGTTATCTCATGTAATAGTGTGCAACCTACACTCGCTACAATTACCAGTTCCATTCAGGGCGCTACGCTGGATAATGCCGGTGTATTGCAGACTTGTGCCAATGGTTCCATTTCGTTCTGTTTTAATGCTACGTCCACTTCTGCTAACCCCGTGCTGGTTGCAAGCGATAATCATGCGATTGCAACTCCCGGCGCTACCGTAACCTATACGGGGCAGGCTACCGGCAGTATTACAGGTTGTTTTTCATGGACACCTAACACCAATGATACGGGTTTAAAATCGCTCACCATTACGATTAAAGATTCCACCTGTCTGCCTCCGGGTATTCTGATGTCGCAGACATTTACCATACCAATTAATGTACGGCCTGCTACTGTTACAAAGGCGAGCGCGTCAGTATGTCCCGGTGCCAGTGTGCAATTGGCATCGAGTGGGGCAGCCAACATTACCTGGCATGTGCTGGGCAACAATGCTGCTATCACCACACTTAGCTGTATTACCTGCGCATCTCCGATTGCAACGCCTGATGTAAACACTGTTTACTACGCAAGTTCCACCACGGTACTTGGGTGTGCGAATACTGATACCGTTTCTGTAGCTGTAGATCGCAGCACGGCCATTACCATTACGCAAGGCGATTCTATTGTGTTGTGCCGGCCCGGCATGTTGCAATTGCAAGCTGACGTGACGGGACAGAAACCTTTTAAAAACCTGGCCTGTACCATCGCTCCGTCCGTTCCTACAACTCCGGTAGTGGACGTGGAGGTTAAGCCCTATCTTGTTCCTGAGCAAAATAATAACGGTTCGCTGGCGTCACCAATTATCGGGAACAGGATTTCGGCCAGGCATCAGTATCTGGTGAAGGCATCAGACATGAAGAAGGCCGGTATGTTTTCGGGTACGATCAAAGGAATTGCTTTTAAATATCTTTCGGGAATCGGTTCTTCTGTGAGCAATGTAAAAATTGCGCTGAAGTGTACTACGCAAAGTGAGCTGAGTCAGAACAACGGTTTTGAAAATGGTATGATACCTGTTTATAACAGCGCCGCAACAGTCAACATTCCTGCTCCCGGCGGTTTTGTGTCTTTCGATTTTCCGATACTTTATAACTGGGACACTACGCAGAATCTTATCATAGACATTTGTTACAGTAATCCCGCCAACGTGAATATGGCCGACTGCTACTACGCCAATACCTCTTATGCGGCCACATTATATAGTTTCAGCAATACAGGAAGTATCTGCAATGGTGGCGTCGGTACAACACCGGTAGCGCAGAATCAATTGCCGGTAATGCAGTTTGAATATTACCAGGCGCCGGAATCTGAAGACTGGAGCTATAAATGGGATCATGCGGTTTATGAACCAAGTGGGAATGTGAAATCGCCAGAGGCTTATATTTCTGCTTCGAATAATGTCTACGTGCATACTGTCAACCGCTTTGGCTGTGTGGTATCTGATACACTCAATGTTTATGTGCCGGCTCCGGAATTGCTGACGACAGACACAAATATCTGTCTGGGGACAACCCTGGAATTGATTGCAAGGAATGCGCCGCAATATCAGTGGTATCAGGATGCTTTCGCGACACCTATTTCACTCAGCTGCGCCACTTGTGATACCGCCATTGCGAAACCGTCGAGACACACGCAGTATTATCTGGTAACAACAGATCATGGATGTCTTGATACATTTAGTGTTTACGTGAAAACGACACCATATCCTCCATTGAAAATACTGACCTCAGACACCATTGTGAAGTATGGAACGTATGTGCAGCTGCGTGCCACCGGCGCTGATAAATATTACTGGCAGCCGCAGCAATATCTGAGCGATCCGTTGTTGTCAAACCCTGTGGTGCTCGCTGTAGAGCCGATGTTTTACAATGTGATCGGGATGACGGATAGCAACACGAATTGTCTGAGTTATGATACGGTAAGAGTAAGTGTCGATTATTCAGATCCGCTGATGATACCGAATGCATTTACACCAAATAATGATGGCCGAAATGATGTGTTCCATATCGTAAATCTCACATTCCGCAAGGTGCAGGAGTTTCGCATATTTAATCGCTGGGGCATGGAAGTATACAAAGATGATGGTACGAACAAAGGCTGGGATGGTAAACTGAATGGTAAAGACCAGGAAGTCGGTGTATACAATTACATCATCAGGATAGCGTCACCAGATGGTATGTCACAAGTATATAAAGGTGATGTGACGCTTGTGCGATAATTCGCCACTGTTGTTTTCAGAAACAATTTTCAAAAAAACTACCATGATAAAAAAGATATTTCTTTCTATGTTGTCATTGCTGCTGACTCTGGTGGCGGCCAATGCACAGCAATATACCGTGACAGGCGGCACTTCCGCCAATGTTTTCCCTTTTGGCAGCACAACGAACCGTGTACAGTGGTTGTACTATCCGACGGATTTTTCAACTGCGCCGCAGCAAGGTTTTATTACCAAAGTGTACATCAAAACGGCAACAGCTATTACTAGTACCACGCTTTCTAATTTTGTGATTCGGCTGGGGACAACTACTGCTACGACTACTTCTTCAGCTGCATGGTTTACACCGATGACTACGGTTTTTTCTGCGTCTAGTTACACCATATCAGCGGTAGCATTAAATGGTTGGATCGGAGTTACACTACAGACCCCATTTTTTTATGATGGTGTTTCCAATCTTGTATTTGATGCTGCTAACAGCGCGTATACCACCAGTTTTTCGGTTCCACAGAATAGCAGTGGTGGCAGTCGCAGGGAGTGGGGAACCAGTATAGGTGCGGCTCCGACAGGTGCTGGTACGGGCCTGGTGGATTTTGGTTTTGATTGGATTCCGCCGGTAAATAATAACGCGGCTGCTGTAGCAATAACAGATCCTAATAATTTCTGTGCGGGTACTTATCCCGTAAAAGTGAAGATTGCCAACTATGGATTAAATCAGATTCAACCGGTTAAAATATCGTGGACTGTTGATGGTGTGGCGCAGACGCAGGTCAACTATACGAGTCTGCTTGATACATTCGGCGGCGCCGGAGGAAACACTGCGATCGTTACGCTCGGTAACGTGGCATTTACCGGTAATACAACACACACGATCAAAGCATGGACCACTATGCCAAACAATGTGGCGGACGGATACAACGCAGATGATACTGTGAGTCGTACAATGGGTGCGGCGCTAAATGGCGTTTATACGGTAGGCGGTGCTACTGCTGATTATCCGACAATAGCAGCGGCTGTCAATGCATTGAATAACTATGGCGTTTGTGGTCCGGTAACGATGAATATAAACAGCGGAACTTATACAGAACAGGTAGCGTTAAATACTATTTCCGGCGCAAGTTCCGTCAACACGATCACTTTTACCTCGGCTACCGGTAATGCTGCGAATGTAACCATTGGCTATACCAACACGACGGCTGCCAACTACATTTTCAAACTTTCCTCTTCGTCGTACGTAACGCTGAAAAATATCACCTTTGCTGCGGCAAGTGCTACTTATGGTTATTGTGTAACGATGGACGGTACTTCCGCTGAAAATACAATACGCAAATGTGTCTTTACAATTCCTTCAACAGCGACAGCAACAACTACTGGGGCCATTTATGCTTCCGTTACAGGAGATAAAAACCGTATCATCGGCAACACAATTACGAACGGATATTATGGTATCTACTACCGCGGCACTGGTACAACTGCACTTACTGATAGTTGTGTAATTGACAGCAACACAGTGACGAATGTTTATTACTACGGCATCTATCCATATTATACAGACAATCTGAAAGTGCGGAATAACACGGTAACGCGTACTACTTCCGGCGGTACGTTCTATTCTATATATACCGGCTATTGCGACGATGCGCTGGAGATAACCGGTAATACGGTTACGGTATCTTCTGCAGCAACCGCTTATGGTATCTACTATTATTACTGCGACGGAAACACTGCACCTGCATTGATTGCGAACAATAAAATAACGTTGACTGGTATTACCTCCACCTGTTATGGATTACAGCCGTATTATTCTAACTATACGACCAATACGATGACGACGATAAAGAATAATATTGTATCAGTGGGCGGTTCGTCAACGGTATATGGATTGCGCAATTATTACTCCGGGAATATCGATATTCTGAACAATACTTTTTACTCCAATTCAACAGGGTCTACCAACTATGCCGGCTATATCTATAATTCCAGTGCTACTTACACCAATGTAAATGTGTACAATAATATTTTTTACAGTGCAGGCACAACTGGTTATCCGCTGGCGGTATACATGGTCATTCCTGGCGTTGATGTAAACTACAACAACGTTTATGGAGGAGGAACTAACTTGTTTTACATGGCCAGTCCGGCGGCGTCTTATACGACATTGAATGCATGGCGTGCCGCTACAGGATTCGATCGGTATTCAATCAGCTATCGACCAGGTTTCACAAGTACTACGAACCTCGCACCGAATCCGGCCGATACGGCAAGCTGGTCTTTGAACGGACATGGCGTGCAGGTTGCAGGTAATAATGTTGACATGAATGGTAATGCCCGTCCTGTTTTAACAACAGCAGGTGTGCCGGATATCGGTCCATATGAGTTTACGCCAACTGTGGCCCCGCCTGCAGCAATTGCCACGCCGGCAGCTCCGGCAGCGGGTACGGCACAGGTTTATACATTCGGACAAGATACCGTTGCAGTTCTGACATGGGCATCAGGCACTGTGCCATCAGTATTAAAACTGCGCCAATATGCAGGAACGTTGCCGCCATCATTCCCGGCAGGCTCTTTCATGTATTTCTATGATAGTCTGCAGGCGACTGGAACTGCTACCGGATATAAATCAGAAATCTATTACAAGCCATCCTGGGTGGGTAGTGTAACCCTTGAAAATGCGTTGCATTTAACCGAAAAAGTAGGTGGGCAAGCATGGAATACATTTACAACACCGGGTTCAGTAGATGTGAATCGTAAGATTGTAAATGCGCCAACCGTTACTGGCTTTGGATTACAAACAGCAAGAATGGAAAATTGTAACGGTCAGCCGGTGGCAACCGTAGTGAGCACGCCGGCTTTCGCAACGCCGCGTTGTGTAGGCGATACAATCTGGCTGAGCGCTTCCGATCCGAATAACGCTGCTGGTATGACTTATCAATGGCAGCAGTCTGCATCACCTTTGGGTCCGTGGATGAGTATTGCGGGTGCGCATTCGCTTAACTACATAACTCCTGCATTGACAGATACTACTTATTATCGAGTAATCGATACTTGTCAGTTCTCAAATTTGTATACAACAGGAACTGTATTTATGGTGCCGGTATTCAATCCTGCAATAAATGGTATCACGGTTACACCACGTTGCGGACCAGGTACAGCTGTGCTGGAAGTAGCGCCAATGTCGGGTGTTGTTATGAGATGGTTTGATCTCCCGACGGCTACGATGCCAATAGACACGGGCAACACTTATACAACGCCTTTCCTGTATAACAGCACTACTTATTATGTGGCAGCCGCTTCATCAGGCACACCGGTACAGACGGTAGGTTCATTGGTTCCGGTAAATGCGACGACAGGTAATAATGGTTTCTCCGACGTTGGTCTGATGTTCACTGCTTATGCTCCGTTTATACTGCAAAGCGTGGATGTCTATCCGCAGGGCAGTGTAGGATCGGGGACTATTACCATTGCGCTTAAGAATAGCGCTGGTACAGTGCTTCAATCTGCAACAGCAAGTGTAAATGTTACAGCTGCTCCGGGAATTGCGAACACAGTACCATTAAATTTCAGTATACAGCCTGGTACCAATTACCGTCTTGTGGTGACGAGTGCTACAGGTATGACTTATCTTAACAGAGATTATAACACCGGTTTTACGTATCCATACACCATTCCAAACCTGGTGTCGATAACATCGGCTTACACTGGCGGTGCGTCTTCATCTTATTATTACTATTTCTACAAATGGAAAATCGGTGGCGGCGGTTGTGAGGCACAGCATATTGCAGTTCCGGTAAACATCATACCTGCGCCAGCTGTACATTTCACGCCAGATACGCCCGGTGTATGTCTCGGTCAGACGGTGAATCTCTCTGCTACATCAACCAATAGTGGCTATAGCTATTACTGGGATCCTATCGGACAAACTGGCGGCACCGTAGCACTGACGCCAAACGTTACGACGCAGTATTATTTGCAGGCGCACGATACAAGTGGTGGCATAAATAATGGTTGTGCTTCTTATGATACAGTAACCGTACAAGTGAATCAGGTTCCATTTGCAATCGTTTCGGCGAATAATCCGCTTAATTTCTGCAGCGGTGATAGTGTATTGCTCAAAGCCTTTACAGATACGGCTTACGCCTATCAGTGGTTTAAAAACGGATCGGCTATTAGCGGGGCTACCGATAGTATGTTGATGATTAATGAAGATGGTTCTTATACCGTGAAAGTATCGGAAGGGGTGTGTGCTGTTTCGTCCACACCGCAGCAGATCAGTGTGTTTCCACTGCCGCAGCCTGTTGTTACTGCAAATGTGCAGGGTATACTACAAACGGGAAGTTATGCCGCTTATCAATGGCTGAAAGGTACACAGATTATAGCAGGCGCAACTGGTTATGCATATACACCGGCAGCTACTGGTCAGTATTATGTGGTCGTTACCGATGCCAATGGATGTACCAATAAGTCGTTGGTATATGATGTATGGCCTACGATGATACCAGAGGTGAATGCCAATGAAAACGTTAAGGTATATCCCAATCCGGTTTCCGATATGATCCATATTGAGATGCCAGCGGCAACAAAAGCAATACTTTATACCGTAGACGGGCGGGAGATATTCTCCGGTCAGGATGTACACTGGATCAACGTTTCGTCATACGCTACAGGATTATATATTCTGCAGTTGTATAGTAATGATGGCACATTAATTCGTCAAACAAAAATTATGAAGCAATAGCTGAAAGATTTGAGTGAAAATTGGGTTCAAATCAGAAACAAAGGTCAAGTTCTGAGATAGGCTGGGTGTTTTTACATCCGGCCTTTTTCTTTCATTTTTGTTCTGATAAAACGAAAGAAGAGCATCGTATATCGCCTCTCTAATGGCCTGTTTTGCAACATTTTTGTCTCAGTCCATGTTATTAATTTTTGCATGACAAAAAAAATCAATACAATTGCTAAAACTTCAACAGCAAAAAAGTTTTCTCATGGAAACAAACACTCAACCACAAACAAATACTTTCGCTTCGGAAGATGGAATGAAGGTGTTTTACAGGAACTGGAAAGCTACAGGCCAGCCCAAAGCCCAGGTCGTGATTGCACACGGCTTTAACTCACACAGTGCCTATTATCAATGGACGGCAGAGCAATTGGCCGCACAGAATTATGAAGTCTATGCAATCGATTTTCCGGGAAGAGGAAATTCTGATGGCGAACGTTATTACATCGGTGACTACAATGCGTTTGTGACTGAGCTGAATAAATTGGTGGACATCGCGCAGGCAGCAAATCCGGGCTTACCTGTATTTTTGTTGGGCCACAGCGCCGGAGGCGTATTGTCAGCTATCTATGCTTTAGGTAATCAAAATAAACTGAAAGGCTTTATTTGTGAAAGCTTTGCATTCCAGGTGCCGGCGCCGGATTTCGCATTGGCTGTATTGAAAGGCATTAGTCATGTTTTTCCACATGCACACGTAGTAAAATTGAAGAACGAAGATTTTTCCCGCAATCCGGACGTGGTGGCTTTTATGAACAATGATCCGTTGATTGCGCATGAAGTGCAGCCAACGAAAACAATGCAGCAACTAGTTCTTGCTGACGAAAGAATTAAAGCGGAAGCTGCTAGTGTAAATCTGCCGTTGCTGATTTTGCATGGCACCGCAGACAAAGCTACTAAACCGAGCGGCAGTCAATACTTTCATGATAACGCTTCATCAGGCGATAAAACCCTTAAGTTCTACGAAGGGCACTATCACGATTTGCTGAACGATATTGATAAAGAAGTGGTGATGAATGATATTGTTGGTTGGCTGAATGATAGGACGAATTAATACTGCTAATAACTGTTTTGAGTAAAAAGGCGCGTGACGGAAGTCGGGCGTCTTTTCTTTTATGTTACGCCAAGCGGATAAATGGTTTTCTTAAAAAGCTGGTCTTGAGTAAAGCTGCCAATTATTTAAAGAAGTTTTTGAATTCTGTGAATGTGGTGCGTTTTATGTCGGATAATGCTGCATTAAGTAATGCTTTATCGCCAGTAACAAGAATTGCATTGTTAGCTTTAGTCAATGCAAATAAGTATGCATCGTCGGGATCAGGGCATTCTGGATACGGTGCCGGCGCGACCGCCATTTCGGTAAATAATGTGATTGATTCAATAATGTGGCCAATATCCTGTAAAATATACTTTTTAAATTTTGGTCGTGCGATTACTTCACTTAGCTCCTCCAGGAGTTCTGGGCACACCAATGTCTTTCTCGATGATGTTCGTATATAATTCCTGCAATTTTTTTCCCAACAAAACACTTATCCAAACATTCACGTCCAAAACATACTTAGTTTTTTTCATGACGCTTTTTTCTAACAATACGGGTTTCTTTAACGATCTCTTCCATGGTTATTTTGTTTGCTTTCGTGGAGCTATCGATATCATTCAGTTGTGCTGATATTGCAATTCGGAGTAGTTTTTTTAGCAGACTTTCTCGCATGTTTTCCGGGACTTCGCGAATCGCTCTAATTACTTTCTCCTCATCAGTATTCGTCAAGACTAGCATTTTACATCTTTTTTTGAAGGTACGAAAAACAAATAAGCTGTTCTTGTTGCCATGTTTTTGGCTTGCACGCTTAATAACGCGCCGGCCGCTCAGTTAATAACCCCGATAGAAGCGGTTACCCCACAGCGAGGTGACGAGCGCGGAGTAAAAGCGTATAGCGGGACAGCGGGTGATAAGCGATAGGATAAATGGTTACTGAAAACATCAGATGATTTTAAGGAACGTAACGCCGCGGATTTTATAACTCAAAGTGCCTGAATACGGGCAGTTTTGGATGAAATTTGAATGTAGATTCAATAGAATCAGAATTAATGGTTTCGGTAAATCGGTAAATTTGCGGCGCAATAAGTTAAGGAAACCTTCCCAGACAGTATTAAGGCTTGATCCCGGGTAAACGGGAGTATTCAGTTTAACATTCCAATTATTAAAAAATGAAAAAGCAACTTTTGATTGCTGTGGCTTTGTGTGTGGTAACGGCTCTGTCGTGCAAGAAAAACGATAGCAACAATACGAACCAGGAAGTAGCGGATAATAATTGGGTGCTGACCGGCCAGGGAAACAGCGCTGCAATTACTAGTACGAAAAACGATGACGCAATCTCCTTTACCGGCAATTCGGGTGCGACTGTTTCATTTTTTTTCAAAAATTACCCGACTCAAAATGGCGTTTATAAAATTGTAAGTACCAAAGAGCTTGCAGATAATGAAGTAAACATCAGCGCTACCTCTTTTAGTCCGCTGTTCAGTTACTGGAGCACTGGTAACGATAATAAGACTCTGACGGTAAAAATGAATAATGGCAAGCCTGCTTTTACATGTAACAATGTATGGGTGGCAGATCATGCTTCTCACGCAGGATTTGTGGATAGCGTTCAGTTGTCAACGAATGTAACACAGCTGCAATAACAAGGTTTATATTTTATCAGGACGCCCTGCGATAAAAAAGTCGCGGGGCGTTTATATTTTTCGGGCGGTTCTCCTGTGCCGTTTTCTGATTTTTCCGATCCCGGATTTTACTGTAAATCCCGGTTTTTCATTCTGCAATAATTATTTAAGGATAACGATTATTTAATATAAAACTATTGTTTAGTTTTACTCTTTTTTACAAAAACAGGCTCCAGGCGTTTTGAGGCAACGACTTCTGTCTGGTAATTTTACATACTTCAGCTGAATGAAAAGATTCTTTACTCAGGTTTGCAGCGCGAGCTTTATAGTGTTGTTAAGTACTTCAGCGTCGACTGCACAGACAACGAATACAGCTGATACAGCCGGTAAAAAAGCATTTGTTGCAAAAGGGCAGCTTTGGGGTTATGTATTTGCCGACTATGCGTTTAAAAGTCATGCGGATACAGTCGGGGGCGGCCGTGGTGGTAATAATCAGTACACAAAAGTGCCGAAAGACAATGGTTCATTCGAATTCCGCCGCATCTATCTCGGATATAACTACGATATCAGTCAGAAGTTTTCTGCTGAGTTTTTGCTCGCGTATGAAGACAACAACGCGGCGCCACAGCTTCCTCCAACAGGTGACCTGCTTTCAGACGGAAAAGCTTCTCTCTACATAAAACTGGCGAATCTTCGCTGGAAAAGCATTTTTAAAGGTACTGATCTGGTGCTTGGTCAGGCAGTCACTCCTGCGTTTCCGATGACAACTGAAACGGTGTGGGGGTATCGTTCTATTGAGCGCACAGTAGCTGATATCCGCCGTACACCTTCTTTTGATCTTGGCGTAAGCCTGCAGGGCAGATATACGGTAGGTAAAAATGAATATGGTTACGATCTGATGTTGGGCAACGGCAGCAGTGCAAGGCCGGAAAACGATCTTTTCAAAACTTTTTATGGAGATGTCTTCGGTAAATTTCTTGACAAAAAACTGCTGGTCGATCTATACGCAGATTATAGCCGTATAAACTGGGATCCGGGTTTTCATCATGATCGCAATATGATCAAAGGCGCTGTTACTTATTCCGCTGACCGGTTTACAGTTGGCGTAGAAGCGTTTTACAATCGTCTGATGGGTGATAATGTTGCCACGCACGCATTGAACGACGGAAAAGATACGATCACTACCAAAGCTATGGCGGTTTCCGTGTTTGTGCGTGGCCGTATTTACAAGGATAAGCTCGGTTTCTTTGCCCGCTATGATAACTACAATCCTTCAGGTAATATTGATAACAGTAAATACAAAGAATATACTCCTTTGACGGCTCAGTATGACCCGAATACAAAGGAACAATTCATCACTGCGGGCATCGATTTTACGCCGGTGAAAAATGTACACCTGATGCCCAATATCTGGTACAATAGTTACAAAAACGCCGGTCCTAAAGATTATGGCGCAGCCAACAATGATTATGATCTGGTTTACCGTTTCACGTTTTACTATATCTACGGAAAATAGGATTGAATGGCGAGGGTAACATATTGTTGTTATTTTTAAAATGTAATATTTCTGTTATATTAGTTCCGCTGGTATGTTTAGGAAGCCATACCAGGCTATAAATTGTTTTTTATGGAACTAATAAACGACCACATCAGTTTTACCGACCGGTTTTTATATCCGAGAGTTTATTATTGGGCTGATGCGCTGATGGCGTCTACATTGGTACTTTTGTCTGTATCGTCAGATGCGACAGGTGTGTTGATTGTGTGTTTTGCCACGGGTTTGTTTCTTTTTCTTTTTGGAATAGTAGACAGGCATGAATATGAGGTGAACTGGATTGATACAATTGATGTAGACGAGGAAAATGCCACCTGCCACCTGAGACTTTTAAAAAAGGACGCAGCCTTTATGGATATAGTCGTTCCGGTGAGAGACTTGCGTTTTGAGGTGGAAACAATAGTAGATGAATGCAATTTTTACCGGTTGAATATTTATCTGTCAGGCAAATTAATTTTTGAGCAGGAAGAATTGTGCAACATCAGCAGAAAGAAAATGCACGAGATAGTGCGGTATTTTCATGGTGTGCCGAAGTGAATCGTACTCGTCGTCTAAATTTGAAATAGAGACTGCCGAATAATTTTGGTATTTTGGCGGCGCTATCGAGACTTTATCACCTATTCATGAAAAGACTTTTACTGATTTTATTAGCCGGCTCCTTTTTTTTCTCTGTTAAAGCGCAGATGCAATCGAGTTCAATAAACTTCGATAATTATACCTCAGCAACAGATAATGACTTTGTGAATAATTTTACCTTGACGCGTGCGGGATTGGTGCAAATACCTGGTACGGGTATTACAGGAGGAGGCGTGCAACTTTCATCTCGCGGTGGCGAAGCTGTTTTTAATCAATTGGGAAATTTGTCTCGGTTGCCTACCACGATGTCTGTCTGTTTTAAATTTGATAAATATTCATTTCAAAACAAAGGAAATGGTCCGTCGGTGGAATTGAAGATTATGCAGTGTAATCATACGGGCTACATAAGCATATCAGCAGAACGGGAACTTATAACGATAGCCAGTCCGTCTGGCTCGTGTTCTTACACTTTCGTCAATGGAGGCACGCTTGTTGATGGAAATTGGTACAAGCTTGAGGGAAACGTCAGCATCAACGGGAATGTTTGCAGTATATCTCTATTTGATTTGGGTAGTGACGGGTTGGCCGCCCCGATCTTTGTAAGAAATGGAACTTTTTACACAGGAAGCAATGATTTTTATACGTATTCAAATGAGCCTGTCAAATTGATTCTTTCCGGAAATGGAGGCGCAAGCTATCTTGATAGCTTTTATGTTTCATGGTGGGCCTCTTCATTGGGGGTAGATAACTTGAGTAGTATTCCGGGTTTGAATGTTGCCTCTGTTGTCAGCAATGAGCTTTCATTATCAATACAAAGTGATCAACAATGCACATATGAAATTTGGACGCTTAATGGTAGTCGTATCGAAAGAGGGATTTTTAATCGTAATGTAAATATTAATACTTCAGACTTATCTCCAGCGACGTATATAATAGTAGTTGGTTCTGGTGGTAGTATGGTATCTAAAAGATTCGTCAAATTGTGAGATATTGCCTTCAATGTCGATGTAGTAACAACAAAGCCGGAGTATCACACTCCGGCTTTGTTGTTTTTATTCGATAGTATTGGTAGACGTTCATTTCATCTCATAGCGCCTCTTCATTCTGCTGAAACTTTGTGGCGTGAGCTTTAAATAAGAAGCAATAATCTTAAATGGTACACGTTCCAGAATATGCGGACGCAGCTCCATCAATCGTTCATAACGTTGTTCCGGAGAAAGCGTCAGGCAATCGATCTGCTCCGTGTATTTTTTGATGTACATTATTTCAACGCCCGTCTTCGGGATGTATAAATTGTAAGGATTCGATTCATAGGCTTTGTACAGTTCGTTGTGTGATATGGAAAGCACTTCGCAGTCTTCGAGTGCTACTGTTTTTATTGGTGTTGGTTTTTGTTGTAATACAGAAAGGTAATCGGTAACGGTCTCATTCTCGAAGGTGAGATTAATGCAGATATCTTCCTTTGGGCCACGGGCAAATGTGCCTACCGCGCCTTTTACAATGACGTTTAAATAACGCTCGATGCGGTCGTAATGTTTGATTATTTCCCACTTGCTGAAACGTCTTGTTACGAATTTAGACCATAAGCATTCATCTTCTTCTCCATTAACGGTGTCGATGATCATCTTTATAATGTCTATTGTCGGGTTACTTTTCAGATCGATGTTAGAGTTTTTGATAAACTCTGTTATCCGTTCTTGAATTTTTAGCATTAAGGTGTTTTTTGTATGGGATGAACATTTCTTTATTGGGCGGGCTGATAGGTCAAGGTGGGTTGTTCGGTTAACTTTTTCTCGCTTGAATGCGGATGCTGTATTTACCTGGTCATTGTTGGTTGTAATAATTCTTCATGCACTAAGATGTTAATTTTTGATTAAAAAAATAGTAGTTTCCCAATATTGCCAAATTTTAATCCCTAAAAATTACCCTTGGGTAAGTTGTGTAAAAATTAGAAAATCCAATAAGGAAGCCATTCTGTGGCGAATACATCAGATGATTTTTTTAGAAAGCATGAATTTGCGGCAAATTATATTTACAAATAATATTTGATAAAATATTAGTTCTCACAGCAGCGGGATTTGAACGCGGGTTGAAGAAATGCAGTCGGTTAGTTGCTGCAAAATGAGGGAGCTGTTTGCCTATAGTTGCCAGGCGGAATTGCTTTTGACTTTCATTTTTGTTTATGGTTTAATAAGGCATCGTTCTTTATTAAATTATCTGGATTTACATCAGTGGTCTACATTTCGAATGCAGAGATTCTTGCTTTTTGTTTTCAGTATTGCCTAAAAATATATTTTGATGGGTTATTTACGGATAGTGCCTTCGAATTCATCTGATGTTTCAATGCTTTGTTCTAGAAAAAAGGTAGCGTCATTGCAAAGCTTTCGATGGTATGATTAAAGAATAAGAGATCTGTGGTGTTTATCTCCGTTTTTTTGTTTTTTTCCTTGTTCTAATTAACTGAAGGGAAGTATAGCAAAATAAAAATGTCGGAATATTACCACTACTTTGAAATATGGATTAACAATGTAAGGCCCGGAGATTTCTATCTCTGGGTTTTTTTAATCTGCTGCACTATTACCTTTTCGTAATAATTATCCCAGGTGAATTTCTGCGTAAAAAAATCGATGAATATTGTGATGCATTATCAAGTGGTATCGATAGTGCTCAATTGAGCAGCTGAAGATTTCTATCTTCAGTTTTTGGGTCAAATTACATAGTGATATTAACACGCCTGGAGATGTTTATCTCCGGGCGTTTTTCGTCGTACGGTACTAGCTTTTTCTTTTTTGCAATGTTTATCTGAGGAGAATTTTATTACAGAAAAAAAGTAAGAAAATTGTGCACCTTACTACTTGAGGTATCATAGATCAGTATGCCCGGAGATGTCTATCTCCGGGCTTTTTTGTTTTTAAGTTGAAAATCAGAATTTCGTCTGCATGTTTTAAGCTTTAACGCTAACGCCAAAGGCTTTTAGTTGTGTTTCCCATGCTGGTTTTATACAATCATTTCCTTACGTTACCAGTCAACCTTCGATAACGAATTATCAACTCAAATAGCAAAAAGAATCCCCGGCCGGGAACGACCAGGGATT
Organism: Taibaiella soli; assembly: GCF_003236175.1. Classification (GTDB taxonomy): domain Bacteria; phylum Bacteroidota; class Bacteroidia; order Chitinophagales; family Chitinophagaceae; genus QKTW01. The sequence goes on along the minus strand of NZ_QKTW01000025.1, from coordinate 21,063 downwards.
CTTCAACTTAAAAATATAAAAACCTGAAGTCTACCTCACCACAAGCTTACGCACCAGTTTCTGGCCGTCAGCTGTGAATTCGACAAAGTATACGCCTTTTGCTTGTTCTGTCATATCCAGCTCTTCGTGGAATTGTTTGATGTTGTCACCATAGCTGCGCATAATGATCTGCTGGCCTGTAACGTTCGTCACACGGATCTGTAGATTATGTAAAATGCTTGCTGCGCTGAAACTAATTGCAAATTTGCCGGTTGTCGGATTCGGGTAAATCATCAGATCTTTCATGTTGATGATATTGCCCGCCGAAAGTGGATTCGCTTTCCGGAAGATAACGGTATAATCTTCTGTCTCTCCTGAAGTATAAGGACCGCAGGCATCGTCTGATGGCGTATTCGGACCAACATTGTTGTTGATGATAATACGCATACCTGTCGGTACGTCAGGGATGATTGCCTCCGGAATCGTGACACTATCAATCAGATACCAGTTGCCCGGTGTGCTGACATCATTTGACAGGGTAATTCTTTCTGCCGGAATATCATAAACCAGGTTGTTGTTGAAATCCATAAACATCGTCACTCGTGCATCAGCGTCTACTGTGCCACGCAGCGTGTGATAGAAGCTCAGCGGATACGTGGAGTCTGAATACAATTCTATCGGACCGAGATCTGTATAATCAGTACGACCGCGTGTGGCCTGCGGATTCATAATGTGCGGGCCGCCTGTAGTCACCACAAAATCGCCGATAGAGAAAGAGCTGATGTCTGATGTATCTGCTGCACCACCGTTTGCTGTGCTATAACAATAACATTTATACGGCGGTTTAATGTTTATGGATACAGCGTTGGAATAAGTGACATCATTTGTATTACTGCAGGACATTTTCAGACGGTAAGAAGATTGCGCCGTGAAAACAAGTGAGAGCGTGTCTTGTCCTGTGCTGTTTGGTATATCTGTCCAGCTGCTGCCGTTGTTGGTTGTTTGTTGCCAAACCCAGGTCAGACCGGATTTGAAGCGTTCATGAGTGGTATCCGTCAGCTGGAACGTGTAATCTGTACACATTGCAGTGTCTGTGCACCATGCGATACCCGGATTTGCAGGACCATCACAAGGCGGCATGTTGATGTTGGCTAAATAATCCTCTGTTTCTCCATAAGAATAGGTGTTGGTACCACATGGATTGATTGATCCGCTGGTTTGCTCCGAAAGAATCACTCGTAAGCCTGTAATGCCGATCTGCGCTGTATCGGGAACCGTAAACGTTGCGCTCACCATTTGCGTTGTCGCGGCTGTTACTTGCTGGAAGACATTTTCACTTGTCTGGAAAATACCATCGCGGTTGTAATCGATAAATGCCACTGCGGTACAAGCATAGAAGTAAGATTGGTCGATCTGTGTAACACTTAAATAGTAGGTGCTGTCGCGGAACAGCGGAACCGGCGCCACTGATTGTCTGAAATCGGTGTATGTATTGATGGAAGTGGCATTTGGTACCAGTGGACTGGCAATACCGTTATTGAGTAACGTGTCATTAGCTGGTTGTGAGATCACCGTTACATTACCAATGTCATCATCGTAATTGGTGGCTGCAGCTGAGTTGCAATAACAGAAGTAGAATGGCGCCAGCTGTACAGTGTAAGCAGCTGTGGTGTCAGACAGGTTTGTATTGTTACAAGTCGCAATCATGCGGAAATAAGTAGGCTGCGAAATATTTGCCGTAGCCGGAATCTGTGTGGCATTGGTAATACCCGCGCTTGTCCAGCCGCTGGTGCCGTTGGCGCTTTGCTGCCATTGATAAGTGATACCAGCAGCCAACGCGTTGCCTGTTACAGACAGGTTGAAATCGTTGTTGGCACAAGGAGTAACGGGAGTGACGGTTCCTGCCACCGGTTGATTACAAGGTGTCAATGGAATGACCGTCAGTTTTACATCCACATAATTTCCGTAAGGAGCCGGTCCGCAAATAGGAATGGTACCGATATAGCTCTGGGCAAAACGTACACGATAGTTGCCGCCAGCCTGATTCGCATTGATCGGGATAACATCCGTATATGGCGTCGACATATAGGAGCTGGTCGCGAATATGGTTTCACCCGGATCTGCAAATGAACCGTTCTGATTCCAATCCACCCAACAGTAATAATAGTAAGTGCTGCCACCGGCTACACCCAGCGATACGTTTACATTCTGACCTGCAATCTGCGAGAATGAAATGGCATTGTACTTGTCATCATATGCCTGATAAGCACCAGCCGTGTAAGACATATTTGCCATCGCACCGGTAGTGGTGATATTATTAAGGTAGAAAGAAGTACTACTGCTGCCACCTGTCGGTATACAATAGCATTGTGAAGGAGTATTCTGTCCTACCCAGACAATGTTTGATATGATGCTGTCGCCAGTATTGGTGCATTTTATTACACAACGGTAATCTGTAGATGCAGTTTGGTTGGCAACTGTATAAATGACTGTTGATGCACCGCTGATATTGGCGTATGTATTTGCACCGTGCGGGCTGCTGGACCATTGATAAGTGATGCCGCCTGCTGTCGTCATACCGGTAAGCGTCAGGTTGAACGGCACATTGACACAGGCGCTGTCAACTGAGGCGGAAGCTGTGCCCGCTGTAGGCATGCCCGTACAAGGTGGCAATGGTATCACAGTTAATTTTACATCCACATAGTTTCCGTAAGGAGCCGGTCCACAAGGCGGTACAGCGCCGATGTAGCTCTGTGCGATGCGCATGCGGTAGTTGCCGCCGGGTTGCGTTAATGCAATAGGAATAGTGCTGGTGAACGGTGAGGACGTATACGTTGTAGTTGCGAAGATTGTTTCGCCGGGGTCTGCAAATGATCCGTTCTGGTTCCAGTCTACCCAGCAGTAATAAAAGTAAGTACCGCCGCCGGCTACGCCAAGTGAAATATTTACCGGCGAACCTGCATTCTGCGAAAATGAAATAGTATTATAACGGTCATTGTACCCCACGAAAGAAGTCGCTGTATAGCTCATATTGGTAACGCCGCCGGTAGTGGTGATATTGTTGAAATAGTAGGAGGTGCTGCTGGCGCCTGCTGTAGGTGTACAATAACACTGTGATGGTGAATTTTGCCCTACCCAAACTATGTTGGACAACACACTATCGTTCGTATTGTTACATTTTACTTTACAGCGGTAATCGGTGCCTGCAGTTTGGTTGGCAACTGTATAACTGGTGTTGGTAGCACCGGTGATGGCTGCAAATGTGTTTGTTCCGTGCGGTGAACTAAACCACTGATAGGTAACATTACCCGCGATCGTTGCGCCGCTAAGCGATACGTTGAACGGAATGCCGAGACAGGCGCTGTCTACCGTTGCGCTGGCGGTACCCGCTGTAGGTGCGCCGCTGCATGGGGTAGGGGACGCAATTGTAATAGTATAATCTTCTGTTTCGCCTGAGCCGAAGCTGCTGCAAGCATCACCTGAGCCGTTTGTATTGCCGTTGCCACGACTGCGCACGCGCATGCCTGTGGTGCCGATAGATGCTGTGGCAGGTACGGTAAACGATACGGTTGCTGTTGCAGCATTGGTACAGATCTGTACCCATTCGCTGGCTTCAAACGTGCCATTCTGGTTATAGTCGATCCAAAGGGACGCGATGGCGGTGTTTGGAGAACCATTAAAAGATGCGTACAAGGTATAAGTGGAACCAGGAAGTAAAGTCGCTGTGGTATTGCCTGAGGCTGGATAAGCAGTGTAAAAACTGCTTGCATAGCCCGGTGAGTAGTTGGCCAACGTTGTACCCACAATAGAGACGCTGTCAATGTCTGCATAACTGGCACCACCGAGGCCTGTAGTACAATAGGCGGAAGCTTTACGGGGTGTACTGACGACCGCAAGCAACAGTAGGATCATTGTAAGGGATTGTGTCCAGAAGTTGGGTGCTCCTGTGCGCCGTAGCAGCCGGCGGGAAAACGAATTGGTAAAAGTAAATCTCATAAGAAATTATTGAGTATTAGCTGTCTAAAACATTTGGTTTCTGTTTTGGGTTAAAACCTGATTGTTGCAGCGATTAGCTAAATACTTATTCCCATTTCAGTGGAGCCGGTACGTCTACCAGTTGTTTCCTGAGTCGTTCACAGAACTATCCATGCGCGGGGGGACTGCATTTTAACTAACCGCCAGGTTCAATCGACTCAATATCCGGGAAAATAGGGACGAAAAAATTACCATATGGTAAGAGGGGGCAATGGTGAGTGGTCAATGGTGAATGGTGAATGGGCAATGGGCAATGGTGAATGGTGAGTATGGTGAAATGTGAAACGTCAAACGTCAATGGTGAATACGGTGAAACGTCAATGGTGAATGGTCAATGGTTGATACGGTGAAACGTCAAACGTCAAATGTCAATGGTGTTAGTTGGGACAAGGGAGCGACCCCTATTAACCTATTAACCTATCAACCTATCAACCTATTAACCTACTAACGTGCCAATCTGAATAGCCTTTTTTGGTGATTTACATTTTCCGGTTGAAAAAATACTTTTAAATCCTTTTTACTAGAACGAACCACACACATACACACGAATGAGTTACGATTTAATGGTTTTCAGTGCTGCCGCCGCTCCCCGGGACAGACAATTCTTTATGAAATGGTATGAACAGAAAATGGAAGCTGATACGGAGTCCGCATGCTATGAGCGCGATGCTGCTGCGCCGGAACTGGTGGCATGGATGAAGGCAATGACGGAAGTTTTTCCTGTGGGCGAACCGCTGGCCATCAGTGATAAAACGGAGAACCGAGTCGCCAGTTATTGGATGGATACGGATCTTATCTGCATTAGCTTTCCCTGGAATTTTGCGGAGGATGCTTATTTTTTCACGCGGAAGTTTGCGGAAAAGTATAAAGTCGGTTTCTTTGATGTAAGTGCGGATGAAGGCGATATTATTTTCCCTGCACGGACCCTGATAGTGGAATAGAAATACAGTTGCTGAGTTAATAGCCCTGATGGTAACGGTTACCCCACAGCGAGGTAACGAGCGAGGAGTAAAAGTGTACAGCAGGACGGGAGCTGAATTAGGATGAATGGTTCGGCTACTGGAAAGTATTGTGCTGAGTGCTGAATTGTTTGAGAACATCAGATGAATTGCAGGCAGCAAACGAGTCGATATTTTATCGTAACAAATTCCGAAGTCAGGTTACGACGTCCTCGTGCCTCGTCCTTGCAATACCTGTATGGTGTTAATTGGCGTTGCTGTACGATGGTGAACATCGTTTTAACTTTATAAAATGAGAAAGTACCTGCTCCTATTGGTTGCTGCATTATTTCTATCGAAGTGTTTTGCGCAGCCTTATATTTTAAAAAAAATCGCTCCAGGTCATTATATGGGGACGGTCCATAATAATGACGGGGTGAATCGTCTGGATACATTAACCGTAGAGCTGAAGAAGCATAACCGATGCGTTTTTCGCGGTGATTATTTTGAAAGTCACTGGCATATGACCGGTGTCTGGAAAATGAAAAATGACACACTGATACTGGTCAACGATTATCCGGCAGAAAAGCCAATTCCTGTGAAAGTATTGCCGCACAGGCAAGTCGGAAATCCCTATTTACCCGATATTATAGACAAGAAAGGCAAACTCATAAATGATTTCTGGATTGATGGGGCGATTGATTCCACAAACGAACCAATAATGTATACCATACAGGATACAGCTGCCCGTATACGGATTGTTTCAGGTTTTGGCCATAGTGCTTCCAGTTGGTTTCGCCCTCCGAAAGACGGCGGATATCAGATTATGGTGGCGCTTGACATCAGCTTAAAAAATTATAATGAATGGTTTCGTGCCGTTTATTTTTTAGTGCGGAAAGACAGCATTGAATGGGTAAAAACGGACTAGGTGAAATAGCTAGTTTCAATTTTTTGCGTATACCCATCAGGTACTAAAAAAGTGGTTGCGAGGTATTAAAAAAGTACCTCCGAGGTATTTCCGAAGTACCCCTTAAGTACTAAAAAAGTGGTTGCGAGGTATTAAAAAGGTACCTCCGAGGTATTTCCGAAGTACCTCTTAAGTACTAAAAAAGTCATTGTGAGGTATTAAAAAAGTACCTCTGAGGTATTTCCGAAGTACCTCTTGAGTACTAAAGAAGTCATTGCGGGGTACTTAAAAAGTACCTCCCGGCCACTTCTTTCCGGGCTAAGATGAGATATGGACAGTATAGCAGCGATTTGCCGGTATTCTATATTCATAATCTATGGCATGATAAAATAGTCCTGCAGTGCTTTCTGTACCTTAGCCCCGAATTTTTTAACCATAGTTATGCCACATATCAGTATTAAAATGTTTCCGGGAAAAACCGAAGAAGAGAAACAACTCATCGCTGACAAAATCGTAAATGATTTTATGGAATTGTTGGGTTACGGAGCCGATCCATTGTCTGTTTCCATTGAAGAAGTCCCAAAAACAGAATGGAAAAATGTGTACGACAATGAGATCATGAGCAAAGAAGATAAGTTGTATAAAAAACCAGGATACAAGTTATAATAATGGACAGTCGACAATGGATAGTCGGCAGTACGCTTTTAGGTTTTGACTTTTGATTTTTGACTTTTGAATTTATCCAAAGTGAAGCTTTCGTTTGTTGAATTAGGGCCGATACCGATTGAGGGTAACAGGCATCAGGCTGTAAAGAATGTGATAGAAACCGCACAGAAACTGGAAGACTGGGGATACTCGCGCGTCTGGTTTGCAGAGCATCATGATACAGCCAATTTTATTAGTCGCGCGCCGGAGGTGATTATTCCGATGGTCGCGTCCAATACCTCTAAGATTAAAGTGGGTTCAGGTTCTGTATTGCTGAATCATTATAGTCCGTTTAAAGTAGCTGAAGTATTTACATTGTTGGGCGATATGTTTCCCGGCCGGATCAATATGGGCATCGGGCGTGCAACAACAGGTCCTGTAGCGGATTATGCATTACAGCGCAACCGTAAATTCCGTCAAATGACGGATGATTCTGATGAACAGCTAGAGGAGCTGATAATGTGGCTGACAAAGGGTTTTGAAAAGGGACATCCTTTTGCGGGAATCAAAACGCACCATGATGAAGCGTTGCCGGAATTCTGGTTACTGGGATCGAGCGCGTGGAGTGCTGCTGCTGCCGCCAGATGGGGACTGAATTATGCATTCGCCGGTTTTATCAATCCAGATCATGCCTATTATATCACCGATACTTATCGCAAAAATTTTCAACCACAGTCAAATGGATTGGGTAGCGATAAGCCGCATCTAATTCTTTCGCTCAGCATTTACTGTGCGGACACGATGGAGGTTGCGTGCAAACTGGCAGCGCCAGCTGTGCTGATGATGCAGCGCCTGCGTGCCGGCAAGCTTAATGAGCCACCGGAAACCGAAGACGGTGCAATCGCTCTATTGGGTGGAATGCCCGGTCCGTCTGTGTTAGATGACGCAACGGTTCCACCGCGTTATCTGATCGGTACACCGGAAACCATCCGTAAAGATTTACGGACGATCGCGGCAACATTTAAAGTGGATGAAATCATGGTACAATGCATCACGCACAATCTGCAACATCGTCTGCAATGTTTGCAATTGCTGGGGGATGTTTTTGAATTGAAATAACGTTGCCTAGGCAGCGTTATTTCTGCAATATCTGTTTCTCGTTACCTGGAATCCTTTGTCATACTGACCGGAGTCGAAGTATAACATGGATTCCTTACTTTTTTAATTTAGGCTGCCGGAATGGGCTCCATTAAAACTTCATTGCCTGCTTTATCAAAATAGGTGCAGGTCATTTTATCAAGATCAACAATCCATTTCTCCACACCGGTTGCTGCGCAGTCGTTGCAGAAAGTCATATAATCAGTCTGACCCTGCTGATGAATTTTCAATCGTTCGGCAAATGTGTTTTTATCAGAAGCATCTGCAATTGCTAAAGGCTCGTACATCGCATTGGAGGCAGTACGGTAGTTATTGCTGCCCAAATATTCCGTGTGGCTATCTTTTACCCAGGTTTCAAATCCAGTGACACCAAGGGCTTTTATCTCTTGAATATATTTTGGAAAATCTGCGCCAGATTTCACTTTGCTATGTGCGGCTTCGATTTGTGCTACAGTAAACATGGTTATTTGAGATTAAAGATTGTGGATTGAAGATCAGTCAGTGAAATTATTTAATTGAGCCTTAAATTCTGGCTTAAAGCGCAAAGATATTGCATCGCGAGCAATGGGCTTCAGGCGTTAAGCTTTCCGCTTTTAGTTTTGACTTTTGGCTTTTGACTTCTAAATTTAGCAAATGCAATTGGAATGGCTAAAGGCTGGATTAGGGCCGTTGAAAGATTTAATATCGTTTCTGCAAAAGAAGGCAGATACCAACGATGTGCATAAAAGGCAGGTGATCCGTGAGCTACAGAATAATCTGAATGTATTTAAAAATGGATTTCTCAACAATGTAGCCTACGATACGTTGATCGATATGTTGTCAAATGATGCGATCAAACAGGCAATCACAGCCAATTTCAACTTTAAGAAATTACATCTTGGCAAAATAGAAGCTCATCATGTTTATGATGAGCGCAATAAACGTTACGTCGGTTGGTCGGCAGAAAAATTGCTGGAAAAGATCGATGAGAAAATAGAGGAATTGAAGAACATCAAAAAGATGAACAATAATTCTGTGGCCAACGTGCGCAACAATATTTCATTGCAGATCAGCAATCTTTATTATCGTATGAAATTGCTGGCAGATTTTATTAAGTCGGGTAAGTAATTTCAATAATGTAGCAAAGTAAATCCCTCTAAACCATATTTCAACCTCGCTCAATATGATAAGCAAGGTGGGAAAGCTTTAAGTGTTCCGCTTTAACTTTTTGACGTTCTTTCCCATTCTTCTTTCGTAATAGCGTAGATAAAATTCAATTTCGGTGCCTCGCCGAAATAAGCGATTTCTTCTTCAGCTACTTTTTGCGCACCCAGCCGTCCAATAGCAATCTGTGACCGGGTATTGACAGCTCCGATATGAAAATACACTTTCGATACAAACTGAAAAATATAATCGAGCATCATCTTTTTTACAGCTTTATTCATGCCTGTACCCCAAAATGAAGTGCCATAAAAAGTATAGCCGATCAAAATACTGTTTTCTTTTTCGTTGTAGTCATAAAAGCGTGTGCTGCCCGCAACGTGTCCGGTTGCTTTATCAATGATTTTAAAAGCGCCTTTACTTTCCATTGCGCCTTCAAAAAAAGTACGGAATACTTCTTGTTTCCAACGGTCTTTGTTTGGATGTTGTTCCCAAACCTTCGGGTCGGATGCTACGGCATAAAGTGCATCAAAATCTTTCTCCTGAAGTGGCGTAAGCATCGCACGGTCGTTTTCTAATATTGATTGTATGTTGAATGGTGCCATTTTTGAATTTTGTGAATGGTCAATGATGAATGGTCAATTTTGTGAAACGTCAAACCTCAATAGTGATTTGTTTTTATTGCGTCGCGAATAACTGTTCATTGTCAACTGTCAACAGCCAATTGATTGACGGCCGCGATCAATTCTTTGAGTATTACACCAGTCGACGCTTCACTGAATGGATGTAACGATTGGCCTGCCCAAATGTTTACAAAATCCGCGTTTTTATTCGCTTTTGCGGCTTTACGCAATTCGCCGGTGAGTTTATTCTGGTATGGATAAGGAACAATCTGGCTTGCATTTTCCACTGCTTCGGTAAATATATTTTTTATGCCGCGTGCATATCGTCCCGAAAAACTTTTGGTCAGTATAATATCTTCCTCACGTGCAGACATCAGACGTTTTATTTCAAATTCCTGTAACTGGCTTTCTTTAGAAGCTATAAAAATGCTGCCGATCTGAAATCCCTGTGCGCCGAGTTTTCGTGCTGCGGACAAAGTGGTTGCGTTATAAATGCCGCCGGCGTAAACAACCGGTGTTTTTACCGAATCATAAACTTGCGCCAGCAAAGAAAATCCACCAATCTGAGGAATGTTTTCCGGAATAAAACTACCGCGGTGCCCACCCGCTTCCCATCCTTGCACACAAATAATATCGCTGCCTGTCTGCTCTAGTTCCATTGCTTCCGCTACGGAAGTGCAGGTGCCCATTAATAGGGTGCCTGCAGCCTTCAGTTTTTCTATGCTCTTTGTATCAAGATTGCCGAAGGTGAAGCTTACGATAGGACATCGTGCTTCAATCAACGCATCGACCTGATCATGATAATCGGTGATTTTAAACGAATCAATTTCCGGAAGCACCACTTCCAGCCGATGTTCATGTGCCAGTTGCTCAATGAAGAGCCTGGCTGCATTGTACCGGCGTTTTAACTCGTCCGTTATTTCAGGTATTTCGTTCAGGAAAATATTAGCAGCAAACGGCTTAGTAGTTAGTTGTCTGGTAGCACGGATCAGTTGCGCACATTTGTCTGCGGGCAGATCGGCCAGGGCCAGCGAACCGAGGCACCCGGCGTTCGATGCAGCTACCGCCATTTCCGGCGTACTCACACCAAACATCGGCGCTTGTATAATCGGGTAGGTAACATTGAGTAAGCGAGTGATGTCATTGGTCCAATTCATGAGCTAGTGATTTTTCGAGACGTCTGATAAAGTTAGGGGTATTAGCGATTGTAGATTTATACCTGAGGCGTATTCACCGATTATTTCCTACTGTTTACCTATATCCGTTTTCCTGCTGGCATGAATCTGTTGATCTTCGCGGAAACAAGACACATATTTATGTCGAAAGTATTATTTCTGGGTGTTCCTTCTCATGGACATACCAACCCAACAATCGGACTGGTGGCAGAATTAGTAAAACGTGGAGAAGAAGTTGTGTATTTTTCTTCCGAACAGTTCAAAGATAAAATTGAAGCTACTGGGGCCGTTTATAAACCATACATCATCGATCTTGACCTTTTTAAAATGGGACCACAGGGCGAAGAAGATGAAGATTCCGATCCGTTTTTAACGATACTGCAATCGACCGATCTGGTGATCAATGATATTCTGGAACAGACGCAAGGTTATCAGTTTGATTATATCATTCATTCTGTTTCGTCGCCGTTTGCGCGTATTATGGCGCAAATGCTGCAGGTGCCCACAGTTTCTTCACTGGCTGTTTATTCCGGTTTGCAAGGCTTTCTGGAAACGGATGAAAACGATGAACAAATGAAACATCCTCTGGCGCAAAGGATGATGCGTGCTTACGGAAAGGTGTCAAAAGAAATTGAAGAAAAATATTCGGTGCAAATGCCGGATGATGTAATGCAGCTGATGTTTAATAAAGGCGATCTGAATCTGGTGTATACTTCCGATTATTTTCTTCCCGATGAAGACCGGAAGTTTTTATACAAGATTTTTGGTGACACTGTGAAATTCGTTGGTCCGCCTGTGTTTGACCGGAAAGAAAACCTTGATTTTCCATTTGAAAAGCTGGCGGGTAAAAAGGTGATTTATGTTTCGCTCGGTACTGTATTCGGAAATTTTAACCGCGGTCTCTATGATATTTTCTTCCGGAGTTTTGCCGATATGGATGCCGTTGTTGTGATGACTGCCTACGGCGTTGATATTTCGCAATTTACTATTCCGGATAATTTTATTGTACGTAATTACGTGCCGCAATCTGCCATTCTGAGGTATGCAAATGCAGCGGTGACTCATGCCGGTATGAATAGCATGAGCGATCTTATTTACAATGAAGTGCCTTTTGTATCGTTGCCACTTGGCGCAGATCAACCGGAAATGACCCGGCGTGCGGAAGAACTGGGTGCTACGATCGCACTAGATGCCAATACGATCACGCCAGAATTATTGCGCAGTGCTGTAGAAAAAGTAATGAATGAAGATCGCTATCGCGAAAGCATTCACAAAATCAGTGAATCGTTTAAAAACGCAGGCGGTTATAGAATGGCCGTGGATGAGATTTTTAAGCTGAAGCACGGAAAAGGGATTCTATAACGCGGGCAAATATTTTGTATTTTTAATGAGTAAGTTCAACGCTCATGAAAACAATTTATGATCCGGAAATAAAAGCTGAACTGCTTCGTCGTATCGATCAGCTGAGTGAAAACAGTACCCGTCAATGGGGAAAGATGAATGCTTTTCAGATGGTGCGCCACTGTGCGCTTTGGGAGGAAATGGCGTTGGGAAGAAAATTATATAAACGCGCTTTTATCGGAAGAATTTTTGGCAGGATTGCATTGAATTCTTTAACCAAAGATGAACGTCCGCTGAGTAAAGGTTCGCCAACGATTCCTGATCTGGTGATCACTGATAACGGTGATATTGCTGCAGAAAAGCTTCGTTGGAAGACACTGATCGAGGAGCATGCGAATCATCCCGAAAAAGAACATCTGCATCCATTCTTCGGAAATGTAACCGGTCAGCAATCCGGCCAGCTGGCTTATAAACACGCTGATCATCATTTAAGACAGTTTGGTATCTAAAGCAGAAAGCCTAAAGCTTAAGGCTGAAAGCTGTTCCGCCATATCCGTTTTTGAAAAATGAGATAAGTCTTATGCTTTGAGCGTTATGCTTTTAGCTTTTTTAAAAAAAATATTTTTCCAATCCTGTCCAATTTGGGAAAGCTCATTTGTTATAGGTGTGTATTTCAAAACAACACTTTTAAAAACAATAACAACATGAGAAACCAAAGAATCAACATCATGGAGAAAGGCGCTACAGCGCTCAAAGCAATGTATGGCCTCGGTGCGTATCTGAGCAAATGTTCTATCGAAACCCCACTGCTGAATCTGATTTATTTCAGAGTATCACAAATCAATGGTTGCGCTTTTTGTCTGGACATGCACGCAAAGGATATGCGCGCTGAAGGCGAAAGCGAACAACGTTTGTACTTACTCAATGCATGGCATGGAGCACCCTTCTATAGTGATCGCGAACGTGCGGCACTTGCCTGGGCTGAAGCAGTAACACGTATTGCCGGCGGTGATGTGCCGGATGAAGTGTACCAACAAGTACGCACGCAGTTTTCTGAAGAGGAAATTGTAGATCTTACACTGGCTGTAACTACGATCAATAGTTACAACCGCTTCAACATCGCCTTTCGTACAACCGCAGGTTACTACCAGCCAGGGGATTTCGCGAAGCTTCAATAATTTTATACACATCATCGTTAATCTTTTAAACCAAATAATATGAAAGAGTTTTTGTTAGTATTCAGAAGAGACGCAGACCAGTCAGCAATTCCTTTTAATCCGGAACAATATCAGGACATGATGATGAAATGGCAGGATTGGATGGGCAGTCTGGCGGCTCAAAACAGAGTGGTGAACCCCGGTAAGCGATTGGATACCGACGGTAGAGTAGTGAGAGGCGGCAGCACTGTAACAAATGGTCCTTACGTAGAACTGAAAGAAATGATTGGCGGATTTGTGTTGCTTTCAGCAAAGGATCTGGACGAAGCTGCAGAGCTGGCCAAAGGTTGTCCGATCTTTATGGTTGGCGGCAACGTGGAAGTGCGACCGTTTATGGAAATGTGATAGCAAGTCAAAAGTCAAAATTCAAAAACAAAAATTGTTGACTTCTGATTTGAATTGTTTTTATTACCAGTCAAGTCTCGCGGTGGCACGGTGTTGCAGCGAGACTTTGTTTTAAATACCATTGACGTTTCACTATTTTTGACTTTTAACTTCTGAATGTTGACTTCTCCCGAACTGATTCCGCAATTATTTAAAACCGAGTACCGGAAAATTGTTTCGGTGCTGTGTAAATATTTTGGTCTGGATCAGGTGGCGGTAGCCGAAGATATTGCCAGCGATACTTTTCTCACTGCGTCTGAAACCTGGGGACAACTGCAGGATATTCCCGCGAATCCGGCAGCATGGCTATATAATGTGGCTAAAAACAAAGCCCGTAATTATCTGCAGCGCGAATCATTATTCAAAAACGAAATCGCTAAAAATATTGCAAAGACGGAAGGCAATCCAACTGTTGAAATAGATCTGTCGCCGCAAAATATTCTGGACAGTCAACTGCAAATGCTGTTCGCTATTTGTCATCCGTCCATATCCGCAGAATCTCAGGTAGGATTGGCTTTACGCATTCTTTGTGGTTTTGGCATTGAAGAAATAGCAGATGCTTTTTTAACGAATAAAGAAACCATCAACAAGCGTCTTTTTCGTGCCAAAGAAAAACTGAGAGAAGAAAATATTTCGATTGAATTCCCTCCGGCGTCTGAGCTGAACCATAGACTGGAAGCTGTTTTGACCACCATTTATCTTTTATTTAGTGAAGGGTATCATTCCGCCAGTCAGCAGGCAACTATCCGCAAAGAGCTTTGTGTAGAGGCCATGCGTCTTTGTTTTATGCTTACCGAAAATGAGGCCACCAATTTGCCGCAGGTTAACGCTCTGCTGTCATTGATGTGTTTTCATTCCTCGCGGTTTGAAGCAAGAATAAATGCGCAGGGAGAAATGATACTTTATGAAGAGCAAGACACATCGCTGTGGGATGAAGCACTGATCCACGAAGGCGAATACTTTCTCAACCGCGCGGCCGTTGGTAGTAAGCTGAGCCGTTATCATCTGGAAGCCGCCATTGCATATTGGCATACACACAAAGAGGATACGGTTGAAAAATGGGAAAACATTTTACAGCTATACAATCAGTTACTTTTGATAGAATACTCACCGCTCGCTGCATTAAATCGCACCTATGCTATGTCTAAAGCACGCGGGAAGAAAGAAGCCATTGCAGAAGCGGAAAAGCTCGAACTCAAAAACAATCATTTCTATTTCGCATTACTTGGCGAATTATACCGTGACGTGGATGATAAAATCGCACGTCAGCACTATGAGCAAGCGCTTACGCTCACCAGAACCGAGGGGGACAGACAGCTGATGCAGCAAAAGCTGGCATCAACTAGTCGGTATTAATGTCTGATAATGTGTTTGTTTATGTATTGTTTATTTAATTGTACGTATGAGCTTGGTTGCATGTGAAAACTCACCCAAAATTTAGCCTTATCGGTTTGCGTTTGGGTTTACAAAATATATTAACTTGCCGCGTAAACCAACGAAAAGTGCTTGTGTAAAGGCTTTGACAATGAAAGTAATATTGAAAAGCAGATAGAACGCGCTAATTAAATCCTGATTTTTCCGCATGGCAGTATACAAACACTATTCCTTTGATCTTTGGATGACACTCATCAAATCAAATCCTTCTTTTAAACAGGAACGCACCCGTTATTTTTTCGAAAATTATAATTATACCGGTAAATCATTCGAAACCATACAACAGACGTTTCGTAATGTGGATTTGATGTGTAATGCGATCAATGAAAAAAATGGAGGGAACATTCATGCAGAGGAAATGTATCTGATGGTTATCAGTATGATCAATGATTATACTAGTCCATTCCGGGAAATTGATGTGCAGAAACTATATGAAGAAATGGAGCAGTTGGTCGTGAAATATATGCCGGTTGTGTATTGTGGCGAAACGCATAAGGTGTTGCAACGCATCAAAGAAACCGGTAAGAGTACTATCGGTCTGCTGAGCAACACGGGTTTTATCAAAGGTCGTACGTTGCGTAAAGTTCTGGACACACTGGAACTGGCGCCATATTTCGACTTTCAGCTATATTCTGATGAAATTGTTTTATCAAAACCTAATCCGCTTTTTTTTCAAATGATGAAAAAAGCGGTTGATACACTGTGGCACGTTGAATATGAAACGGTAGCATTTTCTGAAATCATACATATCGGCGATAATGAACGTGCTGATATCGTTGGTGCTACGCGTGTGGGTATGCACGGCCTGCTCGTTAATTCAAATAACAAGTGTATCTCAACTATTCTGAACTAATGACAACGACTTATTCACTTCATAAAATAAGCAGTGTAGATCATTTTGGTTTTTCACCCAATGATTATAGCCGTTTTAAATACGGTGACGATGCCATAGCCCGAATGTTTGGTCACCAGCTGGCCGAGGGTTTTATTCGCAATCATTTGTCGGTAACGCCTGTTGCGCAACAGATGGTGGTGGTTTCCAGCCCTTATTCGTTTATTCCTACGGCAACTTTCGCGATGAAAAATCATTTTGTCTATCGACTCAACCGATGGCTGGCTGAAAATGGATTTCCAGTAGTACAGGAAACAAAAGTACATCGAACTATTACTTATAAGGAAGATTACGGAGAGCTAAATGCTGAAGAACGCATGCGTTTGATTGGCAACGATAGTTTCCATATTGACAAACATTTTCTGGAGGGCAAAACAATTTTATTTCTCGATGATATAAAGATTACTGGTAGTCACGAGCGCATGATCACGAAAATGGTGGAAGACTACGGACTGCTGAATGATGTTTTCATGCTGTATTATGGCGAGTTGGTCAATCACAATATTCATCCGAACATTGAGAATTTTCTCAATTATCACTGCGTGAAGTCAATTTTCGATCTGGAGCCGATTATTCAGAGCGATAATTTTTATATCAACACGCGGATCGTCAAATACATTTTGAACTATGATTTTGAGGCATTTTGTATTTTTTTTCAGAATCAGACGACTAGTTTTATAGAGCTTTTATATAATATGGCTTTGGGCAACGGCTACCATAACATTGAAGCGTATGCACAAAATCTTAAATTTATCAGCAATTATCTGAATACTCCAAAATTCAAACATATTCAACATGGCAATTAACTTACAGAAAGGCCAGCGTGAAGCAATTGACGCTCCTAAATTCACCATCGGACTGGGCTGGGATGCCAATAACTCAGCAACCGGCAGCGCATTTGACCTAGACGCGTCTGTTTTTATTCTTGGCGATAATAAAAAGATTCTTTCAGACGAACATTTCGTTTTTTACAACAATGTCAAATCTCCAAACGGAGCTGTAGAACATACCGGCGATAATCTTACTGGTGATGGTGCAGGTGACGATGAACAAATTAAAGTAGATCTTACGAAAATCGATGGCAATGCAATTGAATTGTGCATTGTTGTAACTATTCATGAAGCAGAAAACAGACGCCAAAACTTCGGTCAGGTACGTAATTCTTTCGTGCGCATTTTCAATGCTGATACTAACGAAGTATTGTTGAAATATGAACTGGAAGAAGATTTTTCTATTGAAACGGCTGTAGAATTCGGACGCATCTACAAACGTGAAGGTAAATGGAAATTTGAAGCCGTAGGCGCAGGTATGAAAGGCGGTCTGCAGGATTATTTAAACAAATATAACTAAGCAATTTAAATTCCATTTTACTATGGCTATCAATCTGGAAAAAGGACAAAGAATCAACCTTGCGAAAGCAGACGGTAGGGCAGTGCAAACTGTTTGTGTAGGCATCAACTGGGGCGCTATAGAAAAGAAAGGGCTCTTTGGTCTTACCAAAACAAAAGAAGCAGTAGATCTCGATGCGAGCTGTGCACTGTTTGACGAAAACAAAGGTCTGTATGATGTAGTTTATTTTGGCAACCTTCGTTCTAAAGATAATTCAGTAAAACACAGCGGTGACGATCTGACTGGCGACGTAGGCGGAGACGATGGACTGGATAATGAAGTAATCACGGTTGATTTTTCACATTTGCATCCTTCCATAAATTATGTGGCATTTGTGCTGAATAGCTTCCGTGGACAGGATTTCGGCAGCATTCCGTTTGCCTCGATCCGCATCTACGAAGGCACACCTACACATGTTACGGAAGTACTCGCTAAGTACGACATAGCACATGGGGCAGGTTTTGCAGGCCACGTATCAATGGTGATGGGTGTATTCTATAAAAAGAACAATGAATGGAAGTTTAACGCGATTGGTGAACCAACAAAAGATAAAAAACTGCAGGAAACCGTAAATACAGTAATGGCGCAGTACTTATAAAAAATATTCCGGGGAAATGAGCAATCGTTTCTCTGGAATTCTTTCACAGCTTATTTTTTAAAACGTAATTACTCATGGACGTAAATGCCAATGATAACGGGGGGGCTGAACTGACCGTGCATCAAAATAAAATAGACAAAGAAGGCAATGTGGATGTAACTGCTGTAACACCGGAGGAAGCTCAGAAATATCGAGAGATCAGCAAGGCGCTCGTACCGGGTGATGTGAACTCAATCCTCAATTATGGTGCAGATACGCAGAATACGATGGAGCGGTATAGCAACGAATTTCTGACTTCGGTGCGAACATTTAATTCGGGTGAAGTGGGTGGTCTTATTAGTGATTTGCTGACAGAGCTAAATTATATTGATGTAGACGAGCTCGATCACAAAGGCGTGAAAGGTTTGCTTTCAAAAATTCCGTTTCTGAAAAAAATGGTCGTGGATGCGCAAAAGCTTTTTCAGAAGTATGATACAGTAATCACCAATGTAGATAAAATTACCAATAAGATTAAAGCTGGTAGACTCAACTCTATAAAGGATAATAGTTCGCTGCAAACCATGTTTGATAACAATATTGCCTACATCAAACAAATGGAAGAACTGATTATCTCAGGTCAGCTGAAATATAATGAGCTGAACGAAACGCTGGCGCAAATGGAGGCTAACGCGGCAAACTATAACGATTATGAAATTGCCGATATGCGTGATTTTATTAGTCGTTTGGACAAGCGTCTCGCTGATATGAAGGTTGTTCGTTTTATTATGTTGCAGTCGCTGGCGCAAATAAGAGTGGTACAAAACAATAATACATCGATTGCAGAGAAAGCACAGTCCATTGTCTCTACCACGATTCCGGTGTGGAAAAATCAGCTCACGATTGCAGTTGCACTGCAAAGACAAAAGGCAAATGTGGAAATGCAGAAGAAAATCTCTGATACCACAAACACTATCTTGCAGAAAAATGCAGAAATGCTTAAACAGAACAGCATCGATGTAGCAAAAGAAAATGAGAAGACAGTGGTTTCTCTCGATACGCTGAAGCGTACGACAGCATCGCTTATTGAAACATTGAACGAAGTAAAACGTATCCACGAAGAAGGTGCTGCAAATCGCAAAACACTGACCGGAGAGCTGCAGAATCTTGAAAACGAATTGAAGAAGAACGTTACGAATGTATAGTAACTGATTGCTTTGATCAATTGCTATCTTACACGGATAGGGAGCTAACAATGGACGAAAATCAGGCTAACATATTAAGAGAATCGAATAAAATCATCAGCAAACTGCAGCTACTAGCTGGCTTTTTTGAAGATGATATTATTTACAAGATTTTTTTGCGCAGCCAGGTAATTCAGAAGCTATTTGAAAACAATCCGGAGCTCGACATTAACAAGCTTGATTTATTTCATTTGCAGTTTACCGTTACGGTTATTGAATTATTAAAAAAAATCAAACGGACAAATGAACAGAACGTAAGCGTGTTGTATGACGAGATCCGACTTAATAAAGAGCTGATAGACACGCTGAGCATCTCGGTATTGTCTGAGCTTGACTTCAATGAAGACAAACAGCGGCAGGCCATCAAGCTCGGTATTTCGTTACGCAAACTTTATCAGGTATTGTCTGCTAATTCACGTGAATATCCATTTTCTAATAATCTGGAGACATTCAGCGAATACGCCGCTGATTACTTTCATGCTATTCCGCCGGAACGATTGAGCGCGCTTATTCAATACAAACCAGATCAGGTGTACACGCATCCGCATGCTAC
Organism: Taibaiella soli; assembly: GCF_003236175.1. Lineage (GTDB taxonomy): Bacteria > Bacteroidota > Bacteroidia > Chitinophagales > Chitinophagaceae > QKTW01. Next base: position 1,435 of record NZ_QKTW01000025.1, on the reverse strand, counting down.
CATTCATCGTAAGCTGATGGGGCTACTTTGTAAATATGATTTTAAAGTAGTGTTTTTGAATGGTCTCAAAGCAGGTAATCTATTTGCGGAGTTTTATAAAATACAGGATACAGATCGTTATTTCTTGTTTTTCCCTTCGCGTGGACTGTTTTTACTTACAGATATTAGCCAGTTTGCTGATCTGGATTTTCCCAATGAAGTGTCGAAGAAAGCAAAAATTGTGCAAGAGCTGCAGCATAAAAACAGTGCATTGGAAATGCAGGCAGGCATTATCAAAACAAGTGTTCCAAAGGAAATTCAAAAATTGCTGGCAGAATATTTAGAGAAGATAGAAGACGTAAATTTCCTTCAGAATCTCAGTAATGTGGATGTACAGGCCAATATTTTGAAAACTATGCTGAACACAGATTTGATGTAATCCACACTACTAAAATTCCAAATTATTAAATTAAATGACAGAGTTAATTCAACAGATTGTAGATAATCCTCTTCCATCGCTTGCTATTATTGGAAATCTTGTTGTTATCGAAAGTCTTCTTTCCGTAGATAATGCGGCAGTGCTGGCTACAATGGTGATGGACCTTGAGCCCAAGGAAAGAAAAAAAGCATTACGCTATGGTATTTGGGGCGCCTATATTTTTCGTGGTTTTGCAATGATTTTTGCTTCGTTTCTGATTAAAATCTGGTGGTTGAAGCCGGTTGGCGGTATTTACTTGCTTTATCTGGTATATGATTTCTGGAAAGGAAAACAATCTGATGAAGGTGGGAAGGAAACTGTCGATAAAAATGGCAATTGGCTTTATCGGGTTACTGTAGGGTCACTTGGGAATTTTTGGGCTACAGTAGCGATTGTTGAATTGATGGATATGGCATTTTCAATTGACAATGTTTTTGCGGCTGTTGCATTTACACCAAATATCATACTGGTTTGTACTGGCGTGTTTATTGGTATTCTGGCCATGCGTTTTATAGCGCAATGGTTTGTAAAACTGATGGAAAAATATGCATTTCTTGAAACCGCAGCATTTGTGGTCATTGGTATTCTTGGCATAAAACTGGCATTGTCACTCTACGAGCATTTTTATCCCGAAGCCGCCTTTAGTAAGTTCCTTGGAAGTCACACTGCTGACGTAAGTATCTCGGTTCTTACGGTATTGATTTTCTTTGTGCCGATTATTACATCTGCGTTGTTCAATTTCCCAAAGAAAGCGGAGGTGCAAGGATAAAGTAAGAACTCAGCGTTTTAAGGCCGGGGTGTTGGTACGCTCCGGTTTTTTGTTTTTTTGTAGCAGCAGGTTCTTATAAATGTGCAAAAAGAGGGAGACATGAAGGCGGGAGGTAAATCTAAATTTAAGTTGCCAATTGTGTCTGAATAGTCCTGAAAAAAGTTGACGGATTTTAAATAGTCCCGGTTGCCTCAAGTGGCCGGGATTTT
>NZ_QKTW01000024.1 GCF_003236175.1 Taibaiella soli | reverse complement strand
AAATCTAAAGGACCGTGTTTTTGTATAGCTCATGATACATAGCGCGCCCGCGTTTGTCCTCCTATGTTTGCCATAGAATGTTTTACTCGCGTTTGTCCTCCCGATGAAAGAGGGATCCCGCGAAATGCGTATCTACATTTCGCGGGACGTCTCCTTTGTCGACGTGACATGGAAAAAAACACTCGCGTTTGTCATCCCGATGACGAGGCACGAGGAAGTGGGGATCTGATTTCGCGCCGAGGTAAAACGCCAATGACCCAACCTATCGATTCAATAGCAGCACCTATAAACTTCATTAGCTCCACCTAATCCCTCCATTAGCTCCACCTTTCAATTGAATAGCTCCACCTATTGACTTCATTAGCTCCACCTAATCCCACCATTAGCTCCACCTTTCAATTGAATAGCTCCACCTATTGACATCATTAGCTCCACCTAATCCCACCATTAGCTCTACCTATCGATTTGATAGGTGGACCTATTCCTACCATTAGGTCCACTTAATGATTTAATAGGTGGACCTATCGATTTAATAGGTCGACCTAATGATTTGATAGGTCGCCGGAAAGGGTGTTATGCATAAAAAAGCCCCACGATATGTGAGGCTATTTGTAAGAATGTCAATTGTTTATTGTTGGTTGTCTGGAGCGGCGTTATTCGCCGTTGCGTCAGTAGCAGCTTTTTTGACGCCGTAGCGTTTGTTCCAGTCGTCAATTTCATGCATGGCAGAATCGAGCGAGCTATTTCCGGACCGGCCTACCTGCAAAGAAGCTCCATAGTGATCGGCATACTGCATGATGTCTTTGCTGTTGGCGATCTGGATATTGTTGATGAGCTCAGAAAGTGCCATGAGCGATTGGCGGAGATCTTCAAGGTGCTGGTCGTAATCGAGCGCATCTGCGAGCAGCTGCGGATCATCGTTGCGGCTGAGACAATCGGGGTGGGCCAGCGCAATGCGCGACAACAGGCGAACATAACCTTCGCGGCCCTCCGCCATTACGCGGATGCCTTGTTTCTCTACGCCGGTAAGCGACACAACAAAAGGCAGCAATGTGGTTCTGAAATCGTTTACGGAGCTTTGGTAGCTGGTGAGCACTGCGTCTGCAATGCGCTGCTGAATCATTTTATTCATAACAGAGAGTTGTTTTGATTAACCTTCTGTTGTCAACTAGCGTGCCGGATTTTGCAAGGAAATGTTAAAAAGAAAGAGCCGTGCGCCGCACGGCTCTTTAAAATATTGAGACTTAGTGAGATTCACACTATTCAGCTTTTGCCTTGTCAAGCTTTTCTTTCAAAAGAGGAAGAAAACTCTGTGATAATCTAAATACCTGTGTTGTACCCACCGACGGCCGGCCATTAGAATCTTCGTAGTTCTTAGACGAATTTTCAACTGCAGTTTCAATATTAAGCGGATGTTTTCGTGAATTGAATCCACCCGGTATTTCTCGGTTCACAATTCCCTTCCAGGTAATACACGCTAAATGGTCGTCTCCGATGTTTTGTGGTCTTTCAGACGCAAAATGATAGTAGAGCCAGACTTCAAAACACGGATTGCTTTCTACTACATCCCAATTCTGTTCATTACATTTTTTCTTGACTTCCTCAATCTTGGCCGCTCTGGAATCTACCTTATCTAAGTCTGTATCTAAAACAATCCACACTTCATCGCCTTCAATACATTCATACTTTGGTGTTGGGTTTTCTTCTGTCGCAATTATAGAAGCACATGCCTTGGCATATAATCCCAAGGGAGAGTTATCTTCTTGATCATCTAATTCATGGACTACAATATTTATCCTTGAATCTATCTCTTTAAAATAATTGAAATAGTGGAATTCCCTTTTTGTTCCCTCGCAGAAAATATAGATTTTCTTAGCGTCTTTGCTTGGCTCTGTTCTTTCAAATGATCTATTTTTTCTCAGAAGCATAACCGTGCCAGTTTAAGTTTTCAAGATTCGCGAGGAATGGAATAGCACCGTATCTGCCAGTTAAATATCCCTTTCTAATGTCTATGGTTTTATGTTCTTTAAAGTCGCTTAAAGAATATAGATCAGTAACACCTTCATTATTCTTTTCTGCAAACCAGATTTCGTCTTGTCTGAATATTTCCTGATCTAGTAACGAAGATTCATGGGTTGTAAAGATGAGTTGGCCTTGTGTTTGTTCATCCAATGAAAACCTTTTTACCAGTTCTTTTATCAATAAAGGATGGATACTTCTTTCTATTTCGTCGATAATAAAGACTTTCTTTTTCAAGAATATGCTTCGAAAAGCAGGGATCAAGTCTAATAATCTTACAGTTCCATCTGATTCTTCATCCAAGCTAAACGACACCACGCCGTCTTTACCTTTATGCTTCAGCGCCAATTGCTTCACCACAATCTCACTACCATCTGCCGCAATGACATTCCCACGACTATCGGCAACAAACTCTTTATTTGAGTCCTTAATATCTGCAAATATTTCTTCAATTTTATCTACTTCCTCGTCTGAGTAAACTTCTTTAACGTTGGCTTTATCGACATGCAGTTCGCTGATGCCAATACCGAAAGATTTAATAGTATCCTCGGCGTAACATTTGAAATCAATATCGGTATCGATTGTATGCGCAAGCCCGCCAGGCTTTGCATTAGGTGTTACAACTTGAAGAGCTTGAAACCACTCAAATGCTTTTGGAATCTCTTTCAGATGTTCGCCAGCCCTTTGAGCCAATATTTTCAAGGCAGTCTCACTGGGTTGAATGAAGTCTTCTAGAAGAGATTTTAACAGAGAACTTTTTTCATCTTTCTCGAAGTCTTCATTAAATTTTAAAGTTGATAGACTATTTGCATTTATTTTTCGTTCAAAAATTAAACGATCTTCTTTTCCTAGTCCCGATATGTATAATTCTTCCGTACTGATTCGTCCATCGGTTATTTCAACACCATAATAAAATGGGATGCCGTCTTGCAGAAATTCCAACGCCAATAATTGTGGCAAATCGGCTTTTCGTAGCTTGAATTGGGTTCTTTTTACCCGGGAGGTACTTATCTCGCCGTGAACCAAGTCTTTTAACAGCGCTATAGACTTAACAAGATTGGATTTCCCGGCAGCATTAGCTCCATAAACAGAAGCCATTTTTAGGTATGAAAAGTCACCCGACGAGTATTTATGATGCGAAAGCGTGCCCAATCTCGGATTAGGGAGCATATTGAATTCCTTTCGTTCGCCGAAGGAAAGGACATTGTCAACTACAAACCGGATTAACATGGCGTGAAATTTTCACGCAATATACCATTCTTCTGGTAATCACAAAAAAAGCGCGGCTCACACCGCGCTTCTCTATTTCTTATCCAACAATCTTTGCAACAGCTCAACTTTCTCCTTTTCGCTTTGCAGCAACCGTTCGTAAAGCTGTTTATTTTCTTCTAAAGCGGCCAACCATTTTTCTGTGGGATTAATGATTGTATCGTGGTTAATTCCAACTGCTGATTCTGTGATCGTATTGCCAATAATATTTACACTTGGGTCTTCATTCAGCGCATCAAAAGCTTCAACCGGAATTTTCAGGACTGTAGAAAGTTGTTGCAGAATGGCGTCATCAATTATTTCTTTTTGTTCCAGCAGCGAGATTTTTTTCTGGCTCCAGTCGTCGCCCATTTCAAAGGCGAGGGCTTCTTGTTTCAGGCCTTTCCATTCGCGAAACTTGCGCAGGTTTTTTCCGTGATGTGCTTTGTTGTGATTCGCCATAGACACAAATATAACAATTGACAGTTGACAATGGATAATTGACAGTTGCACTTATTTCGCCACAAATCTGAGTGTATTATTTTCAGCGTGCGTCTATTCGCGTGCCTATTGTATGTCATTGCGCAGGCTGCTTCATTCTTCGCAGTGACGCGTGTGGGTGTATACTTTCCTAGCGGCGGAGTTACCGGTTTTTGCGCGGTGTCGCGGTTGCTAACTTAGGCACAGCGCGTACTATAGTAGAAGGATAGTAGTTGCTACTTCGCTGTACAAAATAAATTCTGCTATGAATCGCAAACAAATGCCCGGTGTTATCTGTACAGATCGTGAGCTGCAACCGATGTTTCTTTCTGACGCCGACGTGGTGAATCCTAAACAAGTGCTGGAACGTTTCTTTGAGCTTTACACACTGCCCGATTTTCGTGCCTGCCTCGGTTCGTTGCTGAACGATGCGTTGAATAATCCTGCATTGCCGGAAGAAGTAACTAAGGCGCATCAGGCGTTTGCGTTGGAGGTTACTCAAGTGGTGGAGGCGGCGTTTGTTTTAGTGAATGATTGATCAATGGCCTTGCTGGCGCTGAAGGGTGCGACGCAACTCAGGCTGAACCGGAGTGTAGTTGCTGGTGCAAAAAAAGAAAGGTATACGCCGTTAATTATATTAATATTTTCAAATTATGCAATACCTCTGTTTTTGCATGCCTGTTTCCCGGTAAGTTTTTATCCCGTTTAGGAGAAATTGCTTTTGATGTAGCCTGAAAAAATATTTAGAGTTCTCATTAGGGAAATATATTCATTATCAATTTTTTATTTATTTCCATGATATACTATGTAGCGTTTGGTGCAACGGGAAAAGGTATTTATACGGGGTGTCTTCTGGATGTACTTTGAATCATAAATCAATGATTTCAGTCTGCAAATTGGCGTTTTAGCGAAAAGTATCAGCAAATACTGGGGGTAGATTTGCGCTTCCAATTTTTAGACGTATGAATAGAAGAATTTCCCTTTTGATTTTTCTCGCGTGCAGTGTGCTCTCTTATAAGCCAGCTTCCGCTCAAATTATTACGACCTATGCCGGGTCCAGTGCCGCAGGTTTTGTAGATAATGTTCAGGCAAAGTCGGCAAAAATAAACCAACCCTACGGTGTTGCTTTAGACGCGAACAATAACGTGTACATCGCAGATTACAATAACAACCGGGTTCGTAAAGTAGACGCCGCTACAGGTATAATTTCTACGATTGCCGGAAACGGAACTTCAAGTTCTACCGGTGATGGCGGGCTTGCAACAAACGCAACATTGAAAGGTCCGTCTGGTATAGTTGTCGACAAGTTCGGAAATATCTACGTGTCGGAGCTTGGCGGAAATAAAGTCCGTAAGATTGCTACAAATGGCAATATCAGCACCTTTGCCGGGAATAGTACGCCAACTTTTGCAGGCGATGGTAACTTAGCTGTCAATGCCAGCCTAAATAGTCCAATCGGCCTGGCAACTGATACTGCCGGTAATATTTATATCGCTGACGAGCTCAATAATAGAATACGCATGGTGAATACAACCGGTTACATTTCTACAGTAGCTGGTAATGGTCCGTCAGGTTCTGGTTCGTATGCAGGTGACGGCGCTGTGGCAACCTCTTCCACAGTGAGATTGAACAAACCTTATGGTGTGGCTGTGGCTCCCAACGGTGATATCTATATCGCAGATAACGGAAATTGTAAAATACGCAAGGTGGATTTTGCCACCGGTATCATCAGCACATATGCTGGGGTTAATACCGGAGGTGGTAGTACCGGTGACGGTGGTGCAGCTGCGAGTGCAAAATTGCTGAACCCGTACGGTGTTTCTCTTGATGCGGCAGGCAACGTTTACATCGCAGATAAAGGAAATAATAAAATCAGAAAAGTGGATGCTGTTTCAGGCATCATTACTACCATTGCAGGAAATGGGAGTAACGGTTTCAGCAGCGACAGCGTATCGGCTACTACGTCAAAGTTGTCGGCTCCGGCAGGCACAGTGGTAGACGCTAACGGAAATATTTATATTGCGGATCTTGGCAACAGCCGCATCCGCGAAATCGTTCCATTCTATCCTTCGGTAAGCATAGCTGCTTCGCAGAATAATGTATGTTCCGGTACTTCGATAACTTTTACAGCCACACCAACAAATGGCGGGGTAGTACCTTCTTATCAGTGGATGGTAAACGGAGCGTCAGTTGGCACCAACAGTGCAACTTATACTTATGTTCCTGCAAATGGTGATGCGGTGAGCTGTGTGCTTACCAGCAACAATCCATACGTGAATCCAATTACTGCTAACAGCGATACAATCACAATGGTGTTAAGTACCTCTTTAGTGCCATCTGCTACTATTGCTGCTTCGCAAAATAATATGTGTTCCGGTACACAGGTTGTTTACACTGCTACAGCAGTAAACGGTGGTGCTACACCTTCTTATCAATGGATGGTAAATGGTGCACCAATGGGAACGAATAGTACCACATTTAATTACGCACCTGCCAACGGTGAAATGATCAGCTGCCAGCTTACCAGCAGTCTCGGTTGTGCTACACAGGCTACTGTTGCCAGTGATACGGTAACGGCAAACGTGGTTACGTCTGTAGTGCCATCAATCACCATTACAACACCGCAAAACAATATTTGCGCCAACACACCGGTAACGTTTACCGCTGCTATTACAAATGGTGGTACAACACCGGCATACCAATGGTTAGTAAACGGCGTAAATGCAGGTACAAGCATCAATACATTCAACTATACACCGGCAGACGGTGACAGCATCAGTTGCATACTGACCAGCAGCGCGGGTTGTGCAAATCCTGCGGTTATAGCCAGCAACGGCATTGTTATGACCGTAAATCCGGTGGTGAATACAGCGGTAAGCATCAGTGCTTCGCAGAATAATATCTGTTCCGGTACGCAGGTTACTTACACTGCTATCCCTACCAATGGCGGTACGCCTTCTTATCAGTGGATGATCAACGGTGCTGCTGTAGGAACAAACAATGCAAGTTTCACCATTGCTCCGGCAAATGGTAACGTTGTGAGCTGCGTGATGACCAGCAGTATCGCCTGTGTTAGCCAGGCAGCTGCAACCAGCAATAACGTAACAATGAACGTAACAACTTCTGTAGTGCCGCAGGTAAATATTACTCCTTCTTTAAGCAGCGTATGTGCCGGTACTTCAGTGTTATATACTGCAATTCCATCCCACGGAGGATCAGCCCCTTCCTATCAGTGGACGGTGAATGGTGTGAGCATGGGCGCAACTGGTACTAACTTTAGCTACATTCCTTCAAATGGCGACGTAGTAAATTGTATTATGACCAGCAATGCCGCTTGTGCCATCCCGGCCATAGACACCAGCAATAATTCTGTGGCTACCGTAGCGGCTCCGACAACACCGGCAGTAACCGTTACGCCATCTCAAAACACGATCTGTCTGGGTTCATCGGTTACTTATACGGCTACACCTACAAATGGCGGCGGTTATCCTACGTATCAGTGGAGTGTGAATGGTGCGAATATAGGTCCGAATACAGCGGTGGCTACATTTTCATACGTGCCTACAAACGGAGATGTAGTGGCGTGTACCATTACCAGCAATGCAGTTTGTCTCACTCAGGCAACTGCTGTGTACAATGATACTGCAGTAGTAAATCCGATTCTGATCGCAAATGTAAATCTCACGCCTTCGCAGAATAATATCTGTGGCAGCACTCCGGTTAATTTCACAGCAACGCCAATCAATGGCGGTACTGCACCTGCGTACCAATGGAAAGTAAATGGTGTGAGTGTAAACGGCAGCGGTAATACGTATAGTTTTACGCCGCTAAATAATGACGCGGTGACTTGTGTGATGACAAGTAATGCGCTTTGTGCTGATCCTGGTGTTGTATCTGCTACAGTTGATATGGTTGTTAATCAGCCGGCGGTTCCTGTAGTTACAGTGAGTGCAAATCCTTCGTCTGGTGCTATTACCGGCCAGCCGATCACATTCACAGTCAGTACTGCAAATGCAGGCACAAGTCCACAGTACAAATGGTATCGCAATAACGTTCTGATTGCAGGTGCGACGCAATCCGTTTATACTGCACTGGCAGGTACAGATGTAGCAAACAACGATCAGATCGCTGCTACAGTTACTAATACAGATCCGTGCGGCGATACGGCAATCAGCAATAAATTTACAGTGGCAATTGTGCCTAGTGGTGTTGCAAACATCAATGCAGACAATAATTCCGTGAGTTTGTATCCGAATCCGAACACCGGCGATTTTATCGTAAAAGGTTCATTGGAAAATAAAACACAGCATGCCGTTACGCTTGAGGTATTCAATACACTTGGTCAGAGTGTGTACCAGGAAACAATCCAGGTTTCCAACGGTGCGTTCGAGCATAAAATCTCTTTAACAGGAAATGTTTCAGCAGGCAGCTATTTCTTAAAGCTCAATGGCGGGAATGGCAGCAATATGGTAAGATTTGTAGTAGGGAAGTAGTTAAGTATTTTTGCAAAGTGGGCAAAAATGTACAACGGCAGCTGATTAGCTGCCGTTTTTTTGTGCGGTTCCGTTTTATTTGTTCACCGGCGTTTTCGCTCCGGTTGGGCCTGAGTTGCGTCGCTCCGTTCATCGTCAGCAATGCTATTGGCCCATCGCGAGCTTGAAAACGCGAAACCCGTTCCAGGCTCATCCTGCGTCGTTCTCAGGACGGCCACGTTGTGCCGTTGCTCGTCGTGAGAAAAATCAGCGCTCTGCCATTATTTAATAGGCGTTCTTGACCAGTAGTTTCAATGCTTGTACAAATGTGCCATCATTGTCTGTTACTACCACAGAGTACATGCCCGATGCGTAGTTGCTGATGTCAAGGATCAGCCAGGTAGTTTCTGCTTTATAATCTTTCAGCAGCCGGCCGGTTATATCATACAATGCAATTTTCTGTCCGACGATCAGCCCGGTTACAGAAGTGGTGTAATAAGCAGGGTTGGGCACCAGCACGATTTGCTGTTTACTGTTAGCGTCACAATTGGTGCGTACCGTTTGTGTAGTAGAATAGAGCGCTTTGCCGTTATGCTGCACGATGCTCAAGTTGTACAGCGCTACCGGCGAGTATTGTGGTATTTTCACGTTGTAGTCCGAACCATCAATATTCTTGGCAGGAATGGATGCGACCGGGCTAAAAACTTTTCCGTCTACAGAAGAGCGTACCTGATACATTACTACGTCACTTTCATCGCCAGCTCGCCAGGATAATGACGCATTGCAGCCTTCTGCTTTAGCTTCAAAGAAAAGCAGCACCACCGGTAGCGGATCGGTTGTATTGCTTGCTTTAGAATAATAAGCTTCGTTCGCGGCTGAGGTGGTGGCCAGTGCCGGATAATTACGGCTGTTTACTTCAGAGCCAGCCACAGTACCCGGTGTACTTGCCGAAGGGGTATTGCTTTGCCACGGTCCTGCAGAATTCTGGTCACCTGTATGATTGGGCGGATTGCCATACTGAGTCACGAAATTGGCATTAGTAAGAAACTGAACCTCGTTGGTAATACTGTTATGCTGTAACGAAATCAATGCACCGTCAGTAGTATTGCCATAGATATTCCAGGTGCGCTGTACGCCGTCAGGATTGGATTCTAACGGGGCACTGTTTGCATAGGTTGCAACATTCACATGTATCGTATTTGCCGTGGCCGGGGTTACAATTGCCGGCGTATAATCATTGTCTCCTTGTCCTACCGGAAAAGTAAATGCGCCGCTGTAATTTTCTTTCACCAGATGTCCGTCAGATGCTGTGACAACGTATTTTGTTTCGTTGTAGCCCGTTACTGCTGCATTGTCTGATAGTACCGTATTCTGGATGTCTGTGTATACGTGTCCGTTGGTAAAAGTCATGTTACTGCCGATACGTGTATCGGTATTCATCAGTTTTACGCCGGAAGCATTATTAATTTCAATAGCGGTAAAGGTGTTTTGCGTATTGTTTGCAGGATTGCCGCCGTTACCACCATCCAGTGTTTGCTGTACGGTGCTGTTGTCATTCGGATTCGGTTGCACAAATACGATGCTGCCATTGCCTGCACCCTGCACGAGTGTTGTCCAGATATTGTCTGCGCCATAGATTCTTGCTCCGTTGGTAGCTTGAAAATTGGTGCCATAAAAATTTATTTTCCCGGTGTCCTGTATATACAATTGTGCATTGGCACCCAGAGAAGCATCCCCGTACCATTGTTCATTGCTGCCCGACGCAGTATAATACGGGCCATTTATATAAATAGCATCGGTTTGCGCTCTTGCAGAAAAACTGCTAGAGAAGAATGCTGTCGAAAGGCCGACAAAAAACAGCAATGAATGCTTGTTTCCTTTCATTACCGATACTCGAATCCATTCGGGAAGTCGAATTCAGTAAAGATATGCTATTTTAACAATATGTATTTTGTGGATTTTATTCGTCAATGATTTAGCGGTAGAATGCAGAGCGAAGCTATTTTATTTTTAATATTGTTTATATTTTATATATATATTTGCGCTTGATAGCTCCGACCGTCATAAAGACTCCCCGCGTACTGAGATCTTCCGTGAAACAAATAGACCGGTATTATAAATGTCGTTTTCTTAATCCTTTAATGTCAGATTTTTTATGGAACATTTCTCTGTTTCTGATTTATGGAAAAGAGGAATTGCAGGATTCAAAGCTATTAGCAGCCTGTTGCTCGCTGTGTGCTTGTTTTCTGTGTCAGTAAAAGCGCAGACCAAAATTGGCGGTGTTCCGGGGCCTATCAATCCTTATGCTTATTTACAACTGGGAGATAGCGGCACTGCCAACAAAGGGCTTTTAGTAGCCAGGGTCACATTGACTGCTACAACGCAAGCTGCACCTCTTGGTGCGCATGTAGCAGGCATGGTTGTTTACAATCTGGTTGCCGTAAATGATGTAGTTCCCGGATTGTACTATAACGACGGCACACGATGGGTACTGATCGCAGCTGTACAATTGGGACAGAGCGCTTATTTGCGGATCGCGGACACTGCAGCGATGCTGGCTCCTTATTTAAATGATGCTCAAAACGGGCTTCATAAGTCCGGACAGATTGCGAAATTAGGCGGGGCGCTCATTGAGCCAACCAATATAGGTACTTCCATCGCTAATCCGCTATCGATATCCGGTTTACAATCCGGAACCAATAATGATAGTATTTTGGTTGTAGACCCCCTCACCAATAATCTTCGCTTTATTTCTAAAGCGAGCCTGCTCAATGCACTTTATTTTAATAATGGCCTCACAAGAAATGGCGACAGCGTTCAGCTAGGTGGTACGCTGACGCATCCGACGGTGATTAATACAGATCCGGTAAATACGCTATCAATAAAAGGTTTGCCAGACGGGCAATTCACCGACAGTATTGTAACTGTAGCACCCAATACAGGCACCCTTCGTAAAGTAAGTCCGGCGGCATTAGGAACTACCATGGTAAAACAAATATCGCTTGCTACAGCCGGTCAGACAGTTTTCACGACACCGATGGTTATTACCTCGCTCGATAAAGTTCAGGTATTCAGAAATGGCGTAGAAGTGCCTTTTAATGCGACAGTCGGTACATCACAAATCACTTTGATCCTTTTTAGCGATACCAATAACGCCTGCTTCGACGGCGATGAAATCAAAATCTATCAATGGCAATAAAAACGAGAAGTATTTTTTAACCACAACAATACCGCAACATGAAACAAAACATTACATCCCCAAAGCGAATGCTGAAGTTTGCAGGCGTTCTGTTTATCTTATTAGCTGGTTTTAATGCCCAAGCACAACACGGTACTCCGGACATCGCAAAACAACCTGCACCTACTACGCTTGGCTCGGTAGGCAACGGCAGCAGTACTCCGGGTGGTTATATCCGCGTTGTAGACAACAAGGGTACTATCAAATTCCTGCAAGTGCAAAACGGCATCACACAGGTGACCAGCACTACTCCTGCAGGTGGCATCATTACGACATGGCAACTTGGTGGTCAGTTAACCGATTCTACTTATATTGATGTAAACGGAAAAGCATTTACATTCCAAAACATGGACTCCATCGCCAGGGGGACCGGAATAGCAGCTACTCAGTTTGCAGCCACCGGTGATGGTTCTGTGACAGGCTATAGTTTCCTGGTGCATGATGAAGCTACCGGAAGGGTTAAAAAAATGCTCGCAACGGATCTCATACAAAGCGGACAAACCATTTTCACTGCAACAGCAGCGCAGAGCGCATACGATATGACTGCCTCTACCGGTGGTCAGCCATTGCCTGTATTCAGCAAAGTATGGGTTTACCGGAATGGCGTAAAGCTGGAAGGTAATGTAGATTATACGATTGCAGGCACCATTGTGACCATTGTACCCAATGCAACGCCGGATCAGGATTTTACAATTCTGGCAGGTGATAAAATTGAAGTGCAGTATCTGAAATAGAAACATCAGACGTTTGTCTATTAAGTTGTTTTAACATTATCATCATTTCATGAAAATTGCGACGTGGATATTATTCTTGTTGTGTCTTCCTGTTTTGTCAATCGCACAGAAAGGTGTCAGAGTTGTGGATAATAAAGGAACCGTGCAGTATGTCGATACGAGCAAATGGTTTAGTCTCGGCAATAATCTGTACAATAAAAATAAAACAGGGAATATCGGCATCGGACTCGATACTTCTGTCATCCCTTCTGCACGGCTGGTGGTCAGTAACGGAGGGAATAGTTCGTTGCCGCCATTAAAACTTCAATATCCGTTGAGTGGTGCACTCGCAGATAGTGTACTTACATGGAACAGTGCCGATAGTACCGTGAGGAAAATACCAGCGGGTACTTTGTTAAACAATGCCTGGCTACGCAATGGAAATGCAGGCACGAATCCAGGTACCTTCGCTAGCCCTGGTCCTGATTTTATTGGTACCACCGATGCTGCAGGTTTTGTCATTCAGACGAATAATACAGAACGACTGCGTGTGTTGTCCGCTGCACCAACACAGGTTGGCGTGGCCACGGATGCACCTGCGTTTACAACACCTGCCAACACCGGTGCTGCTATTCCTACATTCGGCGTAGATGGTACTATTAATGCAACCAATTATACCAATCCCGTTCAAACGGTTACTGGTGGCGCCTGGGATATGAGCAAAGGCGCCACTGCCAAATGGACATTAGCCGCAGGCGCCAATACACTTACGGTAACCAATATGAAAGCGGGCATGTATGGTTCTATTATCGTCACCAATACCGGTACCAGCACCATTAGTTTTGGCAGTGGTACCAACAAGGTAATTAACGGTGGCGGCGGTGCTCCTACGCTTACGCCCGTCGCAGGCGCTGTAGATGTTCTTTCTTTTTTGTACGATGGTACTACCTTTTGGTGGACGGTCGGCAATAATTTCAACTAATCCGTTAACTCGATGAAATGGCTGCTAGATGGTCTGTAGGTTCTAAACTGTATTTAATAGTACTTCTGATATTTTGGGAGTTCCCTGATGCGTATGCCCAAACTCCTGTGCAGCAATTCTGGTTGCAGAATCAATCGGTCGATAGTCTGATCTGGGACAATACTGCGGGCAATGGGGTCATTGATAACGGAAGTGGCACATGGGATACCACATCACTCAACTGGCTGCATTCGCAAATTGGTTTTGGAACGGTCAATGATAACTGGCCGGGCGCATCGAAACGAAAATGCAGGCCAGCTATATTTGGCGGCAATCCTGGAGTGGGTAATGCGGGTACTGTTACTCTGGCTTACCCGATTGCCAATGTAATGTCTATAAATTTTAAACCTGTGCCGGGAGGCAACTTTACCATAACAGGGCAGAGTATTCAATCGTGTGCTCCCAGGCTAAACCTGTTTACAGCTCCTAATGTGAGCGCTACCATTGCGTCAAGTATTACTGGTGCCCCCGCACTTATAAAATCGGGGACAGGAACACTTATTCTGACGGGCGCTAACACATATACTGGCACTACTACGGTAGCTACTGGTACGTTGCAGGTGGGTAACAATGGCACGACGGGCACCTTAGGCACAGGAAGTGTGACCAATAACGACTCCCTGATGTACTACAGAAGCGATGCAATTGCCGTGCCTGCTTCAATATCTGGTGCTGGCAATTTAATACTTCAGACTGCCGGTAACATTAATCCGTCGAACGGTTCTGCAATTACGCAATCTTCCATTACCGCAAATGGTACCCAGTTCAGTCTGACGAACACAAACTGGAAAGCACCGGTAATAAACGCAAACGGCAATTATTTACCGCTTAATGGTACTATTACAATTGATGCAACCGGAGGCGCAGCAAATTTTACTTTTAATAACACCGGAAACTACGCAATAGCTTCTGGAAACGGCACTACTTTAAACACGTTTGGCAATGTTACCCTCACCGGTAACATGACGGCAGGTAATGGCATCTACGGTGGCATTGGTTTTGGCAATACGCTGAAAAATACAGGAGGATTACTGAAGCTGGTTGCCACATCGATAGGAAGAGTGGCGTATGAAGCAGGCGTTACAGGTTCATATGCAACAGGCATCAATATTGTTGGTAATGTAGAAATTGACGGTATGGCCGGAGTATTTATTGGCAACTATCATGACATAGCTTCCGCCGGACAGGTGCTGGGAAATGGAACGCTGACTTTGGTGGGCAACAGATATGGATTCAATTTACAAAGCAATGTGCTGGACAATGGTGGCCCGTTTGCAGTTATTTTCAGGACAACGGATGCCGCTAATGGCACCATCGTTGTTTCCGGTACGATCGGTGTCGGTGCGTTGACCTTTGACGTTGCGGGTGGTACAAGCACACTCAATGGATTAATCAGGAACGGTACGTTCAACGTTTGTACTATAACGAAAGCCGGAGCCGGAACCGTGCAACTAGGCGGCGCCAATACCTACACTGGCGGTACGACTATAAACGCTGGCACGCTTACCGCAGGTAGCATTAATGCATTTGGTACTGGTACCATCACGGTCAACGCTGGTGGTACGCTTAATAAAAATGGTTTTGCTATTACTAATACAGTGGTCAATAACGGCGGAACAGTGATCCCCTGAATTTAGATTATCAGATATCAGATGTTAGATATTAGATGGCAACGACGGATTTTTTTCGCTATGCGAAAATATTTACTGGCAATCCTGATTTTGGTTTGCCGGAAAACCCATGCCCAAACTCCTGTGCAGCAGTTCTGGTTGCAGAATCAGTCGCCCGTTGCAACAGATACTTTAACCTGGGATGTGGGTCCGTGGAACAGGCAAATAGATAATGGAAGCGCAACACTTCAACTCACGGCCCCCCTTTGGACTCAAAACGGCGGCAAAACCAATACAAAATTTATCAGCTGTAAAAATGTGGTGTTTGGCGGCAACCCGGGTGTGGGTGCGGCCGGTATGGTAACGTTAGGCGCTGCAGTATCCAATGTGCGGTCTATTTCATTTTATCCGGCAGCTAGTGGTGATTTTACCATAACCGGTCAATCCATTCAAACGAGCTGCGCTGATAGCTTGCCGGTGTTTGTGTCGGCGGGGTTGAGTCCTGCAATTATATCTGTTTTAAATGGCACGAATTCCCTCAATAAAAATGGCTCGGGTTCATTGGTTTTGATGGGTGCAAATACTTATTCCGGCGCCACTCAGATAAACAATGGTGTGTTACAGATAGGTAACGGTGGCAACACGCTGGCTAGCATCAACACTGCGTCAGCTGTTAATGTAGCTGCTGGGGCGTCCTTGTTTTGGGATGTGGTAAACGGCTCCAGAACTTTTCCTAATCCAATAACAGGAGCTGGTGCATTAAGCGTAAATGTAGCTGGTAACATGTCTTTTAATGGTGGTGGGGATGGTACGCTGTCTAATGTCAATAACGCATCAAATTCATATGCGGGTGGAACAACCTTGCTCGGTGGTTTTATTAGTGCTAATACTGCTGTGCTGGGAACTGGTGCGATAACGATGAAAGGTGGTGGTCTTTGTTTCGGCACAACGGGAACATGGAGTAGCAACGCTATATTTGTTCAAAACGGGTCTTCCGGTTATTTGCGTGCGTTCACGAACCAGACAGGTACTGTAGCAGTCCCAGTCTCTGGCACCGGTACACTCAATTTTACTGACAACGGAGCAATCATTCTTACCGCCAGCAATCCTTTCAATGGAAACATCGTAATGGGTAGTGGCAATTTATCAGTAAATGGAACTGGAGTACTTGGGAGTGGCAATTTTTTAGGGAGTATCAGCAACTTAAATGGAAAGGTATTTACCTGGAATGCTACGACTCCGCAAATATTTAATGGCGCATTAATTGGAACCGGCGATGTAGTTTTCAATACAGGTACCGTTACCACACTTTCTGGTGGCTCAAACATTACGGCAGGAACGTATTATTTGAATGCTGGAGCGACCAATGGGATGGTGATACAAAACGTAACGGCAGGAACTTATTTGTTTAACAACTTCACTTTTTTGCAAAATAATATAAACAACGCTCAGATTATTTTGAATGTCTCGGGCGGTAATTTAACGGTCTCCGGTCTTATGGAAATGGGAACGGCGACAACGACAGGTGGCGGCGCTAACGGGGATACATTAAACATTACGGGTGGAAGTATAACGGCGACTACATTTTGGTGTTATAAATGGTCTAGGAACTATATCAACATTACAAACGGTTCCTTAATAGCAAACACATTACATGTGGGCTGGGTAGATACCGGGCCGTTTGCCCTTTTTACGATAAACTCCGGTGGGGTATTTAGATTTGACGCGTTGCAAATTGATGCTATTCGCAATAATTCTATTAATCTGAATGGCGGTACGTTAATACCATGTCCGATACCGGCAAATACTTTTGGGTCAGTAACCGTGCAGGCTAACGGAGGCACCATCGATAATAATAGTGCAAGCATTGACATCGCTCAGGTCATTACGGGGAGCGGTGTGCTGACGTTTAAAGGATCGGGTGTTACCACGCTTTCCGCTACTAATCTTTATACAGGCGGCAGCGTTATCAATGCCGGAACTGCCCGCGCTAATAGTCTTGCTGCATTTGGCACAGGCACTATAACAGTAAACGCCGGTGCCACCTTAGATAAAAACGGATTTTTGCTCACCAATATCGTCGTTAATAACGGCGGAACAGTGATCCCGTGACTTGTCAGCGGCCAGATGTCAGGAAGCTGCGTTAAGTATTTACCACTCCTGTTTTTAGGTTTTAGCTTTTGCTTTTACAGGGCATCGATGACTTTTTTGGTCCTCATCGGGTATTAAACAACTACCTCGCAACCTCCAATTTAGTACCTCGCAACCATTAATTAAGTACCTCTTGGGTACTAAAAAAGTACCTCACAACCTCCAACTTAATACCTCGCAACCATTAATTAAGTACCTCTTGGGTACTAAAAAAGTACCTCATAACCTCCAATTTAGTACCTCGCAACCATTAATTAAGTACCTCTTGGGTACTAAAAAAGTACCTCACAACCTCCAATTTAGTACCTCGTAACCATTAATTAAATACTTCTTGGGTACTAAAAAAGTACCTCACAACCTCTAATTAGTACCTCGTAACCATTAATTTGGTACCTCCCGGGTATTAATCATCGATCTTTTAGTGCTTTCTTATACGTTTCAATCGCCCTGTTTCTTGCAAAACTATGTTCCACCATTGGCTGGGGATAATCAAGTGAATCCAGTTCCGGAACCCATTTGCGCACGTATTCCAGGTCTTTGTCAAACTTCTCCGTTTGTAACGTCGGATTAAACACACGGAAATAAGGAGCCGCATCACAGCCACAACCCGCCGACCACTGCCAGCCGCCGTTGTTCGCCGCAAAATCGAAATCCAGCAGTTTCTCTGCAAAATAAGCTTCGCCCCAGCGCCAGTCAATCATCAGATGTTTGGCAAGAAAAGAAGCAACAATCATGCGTACACGGTTGTGCATAAAACCCGTTGTATTCAGCTCACGCATACCGGCATCTACAATCGGATAACCGGTCTTACCGTCGCACCATTTCTGAAAATCAGCTTCATCATAGCGCCATTCAATAAAATCGTACTCGCGTTTAAATGCTTGTCCTTTGCATATATGCGGAAAATGATACGTGATACATTGATAGAAATCCCGCCAGATAAGTTCATTGAGGAACGTTTCACTTTGTTGTTGTGCGTGTTTCGCCAAAGCGCGAATGCTCATTGTTCCAAAACGTAAATGCAGACCAAGATGCGAAGTGCCATGAACAGCCGGAAAGTCACGCTGGTCTTTGTATTGCTCAAGTATTGCTTTTGAAATTCGTTTGGGAGGAAATGGCTCACCACTTGCTTCAAACCCCATTGCATGCAATGACGGAATCTTGATCGGAGCGTGTTGAAAGAAGTTGTGAAAGTATTTTTTTGCAGGGTAGGGACGAAGGTAAAGATCATTCAGTTTTGCTTTCCAACGTTTGCTGTATGGTGTATAAACAGTGTAAGGGCTGCCATCATCTTTCACCACTTCATCTTTATCAAAGATTACCTGGTCTTTGTAGGTATGAAAGGCGACATCGTATTCTTTCAGCAGATGCGCTATTTTTTTATCGCGCTCAATGGCTGATAACTCGTAGTCATGATTGGTAAATACTGCTGCAATGTCGTAGTGTTTTAAAAGTTTGTTGAAACACGTTTCCGGCGTACCATGCAATACGTGCATCGTGCTTCCTGTTGCTTCCAGTTCGGTCTGCATCTCTTCAATCGCCAGGTGGATAAATGCCACACGTCTGTCTTTTTTGTCTTCAAGCAAATCGAGTATTTCGGTATCGAAAATAAAAACCGGCACCACAGGTTTATCGCTTTTTAAAGCATGGTAAAGTGCTGCATTGTCCTTCAGTCGCAGATCCCGTCTGAACCACATGATATTTACCTTCATTCGTCTAATATAGGACTCAAAGCTGAAAGCTTAACGCGCAACGCTAAAAGCTCGCTCGTGTTTGTCCTGTCGACGACAGGAGACATCCCGCAAAATATAGGATACCACTCACGTNNAAAAGCTCAAAGCCAAAAGCTCAAAGCTCGCCCGCGTTTGTCATGTCGACGACAGGAGACATCCCGCGAAATATAGGATACCACTCACGTTGGGCGTCCTTTAGAGTCAAAAGCTCAAAGCCAAAAGCTTGCCCGCGTTTGTCATGTCGACGACAGGAGACATCCCGCGAAATATAAGATATCACTCACGTTGGGCGTCCTTTAGAGTCAAAAGCTCAAAGCCAAAAGCTTACCCGCGTTTGTCATGTCGCGGGAAATGCAGATGCTGTATAAATATGTCACCCTCTGAGCAGAGCCGAAGGGTATTATGATGTGAAGTCTATTTTAAAATCTTAGCGTTTTTGCTCCTTATGCCTCTTTGCGGGAAACCTTTTATAGTTGATGCACAGAGGTATTTTGTGACATGCAGATCAGGGTAAAAATAATGTCGCCCGCGCGGAGCCGAAGGGTATAGGTTGTGTGAAAGCTATTTTAATTTTTCGATCCTGGTTTCGCCTTATGCATTATGCCTTAGGCTACAAACGTTTTAACCTAATAACCTTTTAACGTATCAACCCACCCAGTGGCATGTGTTTTTTGCCATTAGCATGAAACCAATTTTTTAAAAACGTTAAAATAAATCAGCCATGAAAATGCAACAAACAGAAGTTCCGATGCAGCCCACAAAGCAGCCGGAAGTTCACCCGACGCCGCCTGAGCATCCGTCACAACCGCAGGAACCGATACAGCCGCCACAACCGGCACCGATGCAACCGCCAACCATTCAGCCTGATAAAACGAATCCCGTACCACAGCCGAAAAGCTAGCATCTGGCGACGAAAGAAAGTATCTTCGCGGCTATGACGCCTGAACGTATTTCCCGGTTCACAACAGTATTGAATAACCGCCAGCCCGATTTTACCATTGTGCTGGAAGATGTAAAAGATCCCCACAACATTTTTGCCGCGATCCGTTCCTGCGAATCAGTGGGGATGATGGACGTATTTGTCGTAAACACCCGGATGGTCCGCTATAAGAAATTCGGAAAGAAGAGTTCTTCCAGTGCTGCTTTGTGGTTAAACATCCACGAATTTGACAGCCTGGAAGCCTGTTTTGCAGAACTGCGCAAACGCTACGACAAGATTTACGCGACACATCTTGGGGAAAATGCTTATTCGCTTTATGAGATGAATCTCACGGAATCGGTAGCACTTGTTTTTGGCAACGAACAGATGGGCGTATCAGAAGAATGCCTGAAGCTGTGCGATGGCAATTTTATTATCCCGCAGGCAGGTATGATTAAGTCGCTCAATATTTCTGTAGCGGTAGCGGTGACGCTTTATGAAGGTTACCGGCAGCGACTGGTTGCAGGGCTTTATTCCGGCGAGCCGCGCATTCCGCAGACGCAATGGAAGGAACTGGCAACAGAGTGGGGGATGAAGGATAGTGAGATGCCGTTTTAGATTAATAATTGACAGTTGACAATTGACAATTACTCGTGTTTACAAATAATTTAGTTGACAGTTACTCATATTGCAACAATTTTTTTGATGCTTACTTAGTGCGAGATGCGCGGTAATAAAGGAACAAATATTGCGGGCATTGTCAATTGTTCATTGTCAACTGTCAATTGAATAAAAAGAAGAGCCGCGCAAAATGCGCGGCTCTTCTTTTTCTATGGTATGTAAAGTTCTTAGTTGCCGAGATAGCTTTTTAAGAGTTGACAACGAGTTGCAGTACGCAATTTAGTGATTGCCTTGTCTTTGATCTGGCGTACACGCTCACGAGTGAGGTTGAATTTTTCGCCGATATCTTCCAGACTCATCGGATGTTCTACACCAATACCGAAGTACAGTTTGATTACATCACGCTGACGGTCTGTAAGTGTGCTCAGAGAACGCTCGATTTCGCAACGCAGGGAATCATGATGATCCAGGTCTGCGTCGGTTGCATCAGCATTCGGATTTTCAAGCACGTCCAGCAGGCTGTTGTCTTCACTGTCAACGAACGGAGCATCTACAGATACGTGGCGGGCAGCAACACCAAGTGTTGTTTCCACTTCTTCTGTGCCGATGTCGAGCAGTTCAGCGAGTTCTTCAGTAGAAGGTTCGCGTTCGTACTCCTGTTCCAGTTGAGAGTAAGCTTTGCTGATTTTGTTAGAGAGACCCACTTTGTTGAGTGGCAGACGCACGATACGTGATTGTTCCGCCAAAGCCTGAAGAATAGACTGACGAATCCACCATACGGCGTAAGAAATGAATTTGAAACCTCTCGTTTCATCAAAACGTTGTGCTGCCTTGATGAGACCCAGATTGCCTTCGTTGATAAGGTCACTCAGCGAAAGACCCTGATTCTGGTATTGCTTCGCGACAGAAACCACAAATCGAAGATTTGCTTTCGTCAATTTTTCGAGGGCGCGCTGGTCACCTTGTTTGATTCGGATGGCCAGTTGCACTTCCTCTTCTGGAGTGATCAAATCCACTTTACCAATTTCCTGCAGGTATTTCTCCAGAGATTGACTTTCACGATTAGTGATCGACTTCGTGATTTTTAGCTGACGCATGGACATAGGCAAAGCATTTGTTTGTTAGTAAAGAATTTTTTGAGTGTGAAAAAGAAATAGCTTGGTTTCAGAATGACATTTGTGTGGCAAATCTAAGGCCACAATCGATTCCACCCAAAAAAAATTAAGATATTCTTAACAGCGCGCTGCCAACCGTTTTCAGCGATATGGAATTACAAACGACAAAATATTTTTTTAAAAATTTTGAATATTGTTCCCTTTTTCTATTATTGCACAAAGTTAACTTCTGTGAATTTTAAGCGATGAGTAAGAAAAAAGTAATGTACACGTTAGAATTTCCGGTTCGATGTTCCCCTACTATACTGTATGAATTTTTGTCAACACCTGTGGGATTGCAAGAGTGGTTTGCGGATAAGGTAGACCAAAGAGATCACACTTTTTATTTTAGCTGGAATGGTGCCACTGACACCGCCGAGGTAATTGACCAGTTTGAAAATGATTATGTTCGTTATCGCTGGGATTATTACAGTGATGATGAGTTTTTTGAGTTTCGTATTGAGCAAAGCCCGGTTACCAACGAAACCATTTTAAAGATCACTGATTTTGCTGATAAAGCGGAACTGAAAGACCAGGAGCGTCTCTGGAACACTCAGGTAAGCGATCTGAAGCACCGTATCGGAAGTTAAGACATTAAAAAAAAGCCCGCATCCGGCAAAAGAAAAGAGGTTTCTGATGTCCTATGCAATTGAAGGTTTGCCCCAAAAGGTGAACCTTTTTCTTTAAGTCAAAATTCAAAAGTCAAAAACAAAAAGCTTGCCTGTGGTTGTCATGTCGAAGAATGAGACATCCCGCGTAATCCGGACGACCCCACTCAGTCTGATAAATGAGGGGATGTGCGATGAGTTTGAGTGTTCTGATTTGAGTTCACCAAACTGTGAGCTTTGACGTTTCACGTTTGACGTTTCACAAAATACACCATACCGCAGAGGCGTTTTGCGTAACGTTTCCCGTTAACGATGGATTATCGTAAAATGAGTTTGAATGTTCAGATTTGAGTTCACCAAACGGTGAGCTTTGACGTTTCACGTTTGACGTTTCACAAAATTCACCATTCACCATTGACCATTCACCTCTAGAAATCAGGCATTTTGCTTAGGTTTGCAGGCAAATCCCCACGGCATTTGATTAAAAAACTCGATCTGCTCCTGATCCGAAGTTACATCGGACCATTTATCGTCACATTTTTTGTGACGCTTTTTGTGCTGGTGATGCAGTTTTTCTGGTTGTACATGGACGAACTGATCGGTAAGGGACTTGGTATCTGGATGATTCTGCAGCTGCTTGTGCTGATGGCCACCACATTGGTGCCGCTGGCGCTTCCGTTGGCTGTACTCCTGGCCTCTATCATGACTTTTGGTAATATGGGTGAAAATTTTGAACTCGTAGCCATTAAAGCTTCAGGTATTTCCCTGCTGCGATTCATGCAGCCGCTGCTCATTTTCATTATCGGTTTGTCGGGTCTGGCATTCCTGTTCAACAATAATATCATTCCGGTTGCCAATCTGAAAGCACTTTCCCTGCTTTATGACCTGCGTAATTCCAAGCCAACGCTGAATATCCGCGCCGGACAATTTAATAACGATATTGAAGGATTTTCGATATATGTGGGTGCCAAAGACAAAGACGGTAAAACCATCCATGATGTAAAGATCTATGATCAAAGCACCGGGATGGGAAATACCAGTCTGGTACTCGCCGAAAAAGGCGAGATGATTCCTTCGCCTGACAAGCAGTTCCTGATTTTCCGTCTGCACGATGGCTGGCGTTATGTGGAGGACGAAAAATCCGGCAATGCCCATGTGCAGACGCGCATGCATTTCGGTCAGTGGGATAAAGTTTTCGATCTTTCCGGGTTCAAGATGAACCGCACCAATGAAGATCTGTTCAAAAATGCCTATCAGATGCTGAACGTGAGTCAGTTGAATAAACAGATTGATTCGCAGCGGAAAATGATTGTGCGTTCAGCTAACATGACGAATGTGTACATGATGCCGTACCTGTCGTTCCTCAATCCTGAAAAGCCGGGGCAGTTGCTGAAAGAAAAACTGAAAACTGTTGATAGTACAAAAATGCGCAGTTATGGGAAAGAAGGATTTATCGGGCTGGTTCCTGATTCTATGAGGGGCAGGATTGCGCAATTTTCCACCAATAACATCCGGAACATGAAGAGTATGCTGGATGTGACGGTGAGCGATCATAAAAATAACGTGGAGATTCTGCAGAAATACGATGTAGAGTGGCACCGGAAATTTTCACTCTCATTTGCCTGTATTTTGCTGTTTCTGATCGGTGCCCCGCTGGGGGCCATTATCCGGAAAGGTGGCCTGGGTATGCCGATGATCATTGCGGTGGTGTTCTTCCTGGTGTGGTATATCATTACCATTACCGGCGAAAAGCTTTCCAAAACGGGTGCGTTGCCGGCCTGGATCGGTATGTGGATGTCTACCGCCATGCTGCTGCCGATTGCCTTTGTCCTGATCCGTCAGGCCCGTAATGATTCGCAGATATTCAGCAAAGAATGGTATGGACGCATCTGGCGCGCCATTATCAAAACATTTCCAACCAGAAAAAAGAAGAAACTTGCGTAAAGCGCCATACACATCCTACAATCTGTATTTTATAATCCCATTTATAATATGGATTATTTTTGGCGGCTGCATGTTGCTTTCTTACGATAAGCAAACGCTGTTCGCGGCCGTAAATACCCATTATTCCCCAATTGGAGATGTGCTGATGTACAACATCACGCATATGGGAGAAGGGCCGTTTATCATTATTGTATTGCTGGTTTTGATTGGTGCTGCATCATTTCGCAACATCTGGTATTTTGTGGCGGCAGTGATGTGCAATGCAGTTCCTGCTTTAGTGATACAAATGGCAAAGCGTATGGCACATGCGCCACGCCCGCTCAATTATTTTAAAGAAGCCAGCTGGATACATATTACCTCAGATTGGCCTAAATTGTATCAGAATAGTTTTCCTTCGGGGCATTCGGCGGGAGCATTCAGTCTTTTTTGCTTCCTGTCTTTTTTGCTGCCGGAGCGTTATCGTGCTTTCGGATTGTTGTTTTTTGCCATGGCCATTTCCGTTTGCTACTCCCGGTTGTATGTTGCGGCACACTTTTTTGCCGATGTCTACGCCGGATCTGTTATTGGTTGTACGGTAACCATTATTAGTTTTGCTATTATGAGATCTTTGCAACCGCGATTTTTTTCAAACCAAGACTTTCTGACCAAATAACTGCCCGACTCATTATGCATCATTTCATCAGATACTCGATTATCGTGGTACTGGCAGCAGTACTTTTTCTCCCGTTTCTGGGGCACGTACATCTTTTCGACTGGGATGAGATCAATTTTGCCGAATGCGCCCGCGAGATGATCCTTTCCAAAGATTATCTCCGCGCACAGATCGATTTTAAACCATTCTGGGAAAAACCACCATTGTTTATCTGGATGCAGGTTTTGTCCATGAAAGCTTTTGGTATTAACGAATACGCGGCGCGCTTCCCGAACGCGCTGATGGGAGTAGTTACGCTTGGCACTTTGTACAGTGTCGGCAAAAAGATCATCAATGAAAAAATGGCTATCTGGTGGGTTATTCTTTATGCTGCTACCTGGTTGCCACATTTCTATTTCAAGTCAGGCATCATTGATCCGACGTTCAATTTTTTCATATTCCTTTCCTTTTACCAGGTGCATTTACTGCGTTTTTCCGACCGGAAAGCAATGCACGCGTTACTGGCCGGGCTGTTTATGGGATTGGCGGTACTTACGAAAGGGCCGGTAGCGATACTTGTTGCGATACTTGCGTTTGGCGTGTTTATGATTTTAAACCGCGGACTGTGGGGGTATAAACTGTCGCAGCTTGGCTTGGTTGTATTGGGGGCTATGGCGCCGGTGTTGATCTGGTTTGGCGTCGTAATACTATATCACGGATGGGATTTTGGCAGTTGGTTTCTCAATGAGTTCATCACTTATCAGATTCGTCTGTTCCGAACGGAGGATGCAGATCATGGCGGACCATTCCTTTATCATTTTATCATTCTGCTGCTGGGTTGTTTCCCCGCATCGATATTCTTGTTTCAGTTCTCCCGCAAACGCGTTACCGATAACGAACCGGCGCGTCATTTTACACGCTGGATGTGGATCATGTTCTGGGTCGTATTGATTCTTTTTTCCATCGTAAAAACGAAGATTGTACACTATTCTTCACTGTGTTATTTCCCGCTTACTTATCTTGGAGCGTTGCAATTATATCGTCTGAGCAATGAACCGATGCGCATGAAGAAAGTGGTGCAGGTGCTGTTGCTGACGATTGGTTCTTTACTGGCCGTTGCGATTGCCGCATTGCCCCTGGTTGGCCTGAATAAAGAAAAACTGATTCCACTGATAGACGATCCGTTTGCCGTTGGTAATCTCCAGGCAAATGTGAGCTGGAGCTATGCCGAATGCCTTTGGGGCGTATTATACCTGATCGGCATTTGGGTAGCGGTGCTGATGATGCGAAAGGATTTTCGCCGGGGTATGCTGGCTTTATGCATTACACAGATCGTAATTATTCAGATTACGGTTTTGCATTTCACGCCAAAGATTGAAGCATATTCGCAGCGCGCTGCTATCGATTTTTTCAAAAGCCTGGAAGGGAAGGATGTCTATGTACAGGTGCTCGGTTACAAAAGTTACGCACAGCTTTTTTATACAAAAAAGACAAAGCCGACCAATGAAAATTCTTATAATGAACAATGGCTGCTGACAGGGCCCGTAGATAAGCCTACATATTTTGTCTGCAAGGTTATCGCCGCTGATCAATACCGTAAAATGCCCCAGCTGCAGCTGATAGACGAAAAGAATGGTTTTGTGTTCTTTAAGCGAAAATAGATGTCATAACATCAAAATATTCAGGCCAATAGCTTTCGCTTTTGGCCTTTTTTATGCCCGTATTTTTACGGAATTAATGGATGTATAAAAAGTGTAATAAAATAGTGTAATTCCTGCTTATTTCATCAAAATGGCGATGGATATTTGTATCAGAAACCACCCTACTAAAGTTGTCGAATACCCCTTCAGGAATTGAATCCTGATTAATTGAAACGAAGCAGGACTAAGAAGATTGCAGTCCTTTTAACTCTTCGAAAGCGGTGTAGCACCTCATGTGAACCCAGAAGCCGTGAGACGATTTTACGCCGCTTTCTTTTTTCTCCCAGTTGTAAAGTTGAAAGCAGTTCGACTTTAGCGCTCCTGAAACATCAGATTTTCTATTCATCGAACCAGCCGTTTACTGAATTAACCGGCCAAAGGGGCTTGACAGCATGATATCTTTTTATTATATTTAAGATAAAAAAATGGGCGCCGCTTTCTTTTCTGCCGATTTCGTTGTGAATGGCCATAATAAGCAATTTCAGTTTATCAAAACGGAGGAAGATTATGAAGTGTCTGTACCTGATGATCCCGCTGTACCACCTTTTCACATGATTATGGATCAGGAAGGTATCTGGTATTTTCTTGATAAATCATTGCCGGCCTGGGTGGTAGATCTTGAAATGGAACTCGGTGACATTATTGAAGAACACGAAGTTATTTGAGATTTAATATTTCAGATTTACGATTGCACTGATTCCGTTAAATAATTAAAACGATAAAGAGTTAAATAAGTCATGAGTTTTTTCGGGCTTATGCGTCTTCGCGGAGACCACATCATCGGTACGGTACCAACCTAATCTTAAATCTATAATAACAAGTAAACTTCGCGGAGAGGTGGCAGTCAAACTGGCTTTAACGCTACTGTATGGAGCTTCGCGAAAGAAACAAGTTGTTGTACGACCGGGCAGGGTTTGGGATTTCCCTTAGCGATTATGATCAGCCAAAGCCAATTGAAAATTTGACCCAAAGCTTGTTTCCTAAACAGGCGGCTGCACCATTAACCGTTGTTACTGCTGCCGCCTGGGCTGAAAATGCGCCGCGTAAAGAAATGGATCCACAGGAACGTAAAGAAAAGCGCATGGAGATGCGGCAACTCGTCGGCGATCTCAATCTTCTTTGGCTGAACGAAATGGTACAGACTGCGTATCCTTTACTGGAAAAAACCAGTCTTTTCTGGCATGGACATTTTGCCTGCCGCATTGATAATCCATATTTTCAACAGGACTTATTGCAGAATATTCGCAGCAATGCGCTGGGTAATTTCGGGGATTTGCTGAAAGCCGTGTCGAAAAGCCCGGCGATGCTTTCCTTTCTCAATAATCAGCAAAACCGGAAACAACATCCCAATGAAAACTTCGCCCGCGAAGTGATGGAATTATTTACGCTTGGTCGTGGTCATTATTCGGAAGACGATGTGAAGGAAGCTGCCAGAGCCTTTACCGGATGGGGTTTTGATCAAAGTGGCGGATTTGTATTCCGCGAGCGGGCACACGACGAAGGGCGGAAAAAATTTCTTGGTAAAGAAGGGAATTTTAACGGTGACGATATCCTGAATATTTTACTAGCGCAAAAGCAGACCTCTGTTTTTATTACACAAAAGTTATACCGGTATTTTGTAAGTGATACGCGCACTGATGAAAGACGCGTCAATGAGTTGGCAAAGTATTTTTATCATGAAAACTATGATATTGGCAAACTGCTGGAAAAGATGTTTACCGAAGATTGGTTTTATGATGATCAGAATATTGGTGCTAAAATAAAATCGCCCGTAGAGCTGATTGTGGGCTATATGCGTACCGTGCCGCTGCGTTTTACGAATGAAAAAACACCGTTGCAATTACAGCGGATATTAGGTCAGTTGTTGTTTGCACCACCCAATGTAGCTGGATGGCCAGGCGGTAAAAACTGGATTGACAGTTCATCGCTGGTGATCCGTATGCGGCTGCCGGAAGCGTTTTTAGGTTCAAAGGAAATTAACCTGCAGCTGAAAGAATTAGATACAGATCTTGCCGAAGCTTCTGAAAAAATGGAAGTACATACGCAGCAATTCAACCTGGCGCGCGCCAACCCTGACTGGGATAATTACGTAAATTACTGGAAGCAACAGGCGGAACAAACATTGCCAAAATCGCTTGCTGCTTATCTATTGCCTTTTCAACTGCCGCCGGAAAAACTGGATGTGCTGAAAAAGTTTGCTGATAAAGACTCGTCCGAAGAATACATCAAAAGTCTGACCATCTTGCTGATGGAAATGCCCGAATACCAATTGTGTTAATAAAGAAAAGAGTAGTGTTATGCCTGTTTCGCGAAGAAAATTTATACAACTGAGTTCTCTGGCCAGTGCTGCGTTACTGGTGCCGAAATTTTTAAAAGCATTCGAATATAACCCGATGCCAACGGCGATAAGCGGCGAAAAGGTTTTAGTGATCATTCAGCTTTCCGGAGGGAATGACGGCCTTAATACAATTATCCCTTACCGTAATGATATTTATTATGGCAGCCGTCCGAAACTAGCTATTGACCGGGCCTCAGCGTTATCGCTCAATGATGATGCCGGTATACATCCGGCATTGCAGCAGGTAAAATCATTGTATGATCAAGGTTTCGTAAGCATTTTGAATGACGTTGGTTATCCGCGGCCCGACCGTTCTCATTTCCGGAGCATGGATATCTGGCAAACAGGGAGTCGTGCAGATGAACTGCTGACTACTGGCTGGATTGGCCGTTATCTCGATGGCAGTTGTGCGGATTGCGATGATCATAATACGCGCGCCATTGAAGTAGATGATACGTTGAGTCTGGCTATGAAAGGGCGGGATAGAAGTGCATTGGCGGTGAGTGATGTCAACAAATTTTACAAAGCGGCTTCCGATCCGTTCTTCAAGAAAATAGCGGCGACACATGCGGAGGAGCATGAAGCCCAACTGGCGGATTATTTATACAAGACATTGCACGAAACAGTTTCCTCAGCGGATTATGTTTTTCAGCAAAGCAAGATTTATAAATCCACGCAAGTCTATCCGGATACGGCTTTGGGCAAGCGCATGAAAACAATTGGTTCGCTGATCAATGCACATGCCGACACGAAAGTGTATTATGTTTCGCACGGTAGTTTTGATACACATGTTGGCCAATCCCAAAGACAGGAACAGTTATTTAAAGACCTGGATAATTCCATTGCTGCATTGGTCGCTGATCTGAAACAGAACAACCGTTTTAGTGACGTGCTGATCATGACTTTCTCCGAATTTGGAAGAAGGGTGGCGCAGAATGCGAGCAACGGCACCGATCATGGCACTGCAAATAATATGTTTATGATCAGTGGTGGTCTGAAAAAAGCAGGCCTTTACAATCCGCTTTCTGATCTCACCAATTTAGATGAAGGTGATCTTCGTTACCAGCTCGATTTCAAACAAGTCTATGCCACTATTCTGGATAACTGGCTGGATGGCGCTTCGCGCAATGTTTTGAATAAAAAATATCAGGTGCTGGATTTTGTGTAATAGGTGAGTGGTCAAACGTGAATGTCAAACGTCAACGGTATCCGCTAAGCTGGCGTCTTTGCTCCTTATGTATCTTCGCAAGAAACCTTTTATAGTGGCATTGTCTTCGTTGTGTCGTTGGAGCATTATCCACCAGGTTTTGACTTTTGAGTTTTGAATTCGTCAGCCGTCGGCGAATATTCCTATCTTAAAGCCTTCAAATCACTATATATGTTGAGTATTCGCAACATTGTAAAACAATATGCAAGTCAGCGGGCGTTGGATGATGTAAGTCTGGAAGTAAAGCAGGGACAAGTTTTTGGCTTGTTGGGGCCAAACGGTGCAGGCAAGACATCATTGATCCGCATTATCAATCAAATCACAGCACCGGATTCTGGTGAGATTTATTTTAAAGGAGAAAAGCTCAATCCTTCCCATATCGAGCACATTGGCTACTTGCCGGAGGAGCGCGGTTTGTATAAAAAAATGGAAATCGGCGAACAGATTCTTTATCTCGCGAGATTAAAAGGTCTGAGCAGTGCAGAAGCAAAAAAACGGATGAAGTACTGGTTTGAAAAACTGGAAATTCAAACCTGGTGGAATAAAAAAATCGAAGAGCTATCCAAAGGCATGCAACAGAAAGCACAGTTTATTGCTACAGTTTTGCATGAACCTGAATTATTGATCCTCGATGAACCGTTCAGTGGCTTTGATCCCGTAAATGCGGAGATTATCAAAAATGAATTGCTGGAACTCAACCGGAAAGGCTCGACCATTATACTTTCTACACACCGCATGGAATCGGTAGAAGAACTTTGCGATTCAATAGCGCTGATACATAAATCACATAAAATTCTCGACGGTGAAGTAAAGGCGATTAAGAAAGCCTATCGCAACAACACTTATTTCCTGGAATACGAAGGCCCGAAATTTGCGGTGAACGGCAATGCCCCTTTTCAATTGCTCTCGGAAGCAGCCACAGATGATGGCTTTTTACTGCAGCTGAAAACAAACGACAGTGATATGAATGCAACATTGCAGTATTTCCTGCCACATGTGCGCATTACCCGTGTGCAGGAAGTGATTCCGTCTATGAATGATATTTTTATCGAAAAAGTAAATCAACTCGGCTAGAACCATGAACAAGATATTACTCATTATACAGCGCGAATATCTTTCCCGTGTGCGAAAGAAATCTTTTATCCTGATGACCTTTCTGGTTCCGATACTTTTTATCGGCATGTATGGGCTTATTATTTATTTCGTCATGAACAGTGATGAAATGGCGGATAAAAAAACCGTGATCGTTGCGGATGATTCCGGATTGTTTAAAAACAAAATGGAGAACACGGCGAGCATCAAATTTCAGTATGCGACGAACAGCTACGCAGATGAAAAACAAAAACTCACCAAATCTGAAGACGAGCAATTGTATCTGTTGCATATTCCTGCCGATGTGAAAAATGTAGAATTGCTGAGTGCTAAGAAATCGGGCGCCAGTACTATTTCTGCGGTAGAGAATCAGCTGAGTACGGTGATGCAAAACGAACGACTGCGTAATGCCGGTATTGACACCGCAGTATTGGCCAAAGCCCAAGAACATATTGATGTATCTGCAAAACAGATTACAGCAGAAGGAGAAAAAGACGCAGGGACGTTTATGGCCTATGGAATTGGCTTTGTCACCGCGTTGCTTATTTATATGTCGCTGTTTATTTACGGTGCACAAGTAATGCGTGGTGTGATTGAAGAGAAAACCAGTCGTATTGTGGAAGTGATCATTTCTTCGGTAAAACCATTTCAGCTTATGCTGGGCAAAATCATCGGTATCGGTATGGTTGGGCTGACGCAGTTCCTGCTTTGGATTATACTCACAATCGGCCTTACTACTGTGGGCAGTGCAGTTTTAATGAACGGACAGAAAATGGATAAAAATAAAACGGAGGCCCTCATGAAATCTACCACTTCTGGTGCTGCGATGTCGGCGGCCAACGGCGGTACTGAAATAACTATGACTGCCGGAAGTAAACAGGAAATGGGCATGAAGATTATGCAACAGCTGAATGCCGTGCCGATCGCTTATACCGTTACGATGTTTCTGTTTTATTTCTTGTTTGGTTATTTACTCTACAGTGCCATATTCGCGGCTGTCGGTTCGGCGGTGGATAATGAAACGGAGACGCAGCAGTTTATGTTGCCCGTTACCTTGCCGCTTATTTTCACTTTCATCCTGTCCATGAATTTTGTGATCAATAATCCGGACAGTAATATTTCATTCTGGTTGTCGGTGATTCCGTTTACCGCACCGATTGCCATGATGATCCGCATTCCGTTTGGTGTTCCGGTATGGCAGCTTGCTTTGTCAATGAGTCTGATGGTTGCAGGATTTTTATTTACAACCTGGTTAGCGGCACGTATTTATAGAGTTGGTATACTTATGTACGGTAAGAAGGTAAACTACCGTGAGCTCGGAAAGTGGCTTTTTTATAAGGAATAACGCAGAAAATAATTCTCGGAAATCGTTTTTTAAGACAGATTTAATATATTAGAGGATAATTTAGTTTTCCTGTATCAAAATCTAGCCGGAATATGAACCGAAAAGTACTTAAATCCATTGTTGCTGCATCATGTCTTGCTGTGGTAGGTTTGGTTGCTTGTGAGAAAAATAACGACTCATCTACTAAAGACGTTTGGGAAGTGCACAATTATTGTGTGCCTTTACGTCCGGATGTATATTGCGCGCAAAATGATACGTTGCAGGAAACTTATCCGCACGATAAGTACAAACAAGGACAAACGATTATTGTATCTCAGGATGCAAACATCATTTACTACAAATATTTCATTACACTCGTAGGACAACAATAATCCTCTGATTGTTTATATAAAGAAACAGGCCGTAAATTTTTACGGCCTGTTTTATTTTTTATTGAATGGTAATGCCCAGCAGTTTAAAAAATTCCTGCAGAATGCGTGGATGACCTGGCCACGCAGGAGAGGTGGTGAGATTGCCATCCGTAATTGCTTCATGCACCGCTATGTCCTTCCAGGTGCCGCCCGCTAGTGTAATATCAGGACCAACAGCAGGGTAGGCCGTGAGTGTACGTCCTTTCAGGACACCTGCTGTGGTTAGTATCTGAATGCCGTGACAAATAGCTGCGACTGGTTTGTTTGCATCGAAGAAATGTTTGGTGATTTCGATCACCCGTTTGTTGAGACGGATATATTCCGGAGCACGACCGCCGCAGACATACAGGCCGTCGTAATCTTCCGGTTTAATATTGTCGAACGTTGCGTTGATAGCGAAATTATGTCCGCGGGTTTCCTGGTAAGTCTGGAAACCGACAAAGTCGTGTACCGCAGTCGCTACCGTGTCGCCCGATTTTTTATCCGGACAAATTGCGTGCACCTCGCAGCCTACGGCTTGTAGTGCCTGAAATGGAACCATTGCTTCGTAGTCTTCGACAAAATCGCCCACGAGCATCAGAATTTTCTTTGCCATTGAGATAAATTTTAAGTTGTACGTTTTACGTTATAAGTTGTTGTGTGTACGTTTTTTTATGGGTCAT
Organism: Taibaiella soli; assembly: GCF_003236175.1. Classification (GTDB taxonomy): domain Bacteria; phylum Bacteroidota; class Bacteroidia; order Chitinophagales; family Chitinophagaceae; genus QKTW01. The sequence continues at coordinate 13,475 of NZ_QKTW01000024.1, read as the reverse complement.
CACGATGATGTACGATCGGTTAGTTTGAAATAAAAGTGTCCAAATACGTCTTTTGTTTTTGATGCCATAGTCAAGAGTTAAAGTTGTCCCCTAAAAGTTACGCCTAATAAATCATCGTGCTTCGAAAACTAAAGGATGTTTTTTATTTTTATATTGCTAAATTGTTAAATAGGTTGAACGTCTGGTATTCCCAACTTTTATCATAATAGCTTTGTCCAGAATAAGAATTAGCTGAATATGGCAATGCCGTCTATGCTGCGTATTTTCTTTCCGAACAACGATAAGTTTTATACGTTGTTTGAAGGAGTGTCGCTGAATGTGGTAAAAATGAGTGCGCTGTTTGTGACGTATGTGTCCGAAAATGATTTCGAAGCGCGCAAAGCATTACTGAGGGAACTGGAAGAGACGGAACATGCAAATGACGACCTCACCCATAATCTGTTTGTCACACTTGGCAAAAATTTCATCACGCCATTTGACCGCGAGGACATTCACTACCTGGCCAGCACGCTCGACGATATCATCGACTACATCTGGAATTCGGCGATGCGCATGAATGACTACAACATACTGCCGGTAGATGACGCAATCGTAGATTTTGCAAATCGCGTTGCCCGGATTGCGGAGATTCTGGAAAAGGCAATTCATCAGCTGCGCGATGTACGTAACCTGATGCAGATCGCTGAGAATTGTATTCTCATTGGCCAGATGAGCCATGAATGCGATGATATGATGGATAACGCTACGGTGCAAATGTTTGCGACAGCTACTGATGCCAGTGAGGTAATCCGTAAGTTAGATGTTTACGAGATGCTGCAGATAGTAGCAGAAAAATGTCAGGATGTCTCCAACGTAGTTGAATCCATCCTGATCAAATATTCATAGGTTCATAGTGCTTCGGGCGTTAATTCTTTGACGTTTTTTCCCGCGTTTCCAGCATTTCTATTACGGTACCGATATTGGTATGATCAATTCGCTTGCCGCGGATGATTTTCTTTTCATCGAGCAGATAAATAACCGGTGTACTATAGATATCATACTTTGCACGATAGTCTGATGTGCGTTGCCAGTCTGCCACGTTTATCCAGTCAGACATGTTGTTCTTCTTGATAAAATCTTTCCATTTCGGCTCGTCTTCAGTAGCTACTGCGTAAATTTTTACGCCTTTTGCTTTCAATGATGCACGATAGAGAGAATCGAGCTTTGGAATTTCCTGTGCACAGTGTCCGCAATCGGGAGAGTAGAAGAGCAGGAGTGTGTATTTTGACTGCACCCCGGAGAGGCTTTGCGTTTTACCATCAACATCTGGCAGTTTTAATTCTGGTGCTATATTGCCCACAACATTCGGTGCAATGTCGCGCGCGCGTTTGATGCGTTTTTGCAAATCTTCGGGACTCAGCCAGGTGCCATCGCCTTTCATAAAATAATCTTCTACAAGGTAAACGAATACCTCGTCCATGCCCATGATCTTGCTGTCGTGGCTATTGATGGTAAGCCATTCCAGCGTGAATTTAAACAGGTCTTCGGAACCTCGCGCTTTGGCGATCACTATGTCTGCATATTTCTCGATTGTGTCCGGAATTTGTTCCAGTACTTTGTTGAAATACTGATCCAGCTTGTTTTGCAGCAGCGGCGTGTTGATCAGCCGGTTGTCCTTAAAGTCAAAGTTGTCCCAGTAGTGCGTTTTATAATAGTTGTAAGCGAAAGTTGAATCTTCCTTTCCGTTAGGTAAATAATGTTTTCCTTCCGGTACTTGCACTTCGGTTGACGCGCCGAGCACATGCGCGAGAAAGCTGCTTGGGTATTTGGTTCTGAGCTCGTCGCGATAGGCGTTCATTGCTTTGAACAGGCGTTCACTTTCTGCCTTGATCGTTGTGGTGTCGGAAGAGGTGCGAGCTTTAGCCAGGCGGTTTTTGAGCGAATCCTGTTGAATGCCGTATCCCTGCATATAGTTTTCATAAGTCAGGAAATGTTCATTTTCAGGCGAATTTTTGATGACGATGCTCGCCGGCAAATGCTTGGTGTCTACGGTAACATTCAGATCGTCTCCGTTATTCAGGATGATTTCAAAAAAAGTAGCCATGTCTGAAAGTAAAAGCACATAAATGCCGCCGTTTAATTTTTCCTTTCCGGTGAGATTGGCTACACCGTTTTTGATCCGTGCAGAATCCGCTTTATACAGGGCAGGAAAGGGTTTGGCATAATAATGCGCCAGGTACACCATGCTGTCGTTGACCGGGTTGGTGATTTTTAATTTGATCTTATAACCGTCGCCGGCAAAAGACTGTAATGCAATAAAGCAGAGCAGGAGTAAAAATGTTTGTTTCTTCATTTTTTTAGGTTGACCTGATTAACGGATAGCGGTTAGACGCCAGAAGTTAGGTACAATTTTTTGGTTACGGTAGCAATAGCGTATGTAAAAATTGTTGTTCCTTGAAAACTAGCATATAGCATCGGGAAAAAAGACGTGTCTTTTCCTGTAATCGCTGGTGTGATAATTATAAGTATTTGTTAAAAGCCTGAACCTGGGGGAAATATGGACGGCCTGATTGTAACGCGAACGCCGGGATAATAGCCCTGATGGCAGCGGTTACCCCGCAGCGACCAAAGGAGCGAGGAGTAATAGCGGACAGCGGGACTGTTGCTGAACGGGGTATTTCTGCCGGGCTGATAAATGATAAATATCGGATATCGGAGCTGGAACCTTTTTCGCTGTGGAGAAAAACTCGTCATTGATAACTTATACTCCTAACTAACGGTGTACCTTTGCGGCCTATGTCAAACAACGAACTCCAGACTTTAGAGAAAATAATTACTGGTCGTCGTACTACGAAAGCGGCGTCTATGAACGGCAAAATGATCGATAACGAAACGATCGCGCATTTGCTGACACTGGCTGACTGGGCACCGACACATGGTCGCACAGAGCCATGGCGCTTTTTTGTATATACGGGTGAATCGCTGAATAAATTCTGTGAAGACCATGCGCAGATGTATTGGGATAATACAGCAGAAGATAAACGCAGCGAAGCGACTTTCGAGAATATGAAACGTACGGGTGATAAGGTTTCTCACCTGATTGTGGCGGTAATGCAACGTGGCGCAAATCCGAAAATTCCACAACTGGAAGAAATCGCAGCAACCAGCGCTGCTATTGAGCACGTGCTGCTCGGCGCCACTGCCAGCGGTATTGCCAGCATCTGGAACACGGGCGGTATGACGCTGCAGCCTGCAATGAAAAAACATTATGATCTGAAAGAAGAAGATCAGGTAATGGGTTTGCTGTATCTCGGTTACACGGATGAAGAAGTGAAAGAAGGTAAGCGCAATATTCCGGTTTCGGATAAGGTGCAGTGGATGTAGTCTGAAGTCAAAATCAAAATTCATAAAAACGGTTGGACGGCTCAAAGTCGTCTGGCCGTTTTTTCATTACACACGACTTATACCAATTGAACTTCAAAAACGGCATTAAAAATTTTGGCTAAATCAATTTCCCAGGAGTGTTTTCTGTCACTTTTGCCTTGAAGCAAAAGTAACCAAAAGTTCAAGGCTTAAGGAAACCACGGCTAAAATGAAAAGGCATTTCGCTGCAATTATTAAAGCTTACTGTGCTGCTTTATACCCTTCCTGGCCAATCTATAACTGACCTGTGTTGCTCCGTTCACCATCATAATTGCGGACGCTGTATGCATTTCATTTTTTAACGCCTACGTTTCCTTAGGCCGGAGGTGTTCCGTTAATCCTTCTTTACACCGTTCCATTTTTTTGATGGTCAATTGGTATTACTTAAGATCAGAAATTAAATGGTTTCTGTCCGTTGCAGTCTGCGTTTTTGCCTGGATCTACTTTGAAGTACTTGCAGAAATAGAGATAATAGGCATAACGGTTTTGTGTTTTCTTTTTCGGATTTGCCAGACCGCATTCCACGCCACCGTTGATCACATTGACGGTAGTGCCAAATCCCGGATATCTGTTGGCTGCTGAATCGCGGGTTGTGGGTATCCATTTTTGTATCATGATATCGTGGCAGGACGGTTTAGGAGGTTGCGCCGTCATCCAGAACCAGATCGCTGATGCAAATGAAACAACCGGGTCAGTTGCTAATAATTCGGGGTGTCGTAAAAGGCTGTCCTTGTCGCCAAAATAAGCCTCACTGAATTGCCCATAATTGTAATTCCAGGATAGTTGCTTTGGTCCTCGGCCATGGTAGGAGACGCCATTTGCCGGCAGCCAGTTTTTCTTAGAAGTATCGGCGTAGTTATTGTGCGTTTTCGACCAGTCTTGTTCTTCCAGAAAATAGAATCCCCATTTAAAATAACCACCTGGCGCTTCATCCCAGCCTCCCGAAGTTTCTTGGGCAGCATTAGCCAGAAAGGCTGCCAGTTCTCGTTTCCGGTCCGCTTCTTTTCCTTCGTTCAGAAAGTTAGGGAACTGTTTTGCGGCTTTGCAAAACGCCTGGAAGCTATAGAAATCTATCGCCGGCGCTGCAGCACGTTTGGGATCTTTATACGTAGAAACACCATAACGGTTGGGAAAAAGCTCGTTCCATTTTTGTTCATTGAGGAAGCGCATGACACAGCTTTTCTGAGCAATGGACGGCATTGCAAATGAACATGAAAAAGCAAGAAAAAACAGCAGATGTTTGTGCATGTGGTATAAAGCTAAGGGATTTGCAGGTTATTGCTTGCAGCTTTCGGGCCTCAGGCTTTAAGCTTTCAGCTTTTTGACGTAAATTTCCAGCCGATTTCATAACTAAATTTTGACGTATGCCATCTTTCGATATTGCTTCTAAAGTAGATCCGCAGGTACTTGACAATGCGGTAAACGTGACCAAAAAAGAAATTGAAAACCGTTTCGACTTTAAAGGGACCCATGTTTCTATAGAGTTGAACAAAAAAGAAATGGTCATTGAGTTGGAGGTAGAAAGCGATATGAAATTGAAACAGGCTGAAGATGTCCTGCTCACGAAGTCGATGCGCCAGGGACTGGAAGCGAATAGCTTTGATATGTCGAAAGATTTTACCGCTTCCGGTAAATACATTCGTAAAAAAATTCCGGTAAAAAACGGCATTGATCGCGATAATGCGAAGAAGATTGTGAAGCTGATCAAAGACAGCGGACTGAAAGTGCAGGCTGCAATCATGGATGATGTGATCCGTGTAACAGGTAAGAAGATTGACGACCTGCAGGACGTAATTCAGCTTTGCCGTGGCGGTGGACTTGATCTGCCATTGCAGTTCATCAATATGAAAGCCTGATCAAATTTTTCAACGATAGGAACGGCATCTACATGGTGCCGTTTTTTTATGACCTTGTATGAAACTGATTTTAATTACGCCAGATGATACTTTTGGCCGCGAGCTATCCATTGTGAATGGTTGTTTTGCGTATGGATTACAGCGGTTGCATTTGCGGAAAAAGGGTTTCAGCAAAGAAGATTACAGGAATTATATCGCTGCTGTCGATGATACTTTTCATGATCGCATTGTGCTTACCGAATATTTTTCATTGCTGGAGGAGTTCAACCTGGGCGGTGTGCATCTCAACAGTCATATCCGTGATTTGCAGAAAACATCAGATGAATTAGCATTGTTAAAACCGAAACAAATCTCATCCTCTTTTCATAGTTGGGATGAAATTGCAGCTGCGAAAGATCATTTTAATTATGTGTTTATCAGTCCGGTTTTTGATAGTATTTCCAAGAAAGGATACAAGGCGGGAATTGATCTGGAAGGTGCTGCAACATTGAAACAGACGAAGGTTGATTGTCCTGAAGTTATTGGTTTGGGTGGTGTGCAGGCATACAATATTCAAAGGTTGAAAGAAATGAATTTTGATGGTGCTGCCTTGCTTGGCGCCGTTTGGGAAAGCGAAAATCCGGTGGTGGCGTTTCGTGAAATTTATTTGCGGACTCAGGGGTGAACTTAGTTCCCACTAATATTGCCGCAGTCGGAAAACTAGCTGAATTTTATAGACACGAGTCGCCCTTCGGGAGCCTCGCGCCAGAATCTATCGTGCCGAAACCACTCCGTCTTTTAAACTAAATACGTCCTGAAACCCTTGCTGCATCAGCCACGTGGCCCATTGTTTGCTCATTTGTCCAACCTGGCAGTAGAGCACTGTCTTCTTATTTGGGTCCAGTTCAGAAACTCTTGTTTGAATTTCGTAGTAAGGAATATTGATGCCGCCGATATTAAAACGAGCATGGTCAGATTCTTCACGGATATCTATCAGTTGCACGTCTTTTTCCTGTTGCAATAATTCTTGTAAATGGCTGTAGGCAATTATTTGCGGCGCTGCACAAACTTTTTTTTGTGATTGTTGCAGCTGATAAATGTCGCGATTTTTTTCGTTTAGCGAAAAATGAAACTGATGAAATTGCATTGACAGGGCATTGAACATAAGTAGTGTTCCGCTTAAAACGTTCCCCGCCGCAGTAATGATTTTCAACACTTCATTCGCCTGAATACTGCCTACAATGGCCGGAAGGGTAGCGATGACGCCAATTTCCGAGCAGTTAGGCATCATTTCTGCCGGAGGCATATCGGGGAATAAGCAACGGTAAGTTGGACCATTATTATAATTGAATACCGAAACCTGCCCTTCAAATTTATCAATAGATCCAAATACCAACGGCTTGTTCGTGATGACGCAGGCATCATTCAATAAATAACGTGTGGCGAAATTGTCGGAGCCATCAACCACAATATCATAGGGCTGAATGATCTCAATTGCGTTTTCGTTATTTAGTTCTGTATTGTAGGAAACGATGTCAATGTGTGGATTCAGTAATCGTATTTTCTCTGCTGCGGTTTCTGCTTTTGGTTTGTCGATATCAGCTTCGGTATAAAGAATTTGTCGCTGCAGATTACTCAGTGAAACAACATCACCATCTACTATGCCAATGTGACCAACACCCGCCGCAGCAAGGTATTGCAGCACAGGGCAACCCAATCCGCCGGCGCCTACCATCAGTACTTTGGCAGCTTTTAATTTTTGCTGACCATCTTCACCGATCTGCGGCAGCATGATTTGGCGACTATAACGTTCCTGTTCTGCGGGCGATAACATGATGGTTAACTTGAAATCTAAAATTACGAAAAAGCCGTCCAGTCTTTCCAGACAGGCGTATAGCCCTGTTCTTTAATCATTGCTGCTACTACGGCCGGGGAGCGGTTATCGTCGATACAGAATTGCTCCAGCGATTCTGGCTCTGTAACATAGCCACCGGGATTGGTAGCGCTGCCGGCACTCATGCTGGTAATTCCGAGACGAATAATATTATCCCTGAACGATTGACTTTCACGCGTAGAAATAGATAATTCCAATTCTTCGCGGAAAATACGCCAGGCACAAATCAGTTGTGTAAGCTCGCGATCGTTGATGACAACTTTTGGCTCTATCAATCCTTCCGCTGGTCGCAAGCGGGGAAAAGAAATGCTGTAGCGGGTTTGCCAGTATTGTTTTTCGAGATAAGACAGATGTAATGCCGTAAAGAAATTATCCGTACGCCAGTCTTCCAGTCCCATCAACACGCCTAATCCGATTTTGTGAATATTCGCTGTGCCAAGCCTGTCGGGTGTTTCGAGCCGGTAATCGAAGTTTGATTTCTTTCCCTTCGGATGATAATCTTTATAGTGCTCTTTGTTGTAAGTTTCCTGATACACTAGTACTGCATGCAATCCTTCCTGCGTCAAAGCCGCATATTCATTGGCGTCCAGCGGTTGTACCTCAATAGAAATGTTTCGAAAATGAGGACGTAATAACCGGATTGCTTTCTGGAAATAATCCAGTCCAACAGTTTTGTTTGCCTCGCCGGTTACGAGCAATACGTGCTCAAACCCTTGCTGCTTCAGGTATTCAGCTTCCTGTAAAATCTCAAATGATGAAAGCGTTTTGCGTTTTATTTTATTATCGTAGCTAAAGCCGCAATAAGTACAAATGTTCTGGCATTCGTTGGAAAGATACAACGGCACATAAAGCTGCACGGTTTTTCCGAAACGCTTTTGCGTAAGCGCGGCACTTAGTTGTGCCATTTGTTCCAGATATGGTGCCGCTGCTGGAGATATCAAGGCTTTGAAATCCTCAATGTCGCGCTTTGATTTGCGCAGCGCCAACTCCACCTCTCCAGCTGTTTTGCTGTAGATGCTGGATTGCACATCGTGCCAGGAATGTTGGTTGAATATGTGGTCGAACATTTAATTCAAAATTCAGAAGTCAAAAAAGCAAATTCAAAAGGGCAATGGTCAATTGTGAATGGTCAATGCGCGATAAATTATTCTCGTGTTTGTCGGCCCTTCGATTCCGCTCAGGGGGACACTTATTTTACCACAGCCCATGTTTGGCCGCATTTGTTCGATGGTATAACATAGAAATTGACCATTCACTATTCACCATTCACCATCAAAAATTCCGTCAACGGACTACTTGCGACCGCTCTTTGCTGGACTGCGCCGAGCTTCGCGTTATAGGCCATTCTTCCGGCTTCAACGGCAATTTTAAATGCAGTCGCCATTTGTACAGAATCCTGTGCCACTGCAATCGCTGTATTTACAAGTACTGCATCTGCGCCCATTTCCAGTGCAGCGGCGGCATGGCTTGGTGCGCCAATCCCTGCGTCTACCACAACTGGCACGTTGCTTTGTTCGATAATAATTTCTAAAAAATCAAGTGTGCGTAAACCTTTATTGCTGCCGATCGGAGCGCCCAAAGGCATTACTGCAGCTACACCTACTGCTTCAAGTCTTTTACATAAAACGGGATCTGCATGAATATAAGGCAACACCACAAATCCTTCTTTTACCAATTGCTCTGCTGCTTTCAGCGTTTCTATTGCATCTGGCATCAGGTAGCGCGGATCGGGATGGATTTCTAGTTTTAGCCAGTTTGTCTGCAGGGCTTCACGAGCCAATCGAGCTGCAAAAATCGCCTCATCTGCGGTTCTGGCGCCAGATGTATTTGGCAGCAGATTAATGTGGTCATGATTTAGATAGCGCAGTATATCGTCTTCTTCTTTATCGTTGAAGTCGATACGCTTCAATGCCATGGTCACCAGTTCGGAGCCGGAAGCAACAATCGCTGCTTCCATTTCCTGATGATTTCCGAATTTTCCGGTGCCCAGAAAAAGCCTTGATTGAAAGGATTTTCCGGCTATTACTAAAGGATCATTCATACGTTTGTAATTGTGTGTGGTAAACTGCATCAAGCAGTGTATTCGTTATCATGGCAGGATCCTCAGCATTTGAAATAATGCCGGAAACAGCAATGCCATATAAGCCTGTTTGCAACAACGCGGCTATATCGTCTGTCTCAATGCCGCCAATGCCAACAATTGGCGGGTGTTGTATGTTTTGTTTGTTTAACGCCGCGAATATGGCTTCATACCCTTCCAGGCCAATAACCGGGCTCAGGTTTTCTTTCGTTTTTGTGAAACGGAAGGGACCGAGACCTATGTAATTGATCGGTTCTTTCGACAGGCGTATGATGTCTTCAATTGTATTTGCAGTGCTGCCGATAATGAAGTCATCGCCGAGCAAATCTCTTGCTTTCGCAGGCGGCATATCTTCTTTGCCCAGATGTACGCCATGAGCGCCGGTTTCCAAGGCAAGGGAAACATTATCATTTACTATAAAAATCGCATTGTATTGTTCGCAGACAAGTTGCACCTCTTTTGCCGTTTCGAGATAAGCTTCATAATTCACATTTTTGAGCCGGAGTTGTATCCATTTTGCTCCGCCTATACAGGCTTTCTCGGCTAAAGATGCATCTGTGGTGATGTACTGCAAACGACTGATTTTCTTCATAGTTCGTAACTGATTTGATGATGACCTAATAATGATGGGTTGCTGGCCAAAAAACGCTGTGTGTACTGATTAGCCATCCGCGATGCAGTTACAATATCCATGCCAAGTGCGAGGTAGGCCGTAAGTGCTGCTGAAAGCACACATCCGCTGCCATGTTTTTCGCCGTTTGGTATTTTTTTATTGAAAAAGCGATACTCATTATCATGCGTAAACAAATAGTCGTTAATTATGTCTTCTTCTGTATGGCCACCTTTTAGATATATGTTGGAAGGCTGGTTTTGCAAAGTCTGGTGTAGCATATTTTCACCAAATAGAGTCTTTGCCTCCGGTATATTAGGTGTTATGCAATAGAGCGCCGGCATTATGTTTTGCAACCTTGCGGCGAAGTCTGCGCCATGAAATGCATAACCAGCGCTTGCTTTCAGAACAGGATCGAAAATGATACGTACCTGTTCGATGTGTTGCTGCAGATACCCAACGATTTCTTGCAATACATCCAGGTCTTCGATCAGGCCAATCTTCACATACTGCACTTTAAAACGGCGCAATAAAAGCTCTGTCTGACGAATAATTTTTTCCGGAGCAATCCAGTCCACGCCTTCAAATTCCACGTCGTTCTGAAACGTGAGTGCAGAAACTACGCCAAATCCATGCACACCGCATTGCTCAAATGTTTTTACATCTGCGAGTATGCCGGCACCGCCAGAAGCGTCGTGTCCTGCAATAGAGATTGTAGTTGTTAGTTGATGGTTCATTATATAGATACTAGATTCAAAATGCCAGATGCTGGCTGTTTTACTCTGTTATTAAAATGTTTGCAAGTCTAATCTTTACGATTTAGAAAACAAAGCGTGCATCTGGCATCTGAATGCTAACTTCTAATTGTAAATCTCAGCTCCCTGATCCACAAACTCCGCTGCTTTTTCCTGCATCAGTTTTTCGTGTTCTGCAGTATAGTCGCGAATGTCCTGCGTGATTTTCATCGAACAGAAATGCGGACCGCACATGGAGCAGAAATGCGCAATTTTTGCACCGTCGGCTGGCAATGTTTCATCATGGAAAGAACGTGCTGTTTCTGGATCGAGCGAAAGATTGAATTGATCTTCCCAACGGAATTCGAAACGCGCTTTGCTTAATGCGTTGTCTCTGTGTTGTGCACCAGGATGACCTTTCGCCAGGTCCGCAGCGTGCGCTGCAATTTTATAAGCGATAATGCCGTCTTTCACATCTTTCTTATTCGGCAGGCCGAGATGTTCTTTTGGCGTCACATAACAAAGCATCGCAGTACCAAACCAACCAATCATTGCCGCGCCGATCGCTGATGTAATATGATCATAACCCGGTGCAATGTCAGTTGTTAATGGACCGAGCGTGTAGAAAGGTGCTTCGTGACATTCTTTCAATTGCTTGTCCATATTTTCTTTGATAAGGTGCATTGGCACGTGTCCCGGACCTTCAATCATTACCTGCACATCATGTTTCCAGGCAATCTTTGTGAGTTCACCGAGTGTTTCCAATTCGGCAAACTGTGCCGCATCATTTGCGTCTGCAATAGAACCTGGGCGCAGGCCATCACCTAATGAAAAGCTTACATCATAAGCTTTCATGATTTCGCAGATTTCTTCAAAATGCGTGTAGAGAAAATTCTCTTTGTGGTGCGCCAGGCACCATTTTGCCATGATACTGCCACCGCGTGAAACGATGCCCGTCATACGTTTGGCTGTAAGTGGAATATAACGCAAGAGCACACCAGCATGGATCGTGAAATAGTCAACGCCTTGTTCTGCCTGTTCAATCAAAGTATCTCTGAAAATTTCCCAGGTCAGGTCTTCCGCTTTGCCGTTTACTTTTTCTAAGGCCTGATAAATCGGAACCGTTCCAACAGGCACCGGACAGTTGCGGATGATCCATTCGCGTGTTTCGTGAATGTTCTTTCCGGTAGAAAGATCCATCAAGGTATCGCCGCCCCAATAACAGCTCCAAACAGCTTTTTCTACTTCTTCTTCAATGCTCGAAGAAACCGCTGAGTTACCGATGTTGGTATTGATTTTCACCAGGAAATTACGACCAATAATCATCGGTTCACATTCCGGGTGATTGATATTAGATGGAATAATTGCACGCCCTGCTGCAATTTCCTCGCGCACAAATTCTGGTGTGATATGTGTCTTTGGAACGCGCGCGCCAAAGTCTTCACCGGCATGTTGTGCCCACAGCTCATTCTGCTGTTGGAGTTCATCGATGCGTTGATTTTCGCGGATCGCGATGTATTCCATTTCTGGAGTTACGATGCCTTTTTTCGCGTAATGGAGTTGCGTTACATTTTGTCCTGTTTGTGCACGGTAAGGCATTTGAATATGCTCAAAACGAAGTTCTTTCAGCTTCGGATCATTCATGCGTTCGTTGCAGTATGCTGATGAAAATGCAGCCAATTGGTCTACATCGCCACGCTCATTGATCCAACTTTCTCTTAGTCTTGGCAACCCTTTTTTTACATCTGCTTTATAATCCGGATCGGTATATGGACCGCTGGTATCATAAACCGTTACTGACGGATTCGGCGTTTCTTCCTTTAGTCCGAAAGTGCTGGTAATAGTAGGGTTGAGCGCTATTTCGCGCATAGCCACTTGTATGTTATGCAGTTTGCCAGGCACATAAATTTTGCGCGACATAGGCAATGCGTTCGGCTGAAGTGAACCAGCTACAAATGCAGGAACTTGTTCTTTTTTCATAAAGAAGCAGAATAATAAATGAAGACCAGGTCTCCTCTAACTCCTCCAAAGGAGGAGGATTCCCAGCATTATTTTAGATTGACTATTTGCAATAGAAGATTAGTCCGGAGCATATCAGTACGTTTAAGTTTGACCTTTCACGTTTGACGTTTCACCATTCACGATTAATTACCCGCCTTGCGTAGCACGAATAATTACCAGATTATCGTCCTGGCCCAGCGCATGGCTGCTCCACGATGAAAATGGAATAATCGCATTGTTGACGGCAACGGCTATGCCGCTAAATGCAGTAACCCCGGAGGATTTCAGCGCTTCCATGATGGTAGCGTTTTCCGGAATTTCCTGCAGTTTACTGTTGATATAAATGTTCATAAAAACCCACAGGGGCGTTTAAAAATCAAACAATAAACTTTAAGGAAGACATGAGATGAAAGACAGCCGAAGCTGTCTGCTTTTCCCTTCGCAGGTCCTAACCTGATCAGGTACTAAGGGTATAATCTCAGGAACGTTTGATGCACGCATCTTAGTCCCACCCCTAAAGTCTTTAGGCAAATGTAGGGAAAAACTCAAAATTCAAAAGTCAAAATTCAAAAATGATGAAACGGCGAAGGTGAAACGTCAGAGGTGAATACTCGTGAGCATAATTACATGGTCATGTCGACGAAAGGAGACAGTTCCCGAAATGAAGGTTTAGTTCACGTTTGTCATGCTGAACGGACTCGAAGTTTGTCATGCAGAGCGGAACTCGAAGTTTGTCATGCTGAGAGGGTGTTTAAAAAGAAAAGCATAAAAAAAGGAATCAGTGTTGTAACTAAGAGGTTTAATCAAACACCATCTTGCAAATGTGTTTTCCTTCTAGTTTAACTGATTCCGAATGGCAAGTTATATCAAGTTTTTTACCAGCCAAAACCAAAGGCAAATATTGTTTAAGATCCATCAT
>NZ_QKTW01000023.1 GCF_003236175.1 Taibaiella soli | reverse complement strand
CAACCTTTTTTAGGACGAGGCATTTTTCGAATAGAATAAGAGGTTGTCTCATCCAGAGACAACCTCTTTTCATTTGTCGCAATCCCCCTGTTGCACAAAATCAGCAGAGAGTATACAGCAATAAAAAAAGACGGCCGAATGGCCGTCTTTTATAAAAATATTCGGTTGTTATTATTTAATAACAGTGAATTTTTTGAATGTAGTACCGTTGTCAGTACCGATCAGCAGGTAGTAGTTACCAGCAGCGTAGCGAGATACATCCAGGCTCACTTTCTCGCTCTGAACATTGTGATGTGTTTCAGAATACATAGAACGGCCGAGTGCGTCGATTACTTTGTACGTAACGTTTTTAGAAGCGTTATTCAGCTCTACAGAAACGTTTGTGCTGCCTTGTGCCGGGTTAGGGAACAGTGTAACATTACCAATGTTTTTAGTAACGTTTTTCACGCCAACCGGAGCAGTTTTATACATGTGCATTGCAACAGCAGGAACTTCATTGTATCTGTCGAACTGAACTGAGTCAATGAAGAGTGCATTACCAGCGAACGGATAAACACCGAACACATTATTAGGATCTGCAAGACCAGTGTTAAGGTCAGTACCGATAATAGATTCTGCAGGATCTGCAGTACCAGCTGCTGCTCTTACACCACCAGCGAGGTAGAAACCGTATGCACGGGAGAACCAGCTTGCAGTTTTGTCCATACCCAAGAATGAACCCAATGGAGCTTCAACTGCAACCCAGTAATGGCTGTTTGCATCGATTTGTGCGAAAGGAGAACCGTTATCATCAGTCAGATCAACAGTGAAAACACCGAATGTATCAGCTGAAGTAAAGTTTTTGATATTTGCACCCATCAACTGCAGTTCACCAGCTTCGATAGTTGAATCTTTTTGCAGCGTATCTGTCCATTTGAACACATATACAGATGCAGTCAGGTTTTCCAGAGATGCAGGAGGGTTAATGCTCAGATAGTATTGAACTTTAGAAGCGTAACCACCATTTGGCATATAGAAAATCGGACCCATGGTGAAGTTGTTCGAACCACCTGCCGGCTGAATGCTGATGCTTACATTTGGTTCGTATTTCGTGAAGTCATATGCACCTTTACATACAATTGAATCAGAGATGTTATGATTAAATGTATACAGGTTGTCCTGTGGTGTACCTTCTAACGCTACGCTATCATAAGTCATAGAGTAGTTGTGTGAATAACTACCTTGACCAGTTGGAGCAGCCAGCGTGTACGGTGTTGCATTAAAACCAAATTTGATTGAATCGGCAGGAGCGATAGAATCAATTGTGTAAGAATGCGCAGCTTTAAATGAAGCTGAACCACCGGTAGGAGTCCAGTATACAGAATCCGTAACTACGATGTTATGTTCAGTAGCGGTACCATAGTTAGCAACACCACCACCACAGATGAAGCTGTAAGGGAAGGCACCGCTAGTACCAGCCAACTGTGTATAAGGAACGTTAGTCGCGTGCGGTGTAGCCTGGTAGTTACCTACGATACCGAGATCGTGGGTAGCGCCGAGTGCCCATGTACCGAAAGATACTGTTACCGGAACGTTGTTATGGAGTGCCTCATTGATCAGGTCACCGTCAGCCTGAGTAACCATCATTACAGGGATACCCAGAGCAACACCAGTACCACCACCCATAGCGATTGGATCGCCTGGAACGTTGTTAACAATGATTACAGCGATAGCGCCTGCGCTTGCTGCTGCAGTAGCTTTCGTTACGAAGCTGATGCCGCCGCCGCGGTACAACAGACATACTTTACCAGCAACCGCAGCTGCGTTAGTCAATGGATTAGTAGCCGCGAGACTATCTTCACCTTGTATAACCGGCTTGTTCAGCATTGGAGTAGATGGCTGAGCGCCCCAGTCTGCAATTGATGCTTTTTTCGTGCCTGTAAGGTTCGTCGGTGTATTTACCATGAGTCTTACACTGCTAAGATTCGCGATGATGTTGTCCTTCATCGGTTGGTACTGCGACTGTGCGACAGCCAGATTAGTACCCCCCACCAGACATGCACCTGATAAAAGGAGTGATCCGAGTAAGTTAAAATGCTTCATAAAAAAGGTAAAATTTAAATGCAGCTCAAAATAACACAATGTTGCGTTAATAGCAAAATGTTAACTTCACGCAAAGTCATTTAATGGTAATTTTCGCTAAGGAAAGTCGTATTTAAATGCCTTGATTACGAAAGTTGTTCAGGTTCTTTGCCCCACTCTTCATTAACTTCTTCTATATATGCCAGCATTTCTTTGCGGCCATGAAATTTTTCTGCGCTGGTGACAAAGCTGCGAGGAATGAATTGCCATTCTTCTTTCATCTTTTCAATGAATTGTTTCGCGTTTTTCGCCACTTCGCGTTGCGTACTTTTATCCGCTTTGGTAAATACAATACTGAAAGGAACGCCCCACTCGCCGAGCTGCGCCATAAAGTCCAGATCAAGCTGTTGTGGCTTCAGACGGCTGTCCACCAGTACAAATACGGTCATCAGATTTTCACGCTTTGTGAGATAATTGGAGATCATCTTCTGAAATTCCGCACGCTGCTTCTGCGAAACTTTAGCATAACCATAGCCTGGCAGATCCACCAAATACCAGGAATGGTTGATCACGAAATGGTTGATTAATTGCGTCTTTCCTGGGCTGGAAGAGGTTTTCGCCAGCTTGGTCTGGCGGGTCAGCATATTGATAAGCGAAGACTTGCCCACGTTGGAGCGGCCGATAAAGGCATATTCTGGTTTATCCGGCTTCGGACAATCTTCCACTTTGGGGCTACTGATCAAATATTTGGCAGAACGTATTTCCATTGATTACTGTGCTGTACTTTTGCGTCGAGATGCAAAATGAATTTCAAAAAAATCCGGCAGACGCCGTTCTTCCCGATGCGGGCTCAAATTTAAGCAAGAAAGCGCAGGTTGCCGACATGTTTAATGACATTGCGGGCAAATATGATTTCCTCAATCATTTTCTTTCGATGGGAATTGATAAAGGATGGCGCAAAAAAGCGATCGCAGAAATAGCAAAAGTAAAGCCACAGCAAATTCTGGATGTGGCCACAGGAACGGGCGATCTGGCGATTGCCGCATCTAAACTTCAACCATCAAAGATCATCGGTGTGGATATTGCCGATCAGATGCTGGAGGTAGGCCGCAAAAAAATCAGCGACCTACAGCTCTCGGATATTATTACCATGCAAAATGGAGATAGCGAAAATCTTCCGTTTACAACCAATACTTTCGACGCAGTAACCTGTGCGTACGGCACCCGTAACTTCGAAAACCTGGATAAAGGTCTCGCTGAGATGGCCCGTGTGATGCGCCCCGGTGGTAAATTAGCCATCCTGGAATTTTCACATCCGAAGAAATTCCCAATTAAACAGATATATAAATTTTATTTCCGTTACATACTGCCAACATTGGGCAAACTCGTTTCCAAACACAGCCGTGCGTATACTTATCTACCTGAAAGCGTTATGGCTTTTCCGGAAGGAGCCGCGCTCTGCAAACGCCTTGGAGACGCGGGTTTTAAAGATGCAAAAGCAAGACCGCTCACGTTTGGCATTACGACATTGTATACGGCAACAAAATAGTTTATTGTGAGTAGTCAGTTGTGAGTGCTTGTGGCAATACGGTACTGACAACTGACCGCTCACAACTGACGCTCTAAGTGGTTTAAATAAGGTAATTTTATAACAGAACACCTTATTACATGAGCATTCCCGTGTCACAAGACTTGAAAAAGAAGAGATTGCAGCGGTTTAAGATGATGGCATTATCGCTGCTGTTGCTCATGGCAGCAATCTATGCCATATGTTCTGTTTTCATTGATCAGTATTCCTGGCTGGGGTATCTGAGGGCGTTTGCAGAAGCCGCTATGGTGGGCGGTCTTGCAGATTGGTTTGCAGTGACTGCACTTTTCCATTATCCGCTCGGCATTAAAATTCCGCACACCAACCTCATCGAAAACAGCAAACAGCGCATTGGCGAAAATCTCGGCGATTTTGTTGTCGGTAATTTTATCACACCCGAAATCATCCGGCCACGTATTGAAAAAATTACGATCGCTGAAAAATTAGGCGAATGGCTGGCCTTAGAGAAAAACAGACGACCGCTGGTAAATGAAGTAATGATACTGGCTTCAGACATGTTGCAGCGGACAGAACAGGAGCAGATTGTACGGATGTTTACACAGCAGGCACAAACATTGGTCAACGATATCAATGCCGGAATTTTGATCTCGGATGTGCTGAACTATGTGTTGGAACACAAAAAACACGAGCCTTTTATTGACAGGGCTTTGGAAAAAATAGAAGAATGGATTCTGGCGCATGAATCAATGGTACGCGACCGCGTAAAGGCGGAAAGCTCAGCGTTGGTCCCCGGATTTGTAGATAATATGATCGCTAAAAAGATCACAAATGGATTTATCAAACTGGCAGAAGAAATTCGTAACAATCCACAGCACCCCATCCGCCAGGATATTGACCGGCAACTGATGAGGCTTCGCGATGATGTACAATCGAACCCAGAATGGCGTGCGCAGTTGCAAGATGCCAAGACCAAATTACTAAGTACTGAAGCTATTGAAAACTATGCCAGACAAGCAGTAGCGCAGCTATTACAAGCTTTTGCCATCGATATTCAGAAAGAAGATTCGGCCGTAAAAAATTATTTACACCAGACGCTTCAAAAAATTGCACAGCAACTGCAGACTGAAAAAGAAACCAGTGACAAGATTGACAACTGGATTCACTATCACGCTTTCCGGCTAATTATGAAAAGCCGGGCCTGGGCCGGTTCTTTGATCAGTCAAACGGTAGGAAACTGGCAGGGCGCCGAACTGAGCGAAAAGCTGGAACAAGAAGTGGGCCGGGATTTGCAGTTCATTCGTATCAATGGTACGCTTGTCGGTGGGCTTGTTGGATTGCTGATTTATGCAATTACCCAGCTGGCCCGGCACTTCTAGATGGCGCATCCAATAAAAAATATTTATAGAAAATCCGGAAACAGGCTACAATGGTTGGGTTTTGATCTCATTCTCAATTTTTAGCAAAAAATGGCTGGTTGCATAACTAATTACATACTGTATCTTCGTATCAACGCGTTAATATCTTCAATGAAGCTTTTATCCAGTTTCCGTAGTCTGGGCCAATTACTGGTCATTGCAGGCATTTGTTTCTGCAGCAGCAAAGCAAATGCACAACGGTATATCTTAAATATGCCAGAGCACGACCAGAAGCCGTATTATTTCGGTATCACATTTGGCATGAATTTTTCTGAATATCAGATTCGTTATAACCAGTCTTTTGCCGAAACGGACACCTTCAAAAAGATTCAACCTAAATGGTCGCCAGGCTTCAATCTTGGTTTGATGGCCAATCTTCGTCTAAACAAACGTTTTGATCTGCGTACGGTTCCTTCACTTTCCTTTGCGGAAAAGAAACTGGACTATACCGATCCGCAGTTTTCAGATGCTGAAATTCAAAAATCAATTGAGTCGATTTATATCCATTTGCCATTACAAGTAAAATTCAAGAGCGATCGTATTAAAAACTTTCGTTTTTATGCAATGGCCGGTGGCAAATTTGATTACGATCTGGCAGCAAATGCCCGTTCCCGCCGTAACGATGAATTCCTGAAAGTAAAACCTGTGGATTTGGGTTATGAAATCGGTTTCGGGTTTGAATTCTACAATGCGAACTTTATTTTCTCTCCGGAAATAAAGCTGAGCCAGGGTTTGGTAAATCAGCTTTATAACGACAGAAGCTTACCACTCACCAATGCAATTGATCAGATCAATACGCGTATGATCGTTATCAGCTTGCATTTGGAAGGATAAGAAATTGGTGATTTGAATTTGTGATTTGTAATTGAATGCTCGATAGTACTGCTGCCGTTGAACGGTGCGACGCAACTCAGGCTTAATCTGTGCGCCTTAGCTGGTGGCAAAATAAAAACCTGAGTCATTACTTACCGGATCAATGTTACATCACCTTTTGATGTGTGCATTTTTTGTTCACCTCCGGCGCCCAGCACCCAATACCGAAGATACCAGAAGTACACACCGCCTTGCGCCTGTTTACCGTTGTAAGTCCCGTCCCAGCCTATAGTATTTTCCTGCGAGTGATAGAGACTGTTGCCCCAGCGATCATAAACAGCAAGATCCGCAACTTTAATGTTGGGATTATCCGTGATCAGATGAAAATAGTCATTGAGGCCATCGCCGTTTGGTGTAAAAGCATCAGGCAGCCATGCATCGGAAGGAATATTGGTGACTGTGATTTTGTAAAAACAGGTATCGGCACAATCCGCATTTCGTGTCACGCAATAATAATTTTTCTGCCAATCTTTTGCCAGAAGATTTAATGCCGCACAATTTGAACACACAAGATTATTGTTTTCATCGTACCAATCCGTTTCAGCCGCGGCTGCACAGGCTGGCAGATTTAATTCTGTTTTATAAGGCGTCACGATAATCGTATCTCTGAAACGAGGATTGGGCTTTGGCAGCACCGTGATGAAAAATGCTGCTGTATCTGCACCAAAATCATTGCTAACAACCAACGATGCTTTGAACGTACCGGCTGTATCATAGCAGACTAAAGGAGATTGATTGCCGGTAATTGTAGCCGGATTGCCACCAGCGAAATACCAGTCGAACTGTGTAGGATTATGATCAAATGATGCCTGAAAACTAATGCAGGAGCCACTGCAAATGGTATCTTTTGCTGTCGTAAAATCGGTGATCACCGGCGGGCAAAAATGTACGAACATGGTATCGCTATAGATACCGCAAGGCGTAGTGGCAGACACCCAATATTTTCCTGGTTGAGTGATCTGAATATTTGCAGTTGTGGCACCGGTATTCCACAAATAATTATTGAAATTTCCACCTGCCGTAATAGTTGCACTCATTGCGGCGTTGCAGATGGTGGTGTCTGCCGGCAACAAAGAAATATTTGATGGCGGATAAATAGTGATACGAAATGTATCCCTAAATGTGCACTGCCCTATTCTTGTCTGCACCCAATAAGTACCCGTTTGCGTTGCGGTAAAAACGCTGTCGTGTGTGCCATCACTCCAGGTAATGCTGCCCGGTGTATGCAATGTATATTTTACCGGTTGCCCGTTGCAGGAAATAGAGTCTGGGATTGGCGCTGGTGCTGTTATGCTGTGTACCTGAAATGTATCAATACGCCAGGCGCCGCAAGTCTGTGAAGATTTCACCCAATAAGTTCCGGGTTGATTGATATTGATACTTTGTGTAGTGGCACCGGTATTCCAGATATAGCCGCCAGCACTCGGTACTTGTGCGGTGAGCTGCGATGGGTATTGACAGGCGTACTCTTCGCTGTTATTATAGATTACATGGGAGACGGGAACAAGATTGGCCATACAAGCGGAATAATAAAAATTGGAATCCCCGTTTGGCATAGTGATATAATTGTTCACCAATCCGCAAGCCTGTGCTTCCTTATTCGGGTAAAGGATAGCTGCGATATTATTTCCATAATATCCCGTTGAAATGTAAATATTGTTTTGCCCTGTCAATTGAATTTCGCGGACCGAGTCAATTATACCTACGAGTGTTTTTGAATTTTGAATATCAATAGCCGTCGGCAATGAAAGATCATACTGGTAGATTAAACCTTTTTGGGTGAAATTGCTATCAGTGTTGACTGTGCTATACAATTTCTTACTATCGGAGGATAATTCAATGGCATTAGGCCGGGTTGCATCTTGAAAAGCTGAAATACCGCCGGCAAGAGCAGGTTCTACCATTACCGGGTTAGATACCACCCCTGTTTGATAATTGAAATCAAATGCCTCGATAAACGAAGCCGCCTGCAAATCATCGGAACGTAGCACGAGCCGCTGATTGTTACTGGCAAACTTCATGTTTGCGTAAGCTACTTTCACAGAGTCCCCTGCGGTAGATACTACCGGTGCGTCAATACCTGATGCAGTGATATGATAAGCCTTGAATTGATTTGAATAAAGCAGGTGCATCACCAGCCATTTATCACACATACCGTAACCGGCTACAGCGATAACAGGACACGCATTCGAATCCAATACCCTGTCTTTAAAATTGGGCAAAACATCGCCCAATCCACCGTTAAGACTCATATCGACTTTACTATACCTAATTTTCGACGGAGATGGATTTCCGAGGCTGCCGCTGTAACTACTTAATAAAGGCCCGGTAAAAACATAATATTGCGCTGCATTTCCCGGATCAGGCACAATAAAAGCTTCTCCCCCATCGGGAAATATCGCACTATTGGTATGAATAATGCTATCTCCATGGGGCATTATATTATTGGTCTGATCCCAAACAACCGTTCCATTGGTATAAAAAAGCAGATTACCATTTGCATCGCTTACTGTAGCAGAGCGGAAGGGAGCATATACCTGACTTGGCAAAAAGCTGGCTGGTTGTGTGGCAAATGAAAGCCCCCATTTATTGCCGAATGCCCAGTTGTTATTTTCATATTGAGCAAAGGCAGTAGAACAAAGCAGTAACAACAAAACAGCACAGATGTAAACAAACCTGTACCCCTTGCCTATGGCATGGATGATAATACTTTTCATAGTCTTCATTATGGGCGGCGAAGCGTGTTTTCGGCGAACGGGCAAAAGCCAAAATTAATGACAAACGCAAAACAAAACACAGTTTGGTCGCTATTGTTACTACAAAATAAGGGCAGCAACTGCTTGTTGCCACCCCTATTTTAAAAATTGACCCTAGGATTACTATTCTTTTACAAGCGTACCTGTTTTTTCACCGTTCGCTGTAGAAAGCTTATAGTGATAAGTACCAGGAACCAGCATTGAAACGTCTAATGATACATCATTGAACCCTTCGATTTGTGGCAATTGTTTTTTGATTACTACTTTACCCAAAACGTCTACCATCATCAACGTAGCTTCTGTAGCACCACTTTGTGCATGCCATGCCACCTGAATCTGGTTAGTTGCCGGGTTAGGGAATACGTTTGCTTCCATTACCTGAGCATTATCGAGTGTTTCTTTCCAGTAGTTGCCAGCAGAATATTGCGGACCGCCATCGATAATCTTGAAATAAGAAGATGTTGTTACTGTATCACAAACTGTAGTAACGATAGATGCTGAAACTTTAAACACATCAGTTCCTTTAATCGCAGCATAGTTATTGATAAAATATCCGCTTGCCAGAGATGCAAATGCAAGCGCTGTTGGCAATGTTCCAGTGAAAGTCTGTGATGCGATCTGACCACCAGGACCATCCAGTTTAACGATGTAAAGCGTAGCCGAAGTGTTTACAACGTTAGCTGCCACACCGATCATCGCACAACTTGCAGCACCTAACCAACCCTGATCACAGAATGGAGCAGAAACCTGACCATGCGGATTGAACGTTGGTGAAGTATTTCTCGCCTGATAACCGCCACCAGGACAGTTTGCCTGCGGTGGTGCCTGCATACCGAAATCTACAAGCGCAGAAGCAGAATTGACGCTGAAAATATGTGTTGTTGTCAACGGACCGCCACATGGACCATATACAGTCAGCTTAATCTGCAGATAGCCATAATAGTGATTCAGTGCCGCAATGTTTGCAGCGAGATCATATGGCATTGAGGCAGGCAATACGTTGTACTCCGTATAAGTAGTACCTGCAGTGAATGTAGTACCGGAATAACTGCCAGTGCTGGCTTCTATACGGTAGCTGTCCACAGTACCTGTCACCCAAGGTTGCAATTTCAGTGCTGAATCTCCGTTACACAGCCATACTTTACCTGGTGTGTCTACATATACTTGAGCTACGCTGTCCAATTTAAAGTCAAGACCAGACAATGATGTAGCGCGAACGAGGTGGAAGATTTCTTCTTTTTCGTTGTTACCACATACACCTATTGCTTTTACTTTAACGCTTACATAACCGCTATAGCTGCCGATTACAGGGCTCAATGCGGCATTAGAAGCCATGTCGAAAGAGGAATAGCTCGATGATGCGAAAGTCGCTGCAGCATTAGTTCCGTAAGTGAGCGGCAACGTAGCACCCAGCTGTGTCACAGTCACTACATAGCTTGTATAATTAGCCGTCAATGTAGCATCGAGATTCAATGCCGTAGCGCCATCACACAATACAACATTCGGGTAGTTGGTAGGACCTGTAGGTGTTACACCATTCACATCGAATGTAACAACCGTAGGAGTATTCACCGCATGAATATTGTAATAGTGTTTCACGTTCTGACCAGTACAAGTACTGTTTGCCGTCACCGATACCTGGATAGTACCAGTATAGCCCAGCATACCAGATAATGATGAGATATCATACGGCATGCCCGTCTGCAACACATGTAGTGCAGAAACAGTAGAACCTGTTGCTGTAAACACGCCACCAGTATAAGTTCCCGGAGTTACATCAATTGTGTAGTCAACCAAAGTACCGCTGGTTACAGAAGCCGCAACCTTCAACGCAGTACCACCGTCACATTCGTTTACATCAGCCGCCGTAGAACCCGACTGGCTAACCGAATTCAGTGTAAAATCGAGACCCGCGACAGAGCTGCTGCGTGTGAGCTGGAAGATTTCTTCTTTCAAACCATCGCCGCAAATGCCGTGATTGGTAATCTTAACGCTGAGGTAACCGGCATAACCAGCTACAACTGAAGCCAGCGTAGCATTCGAAGCAATATCAAATCCTGTAAACGAACCAAGAGGAACAGTATAAGTTGCACTAGTGCCATAAACGAATGATGGTGGTGTGCCGCTCAGACGTGTTACCGTAACATCGTAACTAGTGTACACACCGCCCAGTGTTGCGCCCAGGTTCAACGCTGTTGCTGGTGCGCAAAGATTGATGACCGGATAAACGCCAGCTGTCGTTTGTGTAATACCGTTTACATTAAACGTAGTTACAACCGGCGTAGCAGGCGTTTCCAGTTTGATGTATTCTGTTACATTACTTGCACGGCCACAAGCATCGTTATTCATCATATCGATACGATAGTAACCTTCATGGCCTGGTGTAGCGAGCCATGTACTGTTGCTTCCCGGCAGGTTTTTCAGATCAACAAGACCGCCAAACGGACGCAGGAATGAATAACCCCAGGTAAGACCACCCGCAACCGGATTACCACTGGCATCTACCTGCACAATACCCATGTTCAGATAAGTTTGTGCCGGAGTAGTAAGATCAGTCAATCGGATACTCTGACAAGTGTAAACCGCTTTCGGATTAGCGAGTGTACCTCTGTCGCCGTTTACTGTAAAGTCGGTGTGAATAGCAGCAAATTCACTGGTGTTTTCACCAGTCAACTGGTTGCCGAAAGAATACGATGTGCCGTTGTTGTACACACAGCCAAGCTGTCTGGTTACCGGGCTAAATCCGGAGTTCGGATCAAATGACATCAAGTCTGCCGCGTTACCGCCAAAAGTAGTGCCTCTGGCAATAAACATCAGACCATTTGCGCCGAGCGCGACATCAGACTTGATACCGTAATTTGGAGTGAGCACATTGAAAGTAGTGCTACCCTGTGTAAAATAACCAAACTGTGTTGCAGTACTTACATACCAACGCACTGTACCACCGATGTTCACGCCTTCCAAACCATAAATAGTAGAAAGGTTTGGCCCTACTGCATAGGCTTGCGTAGCCGTGTTGAACGTGATCAGATTACCATTGATGTCCTGGTAAGCGATGTACGCACCGTCGTTAGAAATTTTCGCCTTGCTGGCAATATAGTGACTCGTGTAAGAATCATATTGTCTGTAATTCGCAGTCGTACCATAACTGTTGGCGAGTGTAGGTCTGGTGCCATCGCTGTGGAGCGTATACTGCTCAATGTACGGACCAGGCTGGCCGGGACCATTATTGGCACTGATAAAATAGTAATAGTGATCGCCGTTAGATTGCGCCGGCGCCGCTACTGCATCATAATACAAAGGATCGCCAACTGAGATGTTGGCACTTGATACGGCATTTGGGAAATTCGTGGTGTTAATGTTGTTCGTTACCCCACTTACATCCATAATGGTGACGTCCAATGCAGAACCGTGCGGAACCGTAACACCTCTGGTATTGATAATAGCGTACTGGTTACAATTGCTCGGACCCGTGAGTGGAATGATGACGCGAGCGCCTTCACCGGTCATGTTGGTCCAGACACCGGCAAAATCAATGCTGCTCATGCTTGAAGAAAACAATACACTTCCCGCAGCGCTGAATATGGCGCGTGGATTGGGATTGGAATAGTCAAGCGGAATACCGGTGGAGGAGATGGTAGTGAGTGAGTTAGTTTTCACGTTGTAGACCCTGTTTCCGGCCATAGACCAATAGGTGTCCTGGGCCTGTGTCTGTAACACAGAGGCACAGAGGGATGCTATGGTAAGCATCCTCTTGAAGAGGTGTTTCATTTTGATGTTGGTTTTTTTAAGTTTTAGTTTTCGATAGGACCCAAGGTGGGCGTAATTCTAATTGCGCAAATATTTACGGAGCCAAAGAAAGAATAAACTATTTTAAAAAACAAGTATACAAAATAATTGCATGATATTTTTTTATTGTAAACAATGAAGAATACATACAAAAAACTGAAACAAATTGAACAAGTTCATCTTTGGGAAATAAAAACGCCGCTCCGAATTTCGGAGCGGCGTGGGTTAAAAATCGATTGAACGATTTTATTGTTTTACTACAGTACCTGTTTTTTCACCGTTAGATGTTTTCAGCGTATAATGGTAAGTACCGGATGCAACAGTAGAAAGATCTACCAGTCTGTCATTGCTTCCTTTAGTTTCCGCTAATGTTTGATTGTAAATCACACGACCCAATACGTCTACGATAGAGATGGTTGCATCCTTACCTTCGGCATTGCTGTTCCATGCAAAGTGTACATTGTTGACAGTTGGGTTAGGATACACATTTACAACTTCTGAAGCTGGCACTTCAACCATTCTCCATTGTTCCGGATAGCCACTGCCACCATCGTCACTAGAAAGGCCGCCGTCAATAATTTTGAAATAAGAAGAGTCTCTTACAATACCACACTCTACGCTATTCATAGAAACCACCGTTTTGTAAACATAATTATTCTTAATCGTTTCGTAGTTATTGGTGAAATAATACGATGGTGATGTTTTCGGATTAAATGTAAATGCTAATCCGATAGACGCTGGATTCTTCTTTAAGATTGGCGTTGTTCTATTAGGCGTCGCACCGTCTGACTTAAATTCTTCTACTCTGACCTCATAAGGGGTCGTTGCGCCAGGAAAGTTGGCTGGTGTGAGAGTAGGGGCAGTTCCTGTAGCAGCACCTTGTGTAATACCCAAGGTACTTGCGCCAAGCCAACCTTGAGTGCAAGGAGGTGTCGTTACGGGCTGAGTAAACGGAGTAAAATAATAGCTGTATATATATCGATTCTGAATCCCACCAGGACATACTGGCGTACCATTATTATCAGATGGGCCAATCATCTTGAAATCCATGCTTGCAGTTGCCGTTACTACTTTTACATATTCTGTGTGCGAGGAGATACGACTACATCCATCAAGAGTGACCAGATTAATGCGATAGATACCGTCATGACCAGGATTCCCCAGCCATGTACCATTTGTACCGGGCAGATTTTTCAGATTGTATGTATTAAGACCTGTATTCGAAATAGCGTTAGAATATTGGAAACCGCCAGTAACGGGTGCGTCGTTTGCATCTACCTGCATAATGTTCAGATGAATTTCACTTTGAACCGGAGTCGTCAAATCAGATAAAATAAAATCCGAACAGGTGTACAACATTTTTGGGGAGATGATTGTGCCTCTGCCACCGTTTACCAAAAAATCGGTGCGAATGCTGGACACCTCACTTGTATTCTCGCCCGGGATCAAGTTACCAAAAGTTAATTTGTAACCATTATAAAGCACACAATTGGCTGCTCTTCGTACCAGCGTAATGCCGGCTGCATACGGATCAAATGACAACAGATCTGCACAGTCGAGGTTGTAGATGTTGATGCCATCTCTCCCAACATATACCTGTCCGTCCGCACCTAACGCTATATCAGAGGCAATCCCAGTACCAGGAACTGCAGCTGTATAGCTAGTGCTACCTTGAACAAAAACACCCAATTCGGTCGTCGTACTTACATACCATTTTACCGTGCCATTAATATTAACCCCTGCCAATCCATAAACTGGACCGATATGCGGACCTACCGCAAAGTCTTGAGTAGCTGTATTGAAGGTAACCATGTCGCCATTTCCATCCTGATAGGCGATATAGGTGCCATCGTTAGAGATTTTCGCGAGACCATTAACAAAGTGGGTTCCATTGTCAAAATACTTACGATAATTAGCGGTAGTACCGAAGCTATTAAGCGCAGTAGGTATGCTGCCATCAGCGTGAAGGGTGTATTGCTCGATGTATGGGTAGGAGGTAGTCTGACCAGGCATCGCACCAGCACCTAAATAATAATAGTAATGATCTCCGTTAGATTGCATAGGAGCAGCAACAATGTCACCGCCTGAGATCGCAGTGACGGCCGTACTCGACACGGTCACCGGAGTACCGCCAGCACTGACATCCAGCACTTTGATACCCAACGTAGTGCCTGTTGCTGAATACCAGACATTAAGAACAGCATACCGTTTGGCACATCCGCTGACTCCAGTCAGTGGAATGAGAGCCCGGCAACCAGCTTCTTGGCCGTTGCCAGCGCTACCTGGAATAACGCTACCGTTATAATAGATACTGTTTGGGCCTGTACAAAATAAAACATCTCCGTCATAACTGAATACAGTTCTGGGAGTAGTACCTGCATTATCAATCTGAACGGCCCCGGCAGGAATTGTTAGGAGCTCATGAGTTTTGGTATTGTACACCTGGTTGGTACCGGCGGCGTTGGCAGAGTTCATATTCCAATACGTGTCCTGTGCCTGTATAGTTGACGACAGGAAGCTGCAAAGGGACGCCACGGTGAGCACCCTTATGGATAGGTTTTTCATTTGAAGGTTTTAAAAGTTTTCGATTAGGAGTACCTGGTAAATACCTTTGCAAAGATTTACCACAAAAAGAGGTTGCCTCGAAATATTGGAGACAACCTCTTTGTTTTTAACATTGATAGAACGATCGATTATTGTTTTACTACCGTACCTGTTTTTTCACCGTTAGATGTTTTCAGTGTGTAGTGGTAAGTGCCGGATGCAACAGTAGAAAGATCTACCAGTCTGTCGTTGCTTCCTTTAGTTTCCGCTAATGTCTGATTGTAAATCATACGACCCAATACGTCTACGATAGAGATGGTTGCATCTTTACCTTCTGCATTGCTATTCCATGCAAAATGTACACTGTTCGTAGTTGGGTTAGGATACACATTTACAAATTCAGAAGCTGGTACTTCAACCATTCTCCATTGTTCCGGAAAACCACTGCCACCATCGTCGCTGGAAAGGCCACCGTCGATAATTTTGAAATAAGAAGAATCTTTTATGATACCACATTCCACGCTGTTCATAGAAACGACGGTTTTGTAAACATAATTATTCTTAATCGTTTCGTAGTTCGTAGTGAAATAATACGAAGGCGATGTTTTTGGATTAAATGTAAAAGCTAATCCGATCGAGCCTGGGTTCTTCTTTAATATTGGCGTTGTTTTATTAGGTGTCGAACCGTCTGACTTAAGTTCTTCTACTCTGACCTCATAAGGGGTCGTAGCGCCAGGATAGTTGGCCGGTGTAAGCGTCGTTCCTGTAATAGTACCTTGTGTAATACCTAAGGTACTTACGCCAAGCCAGCCTTGCACGCAAGGAGGTGTAGTTACAGGCTGAGCAAACGGAGTAAAATAATAGCTGTATATATATCGATCCTGAACCCCACCAGGACATACTTGCGTACCATTATTATCAGATGGGCCAATCATTTTAAAATCTACAGTTGCATTTGCTACTATTACCTGCACATATTCTACATGACTTGCCAAACGACCACAGCCATCGGTTGTGTACATCGTAATGCGGTAAATACCAGGGTGAGTTGCTAACCAGGTGCCATTTGTGCCTGGCAGGTTTTTCAGATTATAAACACCCAAACCGCTGTTGGGTATCGAATAACCACCAAAATTAAACCCACCTGCAACCGGGTTGTCAGTGGCATCTACCTGCACAATGCTTATATTAATTGAACTTTGCACCGGTCTGGTCAAATCAAAAAGGTCAAAACCAGTACACGTGTACAGGTTTTTCGGATGCAAGAGTGTGCCCCGACCACCATTTACGGTAAAATCGGTATAAATAGAAGAAACCTCATTCGTATTTTCACCAGTAATCTGGTTGCCGAAATGGTAAGAAACACCATTAAAATAGACGCAATTACTAGCTTTCAACTTTGGCGTTTGTAAGCCGGTTATAGTCGGATCCAACGTCATCAGATCGGCGGCAGGGCCACCTGTAACCTGCCAACCGCGGGCAGCGTACAACAGACCATCAGGCCCCAGCGCGATATCAGATATGATGCCGCCGGCGTTGGCAGCCGTTATTGTTGATGTACTGCCTTGATCAAAATAAACCATCCGGCTATTCAAACTAACAAACCAACGCACGGTACCATTAAGGTTTACACCTTCCAATCCATAAAAAGTAGTAAGTTTCGGACCTGGTACAAACTGCTGGGTTGCCGTATTAAAGGTCATAATCGTCCCGTCTGCAATCTGGTAGGCCACATACGCACCGTCATTGGAAACTTTAGCTCTGCTATTAATAACGTGCGTCGGATCATTATCCTGCGCGCTGTAATTCGCCGAGCTGGTAGTCCCGTCAGCATGCAGTGTATATTGCTCAACGAATGGATTACTGTTTGAAAGTGGATTGAGCGCACTGATAAAATAAACGTAACGATCTCCGTTAGTCTGTTTTGGTGCAACAACTGCATCAAAGTGATTAAAGTCACCATAGGCATTGAGCGTTGAACCTGATACCGGAGTTGGAACACCACTGCTTACATCCAGGATAGAAACATCACACGTAGACGTATGTGAGCCTGAAGTTTGGTAAGCATTGATTACCGCATACTTCGAAGTACATGAGCCACCTAGCGGCGCTACCCCTCTGGAAGCCAGAGTGCTAATCGGACCGCCGTCGAACATCAGGTAATTTTGGCTACCAGTAAACAGAAGATTCCCCGCCGAACTAAATACACCTTTGGGATCCCAAAGTGGGTTACTAGCTGTTGGATAATAATAATCAAGTCGAGGAGACGCTGGCCAAGCTGGAAGTGTGGTAAGTGTACCGGTCTTTGTGTTATAGACCTGTTGGTTGGCCATGGACCAATATGTGTCTTGTGCTTGTGTAGTTTGCGACAAGAAGACACAAAGGGATGCGATAGTGAGCACCCGATTGGATAGGTTTTTCATTGTAAGGTTTTAATTGTTTTCGATTAGGATTACTTGGTAAATTACTTTGCAAAGGTTTACGGTATCAAAGAAAGGACAAAAAGAAATACAAAAAACAAATTAGAATATATATTTTTTTATGTTAATCGCTTGTTAACGTTACCTTAACACCAAATCTATCTATAGGTATCAAAAGCAAAAACGGTCTCCACAGTGTTGTGGAGACCGTTTTATTATTGAAATTCTTAAATTTTAAGCGATTTTTTCGACCTGCATGTAGTTCAGTTCTACTGGCGTAGCACGTCCAAAGATCTTTACAACTACTTTCAGTTTTTTCTTCTCTTCGTTTACTTCTTCTACCGTACCATTGAAATCGTTGAACGGACCATCGATGATCTTAACAGTTTCACCAACAATATACGGTTCTGCGATACCAACACCTTGTTCACTAACTTCGTCCATCTTACCGAACATTTTGTTCACTTCAGATTTACGCAGGGAAGTAGGATTATCTTTACCGAGGAAGTGAATAACGCCGTTGATGCCTTTAATACCCTGGATCATATCGTCGTTCAGTTTGCCGTCTGTAGCTTCCAGCATCAGGTAACCCGGAAACAAGATCTTTTCACGCAACACTTTTTTACCAGCCTGTACTTTAAACACCTTTTCAACCGGGCAAAGTACTTGAAGGATCGCGTGCGTCCAGTTATTGATCTTTACTTCCTTATCAAGATATTCTTTTACTTTCTTTTCCTTACCACTAACTACACGTAATACGTACCACTTAGTATCCTGATTTGTTACCGCTTCACTCATCTTCTAATAAACTTTAATTACTTGCCCAATAAATTATAAAGCAGCGTCAGCACGCGCTCAGATACAACATCCATACCAAAAATTACCGCTGTAACGATAATCAGAGATACGAGAACGATGATAGTAGTTTGCTGCAGTTCTTCCCATGATGGCCAACTTACTTTATGTACCAGCTCGTCATAGGCTTCTTGTATATAGCTTCCAAATTTGCTCATAATAGTGGCGCCAGGCGCAATATTTTGTTAATAAAAAAATAGAGCGATAAAACTATATAATTTTCGCTCTGTTTCCAAAATTTTCAAAAATGTCTGTTTCCGTAAAGAAACTTAGCACGGGAACGCGGATTCGAACCACGATCAAAGGTTTTGGAGACCTCTATTCTACCGTTGAACTATTCCCGTAGATAAAAATTCCCTTTGGAGGGAGTGCAAATGTAAACATATAAAATCGAATATCCAAAGCACTTATCCCATTCAGTATGAAATTTTTATTTTTCCTATACTATCTGCCTTTTCAATGAATTCGATACGCTTTTAAACAATCCGTGAGTACCGCCACATCGGCCGGTGTATTATAAAAATGCATGCTTACGCGTACCATGCTATCAAGGCGTGTCACTACAATATTATTTTCCGTTAGATAGTCCTGCAGCTGCTTATCAGCTTTCAGGTAAACAATTGAACTTCTGTTTTCTAAAGTCTTCGGACCAACCAGCAAGTCATCTGGAACGTTGTCCAATAATTGTTGGGTCAATTGCCGGTTGTGCGCTTCTATTGCGGCGACACCTTTCGCCCGTTTGAATTGCACTGTCGCATCCAGAATCAATAACGCATGCAGATTAGTATGTCCTGGCTCAAAACTTCGAACAGAAGGTACATACTGCCGTATTCCATCTTTTATAGTATAGCTGTTATTACCGCCAATAACCGGTGGATATCCTTGCATAAAGGACTCAGACATATACATCACACCGGTTCCAAAGCCGGCATTCATCCATTTATAATTACTGGCAATCAGTACATCCGCATGTATGTCACCCATATTTATCTCTATGGCACCCAGACTCTGCGTAGCATCTACGATAAAAATGATTTTATGTTTTTTGCAAAAAGTGCCGATATCAACAAGATTCAATTTAAAGCCAGATAACCATTGTACATGACTAATTACCAAAAGATCTATCTTCTCCTGAAGCAATTTTTCTTTTAACACATCAGTATTGATCGTAAAACCATCAGCTTCCACTTCGATCCATGTAATATCGAAATTGTTGATGCGAAAAGGCTCGTATACTGAAGGATAATCGGTTTTAAACAAGAGGACTTTTTCTGTGCCCTTCAGCGCTTGTACAATGCAATTGAGTGCGTAGGAAAAGTTAGGCACGAATGCTATCTCTGAAGCAGATGCCCCCAGAAATGAAGCAAGGTTTTCTCTTATTTCCGGAATGCGCTTATCGCGAACGATTTCAGAAGCAGTACTACTCTCGGTCAGCATTGCCTGATAAAATGCATTGGTCTGCTGTAAAGCACCCTCATCTAATAATCCGCAAGCTGCTGTATTGAGATATGTTTTGGTTGACACGTTGTTTGGTTTGGGAATACCAAAGATACGTAGCCGAGCTATGATTTATAAGGGATGAGTTCTTATCAAGGTGAAATATCAATGCTCGCAAAACATCATACTTCCGCCCCTTGCGTCTTCGCGCCGTTGCAGGAAAAGCCATTCTTGCCGAGACTCCCTTTAGATATGGGGTTTGAGGTAAAAAAAAATAGCCACCGGAGAACCGATGGCTACTTGTATTTTTCTTGCAGAATAACTTCTGCGAAGGATTATTTGATGATTTCAGTTACCTGACCTGCACCTACTGTACGGCCACCTTCGCGGATCGCGAATTTCAGACCTTTTTCCATCGCGATTGGAGCGATCAATTTAACCAGCAAGTTTACGTTATCACCAGGCATAACCATTTCAACGCCTTCTGGCAGCATACATTCACCAGTTACGTCCGTAGTGCGGAAGTAGAACTGAGGACGGTATTTGTTGAAGAATGGAGTGTGACGACCGCCTTCTTCTTTGCTCAGTACATATACTTCACCACGGAATTCAGTGTGTGGAGTGATAGTTTTAGGAGCAACGATTACCATACCACGACGGATGTCTTTTTTCTCAATACCGCGGAGGAGGAGACCAGCGTTATCACCAGCTTGACCTTGATCCAACAGTTTTTTGAACATTTCAACACCAGTTACAGTAGAAGTCAGTGGATCTTCATTGAAACCTACGATTTCAACGTTTTCACCAACTTTAATGATACCGCGTTCGATACGACCTGTAGCAACTGTACCACGACCAGTGATAGTGAATACGTCTTCTACAGACATCAGGAACGGCATGTCAACCGCACGTGGAGGCAGTGGAATGTATTCATCTACTGCAGCCATCAGTTCATCAATTTTCTCAACCCATTCAGCTTCACCAGCCAGAGCGCCAGTTGCAGAACCTTTGATGATTGGAGTGTTATCACCATCGTATTCATACTTGCTCAACAGTTCACGGATTTCCATTTCAACCAGTTCCAGAATTTCTGGATCATCAACCAGGTCTACTTTGTTCATGAACACAACGATACGTGGAACGCCTACCTGACGAGCCAGGAGGATGTGTTCTTTAGTTTGCGGCATCGGACCATCTGTAGCAGCAACCACGAGGATCGCACCATCCATCTGCGCAGCACCAGTGATCATGTTTTTCACATAGTCAGCGTGACCTGGACAGTCAACGTGTGCGTAGTGGCGGTTCGCTGTTTGGTATTCAACGTGAGCCGTGTTGATCGTGATACCACGTTCTTTTTCTTCTGGTGCAGCATCGATTTCATCGTAGCCCTTCTTCTCTGCCAAGCCTTTGCTCGCCAGGATGTTGGTGATTGCTGCAGTCAAAGTAGTTTTACCATGGTCAACGTGGCCGATGGTACCAATGTTTACGTGGGGTTTTTCCCGCTTAAAGGTCTCTTTTGCCATTATTATTCCTTTTTAAGAGATGTTTATTTTTATTTTTTATAATTCTAAATGACTCGCGTCAATTTAAGATTCAAAGTTTCAAAAGCCTTTCAGCACTTTTCTTATTACTCGATCAGCTTTGTCACTTAGCTGAGCTGTTGAGCAGGATTGAACTGCCGACCTCTTCCTTACCAAGGAAGTGCTCTACCGCTGAGCTACAACAGCTTAAGAATTTCTTCGCAATTCCTAAAAACTACCCTATAACACTTAAAGTTTTCGTCCTGGCGTTTTAACTGCCTGGCGAAAACTGCCCAAATTAAAGAGCGGGAGACGAGGCTCGAACCCGCGACCTACAGCTTGGAAGGCTGTCGCTCTACCAACTGAGCTACTCCCGCTTATTTAAAAGCAGGCAGCATGCTATAAAAACAAAGCAGCTTTAAACCTGCATTATGCCCCTTAAACTCAAGAAACATAAAGTGGGCAGAGAAGGATTCGAACCTCCGTACTCGTGAGAGAACAGATTTACAGTCTGTCGCCTTTAACCACTCGGCCATCTACCCATTTATTCCATTTCAAAAACTCAAAATTTGAGCTTTGAAAAAAGAGAGCCACTTGCCGGAATCGAACCAGCGACCTACTGATTACAAATCAGTTGCTCTACCAGCTGAGCTAAAGTGGCTTTTTATTTTCGTTGTTTTTAAAGAGCTTGTTGTTGATTGGGATTGCAAAGGTAGACAAGGAATTTAAATCTGCAAATTTCCTTCGCTCTTTTTTTTACAAATATTTTTTTATCATAAATCCGGTTTCATAAAACACTCTACCAGCAAGGATTTCAGAACTTTATGCGAAAATATATTTTATAAGAAATGTGTCACACATCGCTGATCACTAATCAAAAAGCAATTGCTAAAAGTCAGAAACTAAAAATTGATTGCGTCTAAAACGGAGTCCAAATGTGTTTATGTTTATCTGAAACATAAAAAAGAATCGAAACACCGAAGATTGGCCACTCACTTATCAACGTATTAACCTATTTGCTCCACGTCATATTACTGGTACGGGATATACCATTTTGCGTAAACGTATAATTGACCGTCACATTTCCTGTAAGTGTATCTAGTGTGCCTTCTCCGCTTTGAACAGAGAAGGTGCTGTCAGCATTTAATTGTGCTGGCATCAGGAAACTACGGTTATCATTAATCACGCAGTAAACGCTGTCGACTGAATTCTCTAATCCGTCAATAAGGAAGGTATTACCAGTGGTACTTGGCCGCGCAGTTATTGTATAGCCATATTCTGTTACGCCATTTGCGTCCTGGGTAGCTTCCGAAACTTTCCAGGTGCCGGAAAACTTCTGGCTCCACAACGTATCACAATGTACGCCTTCATACCCTGTAACACAGGCACAGGCGCCATTGACGCAAATCCCGCCATTGGCACAAAGTGAGCTGGAACAGTTGTCCTTAATGCAAGCCGTATATGTGATTCCTAAAAAAGAAAATATTGTAACAATTGCAGGAATAATGATCTTTCCCTTCATTCCACAAATGTATTTGGAAAATGTCTGATTTCCTGATCGTGTGATTTACCGTTCTGCTCCGACGTCTCATTTGTCGCACGGAGCAAGGTTGAAGGGCATACAAATCAGACATCAGCGATCAGCCATCGGAAAATCCCATTATATTTGACGCCTTTATTTTAAATTATTCTATGCCCCAACAACGTTTAAAAATAGGAGAAGGTAAAATCAGTGGCTATGTCTCCATATTTCTGGCACTCCTTTCATTCATCGCAGTATTCTGTTTTAAGTTTCCTGAATGGCTTACATCCCCAGAGTTTCGTGAAGTTTATACCGGCGAATCGATGGCGGTTTTATTAACAGCCACCATTATAGCATCGTTCTTCTTTGCATTATTGAGCTTATTGCTGAGTAAACAGAAAAAATGGGCCTTGGCAGGATTGATCATTTCTACAATAGCAATATTCATTGGTGGTTTCAGCGTAGAAGGAAGAGCAGTAAACAAAACCCAATACCATCTTGGACTCGATTGGCTGCTTTTAGATTTATTACTGATGGCGGTGATTTTTGTTCCGATAGAACTAGTGTTTCCGAAAAATGAAAAACAAACCAAGTTTCACGACGAATGGCGGACGGACCTGGTTTACTTTGTTGTGAGCCATCTGTTCATTCAATTCTTTGGCGTCATCACACAGGAACCTGCAAAATTGCTTTTCGGCTGGATGGGTCTTTCCGGGTTGCATGCATGGGTACAACAATTGCCGTTTCTCGTAGAATTATTGATGGCTTTCGTTGTAACTGATTTATTCCAGTATTGGGCACACCGCTTTTTTCACAGCCACCATTACCTCTGGCGCTTTCACTCGATACACCACTCTACACAAAATATGGATTGGCTGGCCGGTTCGCGTACACACTTTGTCGACATATTTGTAACACGGGCGATGACGTTTATTCCGCTTTATGTTTTTGGATTTTCAACGATCACGTTTAATACCTATATCGTATTCATGGCAATTCACGCGGTGTTGATTCATGCGAACACACGCATCAATTTCGGTGTACTGAAATACATCATTACAACACCTCAGTATCACCATTGGCATCACTGCGAAGACCCACGATATTACGGCAAAAACTTCGCGAGCATTTTTCCATTTATCGATATGATTTTTGGCACTTATTATTTGCCGGGAAAAGTATGGCCGGAAGGCACGGGATTACACGAAGCCAATTATCCAAAAGGTTATCTGAAGCAAACGGCTTATCCGTTTACCAAAAGTCCTTTTGATGGTGATCTGAAGATGGAGGAACGGACGAAGAGGTAATGCGAGATAAGGCTGAAAGGTTAAGGCCTAAAGCTGGAAACTACATAAGTCGACAATTTGACGATTCGGCAATCACCTGTGTTTCGCAGGTTCCACATTTCGTGGGACCCTTCCTCCGTCAGGGTGACAAATGCGAACAAGGAAACAAAACACGCGTATTGACCATTCACCATTGACGTTTGACCTTTCACGTTTCACGCACTCACAACTGACAGCTCACGACTCACACATTTTTGAGTTCCGCTACTAACTCTTGCAGCACTTTTTTCGCATCACCAAAAAGCATCGAAGTTTTAGGACGGAAGAATAATTCATTTTCGATACCGGCATAGCCAGGTTTCATGCTACGCTTGTTGACGATCACGTGTTCCGCTTTTTCTACTTCAAGAATGGGCATGCCGTAAATAGGGCTGGAAGGATCTTCTTTGGCAGCAGGATTTACCACGTCATTCGCACCAAGGATGAGCACTACATTTGTTGATCCAAGCTGATCGTTTGCATCTTCCATCTCCAGCAATTTGTCGTAAGAAACATCTGCTTCCGCGAGCAGTACGTTCATATGTCCAGGCATACGGCCCGCAACAGGATGAATGCCATACATCACTTCTACGCCTTTCTCTTCCAGTAATTTTTCCAGTTCGTGGCAAACGTGCTGTGCCTGTGCTACCGCTAATCCATAACCCGGAATGATCATTACTTTTTGTGCGTAAGCCATCAGCACCGCTGTATCATTGATGGAGATTTCCTTGTAATTACCTTGTTCTTTATTGCCACCACTACTGCCAGCATTTTTATTGCCGCCAAACGAACCGATCAATACATTCTTCAATGACCGGTTCATCGCTTTACACATGAGAATGGTAAGAATGGTACCTGCAGAACCAACGAGAATACCGCCAGTAAGCATCACCGGATTATTGTACAGGAAACCACCAAAAGCTGCTGCTACGCCGGTAAATGAATTAAGTAAAGAAATAACTACCGGCATATCGGCGCCGCCAATCGGCATTACGAAAAGAATGCCGTAGAGTAAAGACAACGTCAGAATCAGATAGAATAAGACAACAATTGTATTTGCAGGTTGCGCAGCCAGTAAGTAAATCGTGAGAACAGCGATGATTGATAAAAGGCCTATATTGATCACCTGCTGTGCACTGAACGAACGGTCTTTGATTTTTCCGTTGAGCTTTCCCCAGGCGATAATACTTCCTGCAAAAGAAACGGAACCGATAATCATTCCTAAAACAATGACAATAAGGATACCTGTCGACTCTCCAAAAATACGTTGTACCTGAATGACGCTTTGCTCGTCAGGCACATTCATCGGAGTCAGACTGGCAGAGGTTTTGACCACATGCCCCTGAAACTCTACTATGGAAATCAGCATCGCACAAGCACCGCCCATACCGTTAAATAAACTCACCATCTCCGGCATTGCGGTCATCTGTACTTTCTTCGCCGCCATTGTTCCTACTACCCCGCCGATAAGCAGTCCTCCGAATATCCATCCGTAGTTATGCAAATGTTCGCCTGTATCCGGATTGTGGTATAAAAATATCGTGGCCAAAATCGCAATCGTCATACCGAAAGCCGCCACAAGATTACCCTTGCGTGCAGAATCAGGATGCGACAGCATCTTTAGCCCTATGATAAATGTGATGGAACCAATAAGGTAACAAAGCGGTAGCAACATGGCTATTTGAGATTTGTGATTGTGAGTTGTGAGTAGTCAAACGTGAAAGGTCAAACGTCAATACCGGATACTCGCGTTTGAAGTTCTCCTCCTTTGGAGGAGCTAGAGGAGGCCTTTTATTTTTTGACTTTTGACTTTTGACTTTTCTTGGCAAACATCTCCAGCATCCTGTCCGTCACCACAAAACCGCCTACCACATTGAGTGTACCTAATACCACTGCCAGAAAACCTAGTGCGAGTGCAAGGTAATCGTCAGTAGATGCTTGTCCCATTACAATAATGGCACCAATGATCACGACACCGTGAATGGCATTGGCACCGCTCATCAAAGGCGTATGCAAAACAGATGGCACCCGTGATATAACTTCTATCCCCAGAAAAATGGAAAGAATTACGATCGTGAGCAACCTGTAAGAGGCGGGATCGGTAAACAATGCGGTTAAACTATCCATAGTTTATGCTGTTGTAGGTTGAGATATGAATGATTGCACGCGGTCGTTAGTGATTTTACCGCCGTGTGCGATACAAGTTCCTTTTACGATATCGTCTTCAAAATTGAGCTGAAGATTTCCTTCTTTATCGGTGATCAGCTTCAGAAAATTAAGTACGTTTTTGCTGTATAATTTACTGGCATCAGCAGGAGCTGTAGCCGCCAGCGCGGAATTCCCCACAATGGCCACGTCATGATACATCACTGTCGTATCATTTTGTGTGAGCTCAGTATTACCACCCGTTGCAGCAGCCAGATCGACGATCACACTTCCTGCGCGCATTTCCTCAATCATCGGTTTGGTGATCAGTATCGGCGCTTTTTTGCCCGGGATTTGAGCCGTTGTGATAACGATATCGGACTTGCGGATATGCTCCTGAATTTTATCTTTTTGTCGCTGCTGAAAATCGGCCGATTGTTCTACAGCATAGCCACCCGCTTTTGATGCATCGGCTGCACCTTCTACTTCTATGAATTTTGCACCGAGGCTCATCACTTCTTCCTTCACTGCCGGACGTGTATCAAATACTTCCACCACAGCACCCAATCTTCGCGATGTTGCAATGGCCTGTAATCCCGCCACACCCGCGCCTAGTATCATTACTTTGGCAGGTGGAATACTTCCTGCGGCAGTCATAAACATGGGAAAATAACGGCTGTATTGAAACGCAGCCAGCAGCACAGCTTTATAACCCGCAATATTCGCCTGCGAACTCAGCACATCCATTGATTGCGCCCTGGTGGTACGCGGAATATTATCCATACTAAAAACAGTAAAACCTTTCTCAGCCCAGGATTGCATTTGCGGAACATTATACAACGGCTGAAACACGCCCAGCAAAACGGCATTGGCTTTCATTCCGCTTGAAATATTTTCAGGTTGAATGCTGAGCAGCAAATCTGAATTCTTTATGACGGCTTCCCGATCCTGCAGCGTTGCCCCTGCATCTGCATACATCTTATCGCTGTAAAAAGAAGTGAGTCCCACCCCCTGCTCTACCTGCACCTGTACATTCATCTTCACCAGAGCCTGCACTACTTCCGGCACCAGCGATACGCGCGTTTCAGGATGCTGTTCTTTCAGTACGCCTATAGTCATAAAACAAAGAGTAAATCAATTAGATAAGAAAAATAACTATTTTTTAGTCAATTATCAAAAACACACGTATATAAAATTTAGATTTGTAGTAACGCTTCCCATTTAAATTTTACAGCCATGCCCGCACGTCTTTTTCGCATCCTTCTGCCGGTGTTTATGGCTACGATACTGCCCTCTATAACATGGGCAAAGCCCCCTCAACCCAACATTATTCTTATTGTAGCGGATGATCTGGGCTATTCTGATCTTTCCTCTTATGGAAATACCCATTTGCACACGCCTTTTATCGATGGGCTTGGGAAAGACGGTATCCGTTTTGAGCAAGCCTATGCAACCGCACCGATCTGCGGACCATCACGCGCAGCAATCATGACCGGGCGTTATCAGCAACGATTTGGCAACGAGTTTATGCCTTTTGATATCGTAGCGCCGGATGTGGCTCAGGAAATCAAGCGACATTATCTGGAACCGTGGAATAAAACCGAAGGGGTAAAAATGTTGCATCCGCATGTATTTATTGACCGGAGTAAGTATAAAACGGGCTTGCCTGCCACAGAAATAACTATTGCTGAATTGCTGCATGATAACGGCTATGTCACAGGGCTGGTAGGGAAATGGAATCTCGGCAATGGTGGCGGATATTACCCCGACCGCTGTGGTTATGATTACAGCTATTATTTCCCCGGCGCACTGACCCGGTATGTGGATGAAGGTATGGATACCAGTCGCTACGTGAATCAGCATCTGCCCTGGTCATTTTCCGAATTGCCTGCCTGGGCGCCAAGATTTGGTGCTACGGCTATTTACGAAGGCAGAAAACAAGTGCGCGATACCGGTTACCTGACGTTTTCTTTTGCACAAAAAGCTATCGATTTTATTGAAGCAAATAAAAAGAAACAATTTTTCCTGACGCTTACCTTTAATGCACCACATGATCCGTTCCAGGCACCCAGAGCAAATTACGACAGAATCAAAAATGTAGATGACCGGGTAAAAAGAGTGTATTACGCAATGATTGAAGCGCTGGACGATGCAGTTGGTGATGTGTTACAAAAACTGAAAGAAACGGGCAACATGGAAAATACGCTGATCATTTTTATCAGCGACAACGGTGGGGCAACATATACACGCGCTACCGATAATGCGCCTTTGCGCGGCGGTAAATGCACGCAGTTTGATGGTGGCTTACGTGTGCCTATGTTCATGCAGTATCCGAAAGAAATTCGCGGCGGACAGGTTTACAAACATCCGGTTTCAGCACTTGATATTTTTACTACCATTGTTGCAGCAGCAGATGTTTCGATGCCGGAAAACCGCACCTATGACGGCGTAGACCTGATGGGACTGGTAAAGCATCCCGATTCGGTTGCGCATCCTGTACTTTATTTTCGCAACGGTTATGCAAAAGCCGTCCGCAAGGACAATTGGAAACTGTACATCAATGAGCACGACAAAGAAACATTTCTGTTTGATCTGAACAATGATCCTTCAGAACTGAAAGATCTTTCGCGCCAGCAAAAAGAAAAAGTGGAAGAATTGAAGAAGGATTTGCAAACCTGGGAGAAAACACAAACCATCAGTCCGCTTTGGCCAAGCGCTGCCGATGTGATTATTACCGTGAATGGAAAGCAATGTTTTTTCCCTTCTTAGTCGTAGGTTTTAAGTTCTAGGTTTTAGGTTGCGATTAGTATCTCAGACCTTATTACTTATTACTTAGAACTTAAAAACTCCTAACCTTTAAACTCCGAAGACAGCAAACCGTAGTAGACCGAATCTCTGAATTTACCATTGATCAAAAAATCTTCTTTGAAATGCGCTTCTTTCCGGAAACCAAAACGTTCCAGTACTTTAGCGGAAGCAGTATTATCTGCGTCAATGATCGCCGAAACAGAATGCAGTTTCATTCCCTGAAAAGCATAACCGATCACGCTTTTCAAAGCTTCCTGCATGAGTCCTTTTCCATGATAGGCAGGATGTAGCACATAACCGACTTCAGCACGATGATGCGCCAGATCCATACGTGGATAACCAATCATACCAATCAGGCGATTACTCTCTTTATCAGCCATTGCCCAGTTGATCGATTCGTTTTTCTCAATACCGTTGTTGATCATTTCCAGCACGGGCAGTACATCTTCATGCGTTTTTGCAACGGGACGTGGTATGTATTTCATGACTTCAGGATCGGAACGGAATGCAAAAATATCCGGTACATCGTCGTTTGTAATGCGTCTGAGAATAAGTCGTTCAGTTTCTAGTGTCGGGAATGGAGTGAAGTTTATTTGCAG
This sequence comes from Taibaiella soli, assembly GCF_003236175.1. Lineage (GTDB taxonomy): Bacteria > Bacteroidota > Bacteroidia > Chitinophagales > Chitinophagaceae > QKTW01. The sequence continues at coordinate 20,635 of NZ_QKTW01000023.1, read as the reverse complement.
CATAGTAATTGAAATTAAGAATTCTTGGGCAATGGTGGGTGGTGAATGGTGAATGGTCAGTGGTGAATGGTGAAATACAACCGTTCGGCAAAGTCTCTGACTTTGTCGTGGTGGAAACCGGTCTCCCGACCGGAGCAAGATACACTGCGGTCAGAGACCGCGATCCGCTCGAACGAAGTCAGAGACTTCGCTCAACGAGTGGGTGGTCAATGGTGAATGGTCAGTGTGAATGGTGAATGGTCAGTGGTGAATGGTAAAATACTACCGTTCGGCAAAATCTCTGACTTTGTCGCGGTGGAAACCGGTCTCCTGACCGGAGCAAGATACGCTGCGGTCAGAGACCGCGATCCGCTCGAACGAAGTCAGAGACTTCGCTCAACCGGCGACTTCGCTCAACTGGGTTTTGATTACGCACATTACAGGTTGTGCAAAAACACGGTCATTGCGAGGACGAGGTACGAGGACGTCGCAACCTGATTTCGCGCCGGGCATTTACCAAACAACTATTGCCCCTTCAGCAATTTTTCAAGCAGCGCTACTTTTTCCTTTTCAGCTTGAAGTAAACGTTCGTAGAGTTCTTCATTCTTCTTCAAAGCTTCCAACCACTTATCAACGGGGTTTACAATCGAGTTATTTTCGCCTCCTGAATTCCCAGCATTAACAGATGATTCAGTAAACGTACTTCCAATAATATTGATCGCCGGATCTTCGTTCAGCGCATCAAAAGCTTCCACCGGTATTTTCAATACATCAGAAAGCTGTTTGAGAATTGCATCATCAATTATTTCCTTCTGTTCCAGCAGCGAAATTTTTTTCTGGCTCCAATCGTCACCCATTTCAAATGCAAGCGCTTCCTGTTTCAGTCCTTTCCATTCTCTGAATCTGCGCAGATTCTTACCATGATGTACTTTATGTGCTGCCATAGTGTATTAGCTATATCTACAAATATAGTCGTTTAGGTATGAGATAGATGAACGCCTGGCTTTTTTGATCGAGGGTGTTTACCCAATAGGCAGCACCTATCGTTTCAATAGGTCCACCTATCGATTTAATAGGTCCACCTATTGCCTTCATTAGGTCGGCCTGTCAACTTAACAGCTCCACCTATTCCTCCCATTAGGTCCACCTGTCGATTTAACAGCTCCGCCTATTCCAACCATTAGGCTCACCTATTCCCTTCATTAGGTCCACCTATCGATTTAATAGGTCCACCTATTCCCTTCATTAGCTCGGCCTGTCAACTTAACAGCTCCACCTATTCCTCCCATTAGGTCCACCTGTCAACTTAACAGCTCCGCCTATTCCAACCATTAGGCTCACCTATTCCCTTCATTAGGTCCACCTATCGATTCACTAGGTTCGCCTATTCCCATTAATAGGTGAGCCTACTGATTTAGTAGGCTCCTGTCATTCCACAAACGCGAAACCGGATTGCGACGTCCTCGTACCTCGTCCTCGCAACAACACATTAAAACCGGCACGACCGTATTGTGTTTAGTACTATCATTATATGAAGACGTTGCGTGCAACGTCTCTACGAATTTGGCGTCACACAAGATTCACCATTGTCCATTCACCATTGTCCACTGTCAATTGTCAATTAGCGACCGTACATTTGCACTTTCTATCAATTAAGACACTAGTACCATACAGAATGCATTACGTATCGGCCGAAGGAATCAGTAAATCGTACGGGATAAAACCGCTTTTTCATAATATATCCTTTCATATCAGTGAGGGAGATAAAATTGCGCTTGTCGCCAAAAACGGCAGCGGAAAATCTACCCTGCTCAAAATCCTTTCTGGTCAGGAGACCACCGATAGTGGCACCGTATGGATCCATAAAGATGTAACGGTAGCGCTTTTTGAACAGGAACCGAAGTTTAAGGAAAACCTTTCTGTGCTGGATAATATCTTCCACCACAACCATCCGGTAATCAATGCCATCAAAAATTATGAGGCAGTGAGCGAAACCGATGACGCGGAAAAGCTTGGTGAAGCCATCATTAAAATGGACGAACTCGGCGCCTGGGATTTCGACACAAAAGTGAAACAGATCCTTGGTAAGCTGAACATTCATCATCTGCAGCAGGCGGTCGGACAGCTTTCCGGCGGACAACGCAAACGTGTAGCCCTCGCTCAAACGCTCATCGATATCGGTTTTGAGCATAAGCACGTACTCCTTATCATGGATGAACCTACCAACCATCTGGATGTAGGCATGGTGGAATGGCTGGAACATTATCTGAATCAGGAAAAAGTAACCCTGCTAATGGTAACCCACGACCGTTACTTCCTCGATGATGTGTGTAATGAAGTTTGGGAACTGGAAGGCAGTACGTTATACGAGCATCGGGGCAATTATGAAAATTTCCTTGAGAAGAAAGCAGCCCGCATTGAAAGCCAGCAGGCAAGTATTGACAAGGCGAAAAATGAATACCGCAAGGAGCTGGAATGGATGCGCAAGCAGCCAAAAGCGCGTAGCACCAAAGCGCAGAGCCGCATCGATAATTTCTACGATGTAGAAGCGCGCGCCAAGCAAAAGATCGAAGACAATCAGGTGCAGCTTCAGATGAAGATGAACCGCCTGGGTGGCAAGATCGCAGAATTGAAAAAAGTGTACAAGAGTTTTGGAGATAAAGTGATCCTGAAAGGGTTTGACTATACTTTTAAAAGAGGAGAACGGATCGGTATTGTGGGCGTAAACGGTGCGGGTAAATCTACGTTCCTGCAAATGCTGCAAGGTCACGAGCAGGCCGACAGCGGTAAAATCAATATTGGGGACACGGTTATTTTCGGCAATTTTTCGCAGCAAGGTCTGGAAATTAAGGAAGACATGCGTGTGATTGAATATGTGAAAAACATTGCAGAGAATTTTCCTTTGGCCGATGGCAGCACGCTGAGCGCGGCGCAGTTCCTGCAATTGTTCTTGTTCCCGCCAGATCAGCAATACACTTACCTTTCTAAATTAAGTGGTGGTGAAAAGAAACGGCTGCAAATCCTGACGGTGCTTTTCCGCAATCCCAACTTTCTGGTACTCGATGAACCAACCAATGATCTGGATTTGCCAACGCTGTCTGTGTTGGAAAATTTCCTGAGTGAGTATCAGGGTTGTCTGATTGTGGTTTCGCACGACCGTTATTTTATGGATCGTCTCGTTGATCACCTGTTTGTTTTTGAAGGCGACGGCGTCATCCGCGATTTCCCGGGCAACTATTCGCAGTATCGTATCTGGCAAAAGGATAACGAAAAGAAAGAGGCAGAAGCCAAAGTACAGGCGGCAGAAACAAAAAAACTGACGGAAGAGAAAACGGAAGTAAAAAAGGATAAAAAGAAACTTTCCTATAAAGAGCAGCGTGAGTTTGAACAACTGGAAAAAGACATTCCGGCGCTGGAACAAGAGAAAACAGAGATTTCCGAAAAAATGAGCAACCCGTCATTGGCTTATGAAGAGCTGCAAAAGCTCAGCGCGCGGATTACAGAGGTTACAAATGCACTGGAAGAAAAAGAAATGCGCTGGCTGGAACTGAGCGAATTGGCTTAGTGCTGAAAGCTTAAGGCCTAAAGCTTAACGCTTCCCACCGGATTACATTGCAATAGCATTAAGCTTTATGCCAGTAATAAAAAACAAGAGCGATGGACTTTTCCATCGCTCTTATTTTTTGTATTTGATCTTATGTTCAGAACTTAAACGCTGAAAGACGAAAACCAAAGCTTGCTAGATCACGCAGTTTTAAGCTTTAGGCATTAAGCTTTCAGCCTAAAACTACCGAACAAGACGCAGATTAATACGTTCGCCGGACTCACCGGAAATTCTGAAGAAATAAATGCCTTTAGCGAGTGATTGCAGATTGATATTAAATTCTGTTCCCGAAGTAGTGAATTGTTGTAGCAGCTGGCCATTTATATTGGTGACGCTGCAGACCAAAACACCCATATCGCGGGTAAGCTTCACCGTAGCAACGCCGGCATTCAGCGGGTTAGGAAATACGATTGCGTCTGTAATTCCCTGTTGATTAAAAAGAACTTCTCTTACGTTACTCCAGATATTGGCACCGGCGTAATCAATACCTCTGATACGATAGAAATTGGCGCCGGATTCAGGTGCATTATCAGTGAACGAATAGTTTGCTGCAGTGCTGCTGTTTTTTGCTCCAGTGTTTCCTACCGGTGAAAAATTACGGCCATCTGCGCTGCGCTCTATGAGATAATTACTCATATCATGTTCATTGTAAGATTGCCAAAGCAGATTTGTATGGTCATTGGCACGGGTTGCCGAAAGCGATATGCCTGTAACGCCCAAAGGTGCCATAACCTGCACCGTACGACTGTTGGCGCTCAGATTTCCGCAGATGGTGCCGTTAAGCAATGCCGCCTGCAGGCTTGAAAACGGACCGCCGGTATAATTATCCAACGTAGTCTGTGAAACCGTATTGTCTACGGAAAGTCCGTATACGGTGTAATTATCTGCGGGATATAACGACGCATTGCTCATATCGCCGGTAGCGCTGTAACCTTGTATATTGCCCAGACTGTTTACTATGACGAACGTATAATTGTATCCCGCTCCCGGGTCCGGTGTACTGCTGTATATATTGCCACCTGCAGGTGGTGTTACGCCAATAGCAAACGATGCAGGAAGCGCCGGTGATCCGCTGGTAAATGTTCCAACCGTCATTACATAAGTAATGCCAGCAGTAAGACTAACAGTGAATGACGCACTGCTGCTGCCACCTATATAATTTGAAACGAGATAATTATTGCACGGAGTAGACGGTGTATAACTTCCCTGATACAAATCAAAAACTAACGCTGCGGACCCTGTAGTACGCGTAAATGTATAACTGCCGCTTGCTGTCGGCTGAAAACTGAATGTTTTGTACTGAAAAACGTTGGAATAAGAAGCGCATGTTGTTGCAGTGCCATTTCCTACAGCAAGGTTTGCTATAGGATCGGAAGAGGTTATTGTACCTGAAATATTTACCGGTGAACCGTATGAAGCCGTCAGGCCCTGATTTAGCGAAAGACTTCCCGCCGGCGCTATTAAAGTTGAAGTAGGACTGAATATGGCGCCATTGGCAGCACAAGGCGAATTAATTGTAATAAACGCCTTATTGATATCGAAAAAGATGTTGTTGCTGCTTTGTACTTTGATTCGACCAATAGTGGTACTCACATTCGGCACAAGTACCGTTTTCGTGCCATTGTTTGCTGTAGCCGATGCCAGCGTATATGGAAACGTCTGACCATTATCTGCAGAGAAAAGGATGTCTACATTTGGTGAGCTTACAGGCGATGCTGTAGTGTTGGCCACATTCCAGGTAACAGTCATGGTATTGCTGCCGTTCGCCGTATAGCTTGTAGCGCTGTTTTGCGAAGTAACAGCGAAAGGACCAGCGCTGCTGTTAGTAGTCACTACAATATTTTCGTAGGCCACACAGCCACCGCCGCTGGCATTATCGCGGGTCATTACTTTAAAATTTACCGTGCGTGATACTGACGGTAATACTTCCCATGTGTTTGCAACGCCAGACAGAATATTTGACAATGGGGGTAATGTACGACTCGGCGTGGCGGATGGCGGATAAGACCTGAATATAGGCCCTGACGTCGCAGTTGATGACGGCGGTGCAGTCATATATGTAGCAGCTACATCATACTGATCAAAAGTATAGGTGAGCTGATCTCCATTTACATCAGTGCCTGAAGCTTTTAATGTAAAAGGTGTGGATACAGGAATGGTATAAGCCCCAGCAGGCACGGATATAACTGGCGAACTATTACTGATAGTCGTCTGCGTACCACAAGTGTTTTGACTGATCGCATAAGTGAGTATCAGTTGCTCGCTGTTAAAATGAAAGTATCCGTCAGGATAATTCTGATAATATAATCCGGCACATACTGAACCGGAATAGGCCATGATGGAAGAACCTCCGCCCGGTTCATAGGCAGTAGGCAAGTTTACATTGGCAGAGCAGACGCCAGCATTAGTACCTGTGCTCATCGTGTGTTGCGCGCTGAACATATGCCCTATTTCATGCGCCATCATGTTATCCATAATAGAGCTCAGCGTATTAAAATTCAGGCCTGCCGCGCCACCACCTTTATTACTGCCGCAAATTGCAGGTGTATAGGCCAGACCGCCATTCCAACCATAGTTCAGCACAAAACCGATATCATAGTTTGCCGTACCGATAACGCTATTCAGGGTAGTGGTGTTTGCATTCAATATGGTCGTGTTCGGGAAACTTGCTGTTGGATAAGGATCGGTAAGCGAATCCGTAAATACGATGGAGCTGTTGGTTGTAAGCGTAAACTTAATTGCCAGCTGTAGTTCATAAATCAGGCTCGCATTTGCAACGGTAGTAGTGATATCCGCAATCGCATTTGCCTGGCTCCCTGCCCAGTTTGTATACTCTCCGGTTGCCGCGACAGCAAGCCGGTAGGTACGAAGTTTACAATCACCCAATGTTACATTTGTGGTTCGTTGTGCTGCATGTATTACCGTATCTCCTTCTACCCCGCAAAGCACTTTCAGGCTTTCTGGTACCTCATAGTCTTTGAGTGCATATACCGCATGATCTAAAGCATCTGTTTTAGAAAAAGGCGTGATATACTGTCGTTCTCCGGGCAGCAGCAAAACTGCGCTCATACCCATCGGACTGTAGGTAATACGCCCTTTGATATTTCCTTCTACCGAACGGATATCGTAGTTCTTTATTTCCGGATGCTCCTGTGCCGACTCCGGTGAAAGTATATGTACCTCCGCGATGTAAAAGGGAACAATTTGGCCGTTCGCGATTGGCAACGCTATGATGGCGTTACTGGCACTCAGTGCAGCTAAATCACTCGCCTGGGGAATAATACGTTTTGCTGATTCGAATACTGCAGCATCCAACAGGTATGTTTCATATCGTTTGATGTGGTCATCTGCCGGTCTGGCCTGTGTTACGGCCTCAATGTGCTGAAAAGGTCTGATCACCTGAGCGTGTAATGCCTGAAATGATACAAGCATTAAAATAAAAAGTAAAATTCGTCTCATCTATTTTGATTTTGTAACAGCAACAAATATTGATATGGCCAGCTAGGTGCGCTATTCGTTTTAACAGGGCTGTTATTCAATCTATCACTATCATCCCTGTTTCTCCAGAGAAAATTTCAGCAATCCATATTCTAAATATATTCTAAAATCCAATCAAACGATGTTCCAAATTTTCCCGACCATAAAATACATACGGCACAGCTACTCCCCTGGCTTTACCTGGTAGATAAAACGAATAAAGGCTCGCAAATTGCGAGCCTTTATTCGTTTTATCTTTTATTGCTAAGCCTATTCGCTGGCTTCTTGTTTGCCGAGTTTGTCAAATTCAAACATCAGAGAGAAACGCAGTGTGTTGGACAACGGGTTTCTGTTGATACCAGAGCCTGAAGGAACGAGGTAAGAGAAGTTCAGGTTAAAGATGTTGTAACGAACACCCAGACCACAAGTGAAATACTGACGGTCACCGTTTGAAGGAGATTCGTAGAAATAACCTGCGCGTACTGCAAATTGGTTTTGGTACCAGTATTCAGCACCGATCGACATATCGATACGCTTCATACCAGCCGGATCACCAAATGATTTAAACATACCTTCTACTACGCCCATATCACTGTGCATATCGTAAGCAGGCGTACCGCTGGTAGAAGTATCTGTTGGCGCAGGCACCAGCAGTTTATTCAGATCAGCAGCGATTGTGAATTTGTTGTATTCATCTACCTGATAAGTATATGCTGCACCGATACCGAGGTTCAATGGAATAAAGTCTTTGCGGGTAGAATTATAAGAGATTTTACCACCGAGGTTAGTCAGTGCAGCACCAAAGCTCCATGTAGAGCTACGGTATTCTGTAATTTCTTTTGTTTTGTTATAGTACACACCCATATCCGCAGAAGCAGTGCTACCAGGTTTGTAGTCTGTACCTTGCTGACCGCTGAGACCTGTAGCGATTGCCGAGTGAATATAACGGCCGGTCAAACCTACGGAGAGATAATCCGACAGTTTACGTGAGTAACCAAGGTCTACGGAGAATTCACGTGGCTTACCAGTACCTACCGGTGTTGCGTTGATGTCCGTATAGTTGATATCACCCAGAGAGAAATAGCGCAAAGAACCGCTGATCGCCTGGTTGTTATTTTCACCGAATTTAGCGTAAGCGGAGAGATATGCGAGGAAGATATCTGGAACGAGATCCTTCAGCCATGGCGTATAAGTTGCAGAGATGCCGAATTTTTTATCTGTAAACGGAATTTTAGCAACGTTCCAGTATTGTGCGTTCGCATCCGGAGAAATAGCGAGACCGACATCACCCATACCGCCAGAGCGTGCATCAGGAGAAATTCTCAGAAAAGGAACAGCAGTGGTTGGGATCGTTGTTTGTCCGTTCAGCCCGGTTTGAGCTAAAGCAGTACGTGAAGAAAAACCGGCCAAAAGACTCAGTCCGATTATTGCAAGGCGATTCGACATTCTATTATACTTTAATTTAAAGTTTTGCAAAGTTATCTTATTTCGTTTATGTTACAAACAGCCCGGGCTATTTTAAGTCCGGGCGAATTTGCAAAAACATATTAACGGATCAAAACCAATTTTTGGTATGCAGTCGCCTGAATTCCTGTACTTGTTGAAATATTTATTCTGTAAACATACACACCATCAGGCAATTGTGCACCAGCCTGGTCCGTACCATCCCAGGTAATCTCATGACTACGGCTGCCGGAAGGTGTGAAAGTTTCCTGGAAAGAACGCACTAACTGACCGCCCATATTGTAAATCAACAATTTAGCCGTAAGTGTTTCTTCAGGATGATTATGCTCAAATACGAAATGAGTTTCTTTGCTGACGTTACCGAATGGGTTCGGATAATTCATCAGATTGCCGATTTTCATCACTTCGCCGTTGTAAACCACGAAATGGACGTCCCCTTCACCTGAGTTATTGTTCACATCCCATGCTTTTACGTGTAGTACGTGCTGACCGTCTGCCAGACCTGTAATCGGGAAGTTTACATAACCATGCTGATAATCATTTGGTGCGTTTTCGTAATAATCATTTAATACATAAGGATTTTGCACATCACCGTCCAGAACGGCAGTAAGATCGTGGCCGACGCTATTACCGGAGATATTAATACCGGTTTCATCGAAAAGCGAAACGAACAAAAGGGTATTGCTGCCTGTAATGCCGCCATCCACGAAAAAGCTATCGTTCATGTAAGGTTTTACAATTGGCGGCGTATTATCTACTACCGGATTATCGGAATATCCGCCGACAGTCATTGAAGTATCGATGCCTGCCGCATCTATGGTACCATTATCCGCATAATAACTGATCCGGCCTTTACCGAAATCATAATTCAGATCTTTAGGCGCAACGAATTTTACGCTGAAACGTCCGTTTTCAACAGTCGCCTTCCCTTTATATATAATATTATCTTGTACGAGATAGGTCCGTTTGGTATTGTATACTTTGGTATAAAGCGTTATGGTGCGGGCTTTGTCATAAATCGTCACATACACCTGACCGTTGAAACTGCTCATCAGATTACCTGAATGATCTTTCACCTTTCCGGTAATAAGGTAACCGCCCAATGCACTCACTGTGTCTGTAGGATTTCCATCCAGTGTTTTAATGGAATCTGTAGCTACGCTATATTCAGGAAAATCTGGCTCCAGTGCAGGGTCGCCCAGCAACGTGAATTTTCTGAAGTTAACCAGTGTACTGTAATCTGGCAACGGATTAGATTCGTAAGTCACGTTTTTACCTTCACGGAATGCATCGCCAAATGTATTCCAGGTACCATTCACGCGTTGAAACTGTGCGTTGAGGAACTGAAGATTCAACATACGGTTGGCATAAGCGTAGGTCAGCTGTGTTGTAGTAAGCAATGCAATTGCACCACCGTCCGATTTAATTACCAGTTTTTCACCTGCCGATACATATGAAGGATCATCGAAACGCGCAAAATCACAGGTCGCGGTGATCATGAAAGGCAGTTTATCGATATTTTTCCACTGATTGAAATCATCGGCAGTAAGAATGCGTTCATGCGCCAAAGTCGTTGGCCCACCGTGACCGTTGTAATTGATGATAAACGTTCCTTTAAAGACCTGGTCATTGATTGCTTTATTAGCATCCGGACAGCGGGCACCGCCCGGTGTGGAAACAAACGGGAGATTATCCAGATATACTTTTACGTCATTGTAAACATTGACATTGCTGTCTACCTCAGCCACCATTTCCTCTGCCTGCGCAAGGTGTGCGCCAGCGTCATCTTCGTTATCGGCCACATAAGTATTGGTCAGGCGCCATGGTCCAAGTGAGGCGGCGCTTTTGTAATGAATGATTTTTGCGGCCACATTATTTGCATCTGCTGTCGTCGCTACCGGAATACGTCCTACGCCAATATCAAAAGAGTTTGCAATTGTGATGTCTTCAATATTTTCATTTGCCCCGAGGAAGCCAAAAAAGTCGTCCGTTCCATAACTGTTGCCAAGACTTATTGATTCCTGTGATTCAAACGTAGGCACATAGTTGGTATTCGCACCGATCCGATCCTTATAATCGTAAGAAGCATCGCCAAACAGCAGCAAATAGCGTGGCATTTGCGTAGTATCATTTCCAGCGCGGTCATAAAACATTTTAGCGGCATCACGGATGGCGCTGATGTCTTGTGACCCGGATGAAAATTCATTATAAATCTGCCCGGTTGTGGCTACCAACACACGCATATTATCATGCTGGCGGTGAAAATCTGCAATCTGATTGGCCGCATCCAGAAAATCCGGATAGGTCACAACAATCAGGTCTACCGCAGACTGGCCATGAATATTTTGATTATCTACCTTACTGACAAAATCAGGTGTGTAAAACTGACTGCCGTCAAATGTGACGAACTCGCGCAATTGCGAAGCGTCCTGTGCGAAACTATAGGTACCACCATTCAAATTGCCGCTGATTGATGCAGGATTGATCGGATCAGTTATATCCCATACCTGGGTATTGCTGTTTGTATTCTGAATACTATAACCCGCTACATTACCCGATCCTACCGAGTTCCAGTCACGAAAATTCATTTGGCCACCGGCAAAAGAAAGCGCTCTGCGATAATTAAGTTCGATATAGTCCAGATATCCGTTAGCGTCTGTAGCAGGAGAGTTAAATTTCAGGTAAAAACTCTCCGAATTGGAAGCCGGGAGCTTGTATTGGACATACTGGGTTACGACGGCGGAAACCGGCGTGCCGGAAATATCCACAGGAATCTGACCCATGTAATACGGACCACCATAGGTTTGCCCATTTACCGCGACATTAAACGTGTTGCCATTTACACTAGACACGCAACCGAGGCTCATCGAGGCAGATACAGAATCGATAACCTGTCCAAGATTGAAATTAAAAGTGTAGTCAGAGCTTTTACCGGGAAGCGTGCTAAAGTTTTCGCCCCACCAGGTCTTACCTACCACGCCAAGGTTTACCAGGTCGGTATCGTGCATCTGGTAATCATTGAAACTCGTAACCGGGATATTGGACTGTGCTGCGTTATTTGCTGCGCCAACACGTTTACCCGCTCCGAGATCAAAATTGAGGAAGTAGTACGATTTATTTTCGTAGAGATTATTGCTGTGTGTAAAACGTCCGTTGACACTGTCTTTAGCCCATGTGACCGGTCCGTTTGCATAAAAAAGGATGTAATCCCCGGAGCCGAATTTTCCATCGCCGCCATCATTCACGACGATCGCATCTTCCGTAAGATCTGCCGGACGCGGAATGGCATTGTTTTCCGGAAGCATAGTGCCTCCGTTGCCATATACCCGGATATTAGCAGTGTTTATGCCTGCCGGATCTACGCCTAATTTAGTTTTAATAAAATCATAATCAATTTTATAAACGCCGCGTTGCGGTATAGAAATTTTGTACCAGCTACCTGAAGCTAAAGGGGAATTTGTTACAGTACCAGTTGTTCTTGCTAAAGCTTTGGGAGTAGTTGCAGGAGCTGCCTGTTCATCTGTGACCAGTGTAAAATCTGTGAGCTGACGTACAGCGCCGCCCTGAGTAGAATAGACCGGAATTTTAACAATCGCGAAGTAACGTTTGCGTACTTCACCAATCACCACTTTTACATCCTGAGGGTTTTGAGCAGTAACGTTTTGCGGCAGCGCGCTGACAGCCGTAAACGCAGGATTGATCAGCTGTACACGGGGCACAGCGTACTCTTTAAGCCATACTTTTTTTACGACATAGCCGTTATTAATATCGCTCGCTGCAATATGGTAGGTTTCGGTGGAGGAAGCCCATGCCGTTGTAACCAGGCATGAACTAAGCAAAAAACTTAATAAATTTCTCATTTCGATACTGTACTGACCGGACTCAAAGCAGCCGGACTATGTTTTCAAAATTAAGGAAATATCAGGAGGACTGCTCCCGTAAAGATCACATAGGAAAGAAACGATAAAACATAACAAAATATTATGAAGATTATCCGGTGAAAAGTTTAATTTTTTTTACGCTTCGTGCTTTTTACGCTTGACATTGTGAAAAGAATGCTCTAACATTGTAACACTTTTAACAAATATCAACCTAATTCGTAGCTAATATTTTTCTCAGATTATGAAAAGAACGCTTGTTGGCTTGAGCTTGCTGTATATTGGAGCAGCGACTCTTTTTTCGGCTTGCTCATCTAAAAAATCTTCCGGCACATCGGATAAAACCGGTTGGGATTACAATGATTCGCGCCTAGGGGGCTTCGACGTTCCTAATTATCCTGGTCAGCAAACCGGACCTGGTTTGGTTTTTGTTGAAGGCGGCCGCTTTACAATGGGCCAGGCTGATGATGACTTGCCTACTGTAGATCGTAACAATATTCCACGTACAGTTTCTGTATCATCTTTCTACATGGATGAAACAGAGGTTGCCAACGTTCACTACCGCGAGTATATCTACTGGCTGAAGCGTAACTATGGCGGTGACTACCCTGAGGTGATCACTAAGGCTATGCCTGACGAAAGCGTTTGGCGTAAGTCTTTGCAGTACAACGAACCAATGGTAAATACATATTTCGAGCATGCTGCTTACAACTACTATCCGGTGGTGGGTGTAAACTGGTATCAGGCTAACGAATATTGTAAATGGCGTACAGACCGTGTAAATGAGATGATCCTCATCAAAAACGGTATGCTGAAAAAGAATCCAAACCAAACCAATGAAGACGTTTTCAACACTGAAACGTATATCAATGGCCAATATGATGGTATGGCAGGCAACAGCCGCAAAAAGGATCTCGATCCGAGCGGTTCTAAAAAACGTAACCTCACTTACTCTGATGGTTATTTGCTGCCAGACTACCGTCTCCCGACAGAAGCTGAGTGGGAATACGCTGCGCTCGGTCTGATCGGTAACAACCCAGAACCAGAAACTAAACGTCGTCGTGGTGAAGAAGTTGTTACAGAACGTAACACTTACTCCTGGGGTGCTAAAAACTCTACACGTTGGGCACTGCGTAACCAATACCAAGGTGAATTCCTCGCGAACTTCACTCGTGGTAAAGGTGACTACATGGGTGTTGCAGGTGGTCTGAACGATAACGCTGACCGTCCAGCTCCAATCTATTCTTACAAACCAAATGCTTTCGGTCTGTATAATATGTCTGGTAACGTGAGTGAGTGGGTACTGGATACTTACCGTCCAATCACTAAAGATCAGGCAGGTCTGAATCCTTACCGCGGCAACATGTACGAAACTTACAAACGTGTAGCTGAAGATAACTCACTGGATGAAAAAGATAGCTTAGGTCATCTGCAAACGCGTCCGGTTACTCAGGCTGATGTTGACTCTACACACCGCTACGATTACAGAGCTGGTAACCTGAGCGACTTTAACGATGGCGACAGCACTTCTCAGTATTCTTATGCTTACGGTAAAAACACACTGATCAGCGACGAAGCTAAAGTATACAAAGGTGGCTCTTGGGCTGACCGCGCATACTGGCTGGCTCCTGGTGCACGCCGCTTCATGCAGGCTAATCAGGCAAGCGCTACAATCGGTTTCCGTTGCGTAATGGATCGTCTGGGTAGCCCTAACGGCCAGAACAACTCTAAAGCGGGTAACAACTTCGGCAAAAGCAGAAAATAAAAATGTTGACCACAGATAATAATAATGAGCCCCTTCATTTTGAAGGGGTTTTTTATTTTTACTCCCTAAATTCCTTAGCGTGGATATAGCTTCTTTATACAAAGTATTTCTCCAATACCCTTCCGTACAGACAGACACCCGCAAACTGAAAAACGGCGATCTTTTCTTTGCGTTGAAAGGACCGAACTTTAACGGCAATGCTTTTGCCAAACAAGCGCTGGAAGCTGGCGCTGCTTACGCAATCATTGATGAAGCAGACTACGCAGCTGATGACCGTTATATTGTAGTAGCAGATGTATTGACCACCTTACAGCAACTGGCGCATCACCATCGCCAGCAGTTCAGCATTCCGTTTATCGCTATCACTGGTTCCAACGGTAAAACCACTACAAAAGAGCTGATCACAACGGTTTTGAAAACTCAGTTTACCACTTACGCTACTGAAGGCAATCTCAATAATCATATCGGCGTACCGCTTACGCTGCTTCGGATCAAAAACGATGCGCAAATGGCAGTGATTGAAATGGGCGCAAATCATCAGCAGGAAATTGCAGGCTACTGTAAAATCGCGGCGCCTACGCACGGTCTCATCACCAATGCTGGCAAAGCGCATCTGGAAGGCTTTGGCAGCCTGGAAGGCGTACGAAAAGGGAAAGGCGAGTTATATGATTTCCTCCGTGAAAGTAATGGCACTGTTTTCAGAAATGAAGACTTAGACTATCTCAAAGAGATGGCAAAAGGAATCGCACAACAAATCACTTATGGCAGTGCCAACGCCCAATATATTGGAAAGCCGATCATGGATGATCTCTTCCTGAAAGTAGCGATACTGACGGCAGGAAATGAAACCCTGTTATCCACACATCTCGTGGGCGAATACAATTTTCCGAATGTGATGGTAGCTGTTGCCGTTGGTCTGTATTTCGGCATTTCTATTGATGAGATCAAGACAGCTATTGCAGCATACAATCCAGACAACAGCCGTTCTCAATGGATGCAGCAAGGCAGTAACCAGATTATTCTGGATGCCTATAACGCAAACCCAACGAGCATGCGCGCGGCAATTCAGAATTTCGCGAATGCGAAAATGGAACATAAATATCTCTGGCTGGGCGCAATGAAAGAAATGGGTGCAGAAGAGCATAAAGAACATGAAGATCTGGTGGCGCTCATCAAACAACATGAATGGCAACAGGTAATACTGGTTGGAAAGGAATTTGAACCAGTAAAAGGTGATTATTTATACTTTGCAGACTCGCGGCTGGCAGCTGAATATATCGCAGCACACAAGCCCGAAAATGCTTCCATTCTCATTAAAGGTTCCAGAGGTAGTAAAATGGAAGTTTTGCTGGAATCGTTAAGCTGAAAAAGCTCAAAGCCTGACGCCTGAAGCTTCTTCCATCATTACACGCTTTGGGCGTTGCGCACCTTAAGCGTTAAGCATCTTATCGATTTTTTGCAGGATGGTGTTTAATTCAGCCTGCAACGCCGGATGCTCCAAAGGTTCGGTTGCATGATCAGCGGCATACATCAGCAGGCACATCGCTATAAAATCCTGATCATCTTTTCCCGCATAGTGCTGGCGCAATTCAGCGATCTTTTCATCCGCCTGTTTAATACTTTTACGCACCGCTTCTTCCTCTTCCCGACGAATCCGGATTCGGTAGCTACGACTGGCAAGCCATACGGTAATAGAAATATATTCGTCAGACAAACGTTGATGTTTTGTCTGACGAATATAATATTTTATAAAGACATTTAAGTTTAAGGATCTATTAAACTGCAGCCTGTTTAGCCGGTGTTTTGTGTTTTTTCACCACAAGCTTCTTCTGGAAGAAAACCAGCGTCAATACACCAACAGAAATGGCGGCATCTGCGAAATTGAAAACTGGCTCAAAGAATTCAAATTCTTTACCACCCCAGATCGGAATCCAGCTCGGCAGATTTACATTGATGATCGGGAAGTAAAACATGTCGACGACGCGACCGTGCAGAAATTGGCCGTAACCCTGTCCCATCGGCACGATTTGCGCTACATGAAATGAGCTTTCCGTAAAGATAAGTCCGTAAAAAAGGCTATCAATCAGGTTACCCATTGCACCGGCAAGAATGAGTGCGCCGCAGATGATGGCACCATTGCCATAACCGCGGTTTACGACACGTTTCAGCAGATAGAAACCGAATGCAACAGCAATCAAGCGGAAGGATGTGAGCAACAATTTTCCGAAGGCGGCCTGGCTGAATTTCATACCAAAGGCCATTCCCTCATTTTCGAGAAAATGCAAACGAAACCAGTGACCTAATACGTTCACTTCTTCTCCGTAATAAAAATGCGTCTTCACGTATATTTTAAAAATCTGGTCAATAAGAATCACCAGAAAAACAATCAAAATGGCGTGGCGGTATTTCACGTTCTGTTACTTCTATAAAGTTTAAAGATACAAGCATCTCTGGCATCAGCCTCAATTCAGCCGAATACCGGAAAATATATACTATAGCGGATGTGCCGTTTCATAGATCACCTGAAGCAAGGTCTGTCCTACTGCTTTCAGTGTGTTCTTGTCGATAATATCCATGTTGTCATTGTGCGTATGCCAATGCGCTGCAAATGGTTCCATACCATTCCCCGCAAGGTTAATGATATCGATTGTCGGAATATGCGCAATGCTGTTTACAAATTCGTGATCGTCGATAATGGTGCTGCCATTTACAAACGGAAAGAATGAAGAATAGCCTGCACGACCCGCAGCCTGCCATACATTCTGCTGCACATCACCGGCAACCTGCGCCGAAAGTCCCTCGATGGAAAATTTAGCATTGCGGGCGCCTACCATGTCCAATAAAATACCAAATTCAGCTTTGTAACCCGGCACATGCGGATGATGCGCCCAGTATTGCGTACCAAGACAATAAGACGCATCACCCCATATCTCTTTTCCATAATCTTCTACGTCTTCAAAAAGAATATCGATACCGACTGACTCAGGTAGTTTTTTCATCTGAATCTGACGGGCCACTTCCAACAATACGCCAACGCCACTGCCCGCATCGTCTGCGGCAAGAATTGGTTTGTCTTTATCTTTTGTATCCTGATCCGCCCAGGGACGGCTATCCCAATGGGTCAGAAATAAAATGCGTTTTGTCGCTTTGGGATTAATAGAACCAATTAGGTTGATACATGGCAACATTTTCCCGTTACCTGCTTTTACCTGAACATTTTGTCTGTAAACAGTATCTGTAACTTTTTTCAGCTCCGTTTCCATCCAGTCGGCACATTGCTTTTGTGCTGGTGTTCCCGGCACTCTGGGACCAAAGGCTACTTGTTTTGCCACTAAAGCATAAGCAGAATCAGCGTTAAAATCAGGCACGGCAACTTTAGGCGTTGTATCCTGAGCAACGGTTGTTTCAGCCGAATTATTCTCTGATGTATTCTTACACGACAGCATGCTTAATGCCAGACATGGAACTAACAATAAAGCGAGTGTTTTCTTCATAATTCCGTTATTGTGACCGGGTAGAAAAATGCCCTACCGGAAAGGCAGGGCAAAATAAAAGAAAGTTTTTAAAAGCTATGTTATAACAAAGGCTTATTTCACGTGTGTAACGACTGACTGCGCTACTTCGATGTCTTTTCCTTCGTTATTGCTGATCCACGCAATTACGCGGCAATGTTCAGGCACCCATGCATCATTGCTGAGTTTATAGCTAAAATAACGAATATAAACCTGGCCTGCTGGTTTCGGATTAAGACCTGGCAGAATCTCAGAACCGGTATAATCTGTAACAAAATCACGAAGTACAGACTGATGCATATAGAACGTATCGGTAGTGCTCGGATATTCCTGCGCATCGATAATACTGTCTTCTACGATCGCTACTGTCAGATTGAGCTTTTTAGCGATGTCCTGTGTGATAGCTGTTTTCACCGTAATGTTTGCGGTTTTCGAACCAGCATCGTAAGCACTCGTGATGTACATGTTTAACGGAGTTACCGTAGCAATACGTTTATCTACCTGATCAGACCAGCTGGGACTTGATACCATGATCTGGTTGTTTACCGGTACGCGGTCAATTACGCAGGCCGGCATAAATGAAAGCCCGCCAAAGAAAACAAATGCAAGATCTGTACCTTTTTGGGTACGGAAATCTTGTTTGGTAACGTCAGTTGGGGTTGCCTGACCAAAGTTAAATGGGTAAATACGCGCTTCGATAATACGGTTTGGATATTTTGCTTCAAAACCTTCAATCATTGCATGACCTGCAGGACAATTGGCACAAGTAACACCTGTAAATTCCTCGATCATCACATTGCGGTTCTGTGGAGTCTCTACTGTAGCGGTATAAGTACTATCTACTTTTTTAGCGAAATCAATAGTCGGTCCTACTTCTTTACAAGATGCCAGAGCAACGATACCTGAAACGGCGATCAACGCAAGCTTTTTCATTAATTTTAGCGAAAGTTTTGAAGAACGAATTTAATCAAAAAATAACTACGCAGCGCGTTTCAGGCAAAACTCTATTTAACTAGGTGGTTTTAGGCTACCTTTACACAAGAAATAAATATAAAATGGAAGAAAGTAAGCGTCAGAAGCAGGTTGGCAGGCTTGTACAGGAAGAATTGAGTGATATCTTTCAACGTGAAGGTGTGAATGTTATAGACGGAGGCATGGTTTCCATCTCCAGAGTGAGTGTAACTCCGGATTTGCTGGAGGCACGCGTATACCTGAGTCTTTTCCAGGTAAAAGATCAGCAAAAATTACTGCACGATATTAAAGACCGCGCCTGGGAATGGCGTAAATTACTGGGCGTGAAAGTTAAAAATCAGCTACGCCGAGTACCCGATCTCCTCTTTTTCCTCGACGACACACTTGATCACGTGTTTAAAATGGAAGCGATTTTCAAAAAGATTGAAGAGGAACGTGCGGCCCGCGGCGAAAATAAAACTGAACCAGACGAAGAAGCATAAACCGGATGAACAGAACCATTGTCTGGCAGACAGCTTTCAGATACCTGCGCGGCAAGCGTTCGGCAAATGCGGTGCCGATACTGTCGCGCATCAGTATGCTTGCTATCGCAGTTGGCAGCTGCGCCATGATCGTTCTGTTCTCTGTTTTTAACGGCTTTGAAGATGTAGTCAAAGACCTGTACAAAGCTTTTTATCCCGATATTAAAATCACAGCGGCACGCGGCAAATTCTTTCAGGCCGATGAACAACGTCTTGCTAAACTGCGGCAGGTAAACGGCGTGACAGTTATTACGCCGGTGATTGAAGACAATGTGCTGGTCAACAGTGAAGACGAGCAAATTGTGGTAACGCTGAAAGGCATTGATCCCTCCTATTTTAAAGTCAATGATCTTAGTCCCTACATCGTGGAAGGGCGGGATTCTGTAGTCATAGATCCGGCGCCTACAGCGATTGTGGGACAACATATAGAAGCACAGCTCGGTGTAGATGTAAACAATGTCTTCAGCCGTCTGAATCTTTATTATCCTAATGCCAACGCAAATTTTGCCCTAAATCCGGAGTCCGCTTTTCAATCCCTGCGGCTGCGCCCCGATGGCGTTTTTCATGTGCAGGATGACTTTGACGGAAAATATGTTTTAGCCCGTTTACCGTTGGCACAACAACTTTTCAATCAATCGGGCAAATTGTCTGCCTATGAGATAAAGCTCAATCCCGGTACCGATCAGGAATCTGTAAAGAAAGCAATGAAACAATTGCTGGGCGAAAGCTTTGTTGTAGAAACACGTTTTGAGCAGAACCGCATGCTGTACGTGGTTATGCGCACGGAAAAATGGGCGGTCTATGCAATCTTACTACTCGTATTGCTGATTGCATCGTTTAACATGGTGGGTGGCCTTTCTCTGCTGGTACTGGAAAAAGAAAAAGACATGGCGATACTCCAAACCATGGGCGCCGATCGCAGCACCATTCGCGGTATTTTTCTCACAGAAGGAATTTTATGGTCACTTACCGGCGGACTAATCGGTGTGCTCATTGGCGGCTTACTCTGCCTTGGCCAGCAACAATTCAAATGGAAGAAACTCGAAGGCTCTTTTATCATCGATGCCTACCCTGTTTCCATGCAGTTTTCAGATTTCGTTCTGGTAATCGTTACTGTTATCATCGTCGGCCTGCTGGCTGCACTATATCCTGCCATGCGCTCTGGTAAAATAGAAAGCGCGGTAATGCTGAGAAGCTCGTAGATCAATTGACGGTGGACAGTTGACAGTGCTTATATTATCTGGCAAACCACAATCGAGGACCATTTTACTGGATGCACCTCATCGACAACATGACAAATGCGAGCAAATCTACGCGAGTATTAAACGCGAAATCAGGTTGCGACGTCGTCATACTTCCTCCTCGCAATGATTGCTATGACTTAACGAAATACTTTTTATGCTGCTTTTTGATAGTTATTCACATATTTTCTTTGATTCTTGATGACAGCAACGACCCTTAGC
>NZ_QKTW01000022.1:340578-498207 GCF_003236175.1 Taibaiella soli | reverse complement strand
AACTGATCATCCTCTTCCGCCTATCATTAGAGTGAAGGCAGAGACGTCCATCATGTAAACGTTTAAACGTATCAACCTGTCAAAACTAATGCTCCGACTCCGCTCAGCATGACAAACGCGAGTACGTACGATGTGTAAACGTGTAAACGTATCAACGTGTCACCACTAATGCTTCGACTCCGCTCAGCATGACAAATGCGAGTACGTATCAACCTGTAAAC
Organism: Taibaiella soli; assembly: GCF_003236175.1. GTDB lineage: Bacteria > Bacteroidota > Bacteroidia > Chitinophagales > Chitinophagaceae > QKTW01. Next base: position 497,986 of record NZ_QKTW01000022.1, on the reverse strand, counting down.
GTATCAACATATCAACGTAACCCTACCGATTCTCCATCCATGCCAGGAAACTACCTGATTTCTCTTTGTTCACAAGCAATTTATCTGGTGTTTCAATCACCAGTCGTACGAAAAGTTTACGCATAAAATAGGGCTCTATTTCTTTAATGGCCTTGAAATTGACCAGGTATTGACGGTTCAGCCGATAAAACTGCTGCGTAGAAACAGCTTGCGTTAGTTGATCTAGAGATTGGTTGATCGGATACTGTTGTTTATCGAAAGTGGCTATCCAGGTGCCATCGTGTTTGATATAAAAGAAGGCGATATCGTCAATATGAATGGTCTTATATTTCTGATTCAAGAAAACGAGAAAGCTGGTTTTACCCTTCGGCGTATTGAGTTGTGTCAGCAAACCATCGAGGTCGGGCGCTTTATGCTGCTGAAAGAAATTCTGCAATTCGTCCACCTTTTTGAATGCAGCTTCAATGTCTTCTTTTGAAAATGGTTTCAGCACATAATCAATACCACCGTTTTTAAATGCTTTCAGTGCATACTCATCAAAAGCAGTACAAAACACCACCGGACATGTTACTTCAACTAACTTAAAGATTTCAAAACACAAGCCATCCGCCAGCTGTACATCCATGAAAATCAAATTGGGCATTCCTTTCACTGATAAAGCAGAAACGGTGTCCTCTATGCTTTGGTAGCGACCAATCACGTTTGCTTCAGGTCGTATTCCCGATATTATCTTCTCGAGTGATTGTGCGGTTTTGAGTTCGTCCTCAACTATGATGATATTCATGAATAAGCGGAAGTTTTACCTGAAAAATTGTTTGGTCGTTTATAATTTCAATATGCTGTTCTAACAGATGACTGTAACGAAGATCGATGTTTTTTAGTCCAACGCCGGTAGATTCATGATCACCATATTTGGGCTGTACTTTGTTTTCTACCACTATTCTGTCGTCAGCTCTGTAAACACGAATCTGTAATGGTTTTTGCAACGAAACCACATTGTGTTTGATGCAATTTTCAATTAGCAGCTGCAAAGTAAATGGCGGAATTAATGTTGCCAGTGTTTCCTGATCAAGCATACTTTCAAAAATAAATCCGCCGTCAAAACGTGCTTTCTGGAGAAATAAATACGCATTAAGGATGTCCATTTCTTCGCTGACATGAATAAGATCATGCTTACGGCTCTCCAACGTGTAACGATAAAAATTGGAAAGCTTCAATATAAAATCGCCTGCTGCCTCATCTCCGCTATCTACCATCGCCTTGAGTGTATTCAGACTGTTAAAAAGGAAGTGTGGATTTACCTGTTGTTTCAGCAATTCGTATTGTGCACTGATGTTATCGTTCCTGATTTGTTCCAATTCCATCGCTACCTGCCGGGTCTCTACGTTTTGCTGCAATAAATGGAGAAACATGTAAAAGATAAGGTTGATCAGAATACCGCGTACTTCAATCATCAGCATCACCGGTCCAAAATTGATGTGCGACAAGATCAGCTGCTGTAACCACGCCAGGCAAAACATCACAACTAAACCAATCAGCAAAGTATTGACAAGATTGGGATAAGAAATTTCCTGTTTACGTGCGCGTTCTGGTCTACGTGACATCATGTAGATATTGACGTACCACATCAACAGCGCGAACGCGGACGTAATACCCGCGTTCACGGCCGCTTCGGCCATATTAAAATGTTGCTGCGCTATCTGCGGCACCGAAGACAATAGTCCGATGACTATGGAACTGGTCCAGATAATGGCAGGTGAAGTCTTTAATACCTTATTCATTAGCGGTGAATGGTGAATGGTGAATGATCAACCGTTGTTGTTTCCAAAAGCATCCTTGATTTGACTACTTGTTCTTTTATTATCTACAGAATCTCTCTTATGGCTTAGGCGGTTCACCGCATGTTCTAAATATTTTCATTCTTGAAAATTCGTCAATCTTATAAAATGTAATGATCAAAGGTAGTCAATGGTTAATTCCGTAGAAGTACTCGTGCTATATTCACCATTAGCCATTCACCATTCACCAATTACCATCGACGTGCTAATTGCTCATTGTTATCACTACAGAGATATTTCCTCTTGTAGCTTTTGAATAAGGACAGGTATTATGAGCAGCGGTTACTAATGCTTCGGCTTCTAATACATCCATTCCCGGCAGTTGTACATTCAGACGTGCCTGCAACAGGAATCCATCTTCATTTGTCGCCAGATCTACTTCTGCATTTACTGCGATGCCATCGGGTACTCGTATTTTCATTGCTGCTGCATTATGGCGTATGGCTCCGATAAAACATGCAGACCAGCCTGCGGCAAATAATTGTTCCGGATTGGTACCGTTCCCTTTCCCGCCGGGTACACTCAGTGCAATATCCAGACGACCGTCTTCGCTTTTGGCATACCCCTCGCGACCACCGTCTACGTGTACTTTGCCTGTATATAATACTTGTGTTGCTGTAACAGATGTTGCTTCGATGATGTTTAATGTTTCCATTTTAAAAAAATTAAGCCTCCTCTATCCCCTCCAATGGAGGGGAAACGTTGCGGAGTGTGAGAAAAATTATAAGTTGAAATTGTTAATTAAAAGCTGATTTATGAAGTAGCCCGAGCTCTAACTCTTGTTGAGCGTTCTTCTTCGGATGAACTAAAGGAGGCTTGCTTCTATGATTGCATCTGCAAATGCCTGTGGTGCTTCTTGTGGCAGATTATGACCTACGCCTCCCGGAATCGTATGATGTTTGTACTTGCCGGTAAATTTATTGGCATAAGCAGCAGGATCAGGGTGTGGTGCACCGTTGGCATCCCCTTCTAGTGTAACAGTCGGAACGGTAATTACAGGTGCAGCCGCCAGTTTCTTCTCAAGTGCATCGTACTGAGACTCTCCTTTTTCAAGGCCTAAACGCCAGCGATAGTTATAAACCACAATGGCAACATGATCTGGATTAGTGAAAGAAGATGCAGACTGCGCGTAGGTTTCATCACTGAAGTGCCATTGCGGAGAAGCGGTTTGCCAGATCATTTTATTGAAATCATTGGTGTTGGCTTTGTAACCTTCGCGACCACGTTCCGTAGCGAAATAGTATTGATACCACCAGGCCAGCTCAGCTTTCGGAGGTAATGGTGCTTTATTTGCCTGCTGACTTCCAATCAGATAACCACTTACGGAAACCAATGCTTCGCAACGTTCTGGCCATAATGCGGCTACGATATCTGCGGTTCGTGCGCCCCAGTCAAATCCTCCGATTACTGCTTTCTTTATATGCAGTGCATCCATTAATGCAATTACATCTACAGCCAGTGCTGCCTGCTGACCGTTACGAATTGTTTTCGGCGAAAGAAAACTTGTTGTTCCGTAACCACGCAGATAAGGAGTAATCACATGATAACCTTTTGCAACCAGTATCGGCGTTACCGCTGCGTAACTATTGACATCATAAGGCCAGCCATGTAACAGAATCACCGTTTTACCGTCGGCCGGACCAGCCTCAGTATATCCGATATTCAGTACACCGGCGTTAATTTGTTTAAGCTTACCCAAAGAAGCTGCAGCCTGTGGTGCGCTTTGTGCTTTCAGAAAAATGCTGCCAGACATTGCCATTGCCAGAACGAATGCTGCAATAATCCAGAAACGGTCGCTAAAGTATTTTTGATTTCCCATGACATGAATGTTTTTGTCGGTGAATGTTTTTGTTTTGATCACAGGGTAAAATTAGAACCTGGCACGCTGCTGCGCATCCGGGTTTTCCCTGAAATGGACAAAATGAGGGCCGAATTAGACAATCTGTGCTGAAAGCACAAAGTCTAAAGCCTAACGCTGAAAGCACAAAGCTGAAAGCACAAAGCCTAAAGCGCAAAACATGGGAAAGCCTTGAGCGTTAGGCGTTAGGCATTAAGCATTAGGCCTTTAGCTCAAAACTGCTTTAGGTTCCAGCTGTTGCTCCAAACCATACATACCGCCTTCTCTACCTAAACCAGATTGTTTGAATCCACCAAACGGCGCCAAAGGATCATGCTGTAAAGAATTGATCAGTACACGGCCAGCATTGATTTCCGTTGCGATGCGGTTACCGCGGTCCATATTAGTTGTGCTGATGTAAGCCTGCAAACCAAATTCAGTATCGTTGGCGATATCTATTGCTTCCTCTTCAGTCTGGTAAGTAAGAATAGATAGCACCGGACCGAATATTTCCTCGCGCGCAATAGCCATGTTAGCATGAACTCCGGCAAAAACAGTAGGTTTCACATAATAACCCTGTGACAAACCTTCTGGTCGTCCCAGGCCACCCGCCAGCAATTCCGCACCTTCTTCAATACCTGCTCCGATATAATGCTGAATACGGTCGTACTGTTTCTGACTGGCTAAAGGTCCGATGTTTGTTGCCGCATCGTTAGGATCACCCACTTTTAAACTTTCCACAACTTTAACGATTATCGGTTTGATGACTGGCAGTAAATGTTCCGGAACAATGAGTCGGGAGCCTGCAACGCAAGCCTGACCACTGTTTTGAAAACAAGCATTCACCGCAAGTGGTATCGCTTTTTCAAGATCGGCATCGTCCAGAATGATATGGGGTGATTTGCCGCTGAGTTCCAACGTAAGTCGTTTCATAGAATCCACCGCATTCCGTGCAATGATTTTACCCACCATTGTAGAACCGGTAAACGTTACTTTCGCAATGTCTTTATGCGTAGAAAGAATAGGACCGAGCACATCTCCGCGACCAGTGATAACGTTAATAACACCTGCAGGTAAATCTGCTTTGGCAAAGCATTCTGCAAGTATTTGTGTTTGCAGTGCACTCAATTCACTGGGCTTAATGACACTCGTGCAGCCTGCCGCAATCGCCGCAGCTAATTTTACACAGATAGAACCTGCATTGGAATTCCAGGCGGTGAGAATGGCTGTTACTCCCAGTGGCGTCAAATACAATTTTGACTGGCCGATATTTCTTTCAAATTCGAAACTATTCAGCAATTCTTTGTACAACAAAAATGCTTCGGCTGCGTATTTATTAGACCATAACGCCCGCTGAACGGTTGCTCCGTATTCTTCGATAGTGATATCTTTTAAGTCTTCAATACGTTCCATTACGGCGTCATGCAATCTTTGCAAATATGCTTGTCGTTCGGCAATTGTTGATTTAGAGAAAACTGGAAATGCTTTTTTCGCACTGGCAATCGCGGCCAGGGTGTCTTGTTCATCTGCCAGCACTACCCCTCCAAAAACTGTTTCTGTTGCGGGATTGATAATGTCTAATGTTTCTGTTCCGTGTACTGTAACGAAGGCTCCGTTGATGTATGCCTGATTTACTTGTTTCATGATTCGCATGTTTTATACTGCAAATCTCGAACAGCTATGATGAAGTTATTTTGTGGGGAAGCTCAATGTTGGTTTGTTGAAAAGCTCACAGAAAAAGTCAAAAATCCGCGAATGGTCAATGGGGAATGGTGAATAACAACGCCGCGAGGAAAATCCTCGCGGCGCTACAATGTCACCTACCAACTGTCAACTCTTAATGAATCACGAGCTTCGTACCAGGCAATTCCGCTATGTCTGTAGCCAAATGCACAACATAGTTTCCTGCGCTGAGTCCGCCGAGATTGAGCAGCATTTTCACCGGAGTTTTGCCTTCCAGCATTTCTACAACATGATAGACTGATTTACCGGAGATATCATACACAGTTACGGACAAATACTTTTCGCCATTCTCTGGTGTAAACAGAAGCTGAGCCGAGCCCGAAGCAGGATTCGGATACAACATGAAATTACTCTGACTATTGATAATCGCAGACATTACCGTTGAAAAGCTATAACTGCCACCCATATCTACACAACGCAGACGATAGTAGTAACGTGTGCCCGGAATAACATTTTTGTCGGTGTATTTATAGCTGTGTCCGGAACCGGCCGCTGTCACCTGCGTGATCGCAGCAAACTGGATACCATCTGTGCTACGCTCCAACTGATAGTAGTTCAAACCTTGTTCCTGCTGCATTGACCAGTCGAGATTAATATTTTTCTTCTGAGCCACTACATTAAACATAAGCGTACCATGTGTACTCAGTGGCGGCAGCGCAGGGTTGTCTACGAAAACAAACTGACTAAAGCTGCTAACATTATTATTGGTACTAAATACAATGGAGCTTCCAGCAGGATTATAATAAAACGCATCTGCAGAATCAAGCTCTGCGCCCCAGGTTGGACCATAAGCGGTAGAACTTCTCTTAAACATTTTAAAGCTCCCTGCATTTTGTGCGCTGCTGGTGATGTTTAAATTATTGAAACGAATACTGTCTGGCGCAGTGAACGTGCTGTTTGATCCGTAATTGCTGATGATAAAATAATTGTTTGCAGGAACTATTGGACGCGCATCAGGATTTTGATCAGGACCTGAAAACAAGCGAAAACCAACAAGATCACCATTCGGATAAGTAGCTCCCGTTTTTAAGAACAAATCAATTCCTGTACCGTTAAACGTATACTGGCCACCTGCATTAATACCCGCCAGCTTATATGCGACACCAGTAGCAACAGGTGCGGTTGAAGTTGTGATAAAAGAGCTTCCCGGAATGGTACAATTGTAGCCACCTGCTACATCATATACCGTTCCTGCGACAGAATCATATTGATTGAACTGCACGTATTTTAATAAACCAGTTTCTGCCAGAGCAGGGTTCTGAATCAAATGCATTTTGGTACGTACCTCATCCTGGCTGAGTGTATAGTTGTAAAATTTGATTTCATCAATTTCGCCATTATACCTGCTGCCCTGTCCCTGGTTGGCATCAAAGTTCACATAAAAAGGAGACTGCGAAAGATCAATAGCCGGCATTGAGCGTGTATTCACATTTGCCGCTACGCCATTGAGATACATTTTAACACCTGTGGGACTATAAGTCAACACAACGAAATTCCACTTTGTACTATCCGCCACCAATCCACTATTATTACCCCAGGTAACCATGCTGTCGGTATAACAGAGTTTAAGATTGGAAGTGTAGCCGTTAAATGTAAAACCTATACCAAATCCATTTGGCGATACGCCGTATTTATCGTGCGACAATAACTGCGAAAAACTGCTTTGATTGCCGTAAGGCCGGAACCAACAAGACATTGAAAATGTATTACTGTTGATATTCACTTTTCCCAATGAAACCGTTGTGTTCGACCCATTCATCTTCAGACTTTTGCCGGCAACCGTATCTGGCATGCATTTGTCCGCATCAAAAACAATCATGTTATTAATAGTACGTGTATTGCTATTCCCCTGACTATCCACGACCGTCAACGATACATCATAACTACCTGGTCCAGGATACAAGACCTTCGGTGTTCTGCAATTGGTGCAGCTCGTATAGTAAGCGCCGGGGAAACTCCAGGTACATGCGGAATTAGAATAGTCATCCATAGAATAGTCCATAAAACTCACCGTGTCTTTAGTACAAGAAACAATCTGTTTATCCGACATCGGTTGTGCTACCGGCGCGCCGGTACTATATAATGCAGATTCCCACACACCACGGTTGCCTGCAAGACGAAGTTTGCTATCGCGATAAAAAATAAGTCCGCCCTGCGCCGCTACAAAATTTTGTGGCAAGCCGCTACTGAAATCAATCCAGTCGCTCATACTATTATCGCGATAATAAACTTTCGCGCCACCAGAATTAGTAATCGCATATACGCCTCCGTTTGTACCGCCCTGAAATATGATAAATGCAATTGCTTTGCCACTTACCGAACCCGTATAATTAGTCCAGGAAGCACCACCATTAACTGACTTGAATACTTTATTGGCAGCAGCACCTTGTGCCATACAGAAATAAACTTCGTTTTCATTCAGCGGATTGACCGTGATATCAGTGTTGTAATACTGATAGGTAACACCGCCCGGCAATGCAAGCTGCGTCCATGTTGCTCCCGTATCAGTCGTTTTAAAAATACCATTCGTAGCGCACAGATACATTACGGCCGGATTATTGCGTGCTATTACAAAACGCCAGGCCTTATTGCCAAAGTTATGTACCGCAGTATAAGAAGCACCTTTGTTTACAGACTTCCACAATGTGCTGTCTTTAGTAATATAGATGACGTTACTGTAACGCGGATCTACGACCAGTTTCTGCGAAAACTTACCGTAGTAATCATTGCCCGGCCATAACGAATTCGAAATCGCGGCACCTGTAATGCCACCGGATAATGCGTTTGGAATTACTTTGGTACCGATATCATCAAAACCAACGGTATTGGCTGTGCCATGAAACACAAAACCCGTTGCAGATTCACCACCTCCCAATTCAAGACCAGCACCAGTTCCGTAATTTTCGTAGAGCGCCACATCACCGTTGTGATATCTACCGCCTACCACAATATCCTGATCCCATCCCTGGCCGAATCCCCAGAAATCGGACCCGGTAACACCATTATTACGGATAGAATGATTGGCGCGCGTTGCAAAAAAATCGCTCGAATAATTGACACCACCGTCTGTAGAAATATACGCATCATTGCCATTTACCATTGCCCACTGCATATCTGGGTGCAACGGAAAGGAACCAGTATAGCCACCAAGCGGACTGAAATTGTAACCACCGTCTGTTGATCGATATGCCGACGTAGAACCAACAATCAATGTATTGGTATCTGCAGGCGAAGCCAGCGCGATAAGATCATAATAACCCTGACCATTACTCATTGCAAGACCTGAAGTACCGCTGCCTCCAGTGAGGCCAGTGGTAGTTGAAGACACGGTGACAAACCAGTTGTTGCCACCATCGCGACTTTTCAAAACTTTTGGTGCGAGCGTATCAAGGGTAACACAATACACATAGTTGCTGTCGGCCGCGGTGACAGCAAGTCTGGCGCCAGTACAATAAATACCGGCGGTGCCAGAGGTAACAGGATTAAAACTGTTACCGCCGTCATGTGACAGGACTATGATGATGGGATAACTAGGGGCTGATGAACGGCCAACAGCGTATATGGTATTAGGGTTAGCGGGATTAAACGCAATATCGTAGAGACTGCTACTCATGGTACCGCCGGAAGCGAGGGTCCAATGAGCACCGGTATCATCACTATAATAGATACTGGTGTTACCAGCCGCGATAATTCTTCCGGTGACCGGATTAATAAGTATCTGGTTACAACTACCACCGGTGTAATTACTCATGATACTCCAGGTGCTGCCACCATTGGTGGTTTTCAGCATAGCGTTGGTATAAGCAAAGACTGTGTTACTATCCAACGGCGAAACAGCGATCGCATTCGGCGCTGCATTGGGCAACGCGTCACTAACGCTTTTCCAGTTTAGTCCTTTATCGGAGGATTTAAAAATAGCGCCGGTTTCGGTGCCAGCATAAATAATATTAGGACTGGAAGGGGCAATAGCCATACTGTATACATTCGCCAGGTAACAAGTCTTCCCGCCGTTATTCGAATTCCACATTTCCTGTGGGCCAAGTATGGTCCAATTGGCCGTGCCATTTGGTTTGTATGCCAGATTGGAAGCAGTAGCATTCGCCGCCGGAAACTGTTTTTGATACCAAAGCGGATCTACGACCACACTGCCATCGGCCTGTATAAATGGATCCACCGATTTGCGCCAGCGAATATATGCTTCTTTATATGGCTCCTCATTCAATTCATTCTCTTCTTCTTCTTCTTCCTTATCGCGCCCACCTTTACCATAAACCTCCAATATCGAATCGATTTCATACACATTCGGATGCTCCCAGTCTATTTGTTTTACCCAATTTGGGACAGGAACAGAAACAGGTATCTCAAAAAATCTATTCCAGTTTCCGCTTTTTTGATGCTGCTGTGCATTGACATGAAAACAAGAGATGATTAAAAACATAATCATCGCACAATACGTAGAAAATCGGCCCATATCCTCGTTTTATAATATTAATGCTCTTTTGGAAGATGCGATTATATCACTGTAACGGATGACGAAACACCCATTGCACTCATGATATTATCATCGCCCAAGATGCGTAATAATACGCGTTGATTTGCACGCTATTCATTGAATTAAGATTCAAAGTTTATCCAAACCACAATGGAGCTTCTGGAAAAAACAATTCTTTAATTATAAAATTGCTGACTACGGCAAAATGATTTTGAGTTGGTTATTCAAAAAACATTGGCTGCTCCGTTTTGATTTATACAACCAGTATTATGGATACATCTGCACGTCCATGATGAAAGAATTTTGTATTCACAATACAACAAAACATGAACACGAACACAAAACCGGTTAAATCCGGATTCACAACACAGGAAGTTTCCTTTTTATCAAACGGTTTAAAATTGGCAGGAATACTGCATGTGCCGCAAACGGCAAACCCAATGGCACCATCACCGGCGATAGTCATTGGACACCCCGGCACCGCCGTCAAAGAGCAGACAGCGGGTCTTTATGCTCATCTACTTGCAGAACGCGGTTTTGTCACGCTTACTTTTGATGCTGCTTACCAGGGTGAAAGCGAAGGGATGCCGCGTGGACTGGAAGATCCGGCACAAAGAACAGAAGATATTAAAGCCGCTGTTTCTTATCTGAGCACGTTACAGATCGTTGATGCAGACAGAACAGGCGTTTTAGGTATCTGCGCTTCGGGCGGATACGGGGTTTCTGCAGCGGCTACCGATCCCCGCATTAAAGCGATTGCAACTGTATCTGCAGCAGATGTCGGCCGCCAATTCAGGAACGGAGGCGACGGCACACAAGATATTTCTGTGATTCAAAACATGCTGTACCTCGCAGCACAGGCACGTACCGCCACTGCAAAAGGCGCGCAGGAAAGTTCATTTCCGATATTTCCGGAAACTGAAGAACAAGCGAAAGCAATGGGGCTGCACGTTTATGAAGGATGGAAATACTATTGCACGGAACAGGGGCAACATCCGCGTTCGGCTAAAACTTTTACCTGGAGCAGTGTAGACAAAATCGCAGGATTTGATGCATTCCGCTTTGCAGATATGATTGCACCACGTCCATTGCTCATGATTGTAGGCTCGGAAGCGGTAACAAAATGGATGACAGAAGATGCACTTGAAGTTGCGAAAGAACCGAAGGAACTTTTTGTGATTGATGGCGCCACGCATGTGGACCTTTATTACAATGAACGATTTGTAATACCGGCAGTCACCAAACTGGAACAATTCTTCACTAAAATGTAAGTTTTAAGTTGTACGTACTAAGTTGTAGGTTATGTGTTGTCAGACATGCAAGAGAATGCATCTGATGCTTCACGCTTAAACTCGTAACTTACCAACTTAGCACGTACACTTATCACACAAAACTTAACACGTACAACTTACAACGCAAATGGAAAACACACCACACCATATTAATTCCATTTCTGCATTACACAAATTGCTCGGTTTACCGAAGCCACTGCATCCGCTTGTCAGCCTGATCCGCAATTGTGATGTAAAAACAGTGAAGGAAACTTTTCCGGCTAATCTGTTGTTACATTTTTACAAGATTTCATTTATGGAAGATGTTCGTGGCAAAATAAAATACGGACAAGGTCATTATGATTTTGAAGAAGGTGGAATGGTGTTTGTTGCGCCGGATCAAGTACTCGCAGCGCCGGACGACTCAGATGCGTATGATGGGTTTAATCTTTTCATTCATCCCGATTTTTTCCAAACGTATCCACTAGCTGCAAAAATCAAAAAGTATCATTTCTTCTCTTATGCATCAAATGAAGCACTGCATCTTTCCGACAAAGAGAAAAAAACCATGCTATCCGTTTTTAAAATCATAGGTGAAGAACTGGAAGAACGCATCGATGATTTCAGTCAGGATGTAGTAATTTCTCAGATAGAATTGTTACTGAATTATAGCAACCGTTTTTATAAAAGACAGTTTAATACCAGAAAGACCGCTAATCACGACGTTTTATCAAAACTCGAAAATATCCTGGATAGCTATTTCGAAAGCGATAAAGCAGTTACAGATGGATTACCCACTGTGCAATATTTATCTGACCAGTTACATCTTTCACCACATTACCTGAGCGATCTGTTACGCACGCTGACCGGCATGAATACACAACAGCATATTCACCAAAAACTGATTGAAAAAGCAAAGACTTCGTTGTCTACTACCAATCGCTCTATTGCGGAAATCGCCTACAATCTTGGCTTTGGTTATCCGCAATCCTTCAATAAATTTTTCAAAAGTAAAACCAACCAATCACCGGTTGAATTCCGGCAATCGTTTCATTGAGGAATTGTACAGGTATATTACGTGCAGATTATTTCGTGCCTCACAATAACGCGAGAAATTACTCCTGCCACGAGCAGCAATTATTACATCGTCGCTTTATCATGTTATAAGCAGATTTTGGGTTAACTTTAAGTCGGTCGCCTTTTCGTGAAAACCATCCGCAGAGGCGCTATTTATTGAAACACAACCGATGAAAAACGAAGTGCCCAACGCAATCCCAAAAGAATCAAAGACCAGGAAAAAGACTTCTGGCCAGACGACCAATAATGTCCGGCAGGAAATAGATTACAAAAGAGAAAAAGAAATTCTGCTGGCACTGAGCAACGACCTTACAAAGGTTCGTGATAAAAATGATCTCATAACACTTTTCAAGGAAGGCATTAAAGGCCTGTTCTATATCAGTCACACAATTGTGACACTGATCGATTATAAAGACGAAACCTATACGCCGTTTTTATTAGATAACGACGGTTCTCCGATTCGTTCCCATAATCGCTACCAGGAAATGGTACATGCACATTTCCGGCTTAACGAGCCATTTATACAAGCGGTACTGGCTGCCGACGGACCAATTTCGTTTTTACTGAAAGACATTATGGACCAGCCGGCTAGTCCACCCTTTTTACGGGTCAACTACGAAAAAGGTGTTCGGGAAATAATGATGACGAAGCTGATGAAAGAAGGTAAACCAATGGGGTTTCTTCACGTCTATTCTGATCAACCCGAAGGTTTCAGCGATGAATTCAGAAGTGTTATCAAGGGGATTGTACCACAGATTTCCAGTGCAGTATCCAATATTATCAAAAACGACGACATCCTGAACAGGGAAAAAGAAAAATCATTCCTGTTAGATTTCAGCAAGGAAATCGCGACCATCAGAACCAAAGAGGAACTGGCCAATGCTGTTCGCACGGTGTTCAAAAAAATAAATCCGGACGGTGGGTTTGTCATCCGAAAAATCAATGAAGACAACACAACGACAAGCCCGTACGTTTACGATATAGACACCAAAAATCCCAAAATACTAGCGGCGCTGCGGGAATCCCGGTTTCCAATCAATGATGGTTTACAGAACCGCATTCTAAATAGCTCCATTCCCGTTTCGTTTAACGTAGACCGGGAAATAGAACGCGGTATATCTTCTGCCTATCTCCGGCACTGGAAGGAAATGGGTGTCAAAAACCTGGTGGGCATACGACTGCGCAATGGAGCAACTAATCATGGCATTCTAACACTCCATATCGAAGACATCAACATCCCCTTGCTTCAGGGAATTTGCGCGCAGATATCAATCGCCATCGGAAATATCCAGGCCATTGAACAAATAAAGAAGACGCAGGAAGAACAGGCTTTTCTACTCGACTTTAGCCACGACATAACGCTTGTACGCACGCGAGATGACTTGCAGCAAGCAATTTTCAGAGTGCTTGAAAAAACGATGAACACGCAGCTGGCGATGATTCGCGTTATCGAAAATGATGGCATACACTTGTCACCATTTATGTTTGACCGTACCTTATTCGGCACAGCCAAGGCAGATTTCGACCGCATGGCCAACCATCGTATTACCATTGATGAAACTTATACGGCACAGGTACTCGCCAGCAATGGTGGTATTATGTTTAGTGTAGAAGAAGAAATAAAAAGCGGCAACGATTACGCGAAACTATGGCAGGCGACCGGCCTGAAAAACATGTATGCATTGCCTTTGCGTGTGGGCGATAAAGCAATCGGCACCATCTGGCTGCTGGCCAACAGGCTGAGCCCTTTACTGGTAAAAGGTATTTGCGCGCAGATATCAATCGCCATCGCAAACATCCAGGCAAATGAAAAACTTGAAGCTTATAAAAAGAAACTCGAGGTAGAAAACGATTACCTCACCGAGCAAATAAAAACGATCCACAACTTCTCTGAAATTATAGGAAGTGGTGAGCCAATGAAAAAAGTTTACAAGCTGATTTCTTTGGTTGCAGATTCTAATACGACTGTTTTAGTAACCGGCGAAACGGGCACCGGTAAAGAACTGATAGCGCGGGCGATTCATTATGCATCTCCCCGCAGGGATAAATTAATGGTGAAAGTAAACTGTGCTGCATTGCCTGCCAGTCTGATCGAAAGTGAATTATTCGGTCATGAACGTGGTGCTTTCACAGGTGCGATAGATAAACGCATCGGCAAATTTGAACTGGCAAACAACAGCACACTTTTCCTGGACGAAATCGGCGAATTGCCGTTGGAAGCGCAGGCAAAATTATTACGTATTATACAGGAACGAGAGCTGGAACGCATCGGTGGTAAACAAATCATTAAAGTGGACGTGCGACTGATCGCCGCTACCAACCGAGATCTGGAAGCGGAGGTAAAAGCTGGTCGCTTCCGTGCTGATCTGTATTTCCGCCTCAATGTATTTCCGATTCATCTGCCACCGCTACGTGACCGGTCTGAAGATATTGAAGCACTCATTCATTTTTTTGTACAGAAACATAGTCGCAATTCCGGTCGCAAGATTAAAAAAGTAGCGCCGGGTGTGATCCATAAACTGCGCGCCTATACATGGCCGGGAAATGTCCGCGAACTGGAACACTTAATAGAACGCAGTGTTTTACTGGCCACAGACGGCAATCTCGATGACGTCTATATTCCGGAGACTGGTGATACAAACAAAAAAAACGAAGCGCTGCTGCTCAACCGTTCACTCGACGAAGTAGAACGGGATTACATCATTGAAACGCTCAAACGCTGTGGCGGTAAGATCTCGGGCGCCGGCAGCGCTGCGGAAATATTACAGGTTCCGGGCAATACACTTCATTCTAAAATGAAAAAACTCGGTATTACGAAAGCAGATTATTACAGTTGACAATGGACAGTTGTGTAATAAATCAGCAAAAATTACACCCGGATACTTCTTCTCCTAATTTGTGAAACAGCGCGGGAATTAAACGCGAAATCAGATCAACCACTTCGGTTCCAACAATACTGTTGGAACCTCATCGTGATGACCGTGTTTTTGTATTACCTCAATGTGAAACTCATAAATAACCATATCTATTGCAACTTGTGAGAACGCTCCTTACCCGGGACATTTCCTGCATTACCAATAACAGTTTGTGAAACAGCGTGGGTATTAAACTCGAAATCAGATGCGGCGAAACCAGAAATCACAACCGTCAACTGTCCACTTTGCAGAAAATCACTAAATAAAAGGAATGACTTCGTGATTTCACTAAATACAGTGAAAAAACGAACAGCTTAAAACAGCGATTCTACTGACGCTCAACGATTTGAAATAATTGGCATCGGATTTGGCATACCTAGGTAAACGATCACAATTAAAATCGAATCATGAAAATCGTAGTCATCGGCGGTTCCGGCCTTATCGGAACAAAAGTAGTAGCAGCACTTCGTCAACAGGGACATGAAGTAATTGCAGCCTCTCCTACCACAGGTATCAATACCATTACCGGCGAAGGTTTAGCAGAAGCTATGAAGAACACATCAGTTGTCATTGACCTGGCTAACTCACCTTCATTTGAAGACAATGCAGTACTGGAATTTTTCCAGACAGCCGGCCGCAACCTGCTGGGTGCGGAAATCAGCGCAGATGTAAAACACCATGTCGCATTGTCTATCGTTGGCATGGACATCATGCAGAACATTGGTTATATGCGCGCCAAAAAAGTACAGGAAGACCTGATTAAACAATCTGGTGTTCCATACACAATCGTTCGCAGCACGCAATTCATGGAATTTGTGGGTGGTATTGCCACCCAGGCAACACAAGGAAATGAAGTGCATCTTTCCGATGTAAAATTCCAACCCATCGCGGCTGAAGATGTAGCTGCATTTGTAGTGAAGTACGCACTCGCCGCTCCTACAAATGGCGTTGTTGAAATCGCCGGACCTGAACGCTTTGATATGTATCAGGTAGCTGAAAAATATCTGACGGCAACAAATGACCCGCGCAAAGTTATTGCCAATGGCCGCCCTGAATATTTTGGCGGTGAGGTAACACATGAGGCATTGGTTCCTGCCGGCAAAGCGGAACTCGGCGCTATCAATTTTGATAAATGGCTGAGCCTGCAAATGCAGAAAGCCTAAACTTTTCAGTCTGCCACTCGTTGAAACGAAGACGACGGGTGACAGTCTGCCGAGGCGGTTGTAACGGGAGTGCACTTTCCACCTGTTCGTGCACATGGATATCCCTACGCCGGCGTACGATCCTTACGAAAACCGGTCAACAACACGGCAGATCAACAAGTGGCAGACATTCTTCAAATTTCATTACAAAACAATTCTAAAATCTAACGTCATGCATTTCTTATTTATGAATCCGGGTCCAAAACCGGAACAAAACGAAGAAGAGGTAATTCCTGAACAAGAACAGGAATACAATACGATGGAAGGCAGTGAATTTTTGGATGATTCGCTCCGGATGACAGACCAGCCATTGATGCCACACGAGCATTTTAACGAAGAAGACTTATAACGGCAGCTCGCGACGGTCGCTCGATTAGGTTTCACTACTACTGTGCTGCCAAACTAAGCATCCTTGAAAAATCAACATCTAAAATGTTTTTTTTAGGAAACCGTGTTAAATAATATAAAGCGGATCGAATAGTGATTCACTTTTAATTTGGATTACCACAAGGCTGTATACATCCAACTAATTCGGCGAGCACTGTGCCTACCTCACCAGTCAATCACAAATCACAATCACCAATCCCAAATATCATGAATTATCTATCAATCGAAGAAGCAATTTCAGACCTGCGTCAAAGAGGTTACAGCATTGATTTTAGTGCGGAAACAGAAATGGTATGTCTTTATTGTGGTGAAATGGACATGCGTTTTGATCCGGCGGAATTTCAGATTGACGAAGTGCATCGGTTTGATTGCAACAGCAGCGCTGACAACAACGCATTACTCTACGCCATCTCAGATCCCGCATCCGGTATAAAAGGAACTTTATTAGATGCGCTCGGCGCCACTTCCTGCCTGCTGATTCAACACACCACAGCAATCGTTCAGGCACTTTCACTTGCAACGCGCTGACGCTTTTCTTCGTGCGCGGAAGCGATATTCCATCATCAATCAAAAAAACTAAAATCATGAAAATAGTAGTAATCGGTGGAACCGGTATGATCGGCTCAAAGCTGATCCATAAGTTAACGCAGGAGACAGCCCATACCATCGTACCTGCATCGCCGCAATATGGCATCAATACCGTTACGGGTGAAGGTTTGGACGAAGTGCTTGAAGGCGCTCAGGTTATCGTCGACGTCTCAAATTCACCATCAATAATTGATAAAGAAGCTATCGCGTTCTTTGAAAAATCAACCATAAATATTTCTGCTGCAGCACGGCGCGCCGGTGTCAAACACTACGTAGCGTTGTCTATAGTTGGTGCAGATCGTTTACCCGACAGTGATTATCTGGCCGCCAAATACATACAGGAAGAACTGGTTTGTCATTCCGGCATTCCGCATACCATCCTGCGTTCCACCCAATTCTTCGAATTCACTGACCGGATTGCCATGGCCGCAACTACCGGAGCAGAAGTACATATTTCACCAGCCCCTGTACAACCAATAGCCGCAGATGAGACGGTAGCTGCGTTGGCAGAAATCGCAATAAATGCGCCACAAAACAAAATGATCGAAGTCGCGGGTCCTGTTGCGATGCCTATGTACGAACTGATCCGCTACTACCTCGACGAAATTGAAGACTCCAGACAATTGATCCAGGACCACCATGCGCTTTATTTCGGAACGGAATTAACGGACCAATCATTGTTACCCGGACCTGAAGCCCGTCTCGGCAAAATCAAATACGAGGACTGGTTTCAAAAACAGACCGCTGTTTAGTTTCTGAAAACCACATCGCTGATGTCTGCTGTCTTGATTCCGGCATTAAAAATCAGTTCCATCAAACAATCGGCCATCAGCGATTATTTACAAACACATTCCACCCTTTCTAAAAAAGAAAAGGGCATTATCAAACCAAACCAAAAAACAATTTTATGTCTCTTATCAACCATTTCGCTTCTATTGCCATGCTTGCTGCAACGGCCATCCTGCCTCTTTCTCAAGATGCAAACGCAAAAACTCCAGCCATGAAAGGCGTTAAAAACATTGTACTGGTACACGGCGCATTCGCTGATGGATCCAGCTGGGCAAACATCATACCAATGCTTCAGTCGAAAGGATATAATGTCATCGCCGTGCAAAACCCGCTGACGTCTCTTGAAGATGATGTAGCAGCCACCAAACGTGCCATTGCATTGATGGACGGCCCAGTATTACTGGTAGGCCACTCCTATGGCGGCATGGTGATCACAGAAGCAGGCAATGACCCAAAAGTTGCAGGATTACTTTATGTGTGCGCACTCGTTCCGAATGACGGGCAATCTGTGATTGATGTGACACAGGCTTTTCCTCCGGCTCCAGGCAGCAGCGAATTTAAACCCGATGCTTCAGGTTTCTTATCATTATCATTTAAAGGCATCGATCAGTATTTCGCACAAGATTTGCCAGAAGAAACCCGCAAAACAATTTACGCCACACAAACACCATGGGCTGCAAAAGCCACTACTACCAAGGTTACCAAAGCCTCATGGAAAGATAAATCATCTTGGTTTATCATCGGTCTCGACGATCAGATGGTGCCCGTTGATCTCGCAAAAGCAGAAGCAAAAATGATCAATGCCAAAACACTGGAACTAAAATCGAGCCATATCCCAATGGTTTCGCAACCTAAGAAAGTAGCAGATTTTATCATTGGCGCTGCGCAACAACTATGACCTTTTTCAAATCGTCAATAGCTAATGGCGTCATCTGTTACATGGATTTCCGATGACGCCATTTTTACTTCCCATCTAAAAACTTACAACGTAAAACTTACAACTTCGCAAAAATGTACATCGGAAAATCATACAACCTCGCTGAATTTCTCGTCTGGACCCGGAGGACGATCTTCCGGCTGTTGCTAATCGCAACCATCCCAACGGTATTATACCAGGTGTTCGACATAAAATGGCTGTCTGTTCCATGGACCGTTGTGGGACTACTTGGTACAGCAACCGCTTTTGTAGTGGGTTTTAAAAATCAGCAGACCTACAATCGCACCTGGGAGGCCCGACAGATATGGGGTGCTGCAATGAGCACCAGCAGAGGTTTTGCAATGATGTGCAGAGACTTCATTTCCGATCCGGCACGCACAAGGGAAATCATCTACCGTCATTTCGCGTGGCTCACTGCAGTGCGTTATCAACTCAGGGCCGACAGAGAATGGGAAGCGGTAGGCAAAGCTTACAACAAAGAATACAGAAAATATTACACAGTTCCTGAGGAAGAAATACCGATTGAAACAGAACTGGCAAAATATATGACGCCGGATGAAATCAAAGAAATTCTTTCGAGGAAAAATCCGGCAACACAATTGCTGAGCATTCAAAGCCAGTCGCTCGCGGAAATGACGAAAGATGGATTGCTGGAGCATTTCCGCTTTCTGGAAATTCATAGCGTGCTGCGGGAACTAACAAGTCTACAGGGCAAAAGCGAGCGGATCAAAAACTTCCCTTATCCACGACAATATGCAACGATTAATACATTTTTCGTAAACCTTTTCTGCATCTTGTTGCCATTTGCGATGCTAAAAGAATTCAACGAACTTAATGATGTTGTTACCGGTTTCCTGAAAGGATACATGGTCTGGCTCGTGATTCCGTTCAGCACATTGATTTCCTGGGTATATACATCGCTGGATCAGGTAGGTGAAAGCACGGAAAATCCCTTTGAAGGAAATGCCAACGATGTACCGATTTCACAAATGAGCCGCAATGTAGAAATTGATATCAGGGAAATGTTGGGGGAAACAGATTTGCCGTCAGTTATCCCTGTGAAGAATAATATTGTGATGTAGTATTAAAAGTCAGGAATACGTTATAAGTTGTACGTTTTAAGCTATAAGTTGTAGGTTATAAGTTGCAGGTTTTAAGTTATAAGCCGTACATTATAAGTTGAGTAAATTTACTACCTATAACTTATAACGTACAACTTATAACCCATACCTCCTATCTAAAAACCTATTGCCAGCCGCCACCTAAAGCTTTATACAATTGTACCACAGCCGTAAGTTTGCCGCTGAGCGCCTGCGATTCGGCAAACTGTGCATCGAAGAGATTGTCCTGCATCAGGATTACCTCCACATATGAAGTATAGCCGTTATTATATCGAGCATTCGAAAGGATCAGCGCTTTTTGCGCAGCCTCAACCTGTGCCTTCCGCAGATCAAATTCTTCGTTAAACGTCCGGTAAAAAGTCAGGGCGTTGTCAACATCACCAAACGCACCCAACACCGTTTTCTGGTACTGATAGTAAACTTGATTCAATTGTTGACGCTGTGCAAGCACGGCATTTTTTCTTTGTCCGAAATTAAATAACGGACCTGCTATATCACCAAAACCATTTGCCACAAACCCGCTGCTGCTGATAAATGTACTTAACTGCGGACTAGCAAAACCAAGAATGCCCGTCATACTCAGTGACGGCAAACGATTAGCCTGCGCCGCTCCCACTCTTTCAAACGCCGCCTGTACGGATTTTTCCGCCGCCATGATATCCGGCCTTCTTTCCAGCAAAGTAGAAGGAAGTCCCACGGGAATATCGGGAGATACCACCTGATTGAAATTGCTGTAACCGCGTGGCACCGTTCCAGGGCCCATTCCCATCAACAAGCGGATTGTATTTTCAATGGTAACAATCTGACGTTGTAACGCCGGAATCGTAGCCGCTACCACATATTCCTGCTGTAAGGCCTGTAGTTTATCAATTTCCGCAACATAACCTTTGCTGAAGCGATCGGAAATGATTCTTGTATTTTCCTTCCGCCCAACGAGTGTCTGATGCGCAATTTCCAGACGATTGTCCAGATCACGCAATAAAAAATACTGAGACGCTACTTCCGCAATAAGACTTACCTGCAAAGCATTCCGGTTATGCACTTCAGAAAGAAACTGCGCTACCGCCGCTCTGCTATTGTGCCGCAATCTGCCCCATATATCCAGTTCCCAATCCAGCACCGCAAATACGTTAAACGAACTGCCCTGAATACCTGCAGCCACTTTCTGGGCGTCCGTTCCTGCATGTCCGCCGCCTGCACTGGCCGTATAATTGAGTTGCGGATACAGATTGGCTTTGATGATTGCCGATTGCATACGCGCTTCCTCAATCCTTGCCGCTGCCGTCAGCAAATCGCGGTTGCTATCGATAGTAGCGTGTATGATGTTCTGCAAAACCGTATCCTGATACAGTTCAAACCACTTTATCAGTGCAGCTGTATCCGTACTTGCCGGTTCGCGGTACGTTATGGCAACAGGCGCTTCCGGTTTAGAATATTTCTTTCCGACCATACAGCCAGAACCGGCAGCAAGCGCGCCGATAAACAAGAGTTGATATGAATATTTTGCCTTCATCTGTCAATGATGTTGTGTGGATGAAGAATCGGATTCTGTATTGTCTTTAACGACTCCCTTTTTCTTTTTTCCTTCAATTAAAACGAAGAATGCAGGAATCAGAATTACGCCGACGATCGTTGCCGTAAGCATACCGGAGAATACCGCCATGCCCATTACCTTTCGTCCCTCCGCACCTGCGCCGCTTGCGGTGAGTAGCGGAACCACGCCAAGGATAAATGCAAAAGAGGTCATCAGGATGGGACGGAAACGCAACTTCGCACCGTCCAGTGCTGCGGGAACCGTATCTTCGCCTGCTTCCATTTTCATTTTTGCAAACTCAACGATGAGGATCGCATTTTTTGCATTCAGGCCAATCAGCATTACCAGACCGATCTGCGCAAATACATTGTTTACATAACTGAGCGAGAAGATGCCACCGATTACTAGTCCGATAAACGCACCCATCACCGCCCAGGGTACACCAAGCAATACACTGAATGGTAATTTCCAGCTTTCATATTGTGCAGCAAGAATGAGGAATACGAACAAGAGCGCCATCATGAATGCCTTTCCACCCGTTCCTGCCGCCGCTTCTTCCTGGTAAGACATATTACTCCATTGGTAACTCATATCAGCCGGCAAGGTTTCCGCAGCCACTTCTTTCAATGCCTGTAATGCCTGAGAAGAGCTATAACCGGTTGCGGGCACACCGTTTATTTCCGCTGCACGATAGATATTAAAGTGGTTCGTGTACTGCGGCCCGGTTGTATCCCCGACCTGCGCGACTGTTCCTACTGATACCATCTGTCCCGAAATATTGCGGGCATAAAATTGCTGCAGATCTTCCGGTCGCATACGATAATCAGCATCAGCCATCACATAAGTCTTATACTGGCGGCCAAACTGATTAAAGTTGTTGACAAACGAACCACCCAAAAACGTGGATACGGTACTGTTTACCTGATCGAGATTCAGTCCGAGTTTGTCTACTTTATCTTTGTCGATGTTGATTGTTTTCTGTGGTACGTTGGCACGATACAATGTGTAAATCTTTCCTATTTCAGGACGTTTGCTCGCAGCAGCTATAAATTTTTGCGCCTGTATCGCAAGATACTCAGGCGTATTACCTGCACGATCCTGTAACATCATAGTAAAACCTGCGCCGTTACCCAAACCTAATATCGGCGGTGGTCCTACAGCGATAACGGTTGCCTGTGAAATCGTTTTCATTGTAATCGCGTTGATTTCTGCCACAATATCCAAAGCTGTTTTATGGCGATGTTCCCATGGTTTTAACGTTACAAAGAATGTTGCCGCATTTGGCGCCACCGTATTATTCAAAAGGTTATTACCATTTACCGTAGTGTACAGTTCTATTTCAGGAATATTTTTCAGAATCCCTTCAATTTTCCTGGTTACCTCGTCGGTACGCTCCAGCGAAGCCGCATCCGGCAATAGTGTACTCATGATAAAATAGCCCTGATCTTCTTCCGGAACGAAACCACTAGGGATTTTTTTACCGAGCAAACCTGTTACAACTAATATGCCACCCAGAATGATCACTGAGATCAGCAGCTTGCGTGTGAAGAAACCCGCAACCTTTACATATTTGTTGGTGAATTTGTCAAACCCGCGGTTGAACCATGCGAAGAATCTTGCAAGCAAGCCTTTTGATTCTTTCTTAGGCTTGAGCAGCAGTGCAGCCAGTGCCGGACTCAGCGTCAAGGCATTGAACGCCGAGAAACAAACGGAGATGGCAATTGTAATGGCAAACTGCTGATACAAACGACCGGTAATGCCTCCGGTAAACGCGACGGGAACAAATACCGCGGAAAGAATCACGGCAATCGCGACAACGGGTCCGCCCACTTCCTTCATTGCTTTGGATGTAGCATCTTTCGGCGAAAGACCATGTTCGATATGGTGCATCACCGCTTCCACCACTACAATAGCGTCATCCACCACAAGTCCGATGGCCAGTACGAGACCAAGTAAAGAAAGCACATTCACCGAAAATCCTAACAACGGAAAGACCATGAAGGTACCGATCAATGACACCGGCACCGTGAGCAATGGAATTAAAGTGGCGCGCCAGTCCTGCAGGAAAATAAATACCACGAGAATTACAAGTACCACCGCTTCAAACAAGGTGTGCATGATCTCATCGATACCGGCTGTTACCGCAGAGGTAGTATCAAGCGCGAAATCCATTTTAATATCCGGAGGAAAACGTTGTTGTAGTTCCGCCATTTTTTTACGAACAGATTCTGCAACACCGAGGGCATTAGAACCAGGAATCTGGTAAACAGCAATCGTAGACGCTGCAGAACCATTAATGCGGCTGCTCATCGTATAGTTTTCTGTTCCCAGCTCAATGCGGGCCACATCACTTATGTGCACCAAAGCACCGCCAGCACTGGATTTCAAAATAATATTACCGAATTGCTGTTCCGTTACGAGACGCGATTGCAGAATGGCTGTATACGTATTTTGCGTTCCTTTTATCGCAGGTTCGCCACCAAAACTACCACCTGGCTTGATCACGTTTTGCGCTTTCAATGCGTTGATGACATCTTGCACGGTGAGATCAAATTTCGAAAGCAGATCTGGTTTCACCCAAACGCGCATCGCGTATTCCGACCCACCAAAAACGAACACATCACCGACACCATTGAGCCGTTTCAATTCGTCTACAATATTGATGAACGCATAGTTGTTGATGAATTTGGAATCGTAGGTATTGTTTGGTGAAGAAATAGACACGAGCATCAATGGGAATGTCAGCGATTTTTTCGTTGTCACACCCAAAGAGGTTACTTCCGGAGGCAGAAACGGAGACGCCTGCGCCACGCGGTTTTGCGTGAGCATGTTGGCGTTGTCGAGATTGGTGCCGACGTCAAACGAAACTTCCAGACGTGTGGTGCCATCGTTTGCATTTACCGACCGCATATAAATCATTTTCTCCACGCCATTCACCTGTTGTTCGATAGGCGTAGCAACAGTCTGCTCCATATTTACGGCGTTGGCGCCGGTATAAGAGGCATTGATCTGAATCATCGGTGGCGTGATCTCCGGATATTGCGAGATTGGAATACCCTTGAGAGCAATCCAGCCCAGTATTATCATCAGAATAGATAATACCATCGCAAAAATGGGCCGCCTTATAAAAAATTCGCTCATAGATGTGTTTGAATGAGGTTAATGTACCTTATCATCATTTCGCCGAAACGCCACTATTTTGAAGGCTGCGCTGTCACAGGCTTAATCACCATACCGGGTTTCACTACGGCATTACCAACCAGCGCCACTCTTTCACCCGCTTTCAGGCCTCCAGTAATGACCCAGTCACTGCCCACTCTCGGGCCTGTTGTAACGGGTCGCGGATTTACTTTGTTGCTGTCGTTCACTACATAAGCCATGTACACGTTTTGCATCTGGTTGATGGCTTGTTGCGGCACCAGCACCGCATCCTGCATTTCAGAAGATTTAAAGCGGACTTTCACATATTGACCGGGACGAAGCAGATGTGATTTATTATCGACCAAAGCCTGTACCAGTAAGGAACCCGTGGCCGGATCAATTTCACGATTAGCGAAATCAAGTCTTCCCGTTTCCGGAAATACCGAGCCATCGTTGAGTACAAATTCAACTTCAAGATTTTGCAATTCCTCCTTGGTTTTCGTTTTGCTGAATTTTAAATAGTCATTCTCCGTAATTGCAAAACGCACGCGCATTTCACCAACGGAAGAAATTGTATTGAGCACTTGCAGTCCGATGCTTTTCACATAGTCGCCGGGCTGTACGGTAGAAGCACCGATGTTACCACTGATCGGCGCCATGATTCTTGTATAGCTTAACTGTGTACGCGAATTGCTCAGTGCAGCTTTCGCAGCTCTTACTGCCTCTACCTGCGCATCATAAGTGGCTTGTGCCGCATCCAGATCGCGCTGGCTTAACGCATTCATGGCAGTCAGCGGTTTTACGCGGTCCAGATCGGACTTTGCCTTTACCATCAAAACATTTGCCTGCGCCAATTGTGCCTGCGCAGCCTGCTCTTTGTCCCTCAGCTCATCGTCCTGGATCACATATAATAACTGCCCTTTGGTTACAGGAGACCCTTCCTTGAAATGGAGACTCTCCACCCAGCCATCTACTCTGGAACGTATTTCGATGTCGGACTGACCATATGTTTGTCCGACGTATTCTGCGTAAACGGGAACAGTTCGCTGAGCGGCTACGACAACGTTCACCTCGGGAACTATCTGAGCCGGACCTTTCTTTTCGCTGCAGGCCGTGAAGAGAACAATTGATGAACTAAGAATCGGTATCAGATAATACTTCATGAAATCAGTTCTTAAATGAGCAAAAAAGATCAACCGGAATAATAACAGTGCATCTTAAAAAAACACGAAACTAAGTATCGACCTGGCGGGGTTACTCATTCATTGATGCCATAACTCAGTAACACTTTAATTATGATTGCAGTGCAATATGAAGTTATAAATATTTTTATGATATTAAAATATCCTTCATAATTTATTACTGGATGTTTAACCGTTTATCGAACCAGCATTTAACCGTTAATCAAAAATCAAACAGTGGCTACATAAGAAAACGGC
Organism: Taibaiella soli; assembly: GCF_003236175.1. Lineage (GTDB taxonomy): Bacteria > Bacteroidota > Bacteroidia > Chitinophagales > Chitinophagaceae > QKTW01. The sequence continues at coordinate 471,675 of NZ_QKTW01000022.1, read as the reverse complement.
TTCGTGAAATCAGCGGCGTTAATCCTGCAAACCTCCCGGAGAAGACTCATTCGCTGCGCAACCCGATTGTTTAAATAACACACGCTACCGCACGATCGTGTATCTATCAAATTGGTTTGAATTTTTCCGTCGATACGTTCAGATCTCAAGAGAATTAGTATACTTGACATGGATTTAGAGCACTGGGTGTTTGGAGAGAGGCGCCCTTTTAAAAAATTAGATCCTTTATCAAAATGAAAAAACTACTACTGATGTCGCTTGCGGCATTCGGGACTCTATGTACCCCGGGGACGGTACAAGGTCAAACCATCACCACATTTGCAGGCGGTATTGCAGCCGCTACAGGCACGGGCACTAATATCGGCATGGGAGGGCCCATCGGCATTGCCAGAGATGCAGCAGGCAATATTTATGTAAGCGACTACACCGATAATGTTGTGCGCAAACTAACGGCAACCGGCGTTGCTACCGTAATTGCAGGTACCGGAATACCGGGAGCGGCCGGCGACAACGGACCAGCCACCGCTGCCCAGTTAAATCACCCCTGGGGCCTCGCGGTAGACGCATCAGGAAACGTATTTATAGCCGATAATGGTAACGACCTGATACGAAGAGTAGATGCCGTAACCGGAATCATTACAAGGTATGCCGGATGGGGGCCGGGCAATGGGAACTCTCAGGGAGGAGGCACTGCGACTAATGTTGACCTTACAAGTCCGAGGGGCGTTGCGGTAGATGCTTTAGGCAATTTGTATATCTCGGAATATGGCGGCAACAGAATATGTAAAGTCACTGCAAGCAACCATATACTAACAGTCATGGTCGGTAACGAATATGGCACTGGCGGCTTTAGCGGCGATGGCGGCCAGGCAGATACGGCAATGATCAAGAATCCTGAAATGCTGCTTTTAGATACAGCAGGAAATCTTTACTTCGGAGAATGGAACAATCACAGAATTCGCGTCATTAATCTTGCCTCGGGCATTATTAACACCTTTGCAGGCAACGGAACCTCCGGATCTGCCGGCGACAGCGGTTTGGCCACGGCTGCGCAATTGACCAGTCCATCGGGGTTAGCGCGGGATGCGAACAATAATATTTACGTCTGCGACTATGCCACCCGAAAAATCCGAAAAATCGATGCGGGCACAGGCATCATTACTACAGTTGCCGGCAACGGACTCATGACAGCGCCCGGTTCAGGCGACGGAGGTCCCGCGCTAAGTGCACAGCTAAACGACCCACGAGGTATAACAGCAGATGCTGCCGGAAATCTTTATATATCGGACAACGGAAGCAACAGAGTCCGTATGGTAAATGCAACTACTGGCATCATCACTAATGTAATGGGCAACGGCAGCACCACGTACGGCGGCGACGGAGATCCGGCAAACAATTCTGTACTGAATACATACAGCCCATCGGCAGTAAATGTAGATGCCGCGGGAAATGTATATATCAGCGATGCTTACAGACTAAGAAAAGTTGATGCAGCAACAAACATCATCTCTACTATTGCAGGCAACGGCATACAGGGAAGTTCAGGAGACGGCGGACCGGCAACAGCTGCGCAATTCAGCAACATAGTTGGTACAGCTACCGATACATACGGCAACGTCTACATTGCCGATGCGAGCGACTATAAAATCCGCAAAATAGATACGGCAGGAACAGTTACCACATTTGCCGGAACTGGCGTATCCGGCTATAGCGGGGATGGCGGACCAGCGGTCAACGCCAAACTGAGTGGTCTTTCCGGACTTGCCATGAGTCCGGATAAAAGCATTCTATATTTAACAGACGGCAGTACGATACGCCAGATAATGCTTAATACGGGAATCATCAATACAATAGCAGGAATCAGCGGCTCGTCGGGGACAACTGGTGATGGTGGCCTGGCAACGGCAGCCACACTTTATACTCCGAAAAATCTGGCAACAGACACTGCCGGCAATATCTACATAGTAGACATGTATGATAACAGAATCCGGAAAATAACAATTACGACAGGCATTATCACCACATTTGCCGGTGGTTCCCAGGGGTTCCAGGGCGACGGTGGTCCGTCTACCGCAGCAAAATTCCATTATCCGACAGACATAGCATTTGACATAAATGGGAACATGTATATCGTGGATGAAGACAACTACAGAATCCGCAGAATTGACGCAGTTACAGGAAACATCAGCACCATTTCAGGCACCGGCAACAACGCGTATCCAGTTGATGGCGGACCAGCAATCTCGGCCTCTTATTGGTCACCAAACTGCATTGCAGTCGATGCTGCAGGGCATTTGTACGTAGGCGATTTCGGGGTACGCAGGGTGCGTACATTCACCGTTCCTTTGGCACCATCGGTACGCATAAGCGCATCTATAAATAATTTGTGTGCCGGAACGACTGTCAACTATACTGCCACCCCAGTTGTTGGCGGTACTAACCCATCCTACCAATGGATTGTAAACGGTACGAACGTACCGGGAGCAACCAGCGCCACCTACAGCTACGTGCCGGCCAATGGAGACTCCGTACGTTGCAAACTGATCAGCAGTGCATCCAATGCCACACCAGCTACCGTTATCAGCAATACTATCGGTATGACGACTGTTTCTTCTGCGACCCCTGCTATCAATATCACTGCTTCGCAAAATAATATTTGTTCGGGCAGCGCTGTAACGCTCACTGCAGTGCCCACTGCCGGAGGGACCACGCCTGCCTACCAATGGAAAATCAACGGAAACGTTATTCCGGGCGCTACAGATGCAACCTACAATTATCAGCCTGCGAATAATGACACAGTAAAATGTTTTCTCACTTCTAATGCCACCTGTGTTACGGTATCAACTGCTGTCAGCAACGACGTCACAATGGCTGTAAATCCGATTGTAACACCGACCGTAATTATCGCACCTTCGCAAAACAGTGTCTGTATCGGCGCTCCGGTAACCTATACTGCTACCGCAACAAACGGAGGTACCACTCCATCTTACAAATGGTCGGTAAACGGAACCATCGTTGCCGGCGCAACGGATTCTACTTACGCCTACACACCTGCCAACAATGATACCATTCAATGCATTGTCATCAGCAATGCCAGTTGTTTGAGTACCGATACCGCAAAAAGCAGCAAATCCGCAATGACGGTAAATCAGACGGTCTTCGCTACTGTAAACATCACGGCCTCTACCAATAACAGCTGCACGGGCACCCAAATAACATTTACACCAACCGCGACCAACGGAGGTACTACTCCGGTTTATCAATGGTTCGTAAACGGCACGCTCATTTCGGGTGCAACAGATACAACATACAGTTACACACCAGTCAATCATGACACCGTAAAATGTACACTGATCAGCAATGCAAATTGTGCAGATACGGTACCAGTAATGAGCAATGAAGTACTCATGACAGTCAATCCGATAACCATACCTCATATAGGCATTGCCATTCCGGCGACGGCGATTTGTGCGGGCACTACGGCAACATATCATGCGGTACCGTCGGACCAGGGCAGCAATCCTACCTATCAATGGTACGTAAATGGCAACGCTGTTCCGGGTGCTACTGATACAGTATACAGTTACACACCACTCAATCATGACTCGGTAAAATGCGTGATGACCTGTATGGAGACCTGCTATAGCCCAACGCCGGTGAGCAGCAATCAGTACATTATGACGGTTAATCCTCTGATCACACCGGTGGTGAATGTTACACCTTCACAGAACAATATCTGTACAGGCGCTCAGGTAACCTATACCGCAGTACAAACAAACGGCGGCGCTATTCCAGCTTATCAATGGACGGTAAACGGCAATGCAGTTTCCGGCGCGACCAATGCAACCTACAACTACGTACCAGCTAACAATGACACGGTAAGATGCATCCTTTACAGCGATAATATCAGTTGTCCGAATCCTGCGATAGTAACAAGCAACGATGCTATTATGACGGTAAATCCGATGGTCACGCCAGACGTAAGCATTATGCCTTCGCTGAATAACATTTGTGCGGGCACTTCGGTAACCTTTACAGCAACGGCTGCCAACGCCGGCACCATTCCAATTTATCAATGGTTAATAAACGGCACCATCGTTTCCAGCACAAACATTGCAACGTATAGTTACATGCCTGCCGATAATGACACAGTAGCCTGCATACTCACAAGTAACGCAAACTGCACTACCACAACCACAGTTACCAGCAATGACACGGCTATGATTGTAAATCCAAAAGTATCACCGTCGGTAACGATCTCGTCAAGCGTAAGTACAGACCAAATCACTTTCAGCACAACGCTCACCAATGGCGGCGCTAATCCGCATTACCAATGGCGAAAAAATGGTACGAACATCACGGGTGCAACGGCCGCTACTTACTTTGCACTCATTGGTACAGATGTTCTGAACAATGATAAAATCAGCATCTGGGTCGAAAACACCGATATCTGCGGTGACACTGCCGTTAGCGGCGAAATGATTATCACTGTAGTGACCGGAATTAATGAGATTGGCAACAGTCGATACCCGCTGAGTCTTTATCCGAACCCAAACAGTGGTAATTTCACGATTAAAGGTTTACTTCCAGACAAGTCAATGCACGAAGTGAAACTGGAAGTTTATAACACAATCGGGCAGATCATGCACCGGGAAACATTTTCTGTAACGAATGGGATACTGGAACACAGCACTGCTTTGTCAAAACAATTACCTCCAGGCAATTACTTCCTGAAGTTGAATGATGGAAACAGCGCGGTGATTAGATTCACGGTTGTCGGAAATTAGAAACAGATTTAATTCTTCGAATGCAGGTTGTCTCAAAATTTGGGACAACCTTTTTTTGACCATATTATAATGTAAAAGGCCTCCCGCGAAAGCGCATAATGAGCAAGAACGCAAAGGAAAACACAAGAAAGCATTCAGCGTCGGCTTTAAGCTTTCAGCCCAACGAATCTCAAGATTCTTTGAATACACATTCCATAAATTCAGAATAAAACCAATGACAGTATGCGTAGCTTGAAAAATTCTATCAGAACCTAAAAAATTGTTTAGATGAAGAAACGTTATCTACTTCCTTTCATTGCGCTCAGCACCCTATTTACCCCTCTGCTGGTGTCCGCACAAAACATTTCTACTTTTGCCGGTGGTCTCGGTGCCGGTAATGCAGCCAACATCTCTGTGACCAGCCCAAATGCGGTCGCTGTTGATGCAGCAGGTAACGCCTACGTTACTGACGGCGGTAATAGTATAATCCGAAAAATAACACCGGCTGGTATTGCAACTGTCATCGCGGGAACCGGCACTCCTGGCTATAACGGTGATGGCGGACTCGCCCAAAACGCGCAGTTAAACGGCCCCAATGGTATCACCATCGATCCTGCAGGCAATATATATGTCGCCGATTATTACAATTACCGCGTCCGTAGAATTGACGCCGTGACTGGTATTATTACTTCTGTTGCAGGTACCGGAACAAGTGGCTACAACAACGACAACATTCCCGCAAATACGGCACAGCTAAAAAGCCCTGCCGGTGTGGCGCTGGATACAGCAGGCAATATTTACATTGCAGAAGCAAGCGGCTACAGAATACGTAAAATTACGGTCAGCACCGGCATTATTACAACTATTGCAGGCGTCGGCACCAGCGGTAATACCGGCGACGGTGCTGCTGCAACACTTGCAAAATTAAATACACCAAGATCTATCTCAGTAGATATTGCAGGCAACGTATACATCGCTGACAACGGCAATTATAAAATCCGCAGAGTAGATGTAGTTACGGGCAATATAAGTACAATAGCGGGTATTGGCACTAATGGTTCAGCGGGTGACGGCGCAGCTGCAACATTGGCGCAGGTCAACCCTATGGGCGTAGTGGTGGATGCCAATAACAACGTATATATCGCTGATAACAACAATCATAAAATCCGGAAAATAGACGGTACAACAGGCATTATTACTACCATATCCGGTACCGGCACCGCACTGAGTACCGGCGACGGCGGTCTCGCTTCGCTTGCGCAGGTAAATTCTCCGCGCGGTCTGACGCGCACAGCTTCAGGCAGTATGTATATAGCAGAATATGGCGGCAACAGAGTGCGTGTCATTGATGGCAGTTCCGGCATTATTACCACACTTGCAGGAAATGGCAATTATTCCTATGGCGGCGACGGCGGGCTCCCGGTAAATTCTCAATTGAGCGGTCCGGTAGGTGTGTCTACTGACGGAGCCGGAAATGTCTACATCAGCGACCAGGGAAATAAAAAAGTGAGAAAAGCAACGCACAGCACAAACATCATCGACGGCTTTGCGGGTACTGGCGTACAAGGTGCCAGTGGCGACGGCGGGCTGGCTGTAGCTGCACAACTCAACCTTATGGGCGGAACAGCCGTCGATGCAAACGGCAACACTTACATAGCTGATTGGAACAATCATAAAATACGCAAAGTAGACGCTGTAACCGGCAATATCTCTACCATCGCAGGAACCGGAGGCACTGGTTTTACCGGCGATGGCGGACAGGCAACAGCGGCCAATTTGTACAATCCGAACAGCGTGGCCATACTCGGCAATTTTCTCTATATCGCAGATGGCAGCAACCAGGTGATCCGCCAGGTTGACCTCAGCACCGGCATCATCGGCACCGTAGCAGGAACCGGCGGTATCGGCGGACTGACAGGAGACGGCGGGCCAGCTACCAGCGCAAAACTGAACACGCCTTCAGGTGTAGCAGTAGACACCGCAGGGAATATCTACATCGCGGATTACGGCAATCACAAAATCCGTAAAGTCTCCCGTGCAAGCGGCATCATTACTACAATTGCAGGTACAGGCACCGGTGGCTTCAGCGGTGATAGCTCGCTCGCGACGGCAGCACAAATAAAACACCCAAGAGGTCTTGCTGTAGACATCAACAACAATCTTTACATTGCGGATGTCGACAATAACCGCGTTCGTAAAATCGATGCAATCACTGGAAAAATATACACGATTGCAGGAAATGGCACAGCAGGATTTAGCGGCGATGGCGGTCTTCCTAAAGCAGCTTCCTTAAATGCACCTTATGGCGTAGCGGTGGATGCAGCGGGCAATTTCTACGTTGCCGACCAGAACAACAACAGAGTCCGCACATTTCTGGTTCCGTTGTCCCCGGCCATTAGCATCGCCGCATCTCAAAACAACCTTTGCTCGGGCAATACCGTAACATATACTGCTAACACCAGCTTCGGCGGTACCACACCGGGTTATCAATGGACTGTGAACGGCGCTAATATCACAGGTGCAACCAGCGCAACTTACAGTTACACTCCGGTAAATGGAGATGTGGTGCGTTGCGTACTCACCAGCAGTGCTGTAAACGCAGCTCCTGCAACAATCACGAGCGACAGCGTTTCCATGGTTGTCAACACCTCTGTCACTCCATTGCTAAATATTGTTTCATCACGAGATACGATGTGTGCCGGCACACAGGTTGCTTTTACCACTACGCCAACTTTCGGAGGAACAGCACCAACTTATCAATGGACGGTAAACGGCACCACCATGTCTGGCGCAACCAATGCGACCTACAATTATACACCGGCAAACAATGACACCGTAAGATGTATACTCACCAGCAACTACGGCTGTGTCAGCACGCCGCATGCTACGAGCAATACTAAGATCATGACCGTAAATCCGATCCTGACACCGGCGGCGAGCATTGTGGCTTCACAGAATAATATTTGTTTCGGTACACAGGTAACTTATACAGTAACACCAACCAACGGCGGCAGTACGCCAAACTACCAATGGATGATGAATGGAACACCAGTTTCCGGCGCTACCGACACTTCTTATCAGTATACACCGACAAACGGTCTTACTATAAGCTGCGTACTCACCAGCAATGCAACTTGTGCAAGTCCGGCCAGCGCAACCAGCGATACAATTACTATGGTAGTAAATCCGGTTGTGGCACCAACAGTAACTTTTACTGCAAATCCGGGCACCAGCATCCCTGACGGACAGCAAATCACATTCACTGCAACACCGACCAATGGCGGTACCAACCCTCAATATCAATGGCTGAAAAATGGCCTAAATATTGCAGGTGCAACACAGGCAACTTATACAGCAATTGCAGGAACGGACGTCTTAAACAATGATCAAATCAGTGTTTGGATAAAAAACACCGATGCATGTGGCGACACTGCAAGCAGCAGCGCAACTATTGTAACGGTAACTACAGGAATAGGCACTATTGGTAATAACCGCTATGCCCTTAGCTTGTACCCAAATCCAAACAACGGCGGCTTTACCCTGAAAGGAAGTCTGACCAACAAAGCGACACACGCCATCAATCTGACCGTGTACAACGCAATCGGACAGCTTATTCACCAGGAATCCGTTTCTGTTGCAAATGGCACATTAAATCATCAGGTTGAACTGTCTAAAAATCTCCCTTCAGGTAATTACTTCCTGAAATTGAATGACGACAACAGCAGCATGATCCGCTTTACAATTTCTGGAAATTAACCGCAAAGAACTAGTCGGACAGACTGAATTATAGCGAAAAAAACACCGGTACTTCCGGTGTTTTTTTATGACAATACTTTTATAAAAACCTATTGTTTCTAGAGTAGCTCAATCCAACCATCTGTTCCATGTACCCGAATCCGTTGGCCGTCCCTAATCAGCTTTGTTGCATTTTCTACACCGACCACTGCCGGCAGTCCATATTCCCGGGCAATAACCGCACCGTGTGTCATCAATCCACCTACTTCTGTCACGAGACCTTTAATAGAAACAAAAACCGGCGTCCAGCTTGGGTCTGTGAATGATGTAACCAGAATATCCCCTTCTTCCAGCACTGCATCTTCCATTTTCAAAATCACCCGCGCCCGGCCTTCTACCAATCCGGCAGAAACAGCCAGACCCACTAACGCCTTTTCCGGCAGATTTTCCCGTTTATAGGCACTGCTGATCACTTCTCCTTCAGACGTCATGACACGTGGTGGCTTCAACTTTGTAAAGGCTTCGTATTCATCCTTGCGCAGATCTATGATCTGGTAATCCAGTTGCTGTGCGCGAACAGTTTCCGCCACTTCATCGAAACGGAGATAAAATATATCCTCCGGTTCGCGGATAATTCCAGCCTGAGTCAACTTAAGGGCTTCGTTCAGTAAAGCCTGTTTATAAACAGCATAACGACTGACAATCGCATATTTCGGATATTCACGATAGCCGCTCAAATTGCGAACCAGATCGATCATGCGTTTTGTTTCCGTTGCTTTCTGCTCACCGTCGGGTAATTGCCTTAACCGTGCGAGTATTTCCTGCTCCCTTTTTTTTGCGTCCGTTCGCCCCTGTTCAAATCTCCGTACTCCTGCACCAGCTTCAAACATCCTCACATTATTGCGTATTGCAGGAACCAATGCGATCGGCTGTTCCGACCACCGGGGTCGCGTTATATCGATCTCACCGGCACAACGCATGCCATACTTGTCGAGGAATGCCTGAAAGGCTTCATACACATTTTCCCCTCCGTTAAACTGCTTTAGTTGCAATAGAAACCCATCATCTTTGGACTGTTGCAAATAGTTGATTATTTCAGGATAAGGACGAATAACATCAGCAACGTCCATCAATGCAAGCCCCATTTCAGAAGTAAGGTTATGATCTACCGATTGCGAAATCGTGTCAGCGACATTCTTTTCTCCAAGCCACTCTTCTATTTTTTCATTCAGCCAATGCGATGCATTCATGCCTGTCATGATCACACCAAAGCTGCGGGGATCATGCAATTGAGCACGCGACTGCTGAATGTCCTGTTTAATAAAATCAAATAACTCACCTCCCGACACGGTCTTAATGTTCACCTTCAATTTTGCCAGCGAAGCTTCCGCCCGCTCAATCAATTCGGTTACCACAGAAGCATCATAATCGCTTAACGCCTGGAAATCTTTCAAAGATGGTGTCGCGTTTCCTCCCGGTGTTGCAGATTCTTTTTCATCAGGCAACAATGGAATAAAATCACGTTCAATGATCGTTTCGAAAGCGCCTTTTATTAACGGATCGGATTTGCCAAGCACATTCACCATCATGTTCCTGCCCGCAGCCGAGGACAATTCTTTCGCAACGTCTACAAACAAACGTCCGCCCGCGGTAAACATTGCCCGGCCCGCATTTAAATCGTAAAACGACAGACCTAAAGGCTTCATGGCATCGGTCATCATTTGCTGATGCCCCACGGAAACGTACACATGCTTTTCCATATCTGCTACATCCGGAACCGGGAATAAAGTAGTAATAGGACGACTCTGCACGATATAAAAATTACCGTCCGCCAGGCACCATTCCATATCCTGCGGAGCACCAAAATATACTTCTATCTTTCTACCAATTTTATCCAGTTCTAAAATCTGTTCATTAGTTAATGCCTGTTGTCGCTGCATTTCATCAGCGATCACGGTTTCGCCGGTCCCCCCTTCCTTCAAACCAAAAACTGCAATCTTCTTTTCCGAGATCCTTTTGTCTGTGATTATTCCTTCCCGCACTTTATAAATATCAGCGTTCACCAACCCACCGACCAATGCCTCACCCAACCCGAACCCCGCATCAATAGACGAGATCTTTCTATTAGCAGTAACCGGATCGGCAGTAAATAAAATGCCAGATACTCTCGAAAAAATCATTTGCTGCACCACCACCGAGAGATATACGTTTCGATGATCAAACCCATTTTGAATGCGATAGATTACCGCTCTTTCCGTAAATAATGAAGCCCAGCATTTGCTGATATGTTTTAGAATTGCATCTGCGCCAATGATGTTTAGATAACTATCTTGCTGACCCGCGAATGAGGCCGTAGACAAGTCTTCTGCCGTGGCGCTCGACCGAACAGCATAAGCTTTTTGCACACCATGTTCTTTCAACGCTGAAACAATAGTTGTTGCTATTGCGTCAGGAATCAAAATATGCTCAATCGCATAGCGAATCTCAGCACTGATTTTGTTGATATTTTTTGTATCATCCGCTTTTAATTCCGCCAACTGCTCCAGCAAGGAAGGCAACGCCCGATGCCCCGCTACTATTTCCTGATAAGCTGCAGTCGTCACACAAAAACCTTCCGGCACACGAATACCTTCCATGCGCGCCAAAGCTGCAAGATTAGCCCCCTTACCGCCCACTAAAGGCAAAGCCTGTTGATCAACCACATTAAAACTGAGTACATAGGGCTGCTTATTTTTCATTGCTTTTCTTTTTGGATGACGGCTTTTTCTTAATCTGCTCAGCAGACTTATTCATGATAGCCACTGCTTTCTGGAAATAAGTTTCAATGACATTGATTTCCTTTTCAGAAAATGATGCCAATAATTCCTCCGACTCTTTCCTGAAATCTTTGTACAACGGTTCCAGAATGGCCATGATTTTTTTCGTGTCCGGCACAATCATAATCTTTCTCCGGTCGTCGGCAGCAGGCTGCCGTTTTACTAGCTTCCGCTGTTCCAGTCTGTCTATCAGACCGGTAACAGCACCCGTCGTCAGTCCGCTGATTGTAGCGAGCTCACCCGCAGTCATCTGACCATTTTGCAATAAAAAGCCCAGGTATTTATGATCCGTTCCCGGCAATCCAACTCTCTTTGCCACAGCTTCATGCATCTGAATAGAAGCATAAGCATATTGCTGACTCAGCCTTCTCACTTGTGTAATTAACTCTTGATTCATCTCTTAGCAAATAAATGTCTTAGCAGCTAAGATAAAACTTTTTCAACTATTGACGTATATACCATCATTGCGATCATCCCTGTGTTCCTGGCATAGCGTAGCCTATACTCTTCAACAGAGACTTAGATCATTCTTACTATCTTTACCCCATGCTCAAAATCCTCGCCGCCCGCAACCATATGCAACTCCATCCGGCACAACTGGAACGACTCTCTCGCGGATTGCCTGAGTATATGATTGCTAAGGCTTCCCGATATAAACATTGGCAGGATGCGCAGGCCTATTTATGGGGCAAAGCTCTTCTGGCAAAAGGTTTGCTGGATCTTGGACTAAACATAGAACTGCTGCATCAGATACAATACTCAGCCTACAACAGACCTTGGTTGCCGATTCCTTTTGATTTCAACATTTCTCATTCCGGCGAATATATTCTTTGTGTTATCAGTTCGCAGAAAACAGGCATCGATATTGAATTCGTAAGACCGATAGCCATCGATGATTTTACAGACTACTTCGACCATCATGAATTAGCCACAATCAGAAAATCATCTGATGTTTATCGCGAGTTCTTCCGGCACTGGACGATCAAAGAAGCGGTAATCAAAGCAGATGGGAAAGGATTAAGCATTCCACTGAAAACGATATCTGTGGCAGAAGAGATTACTATTGAAGAAAATACATGGTTTATTCAAGAGCTGAATATTGCACCCGACTATATCGCGCATCTGGCAACAAACAAAAAAACAGCTGCGGATGTCCCGACAGAATGGGTTTTATTGCCCGAAAATGAGTTTGTCTAAAGATTGCTGGCGCGATGTTTGAGTAACCCTTCATTAATAAACGACCTGTATTTTATGGAAACAGAAATTGCAAAGCCCAAATCGAATGCCAGCGATCATCTGGCTAATGAACGAACTTTTCTGGCATGGATCCGCACCAGTATCGGCATTATGGGATTTGGCTTTATCGTTGTAAAGTTCACTTTATTTATCCGGCAGATCGCCACGGTCATGGGACTTAGAGCAACGGTTCCACAAACGGGGTACTCACATACCATCGGAATACTATTGGTGGCATTGGGCGGACTCACGATCCTGTTTTCCTACATCAGATATATGACTACCAAAAAGCAGCTGGATCAAAACAATTACTACCACTCTACCTTATTCATAAAAATTGTTACGGCACTTATCTTCCTGATAAGCCTTGCGCTCATTGTATACCTGCTGAAAACATAGCCCGGCGACGTTTAACGCCGGACCTTTTTATAAAAAAAGCCGTCGACTGGACGGCTTTTTCATTTCATCCGTAACTTAGAATTCAAACCAACTACCCTGCTCCCGATATTCGGTTACAACTTTTGTCTGGTGCATCGATTGAAAACTACCAAGCAATTGAATCACGTCCTGGCGCAATAAAGCAATAGCACCATCAATCAATCGTCTATTGTAACCTTTATTCATGAGCTCCAAAACATATACCGCAGTTACCACACGGGCAATTATCCTGCCCAGCGTTATCTTCTTACGTTGTGCGATGGTAAAGTCTATTGTCAGATTTAATTCATTCCGGAATAAATCTACTGCCTCGGCAAACTGCAAGGTTTGTGACAAATAGTTAAACAGATTATTCTGTCGCGTTATTTTCATACCTCGTAAAACTGTTTCCGCAATTTGATTGTAAAGCATATCGTTTGGCCCTTCAAAGATCTGAAACGGCCGACTATCAATGACCGCACGGCCTGCATATTCGCTCAGCCTGTACCCTTTCGCGCCAGACAATTGCAGTAGTGTTTGTGCAGATTCATGCATTAAATCCGTCACTACTGTTTTCATACTGTTGGCATCTAATCCCAATCCAGAGGCATCGCCGACAGCACTGTCGAACGTACAGGTCTTGGCGCACATGGCAGCGCAAATGGTATAAGCAGCCTGAATGCGACTAATCTGATATTGTACCTGATCGTACGCCAACAAACTCGCACCACCCATCTGACGTTTACTACAATAGGCAATCGCTTCATCCAGCACCCGTTCAATAAAGCCCATAGCCATCCCTGGAAACTGCAGACGACTGTTATGCAGAATATCCAACATCATGGTGATACCTGTTGAGGTCCCCCGTAATTTTTGTTCTTTAGGAATCGATACTTCAATCTTATTCAAACCATAAGGCAACATGTACAAGCCAAGGCTGTCATAATATTTCAGCACTTCAATCTGCTGTTCCTTTTGATTTCCATCTGCTATAAAAAAATCAATATCGCGGACCAGTTCACCGGACGCATGTTTTTTCCGCGCAGCGACGAGCCAATAAGTTGCATGTCCCGTAAGTCCCTGCCAATGTTTCCTGCCGGAAATCCGATAACGGTTCCCGTCGTCTGTGTATGAAGTGGCAAGGTTCAGCACATCACTTCCGAAATCAGGCTCTGTGAGCATAAAACCACCCATTTGATTCCTCCTTAAAAAATGACGGAAGATATCGGCTTTCACAGTTGCGTCCGCATATTTTACCACCGGCTGCATAAAAAGAAACATATTGATGCCAAAAATCATGGACATCTCCAAAGACTCGTACGAAGTAGCAGCCAGCAACCTCATTGATTCTTTAATCAGACCACCCCGGCCGCCATACGCTTCAGGTATGGCGACCGAAAGCGGCTGTATTTTCATGATACGATCCAGCAAACCTGCAGGCATGCGTTGTTCAGCCGGTGTTTTAGTTCTTGCAGCCTGATCATTCATCCAATGCCGCAACGTGGCGGTAACATCTGCAAGCAATGTATCCAGATCGGTATTTGATGCAGTCAGCATTTCATTTTGATACATAGCCATCCGTTATTGTATTTTGGTTTGCCAATAGCGAAATCTGTCTGTCAACAACTTCGCTGTTTCTGTCATCATGATTTCCGCGATCTCATCCACGTGCCTGTTCTGCCAGTTTTCGAGCGGCGTATTTTTCACCCAACGATTAAAGGCACCCAATGCAGGTCCGCAATGAATCTGAAAATCGGGTTTGCCTGTTTCATTTCCTTTCAATGCAAGCGCATTTGAATAACCGAAGTACCATCGGAATATATAGGCCATCTTTTGCTTTGGATTCTTTTCCGCTACTGCAATTTCGTCAGATGAATAATATGCTTTTACATCCTCGTACACCTCGTCAAAAGAGCGTTTAAAATAACGTTGCTGTATTTGAGCCCTTGTGTCTGCATCAATTTCTTCCAGCGAATTATGATTACGGTACAGTTCGTATAATTTATTCGCCCGTCCCGGAAAGAACGTCCCTTTGCGCACCACCTGTACTCTCGCACCGATCTCAAACATGTCCCCGGCTGGCGCGTATTGCGTGTCCTGCACTTCTATTTCCTGTAGCATATCTTTTGCGATTGAACTCATGCCGGATTCTGCAGTACATTGATTAATGGAACCCGTCAGTATAAAATCGGCACCCATAATAAAGGCTGCAGCAGCGGCCTCAGGCGTGCCGATACCACCAGCTGCACCGATTCTCACGTCTTTCTTGTATCCATAACGCTGTTTCAGTTCATCGCGAAGCCGCATGATACTTGGTAGCAAAGTAAATGCCACGCCACCATCGGTGTGGCCACCAGAATCTGATTCAACGCAGATATCATCGGCCATAGGAACAAATGCGGCCAATGCCACTTCTTCCGCCGTTAATTTCCCGGCCATCAACAGCTGATTCAATACCGCTGACTGCGCAGGACTTAAAAACGCTGTTGCGACTTCAGGACGAGATAGTTTCGCCATGATACGTGTTCGCGTTACAATACTTCCGTCGGCATTTTTTTGAATACCTTTTATCCGCAGCAGTACTAATTCGGGTGTCACATTCATATAAGCGGAGGCCTCAATATTCCGGATATCATGCTTCATAAACAACGCTACGGTTTCTACCTGCCGTGGACCATTTAGCAAATTCATGCCAAATGGTTCTCCTTGATCGAGCTTTTCTTTAATATCGAGAATCGCAGCTTCTATATCGTGCAACCTTAAACCTCCGGTTCCGAAATAACCCAGCAGACGAGCTTTACCCATTTTTACGACCAACTCCCGCGAGGCAATGCCATGTACCATTGCGCCGGTTACATAAGCATACCGGACACCATAATCTTTTTTGAAAGCGGACGAACCAAGTGATTCCGGGGTGACCGCTATATCCTTTACGGAAGTATTTGACGCTGCAGGTTGTATTTCTTTTGCGTCCTCGGCAATAAACATCGGATGTTTCTCAATATAGGCCTGCATTTTTTTCAGCACGTCACCCGGACCGATTTCATAAAATTCAGTCACGCCTTTTTTCAGTAGATAACTGACACTTTCATACCACCTTACCTGCCCCATAACCTGTTGCTGGAGCAATTCGGGAATCTCCCGATTTTTGTAAGGCCGGGCGGTAACGTTAGCGATAACCGGAATCTGCAGTGGATTGAATTTAAAGCCCGCAGCAAACCTTCCGAATTCTGCAGCAGCATCTTTCATATACCTCGAATGAAAAGCGCCACTAACATTCAACGGAAAGTATAGCTTGATGTCGTTATCCTCAAACACCTGCTGGGCCGAAATGATGTCTTCAGTTGGACCTGTAATTACAATCTGCTCGTAGGAATTGTGATTGGCAATATCAATACTGTCGTAACGATGCTCCTTCAGCAATGCACTAACCTGATCAATATTCATACCCAACAGCGCGGCCATACTACCACCACCGCTGTTGTTGCTCATTAGCTCCGCTCTCTTTCTGACCAGCTTCAATCCAGTTTCAAAGGAGAATGCACCGGCTGCGAACAATGCTACATACTCTCCAAAACTGTGTCCTAGCAAATAATCAGGCTTCGATTCTGTTGCCGTTCTATCGAGATACGACAATGCGCTTACCACATACAAAGCTGGCTGTGTAAATTGCGTTTTATTCAGACACCTGTCCGGATCACGCAGACATAAGCTTACCACGTCATAGCCTAAGATCTCGTTTGCTGCTGCTACTAATTCCGGGTATTTCGGAAAGAGCTCCCCGCCCATTCCTCTTATCTGTGACCCCTGTCCGGGAAATAAAAATATTTTCATAGACCAAAACTGAGTTTGTAAAAGCAATTACTTTCTTCATCAAGATCGTATACGTCCATTGTCACCTTATATGAAAGGCCTAATTCATCGTTGATCCCTTGCGCAAAAGCATCGATTGGTGAAGACAACCATTCATGAATACCGAGTTCTCTGGCAATTTTATTGTAACGATCAACACCGCGCATGAGCATAGCTACATGGTCTTCGTCATACCGCGCAATTTCAAAACTATACTCCGGGCTAGCATTGAAGATTGCAGACATAGCCACTTTTGCGAGGCCATGTGCATTACGCTCCAGCTCTGGCTTACGGAGTAAAAGTCTGCGGGTTGTTCTTCTTCCCAAAGCATATACAGTCGATTTGGAAATGCTTTCCATAATCTCATTACCATAACGGCCACCGATTTCTTTAAGCATTAAACCATAAAATGCGGAAGTGGTATTGGAAAGCCCTTGTGCCAATTGCGGAACCGTACCCGGAAAAAAATCTGTAACCAGTTCCTCCCAGTTCATTTCCGGAAGGTATATATCGTTGGCTCTGAAACACTGCAACTCATGATACGTTGCAGGTAAATTTGCGATGGGTGTTTTCATTGATAAAAGATTGATTTTAAGAAATTATTTGTGTGCGTATTCAAACCTGGAAACTGAAGGCATACTGCGTTTTGCAATGATCAATAACGAGCTTCAACGTACTATGGTCATTCATCAGTGTGACATGGTCTGTTGCGGGGATTGCTATTTTTTCAAAATGAGCAAGCTGTTTCCGCCAGGCATCCCAATAAACTATTTGTTCAATCAGCACATTATCTTTTTCATTCAAGATGAAAT
This sequence comes from Taibaiella soli, assembly GCF_003236175.1. Classification (GTDB taxonomy): domain Bacteria; phylum Bacteroidota; class Bacteroidia; order Chitinophagales; family Chitinophagaceae; genus QKTW01. The sequence goes on along the minus strand of NZ_QKTW01000022.1, from coordinate 454,041 downwards.
ACGATGACAGGTCTCCATAAAAAGACTGTGTCTCATTAACAAAATAGGTGCAGTGAATACCGGCCGGATCGATCAATGGCAATACCTTATAATCGGTAAAGCCTGACGCATCCCTTACTTTTAAACCCTTTGCAACGATTGCCTCCACATAAGCAGTTGGATAAGTAAATCCGCGTTGACGCGCCTGTTGCATAATCAGATCAAGGAAGGCTTTATCGGAAAGATTTACGTCTAACTCACTCCGGTGAATGAGTCCTGAAGTCTGCCCGATGCTACTTGCTGGTGTCTGTGTCATTAATAACAGGTTGACTGTTTGCAAGAGCATCGTTTTGTAATCCAGTAAAAACTTACCCATCATTTCAGGCACATAGACCGAATCAATCATTGTAATCGTAGCAACACGTTGTCCCTGTACTTGCAGCTGACGGGCTATTTCATAAGCCAGCGCACCACCCAGAGAAAATCCACCAAGGTCATAAGGTCCTTCTGGCTGCACCGACTGAATCATGCGGAGATACGTTGCCGCCATTTCAGGAATGCCCTGAATATTTCTCCCTTCTCTGATCCATTGATCGGCCACGACACCATAAAACGGACGTTCACTGACTGCTGCAAAATATTGGTAGCCATCTATACTGCCGCCACCTGGATGAAACCAGAATACTGGCCGCCCTTGGGACGCATCATTCAACAAGAGCAAACTATTTCCAGAAAAATAATGATCTGTTTTTCGCTCCGTTTGAACGCCCAACAATTGTTGTAAGCCTGTGTTTTCATTTCTTACCAGGTAGTCGACAAGTTCAGCGATAGTAGGATGTTCAAACACAACACTGTTCGTTAACTTAGGCATCACACTTCTCATTTTCACCAACAGTCTGCTGATCGCAATTGAATCGACACCATAATGAATCAGCAGCTCCGTTTCTTGAATTTCCCGTGCCGGTATGTTTACCAATTGTGAAATCGTGTTCTTGAAAAACGCGATAGCACGCGTGTTCAGATCTCCTTCATTCGCAGGAACAAACGCAACATCCGGTGCAGTGTCTGAGGTACCACTTCGCTTAACATCTGCCGGCCAGTATTTTTTCCGTTCAAACGGATATGTAGGTAAACTCATACGCACTGGCTTCTGTTTTCCATACAGGCCCATCCAATCTACACGTCCGCCTGTAATCCATTCCATAGCCATCTTTGCCAAAGGATCTGAAACATTAACTGTTGTTGTTTCTGCTTTCTGTTTAATATTTCCCTGAAACCAAATTCTGTTAAATGAGCCGCCGCAAATAAATTCATTCAGTGCAGCCCATAATTGTGGTAAAGAATCAACAACCACGGCAAATCGTTCTTCCATTGCTTCTCTACCTATTTGCAAGGTATACGCGAGGCTCGCCAGATCTTCATTTTCAACTTGTTTATTCTCTATGGCACTACGCAAACTTTGAGCATATTCATGTAAAAGTTCTTTGTTTTTTGCGGATAGAACCACAATGCTTCGTGGCGCTTCGCTGGCTCCTTTGCTCACTTTCGGAACATACTCTTCCAGTACGATGTGTGCACTAACCCCGCCAAATCCAAACGAACTAACGCCAGCACATCGAGGTAACTCCTTACCAGCTTCATCGCGAATCGCTTTCCATTCGGCAGTTTCTTTCACGACGAAGAAAGGCCCATCGTTAAAGTCGATATATGGATTTAAGCGTTCTGTATGTAAACTTTTAATCAGCTTTTTGTGTTTCATTTGCAATAGCACTTTAGCAACACCAGCTATACCAGCCGCCACTTCCAGATGCCCGATATTTGATTTTACAGAACCGATGCCACAATGCTTTTCACCAGCAAACATCAGACCTTTATCGTCGTACAATTTTCCAAAAGCCTTTTTCAAAGCATTCACTTCTATTGGATCACCCAATTCAGTACCGGTACCATGCGTTTCGATATAGCCGACCCTTCGTGGGTCGACCCCAGCGTTGACATAAGCTGTCTCTAATAAGGCAGCCTGTGCTTTAGGATTTGGCGAAGTAAGTGTATTGGCGCGTCCGCCATGGTTTTCGGCTGTACCGCGAATCACGCCATAGATATGATCGCCATCGCGTTCCGCATCCTCCAGACGTTTTAAGAAAACAACACCGACACCTTCCCCGCGTACATAACCTTTTGCCTGATCGGAGAATGGTCTGCAAACGCCATCCGGACTTAATGTGCCAGCTTCGTGTAAACTCATAAACACATCCGGCGACAGCAATGTATTTACACCGCCAGCCAGTGCCATATCACAGGTTCCGGATACGATCGCTTCTGCCGCCCTGTGTATCGCAACCAATGAGCTGGAACAAGCTGTTTCAATAGCTTCGCTCGGACCGTGAATATCCAGAAAGTAACTAATGCGATTCGGTCCCATTGACCCTACCATCCCCATCAGCGAATGACTGGCAATGGGAACATTTGCCTTCGCCAATAATTTACTGTATTCATAACAAAGAATACCTGCAAAAACTCCGGTATTAGTGCCTGATAAACTGTGCGGATTATAACCGGCATCTTCAATCGCCTTCCAGGCATGTTGCATCAACAAACGCTGCTGGGGCTCCATTTGCAAAGCTTCTGCAGGCGATATTTTGAAGAAAAGTGGATCAAAAGAGGCCATATCATCCATAAAACCACCCCATTTCACTTTGAGCTCCGGATAATCCCGCCAATCCCAACGGTCAGCAGGGATCTCTGAGATGCAGTGTTTTTCATTCACCAGGTTATCCCAAAATTGATTCGCGTCCTTAGCCATGGGAAACTGAATGCTGAGTCCAATAACGGCAACGCCTTCGCTATTTTTCTTTTCCTCTAAGACAGCCGGCGCCGGATGATGCTGAGACTCTTCTGCAACTTCATTTTTAGAAATCTCTATTGGCATATCACACGGCGCATGCGAAAAAAAATCGCGGTAATTTTCCTGAATATAACTACCTAATGATTGTAAATTCTGACATCCGAAAATGATATTGGGTGTAAGTTCAAAACCAAATTCTTCATTCAATTCACTGGTAAGTTGTGTAACAATAATTGAATCCAGACCATATTCATTCAGATCTGCTGCCGGATCAATCAAGTCTTCGCTAAACTTCAATATCTGCGCTACTTTACCTGTTAATATGCCGATCAATCTATTCAGATATGTGGCGGATTCCACAATATTCACAACAGACTTCTCCACGACCTCTTGTGTTGCAGAATCTTGCCTTGATCTGTTAAATGCCAGTGGATATTCATCTGCGAGATAAACCGATAACTGCCCAATGTTTGGATACCTGAAAAACACTGCTGGTGTCAGGTCCAATCCAAATTGTTCATTTAACTCGATGGAAAACTGCGTGTACAAAACCGAATCAAAACCATATTCTTCCAGACTTTCATCAAACGAAATGTGTGTTGCTTTCATGTTCAGCAAACGTGCTATGTTCGCAACGAGTATGTGCTGAATTTCGCTATTCGGCGGCATTTCCACCACTGGCTCCGCCACCCGCATTAGTGGTAAAAAAGGTGCAGCCACTTTTTCGGTCAATGTATATTCCGCATCCAATTTGAAAACCTCTTTAGCAAATGGATAAGTCGGCAGGCTCAACCTGCGCGGGTTTTCATTCTTATACAACTGGCTCCAGGTTATAGTATACCCCTCAATCCAGAGTTGCGCAAGACTTTTATAATCGCCGGTCCGTATGCATTCGGCTATCTGCTCGCCGATTGCTGTAGTATTTGCGGTATTACTGCCTGGCTTTATCTTTTTGACTTGCCCTATATAAGTCCAATCTTCTTGTTTACCATTGATCAGGAATCGTTCCAATCTGTTTTCAAGCTCTTTAAAATCTTTCGCTAAAATGCATAAACGTTCCTCCATAGCATTCCGGCCTACCTGTAAAGTATAGGCAATGCTGGCAAAATCACTATTGGTAAATACATTTAAACGGATCGCTTTTAATAACTGCTGCACCTGTACTTTCAGTTGTTCTGGTTTCTTTGCAGACAGCACAAATAGTTTTAAACAATCATCAGATGTTTCCATAACAGGCCTTTTATCTACATACTCTTCGAGAATCACATGTGCATTAACACCACCGAATCCAAACGAGCTCACACCTGCTCTTCGCGGCAAGGCCTTTCCATGAGCATCCCGTAAAGACTGCCAGGCTTGTGTTTCCCGTACGATATAGAATGGACTGTTTTTAATATCGATATATGGATTCATCGTTTCACAATGCAGGGTTTTTACTAAGGTCTGATGTTTTATTTGCAGCAATACTTTAATCACACCCGCTATTCCAGCCGCATATTCCGAATGGCCAATATTTGTTTTCAATGAACCAATCCCGCAATGCACCGATTTCACCTCTTCGCTTCCTGTCTCGCTGTACAACTCTTTGAAAGCCGCCTTTAGTGCATCGATCTCTATTGGATCACCAATTTTAGTACCCGTACCATGCGCCTCTACATAACCCACTGTGCGTGGATCAATACCAGCTTTTGAGTAGACGGTCTTTAGCAAAGCCGCCTGAGCGCGCATATTGGGTGCCTGCAATGAATTGGCACGGCCGCCATGATTCACGCCCGTACCTTTGATCACGCCATATATATGATCACCGTCCCGTTCAGCAGCGTCTAGTCGTTTCAACAAAATAATCCCAATGCCTTCGCCACGTGCATAACCGTCTGCCTGATCGGAAAATGTTCTGCTACGGCCTGTTTTTGACAACATGCCCGCTTTATCAAAACTGATGTAAGACGGAAGCGAAGACAATACCGTCACACCACCTGCAATTGCCAGCTCACTATCACCCGATCTGATTTCCCGTACTGCCCGGTGGATAGCAACCAGAGCACTGGAACAAGCCGTATCAACCGGCTCACTCGTACCGTGGAGATTCAAAAAATAGCTTACGCGATTCGGACCAATACAGGATATGATGCTCGCCTGATGATATCCTTCGGTTTTTACATTTATCCTCGATACACGGGCGCTATATTCATGACTTGTTATTCCCGTAAACAACGCGGTATTACTGCCGTAAAAATCCTGTGGCGCATAACCTGCATCCTCCAAAGCTTTCCAGACGTGCATTAAGAGCAAACGTTGCTGCGGATCTATATAAGCCGCTTCGCCCGGAGAAATATTGAAGAACGACGCGTCAAATGCATTCAGATCTTTCAGGAATCCGCCCCATTTCACGTTGGTTTTTCCTTTTTCCGATACCGCATTACCATAATGGCTTTCCCAATCCCAACGATCAGCCGGAATCTCCGTAATGCAATCTTTTTCGCCAATCAGATTCTTCCACAATTCTTCAATGTCTTCGGACATCGCAAAACTACCACTGACCCCGATGATCGCAATCGCTGCTTCAGCGGAATCCTTATCTGCAGCCATCGCGGGTCCTTGCGCTTCCACAATTGAAGGCGCGCCCATCTTTAATGGCCCTTGCGTTGATTCTCTTTGACCGTCGTACGTTGATAATTCACCCTCAAAGCAAGCGGGCCAGCGATCCAGTAAATGTTCCGCTAAAGCTTTCAGCGTCGCGTATTCGAAAAACAGTGTCGGCGCCAATTGTAGCCCGAACGCATCATTCATTTTAATGGTAAAACTGGTATAGCCGATAGAGTCAAAACTATATTCATCCATGCCAACAGCGGGATCAATATCTGCAACCGGAACTTCCAGAATTTCGGCCGCATAACCACATAACACCGCTGTCAACTGCCGCAATTTGTCCTTATCGTCACTAGATTGATTGACAGAAACGGAAGAAACTGCCGCAGGAATAGTTGTAGATTCCGCTCTCAGATAATCGGCTAAAGCGGCGATGGTACTTTGTTGAAAAAACAACGTTGGGCCGATATCTGTTTTGAATGTTTCATTCAGATTAACGGCAAACTCTGTATACAGAATCGAGTCAAAACCATATTCTTCCAATGGCGCTTTGGGATCGATATCTGCGGCTGACGATTTAAGAATATCGGCAGCCATGCATATCAGCTGCTGTATTAACTCTTGTGCCTGTTTATTTTCTTGGTGGTTCATTTTCGATTCGTTTAAAGATTCATGAGTATTTAACGCAATCGCTGTTCGTTTCACCAGGTTACACTGAAGTCTATTTGATAGTAAGGTTATATCGCCTTGCATGACCAGAACATGATCCTGCGACGACTGAAGCAGATTGTAAAATGCTTGGATCCCTTTTTGTGTTTCGAGCGGCACCATACCGGAATAACGATACAAGGCTGCAACCCCCGCATCTGAAATTCGCATACCGCCTTCTTTCCAGAAGGGCCAACTGATGGAAATCGCTTTTCCGCTACGCAAACCTTGCGCCCTAAGCCCATTTCGATACCGGGCATATTCGTCCATAAAACAGTTAGCCGCACTGTAATCTGACTGGCCGATATTGCCTAAAGCGCCGCTTGTAGAAGAGAAAAGGACAAAAAGATCCAGATTCATGCCGGCGCTGGCATTATCCAGATTGATAAGACCGGACACTTTAGGCGCCAGTACTTTCTCCAGTTCATCCCGTGTTTTGCGGATGATGTAATTATCATTGATAATACCCGCCGCATGTAATATACCATGCAGATTACCAAAACTGCTTTTGATCCAGCCAATTGTCTCTTGTACTTTAGTCGCACTGGTAACATCAAGCTGCCGGTATACGACAATGTTACCTTTTGTCTGTAACGCACGCAGCTGAGTTTCATGCTCCGGAGACAATGGACTACGACCGACAAGTATAATCGTTGCCCGGGACGTTCTGCGGAAAATCTCTTCTGTAAAAACTAACCCCAGACCGCCGATACCACCTGTAATGAGGTACACACCGTTGGTTCGCCAGGGATTCGGTACCATCGTCTTTTCCTCCGCATACTGCCAACTTTTCACCAACCGCTTTCCGTCCTCATACCGAACATGACGATCTGCTGCCTGTGCTTTATTACCCATTAACGTTTCAAAAAGATCTGATGTTTCCGCCTTAGACCATTCAACAATCTGCGTATGAAATTTTGTATATTCCGCTGAAACGGTCCGCAATAAGCCGGTCAAACCGGCCAGCAGTCTGCCGTCGCCATCATTAGCCACTACCACCTGCAACAGGAGTTTTCCGCGTGTCGTGGCGGACAGTTCCTGCACAAACTCTAAAATCTTCCAGCAATAATCTGTAAACATTCCGGCAACATCAATTGCGTCGGTTTCAAACAGGTGACATCTGATGTTTTGCCAGCGATGATCAATGTCAACACCAGACGACATTGATACACCGCATAGAATTGCGACATGATTTTCAAACTGAATGGAATCCTCATCATCCAGCGATTGTTTTTCCATCCAGAACGACTCGAGCTGATGTACATCTTCAGTGACAGATATACCGATAGTCTCGGCAACCTTATTGACAACAGTTCTTCCACAGTATCCCAGCAGTTGTACACATACTTTACCTGAGGCGTCGCAGAGGTCAATGTTTACGGTCTGACCACTCTGATCTTTGCTATTTTTCGTCACGATAATCCATGCTGCATTCTTACAGGAAGAAAAGACTTTTAATTCCTGTAGTGTAAACGGCAAGGGAATCTTAATTGCAGCGCCTTCTGCGGCTTCCTCCGCAAGCCATCCCATTGTCGCCTGCAGCGCGGCATCCATATAACCGGGATGCAACACAAAAGCAGCCGTCTCTGTTTCGCTACCCGAAGTTTTTAATCTGGCAACAATCTTGTCTTTGTCTACAAACAATTGATTAATCATCTGGTGTGAGGGGCCATAATTAAATCCTGCGTCACGCAATAAGCCATAGAATTGTTTACCATCGAACGATGTCTGTGTGCCATCAGCAATCAGACCGACCTTATGGGCTGGCATTTCATCAACCTTCATCACACAAGCAGTTCCGCAACTGTGCACTGTTTTACGCTGCACCGCGTCTTCTGAGAAAACTTCGTAAGACAGATGACCATTTTCTTTGTGCTCCAAACTAATTTGAAGTGCGATACCATCCCGGTCGGCAATAAATGGGGCCATCCAAACCTGATTCTTCAAGCAGATAATATCGTCTTCCTTTAATTGTTGCTGTAACAAATATTGAACATGACTACGTACGAATTCCATATAAACAACAGCTGGCAATATCTTCTGCCCGTTAAATACATGATCTTTCAGAAAACATTCGTTGCCATCAAAAACCCATACAGGTGGCTTGTCCGAACGATCATGCTCCTCTTCCGGAAGGCGTGTTAAATAACTAGGCATTTTATCTTCCTGCAACCAATATCTTGTCCGCTGAAAAGAATACGTCGGCATCGATATACGATTTGCGCCATCTGGAAATAAGGAATTCCAGTCATCATTGTGGCCAGCCATATATCGCTCTGCCAATTGCAATAATCGACCTGCCACGCTGAACGGAGTCGAAGCGTCACGCAATGCAGCCCGCAAATCACTCAAATCCTTTACTACAAAAGCTTTGCGCACCTGAAAATGATCGCGCCCAAAAAGCAAAGTGTAACTAATATCCGCAAGATCGACACCCTGTCCGCTAGTTTCTAACCAGTCGACTAATTCCGAGATGTTTTCCTGAAGTGCCTCTTTATTTTTTGCTGATAAACAAATCAAATATCTCGGCTGTTCTGCAGATACCCTACGATCCTTAACTGGCGCCTCTTCCAGCACAACGTGCGCATTTGTCCCTCCGAAACCAAATGAACTCACACCAGCTCTTCGCGGATAAGCTTTACCGTTTTCATCCAGAATGGATGTCCAATCACGATGTTTGTCTACGATATAAAAAGGTGTATCGTTCAGTGTAATGCGATGATTAAGCTGTCTAAAATGTAACAGACCGGGCAGTTGCCGATGTTTCATTGCCAGCAGCACCTTTATCATTCCAGCCACACCGGCAGCGGATTCCAGATGTCCAATGTTTGCTTTTACCGACCCAACACCGCAATAACTATTTGCTACGGCAACATTTAGATTTTGCATTGCTTGCGTCAATCCCTCAAACTCAATTGGATCGCCTTTGGGCGTGCCGGTCCCATGTGCTTCTATATAACTGATCGATTGTGGCTCAATACCAGCGCGCTTTACAGCCGTTGCAATCACCTCAGCTTGTGCTGTGGGGCTTGGATAGGTGATCGTATATGTTCTGCCACAGTGGTTAGCAGCACTTCCGCGCAATACACCATAAATAATATCGCCATCAGCCTTTGCCTGCTCCAATGATTTTAATAAAAGCAATCCTGCACCTTCACCGCGTATATACCCATCCGCACTTTCGTCAAAACTTTTGCAGCTTCCCGTCGGTGATAACATCCCCGCTTTCGCGAAAGCAATATGTTTGGCCGGTGTCAACAACAAACTGACTCCGCCCGCGAGTGCCAGATCGCATTCGCCCAGCTGTATGGATTGCGCAGCCATATGTATTGCCTGTAGTGAACTAGAACATGCTGTATCGATCGGGACACTGGGACCTTTTAAATTGAAATAATACGACAGTCGGTTGGCGACAACAGCGGTCGATGTGCCCGTGCCGTAATGCGCAGCAATTGCGCTTCCCCGCTCTGCGAGTTCTTTATAATCAAAATTGAAAACGCCAGTAAAAACACCGGTATTCGTACCTGATAATCTGGAAGGAGGTATCCCCGCATCCTCCATACAAGACCAGGCTAGTTCCAGCATAATTCGCTGCTGCGGATCCATCAGCTCCGCTTCTTTACCCGAAAGCTGAAAAAACGAAGCGTCAAAACAATCTGCATCTTTAATAAAACCTCCCCATTTTCCTGTGGCACCGTTCTTCGGAAAGTCGTGCTGATATTGCTTCCAGTCCCATCTCTCCTTCGGGATTTCAGAAATACCAGATCGCCCTTCCATTAAATTTTGCCAAAACTCTTCGTAATTGTTCGCTCCCGGAAAGCGACAAGCCATACCGATAATAGCAACCGGTTGTTGTGCAGAAGGCACTTTGTGGGTGTTCATAAAATTGTGTTTTGGGAAGATGAATTGAAACGGCATATGTATGGAGCGTCGTTCTCGCTGCTGCACGGCAAAAATCATTTGCTTCGCACGTGCAACAACAAGTAACGCTCATAACAAATACCAACCGTCCGCGCAGAAACGCGGCAGTGTACTTCTGCTGCTAAAATGCAGCACAATAAAAACAGCGTTTATCTGGCCAGGTATCCGCCGTCTACGGAATAATGGGAGCCAGTAACGAATGAAGCTTTATCAGAAGATAACCATAAAACGAGTTCTGCCACTTCTTCTGGTTTGCCGATGCGCATCACCGGCTGTAAGCTTTCAATTGCTTTGCGTTGTTCGCTAGAGAGGACGTCTAAGATGGGAGTTTCAATATAGGCGGGACAAACCGTATTGATACGGATGCCTTTGGTTGCGTTTTCCAACGCGGCACTTTTTGTGAGGCCGATAATGGCATGTTTGGATGCTACGTAAGCAGACAATCCCATTTCGCCGGTAAGGCCAAGTACGGAAGACATGTTGATGATTACGCCTGGCGCGTTCTGTTTACCCATCGCATCCAGCTCATACTTCATGCAATAGAAGACGCTGTTCAGATTGGTGTCTAAAACATCTTTCCAGGACGCCACTTCATAGTCAACAACCAGACTGAGTCCGCCAGATACGCCGGCATTGTTGCAAGCAATATCGATGCGACCGAACGTAGACACAACGCTTTGAATCAGCGCACGACATTGTTCCGGATCCGAAACATCTGCTTTAAAGAAAGCAGCGTCACCGCCTTTACTTTGGATTTCGCGAACTACTTCCTGTCCGCTTTTTTCATTTCTGCCAGAGACCATGACCTTGGCTCCGTTTGCGGCATACAGCAATGCGATTGATTTGCCAATACCCGATGTGGCGCCGGTAACCAGCGCTACTTTTCCGTTTAAAATGTTCATAAAGATGTGGGTTAAATAAAAAAGAAATTCTATGTCTTTTTCTCGACACATAACAAACATAGAAAAACGGAAATTGGGAAATTGTAGAAATGCAGCCACACATCAGTTGACAGTTGACAATGAACAGTTGACAGTACACCTATTCAGTTGTACCGAATACAATTAGAAAAGAAATGAAACATCAGATGTTTTATTTATTCCGGATTTGCATAAAATTGTCAGCTGTCAAAAACTAAGCCAGGGATGCGATTTCCTATATTAATTGAGCACCTCAGAATATAGCCGTATTTTATAACGATATTCAAAATGATGAAACAACCGACAACGCTGCACTATTTCAAGACCTGGACATCTATGCTGGACATAGATGTTCAGAAGGAATTCTCTGTTCTGGAGCAAATAAAACTGGAGCCACATAGCATCACCTTCTATACATCGGTTTCGGTTATGTCATCATCAAAAATTGAAGGAGAGCAATTAGAAGTAGACAGTTACGTAAAGCACAAAATATTAAATGTTGCGTACTTGCCCGAACTAACGGAAAAACCAAACGATCTTTACAACGCATATCTATTTGCCCAGGATAATCAACTAAATCAAAACAACTTTCTGCAGGCTCATAAGTTCATCTCTGCACATTTGCTGACCCAAAACCAACGAGGCGCTATCCGGAAAACAGAAATGCTGGTGATGGAACACAAAACAGGGAGAATACAGTACGAGGCAACGCCACTAAGCATAGTGAACGAGTGTTATGTCGCTTTATGGAAAGAAATAGAGAAGCTCCTGAAACAGGAATTATCAATCGAAGAAACTTTCTATTATGCTGCATTCATTCACCTGGAGTTTGTAAATATCCATCCTTTCAGCGATGGTAACGGACGTATTGCACGCCTTCTTGAGAAATGGTTTCTAGCAGAAAAGCTGGGTGAAACTGCTTGGTACATCCAGTCGGAACAATACTATTACACTCACGTAAACGAATACTATAAAAACCTTGCAAGACTGGGCTTATACTACGAAGCGCTAGATTATGAAAAGTCTATTCCATTCTTGCTGATGCTTCCTCAGTCCTTAAATTTTAAAAACTAATCCCGCTCACAAAAAAGAGCGTTTGTATTAGCCTTAAACCACTTCCCTATTATTTCCGTAGTTTTGCATTTGGGAAAATCACTCGCTTCTTTACAGCTACTACTTTACGATGTCGTCCATTCAGCCGGCATTTCACTGAAGCGCCTGCAAATTACTGCAATACATTTCCAGCAGAACTATCATTCAATCCTGAACTTTAAACGGTCTATTTTAGAGTGCACGTTCAACGTGTCTTACGGTTCCTTTTACCTAGCTCAAACAAAACATAAGCATAGCATATGATGTACCAGGCAATTTTCTTTGATGTCGACGACACACTATTAAACTTCAAATTAAGCAGCCAGTCTGCATTTCAGAAATCATTCGCAGATTTCAATCTTGAATACAACGATCATATCTTTTCGGAATTTGTTGGAATCGACAATATACTTTGGGCAAAGCAAAGAACAAATGAGATAACGATTCAGGAGGTTGTGGACAACAGATTCAAGCAACTTTTTCATCTGCTGAAAATAGATGCCGATGCTGCAGACATGGAACATCTGTACAGAAATAAATTGCACCATGAATGCCATCTTGAATCGGAAGTGGTAGAGACAATTGTATACTTAAACGCAAAGTATAAGCTGTATGTGGCCTCCAATGGATTTTTGACGATGCAGACCGCGCGATTAAAACTCGCTAACTTATTTCATTTATTCTCAGACCTGTATGTTTCTGATGATATCGGTTTTGAAAAACCAGACCGCCGATTCTTCGGAGAAATTCTAAAACGCAGCAGTTTCGAAAAACATCAAACCCTTTTTATAGGCGATAGTTTAGAAGCAGATATTAAAGGTGCTTCCGGCGCCGATATCGACACATGCTGGTACAATCCCAACCGAAAAGAAAATACATCAGATGTTTCATCGACAATGATCATTCATGAGCTATCACAGTTGCGGGCAATTTTATAGTAAAACCTGAGGAAAGAAAAACTGTAGAAATGCGACTACACAATCTCGCCTCATAAATATCGATTAGCGGCCGCAGATCCACAATGCATTAGTTAATTCCGGACGACCGCCACAAGCGAAGCGCCATCCAGACAAATTGTTTATCCCGCAACAAAGGCTCCATTTTTCATTCAATTTCAGCAAGAAACCCAGTTTAAATATTGATATGTTTTATAACTATATAGTCAGGTCAAAAACGGCTGACGCTCAGTGTTAAAACGCACGGCAGACCGCCATTTCGAGGCATAGATTTTAAATAACTTTGATTTAAAATCTGCAACATATGAAAAGGATCATTTATTGGGCCGCTGTCCTTTTATTCGGTAGCATGATTGCAGCTTCCTGCAAAAAAGATTCCTCCTCCGACAGCATGCCTGCTGGTTCAAACAATTTATCAGTGTATATGACTGATGGACCTGCCATGTTTGATGCAGTGTATATCAACATTGTGTCTATTGACGCGAAAATAGATACCAGTTCACATAAAAACGATGATCATTTTGGCGATGACGACCACGACGGCGACGATGATAACCAGCATGATGGCGATCACGATCGTTTCGGTACCTGGATTAATCTGAATTTTACCCCCGGTGTCTACAATTTACTGGACCTGAGAAATGGCGTGGACACATTAATTGCAACAGCTTCTACAACAGGTACAGTTAGAAAAATCAGAATTAAGATTGGTGATGGCAGCTATATAATTAAAAACGGAACACAATACCCGCTCACACTAATCAATTGGGACAACAACAAAAACTACGTGTATACCAACCTGCATGATGAAGACCGCGACGATGACAACCCGGCACATATTGGCATCTGGCTTGATTTTGACTTAGGCCGTTCTATTATTGAGAAAAACGGTCATTACTACTTGCTGCCAGTATTGAAACCATTCTGCGACCGCAAATCTGCGCAAATAGAAGGTAAAGTATTACCGATGAATGCCGCGGCAGTTATACAAGCTTACAATGCTACAGATACGGCTATGGCCTTCCCTAATGCCGATGGCTATTTTAAAATCCGCGGGTTAAATACAGGCACGTACAATGTACTCTTCCACTCCACCAATGGTTACATCGATACTACGATCATGAATGTATCCGTAAGCAGAGGACATGAAACAGAGTTGAGGACCGTGACATTGCATCAATAAAGGATTTGATATAGATGGATAGCGCTCCGTTCCAATCAGAACGGAGCGTTTTTTGTGTATCCAATATTACTTATCCAAAGTAAGCATCGGCACACCTTTCTTCACTACATAAGTCGCGAGCTCCTTTGCATCACCCTTGCCAACATTCTTAACCGAATGAACTGTTTCCGCAGGAACAAACAAAACATCACCAGCTTTGAGCGTTGTGGCTGGTTGACCTTCCACCTGATACTCGAGTACACCCTGAAGCACATAAATAATCTCTTCACCCGGATGTTTATGACGCGGAAAACTGCCGCCCTCTGCTATTGTTACAATAGACTGCACCACTTCACGTCCCGGTACGCTAAGATCATGTTCTTGCAATTGCTGTCTGCTCGTGCCCGTTTGTGCTATCGCAAAAGATGAAAACAAAAATGCGCTCAATGCGACAGCACCAAAGATTGCTTGTTTGATTGTATTGCTTTTCATATCTCTAAATTTAGTGGTTTGAGATACGAAGGTATTTCGATCCTGAATGTGGCTAAAGGCTTATATGCTTGAAACGGACGAATTTGACAGCGAGTTGGACGTTTGACAGGATAAAAAGCCTCATCAAGCGGAGCCGAAAAGGCCGCGACTACTTCCGAAATACCTTGCGATCACTAATTTAGTACCCAACGACTACTTCTTTAGTACCCGATAAGGACCCTTTTAATACCCAGCGATGACTTTTTTAATACCCGACGACTACTTTTTTAGTACCCAACGAGGACTATTTTAATACCCAACGATGACTTTTTTAATACCCCATGACTACTTTTTTAGTACCCGACAAGGACTAAATTGGTACGTCTCGGGGACTTTTGAAGGGGGTGCAGGAGAAATAAATAACAGATAACCCTAACTGACTTAGATACGGTGTGTTTTATGAATCAGGCATTTACGTACAAACGCCTGCCTGTTAAGTATATTTTTAGTACTTCGCAAGTATTTATGAAATACATCACAACTATCTTTTAAGGGGTTTGCAGGTATTTCTGAAGTACATCACAACCACTCAAAAAGTACATCGCAGGTACCTGTTTAATAGTTAGCAACCTCTTTTTAAATACCTCGCAAGTATTCAAGAAATGCATCGTAACCACTTCGAAAGTGGTTGTTAAGTACTTTTCTAATGGTTGGGAAGGACTTTTGAAGTAGTTATAGGAATGGAACGATTTATCACCGCTCTCTTTCGTTTTTCAAAATACAAAATGCGTTGAGCGAAACCGATCGACTCAACGCATTTTCTAATAGTACTAATTATATCAACGCCAGCCTAATCCCGGAGCCACATGCTCCAAAATAGAAGACAATACATGCACATTATAATCGACGCCCAGCGTATTGGGGATTGTCAGCAAAAGTGTATCCGCCTCTTGAATGGCTTCGTCCTGCGCCAACTCCTTAATTAATTGATCTGGTTCCGCAGCATAACTTCTTCCGAAAATAGCACGCTTGCCCTTTTCAATCGAACCAATCTGATCAACACGATCAGCCTCGCCACCGAAGTAAAGACGATCCTGATCATTGACCAACGCAAAAATCGACCGACTTACAGAGACCCTCGGCTCGCGCTTATGTCCCGCTTTTTTCCAGGCTTCTTTATACAACCTGATCTGCTCGGCCTGCTGTACATGAAACGGTTTGCCGCCTTCGTCATACTTCAGCGTGGAACTTTGCAGATACATACCTTGTTCCGCAGCCCATACTGCTGTTGCATTAGAAGCAGCACCCCACCAAATACGATCCCTTAATCCATCGGAATGCGGTTCCAAACGCAGCAAACCCGGCGGATTCGGAAACATAGGATTCGGATTGGGTTCAGCAAATCCAATGCCATTCAACTTGTCCAAAAATTCAAGAGCTTTACGTCGACCCATATCCGCATCCGTCTCGCCAGCTTCAGGTTCATAACCGAAGTAACGCCAGCCGTCAATCACTTGTTCTGGCGAACCTCTGCTGATGCCCAACTGCAATCGACCGCGGGAAATCAGATCAGCAGCACTTGCATCTTCCACCATGTACAGCGGATTTTCATAGCGCATATCAATCACACCCGTTCCTATTTCAATCTTGCTTGTCTTCGCTCCTATTGCAGCCAACAAAGGAAACGGCGAAGCCAGTTGCGCCGCAAAATGGTGCACACGGAAATAAGCTCCGTCCAAACCTATTGCTTCAGCAGCCACTGCCAAATCGATCGATTGGAGCAGCGTATCACTTGCCGTACGCGTTTTATACGCTGGATGATTGGCCCAATGCCCAAACGATAAAAATCCTATTTTCTTCATCGCATTTTTCTTTTCTATACTTCCGGAAATTCACCGGAAGTATTTACCGAAGTTAACGGTAAAGCTAGTGATTTGGGCGAAAACGGAGCCTTAAAAGCCTAAACATTCCAACCGATATCAAACGTGTTTTTGGTGTGTTCTACTGATACACCGGTTATTTGAGTGGGACATTTTTAAATCTTACTTGATCTGAAGTAATCAATACTGTGTCGTTTACACCGATCAGGTTTGCTCCAAATGAGTCTTTAGCTACGATATAGTAAATTTGCGGCTGCAGATTGAACACTCGGTAGTTACCATCACTATCGGATCTTGTATTAATAAACGCATAGGCAGATGAATCCATTGATGCCGCTATACCGCTTGTATAGATTCGAAAAGCAACGTTTGAAAATGAACCGCCGGTGCTATCTGAAAAATGAAGGACTAACCCATTCGTATACTTTGGCCGGACATACATTGTAATCAGGCCTGCATTTTCCACCGTAACTGTTGTGTCACTTGCGTATTCCACACCATCTTTTGTAAATCTGACAAACACGCGCATACTTGCTTTTGAATCTAAATTGGATACGGAAAAGTATCCCGCATCGTCAGTTACCGTCTCGTATTCATAAGATGAGGTTACATTGCTTTTATTGTTGTGCAAAAATACCGTGACTGCTCCTAAAGGTGAAGGTATCGATGACGTTGTTTCATCGATCATTTTTATATAGCCTGTTATTTTTCCTGTCCCACTGTACGCCGCATACTTATTGCAAGAAAAGAATGCTATCACACATATTAGTAACATAGCCAACCGCAATATTCTTATTTTCATGACGAGTAGTTTTAAAGGTTTAACAGTTTAAGAATTTGGTCAACCAACGTCACGTCAGTTGATACGCCTACATAAAATCCGCATCGATACAATTGCTGACTTCCTGTATTTTGACCATTATCATAGCTGTAAAATGTATACTTATTCCATACAGCACCTGCGTTAATGCAGCATCCAGGTATCAAGTCAAAACCAATTCCCGTATAGATATTATTGAGTGGTTTGCTCACATCAACCGCGACATCGATACTTGTCCTTGACCAGAAAAGGCATTTACCGTTGTCATCTTTGCCAGTTATAAATCGATTGTCCCGGATATCGGTCTTATTGATATAGAATTTTAAACCGGCAACAAAATGGACGGGATCTTCTGTAGAAACAGTTCCAGGACCGTTGCCTGACGAATTAGGATCTATGTGCGCAAAATGGGTAACATTATATGCCAAGCCCGCCATAGGGAACAACCAATATTTTTTATTTACCCGATAAGTAAAAGTATCTGACGATGAAGAGGACGTTTTGTCTTTAGCGGCTGCATCTCCACTTTGTGTGTCTACAACGTCAACTTCATAACTTGCCTGCTTAGGCCCTTTTACCTTTTTGGTCATTTTTATTTCCGAGTGATATGCTGAATGCTCACCGGCTTGCTCTTCAATATCTTTGTAAGGCACTGTCTGTCGGCCAACATACGCTAGACAAACTTGTAAATCCTGCAGTGTGTCCAGATTAGCTCCCAACTTAACCAAATATTTTCTTAAACTGTCTTTGTCATCGGAGGTCGCCTTTTTTTCAGCCCTCTGACTACGAACGCCCCCCTGGGTACCAATGCCTTTTGTTAAAAGAGCAATAAGGTCATCAATAGCGCTGTTCCCGGTAAATTGATCGGCGAGTGGAGATTGATCAGATGTAATGGGTGCATAACTAATGTTGACCGACATTTTTTGATTTTCCTTCAGATTATGTCCCAGTATGGACACATAACTATCCTCCAGGTATTCGTCACGATCTACAATGTTCATCGTATTTGCCTCATTAGACATATCATGATGACGCATCCATCTTATTGTATCCTTTCCGGATATCATTAAAATCGCCTTATTTAGGATGACATTGACATGTTCGTACGCAAGGACTAACGAATCATTATACGCAGATGATTTTTCCCATGACTTATATTCCGCTTCTTTGGAAGCAATAGTGCTCCGCATCAAATCCGCATCATCAATTATTTTATCAGCTGCGTCAAACTCGGAAGGTTTACCCGGTGCTGCATTTTTTATGAAATTGTCGCGTGTGGCTAGTTTAGCCCGTAATGTCAGCAGCAGCGATGTGTCCGGTTCCTTAATTAAGGAAGGGTCTGTAAAGTTGAGCGGATTCAGTAATGGCAATCCTGTTTTATCCTGAGAAGCGAACCATAACCACTCCATAAGCCACTTTTGATTAGCGCTTAGGTCAACTATTTTTCGAACATTATCAATTAAGTTTGTAGCAACCCCATTTAATGAATCGACGAAATTCGTCCACGTACCAAATTGGCTTTGTTTGAGACTTTTTGATCCTTTTTTTTCTTTCATTTGCGTCAAAATCGTCTGTGTATAAGTATTTGCTGCCGTCGAAAACGCAGCCATTTTGTTCCCAATTAAATCAATGTCATCCTTAGAGGGCATTCCCTTAAAATCATTTCTTGTTGCCTTAATTCGATCTATCACCAGTTTCTTAAAAGGGTCTCTTTTTGAAAGCGTAATAGTCACTTTTTGTACCCCTTCAGCTAAATCAATTTTAGCAGCGGGTAATGGAACACCAGGTTTTAAACTACTATCGTATTTGCCTTGAGTCATATTTGACTTTATGGAGTAATACTTCATTTCCTGGTCAAATGGAGTTGGGCGAAACATTTTCGATGTATCAAGTTCTGTTATTCCGTAGACCGTCGTCAGGATTTTCATTTTAGCGGTATCATGACGTAAAAGCTCCAGATATTGCTGCGCTTTCTTAATTCGTTCCGAAACCTCTTTTTGATATTTATTGATATTTTCCTGTGTTCCTTGAACGGAAAACGTCAAAAGATCTTCGTTCGTCAATCTGTCTGGCAACGGCGTATCCAGCGTACCATCGGCGTTAAAATTTATTGGAACGGGGTGCTTGTATGCCTGTGCATCTGTGCGCGTGATGAATGATGTGCATAGAAACAAAAAAAACAATCTAAAAGCGATTTTCTTGTTCATAATTGCTGGTCGTTGGTTTCTGCTAAACTACATATGTGATAAATAATTATCAACGGTAAAATTCCCGTTTTTTAAGCTAGGTAATTATACGTGCTTGTTCCGTTTTTTAACAGGTAGTCGGCTCCTTATTTCTTGCTAACAAAAATTATTTTGATGCGAAAAAATGCCATTGGCACAAGTCCCATCAGGCGTGTTATACATAGAGTTAATGAGATCGTCTACTGTCTCTTAACCAATGAAAGAATGTTTTTTTCACGTTGCAGGGTCAAAACAGATATATTATCTTCGATACCTCACCATCAAAACATAATACAGAAAATGGCAAGTCCGTTAACGATGTACGTACAGATCAAACAAGATGCTGTATCACAAGAACTAGCTGAAAAAGCTGTCGCAAATTTTACACAAGGTGTACAGGCAGGCCTGGATGCAGCAGAAATTGTGCATTATGCAACGCTCGCATTAGTGCCTAATCCAGCCACCACACCGGGCACACCAGCCAGCGGATATATGGGCCTTTTACTGATGACAGATTTCGACCTTGCAATGAATCCGTACCTTGAAACATTCTGGAATGCCGGTGGAGGAATTAAAACTGCAATACAAGGCATTGCGCTAATTGCTTACAACCCGGTGCCACCGATCAACACTTTGACGGATTTTCAAAACTTCATTAACAGCGTGAATCTCACACCAGCTCCTACTTCCGGGAACTGGACAAATTTTTATCAGGCCTATAATTTAACGGTGAAGCAAATCAACGCTGATTAATCCGTATCCGTAATCCAACTCTTCATCTTTATCGTAGCGTAGGTACCTGTACCTACGCTTTACTTTATATTTATGGAAACAACCACACGCAATGCCCCCGAGAGAAAGAATGTGCAAGGGCTCATCTTAAAAGGCTATACACATCCTTATTCCTGCCACCTGCTTTTTCAACTGCCCGGCAGCACGCAATCGCCTGGCAGTACACCAACTGAGCTTAGCCAACAACAGACCTTTTTTAAAGCATTGTACAGTCATGTACAGTCTGCAGAAGATTGGGGTGTATACAAACCGGTATCCATGCTCAACATTGGCCTAACCTTCAACGGTATTTCAAAGCTCGATCCTGCAATTATCAGGCAACAAGACCTGCAACGATTTCCGGTAACTTTTCGGGAGGGCCCTGCTTCCGGTGGTTCGCAGCAATCACTTGGAGACAACGCTGGCAAAAACAATAAAAGCAATCCGCAAAACTGGTGGAATGGTCAGGGTGATGCGGTAACCAATAATCTTGATTGCATTGTTCATATCTATAGCCTGACGGAAGAAGATCTGGAGATACTTATTGCATATGTGTTAGATGCAGCAAAAACCAACGGTCTGACGGAATTTATTCCATTATTACCCGCAATAAAAAATGGTCGGTTGTATCAGTCTATTGTAGATAAAGACCCGGCGAAAATACACTTTGGCTATACCGATGGTATTTCTGAACCGTCGCTTAAGCCATCAGAAGGAACACCAAGTGCTGAATCCAACAACAATTTCGTTATTGGCTATCCACAAGATGCCCTCACCGTACCTGGACCAACAGGTGAAGACACTGCAAGCATTTTTGCAAAAGACGGCTGTTATAACGGCTTCCGTGTGATTCATCAGGATGTCGCTGCTTTCAATCGTTTTCTTAAAAACCCGACGACCGATCCCGCGGTGATGCAGCAATTGCAGCAACTAAAGCTGGAGACCTCTTTAGAGGAATGGCTTGCAGCAAAAATGTGCGGTCGCTGGCGCAATGGTTCTCCTTTAATGCTTAGTCCCGATAAACCAGCACATGAAACCTCACACGAAGAGAACTTCAACTATTCTGTTACCGACGCTTCCGGTCATAAAGATGATATTACCAGCTCGCTTCGTTGCCCTTTCTCTGCGCATACACGTGTGGCCAATCCGAGAGACCAGCAAATGGTTGCAGCAGAGGGAACGTTTGTTCCGCGCATCGTCAGAAGAGGCGTACCGTATGGGCCAACAATGGATGATCAGGTTGTAGTAGATGACGGCCAGGACCGAGGACTCATCGGTCTGTTCCTTTGTGGCGACCTTGCAGGACAGTTTGAAAAAATCTATGGCTGGATGAACAACAATAATTTTAGCGGCAAGGAAATTTTCAGTGTCCGGAAACCACCACAAGATGCACTGCTTGGAGATAAAACTGCAGCCAACTCCGATGCGTTCCCCGGAACGGTCACGAGCTTTATTATTCCTGTGGATGCAAACAACAAAATCACGATCCCTACCCTACCAAATTTTCTGGTGACGAGGGGTACAGCGTATTGTTTGTTGCCGAGCATGGAAACGTTGGGGAGGATGGCGGGTGTGTAGCATAACGGCGTAAAAAAGCCACTGGGTGTTTTCGCGAGAAAGTTGGGTACGGTATATGTTATTTTGGTTGGAGGTTTTTTTGTTGAAGGTTTAGACTGTACCAAACAGAATAATGCCATTGTGACTAATAAGGTGAATCTCTCAATAAATAAATCCCTGCATAAAATAGAATTTAGAAGTCTAATTAAATTACTATTATTGTGCTTCCAAAACTCGTTGATAACTTATAACATTACGATTTTTAAAAGCATCCTTTGGCGCTATCAAATCTCACCAAATCTTTACTGCCGCAATTTGAAATTTTATATATTAAAAAACTCGCGAACGGATTCAATGTACTCACCTTCATTTCGTAGTATGAGAATAAAGCCTCCGGAATACTCGCTTACTTTTTTAAGGGTAAGTAAATGACGGAAAACAAGAAAAATATATGCATTTAGAATACCACACATTTAATCAGTTAAATAAAAACACACACATTATGGACTACATACCTTTTGAACAAATCCCTTTTGGCGCTGACGATTTTGCGAATAACCCAGAGTCGAGATGTCCTTGCATGCTCCTTCTTGATACATCCGGCTCAATGTCGGGTCTACCTATCCAAGAGTTAAATAACGGAATTCAAACATTAAAAGAAGAACTGATTCAAGATTCACTGGCGTCAAAGCGTGTAGAAATTGCTATGATAACTTTCGGCCCTACAACATTAGAATCCGACTTTCAAACTGTTGACAATTTCTATCCCAAACGCCTTACTACTACAGGAGATACACCTATTGGAGCTGCTGTCACAATGGGTGTAGAACTGATAAACAAGCGGAAACAAGTCTATAAAGAAAACGGCATAGGGTACTACAAACCGTGGATAATATTGATTACAGATGGCGCTCCAACCGACAATTGGTCGCATGCCGCACAATTAATAAAAGAAGGCGAGGCTAACAATCGATTTGCATTTTTTGCTATTGGGGTAGAAGGCGCGAATATGGATACACTCAGTAAGCTGTCTGTTCGTACACCCATAAAACTAAAAGGCTTAATGTTTCGAGAATTCTTCCTTTGGTTGTCGGGATCAATGAAAGGCGTATCTAATAAGAATCCTGGCGAAAACACAAGTTTATTACCTCTATCTGGCTGGAACGAAATATGAGGTGGAAAGCAATTGGACAAAGCGTCATCGGATCATCCCATATAGCATCGGGCAAAAATTGTGAGGATGCCCTGTATCACAGTATAGTCGAACTTAACAACGGTGACCAAGCACTAATTTGTTTTGTTAGCGATGGCGCTGGCAGTGCGAAATACGCCGCGAAAGCCTCAGCAGTCACGGTTCAATTAGCTGTCGAACTTGCAATCGAGTCGGTACGCAATAACATGGCCCTTAATGATAGCATACTCTTACAAATAGCGGAAAGTACTTACGACCATCTGTATCAACTTTCGAAAGAAAATCGAGAACCCAAAAACGAATTTTCATGCACATTGTTGGGTTGCATTTTACTTCCTAATCAAGCAGGTTTCATGCAAATTGGGGACGGTGCTATAGTACGAAATGATGGCAGTAACCATTTCACTCATATTTTTTGGCCTCATAATGGTGAATACCAAAATACAACCTCATTTTTAATCGACAACCCTCTCTTTCCAAGTTTAAAAACAAAAATCATCGATGAAACGATCGAAGAGGTAGCCCTCTTTACTGATGGCTTGCAAATGTTGACATTAATTAATGAAACAGAAACCGTTCATCAGCCGTTCTTTAATCATCTATTTCCTTCCCTAAGAAAGGTTACAGAAGAATCCCACATTTCAATCTTAAATAAAAAACTGAGTGACTATCTATCTGGGCATGGAATTACGAGTAGAACCGATGATGACAAGACCTTATTTTTAGCAACGAAACTTAAGTAATGCCAGAAACCTACATTGGATTAAAAAATACCAATTATTCCCCGAGTTCAAAAATTGGACAGGGGGGCGAGGGAACAGTATTTGAAGTTATGGGCTCTGCAAATCTGGTATTGAAAATATATTCTGACCCGTTAGTTGATGAAAAAATAGAAAAGCTAATCTTCATGACATCCCTATTAACGGACGAGCTGCAAAAATTTGCGGCTTGGCCCTTAGATGTTGTAAAGGATAATAAAGGCAATGTTTGCGGCTTAGTGATGAAAAAGCTAGAAGGGTATGTGCCGTTACACAACCTTTTCAGTCCAATGGACAGAAAGAAGCTTTTCCCGGATAAAGGTTACAATTTCTTAGTGCACGTCGCTCGCAATCTCGCTACCGCATTTTTTAAAATTCATGAGATGGGTATTGTTGTTGGGGACGTAAATGAAGCAAACATCCTTGTGAATTCAACTGGAATGGTTTCACTAATCGATTGCGATTCTTTCCAAATAAAAAATGGCAACAGATATTATTTTTGCGAGGTAGGGATTCCAAGATATACGCCACCGGAGTTATTAGAAAGGGGCTCATTTACAAATGTTATTCGAACAACAAATACAGACAACTTTTCTTTATCTACCCTAATCTTTCAGCTTTTATTTTTAGGGCGTGCCCCTTTTACAGGCATTAATCCAAACAAGCAGGAAATTGATGAAGAAACAGCCATAAAAACTCGAGAATTTGCATACTCGTTGCAACGTACTAATAAGAAATTGTTCCCTGCTAAAAATAGTCTAGAATTTACCAGCCTTCCAGCAGAACTCATTGGTCTATTCCATAAGTCATTTGAAGACTACCCAATTAGACCTGTTGCATCACAGTGGATAAATGAGTTGCAAACATTGAGCAAAGAACTTGTTCAGTGCGGAAAATCAAAAATTCACTTTTTCCCAAAAAAGGCGGGAATTTGTCCATGGTGTCGCTTTAAAAGCGAGTCGAACATTATGTACTTCCTTGATGATTCATACCTAAAAGCGGCTCCTCAATTAGACAATATTGATCTTTTTATACAAGGATTCAGACTAGAACCGTTGGTAATAAAAAAATTGCAAGAAAGTCCTGTCAACACACACTTACACGCAAATTCAATTGATGAAAAATTTAAAAAATTAAAGCGCACAAAAAAGTTTATCATAAGCATTCTAATCGTCGTATTTACTCTTATGACGTTAATCAGTTTAGGATTTTTGTTTGTCGGAGTATTTGCCATCTTAGTTGCAAACAAGCTCTCACAAAAAAAACTGAAAGAAGAATTAAATCGTCGTCAATTTGCCTATGACTCATTAAATCATTCGAAGCAATCTGTCATCAGCCAGCACAACTCCTTATCTCAGCAAAAAAATTATGCACAAATAAGTAATAAAATTGCTGGGCTAATTGAAAATTTCAAAGATTTACCCAATGAATTCGCCTGGACTAAAAAGAAAACTGAAGAGAAACACTATCAACAAAAGTATAACCAATACCTCCAGCAATTCGATATTCGAAATCACACAATTCCATCATTTGGAGCTGCTAAAAAGCTAACCATATATAACAGTGGCATCTGTAACGCAGCCGACATTAATAAATTACGTAGTATCAAAATCGCAGGGATTGGACCTAAAAACATTCAAATTCTGTTTGACTGGCAACGTCATGTTGGTGCAGGTTTCGTGTATACCCCAGATCTTAATTTACTTAATTCAGAAATCAATATTGCATCAGACGCTTTAAAAAATAAGCGTCAAAAATTAGAAGCCCAGATAAAAACCGAATACAATATTCTACTGGCCACTAAAGCTAACGTTCTATCAAGTGCTAGTACTTTCGAACAACAATATCAATCTTTACTCCCGCAGATACAACAAGCGGAATTAGAACTGGAAGCTTTTAAGCAATTTCTTAAAAAAGGTAAATAAGTGGCTGCTTCCCGCTGCAAGAAAGATGCCACTATCCACTTCGTTAATCAGTTTCGCAGTTATCATGCTGCGATGCATCTTCCGTTCCGCTACATATATGTCCTTTACCACTCTGGCGCGTTCATCCCACATGAGCATTATAAATTCCGACTAATGTTCCAGCTGTGATTTTACGTTTGAAACAGCAGTCCACCTTCGGGAAGTTTAAATATTTTATTTTTTAGTTGCCAGCCGGGCAAGCGTAAAAATGCCAAGACTTAAAAGTGCAATATCCAGCACCCGGCACAAGCCTATCAAAAACATAAATCGACTCTCTGAGCCTTGATAGAGATATGAATTACTCATGCTGCGCCAGCCATAGATAGCTGATATGAATGTCCAAACGGAAATGAGCAATAATAAAATGCGCACTAATGGCTTCCGTGAATATCTCAGCAGGATCAGGATCGACGGAAGGCTAACCAGTAGCGAAATAAGCACCAGCATATGCCATTGCATCCATTCTCCCAGCGCTGCACTCTCGTCGTACGACGGCATAGCATAGGCACAGAATGAAAACAATAACATTGTTATAGTGAGCACACGTTTCACAGATAGCAAAGATAAAAGGTCAATGATGATTAAGGAGCTGGAAATTAGTTGAAATGAATTTTCGATTCCCGGTTTCGTACTTTTGAAACCGAAACAATATTTCATGAAAACAGTATTGATAACAGGTGCCAATAAAGGCATTGGTTTTGAAACGGCGAGACAAATGGCTGCACTCGGCTATTTTGTTTATATCGGATGCCGCGACCTATCAAAGGGGTTGGAAGCCGTACGACAGCTAAACGCAACCGGATTGGCAAATATTGACTGCATCCAGATTGATACCACCGATATTTCATCGGTACAAGCTGCAAGACGCATATTGGACAGTAAATCGGGACGATTGGATATCTTAATCAACAATGCGGGTATCGCGGGAGATCAACCTCAGCATATTTCAACAGGCAGCATTGATAATTTGAGGAATGTTTTTGAAACCAACTTTTTCGGCGCAGTACAAACGACCACGGCATTCATTGATCTGCTGAGACAATCTCCGGAACCGAGGATTGTCAATGTTTCCAGTCAATTGGCTTCACTCAGTTTTCATACAAATTCGCAAAATCCAAACCATCGGATATATGATGCTTACAGTTGCTCTAAGACTGCACTCAACGCGTTTACAGTAATGTTGGCGAAAGAATATGCGGACACAAACTTTAAAATCAACAGCGTTGAACCCGGTTATACGGCAACAGACTTAAACGGATTCAAAGGATTGCAAACACCTGCACAAGCAGCAGAGGTCATCGTCAAATACGCGACGATAGACGATGCGGGAGCAACGGGCAAATATTTTAACAAAGAAGGTGAAATGGCGTGGTGATTAGAAACATCAGATGTTTCAAAAAAGGCTACCTGTAATAAACTCCGTCTTCGTTCGAACAATCTGAAGAACGCTTTATAAAAACGGCCCGCGAAATACAACCGGACAACCTTAATTCTTACGATGTCTCGATACTCCTGAACCGCAATCGATCCGAAAAAATAAGTCGAGGAGACAAACAATAAATTAAAAGCCATGAAATTTTGGATACTTATTTCTGTAGTCGGAGGCACGATTTTTACAACCAGTTGCAATAATTCATGCGAATCATACAATAACAATATCGTTCGATCAAGGGAATATAATTTTACGATTGATAGCCTATTTCGCGATCCGAAGAATCACACAGTTCCGACAATTGTTTATACACAGAACGGGAAAAAACGGCTTTTGGGCTTGTTTGACATCGATGACTTATATAACGCTGCCGAAGTTGGCGACAGCGTTTCAAAGGCTTCGGGGCAACTCGAGTATAAATTATTTAAGAAAGACACCATTTTGTCTTTTTACCCATTCTGCGATGGGAAAGATTTAAGATAACACAATGATGCCTTTATAAAATTCAGTAGTTTCATCAGCTTATCGCTTGTGCAAAAACAAGCAACACCTATTCGGAAGGTTAATTTTCACTTCGTAACATAGAATCCGCATTTGGCAATGGATAATTACCAGTCCCCGCAGGCACCGAAGCGTCATCGGAAAGATGAGTGTCTATTACGATCTCGCCTTGTAATAATCGCGCAGCCGGACAATTTTTGGCAATCCAAAGTAGCTTCTCTTTTTGCTCATCTGTCACTGGCTGACCGAACGTGATTGTTCTGACGATCGAGGTTTTAAACGGATCTTCCTCCTGTGACATATTTACGGAGCAATGTATATCCGTAATATCCCATTCTTTTCTTTTGATGTACATACGTAATGTCGTCAGCGTGCATCCGACCAATCCCGAAAGAATCGCTGTAAAGGGATCCGGCCCTATATCCTGACCGCCATTAAAGGGTGGCTCGTCTAACACCAACTGACCGGATCTCCAGTTGATGACCACTTCCTGACGGTCTTTTATAATATCGCCGGTAATATCTTTTGCGAAAAGATGTACAGTTTGTTTCTTACGTATCATTGCGCCTGAATTTTGAAATTGTTCTTTTAAGGTCGAACACGGATAATTGTTTTCCCGCTTACACGGGTAGTTGGATTGAACGCGGCCACTGCATCATCAAGAGACGCAACGGTTCCAATATTTGTTTTCAAGCGTCCATCCCGAATCCTTTGTACGATCTCCGTCAATTGAGCTCGATCTGACTCAACAACAAAATCAATGGCAAGTCCTTCTTTAGGCCACTCCTCTACCGGGCCGACAATGGATACTATTGTTCCTCCTGGCCGAATCAGGCGTGCTGACCGTTTCCCGATTTCACCACCGATAAGGTCGAATACCAGATCAACATTGCCGACGTCTTCCAGTGATTCATTATCTAAATCAACAAACTCCTTTGCACCGAAACCAAGCGCCTTCTGTCGGTCTGCAGCACGTCCGGTGCCGATTACATACGCCCCTGCTTCAGTAGCAAGCTGCGTTACCATAGACCCAACCGCACCGGCCGCACCGTGCGCGATAACACGCTGCCCTGCCTGCAGACGGCCGTGTATAAATAATCCCTGCCAGGCAGTAAGTCCGGAAATGGGCAAACTCGCGCCTACAGTGAAATCAATATCACCAGGCAGCGGTGCAAGGTTTCGTGCTTCGATGGCTATATATTCTGCCAGACTTCCATCACGGTACCAATCGCCGAGACCAAACACTCGTTGCCCTACCGATAGACCAGTTGTACCGTACCCAAGTTTCGTAATTACTCCGGCGAGTTCATGACCGGGTATCGTCGGCGTCCTGTCGTGAACAAAGCGATCTGTCCAGGTAGAAGGCCACGAAAGTTCCGTTTGCACAAATCCCGATGCATGAATTTCAACGATCACATCGTTTATCGCTGGCTGTGGCTCCGGGCGTTCCACCAGCTTCATTCCTGAAGTTCCGGCTGCCTCGTCTGTTACAATAATTGCTTTCATTTTATCCCTCCGTTTGTTTTCAGATTTTAGTATTTAAAATGGTACCATGACCATAACTCAACCTAAAATTAAATCCTATTTTGGCTACCTTAATGGTCCAATTTCAAAATACTTAGGGGTCCAGTTATGATTCAGAAACTTCTAGAGATTTCATTAGTAAAAGACAGTCAGCATAGTCCTCTATACCGCCAGTTAGAATCAGAAATCATTCAGTTAATCTGTCAGGGATTTCTAAAACCCGGTCAGACTTTGCCGTCTTCGCGTGAATTGGCGCAGGGCTTGCAACTCAATCGAAAAACAGTGGTCGCGACTTATGAGGAATTAAATGCACAAGGCTGGGTTGAAACCAGAGAAAGAAGCGGCGTTTATGTTTCGGGCAATCTACCGGATACTACACGTCGTACCACCCCAAATACCAGACCACCGGTACGAAGCCTGCAACCCGGTTATGTGCTGATAACAAAACAAGCATCAAACGGACCAAGCAACGCAGATCCAAATATTGAAATTGTCGGCACGGGCGAACCAACATCTTTATACAAAATAGATGATGGTTTCCCTGATCCCCGAATTGCGCCTATCGAGGAACTGGTGCGGGAATACAGAAGATTTGGAAAAAACCGTTTCACCAACAAATTACTGATGTACGGCCCCGAACAAGGCTCCTATCGCCTGAGAGCTGAACTGGCTAAGTTTTTAAATCGCACAAGGGGCATGCAGGTTACAGATAAGGAGATATTAATCACAAAGGGAACACAGATGGCGATCTATCTGACCGCTCAGCTACTCATCCAGCCCGGTGATATCGTTTGTGTACCGGAGCCCGGATATAGAGATGCGAATCAAAGCTTTGAGCTGGCTGGAGCTTCACTGGCATTTATTCCAGTAGATAAAGAAGGAATGAACGTAGACATGATTGAGCAATTATGTAAAAGCAAAAAGGTGCCGAGATTGATTTATATCATTCCACATCACCACCGCCCTACGACAGTCATGCTGAGTGCCGAACGACGCATGCGACTCATGAACCTCGCTGTCAAATACGGATTTGCACTGTTAGAAGATGATTATGATTTCGATTACCATTTTACGAGCAGCCCACTGCTGCCATTGGCGAGCATGGACACAGGGGGGCATATTATTTACGTCGGATCTTTTTGCAAAAGCATCGCGCCGGGTATCCGAATTGGATTTATGGTGGCGCCGGAAGTTGTAATAAACGAAGCAGCAGCGATTCGCAAATTAATTGACCGTCAAGGTGAGCAGCTGTTGGAGGAAGCCACCGCAGAGCTACTCAGTAACGGAGAAATTTCAAGACATATCAAAAAGTCGCACAAGATTTATCAAGAACGCCTAGACAATGCGTGCCGGTTACTCCGCGAACATTTAAGCCCGTATTTAACCTTTGATAAACCAAACGGCGGATTGGCTATCTGGGCTGCGTACCGAAAGCATATCAGCGCCAGCAAAGTTGCACGAAACGCGGGAAAGCTGGGATTAAAGATCAGTGATGGCAGCAATTATTTTTTTCAGCCAAATGCTGTCAGGCCAAATGACTTTATACGCATCGGCTATTCTTCATTGGACGAAAAAGAAATGGCGGGAGCGATAGACGTATGGAAGCAGGCACTTTCCAATGAAAACAGGAGATGAAATAAAAGGAGCCCAAATATAAAAAGAACGCCGTCTCAGCTTTCGAGACGGCGTTCTTCTGTAATGCGGTATTGCTCCTAATTTTTAGGTTCCAGATGTTTTAGAACCTTTGCTTCAACATAGAAGATGATTTCTTCTGCCATATTTTCGGAATGGTCGCCTATGCGCTCCAGTTTTTTTATTATCGAGTGTGCATAAAGCGCTTCGTCGATGTTGTCAAGATTTTTGTGGATGTACTCGCTGATGATTATACCTGATTGCCGGTTAATTTGGTCGAGAATTTCATCCTTCTGGAAAATGCTGCGTGCCAATGTGGTATTTTCATGTTCAAAGGCCACACGAGTATCATGCAGAATATCGTTTACGATATTGATCATCTGGAGCACCTTAGTCTCTTCAAGCAGTTGCTTGTCAAAACAGGAGGGCGCATCAATCAGGTATTTGCAAATTGTTTTTGCAATATCACCAACACGTTCCAGGTTAGTATTTATTTTTAAAACAGCCAGCAGGAAACGAAGATCCACAGCGACAGGACAGTAAAGCGCAAAGACATTCTCGCAATCGCGGTCAATCTTCAGCTCCAGGGCATTTACGCGTTTTTCCCGTTGAATGACTTCGCGGGCCAGGTCTTTATCAGCATGGAGCATGGCGTCCCTCGTCTTGCTCATTTGCGACTGAACCAGCGTCCACATGTTTATCAGTTCCTGTTTTACTGCTTTTATTTCTATTTCTTGATGTGTCATTACATTTAGTTATTTCGGTAAATACTTAAATAAGCAATCCGGCAAAGAGTTAATCGGTAACCTGATATTTAACTCTTTACCCTTTTGACCCACTAACTGAATCGACCGGTGATATAATTCTGCGTACGGACATCCGCCGGATTAGTGAACATTTTTTTTGTGTTATCATACTCCACCAATTCGCCCATATAAAAGAACGCAGTGCGATCACTGACACGGGCTGCCTGCTGCATATTGTGGGTTACGATGATGAGCGTATAGCTTGCCTTCAGTTCGTGCAGTAGTTCTTCAATACCAGAAGTCGAGATTGGATCAAGCGCAGAAGTAGGCTCGTCCAGTAACAACACTTCAGGTTCCATGGCAATAGCACGCGCGATGCACAACCTTTGTTGCTGCCCACCAGAAAGGAAGGTTCCTTTTTTATGCAACGAATCTTTTACTTCATTCCAGAGTGCAGCACGTGTAAGCGATTGCTCCACCACATTATCGCGATCTGCTTTAGGCAATTTGATACCGTTGAGTTTGTAACCGGCAATTACGTTTTCGTAAATACTCAGGTTAGGAAACGGATTAGGCCGCTGAAACACCATACCAACTTTAAGACGTACGAAGATGGGATGCATCTCGTAAATATCTTTTTGGTCGAGCAGAAACTTACCATCGCAGGTAGCGTCAGGAGTAAGCTCATGCATGCGATTAATACACCGCAGGAAGGTGGTTTTGCCACAACCAGAAGGTCCCATCACCGCAATTACGTTATTGCGTGGAATCTCGATGTTCACATTTTTCACTACGTGGTTCTTGCCGAAATAAGCGTTAAAACCACTTGCACTTACAATTGTATGTTCCATTTTCTTGTTGTCAACTTTGTAATGATGTTTAATAACAGTACCCATGCGAGCAGGATAAGTGACGCGCCCCATGCAAGATTATGCCAGTCGTCGAACGGACTGGTGGCGTAGTTGAAGATGAGCAGCGGCATGCTTTGCATTGGCTTCAGCATGTTGGTGCTCATGTGCGGATTACCAAATGCAGTAAACAGCAGCGGAGCGGTTTCGCCCACAACCCGAGCTACTGAAAGGATAACGCCGGAAAGGATACCGCCTATGGCACATGGCAAAATAACTTTGAGTACTACCCGATGATAAGGCATGCCCAATGCAAGCGCCGCTTCTTTAAGCGAAGGTGGCAGCATTTTTAAAGTTTCCTCTGTAGAGCGTACTACGATTGGCAGCATCATAATGGCCAGCGCAATGCTACCCGACAAACCGGAAAATCCGCCGAATGGCTTTACCAGCCAGAAGTAGGCAACGATACCGATAACGATGGAGGGAACGCCCTGAAGAATATCGATGGAAAGACGGCTCCAGTAAGCAAGTTTTTTGTTTTGGTTCTCGCTGAGATAAATTCCGCAAAGAATACCAACAGGAATGGCCATAATTGCTGCGACACTCACCATCATCACACTGCCGACAAGTGCATTGGCAATACCGCCGCCGGTTTCTCCTACCGGTTTCGGCGTGTTGACCAGAAACTGCCAGTTGATTTTGGTAATTCCCTCTTTGATGATATAACCGAGGATCGCAATCAAAGGCAGTACACAAAGGCAACACAGCAAAACGACCAATGTTTTGAAAGTGGTGCTTTTACCGATTCTATACTTAACTGCAGCCTGCATTTTTGTTGAAATTGATAATTAAATGTTGCGAAGAATGAGTTTTGATAACCGGAGGGTTTCGTTTCAAAGCTTTTTTCTAATTACTAAAGCGTTTAATGATTCTTTTGCCGATAACATTGATCACCACGGTAACCAAAAACAACACAAGTCCTAATTCAATGAGGGCAGAAACATAAACGGTTCTGTCGGCTTCGGTAAACTCGTTGGCAATAACACTCGCCATTGTGTTGCCCGGAGCGAAGATGCTTTTAGGAATCAGACTGGTATTACCGATCACCATGGTAACCGCCATTGTTTCGCCCAGTGCACGACCCAGCGACAGCAATACACCAGCAAACAATCCCGAACGGGTGTAAGGGATCATTACGTTCCGGATCACTTCAGAACGGGTGGCTCCAAGAGCGTAAGCGCCTTCTTTGAGATGTGAAGGAACCATGCGCATCATTTCGCGGCCCATAGAGGCAGCATAAGGAATGATCATTATGGCTAGAATTACCGACGCGCTGAAAATACCAACACCGTATGGTGTGATTCCTAATTTTGTTTCGAAGCTGCGAACCAGTGGCACAAAGACAAACAAACCCCAAAAACCATAGATAACGGAAGGAATCGCGGCAATGAGTTCTACAGTGTTCTTTAATAAATTAGAAAACCAGCCTTTAGGATAATATTCTCCCAAAAAGATTGCAATGGCAAAAGAAAAAGGAACGGAGATGATCAACGCCAGAAAAGAAGTAAGCAGTGTGCCTAACAAGAAAGGAAACGCACCGTATGTGTTAGAAACGGGATCCCAGGTTTTGCCCCAGAGATAACTAAGTCCCAAAGCCTTGATAGATGGCACCGACTGAACGACCAACGTAAGCATGATTCCCACCACCAATACCACCATGGCTATCGCCGTTATTACCAGCGTGCGTTTAAAAGTATTCTCTCCCCTGATGTGGCTGAAAGTTCTTTTGGCACGCTTGCTGTCAATATTGACAGGTGCATCATTTGCAGGGATTACCCGCACAGATTCCGTGCGGGTAATGGTACTGTTATTATTAGTTGCTTGAATCATGATTGTTGTTGATTACTGCGCTTGCGATTGCAGGATTGGTTGACCGTCGTAAGTTGCTGTTTTCAGGATAGCTTCTGCAGTAGCAACAGCATTCTGAGAAAGTGGTGCATAATGCAGTGCTTCGCTGTATTGCTGACCTTCGTGAACCTGCCACCAGATCAGTTTTACCATCGCAGTTGCTTTTTCTTTCGTACGGTTGTCATATTTCTGCTCTTTGTAGATCAGCACCCAAGACAAACCAGAGATTGGATAACCATCAGCAGCTTCAGTATTAGTCAGAGAAACTTTTGCATCAGCAGGCAGTGTGATATTAGCAGCAGCTGTTACAGATGCAATGCTTGGTGTGATGAAGTTGCCCGCTTTGTTTTGCATTTTAGCGAATGACATATTGTTCTGCAAAGCGTAAGACAGCTCAATGTAACCAATAGTACCAGGCGTTTGCTTGATCAGACCGGCAACACCTTCGTTACCTTTTCCGCCCAGACCTACAGGCCAGTTGATAGAAGAACCTTTACCTACTTTGCTTTCCCATTCAGGACTAACTTTTGACAGATAAGTAGTGAAGATATTAGTTGTACCACTACCATCTGAACGGTGCGCAATAACGATGTCAGTTGCAGGCAATGTTACACCTGGGTTCAACGCAGCAATTTTTGCATCGTTCCATTTTTTGATATTGCCCATGAAGATGTTTGCCAGTACTTCAGGATTGAATTTCAAAGTATCTTTTACTTCAGGCAGGTTGTAGCTCACTACTACTGCGCCGGCTGTAACCGGAATGTGCAATGCAGCAACGCCCATTTTCTGTGTTTGTTCGTCATTCAACGGAGCGTCAGATGCACCAAAATCAACTGTTTTGTTAGTCAATTGCTGAATGCCGCCACCTGAACCAATAGACTGGTAGTTTACTTTTAAACCGTTGGTTTTTTCATATTCGGCAAACTGTTTTGTAAACAGCGGATTGTCGAAAGTACTACCTGCACCAATAATTGAATTATCTGCAGTTTTGGAATCATCACCTGTAGCATCGCTACCTGAGTTACCGCAGCTGCTGAACATCAGAGACGTGGAGATTGCCAGTGCCAGGCTTGCAATAGTTAAACGCTTAAAGGATTTCATTACTGTTTTTTTATGTTTTAGTTATTATGAGATAGTTGGGCGCTTTTATTTGCCGAAGATGTAATAGAAAGTGACGCGGTATACCAGGTCGTAATCGTTGTTTGCAGCACCGTAATCTTTAGGGCCTGCGTTTTTATAGGCGTTATACCAGATATTCGGCATGATGTGCACATTCTTGTGCGGCGTAAAATCAATACCAGCTGTAACGAACTGCTCTTTGGTATTCGGATCGTACTGAGCCGTTAACGGAGTATATGATTTGTACTTACTGTTGTCAATATTGCCTGCCGGATTGTAAGCATCGAAACGAGCGAAGAAGCTGAACATATCCTTATAGATCTTACCGCGTACAAAAACAGAGAGACCAGATGCTTTGGTTGTAAGCGTGTCTTTTCCGGCATCAGCGATATGGGCAGCAACGTTATCACCCATCAGACGATTGTAGAATGCTTCCACACCAACAGTAAACCTAGGAACTGAATAAGTTACCGCAGCTTTCAGCATATTACGATCGTGGTGAAATCCCGGAGACCAGTTCATGCGGGTATAGTCTGCGTAAAAATCAACCATCAACTTCTTGTCGAGGAATTTACCGAACACATCACCGTAGAAAGATTTGAAGCCATCATTTTCAGGTTTGGCACCATTACCATCACCAATCATGAGGTTGTAACCATATTCATTTTTACCTACCGGATATCTACCCTGCAGACTTACACCAAGATCAAATGAAGGTGTACGACGGATATCGGTAATTGTTCTTTCAATAGAACGGTAACCCCATACTGCTTCCGTACTCATTGGGAACGCCGGAGTGGCAGCCTGACCGATTACGAGGTCGGTTCCTTTAAAGATGCCTTTCCAACGTAAGTTAGCCAATTTGATATAGAGACTACCCTTGCCGTCAGACAGCAGATCGCCTGCAGCAGGTAAGTTTGGTGCACTATTGTTATCTTCGTATGCCAGGAGGAATTCTGTAGAGAATTTCTGGCTAATGTCATAGTTGTAACCCAGGTAGATACGACGGAATTGGAACTCGCCATTATCTTTTGGAACCTTAGAGTATTGGTTACTGCCGCCTCGACCGCCGCCTACAGTATCTGCGTGCGCCTTAAACGCGTAGTCACCAAATGCGTAACCCCAGAGTTGCCCTTTAGGAAGGAATGCTTTTTTGCTGGCTGTGTCTGGGGAGCTTTGTGCACGGGCAGTCATAGCCCCCGCGCTGATGCAAAGCATGGCAATAGTTGCTTTGCAAACGCCTTTTAAAATTCTTTTCATTTCTTATAGCTGATTCGATTGCAAAAGAATTAACTCAAGGTTACTACGATGTTACGCCTGTATTAATTTAATGTTAAGTCGCCCCGGATTTGCCTGTGGCCATCGACGCAAAACAAGGAGCTACCGCTGGTTATGCAGCATAGGAAAGAATCCAAAAAAACACTCATATCAGCGAAAACGTAAGAATTCGTCGACAAACCAATATCAGGGATATTACTTAAAAGCGAACTTTAGGCTTCACTTGGGAATCAGGAGCTTTCTTACAGCCGATGAGCGAAATGGCCACGAGACAGGAACACGTCATCAGACGTTTTAACTTCAAGGTTTCTGTTTTTTAAAACGAAAAACTGAGGTAATCTCTGGATGCCCCAGATTTTCACGATTCAATCATAAAAGCAGGGAGTGACTAATTTAATAGTGTACTTCTCGGTTAATCGTTATTACCTCAGTATAATAAGTGAAACGAAATTATCTAGACATATCACAACAAGCAAACATTAAAATATCCCCAAAAAACCGTCGAGTGTCACGCTGACAACAGCTCGCACTTTTTACATTATTGCTAATCATATAAAGCTTGCTCCCAGTGACAGCATAAACATCTGATGTTTTCCAATGTTCTTTAATGAAAATCTTTAAGGGACAAAACAATGCCCTCCTTTCCCGACCAAAATCTTAACACCGAAAAGACACATGCATTTCCCAAAACGTCCTACCAGACTGTCATCCAGGCAAAGAAAGCCGTTTATACAAAAAAAATCGAATCAAGCATAGCCACTTCTTATTTTTTTGTCTGATGTTTCATGGGACATTATTATGAACTTCTTTCCAGGTAACTGATGCTATGTTTGGGTATTGCTAACCAGCTTGATATTTTTTAAAAATCCCTCTTGCTCGTTTCTACCAAAACACATGTTCAAACAAAACAAAGAATAGACAACCATAGCCGACGTTTGTCTATTCTTTATCCCTAACCGAAAAACATCAGCTTTTAACAGGCATCCTGCACCTTTTATGCGACAAGTTGAGCGCTAAGCCCATTTATAGGGCATACCTCAATATTTTATAAACTTCTTATAAAAACACAAAATGAAACGACAGCACATCAGCATACACGAACCAGATTATTTTGAAGACTTTCCCCATTCCCCTTCTGATCTTTCTGCTTTTCTATTCTCCGAGACCACCGGCGAGTTTGTAATAGCCATAAAGTTTACCAACCGTCTTGTGCGCTACAAAACCACGAATGTAAAAGCGTTTATCAATTGGCTTCATCGTCATAGCGTGCGCGATGTAATGATTGAGTTAACGATCTGACATTTCACAAACCACACGCACGATATAGAACTGCCCCAAACAGAAATAAGCAAAGGCTTTAGTGGGCTCAAGGGATTATTTGCAACGGATAATTTATCATCGCATAACCTTGATGCTTCCTCTTAAATATGGATTTGACCGACGTAACACAGACACTCTACCATCGATTGAATCAATTGCTGTGGTGGATCCGGACTATCACAGCTCTTTATTATTTCTTTAACATCACAAATGATGACATGAGTGATTGGCCGTCAGCTAGCTTGTTTTTCGTAACGCGGTTTGGGCATTCACTGTAACATCTATAAAAATACTGTTGTTCAATTTCAAGTATAAAAAAGGCCGAATGAAATTCCGACATTAAAACTATTCATTAGAAACCTACCTAATGATAACCATCCGACAATTGGAATTTCATTTTTTGAGGGATGTTTTTTTGTCCTCCGTTTTCGCAAGAAGCATATTATAACATATCGTTTCCCAGCAATATTGTCCTACTGTTCAACATAATCTAAATCCAGACAATACAAGCGCTGAACCAGCTCTACCCGAATAAGCGGTTACGTTTTCAATTCACTAAATAAGCGTGTCTGGTTACGACCTTTCAGAGATGTTTTAATGTCCTGCAGTCGCCACGTATCCAGATAATTTTGTACTTGTCAACTAAGATCGGAAGCAAATAGAATGATAAATGAAGACTGGGCTTTAGAAACAGGAATCCCCTTGCATCAAGTCAACCTCAACATCTTCCAATATTTCATATTGTGCCTTCCTTCCCGATCGTTATGTTCAAAGTAACCAATTAATAAAAGTGAAAATGAAAAAAAACCTTTTATTGCTGCTTCCGTTGGCGGCAATATTTACCAAGACAAACGCGCAATGCACTGCGCCAACCAGTGCAACAGTATCAGCCACAAACATTACTTGCGCAGGTTCAGGCGCGGTGTCGGTTAATTCCGTAACCGGATCAGCCGGCAGTATTGCGTTAACGGATTGTCGTTTTGCACTCTACGACGCCAC
Source organism: Taibaiella soli (assembly GCF_003236175.1). Classification (GTDB taxonomy): domain Bacteria; phylum Bacteroidota; class Bacteroidia; order Chitinophagales; family Chitinophagaceae; genus QKTW01. The sequence goes on along the minus strand of NZ_QKTW01000022.1, from coordinate 414,924 downwards.
AAATACAATGATTGTAAAACCAATACAAAGCAGTCCTTTACTTTCGGGCCTGAATGCCGGCAGCTATATACTACATATTCAACAGGTATGCCAGCCTTCGGGTATAAGCACAGATTACACACAAACTGTGCAAATTACCGGCGCCTACAATCCACCAATATTAAATACACCGACTACAGTACAACCAATCTGTGGCAATGATGGTGTCATAAATGCTACCGCTGCGCAAGGCTATGGCGGTTATCAATACTGTCTGGTAGACTCTTTGAATGCCCCATCATCACCAACTCACTATGTAATGCCCATTCAAGGTTCGGGGTCATTTACTGGACTTGCCAGCGGCGATTATTATTTACGTGTGTACGATGGCTGTAACGGCTTTGTGACTCGTAAAGTGACAATTCCCGCTGCCATTGTCACGCCCGGCAATCCACTCGTAGCCTCCACTTACAAGTTCGGATGTCCTAATTTTTCACTTCATTTCAACATGGCTTATACGGCACCATCAAGTGCCATCAAAAACACCTGGATTGTTTTCCCCGACGGCACCACAGACAGTGTAACCATGGGACAAAGCGGCGCCGATTACACAGTACCACAAAGCAAAATCAGCGTTTATCCTGCTACTTGCACCATTGGCTATAAAGACCCGTGTGGTAATGTCTGGACGAAGCCCTATACTTTCAACCAACCAAATTACACACTGAACCAAAGCTATAGCGCCAGTCAATATGACTGCAACTCTGGTACGTTTACGAACAGCAGTGTTACAATAACAGACCAAGCCAATACAGGATCCGGACAGGGAATGTCTGGTGCAAGTAATATCTGGAATCAGTATAGTGTAGATGGCGGCATTACATGGCTGCCTTATAAAAGCACCGATACTTTGCTGGTCACTAAAGGTGGTTCCAGAACAATCATGTACCAAAATACTTGTGCAAACCTGACAGATACGGTTACATTAAACATGGCTGCAGGGCAAAACCCTTTAATTTTTAGCTTGGGTACTGGATTGCTTCACTGTAATGATAAAGTGACCATAAACTATAGCGTCAGTTCTTATAATGGTCCGCTAAGTGCTATCCTTGTACAGGTATTATCAACGCCATCAGGTCAGCCGGCGATCCCTGATTTCTATTACACCGGAGGTTTTGTAAATACAAACATCAGGCTCATGAATATTCTACCAGGCACTTATACGATCCGGATGACTGATCAATGTGGCGCTACTTCCATCCAGACCATTACACTCAATCCATTTATTCCTGTAACTTATGCCGCGCAACCAGTGTTCGCTTGCGGTTCCAATACCATATCCATCAAAATAACAGCCACAACCTCTTTTTATAAAGTTGACGGTTCCGTAGCCTATAAAATCTACAATAGTGCAGGCACGCTCGTTGCAAGTAATCCCTGGTTACATAACTCAGCCGGTGTATTTTCTGAAACGGTCGACAATCTTCCTCCCGATATTTATACAGTTAGTGCGTTTGAGACAGACAATAGGACAGATAACCGTTTGACATTGGATACAGTTTGCGCCACCATAATAACGGTAAACGCAACTTTACCTGGCCCGTTAACTTTAAGTCAAACAACTTTTGCAAAATGTACTAACGATCTTACTACGGGTACTGTCATTGCTTTACCTCAAGGAGGGATTCCGCCTTATGCTTACACTTTGTACAAGAGTAGCGTAACGCCTGCAAACATTGCCGCAGGTCCACAGAGCGGTAATGTATTCAGCAACCTGGATGTAAACACACAATATATCATTACTGCGACAGACCAATGTGGCGCCGGTGCTTCTTACACAAATGTATTCGCCAATGTGCAACCGGTTCTTGCAGCTTCCTCTCCTTATGTGCCATGTATTGGTGATTCTATTAAGCTTTGGGTGACAAAAAATCCGGGACTGTCTTACCAATGGACTAAAAACAACATAAACATAGCGGGCGCAACAGATACCTCGTACAGTATCAAACCAATGACAATGGCAGATTCCGGCGCGTACACAGTAGCAATCAATGCGAATAACTGTATCCTTCTTTCTACCGCTTCTCAGTTAAATCCGAAGAATTGCGGTCTACCAATTCCGCTGGAGATCGACCTTATCAATTTTTCAGGTAGTCTTAACGCACAAATCAAGGCGGTACTCAATTGGGAAGTAGCAAAGCCGGAAGCTGGTGCTGAGTTTGAAGTATTGTACAGTACAGACGGTACGCATTTTAGTAGTGCGGGTAAAATATACCAGGATGGATCTCGTAAAGATTTTTCATTTACTCACAATCTGCAGATTATTGACAAAGCCTATTATAAATTGCTGATGACTGAAAACAATGGCAAAGAATCATACAGTAAAGTGATTGTGCTTCATAATGAAAATGGCGGGGCGACCGCTACTGTTACAGTATCTCCGATACCATTCGTCGAATCATTTGATCTGATATATACAGCGGCGCAAAATGATAACGCGTTAATACAGATCTCCGACGTGAATAGTCGTACCGTAAAAACGCAGCAGTCTGTTATAAAACAAGGAGCAAACAGCATTCGCGTATCAGGGCTTGGCATTTTAGCTAATGGCATTTATTTCCTGAATATCACCACCGATAAAGGAGATAAACAAGTAGTAAAAATTCAGAAATAGTTTTGTGGTTATAGGTGACCGTCAGCTGGCTGAGCTGGCGGTTCCACCTGAATTTTTCCCAATGATTGGCCAGACACATTTTGCCTGAGTAAAACCTGGACCAGCTCTGAGACAAAACCTATCCGATTCTACCCAACCGAAAAAAATCAGGAAAGCACTGCCGTCATTCCGGTTTGCTTTATTTTTTTGGTATTTACAAAAGAGATAGTAACCGCACAGGCCAGACAAAGCACTGTAATGACAAGGAAAATAACGGAAGTATCATGAGTCATGTCTATCACCTTGCCCAGCAATGGCTCTCCCATCGCCGCAAAAAGATAGGCTGCCATATTCATGATGCCAATACCCGTACCCACGTATTTCTCCCCGAGCAATTCGGGACTCATTGTCCAGAAATTGGCCTGCGGACCGTATACAAAAAAGCCTGCGAGCAACAACAATATTGCTCCGATCACAACATTACCGACAGGCACAAAATATATCAACAATGAAATAACTGCACTCACCAAAATACCAAAGCGAATAGAGGCTGGTCGATCCGACCGGAAAATAGTATCGGAGAGGTTACCAAAACTAAATGCGCCAACAGCCATACCTACCGGCATCAACACGGTGATCCAGAGATAATGCGGATTCTTGCTCCAGTCTTTACCCAGATAATGAATGGGCACCCAAAACACCAGTCCGTAGCGCGCCATACTTTCAAAACCCATGGCCACGCAGGTAATCAGAAATGCTTTATTACTAAACACCGCCTTGTAACGCTCCTTCCAGTTTGTTTTCTCAAGCGAGTCCGTATCTGCAGAAAGGTTTGCATAACCAATATCAGACGGTTTACCACGCGCAAAAAGTAAAAACACGGTAATACCTACCAGCAGAAATAAAACCGGTATCCGGAACAACCAACGCCATTCCAAGCCTTTTTGAAGCAGAATCACGGACAATAAAAAGGTGATTACAGAAGAAGCCCCGGCCGCCATCGTATAAAATCCAAAGGCCTTGCTTTTCTCTTCTTTCCCCCACCAGTTAGAAATAAGTCTGCTGCCGGGCGCAAAAGCCATCGACTGACAAAATCCGTTTAACGCCCACAGAAAAAGGATGAGCTGGAACGAATGCGCAAAGCTGATAGCAAAATTGCAACTGATGGACAGTAGCCCGCCCAACGGTATCATATATCGTGGGTTGAAGTGATCTGCGAGATTCCCATTCACCAACTGTCCAATCGCATACCCGATAAGCATTGCAAAACTAACCCAGCCAATGAGTTCATAAGATACGTGCAATTCTCCTGCCATTGCTTTCGCTGCCCAGCCAAAGTTGTGACGGCCTGTGTAGAAGAACATGTAACAAAACATAGTGACGAGCAACATGCGCCACTGTTGTTTGCGAAAAGCTGTTTTTTTCATTTTGCTTTTTATTAGTCAGTAGGATGACTTTGAATTGTCTGATTGTTGTTGTTTAAACCGATGGCCCTGACCTTAATTAAGCGTCGCGAGTATTAAACGCGAAATCAGGTTGCCACGTCGTCCCCACAGCTATGCTGTGAGGGGCCTCCTCGCAATGACTGACATTATAAATAACCCATATTGCGCCGGCTTACAACACGAGCTATATAAAAACATGGTCATTGCGAAGACGACGAAGGAGGATGTGACAACTTGATTTCGCGCTGGGAAAATTATTTTATAGCATGAACTAGGCTTTAGCGTCAAACGCCCTTTAATCAATCCGTACGCCAACTCTCAGTGGCTTATGTGCCAACGCATATTCAAAAGCTTGCTGCGCCTGTGGAAGCGCAAATTCTTCTGCCACTACTTTTCCAAATGGATAATCTTCCCAATGCGCCGACATAAAATCTACTGCATAACGGAAGTCCTCATAATTATAGTTGTGCAAACCTTTTATTGTCAGCAAACCGCGGATCATCTTTTCAGGATTCACTTGTATAGCGCGGGTATTAAATACAGAGCCAACCCAAACGGCTGTCCCACCCGTTGTCAGTGCATTCAGGCCGTACTCAATTGCATCCGGCGCACCGCTCATATCAAACGACACGTTGACATCTGATGCTCGAATTGTATTTGCCGTACGCAGATTGACGCATTCATTTGCCCCGAAAGCTTTGGCTGTTTCAAGTCGCTGATCATCGACATCAGCAGCAATCACTTTTACAGCACCCGCTTCACGACACATTGCCGCGCAAGTAATGCCCAGTAATCCCATACCAGTAATGAGCACAGTTTTGCCATTCAGATCACCTGCCAGACGCAACGCACCTGCAACAGTAGCAATCGCACAATTGATTGTGGCCACTACAGGAAGAGGCATTGTTTCGGGCACTTTCAGAATAGCTGTTCCTTTCTTGAGGATGCAGTATTCCGCAAGACCACCGTGAAACGCTTCTGTCTCTGTAATCTGTGCATGTCCGTATTTAAAAAGCTGCGCTCCTTTTTGTGGCATACCCTGCAGGGAATACAAAGACTCCGGATCGCTGGCAAATACAGACCAGGTAACGATATCGCCCACCTGAAGTGTATTGCCCGCATCATCCATACCAGAATGGCCGCTGCCGATTTCTTCAACGCGACCGGCAATTTCATGCCCCAGTACTGTAGGACAAGCTTCTTTTCGCACACCGCTATAAGTATGCAAATCGCTCCCACAAATAGTGGTGTACACATTTTTCACCAGTACTTCGTCAGGCTGTATGGCACGAAGTTCCCGGGATTGCAACTGAAGTGGCATTCCCGGGCCTTCGAACACAACTATGTTTCCAGTTTTGCTCATAATTAATACACAGCCATTTCTTCTTCTGAAACTATATCAATGATCTCGTCCAGTGTTTTTACCAGATGCGTGTGTTTTTCTTTATTGAGTTCTGATTCGGAATAAGCGCCCGTAGTGATACCAATTACATAACGACAGCCAGCTGCGTTGCCTTCCTGGAGATCAGAATGTGTATCGCCTACTTTAGCTACTTCATCAGCACTGTCTATTTGCAGCAGGTCCATCGCTCTTAGAATCATATCCGGAAACGGACGGCCATTCGCCACTTCATCGCTGGTGATGCTGCTATCGTAATGCACGCCTTTCTCCCAATTGAGTCTACGCAGAATTGCATCTGCTATATCACGGGAAAAACCTGTATCCAGCGCTACTTTGATACCCATATTGCGCAAGTGCAGAAATACTTCGCCGGCACCTTGTTTTTCGCTGATACCTTCTCCTTCTTCGTAATGTCTGATAATTTCTGACACAAAACGCTCATGTATTTTCGCTACAAGTTCATTGTCTGCCGCTATTGCATCTCCTGCATACTGTTGCAGCAAACCGCGGATAGCTACAGGTTTTGGATACCCCATTACCAGATTGGCATCTTCCAGACTCACTTCATACCCGAAGGCGGACAATGCTCCCTGCAAGCCTTTCGCTACATTTTGATGATCTTCTACCGTTGTTCCGGCCATGTCGAATACGACCAATTTGATTGCCATAGTTTTCTCTCTTTTTTATTAGCTGTTTAAAATCTCATTTAAAAAAAGCCACCCGCCCCGGCACGGATGGCCTGAAAATTGTCTGTTACCGATTGTGTTGAATAACGATACTGCTGTGCAGACGTCCGGCAGATGAAATGTATGCGATATGATACACACCGTCAGGAAGCATTGCTGTGTTGATTTCAATATGACGTCCTGTTACTTGCTGCGTTGCTACCTGTACGCCGAGACTATTGTAAACAGAGATGACCGCTTTGCCAGATGGATCGTTGTTCAGATTCACCAAAACTTTATCGGAAGCAGGGTTTGGATACACAACTAAACGTCCGATGTTGTGCGATGCAATTCCGGTAGGTGTCGTCGTTGTATCAATGGTGGTCACACTGTCTGTTGTGAAAGTCAACGGACCAACCCAGCCACTGGTTGATGGCGTAGCGTTACAATTTGTTTTTACATAGAAACTGTAAGACGTAAGCGGTTGCAGACTGGTAAATTCATAACGCGATGTAGTTGCGTTCTGATTGATGGCGATCGTAGGATCTGTAAATGTACCTGCGATACCCCATGCAATTACATAACCCGTTGTAGCCATACCATTGTCTGTCCATTTCAAAACCAGAGAACTACTGGTGATGCTGTCAGCAAAAATATTTACCGGCTGCGGACAAGGATTTACCGTCTGGAAGGTGTACGGGCCTACCCATGCGCTGGTGCTACCCGCGCCACATGAATCCTGCACATAAAAATCGTACGTAGACGCTGCAGTGAGACCCGTGAGTATTTTAGTATTAGTTGTTGCAGTATCTGGAGTAGCTGTAGCAAAATCAAAACCACTAAAACCAGCTTTTGTTTTATGTGCAGCTGCTGAAGAAGTCCAGGTGAATGTAGCCGTGTTGGCCGTTGCATTCACCAGCGTAATAGCCGAAGGTGCAGGACAAGAAGCGGCTACGAAATCGGCCAGCAGATATTGTCTGGTACCCGGCGCGTCGATGCGTGTAATGTTTTTGCTCGTGGTATTATTCACCGAAGGCAATTGCGCCCAGATAGTCGCAGCGTTGTCAGGTCTGTTGTACAGGTGCAATGAAGCAGCATTCGCAGATGCGTTGCTGTAGTTGTTATAATCGTATGCTACGCGGTACGGAGCAGTAGTGCTATCGGCAGTAAATACGCCAAAATATTTATCAGTAGTACCCATATTCGCAACACCCGTCTGATAGTTTGGCGTACCGTTGACCATATAGATATGTACACCGGGCACAGTAGCACCCATTACGCTATCTACCGTTACAACACCTCTGTTGTTACTATTAAGATTTAAGGAAACACCATTCCAGCCCGCAGCAGGATATACACTCACACTGGTATCACCTACCGGTGCGCCACTTACTATATGCGCCGGATTGTTTACAGCAGTACCGTTCATCACCGGACCCGTTGCCGTAGCCGCATTCAGTGTCGTCGGACCAGCTGGTTCGTTCATACGATAATAAGCGAGCAGACCTTGTTCACCACCGTTCAGCTTATGACACATTGCTTCGCGGATTTCAGTTTCTGTACGCACATGATTCCAAACGCGTACTTCGTCCATATCACCGTTGAAAGGCACGCGGTAATTACCCGTTCCATCGGTACCGAGGTACAAAGGCATAGTACCCGCCAGGGTTTTACCCGTATCTGCAAGTACGGAAGTAGCGCCGGTAGCATACAAACTTGGATGATATACCCCGTTGATATACCCTTTAATAAAACCATGACGGTCTACTGTAATCGCCACATGGTTCCAGGTAAATTCATTCGCAGCAATCATGTCATAGTCATGACGTGCGCCACCAGTTGGTTTGAAATTGAACCGGAATACATGTTTCGCTGCATCACCCCAAAGTACCGAAGCGGTATACGTCCAGCAGATACCAGTATTGGCGCCGCTTACATAATCTTTGTCTGCAATCAGCGGCGGATTACCTGTGTTGGTAGCACCTACTTTCACCCACATTTCAATGGTAAAATCTGTGGTTGCTAATGAATCGCGCAGCACGTTACCGAGGTTTACGGCTTGAACCGTGCTATTCTGAACGCCTGTACCGTCGAAATGCACCGCATAACCGCTGGCGTTATTGCCATAATTCGGCAAAGTGGTAAAGCTGTACGGACCAGCCCAGGTGCCAGTGCCAATACCAGCACAAGAATCCTGTACATAAAACTGATAAGCTGTATTTCCCAGCAAGCCGGTCAGGCTATAAGGATTTGTATTTACCGCATTGATTCTTGTACCCGTGCCTTGCGTAAAACCATTCACGCCATACTCAATATTCCACAAAGCAGAACCGCCGGTCGTCCAGCTAAGACTGGCACCAGTTGCCTGGATATTAGTTGCGCCGAGTGCAGTAGCGCCACCGCAGGAATTAATAAAATTCGCCAGGAAAAACTGGCGCGTTCCTTTTACAGAATCCGTGCGTAACGTGTTTCCCGCAGTATTGTTATACAAATTTGTTTTGGAAGTCCAGGAAGAAATATCATTAAATCTGCGCGTAAAGAAATTGATCGTGTTATGATAAGTAACCGCATCCGGATAGTTGCTGTAATTGTATTTCGGATAATAGCTGAATGTATCGCCGGAAGCAAAAGTTCCGAAGTAAACATTGTTGTTGCCATAAGCAGTAACGCCCTGTGTTGAATCTGGTGTGGCATTGATCTGATACAGGTGCAGATAAGAACCTGTAGTACCAAAACTATCTACCGTAAAGATACCGCGGTTGGTGGTTGGCAAAGAAAGGCTCTGACCGGCCCATGCAGCTGAGTACAGATTCACAGAAGTATCACCTACTGGCGCACCACTTGGCACTCTGTAAGTACTGTTGACAATAGTACCATCATAAAGACCGCTGGTTGCAGTAGCACTATTGGTCACTGTTGTACCAGAAAGTTCATTCATCTGATAGTAAGCCATCAGATTTGATTCGGACCCGGTGAGCTTATGACACATTGCATCACGCAGCTGCTGCGGCGTACGCACGGTATTCCAGATACGCACTTCATCCATTGTACCATTAAAAGGCGCTCTGTAACCAAAGGTTTTACCATCGGTACCGAGACGCACCGGTAAAGTACTGGCAATAGACTTAGCAGAATCTGCAGCGATCAATTCACCGCCCGCCACATAAGCATGCCCTGTAGCAACGCCATTGAGATAACCAATGATAGAGCCCGTACGATTTACAGTAACGGCAATATGATTCCATTGCTGTGCAATCGCAGCCGGAAATACGATATCATAATCTACACGGGTCCCACTCGCAGGTTTGAAATTGAAACGGATAGTATTGGCTGCTGCCGTACCGCTGCTCGCATCGGTTGATGCATAGTACGAAAGAACAAAACCCGTATTGGCGCCGCTGCCCCAGTCTTTATCACCGATGATCACCGGATTGACACTGTTGGTCGCGCCCATTTTCACCCAAAGTTCAATGGTGAAATTGGAATTCGCCAGCGTATCGCGCAGACTAGTACCCAGATCAACAAAACTGTTGGTGGTAGCCGTTGGCGTTGGCGTCAATACACCGGTGCCGGGAAAATACATACCGCGTAATGGACCCTGGGCAAAGCTTTCGCCCGATGCCACCATCGCCAGAAATAAACCAGCAAGTAACCTGAATTTATGTTTCGGTTTCATAAAAAAGATGATTGTCTACGGTTGATTTTATTTGGTGAGTACAACTTGTTTAACGGTTTTACGATCGCCGGCTATTACCGTGATGAAATAATTACCTGCCGGCTGGCTGCCCAGATCGATGTTGAGCTTTTCCTGCATGCTAACCTGCGTCATTTCTTTCACTACCTGACCTACTGCGTTGGTCACCGCATAACTTACCGGTTTGCCCATCGGATCAAACCAAAGTGTGATCAGATTGGTAGCAGGATTCGGATAAATTTTCACATCGAAATTCGCATTGACGTTTGGCACTGCAGATGGTGTTGGCGGCGGTGTGGTTGTCGTATCTACAGTCGGTACCATAATTGAATCCAACCATGATTTACCGTCGAGATTCCAGGCAGCGCCTTGTGTCGTGGATTTATCATCCGGACGGATACCTGTTGAATAGATAAGGTGGTGCAAAGCAGTCACTGCGATGTCTGATTGTGTCGGTGCTTTTTTCAGCAGATTGGTATCTACCGGGTTGGTAGCCATATTATAACTGCCCGGATCTACGGCTGTAATTTGTTTGTGCTGTACATTTTCACCAGTGGCAATCCACCAGATATGACGCTCTTCGTTTGAATTACCACCGTGCGACGTACCCAGACCACCGTGATCGGTAATAACGAATACCAACCAGTCTTCATTCGCATAATTGGGACGTGCTCTCAGTGCAGCCATTACCTGACCTACCCATGTATCCACGCTTTGAATTGCAGACATATAAGCGGCATTTGAAGGACTAAAACCGGAAGCGTGCCCCGCAGCATCAATATTGTCTACGTGCAGATTCAGCACATCGAGGTTTGGATTTTGCAGCTGTACTTGTGTTGCAGCCAGCATTGCAGCCAGATCATTAGTAGTACGAACGATTTTCTGATCATATCCTTCATTGTACACCTGATCACTCATTGGCGACCAGTCTACAATTTGCACGGCATTAATATTGGGCAATAATTCTTTTGCCCTTTTCGGAAAATAAGGATACTGATTATAGTTACTACCTGCAAAACTGTTATCGGTCACACCATGTTTCGGATACCATACGCCAGTAAAAATAGTAGACCATGACGGGCCAGAAACCGTGATGCCCAGACACCAGGAATCGTAGGTATAAAATCCACCCGCGATCAATGAGTCGATATGCGGTGTTGTAGCCTGCTGCAGCGCATCAGAGCGTACGCCGTCGAGACCGAGAATAAGCACTTTGCGTTTTTGCGAGGCAAAAGCTGTGCAGGTCAGCATTGCAAGCAATGCTGCGAAAAGTGTAGATTTTTTCATGTTTGGTTGTTTACTGATTTAGTTGAAAACAGAAAAGTATTTGTGATGATTAAAGCTCAAATTTGAATCCGATCATGCCCTTCTGGCGATAGTATTCTGTCCGCAACGGACGCTCCGGCACGCCGATATAAGTACGGTAGGGCGCATCGGTGAGATTGTTCAGTTCTATATAAGTACTGAGATGTTTGTTGATCTTGTAAGACAACTGGAAATCGAGTGAATAAGCAGCGCCCATAAACCAGTCGTAGTCAGTATCGAGATGCAATGGCGCATTGTTTGCAGCAGGATCAGTATTAGTAGCCATGTTCACATCTGTGGTATACGCTCCGCGATAGTTTAGCCCGATACGCGCGTTCAGTTTGTTACGTTCGTAGTACAATGCGATGTTATAGAGCAACGGCGCCTGCTCGGTCATTGCTTGTTTTTTCGGACGGCCCGGCACCTGCATCTCCGAGTAAGAGCAAGTGACATTCGCATTGATTCCGAATCCGCTTAAGAAACCCGGAAGAAAAGTAAACTTACGGTCGATCTGGGCCTCAAAGCCCACTACAAAGGAAATGCCGGCATTCATGAAAGATTTGTTCGCCCACCCACCCAAAAACTGATTTTCATTGGCCTGCGTGGTTTCAAAGATGTGATCGGTAACATACTTGTAATAACCACCGACGGTAAACATTCCTTTTTTGCCCCAATAGTGTTCATACATCAGATCGAGATTGAGCGAATAAGTCGGCTTCAAATCGGGATTACCTTGAATGATGTTAAAATCCTCCCGCTTCCAAAGTGGCGCACCGGGTTTGGTTTCTTCGAAATTCGGACGATGGAAGGTGCGGGAAACGGCAGCCCGGATATTGTTGTTGTTATCTACGTTGTACACAGCATTCAGCGCAGGAAGAATAGCAATGTATTGACGGTGGATAGTCACATCCACGGCCTTCACCCCAATAGTTCCGTTCGGATCAACGGCTAAAGAATCTGATGATTCCGTCAAATCCGTGTGCTCCATACGCAACCCGCCAACCAGCGATAATTTATCACCTAGTTTCATATCGGCCATGATAAAACCGGCAGCTACATTTTCCTGGTATTTGTAATGCGAGCCTAACCAGTACATATAATCACTGTTGGATGTATCCATCGGTTTGCCCACCAACGAATCCTTATATTGCGTCAGAAAACCCTTCATCTGATCCTTTGTGAGGAAGGGCATAAAACTGTTAGTATATGGAGATCCCCATTCCTGCAGATAATCACTATGCGGATCGGAATTCATCGTTTGAAAATCTGTGAGCGGGATTTTTCCGACACCCGGTTTTAACCGGTATTCATAATAGCTCAGCGTTCTGGAACCTTGTTTCATGCGGTATTTGCCACCCGCCGTAATCGTAATGCGATCGTTTATTTTATAACTGCCGTTCAATTGCGCTACAATCGGGTCTCGCTCCCATGTATCATTCAAGTCGGAAAATGCACCGCTCAGATAATAATCCTGTGCCGATACGCCCACACCTGGCTGTCCGAGTTGCTGGTATTTAGGCTGAATATTCGTGTAATGATCACCACCGGTTCCGTAAGGATTGTCGATATCGAGCATTTTGTACGGGTACGGATTCGGATCTTTAACATTGTTCGGATCATATTTCTCTCCGAAAAAGTTGGTATTGATTTTATCTGTGTATTCCAGCAACGGACTAATATATTCTACAGTGGTGTAACCGTTGCGCGAATCGCTGCCGTTGTAAGGAAATGATCCGTAATGAAAACTATTGTAATAGGAAGCTAATTTGGCTTCGATCTTCAGCTTATTGTTGGCCGCAGCCGGTTTCCATTCTGTGTTCAGTTCGCCGCCATACATTTGGTTGATCAGCAAACCATGAATATTCTGCAAACGTATCCGCGCACCAGATCCGTCCGACCAGTTGTACATGGTTTTCGTCTGCCATTTATCATCGGTCATATGACCTTCCAGTAATTTGACACCTACCTTGAAATGTTCATTAGGCTTGTATTCTGCAGCGGCGTTGAGGCCGAGCGTATAACGTTCGCCAGTATATTTCTTCAATTCCAGACGAGCCAGGCTGTGGTTGTAATTGGTACCATAAGCCACCACCGGCGCATCTGCCGCATACGCACGCTGGTAATAAGAACCATCCACTACATAAGAAAACTTTTTGTTTTTGGTAATATTACCTGCGGTGAAATTGATCTGCAGCGAGGGTTTTCGGGCCAGCGCACTATAACCGCCCGCTACATCTAAGTTTAGTGTTTTTTCGGTCACACCGGTACGCGTCAAAAAGTTGATAGCGCCACCAATGTTATCCCCCTCCATATCCGGAGTCACCGTACGATCAACAACGATAAAGTCGATCAGGCTTGATGGAAAAACCTGGAAATCGAAAATACGCGAGGCATCGTTTTCATTCGCCGTAGGCAAACGGTTACCATTCACTAAAGTAGCCGTCCAGTCAATTGGTGTACCACGCAACGACACCATGTTACCTTCGCCTTTACTTTTCTGAACGGCAGCACCAGCAACCCTTTGCATCGCATCCGCTGCATTTTTATCGGGCATTTTGCCAATGCTCTCTGCGGAAACGACCGTAATGATTTTGTTGGCATTTTTCGTCATCGACTGCGCTTTCATATCACTGCCATGCTTCATGGCGCCCACCACTTTCACCTCGTTCAGTTGTTTATCTGCATCGTGCATAGTAAGCGAACCCAAATCTGCCGTCTGACCGTCTTTGATAACTACAGGCACCGTAAAATCTGCAAAACCAGCGAACGAACATTTCAATGTATGCCTGCCGGTATCAATCCCTGATATTTCGAACTGACCATCAACACCCGAAACCGTTCCGGTTTTAAGATCTTCCAGCGTAATTACTACTCCTGCCAGTCTGCCCTTTTTTTCAATCACAATTCCTTTCAAACTCCCCTTTTGCGCAAAAAGCATTGTCGCCGGCAGCAAAGCTGTTACAAAAGCGAAATAATATAGAGGTTTGCCCATACACATTTTTTATGGGCACAAAATTGCAGCGCCAAGGTTAGTATTACTATACTTTAAGTTTACTAAATTGTTAAGATTGTTTAATAATACTAAACAATTTAGTTAAAATAGGCCCATTTCGAACTGTAAAAAGTAGAAAACGGCGTAGTGTCGGCAAACTATGTTTACTAATATTAAACAACACATTTCCTTTATGTTATGTTCCTGACATTGATAAAATCGAAGACAATCTTGAAATTTCAGACAAAAAAGGACCGGTGTGAAGAGCTGAGGGACTTAAAAACGTAAACACTTTTTAGTTAAATTGTCGTCTTATAGACACCTCGTTATGGTCGAAATATTTGGGAATATTCGGGAAATCTATGACTTTACTGTACCCTGCGGTGAATTGTTGCCATTCATTGAGTTCTTTTCGGAATCCTCTGCTGAAAAGTGTGAGCGGTATTTCGACGCGGGGCATGACAGCGTAACGATGTTCGAAAGCTGGACGCCGACTTTCTATATCAACCTGACCGGGAACTATACCATCGATGTAGGTGGTAAACGATTTACGGTTGAGCAAGACCGGGACATTCTGATTCTGCGAAACGGCACTGTGACTCGGTATAATCGGCCAGAAGACCGGATATTTACAGTCAAATTTTATCCGGGCGGCCTGGAGGCTGTTCTGGGGTTGAACCAGGCAGGGATGAGCAACCGGGTGATAACGCTTAACGGGCTTTTGCCCGCCAGGTTGTTATCCTTGTTAAAGGACGCTTCGTGTTTTATCGAACGGGTACGCCTCATGGAAAATTACTTGCTGACAGTGATGCCCGGCAAGGTTTCGGACCATTATTCTCAAATGGTCGGCGCTGCGATCGGTGAATATACCAATTCGGGTATGCAGCTGAATACTTCGGAGATTGCAGAGCGGCTGTTTATTTCCTCCAAAAGCATCAACCGCTACTTTAACCGGGTGGTTGGAATTGCACCCAAAAGCTACTTCTCCGCGCTTCGTGCCAGAACGGCGTTGACAGCTATGGTTGCCGGCAGCAATAGCTTCAGTCCGGTGGACTATGGTTATTATGATCCCGCACATTTTTATAAAGATATTTTTAAGTTCACAGGGCGGAAGATCAGCGACGGTTTTTAGTCACTGCAGATTGTCCGTTTTTTACTATAAGCCGTTAGCGGATCCGGGTTATTTTGCAGCTATGAAACGCTGTATCTCTATTCATCTATATGTATCCTTTGTTGTTGCCGGCTTACTGCTCTTGTTCGCCATGCCTGTCTTTTCTCAAAAATACCAGGTTAGTACAGAGCCTTATCCCGCACTCGTTAAAGCCGCTCCCGGGCTGATACTGAAGACAGGATACCTCATGGTCCCGGAAAACCGCATGAAGCCAAACGGCCGCAAGGTGAAACTGCCTTTTTTCTTTGTTCGGCGACCGGATCAGGATGCTCGTAAAAATGTCTCGCTGTATATGACCGGCGGACCTGGCTATAGTACCACGATCGGTATCGATAGTATCGGATATAATTCAGGCTTTTTAAAGTACGGCGGTTTTATTGCGTTTGACCAGCGAGGCACCCGACGGACAATACCAAATCTGGAAGCGGATGAGGTGTATGAGGCGATCAAACAAAGTTATCGGGAAGGTCGCAACAAAGATAGCCTGACAATGTTGGCGGTTAAACAAGCGCGCGACCGATTATTAGCTGAGGGTGTTGATCTCTCCTCCTATAATACCGAAGAAAGTGTGGAGGATATTAATGATCTGCGACTGGCGCTGGGTTTGGACTCGCTGAATCTCGTGGGCATTTCTTACAGTGGCGGGCTGATGCTGTCAATGGCCGCGATTCATCCTGAAGGAGTGCATCTGCTACTGCTGAATTCGCCGCTCCCGGCCTTTGTGACCTACGAAGAAGATGCACTGAGCAATATAAACGAAGCGCTGGATCAAGTATTTGCCAACTGCATAGCGGACTCATCGGCGGCTTACAAAGACCTGAAAACGCGGTTTCATAGCTACTTTACGGGCCTCGGCAATCAACGGATGTCGATGCGGTATCTCGAAAAAAAAGTATTAGATAGTATTACCGTTCACTACGGCAAACAGGAGTTGGTGGATGCAATTGTAAACAGATTGAACACCGCACAGGTAAAATCAGTGCCGATGGTGATCGCTGCGATTATAGACGGGCATGCGGAACCCTATGTGCGTGAAGTACTGGACGATTATTTTGCGGGCAACTCCTCGGTAAGCTTAGCCATGCGTTACTCGGTGTATTGCGGCGGGCAGATTGCTTTTGCCGACAAGTCAAAGATGGCATTGCAGGAAAAGCGTTTTCCATGGCTGGCGGGTTATGTCTTCAACAATGTGAGCCACACGATCTGCGATTGCTGGCAGGTTCGACCGATGCAAAAGACGCTAAGGGAACCTGTGCGTTCCGGAGTGCCTGCACTGATCTCGGCGGGCGACGTTGATCCATGGTGCCGGCCGGGTTATAACCGACTGATCAAGCTGGGGATGCCGAATGCACAATTACTGATCCTGCATGACAAAGGCCACGGCGCCGGTTATTCTGCAGGAGGAACCAATTACCTGGATGCCTTTATGAAAGCGCCCATGCAACCACTGATGGCTGCTGGCGCTGGTGTAATCATTGAATAGGTACTGTTTTTAAGACGAAGCAAAGATTGCTTCAATTTAAACGACGTGCACCAGCAATGTTGCACTTTATCTTACATCAAGGAATTGTTGAAAGCATGTGCTCTTGCCTGATATTCTTCTCACATTGGATAAATACTCCTCCCGCAGCGAGAAGTATATTCGGCAATATCTTACCGTGCATCGTCGGTATATATGTTCTGATTTAAGTGCACCCGACCTGTTATGCGATTCCTTTTTGAATTGGATGGGCGGAGGAACTTAACCCGATCGGCGTCAGTGGTATTATGTACTACGCGTGTAATACTCAACATCCACCAAACTATTTATCCGATCGGTTTCCGCCTGTTTTGAATGCTATGTCGAGTAGTGCAGGGTTTACAGAACCGCTAACGCCACAAGCAATAACGTGAACCGGCTTGTGTATTTTATACAAAAGTGACAAATCTCTTGGTGTAGCTTTATTGTCTGCAACGTGTAAATTGTGTAAAAGATATCCTGAAAGTAACGTCAGCTGATTTTATGAACACTTGGATTAGATGCGTTGAGGAGCGAAAAGAAGCACTATTGCAGAAATGGCGGAACGCCCCGGTATTTACGAGTCTTATCAAATCAAATAATGATTCTGTCCTGAAACACGTCGGAGACAAGCTTGGTTTGAAGTCCTATGCTAACGACTACTATTTCCTCGACGGTTTATTGTACGACAAGTTCGATCTGGTGCCAGGCATACCCGAGAATCAATACTGGTTCCGTCAGATCAGAGTAGCCTTCGAACATGAAAATTATTTCAAAAGCGGGCTTTATAAAGAAGTCGCCCATCTGCTTCTCATAAATTCCGACTTAAAGGTATTGGTAACTTATCCGGATTATGAGATGCACGAAGAACCTACCAAAACTGAAATGAAGTATTTACACGAGATTATACAAGGAACTCACAACCAAAAGATGTTGTCGGATTCCGAAAGTTTCCTAATTTTTGGATCTGAAGCAAATTTCGGATGAGAGGGATATGTCTACAAAGAAGCTGGTTGGAAGTGCATTCGTGAGAATATCTAATAAACAGACACTGCAGAGAAGCCTTCAAAAAATTGGAAGGCTTCTCTGCGTTTGTCAAGCAAAGGAATAGTTCAGAATTTAATCAACTTGCATCTACATTAAAGCGCGTAAACACTTCAAGTTTTTCATCAATTTCCATTCACGATTTTGAAGGCTGCCTGCCTGTTTTTCGTTTTCTATTCGGTACAGAAAACCGTCACATTCTTTAAAAGGCGCCCCGACCGGGCATGACAGCTATCATTGACTCACGAATTTTTACTACTCCCTACTGCACAGGTATCCCACACCCATCGACAAATGCAAACAAAGAGTGTACGAAACTATTCTTTAATAAATAGCTTTGCGTCTCCCGTTCCTGTCTTAACAACATAGATGCCGGGGCTTAACATACTTACGTCAATACTTGTCAAATTACCTTCTTGTGTAGCATTAAGTAACAACCTGCCCAGTGCGTCGTAAATACCGATCGTGTTATTTTGGTTGTATCCCCGGAAAACAATATTGAGCTGTTTTGCGGCAGGATTTGGCCATATTTTCCAGTCGCCGATTTTGTACAGCGGCTGATAGACCGCGTTTGGCACATGAACCTGAACAGGAAGGTCTTCGGAGAAAACATACAAACCACCTGTGCTGGTATCATCGAAACTCACTTCCCATCGACCAGCTGCAACATTCCAAATAATGTTGCTGTCTGAAGGATTAACCAGATAGTCGGCAAGCGAACTGTTTTGCGGATTGTTGGGTGCGGAGAAAAGACCAACTCGGATATTGCTGATACCTGTGAGATCGGTACTATTTGTGGGAAGTAACGGTCCTGTCGGATTTGAATTATTGAAGTCGTCGAAATCTTGTTGTGTAAAATAAAGTGTCATCGTCTCCGTCAACATCGAATCGTTACTTGTTGTATTTAGATCGTAATGTCTGCGTGCATAACCATAGCCGTTAAAGGAACCCGATGAATTATCCTGAGTAACTTTTGCTGTTACGTTTCCATGCAGCGGATTATTTCCGGATGGTATAACAGTTGCAATGATACCACATGCAGTATCCGAATAGATCGTCGCGCTATTGGCATCATGTGTATCGGAACTACCTGATGGAGCCATGCCAAAGCTGGAACAAACGCCGTTTCTACGCCACATGTCGGATCTTTCAACGACGTAGTGATAATTATTGTACGGTGTGATACATGTTCCATATCCTCCATAGAAATATACCGTACCGTTATAGTTCCATACTCCCGGGTGCATTCGCGCGCCGATATAATTTTGAGAGGAACTTCCCAGATTTAATGGAAGAATTCCGGGCGGTGATTTAGCTTGGCTTCCGCCAACCCAGGTCCATTTGTTTGCCGCAGGATCATATGACCATTGTGTGTTCAGTTCTTCCGGATTATAGTTGTCGGTGTTATATCCACTCCCACCCAGCAAAAAAAGTTTATTATCGTCTGTCCAACGGGCAGCGTATTCAATTCCGCCGGGAGAAGTTGACCCGCTACCAATACCCATAGTTCCATAAATACTCGGAAAACCCGCACCAGCCTGTGTGAATGGAAATTCCAAATCTCCTTTCAACCACTTCCAAAGACCGCTGCTAAGATCATATTCCCAAAGATCATCCAACAGTCCATAGGAACCCAATTGAGGATCTCCATCATCACCATATCCACCCAACATGTACAACTTACCATTCAGCCCCCAACCCATTCCGCCATATCGTGAGCCTGGCCAGTTGGTGCTACTTGCTACGCCCTTGATTCCATAGGAACCATGTTGTGCGTTGAGCCCTCCTTTAAACCAACACCATTCATTAGTGGCTGGATTGTATGCCCACAAATCATTGGCTCTGTCAATATTAGTCTGCCCGCCAAAAATGTAAAATAAATTATTGACGTAAAATGACACCGCATCAGTTCTTCCTGCAGGTTTAGCGGAAGAAGAAAAAACACCAGACGGACCTGTCACCTGGGACGTATTCACAATACTGTCACCACTCACCCATTCCCAATTATTGGTAAAAACATTATACTCCCATATGTCATTCAGATAACCATAGTTTCCCACTGCGTCAAAACCATATCCTCCAAAAAGAAATAAACGATTATCATAAGTAAAGCCAGTCGCCGCTGCTCGTATGCCCGGATTATTTAAAGAATCCTCTACGCCCTTCGTACCGCATACAGCAGGAGGATTGTAGATAGCAACATTTTCGTGACTCCTGAGTAACCGCCACTGATGATTTGCAGGATCATAATCCCATACGTCTGCTCCGTATTTTTCAGTTTCGTAAAGGTTGGTAGAATGGCTGCCATACAAGTATAATTTCCCATTGCAAACCCATGTTACAGGCTGCTCCTTAGGCCCCGGCGTTGCATATTTACTGTAAACGCCTTTCTTCGGATAATAGCGATAACCATCTGGATTAGCATACCCTTTCAGGAAACGCCAATTCGCGGAACCAGGGTCGAAAGCCCATAGGTCGTTAAGCCAGGTATCTGAACCTGCAATGCCAAGTCCATGTCCCGCAAACGCATAGAATTTTCCGCCGCACATCACTCCGGCAGAGAATGCACGACTGCCGGGACGAACGTTGCTGTCAATTGCTACAATGCCGTCATCCTGATAAACTCCATTTTTGCTAACAAGCGTATCTCCACTTATCCAGGCCCAATTATTCGTCGAGGGATTATACTCCCAAAGGGTGCCATAATAATAGGGATTGGGGCCAACGTCTGAGCTCATGCCTCCGAACAGATACAGCATATTATTGGCGGTATACGTTGTAGAGCCCCATATGGGTGGCGGTATATTTGCGGTGGATGCAACGTTCTTTGTTCCATAAACCGGACTGTGATTATATAAAGATCCTTTAACCCAGGTCCAGTTGTTCGTAATCATGTTATATTCCCAAAGCCAGTGACGAAATACGCCACCACCAAAAAGGTAGAATTTATCGCCTATTATCTGTCCGGGATTATACCAAACCGCGGCCGGTGTATTTGCGGAGTCTGGCATTCCTTGAATGCCGTACACGGGTATTGAGATAGAACCGGACGGACCTTTAATCCATCTCCAGGAATTATTCTGCGGATTATATTCCCACAAGTCGCATTTTACCACACTGCCGGAAGCTCCGCCGAGTAAGTACAGTTTATTATTATAAACCCATGTCGTAGACGCAGTCCGGGCGCCGGGCGTATTAGCCGTATCCGCAACGCCCCTTGTGCCATAAACCGGTGTTGGTGTTTGAACTGCATTATTTCCTTTGATCCAGGTCCAATATCCCGATAGAGTGTCGTAAGTCCAAAGCTCATCGGTGCCATTGCCGCCATACAAGTAAAGTTTCCCATTTAAACTCCAGCTTAAAGGGACTTGTCTTACACCGGGATAGTTGCTGGTTGTTGCAACACCTTTGACACCATATACCGGTTGTTGTCCCGGCGTATCGCTACCATTCAGCCAATTCCAGGCGTTAAGTTGTGGATCATATTTCCAAAAATCGCTTTGCGCAACTGCACCCGCAGGATTAGTCGAATACCCACTACCTCCATAGGTATATATCTTGCCGCCACATTCCCACATCGCTACGTCCCGCCGACATCCGGGTAAGTTCATCGAATCGAATGCACCTTGACTAACGTAGCTACCAAAATAAAGCTCTCGTGGATTGCCATTTTCAAGGTTAAAAGGAACCTGCTGAGCAACTACACAATTAAAGAGCATGCAGCAGAACAATAGAGTTAAGGATAGTTTTGGAAACATGGCCGTCATTTGAACATAAAGATATTACACGAACAAATATCTTTTCTCACAGATTCTGGGGAGAATTAAACAAGATTTGGATCATTTGAGCTAAATCACTAAAAAAGGACTGCCTTTTTTCGACAGTCCCATACATTAAATCTCAATTTGAATGATCATGATTCAACAATATCATAACCCAATCCTCTTGCCACTTTCAAAAACGGTTGCAGGTTTTCCAAAGTAAACTGACTACACACGACCACTTCCTTATCCTTCACATTAATGATCTGATCGGGTTTGGTGAAATACCTGTTTCCTTTCGGCGCAATCTCCTTCGCCGTCTTCTGATCCTGAAAAATGCCGAATCGTTTCAACAGATCATCAGGAAAAACTTCCTTCAGTTCTTCGTAAGTGATCTCTTGATGATCCAATACATACTGAGCAACCACGGCTCTCACCAACGGACCTTTTCCAAATGATCTGCCATTGAACGTATATTGCGATACATCTCTGCCAGCTTTTATTCTTTTCTGCAATTCCTCGTCTATCGGTGTTTCCTCTTTCGGTTCAGGCATTTCCGACGCAATTGTTAATTCAGGCCTGTATCTAAATGTAAAGCGGCATTTGTTTTTGATGATTACGATGCATCATACAGCTGACGTTGTAAACGCTGCCATGGCGTTTCTTTGCAACCACAGCTCCTGAATAACCCTCGCCGCTTCTTCCGGTGCGACACGGATGTATTTGTAAAAGTCTTTCTCGGTTTTATGGCCGTTGATTTTCATAATGAGCTTCACAGGTGTACCTGCCAGAAATTCGTTCGTACAAAAAGAACGTCGAGCCGTATGCGTGGTAATCCAATCACATTTTGCTTTGTTCTCTGTGACTGTCTTATTGCCTTTCTTGTCGGAAAACTTAACCATATTCTTAATACCTGCGGCAAGTCCGATTATCTTAACATAGGAATTGAATTTCGCGTTGCTCAACTTTGGAATGCCCGCAACAAATCGATTATTAATAATCTCCATTGCTTCTTTTCGCAAAGGAATTACAACCCAATGCTCTGACTTCTCTTGCTTCTTATATAAGAAGCCTTGTTGGAAATCCTCCAATTCAACTTCCAAAAAATCAGAAAAACGAAGACCTGTTAAACAGGCAAATACAAACAGATCTCGATACGGTTCCAAATACGATTGTCCCGACAAATCCGCTTTATATATTGCCGCTATTTCATCATTACTTAAGTAAATTGCATCTACTTCCTCTTCCGGAATTTTGAAATCTGTCAAATCAATCGGTTCTATTATTTTTCTACGTACACGATCTTTGATAAAACCACGAAAATGTTTTACAGTAAGACCGATGGTGTTCAACTTTAAACCTCGATAATCAACCGACCTTCCAATTTGCACATAATCATAGGTAAGAAACTCCAACCAATTTTCGTAAAAGTTATAGTCGATATTTTCAAACATCACTTTGTTACCACGGAACACTTCATATACCTTGAGCCGTTCACGGACATAGCCGTAAATACGCAACATCCCTTTGCTAACTTTCTTTCTTTTCGATTCTATGAAGGCGTCAAATTGCTCATAGATATCCAATTTTTTTTCGATAGCCATTTGTTGTGCTATTACCGCTGCGGATTCTTTCTCTTTAAGAACTTCGATATCCAGATCAACTTTAAAATGTTGTTTTACATAAGATAGTTTGTCTTTAATTCCCATAGAACATGCATATTCTACAAGATCTTCAGCTAGCCTGTAAAGCCTCTTGATCTCTTTGTTAAAAAGCGCCACATCACCATAAGTGTCGGGCAAGCTCTCTTTAATTAACGTTTTGTGATCCCCCAAAACGCCGGTGGAATCACGATCTCAGTGTTTAGTAAGGTGCGTTTTTTAGATGAGAAACAGTACTGTATGAACACTACACTTTTACCGTCCTTACGCACGTTTTTCTCCTCACAAATCGGTTTTAATGGCAGAAACATTTACTCTATCATTTACTCTATTAGGATGTGCCAAGCTAAATAAAGGTAAGACGGGCTTGCGTTTGAGCGGCGTTAGAGATTTCTGAAAATCAGAGAAATAGAAGTAAAGTTGAGTAAAACTAAATAAGGATTACATTGCTGTAATCCTTATGAATGTGATCCGGATTGGATTCGAACCAATGACCCTCAGCTTAGAAGGCTGATGCTCTATCCAACTGAGCTACCGGACCGGAACGGCTGCGAAATTATATAAAATCAATTAAAAAAGGAAGCGCTTTTTTATTTTTTCGGAGTCGGCTGTTGTAAATTAGGCACATCGCCGTCTTTTCTAATCTCCACAGGTATAAGGTCTTCTACATATGTCCAGTGATCTACATCCCAGCGAAAGCCATCATACTGACCGCTTGGCACGTAAGTATACTTGCGGTTAGGGTCATTCACTTCCGAAATCAGACGATCAAAGAAGATTGCATTCATGTCCTTGTCGAAATTCATAGACGCCTGCACACCGCGTTTGTACTCGAGAATAAAACGGTTCAGCACACCGGTACGACTGATCTCTGCCGGTACGCGGAAGATCGGTTTACCAAACAGCGGACCTTGCGGAGTTAATACCATCGGATCGAGGAGTTTCTTGGTACTTACGGAACTTTCTGAGTTCACACCAAACATAGTGTATACTTTTTCACCGTTCACCTCGGTCGTCATGATATTATAGTAGAGACATCCAAACCATTTATCGCTGGTCAAAACGGTGTCCATAGAGGTTTTCGCGAGTTCGTTGGAATAATCGATGAGTGGGAACAGTTTCAGTTGTTCTGCCGGCATCTGAATAGCTCCGAAATAACGGCGCGTCAGATTGGTGGGTGCGATATTCCAGTTAAACAAACGGAAGCTTTTATCATCGGGCGACATGATACTGATTTTATCACCCAGCTTTGTGAATGGATAATAATACGAATTCGGAATCTTCAACGTACGCACCAGCAGCTTCACAAACTGCGCGCAATAATCGGCACGGGTATCGGGAATCGGTGCATAATACATGGAATCGGTGGCCAATACCAGATCGTCTTCCAATGCGGTGAGTTCTTTTAAATCTGAAGGAGAAATTTGCCCCTGCGCCTGCGACTGATAGCTGAAAACCAGACTACATACAAAAACCAGGAGTAAAGAGATCTTTTTCATCATTCCGTTGAAATCGTTTCCTTCAAACCTAACAAAAAAGAGCCATTAAGCCAAATCAGTTGACACCCCTAGCCCCTGAAGGGGGATCTCGGCGTGGGTTGTCTCTTATCGTCGACATGACAAACACACGCAAGGTTTGTGTCAAAACATAATCTGCGCCTTTGTGTCGCCGCGAGAGACATTAGCGACTTTGCGAGAACGACTCCTCTGAGGTGTTGAATTTTGCCCTTCGACTTCGCCTAGTATGACAGAAGGTTTTGAATTTTGACTTTTGCCTTTTGAATTTAAAACAGCTTTGCTATTCCAAACGCCGCCGCTGCGGCTACGCTACCGATGACGGTTACACGTACTGCCCCGCCCCATGGATTTTGGCCGGTGACTTTTGCTTTGAAAAATCCGAAGACGAATAAACAGATCAGGGTGACCACGCAAGACCATTTGAGGCCTTCAAGCGGTGTTGCCGCAAACATATAAGGCGACAGCGGCACTATGCCACCCACGATGTAGGAAATACCTATGTTCAATGCACTATTCCGTGCCCGCTTCGGATTTGGCTTTTCAAGACCGAGCTCGTATTTCATCATGAAATCGACCCATTTTTCTTTGTCTTTGGCGATTTCATCTGCAATGAGGTGTTGTGTTTCCTCACTCAAACCCATTTCAGCAAACACATCCCGCACTTCTGCTTTTTCTACTTCAGGAACGGCTTCTACCTCGTCTTGTTCCCGTTTGAGTTCGGAGCGATAATGGTCTTGCTCGGTTTTTCCGGCGAGATAACCGCCGAGTCCCATAGCAATGGAACCAGCCGCGATTTCGGCAATGCCCGCAGTGAGAATAATAGCGGTGCTTGAAACGGCGCCGCTCAGCCCTGCAGCGAGGGCAAACGGCACCGTTAAGCCATCAGACATCCCGATCACAATATCTGTGATCAGGTCTGAACTCCGCAAATGCTCTTCCTTATGGACGTCTGCCATTAAAAAATGCTTTGGAGACTTTGGTAAATGATATCCACGCATTCGTCGATCTGCTCAGAAGTAATGAGCAGCGGCGGTGCGAAGCGGATTTTATCACCATGCGTTGGTTTCGCCAGTAAGCCGAGGTCTTTCATTTTCACGCAAAGATCCCATGCAGATTCTTTGTTTGGATGATCAATCACGATTGCGTTCAGCAAACCTTTACCACGGATTATACCAATATGAGGATGGTTGAGATCAGCCAGTTTTTTGCGCAGGTATTCACCCTGCAAAGCTGCATTCTCCGCCATTTTTTCTTCTTTTAAAACTTTGAGTGATTCTATTGCTACGCGACAAGCCAACGGATTTCCTCCATATGTAGAACCATGTTCACCTGGTTTGATCGTCAGCATGATTTCGTCATCAGCCAATACTGCAGATATCGGCATTGTACCACCCGACAGTGCTTTACCGAGGATCAGTATATCCGGACGTACATCTTCATGATCGCAAGCGAGCATCTTACCGGTGCGCGCCAACCCTGTTTGGATTTCATCGGCGATGAACAGTACATTATGTTCTTTACACAGCGCAGCAACTTTGCTCAAATACCCTTCATCTGGCACCATTACACCCGCTTCGCCCTGAATTGGCTCTACGAGAAATGCAGCAATATTTTCATCGGCACGCAATGCTTTTTCCAGCGCTACTGTATCGTTGAAAGGAATCACTTCATAACCTGGCATGAACGGACCGAAATTGCGTTTGGCACTAGGATCGGTACTGAAGGAAATTACATTGAGTGTACGGCCGTGAAAATTGTTTTCGCAAACAATGATTTTGGCTTTATTACCTGCAACACCTTTGACTTCATAAGCCCATTTGCGCGCGAGTTTTAAAGCAGTTTCTACTGCTTCTACGCCGGTGTTCATCGGCAATACTTTATCGTAACCGAAATAACGGGTAATAAATTCGCAGTATTCTCCCATAAGATCGCTGTGGAAAGCGCGGGAAGTAAGCGTAAGCCGTTGTGCCTGTTCTATGAGTACATTAATAATACGCGGATGGCAATGGCCCTGGTTTACAGCGGAATAGCCAGACAGAAAATCATAATAGCGTTTATCGTCAACATCCCATACAAATACGCCGCTACCCTTGCTCAAAACCACCGGTAAAGGATGGTAATTGTGCGCGCCATACATTTCTTCTTTCTCTAAAAATTCCTGAGATCTTTCGGACAGTGTATTCGTAATAAGCATCCGCAAATTTAACATTTTCTGGCTGATGTCCGATTAATTCAAAAGTCAAAAACAGTGAACGTCAAAGGTGAAACGTCAAAAAAACCGCGCATTGTCATGTTGAGCGCGGTCGAAGCATTGTACTGGAAATATTTCTCGCATCCTCGCGCTTGGCTCAAGACAGTGTGCGTAAGACGTAAGGTTTTTTCTCTCACAACGTCACAAAGGCGCAAAGACATTACGCAATAACACAAGCATTGTCAATTGAAAAGATATCCCGCGATATGTATGCGAAGGATGCGGCGGGATGCCCTTTAGCGGCTAGGGGTGTCAATTCTCCTCCGCATCGATCACATCCAGCACATTGTCGACATTCACTACATTTTCCAACTGCACGATTTCATGTTCGTTTACCTTATTCAATTGCAGATTGGTCTGATAGCCGTCTACCGAACGTTCAAACATCGGCAGAAATTTGGCACCATACACTAATTCATCTGCTGTATAAGAGGTACGCTGCATCACGGTGTTAGAGAAATGGTCGTCAAATGCTTTGATCGTAACCATCAATTCTATTTTCAGTTCTTTGAATTCACGTTCGGTGAAATGCGAAATCGGACTGTGCTCATCGAGCGGATGTACAATCGTCCAACTTAATGCGAGTGAATTGATACGACTAAATTCAAGTGGTAGCTGGAAGAACCTAGTGGTCACATTACCGCCTGCAGTATGTTCATGGATGGCAATCGTTACCTGTGCTTCTGCATCGGTGAGATGATTATTCTTATAAGTCGCAATACGGAACATTAATGCTTTTCCACCCTTGTACGGCGATACCAGCAAGTTTTCGCTAAAACGGATATAGGCTCTTGGTCTGGAAAAGCGCGCATAAAACATACCGGTCACCAAAGCAAAGATCATGATACCCATCAATGACTCGATCGACGCAATGGCATTGGTCCAGAAACCCAACGGACTGATATGCCCGTAACCGACTGTGGTAAGCGTTTGTGAGCTAAAAAAAAATGCAGTCAGATATTTATCGACTAGAGTATGCGCTTGTTCGGAGCCTTGTAATTTATCAACGCCAACCGCGAGATAAATACAGGCGAAAAAGATATTGATGCTGGAATACGCGAGAAAAATGAATAGGAAAAACCGTGTGCGCGACATCCGCAGCAACGTGTGATAGATACTAATGCGTTCATAAAACCGCAGACCACTTTTCCTCAGGTTGTAGCTGCCGTCTTTATTCGTCAGCCTGCCACCTTCTACGCTGCTGTTCGGTCCGAAACCGGTATTATCAACGTTCTTAAAATGTGCTTTAAACTGTTTAGCCATTCTGTGCTCTGTATGATTTTAACTCGAGTAATAACGCCGCCAGACCGGTGGTCGCCAGCGCAATACATCCACAAGTTAAGACCATTTGTTCGCTTAAAAAGCGTACGAGCACATAATGAAGGACTATGAACAATGAGAAAAAAACAATAGCCTTGATCACCCAGTTGCGCAGGGGCAATAACTGCAGCCAGGAAACCTGCAACACACGACCACTATGGTAAAGGTAAAATGCAGCCTGTAAATAAGTTGTGATCACAAAAGCAAGCGCCACACCCGGCAACTGAAAGCACAGGTACAACGGATACATCAGCAGGCAGGCCAGCGAAATATCCAGCACTGCGCCAATATTAATGATGCGCCCCTTGTGATAATGCTGCAAAACAGTGGTAAAATTATAGGCCCTGACGGGAATTGCGAGTACCGTCACCAGGAAAACAGGCACCGATAAATCGTACTTATGTTTGAACACCACACCAAATAACTCACCGGAAAAGAATAGTAAAAAGAAGAACAAAGGAAATACTATTGCAGATAAAATACGACCGGAAATATGCTGCAGCTGAATCACTTCATTCAATTTATTATCGCCCGAAACAGTAGCAAGTTGAATTAATCCAGCGCTGCCGACGGCACCCAGAATCAGCGGCAGAAAAGGAATTTCATTGGAACCATTGAAATAGATGGCCGAAACAGAAGCAACCAGCAGTAAGGAGATAAAAAACTTATCCGCCCACCGAAAAAGAATCTGCAGAATATCAAACAACCCCATGTGCAGCCACAACGAACGAACCGTTTTCCAATGAATCAATTCATCTGATGTTTCGGTTTCTATTTTCTTTGAAAAAAGAAATGCGGCAACGATATAAACGATCAATCGTAAAGCCGCTAATAATAATACCTGCGAAAATAAACTGGCTAATGACTGAATGCCATCGAGAAAAACCCAATGCATCCAAAGAAAAGCAAAAGAGAAAACAACATTCACCATCGACAAGAGCTGAAACCGTTTGCCAGCCATCAAAAAAGCTTCAACGATCGTCCCGACGCAATACACGATTAATATGGCAGCAGCTATCGCAAAGCCAATATTTGCTTGTTGTAACCAACCTAAAACGAAAGCGGATATTACAATCCAACCCGCGAGTAACCAATATACCCGTTTGGGCAATTGCTGCAACAGCCGTTTTAGATACGCAGGTGAATACGTGAGCAGAAAAACATGTGTTCCCATGCACGCTACCGCGCTGAGCACAAAATATTGAATCCAGAAATTTTGGTAATCACCGTAAATATCGGCATCGAGCCGGCGGGAAAAAACAATGGTCACAATGAGACTGGCCAGCACCGGAAAAAATCGGATCAGGAAGATATAAACCGAATTACCGAAAAAGCTATGTCGTTTTGCTGGCTGCGTAGGCGTCACATTCTGTCTTGTTTAGTTGTTTAATAACCCTGGCAGGATTTCCTGCGATCACACAATACCCTTCGGGAAAGCTTTTAGTCACAATAGCTCCTGCACCGATAATGGTAAAATCACCAAGGGTTACACCTGGCAATACAGTGGCACCTTTTCCAAACCAGCAAAAATTACCAATCTGAATAGGCGCTGCCGGCGTAATGACATCGTTGTCGACGAAATCGTGATTGGATGAAATAAGACCCACATTCGGACCAAGGTTGGTATAAGCACCCACGCTTACACCGTTATTGGCATCGATGTAGACACCCGGTGAATCTCCGGGAAAACAGCCGGTACCACGTTTCAGCTTTTCAGGACTGTGAATGGTACTGGTATGATGAATAGCCCAGGTCACACCTGCGTTCTGACGGAGTATCTTCCGGAAAAGAAAATCAGTCATGTAAAAACTGATACTCATTTCCGGCCTCAGTCCAAAGATTTTGCGAACCAGGTGTGACGGGCCTTTACTCATATTTATGCCTGTGCTTCTTTTTTGCCTTTGAAAACCATTCCCAGTGCAACGAGCATCAGAATAATCAACACAACACTGCTGATCAAAGAGATTTTATCGCCGTTGTAGAATGAATCCGGATGGAAGCGGAATTCAATTTTATGATCGCCTGCCGGAACTTTAATAGCACGCAACAGGTAGTTTGCTTTCAGAATCGGCACTTCGTTACCATCTACATAAGCTCTCCAGCCATATGGATAATAGATATCGGAGAACACCGCAAGACCAGCCTGACTATTATGCGATGTGAAGCTCAGATCGTTCAGGCCATATTTAGTCAGGGCAATTTTCGCTGTGCTATCCTTTCCAAAATTGAAACCGTTAAGGTCCTTCTGGAATGTTTCGCGCATGATCGCCGTATGTTTTGGATCGAAGCTACCAGTTGCAGCAGCTGTATCGCCCAATACCGGACCTTTCATGTCGAGGATTTCTTCATCCGCAGTTTTTGCCCATTTCACTTCGTTTACAAACCATGCATTACCCAGTGCATCAGGATTCGGTTGTGCCACCGCCTGGTTTTGCGGACCGTTGAAGATGAGATATTTCGTGTTCAGCATGTCCAGCACCGGTTTCGTAAAGCCTTTGCTCATGTGTACATCAATCAGATCCTGGTACAATTCCAGTTTAGCCGGAGAGTAACCGCCGATACATTTGTGGAAATAACATTGTATTGCATCGTTAAACACATTGCGGGTCACATCCAGCACACGATAGTAAGGATCTTTATCCTGCAGAATCTGCTGATCAACCGGACGCGGTTGGAACGCAGCCGATTCGTTATCTTCTGTAAAATTCTTTTCGCCGAGGTAGTTTGCCGCAACCGGAATCATATCCAGCGCAATTAAAACGCCCAGACCAATGATCACAATATTTGGCTTGATTTTATTTTTCAGATAAGCCCAGATAACACCACCAGCGAGCAAAATGAACAATGCACTTTGGAATGCACTTTTCATGGCCAAACTCGCACGGTCTTCTTTCAGTGCTTTTACCAGTTCTGGCGGAAAGCTACTGTCGCGCGTAGAGGTGTAATCGAAGAACATACCACCACATAAACCGATCAATACGCAAAGGCCAGCAGTAATACCCAGTGCGATTCTTGTTTTTTTCCAGAGCTCCTCTTTATTCGCATCAGATCGCAATACTTCTGCAAGGCCCCAGATACCAAGCATCGGGAACATCAGCTGCGCTATAGACAAAGCCATTGTCGGCGTACGGAACGTGTTATATAATGGTAAGTGATCAAACAGGAAATTATTAAACGAAGAGAAATTATGTCCCAGTGACATGAAAATGCTAAGAATCGCAGCCGCAAGAATCCACCATTTATAATTACTGCGAACCACCATCAGCCCCAACACAAACAAGAAACAGATAATCGCACCGAAATACACCGGACCAGACAAAAATGGCTGATCGCCCCAATACAAAGGCACCATCTGATAACCGGCATTCGACATGATTTCGCCTGCTTTCGGACCTTTATCCAGCGGCTCGTCAGAAGAACCACCATACAGATAAGGGATCATGATACAGAATGTTTCAC
Organism: Taibaiella soli; assembly: GCF_003236175.1. Lineage (GTDB taxonomy): Bacteria > Bacteroidota > Bacteroidia > Chitinophagales > Chitinophagaceae > QKTW01. The sequence goes on along the minus strand of NZ_QKTW01000022.1, from coordinate 383,107 downwards.
CTATCCCATTGCTCCATTGGAACGCGTAGTCTTTATCAAGACCACCCGTTTTTTTACCTTGATCATGGTTAAAAGTCAGTTCGCTCTGACCACCACGCATTGTTTGTTTTGCATATTCGCGCGTACTCATCAAAGTACCAGAAGCAGGAGCTACCGCGAGTAAACCCGCTACCACACAAACTATTGTCGCTATGACAAAGTTTTTGATCGTACCTTTTTTGATCGCGTCCACAAAGAATCCGATACCAGCCACAAACATCACCATCAGGAGATAATAGATAATCTGGTAGTGCCCCGAACACAACATCAGACTGAGTCCAAACGCCATCAACACTGCCCCCTGAAGATATTTATTCCGATACACCATAATCATACCGCTCAATGCGATCGGCGTAAACATCATGGCAAAAAGCTTCGTATCATGGCCCGCCACAATACTCACGGCGTTAAACGAGGCAAACGCAAAAGCGATTGCACCAATGGCGCCCAGCCAACGGTTCACACGCAGCGTAGACATCAGTATGTAAAAACCCAGCATCGCCAGGAAAAAGAAATTGACTGGCTTTGCTATGAGATTTGTTACCACATTATATATACGTCCCACATAGTTGTGCCCATCAGGAACGTAAAACGTATACGTTGGCATACCACCAAACATGCTGTTGGTCCAAAGCGTATTCTCACCTGTTTTTTCATGCCAGGCTCTGGCTTCTTCAGACATACCTTTCCAGCTGGATACGTCGCCCTGAGATAATACTTTTCCTTCAAGTGCAGGATAACAATAGATAAAGGCTAAGACAAGAAATCCCAGCACGATAAGCAAGTGCGGTAAAATCTTCTTAAAGTCAAATGATTGCATACTTTGTTGCTGTTTAGCGAAACAAAAATAGTTTTTCTATTCACTAAATGAAATGCAAAAATCAAAAGTTAAAAGGTGAATGGTCAATGAGGAACGGTCAATGCCCGGATTAAACATGAAAAGGCTATGATGAATGTTCATGTTTGGGCAAACGCGAACACCGAACGACAATTACTTATGTTTGTCATGCCGGCGGAGGAGGCATCCCACGTTATATTGATTTATTCACAGGAGGTCAACTGTCCTTTGTCATCTGTTTTAATTTTTTGTTACCGGCGACTTCGCTCCGTTTAAACATCGTTGCGTCGCTCCGTTCATCGACAGTAATACTATCAGGCATCTATTCTGACCACCGGGAGACTTCATTTAAATTATACCCACCGTTTTGACTTTCGAATATTTAATTTTGAATTGAAACAGAAATTCAATTTTTTAATACATTCCTCTATTACAGAACATTTTTTACATTTGCCAACTGCAAAATAACATACGTTATGACCGAGGCATTAGAAAGTTTAATTGACGACGCCGGAAAAGCGATGAAGAAGGCCATTGGCCACCTTGAAGTAGAACTGACGAGAATCCGTGCCGGCAAAGCCAATCCGCAAATCCTGGATGGCATTTATGTAGAATATTATGGCGCTCCTACCCCGCTTCAGCAGGTAGCGAACGTTACCATCCCCGATCCACGTACTTTCTCCATCCAGCCATGGGAAAAAAATATGCTCGGCCCGATCGAAAAAGCAATCATCGCCTCCAACATCGGTCTGAACCCTCAAAATGATGGTCAGATTATCCGCCTGTACCTGCCGCCGCTTACAGAAGAGCGCCGTAAGGAACTGGTGAAAAAAGTGAACGGAGAAGGCGAACAAGGCAAAATCACCGTGCGTAACCTCCGCCGCGATGCGATCGAACAGATCAAAAAATTGCAGAAAGACGGACTGAGCGAAGATGTGGCAAAAGGCGGCGAAGCCCGGGTTCAGGGCTTAACCGACAAATACATTGCCCTGGTGGACGAGCACTGTAAAGAGAAAGAAAAAGAAATCATGACTGTATAACAGAACAGCCCACCGAAAAGTGGGCTTTTTTATTTTTATCGTAATTTGTAACTGATATAAATTAGCTCTACCCGCTAATGAACGAGCTCCAAAAAAATATTCTGCTCATTTTATCTATTCCTATCTATGCAATACTGATCCCATTAGAATTGCTACTCAGTCATTTGCATGGATGGAAATTTTATGGCTGGAAAGAAACAGCCATGAATGTCTATCTGAATCTGGTAAATGCCGGTATCGATCTGCTGCTGCGCGCATTTGCCCTTGGTGTGTTATTGTTTTTCTTTAAGTTTCACATCGTTTCAGACTGGAACCCAGTTGTTTATTGGGGTATGCTTTTCCTTTGCGAAGACGTACTTTTCTGGTTGGAACATTTTGTAGATCACCGCGTGCGTTTCTTCTGGGCAGTACACGTGACACATCACTCTTCCGAAGAATACAATCTGACTACCGGTTTTCGTTCGTCGGTATTGATGCCGTTTTATCGTTATCTGTATTTTATTCCGCTGGCCCTGATCGGCTTCAAACCGATTGATATCATTTTCATGTACGCGCTTACGCAGACTTACGGCATTCTGGTGCATACACAGGCTTTGCGCAAATTCCCGAAATGGGTGGAATACATTTTCGTAACACCGTCGCACCACAGAGTACATCACGCCAGCAATATTCCTTATCTCGATAAGAATATGGGCATGGTCCTCATCATTTGGGATAGAATATTTGGCACTTTCATCAACGAACTTCCAGAAGAGCCGCCACATTATGGACTCACCAAACCACTGGAAAACGCGAATCATCCGATAAAGATCATTTTCCACGAATGGCAGGCATTGGGCCAGGATCTGAAAAAGCCGATGTCTTTTGGAAATAAACTCAGATATCTCTTCCATCCACCGGGCTGGAGCCACGATGGTTCTACCATGACGAGCAAACAGCTACAAACGATCTGGAAAAAAGAAAAAGAAGCAAGAGATAAACGTCCGAAACAAAAGTTTGCATTCAGGACCGAACATTCGAAGCAGACGAATGACCGTCCATAAATGGTAAACCAAACAAAAACTACTTTGCATAATAAAAGGTCTTCCCTCGGGAAGACCTTTTATTATAGCATGGCTTTTGACCATTGACGATTTACATCTATTCTTTCACTTCAGACATCAACTTCCGAACTATCGGCGAAATCGCCAACAACAATACTGCCGCAATCAACGCATAAATTGCCAGTTGCTTGTAACCCGTTGTGTAAGAAATCAGTTTTTCAGTAAGCGTGCCACCTTCTTTAGTAGCAGCCATACCGGCACCGAGAATACCCGCAGCATACTGTCCATAGGCGCTCGCAAGAAACCACATACCCATCATAACACCCTGCATTGGTTTCGGAGATAATTTAGTCATCAGCGACAAACCAATTGGTGATAAACACAATTCGGCTATCGTCATCACCAAAGTTGCCATCGCGAAAACATTGAGCGAGGTTACACCATTTGCATCAGCAAAGAAGCGGTTGTAATAGAAAATGTAAAACGCCGCCGCGAGGAATAAAAAGCCGATACCAAATTTAACTACTGCATTCGGTTCTGATTTCTTCTTCGCCATACGCAACCACAACAAACCAACGATTGGACTGAGCGAAATCACGAACAGCGAGTTCACTGCGTTATTAACGACGTTTGGATCAATGTTAATACCCAGCAGTTTATGGTGCAGGTTATCCGCAGCAAATAAACTCAGCGATCCACCGCTTTGTTCGAAGAATGCCCAGAACAAAATAGAGAAAATGATAAAGACCAGTGCCGCCGCAAGGTTTTTACGCTCTGCTGCAGAATATTTACTCATTTCATAAAACACGTAGATCAACGTTGCCGGCCCGATAATGTACATGAAATAATCCGTGTACTGCGTATTAGAAACCATCGCCAGAATAGCAGGGATTGTCAGTAAAGAACCACCATATACCATCCATTCGTAGAGCTTACCATTCTTTTTCTTCGCCACAGCTTCTGGTTGTAATCCAATTGGACCCAGCTGTTTTTTTGTAAGCAGGAACGTAACCAATCCTACAATCATAAAAATGCCGGAAAGCGCAAATGCCCAATGCCACGAATGGTATTTACCAACCCAAACGCAGAGACCACCGCCAAACAACGCACCGATATTGATACCCGAATAGAAAAGTCCGAACCCTGCATCACGCCGTTCGTCACCCGAACGATATAACTGTCCGACCATCGTACTAATGTTCGGCTTAAAGAAACCGGTACCAATAATTATAAAGCAAATACCGAAATAGAAGAACTTCTCCGGATCAAAACCTAAGATGAAACTACCAACAATCATCAGCATACCGCCCCAGAAAAGGGATTTCCGGAAGCCGAGAATTTTATCGGCAAACAAACCGCCAATGAACGTAAAGGCGTAAACAAATGCCTGAATGGCACCATATTGCAGATTGGCATGTGCTTCCGCTTCTGATTTTCCGATGTGTTGTATTTTTTGCAACAGGATCTCGGAAATGAAGACGGTGAGCATGCCGCGGTTTCCATAAAAGCAGAAACGTTCCCACATTTCCACGAAAAACAACGACCAGATCTGTTTCGGATATTTCCCTTCGAAGCTTTGAATGTCTTTAATGGAAGGAACGATATCGGCACGATCGGTCTCGTGCATGAGTATGTCTGTCTCTTTTTGCATTGATTGCTTTTGATTTCGAATGGCCAATTTACAATTTACTCGCTATTTCTGTACCCCCCATTTTTTCACGCCGTTTAAATTTCACGCAAAGGCGCAAAGTTTTTCTCTCACGGCGCTCGCAGCGGCACAAAGCTTGAGTTATGAGCAATAGGTTTTCACGCTGAATATTGATTATCGCCTCTGCGTCTTAGTGCCGCCGTGAGAGGTATTTGCGCCTTTGCGTGAAACCAACATTTTCAGTCCTTCGACTCCGCTCAGGGTGACAAAAAAAGGTTACCTCGCGAGAGGCAACCTTTTTCTATAATCAGTCGGAAGACTTTACGTCGTCGGACTGTATTAGCGGCGCAAAGTTTTTCTCTCACGGCGCTCGCAGCGGCACAAAGCTTGAGTTATGAGCAATAGGTTTTCACGCTGAATATTGATTATCGCCTTTGCGTCTTAGCGCCGCCGTGAGAGGTATTTGCGCCTTTGCGTGAAACCAACATTTTCAGCCCTTCGACTCCGCTCAGGGTGACAAAAAAGGTCGCCTCTTGCGAGACAATCTTCTTCTATAATTAGTCCGAAGACTTCAAATCCCTGACTGTATTAGCGGCACAAAGAACCGCCCCGCCAATGTTTAAAACACAAACATAGCGCCGTTGAGATCGCCGCGAGAGACCATATGCTCCTTTGCGAGAAAGATCCCGATGCAATCGGACGGAATTGTGCAGACACGGATGGCCCTTCGGAACATCCGCGCCAGCGATTGGCCTTCGACTCCGCTCGGGGTGACAAAAAAAGGTTACCTCGCGAGAGGCAACCTTTTTCTATAATCAGTCGGAAGACTTTAAGTCGTCTGACTGTATTTAATTTATTTACTAGCGTACGCCGTGCATCATTTTCTTCAGGATCGGAGAAATAGCTGCAAGGATTACAGACGCAATACCACAAAGCACTACGAATACCATAAAGAATTCAAACAGGCTGTGGATCGTAAATCCTGCAAATTTCGGATACTCGATATGTACTATTTTATTTGAAGCGATTTTGTCGAGGTCAGCTTGTGCAGGCAATGTCAGTTGTTCTGGTTTCACTACTGCATTTTTATCTGCTTTCTTCAGCTCGTCAATTGTTTTATTGTTCGCATCAATCACTTTTTGCAGCTCAACATTATTTGCTTTCGCTTTTTCACCATCGATCTTCGCAATATTGAATTGTGCGAGCAGGAAGAGGTCTTTACCAGTTGGCTGTACTTTTTCATCGAGAACATCACCAAGGTTTACACCTTGTGTTTCTGCAGTTTTGTATTTATCAGTTGTTGGCGGAAGGATTGAACCCAGCGTACCAGCCAATGCGTAACCAGCAGCGTTCGAGATAAAGAACACACCGTACAACAGAGAAGCAAAACGCTTAGGAGCCAGTTTACCTACCAGCGACAGACCAATTGGAGACAGACACAGTTCACCACAAGTCTGAATGAAGTACAGGAGAATCAACCATTTTACACCCAGCATACCACTGGTGCCGAGGCTTTTTACATTGTTAGCGATGATAAAATAGCTGATAGCGATCAGCATCAGACCCATTGCCTGTTTAAATGGAGATACCGGTTCTTTGCCTTTTGCACGCAGTTTGTCCCATATGATACTGAACGGAACCGCCAGTACAACTACGAATACACCGTTAAAGATCTGCACCATTGACGCAGGCATCAACCAGCCGAAGAAGTGACGGTCTGTCTGATTGTCCGCGATAAATGTAAGTGAAGAACCAGCCTGCTCAAATGCAGCCCAGAAGAAGATAATAAAGAAGGATACGATATAGATTACCAGGATACGGCTTCTTTCTACGCTTGTGAGCGATTTATCAGAAAGAATCAAACCTGCCAGTGTAATACCGCTTGAGTATACCAATGAATAGATAACGTTTTGTCCGAATGCCATTTTGAAAACAGCAACCAAAGCCACAAATGCAACTACAGCGCCAATCAGTGCACGGCCTGTAAAATGCGTAGATTGAGCTTCACCTTCTTCGAAGTCTTCTTTAGAATTGTTTTTAGGCAAGCCACCAATCGGACGACCTTCAGGTGTTACTACATATTTGTTTTTCAGAATAGCGAACAGAACCGTACCCAGTACCATTGCCATAGACGCTGCAAGGAAGCCCCATTTGAACGCGTGGATATCACGAACGCCGTTAGCATCTTTTACGTCGCCAATAATCGGACAAATAAACTGACCGAAGAATGCGCCGAGGTTGATACCCATATAGAAAATGGTAAATGCCGAATCGAGCTTGGTTTTTTCTTGTTTCGGATACAAGCTGCCCACCATTGAAGAGATGTTTGGCTTGAAGAACCCGTTACCGAAAATGATTACGCCGAGACCTGTCCACATAATAGTAGTGGCAGTACCGACATTATTATCGAATGTAGAAGCACTAAAGAAAAGAAGGAATTGACCGAGTGCCATTAAGCTACCACCGAGCATAATACAGTTACGGTTACCCAGAAATTTATCGGCGATGAAACCACCGAGCATCGGAGTCAGGTAACACAGCGCGAGAAAACCACCATAAATGATAGAAGAATCAGATTCCTGAAAACGGAGCGAGTTGATCAGGAACAACGTGAGCAAAGCACGCATCCCGTAAAAGTTGAACCGCTCCCACATTTCCGTCCCGAATAAAACCCAAAGGCCCTTCGGGTGGCCTGACTTCGCTGGTGCCGCTGCCACATCGATCGGTTGATCGAGCGTCAGTTCCGCTTCTTTTGCATTTTGAATCGACATTGGAATAAAAATTCGTTTTTGTTGAATTGCGAAAGATAGCTAAAAATTTTTACCCCAAAAGGGGCAAAATTTGTCGTTCTTTGCAGGCTCAATGGCAAACAGTATGAATATCCTCCTTCTTGGTTCGGGTGGCCGCGAGTGTACGCTGGCATGGAAACTGAAACAAAGTCCGCTCTGCAAAGAGCTTTACATCGCTCCCGGCAACGCAGGCACCGCTTCTTATGGCACTAATATTTCTATATCTGTAAATGATTTTGAAGCCATCAAGACTTTTTGTCTTGAGAACAAAATCGATATTCTTTTCCCGGGTTCTGAAGATCCGCTGGTAAATGGCATTTACGATTTCGTAAAAAACGACGAACAAATAAAACATATTATTGTTGCCGGTCCTTCGAAAGAAGGCGCGCAACTGGAAGGCAGCAAAGCGTTCTCCAAAAAATTCATGGAGCGTCACAATATTCCAACAGCGGCTTATCGCGAATTTAATGACGCTAATTTCGACGAAGGTGTGGCTTATCTGAAACAACACAGCCTGCCAATCGTACTGAAAGCGGATGGCCTGGCTGCAGGTAAAGGTGTAGTAATTGCGCAAAGCACCGAAGAAGCGCTGGAGACTTTCAATTCCATGATTAAGGAAGCGCAGTTTGGCGATGCAAGTAAAAAAGTAGTCGTTGAACAATTCCTTGATGGTATCGAATTATCCGTTTTTGCGATGAGCGACGGTACCAATTATATTATATTACCAGAAGCGAAAGATTACAAACGCATCGGCGAAGGCGATCAGGGTCCGAATACAGGCGGCATGGGAGCCATCTCTCCTGTTCCGTTTGCACAAGGCGAATTCATGCAGAAAGTCATTGACCGCATTGTAACGCCTACGGTAAATGGCCTGAAAGCGGAAAACATCATCTATCAGGGTTTCATTTTCTTCGGTCTGATTAAAGTAGGCAATGATCCATATGTGATCGAATACAACTGCCGTATGGGTGATCCGGAAACAGAAGTGGTAATGCCACGTCTGGAAAACGATCTGGTTGCACTGATTCTGAAAATGAACGACAACGAACTCAATGAGGTGACGGTAAAACACAGCGCAAAAGCCGCGTGTACAGTAATGCTCGTATCAGAAGGTTACCCGGGCGATTATCCAAAAGGCCGTGAAATCCGCGGTTTTGACGATGTTGAAAACAGTATTCTCTTCCATGCCGGCACGGCGATGAAGGATAATGAAGTCGTAACAAGCGGTGGCCGTGTAATTGCGATTACTTCTTATGGTAATACTATCCAGGATGCGCTGGCACAATCTTACGAAAACGCCGACAAGATCAACTACGAAGGAAAATACTTCAGAAGAGATATTGGATACGAGTTCAATTAACAGTTGACAATGGACAGTTGACAATGATCTTATTATAACTTAATATAAAAAAGGTTCGCTTTGCGAACCTTTTTTATTGTGCGCTGCACAGAACTTCTATATCGATGTGCTGAACTCCGACGTTGAACCTCCGAATGCGGACGTTGAAGTTCCGAACTCCGACGTTGAACCTCCAAACTCCGACGTTGAGGTTCTGAACTCCGATGTTGAACCTCCGAACTCGGACGTTGAGGTTTCAAACATGAACGTTGGTACTAAAAGAGTCGACATTGACACTAAAAGCATCAACATTGATGCCCGGAACTTCGACGTCGAAGCTAAAAGAGCGAACGCTGATCCTTTTAGCATGAACGCTGATGCTCTGAGCATGGACGTCGACACTAAAAACCCCGACATTGATGCTCTGAACATAAACATTGAAGCTCAGAGCATGGAGCTCGACTCTTTTAGCATCGACGTTGATACTAAAAGAGTCAATTTGACAGCCTATAAAAAACAGAAAGCTTCTACACTTGTTTCTCCCAAAAAACAAAGAAACGACATACCGCTATCAAGAGATTCTTTCCCGGAGGATTTGCTGCATCGGTAATTCTTTCGCATTTTTACCGGATTAAATAAACTTTTGTAAGAAACATGGCTGAAACTGAAAAAGTCCACTGCCTCATCATAGGCTCTGGACCGGCTGGATACACTGCAGCAATTTATGCATCACGCGCGAATTTAAAACCTGTATTGTACCAGGGTCTGCAACCGGGTGGACAGCTGACCATCACTACCGAAGTAGAAAACTATCCCGGCTATCCGGAAGGGATTATGGGTCCGCAGATGATGATCGATTTTGAAAAACAAGCACAACGTATGGGTGCGGATATCCGCTGGGGAATGGCTACCAAAGTTGATTTCTCCCAACGTCCTTATAAAGTGGAAATTGATGAAGAAAAATGGATCGAAGCTGATTCTGTTATCATTGCAACCGGCGCTTCTGCTAAATGGCTCGGTCTGGAATCAGAACAACGTCTGAACGGCCACGGTGTCTCTGCCTGCGCGGTTTGTGATGGCTTTTTCTTTAAAGGACAAGATGTGGCAATCGTAGGTGCAGGTGATACAGCTTGCGAAGAAGCACTTTATCTTTCTAAACTGTGTAAATCAGTACACATGCTCGTTCGCCGCGGCGAAATGCGCGCCAGCAAAGTAATGCAGGATCGTGTACTGGCAACTGAAAACATTACGGTTTACTGGCATTCTGAAACTGCTGAAGTACTGGGTGATAAAATGGTGGAAGCAGTACGCATCCGCAATATTCAAACCGGTGAAGAAACTACAGTTCCGGTAAAAGCATTTTTCGTGGCAATCGGTCACCAGCCAAATTCAGATTTATTTAAAGGGTTGCTGGACATGGACGATCAAGGTTATCTGATTACTAAGCCAGGTTCATCCAAAACAAATCTTGAAGGTGTATTTGCCTGCGGCGATGTTCAGGATAAAATCTATCGTCAGGCGGTAACTGCTGCCGGCAGCGGTTGTATGGCTGCGCTGGATGCAGAACGCTATCTGGGTGAAATGGGCTTGCATTAATGAAATTACAAGTTCGAAGTTGTACGTTTTAAGTTGTACGACTATAAAAGCATAGAGACGTTGCATACGCAGCGTCTCTTCTTTTTTCTGCTCTTAGCCCAAACTCGCTGGCTTTTGGTTTTGAGCCTGAGGTTTACGCTTTGAACTTATACCTTAATGCGTACAACTAATAACTTAAAACTTATAACTTACAACCGCGAAAGACCGGTGGCGCGGTATTTGCAATAACCCGATATATGACAAGACTGATTGCGTGTTTACTTTTCTTTTTGTGTATCTCTTACCTCAATTTTGCCCAAAGTCACACCACGAACAACTACCTGCTCAAAACCGACACCACTTATATCCCCGTCAGCAAAAACAGCACAAAGTACAAACACCTTAAAATTACTTATGACAGCACGCGTATATACCATATGCGCGCGGCAAAAGCTGATTCTGTAAAACGATCGCTGGTATTGGTTTCCGGAACCAGTCAACCCGGCGGTGTGCCACTGCAGATAAAGATTTCCTGCGCCAAAAATGTAGTCTACGACATTGCAGATCTGCGTTTGTATATTACCATTACCAACAAAAGCTACCACGCGCAGCGTTTCCTGTTTGACCGGCCTATTCCCGCATCCGGCGGTATCTGGGCGGAGCAATGTGTCATTACAAATGCGCAGAACCGCACCGTCACGAAAAATAATTCCCCGGAAATTCCAAAGCAACCCGTTAAAGACCTGGAGCGTTATTATTATAATCTGGGGCCGGGAGAATGGATTATGAAAGGTTATCCAGTCAATACATTAGCCGTTTTTGATGAAGCTCAGTTAAAAAAAGGAAAACTACCGCCGGGCCGTTATAGCCTGCAGTTGTATATCCACAATAATCCATCTAACGTTGTAAATTTTATAGTACGATAAAACGCTAAACTTTAAGCTATTTCGGTAAGCAATTGTTTACCATTTCCCTCAATGCATTGATGTTAAATGGTTTCTCCAACGCAAAATCGGCGCCCGCATCTGCGGCAAGTCGCTCTATAGCCGGACTTGCAGACAACATAATTATCGGAATATCGCTGGTTTCCTTATCGTTTTTGAGGAACCGGCACACATCAAGACCATCTACACCAGATAATTGCTTATCCAATAAAAAAAGATCAGGGCGCTCGAATTCATGGTTGAGTACTGGCATTGCATCACTGTAGAAAACAAGCTGGTACTCATTTTCATTTAATATGGCCCCGTATGCATCCCTGAGCCCAGGGTCGTCGTCAACAATGATAATTCTTTTCATGAAACGCTTTGTGATTGCTACACTAAAATCGCACCACTATCAACACAAGATAAAAATCACTCTTTATTTTTGGACGAAAATCATTAATTTAGTTAGCACTCGCATCCATTTTCGGTTAAAAAAACTGGCATGATTTTTTAACTTTTCTTTTATAACACCTCGCACCATGATCATCAACAATCTCCGTCTGTCGAACGACACCGACGATACGATCTATAGTGGATTATTTGATGAACTGGAGCAGGCCACACAAACCGCCAGTTGGATTTATTACATTAACTCACACGCCATATCTTTTTCCGCCAATTTCCCCAGATTATTCGGCTTGCCCGCCGAACATATGGAAGGACTAACTGATCTGCTGCCGCTCTTAGATGAAAAAGGACAAGAAGCACTTCGGGAAACGATCCTTAGCATGGAGGAAAATCAAGAAATACCAATGGCCCTCTATCATGCTGTGTTGGGAAATAAAAAACTAAAACTGAAACAATGGGGTACCAGCAAAGTGGACTCGGAGGGTGAGCCGTACCTTGCGGGTTTTCTTTCCGTTGAAAAAAGCGATGAGTTTGCGCCAGGCGCAATGCAGGAAAAAAACCAGCAACTGCATTTAGCAGCAATGGTCAATGACGCGAGCATCGACAGAGTTCTCGCACTGGATGCAGACTTTAATATCATTGCCTGGAATAGAATGTGCGAATTGGTTTCGGGTATTCCACGTGAAAAAGCAATTGGCACTAATTTTCTGAATCTGTTTCCCGACGATCAAATAAAAAAAAGCCTGCGCCCACTGCTGCTGCAAACGTTAAAGGGATTTAAAACCTTTTTGCCTGCCGATCATTCGCCTTATACCGGCGGCTATTACGAAAATCATTTTATTCCGCTGCGGGATAAAAACGATGATATTGTGGGGGTACTCAATGTGATTCACGACGTAGCCCATCGCGTAAAAGCGGAAAATGAACTGAAAAATCTGAATAAGGAACTGGCAATAAAGAACAATGAATTAAAACAAAAAAATATCGAATTGACTTCGCTCATGCACATCGCGAGCCATGATATTAAAAATCCGGTGCGAAAAGTGCATTCGTTCGTGAATATGATTGTCAACAGTGAAGACAATATTTCCGAAACTAATATTTCTTATCTGAAACGCATTGAAAAATCGATCTCTCATATCGCCGCGCTGACGGATGATATGCTGTCCTTTATCAATCTCGGGAATGACGAAAAAGAAGTTGGCGAAGTGAATCTGAACCATGTGCTGCTTTCTGCCAAACACCGCTTGTGGAATATCGTAGAGCAAACCCATGCCGTTATTGAGTCGGAAAAACTACCGGTCATCAACGGGCAACGATTATTGCTCACTACGCTACTCTACAATATTATCAGCAACGCAATTAAATTTCAGAAACCGGGTAATCAACCACGTATCAGCATTAGCAGTCAATATCTGCCCGGAAGCGAAATTCAGCATCCGGAAGCTCTTGCAGCAGCGCAGTATCTATGTATTAGCATCGCCGACAACGGAATTGGCTTCGAAGAAAAAGTAGCGGAGAAAATCTTTATGATGTTTACGGTATTACAGCCGGACACTTTTCCCGGCGCGGGAATTGGCCTGGCGATGAGCAAAAAAATTGTAGCGCTGCACCACGGCTTTATAGCGGCCGACAGCAACCCGGGCGTAGGCAGTGTCTTTTATTGCTATTTCCCGGTGAACGATTAGGTCGCGAATTTCATGATCTCTGATTTACCGCATAATTAAACCATAACAAATCAAACATCAGACGTCAGCCATCAGCGATTTATGCCAGTTCAAAATCCCCGATTGCTTTTTCTTCGCCATTAACGATAATAGAAAGCTTATGTAATCCCGGATAGTATTTGCGTGTGGTAATTGGTGCGAAACTTTGCTTGCGTGTTACAGGTTCTGTCGCTTTTGGCGCGTAATCTTTTTCGCTGATCTTGAAAACCTTCTTCGAAAGTTGCCCGTTCTGTTTTTGAAAATAAACGGCGTATTCCAATCGCACTTTTTGTTTCGTTCTGCTTTTATTGGTTACATCGAAAGAAAACTCCAGATACGCTCCCACTTTGATTTTGGAACGAATGATTTTGAAATGATCGACGAGGATATGCTTGCTATCAAGACCGTAGTGTTTCAGAATTTCAACATGACCTTGTTTTAATAATGTACGACTGCCATGTTTAATAATAGCATCTGTTTCTTTACCAATGCCCGACCATTTTTTTGCGATATCCAACACAATCTGCGGGTGATCTTTCGCAATATCGTTTAAGCTATTAGCCACACTGCGACGTACCCATTCGGAAGGATCGTTCTTCAACTGTTCCAACACCAACAATATTTTCGCCGGATCTTTTTTCAAGGCAGGAACAGCCATTGCCCATGGTAATCGCGAACGACAACCTTCACTGGCCAACCGGCGTACTTTATGATTTTCATGACTTGCCCAGCGTAGCATTTGCTCCATCATTTTATCTTCGTAACGAAGCAAAAACGGGCGCACCGCAAATTCACAGCTCACAAATTGGGTGATAAATTCAATAGCACGCACCGAAGTTTCATAATCATCTACACCGAAATGCTCCACATAATCCGGTAGAAACATGAAAGCCAGACCGTCTTCACCGATGCCATTTTCCCGAAAAGACTGAATTGATCGCTCAAAAATGCTGACTGTTTGTTTATAGTCTTTCGGTAAAAATTCGTGCAACACAACAGAAGTATGACGCATTCGCGCTTTCAATTCTTTGCTTTCAAAATCAGGCGTGAATATTTTCTTTAGAAACGACGCTTTCTTGAAGCTTGGGATCGTTGTTTCAAAAACATCGCTAATGCGATTATAGAATTGTTTGGAGTAAATATCCTTGAGCAGCATAATTCAAAAGTAAAAATTCAAAAGTCAAAACCCGAATTGTGAGTTGTAAATACGGTCACAATAACACGATCAGAACAAAATAACGAATAGCGAATGACAACAGTATGTCAGCAGGATTGCGAGATCTGATTTTTTGATCACTGACTCAAGCGTTGCACTTTATTTTAGACATCGTCAGACGTGGCAAATTTTACGGCCGTCCAAGCCAATAAAATAAGACACGCTAATGAAATGAGGAGGAGTTTTCCTATTAGCAAGAACTGCCAGAAACCGAGATCGTCGTCATTACAGTATTGGCAGGCATATACAGAGCTGAGAAAACAGTTGATGAGCAATATTGGAAAATGTACCCAGGATATATCGCCTTGTTTGAGATCATGTAGAAAATTGACTGCGTAGACAAGGAAGAGAATCAGATCAAGCTGAAACCATTGTACAATAACAAAATAAGCAATTTCTTTGCCGGAAACGATACTACCGTGCGCAGGCTCCAGCATTGTATTGGTAAAAAAGATTGCCCAGAAAACCAAAACCAGCAAGTAAATCCAATACCCCCAGCCACGATGTCTTATAACATAACTCATCACAAAATAAAGCTACGCAATGATCTAACATACTCCGGCCGACAGCTTCAATTTTAGGATAATATTAAAGAGCTCATGCCGCACTGGCACAAGCTCTTTATGAGTTCTGAAAATTAACAAGATTTATTGCTTATCCTTCGATGCCACCTTGGATGACCCGCGCGAGTGTCGCGAGATTCCTGTTTTATCGGATGATAAGATCGTTCGACTCTGCTCCGGTACGCTACATAGCATACTTATCTGGCGTAATAAATAAACGAGTCGAGCTTACTTATAATAAAGCGTTTCAGTGATGATATGAGTTTCATATTGCGTTTCATCTTAACCAAGATATTTTTTCAATTCTGCTGCTGCATGCAACACCAGAGATCTTGTAGCAGGCAATTCCGCCAAACCATTCAACATACCGAAATCGTGAATCATACCGTTGTAGCGGATAGTCGTTGCGGTCACTCCGGCTTCATCAAGTTTGCGGCCATAAGCTTCGCCCTGATCACGCAAAATATCGTTTTCAGCGACTTGGATCAGCGTTGGCGGAAGACCTTTTAACTGATCTAACGAAGCACGAAGCGGTGATAAATAAATTTCATCGCGGTCGTCAGGATTGCTTGTATACTGATCAAACATCCATTTCATGAGTGAACTAGTCAAAAAACGGTCTTCACCAAATTTCGCATAAGACTCCCAATCAAAAGACGCATCTGTAACAGGCCACATCATGATCTGCAATTTGATCTTCGGACCGTTGTTTTCCAAGGCTTTCAGTGAAGTGACAGTGGTCATATTTCCGCCGACACTGTTACCGACGATCGCCATATTACTGCCATCCACATTGATTTCTTTGCCGTTTTCAGCTACCCATTTCGTAGCAGCATAAATTTCGTCGATCGCCTGCGGATATTGCGCTTCAGGTGATGGCGTGTAGTTTACAAATACTGCAGCCATTCCACTCAGCACTACTAAGTCGCGAACCAGACGTTTGTGCGTTGGATAATCGCCAAGAATCCAGCCACCTCCATGAATGAACATAAATACAGGCAACACTTCTGTTGCACCTTGCGGACGTACGATGTTCAGTTTAATCGTAAAACCGTCGGCTTCAATGGTTTTCTCCGATTCTTCAATGCCTGAAATATCAACATTGACACTGGCCTGTGCATTTACCAGTACGTTGCGGGCGTCTTCTTTCGAAAGACTTTCGACTGGTGCGCCACCAGTATTGAGCAGACTTAAGAATGCCTTAGTTCCGCGGTCGAGATGCGGATCTGTAGCCCAATTGGCTACCTGGGTAATCGTTTGTTCCATGGTTGCATTTTCCATGTTAAAGCAGTTTTTAACGGTAAAGAATAAAGAATTTCAACCCATCCATTTCATTTAGAAGCACAGTGAATGTCCTTTCAAATCCGGCAATAACTTCCGGACGCTGCTTATTAAATCTGAAAACCGTCACAAAAATAAGGCCGTCAGGATTACGATATATTAATAAATAATTATTTGACAATAGAGGCAAAGCAGAAAGCTTGTACTTAGTTGAACGAAGCCTCTGATTTCCTTCAACAACAGGGCAAAAAAATCCCTCCCGACAATATTGTCGAAAGGGACGTTTGGGAAACACTGCTAACGTTATATCCTAACCCGCTAAAATCTAAATCCGGTCATCTAGCTCTGTTCATCTTTATTATCAATCAAAAAAACTATTTCCAGCCGCCGCCGAGCGAGCGGTACAATTCTACTACACTGCCCCGCTGCTGGCGTTTGATACTGGCCAGATCCAGCTGAGCCTGAAGGGAAGTGCTTTGTACGGCAATGACTTCCAGATAATTTGCCATACCTGATTTGAAAAGCAACTGTGCATTTCTGATTGCATGATTCAGCGTATCGACCTTTGCTAAAGCGAGCTCCTGTTGCTGATTCAGTTGTTCCACACCAGAAAGTGCATCAGATACTTCACGCACTGCATTGTAAGTAGACTGACGGAATTGCGCTACAGCTATTTCGCGTTCTTTCTTCGCTACCTCAAATTGTGTTTTCAATCGGCGTTGCTGAAAGACGGGCTGCAAAAGGCTTCCGGCAGCCGTACCAAAAAGCGAGGCCGGGATATTAAACCAGGTGCTTGCCTTAAATGCATTCAATCCGCCCTGCGCTGTAATGCTTAATGTAGGATAACGCTGTGCCTGTGCTACGCCTACTCTTGCGTTTGCAGCCATCAGTGCCATTTCGCTGGCACGAACATCCGGACGGCGACTCAACAATGAAACAGGAACACCCGCGTCAAAATTATCAACAGTCCCTTTTATATCCGTATTTTCAGCACGAACAATGGTTCCAGGCATATCACCAACCAATAGATTCAAAGCATGTTCTTGTACTATAATTGCCTGTTTCAACTGCGGTACCAAAACCGCTGCGGTTTGTTGTTGTGCGGTCGCTTGCTGTACAGCAAGTTCTGTTACTTCACCGGCAGTTTTTTGCAAACGCATCATGTGCACAATCGTATCGCTGAGCGACAGATTGTTTTGCGCTATGTTGAGTTGTGCGTCGAGCATCAGCAGATTAAAATAACCTTGCGCGATATTCGCAACCAAAGCCGTCTGCACGGCTTTCATCCCTTCATAGCTCTGCAGATAATCCGCTACCGTTGCTTCTTTCTGGCGACGAATCTTTCCCCATACATCTATCTCCCATGAAAGTCCGGCGCTGAAATTAAAATCTTCGATATGGTTCGTCCCAAGGAAATTTTCGAGACTCAACCCATTCAAACTATTTTTTGAAGGAATAGTTGTAGCAGCAGTCGCCTGCAGATTCAACGTTGGCAATAAAGAAACCTTTGCTTGCTTTACGTACTCTTTAGAGACTTCCATTCTTCTGATCGCCACCTGCAAGTCAAAGTTATCATGCAGCGCCTTATCAATCAGCGCCACGAGATTGGCATCAGTAAAAAAATGATTCCATTGCAGATCGGCCACGCTGCTGTCTGTAGCCGGCGCCTTGGCAAACTGCGTTGGCAAAGGCATCTCAGGCCGCTCGTACATCTTTCCTACTTTACAGGCCGATAAAAACACCAGCGAAAGCGCCAACAGTATATATCTGTGATTTGATTTTTTTCTTTTCATAAAACTCCTTTTCAATTGGCTGAATTAAACGGTTTCTTCTTCCTCTTCGAATACCAGTTCCTGTACCTGAATCTGCTTTCTTTTGCTACTCAGTTTTTCCTGCAGTGATTGGAAAATCACGTACAGCACAGGAATAATAAACAATCCGAAAAGTACACCTGTAAGCATACCACCTGCGGCACCAGAACTGATGGATTTATTACCCATAGCCGACGAACCTGTAGCACGCATCAAAGGCAACAAACCTGCGATAAATGCGAAGGAGGTCATCAGAATCGGACGAAGACGAAGACGCGAGGCTTCCAGTGCTGACGCTAACAATCCCATTCCGCGTTTACGGCGTTGTACCGCATACTCTACAATCAGAATCGCATTTTTCGCCAGCAAACCAATGAGCATAATCAATCCTACCTGTACATAGATATTATTATCGATCCCAGCCATTTTGATGGACACAAACACACCGAAAATACCGAGTGGTACAGAAAGCACGATCGCCAATGGCAGAATGTAACTTTCATACTGCGCAGCCAGCAAGAAATACACGAAGATCAGACAGAGTGCGAAGATTATACCAGCTTGTCCACCCGCAGCGATCTCTTCTTTACTCATACCGGTCCATTCGTAAGAATAACCACGTGGCAAATGCTGTGCAGCTACACGGTCTACCGCTTTGATGGCATCACCGGTACTATATCCGGGTTTTGGTTGTGCGTTAATCATCACCGCATTGAAGAGGTTGTTACGCGTTACCGTTTCCGGACCATATACACGCTTCAATGTCACCACCGCATCAATCGGAACCATCTGACCAAGTTTATTTTTCACGAAGATGTTTGCCAGCGAAGCCGGATCAGCGCGAAACGGAACATCCGCCTGGGCAACGACGCGATAGAATTTACCGAAACGATTGAAGTCAGAAGCGAAAGCGCTACCATAATACAACTGCATTGTCTGCATCACGTCAGATACGGAAATACCCAGCTGCTCTGCTTTTGCTTCATCCAGATCAATCATGAACTGAGGATTGCCCGTATTGAATGTGGTGAACGCAAAAGCAATTTCTTTCTGCTGCATCAGTTCGCCGATAAATTCACCGGCGGTTTTATTCATCTTATCCAGAGCACCGCCTGTACGGTCTTGCAGCATGAATTCAATACCATCCATATTACTAAAACCAGGAACCGTAGGCAACGTAAACAGGAAGATATTCGCGCCCTTTATGCTGCCCAACGATTGATTCATTGCACCAATCACCTGTTGGATATTTTTCACCTGACCGCGATCCTTGTATTCTTTCAGCTTCATGAATGCTACGGAATAAGAAGGACTCAGGGAGCCTGTCATCAGGTTCATACCACGAATACCTACAAAGTCTTTCACCGCAGGATTATGGCTCAGCACGCTATCTACTTTATTCACCAGTTTCTGCGTCTGCAGCAAAGCAGTACCGGGAGGTGTGTTCAATGAATACACAACAAAGCTCTGATCTTCCGAAGGAATAAAACCTGTTGGTGTGGTACGAATCATATACACCGTTGCCAGCGTAACCGTTACCAGTCCTGTGATGGCGACCCATTTGTTTTTAATGAGAAACTGAAGACTACGCTTGTACTTATCCGTTGTTCTGTCGAACCCAGCATTGAATGCATCAAAGAAACGACCCGTGTATTTGCGGATACCTTTTCTGTCTGGTTCATGATCGTGGCTATTTTTAAGCAACAACGCACAAAGCGCGGGACTCAATGTCAACGCATTTACCGCAGAGATCACAATCGCAATCGCCAATGTAAAGGCAAACTGGCGATAGAATACACCGGCAGGACCTTGCATGAAACCAACCGGAATAAACACTGCAGCCATCACCAATGTGATGGAAACAATCGCACCGGAGATTTCACTCATCGATCGGATGGTCGCTTCACGCGCGCCAGCCCGTGTCTGTTCCATCTTTTGGTGTACCGCTTCCACAACCACAATGGCATCATCCACTACGATACCGATCGCAAGTACCAATGCAAACAAGGTCAGCAGGTTGATCGTAAAACCGAACAGCTGCATGAAGAAGAATGTACCGATAATCGCTACCGGAACGGCAATCGCAGGAATTAATGTAGAACGAAAATCCTGCAGGAAGATAAACACCACAATAAACACCAGAATGAAAGCCTCAATCAGCGTATGTTTCACCTGATCGATCGATTCATCTAAGTATTGTTTGGTACTATAAATACTGAAGTACTTCACGCCGCGCGGAAACGACTTTGAAGCCTTTTCCATCAATTTATTAATCGCAATCTGGATATCATTGGCGTTGGAACCGGCAGTCTGATATACCGCAATACCGATACCTTGCTTACCATCGATCTTGGTATCACTCGCATAACTTAATGATCCAAATTCCACTCTGGCAACATCTTTCAAACGAATGATCGTACCGTCTGGATTTGCTTTCAGAATTATGTTTTCATATTGTTCATTCGTGTTGCGCTTACCCTGATATTTGATCACATATTCGTGTACCGCATCGCTGCGCTCACCAAAACGACCCGGAGCCGCTTCAATATTTTGTTTTTGAATAGCACCCAACACTTCCTGTGGCGCCATATTATTCGCCGCCAGACGATCAGGATTTAACCAGATACGCATCGCATAATCCTTCGCACCGAAAACCATTGCCTGACCAACCCCGGGCACACGTTGTATCTCCGGAATGATATTAATTTTCGCGTAGTTCTGCAGAAAAGTTTCGTCGTATGTTTTTTCATCATCACTGTACATGTTGGTCACCATGATCATACTGCTCTGCTGTTTCTGCGTGGTAATACCAGCCTGCACTGCCTCTGCCGGCAATTGGTTGAGCGCTTTAGATACACGGTTCTGTACGTTAACCGCAGCCAAATCCGGATTGGTACCGAGCTTGAAATAAACGGTGAGCGTCATCGTGCCGTCGTTGTTGGAGTTAGACGTCATGTACGTCATGTTCTCCACACCGTTCACGGCTTCTTCGATCGGAGTGGCTACTGAACGCGCTACCACTTCGGCGTTCGCGCCGGGATAGCTAGCCTGCACCTGCACACTTGGCGGTGCGATATCAGGAAATTGTGTGACTGGCAAAGTCGTCAATGAGAGTCCGCCGAGCAACACGAGTATCACTGATACCACGGTAGCCAGTACGGGCCTTTCTATAAATCTTCTTAGCATTGTTTCTTTTTTTAGTTTGGGTAAAAGCCTCCTCTAACTCCTCCAAAGGAGGAGAATTTCCAGCGTGAGTAATTACCCCATGTTTTAGCGGGATCCCTCCTATCGTCGGGATGACAAACACGAGTAATTGCATTATGCTTCGACTCCGCTCAGCATGACAAATGTGAGCAGCTTTGAGCGTTCTGCTTTAAGCTTAAATCGGATTTACCAGCATCAAGCTATCCATAGAAAGCAGCTGCGGTGCAATAACCGTGCTGTCTTTCAGGTGATCGAGGCCGCTGTAGGCAATCTTATCGCCTGCCTTGATTCCTGATTCTACGAAATAGTATTTGCTGTTTTTATCCGCGATTTGTATCGGCTGACTCATTACTTTATTATCATTGGTAACAGTAAACACAAACACTTTATCCTGAATTTCGAATGTTGCTTCCTGTGGCACCGCCAATACAGCATTGTGCGTTTCCGGTAGTTGAACTTTACCCGTACTACCCGTTCTCAGCAAGCCTTTCGCATTCGGGAAAGCCGCACGGAATGTGATTGCGCCCATTGTTTTATCAAACTGGCCCTGCACTATTTCAATCTTTCCCCTTTCGGAATAAATGCTGTTATCCGCGAGCTTCAACGCTACTGGCGGGAGTTGCTTGATCTTGTCTTCAACAGTTGCACCAGGATAATGGTTTTCGAATTTCAAGTAATCTGCTTCACTCATTGAGAAATAAGCGTAGACTTCGCTCACATCAGAAATTACAGTCAGCGCTTGTGGTTCGGTACGACCTACAAGACTTCCTTTTTTGTAAGGAATGCGACCTACATAACCGTTTACCGGCGCCTTGATCAATGTATAGCCTACATTAATTCCCGCATTTTGCGACATCGCCTGAGCCTGTGCCACATTGGCCTTCGCAGCTTCATAGGCAGACTGTGCGGTTTTCAATTGCACATCCGAAACTATGTTATTTTCAACGAGTGGCTGCAATCGTTCCATTTCAATTTTCGCTTTATTCATTGCCGCTTTTGCCGCAGACAAGTTTGAATTGGCGTTGTTCAACAGCTCGCTGTATCGTTGTGCATTGATGCGAAACAATGGCTGGCCAGCCTTTACATAAGCCCCTTCGTCCACAAAAATTTCCTCAAGATAGCCATCTACCTGCGCCCTTATTTCCACATTCACCTTTCCTTCCACAGTCGCAGTATATTCACGATAAGTAGTAGCTGGCACTTCGTTGATCTTTACAACCGGCACTGGCACCGGGCCTTGTGCTTGCTGCATTTGTTGATCTGCCGCAGAATGACAACTGCTCAGTATAATCAGCAGTGCTGCAATCAATAATGGTCCGTTGTTCTTTACCTTCCTTAAATAGTACAATTTTGGCTCTTGCATAACAATAAACTTTTAATACGCCTTTGCAGGCATACGACGGTATAGACAACAAGGATCACTTATCCCCTATACGGTGATTAAAAAATTTTAAAAAAACAGAGATTGAATGGTCCCGCAACTCAACGGAACATTAGGCGTACAGCGGAATGAAAATACACGTGCCGCCCTAAAAATTAGATTATCATGGAGTTCAAATTTACACCGCAAAAATACAGATGGTATTTTTCCCGCGGATTTACCTTATTCAGGGATTAATTGTACTTATTCAGGATGCCTCTTTGAAAATGCGCCGGTGTGCTACCGGTATGTTTTTTGAAAAAACGATTAAAATAGGCATCATCCTCGAAGTTCAATTCCCACGCGATCTCCTTTACGGAGTGCTTTCCCCAGAATAAAAGCCGTTTGGCTTCCATAATCCTTTTGGCGTCTATCAACTGTTTTGCAGTTTTCCCGGTTATGGCCTTAATGGTATCATTCAGATGTCCCGGCGTTACAAATAGCATCTCTGCGTAATGCATCACCTGGGTCTTTTCTGCGAAGTGCATGTCTACCAACCCACGGAAGGTGCGCACCATATTATTTTGCGTAGCATCGAAACGAACATTTTCATGATCATTACGCAAAGTGCGTGCACAGCAAATAATAAACGCCGAAAGCAAACTACGGATGATTGCTTCTTTTTTGGGTTTCTTACTTGCGTATTCCTTAAACATGAGTTTGGCATACGTCACCAGTTCGTCCATCTGCTCGCGTGTTACCTCTACAGAGCCGCTGTCAAACATGCATTCCCAGCAGGCCAGCATACCTTCTGTTTCGTGCATAATGTAATCTTTACTAAAAGAAATACTGATGACTTCGTGCATTTTATCTGTATCGTGCACATGCACCTGTTCAGGTGAAATGAGCAAAATGGCCGGGGCTTGTACCGGGTATTTTACAAAATCGAGCTGATGCATTATCTCTCCTGAAACCAGCAAGTCGATGGTGTAGTTGGCGTGCCGGTGCGGCTCGTCAAGATGCATCACCACTTCATCACAGAGGTTACTGCTGATAATAAAATCAGTGTTACCGCTGTTGCTTCTGGCATCAAAAACAGGAATAATTGCTTCAGTCTTCACAATCGTAAACGTAAAAGGCCGTGCAAACTACAACAAATCGTTTGAGATAAAGGCAATTTTACACATTGATAATAACTAATGGGCTATCAAAATAATCATGTGTAAATACATGAAACCAATGATGGCAGTGGTTTCAGAGACTATTTTAAATTTTCAGTTTATCGATGTGAAAGGAAAAATCACGCTATTGAGGGGAGGCGTTAAAATAATGATGGCTGATAAAAACCGGGCACAGGAGCGCTTCGCTAACTTCTGCGCCCCAAAAAAAGACCACCTTCCGGTGGCCTTCTCTATAGTTATCAATCAATCGTCAAAACAATTTTTCCGGACTTGCTGCTGCCGGTATCCATCCGGTGCAGCGCCTGATCCGCGTCCTCCATTGGGAAAATCTCATCAATGACCGGTCGAAGCTGATGTTCGTTGATAAAATCCAGCATTGCCTGAAAATCTTTTGCAGTGCCCATCGTAGAACCTAAAATCGTCAGCTGTTTCCAGAATATATGCCGTCCATTCAATGCAGGCACATCACCGGCGGTACCTCCGAAGAACACAATCCGTCCACCGGGAGCTGCCAGATCAGTGAGTTTGGCAAAACCTTCACCCAGCGCGCTATCAACCGCAACATTGATACTGCCCGCCATTGCTTTTAGTTGTGCAGCCCAGTCAGCATCTTTATAGTTAACACCACCCTTTGCGCCCATTTCTACAGCCATATCAATTTTCTCCTGTGAGCTGGATGTAACGTATACTTCAGCACCTGCTGCAACTGCAAATTGAAGTGCAAACATAGCTGCGCCACCACCTACGCCAACGATCAGTACTTTATCACCCGCTTTACATTTCCCTTTGGTGAACAAGGCACGAAATGCAGTAACACCCGCCAATGGAAAAGCAGCAGCTTCTTCAGCTGTGAGATAAGCAGGCTTCAAATGAAGATTGGCTGCAGGCACATTTACCAATTCCGCAAAAGTACCATCATGCGGCAAGCCTAATATATTATAAGATTTTTGCTGAAAGTCTTCAGAATCGCCCCAGTTCAGCGAAGGATCAATGATCACTTCTTTGCCAATCCAGGAAGCGTCTACCCCCTCTCCGACTGCAGCAACCACCCCACAACCATCAGAACCGAGAATGATCGGAAATTTCAAACCGGCATACTGACCATGTTGAATCCACCAGTCTCTACGGTTAAATGCCGCAGCTTTCAGTTTTACAATCACTTCACCCGGAGCGGCTATCGGATCATTTACATCCTTTAACTGCAAAGGCTCGTTGATTCCCTCTAAAACAATTGCTTTCATTCGTCAGATGTTTTAAAGTGTAGCCATATCGATCACGAAACGGTAACGTACATCACCTTTCAGCATGCGATCGTAAGCTTCGTTGATGTATTTCATATCGATTACCTCAACGTCAGAAACGATATTGTGTTCCGCACAATAGTCCAGCATTTCTTGCGTTTCCGGCAAACCACCAATCAGAGAACCAGCAATACTGCGACGGCCACCAA
Source organism: Taibaiella soli (assembly GCF_003236175.1). Taxonomy (GTDB): domain Bacteria; phylum Bacteroidota; class Bacteroidia; order Chitinophagales; family Chitinophagaceae; genus QKTW01. Next base: position 357,690 of record NZ_QKTW01000022.1, on the reverse strand, counting down.
TCAGATTGAAGCCAAGAATTTCAGTTGGTGTTGGCGGAACACCTACGCAGATTTGTACGCCATCTACAGCCAACAGCTGGAGATACATGTTATAATCATGCGGAGCAGAAACGGTATCGATAATAAAATCAAAATAACCCTTCACCGCTTTCACTTGTTCAGGATCTGAAGTCAGCACGAATTTGTGCGCACCCAGGCGTTTCGCATCTGCTTCTTTAGATGGCGAAGTACTTAACATCGTTACTTCTGCGCCGAATGATGCAGCGAATTTCACCGCCATGTGACCTAAGCCGCCCAAACCAAGTACTGCTACTTTATGCCCTTTGCCAACTTTCCAGTGGCGTAATGGAGAATAGGTAGTGATGCCAGCGCAAAGCAATGGTGCAACACCTTCCAGCGGCAATTTTTCAGAAACACGCAGTACGAAATCTTCATTGGTCACGATATGGTTGGAATAACCACCATAAGTCGGGGTTTTACCATCACGCTCCAACGAATTGTACGTACCAACCGAGCCATTGGAACAAAACTGCTCTAAACCTTTTTTACACTCATCGCATTCGCGACAAGAATCTACGAGGCAGCCTACACCAACGAGATCACCTTCTTTAAATTTGGTTACGTGCGCACCTACTTTGGTAACACGACCTACGATCTCATGACCTGGCACCATCGGAAAAATGGAATTACCCCATTCGTTGCGAATCTGGTGCAGATCCGAGTGACAAACACCACAGTATAAAATATCAAATTCCACATCGTGCGGACCTGGTTCTCTGCGTTCAAAGCTCCATGGTGCGAGCGGTGTGGTTACATTTTGGGCAGCGTATGATTTTGCTGTTGACATAGTTTTTTGATTTTTTCTGATGTGAAATGAACGGATACAAATATCAGCATTTACAGCAAAGTTGTAAAGTTGGATATTTGTTAAGTTGGTTTCCCGCAAAGACGCAAAAAAGCAAAGGTCGCAAAGCTATATAAAATGTAAACTTATGCCCCTTTTGCCTCTTACGCGTCCCCGCGGAAAATATTTTTAAGTAATTGTTTTCTCTCACGGCGGCGCGACGGCACAGCATAAATGTTACTCGCTTTTGTCACATCGACGCAAGGAGATGTCTCGCGTAATTTTGGTCTGTATCACTGTGTGAGACCCCTCCTCGTCGGAGGTGACTAAAGGATGCACAATTCCAGCGTAGTGCCCGCTGTGCTGCCGCGAGCAAACACCTACTGCGCGGTCTTCACATTTGCTACTGCAGAACCATTGCGAATTTCTTCGCTGCCAATCTTTACGAGTACATCACCTTGATTGAGGGCGCCGTATACTTCCATTTTACCATCGGCTTCGCGACTTGCTTTCACATTTACCCATTCGGCTTTGCCGTTGACAATACGTATCACGAATACACGTTCCGTAGAATTAACGACCGCTGTTTTAGGCACGACAAACGTGCTATCGCTATTTCCCATCGGAATAGTCGCTTCCGCGATCATGCCAGGCAACAATTTTTTGCTGTTGTTTTCAATATCCATTTCAATGCGTTGCGAACGCAGACGTGTATCCAATGCACCGGCAAGGCGTGTCACTTTAGCGGTGAAATGTTCATCCGGGAATGATTTTACAGTAAAGTTTACTTCACTTTTACCATTCAGATAACTGCTGTAAGCTTCCGGAACGGAAATTACAAGACGTAGCTTCTTCTGTTCCTGCAAGGTGAAGATCGGCAATTCAGAGCCCTTACCAGATGGACCGACATAGGCACCGGCGCTTACATTTCTCGCAGTAATAATACCAGAGAATGGCGCCTTGATCACCAGATAATTTTTATTGTCGCCGATCTCATTGTAGGTAGCACGCGCTGCCTGCAATTGCGCATAGTCTGATTTTTGTTTTGCCAACGCTACATCGAGATCATTCTGAGAAACGGTTCCCGGTGTTTTGCTGGTTTCGAGCAAACGATCATAGGTTGCTTTACTCGAAAGATAAATTGCTTCTTGCGATTTCAGTTTTGACTCAGCGCCAGACATCTGCGAACTGATTTCCGGAGCTTCCATCGTTGCCAGTACCTGGCCTTCAGTAACTTCAGAACCTACGTCCACATTGAGTTTCTTCACAAAGCTATTTACTTTAGCATACAAATCTACCTGCTGAAAGGCAATGAGCTCACCAGGAATCTGCAACGAAGTAGACAGTTGACCTTTGTGTAGTTGAAATGCGTCCGTTGGCGGAGCAGGCGCGGTATGAACTTCTTCTTTTGCCTGTGAGCTTGTACAACTTTGCAATGCGGCGAGCGCTAAGAAACCCGCTACGGATAATGCTGTAATTTTCTGATTTAATATGATTCTGCGCATATACTATTTGTGATTAACGGACAGTTCAGGAATGTAATGAATGCTTTCTTCGTCTTCCGGATCAAGTGAAACGGATTGCGTGGTAGCCTTGCCCTGCACCCATGCAAACACAAGCGGCAGTATAAACAAAGCAGCAAAAGTTGAGGCTACAAGGCCACCAATTACGGCACGGCCCAGCGGCGATGTCTGATCTCCGGCCTCTCCAAGACCGCTGGCCATCGGAATCATACCAACCACCATCGCAAGACTGGTCATGAGGATCGGACGCAAACGCAATACGGCTGCTTCTCGCGCGGATTTAAGTGCATCACCATTATGCTTGCGTAATTGTTCTGCATTTGTAATCAGCAATACGGAATTGGAAATCGATACGCCAACTGACATGATGATACCCATGTACGATTGCAGATTCAGTGTAGAGCCTGTAATGATCAGTAACAAAAGCGAACCTAAGATTACTGCTGGAACGGTTGCCAGTACTACCAGCGATACTTTAAACGACTGGAAGTTGGCCGCGAGCATCAGGAAGATCACCACGATGGCAACGATCAAACCTGATTGCAAACTATCCAAAGTATCAGTCAATGTATTCGTCATACCTTTTGTTTCCACAGTAAGACCGCGTGGTAATGTACCCAATGACGCAATTGCTTTTTGTACATCTGCAGCTGCCGTACCAAGGTCTCTGTCATTGACATTGGCTGTTACAGAAAGTGTAGGCATCGCACCAACGTTATCATTCTCACCGTACGTTGTATCTGGCGTAATGTCAGCCACGTCATTCAATATCGGTCGAGCTGAATTTTTCAACACTGGAATTTCTTTCACGTCATTAAGTGTTGTGATTCTATTCTCCGGAACCTGCACCTGTACGCTATAACTCAAGCCCATTTTTTCATCTACCCAAACATTTTTCTCCGTATAACGGGAAGAAGACGTAGACGCAATCAGCGAACGCGAAACGTCACCCACGTCCACACCTAATTGTGATGCACGTTGACGATCAATATCGATATTGATAGACGGATACTTGATCGCCTGACCAATCTGAATATCGCGGAGGTATGGAATCTGTTTCAGCTTGTCAATAATCTTATAGGCATATTCCTCATTCAATTTCTTCTGACGGCCTGTAACCCGCACCTCTATTGGCGTTGGCGACCCCTGACTCAAAATCTTATCCGTCAGTTCAATCGGCTCGAAAGAAAGTTTCACATCCGGCATCGTTTCCTTCACACGGTTACGGATTTTTTCTTTCAGGTCATCCATGTTTACTTTATAGCTTTCTTTTAAAGCCACCTGCATCACCGCTTCGTGCGGACCAGCCATAAACAGGTAGATCGGACTGATGGAGAACATACCAGGGTGCTGACCAACATAGGCCGAGGATATTTCTACGTTGTCTTTGCCAACGATATCCTTAATAGCATTAAGTAAGCCAATTGTTTTTTCTTCCGTACGTTCCACACGTGTACCATCCGGGGTCCGAAGACGCACCTGGAATTGGGAACCATTTACTTTAGGCAATACATCACGACCTATCGTACGCAGCAATACCACCGCAATCAAACCCGCCACCACTATATAACCAAGTGTGACCGCTTTTCGATGCGGCATCATCCGGTCCATGAAACGAAGAAAACGCAATCTCAACTTTTCGAAACGGCTTATTTTTCCATCACGATTGCTATCATCTCTTTCCACCAATGCTTTTTTCTGATCCCATGTATCATGTTCGCCACTACCCTGCAAACCCGCTTTTTCGAAAGCCTCCGCATCTGTCATGTTTTTAGGATGATGTTCTTTCATCAACCAGTTTGCCATGATTGGCACAAATGTTTGCGCCAGAAAATAAGAAACGATCATAGAAAAGCCGATCGCCAGTGCCAGCGGCATAAACAGTGAGCCCGGGATACCTTCCATAGTAAACGAAGGCGCAAACACGGCGAGAATACAGAACAGGATCAGCAATTTCGGAAACGCAATCTCCTTACACGCATCCCATATCGCCAGCGCCTTGGGTTTCCCCATATCTAGGTGCTGGTGTATATTCTCAATCGTTACTGTACTCTCATCCACAAGAATACCAATGGCAAGCGCGAGCCCGCTCAACGTCATGATATTGATCGTTTGCCCGAATAAACTCAGGAACAAAACAGCAGATACAATGGAAGTCGGAATCGTAAGAATTACAATTAATGCACCACGGGCATCGCCAAGGAACATCAATACCATCAAACCCGTAAGAATCGCACCAATAGCACCCTCACTCAGCAAACTTTTTACGGAATTGATTACATAAGTTGACTGATCAAACTCATAAGAGAGCTTTACATCTTCCGGCAATTGCGCCTGCAAACGAGGCAATGCTTTCTTCAGATTTTGCACCACTTCCCAGGTAGAAGCATCGGCAGATTTTGCCACGTTGATATACACTGAACGTTTACCATTTACCAGCGCATAACCTGTTGTTACGTCCGCTCCATCTTCTACTGTGGCTACATCGCGGAGATATAAATTCTGCGCCCCACCTTTAAAAATTGGAATACTTTCAAATTCTTTAACTGTCTTAATCGTATTATTCGTCGGCGTGAGATAGTTCTGATCACCGATACGAACGTTACCTGCCGGCGCCGTCTGGTTGTTTACACGCAGGGCTTCCACTAGCTGGTCCGGCGTAAGATTATGTGACCGCAATAATTCAGGATCGGCCTTGATCACAATGGTACGCACGTTACCACCAAATGGCGGCGGAGCTACCAGCCCCGGAATGGAAGTGAACGATGCACGCACATATACGTTGGCAAGATCGGCCAACTCATTATTGCTTCGTTTATCACTGCTCAAAACCAACTCACCAACTGGCAGCGTTGACGCATCAAAGCGGATGATAAACGGCGGTTGCGAACCTGGCGGAAAGATGGCCTGTGCACGGTTTGTAAATGCAGTCAGTTCAGCTGCTGCCTGGGCCATGTTTGTACCAGGATAGAAACTGATCTTCATCAAGGTCAGACCTTGTATATTCTTAGTCTCGATGCTTTTTACACCGTTGACCAGAAGCATGATATTTACATATTGCTTGGCAAAATAAGACTCCATCTGGTTTGGTGTATAACCGCCAAATGGATGCGACACATAGATTACCGGCAAATCAAGTTTAGGAAAGATGTCAATTTTGATTTTCCTCACGGCGTTGACTCCGAAGAAAAACAAACCAGCCACGATAACAAGAATCGTTATCGGTTTTCTTAATGCTAATCTAATTAAATTCATATACTTGTTCTGTGCCTCTAAAATTCATTGATAAAAATTCCGAAATCACCGCTGGCTGCTGCCTTAAGAAGTAAGGCCTGCCAAACGTTGTTGTAGATAATGTCCCGGTCGGTTTCGGCACGATTGAGCGCATATAAGGCTTGTGTTACATCTACGATATTGCTGAGTCCATTCCGGTACATCACTGTTTTTTGCAAATAAGCATCCGACGCGGCTTTCACTTGTATCGGCGCTTCTTTGTAATTATCCAGTGCGTTTTTAATCTTGGTATCGGCGAGTATTTGTTGCGCTCTGATTTGTTGGTCAGCCAATGTATATTCATCCTGCAATCCTTTTGTAATAAAGCTTTGAGACTTTACTTGTTTGCTTACGCGCAGTGTACTTGTCAGATTCCAGGTAAGACCAACGCCAAACAGATAGTTGCTGCGTGTTGGATTCACACCATCGCCGTAAGCGCCGGAATAGGCATTCAGATCACCACCGCCGTAATTATAATTGAAACCAGAACCGCGTGTCTGATAACTACTGAATAAGGTAAACGCAGGATATTGCAGACTGCGGATATATTTAGTTTGTTCTTTACTCAGTGCTACTTTGCTTTTATAGTATTGCAATAATGGATGCTCTTCAACATTTGCAGTGGCAGGTACTGCCAAAGTAGACGGAACGCGGGAAACAAACACCGAATCAAGTGCAAAATCAGTTGGCGTAACGCCCATCAGTTGCGCTAATTTATTAGCTTGTTCCTGTTCAAAATCAACTGCTTTGGTGAGTGCGATACGCGCATTGGACACTTCGGCATTGGCCATAGATGAATCCACACCTGCTATCAAACCGTTCTTTGTACGCGTAATCACAACAGACCGGAATGTATCGGCACGTTGCAGATTTTTTTGCCAGGAAATAGTAATGCGTTGCGCAGCAAGTAAATTCAAATAAGCAGAAGCAACTCTTACTTCTTGCTGAAAACGTTCTTGCTGATAATCGTTTTCGTCTCTGTAAGCTACAGCCTGTGCTGCTCTCACTTTGTCTTTAGCACGACCGAAGGCAAAGAAATCCCAGTTTAAATTGGCGAGATAAAGTGCGCCAAATGCTGCGTTCCAATTTTGATCCGCCAGTGCCGGACCAGATGATGACGTTCCTAAAGCAAGGGCGTACTGTGGTCCTGTCTGACCATTGACAGTTCCATAATCTTGTTGTGCGGAAACATTTAAGTTAGGGAGATAATCGCGTTGCGCCTGGCTTACAGATGCCTTAGATGCTTTAGCGTAATTGGCTTTGGCCCTGACGGTACCATAATTGTCGAGTGCGGTCTGTATTGCGTCTTTCAGCGATAATGCCTGTCCATTGGAATTTGTTTGGGCCAATGTTGTCAGCAGGAAAAGAAGAAAAAATAAACGCCTCGTTGTAATTCCTGACCTCATATAATGATGAACCTTTTTGCATCACAACCATTACAGTTGGATTTCCGGATGCAAAGTGCGTTCATCATTTTGAAGTAATTTTGAAGAAGAGGAAATAGGGCGAAAATTAATTTCTATAATGTGCCATCCTTCCTCAAAAGTATAGCGGATTTTGAACTTGTTTAAATCACAGATCTGCTTCACAATTGCCAACCCGATACCAATTGACTCACCCGATTGATTCACTTTTTTGAAACGGCGGAACAAATCTTCGGTAGGAATATTTGGTGGGTTCCCTGTGTTTTTAATACAAAATTTATCTTTCGTCAAAAGCACATCTATTTGCCCGTTTTCAGGCAGATTATGGCGAATGGCATTACTCAGCAGGTTGTTCAATAAAATGTCTGCAAGCGCCGGATTTAGCATCACAGTGACATTTGAATCGATCTGTCGATGCAGGCAAATACCTTTCACTTCCATCAGATCACTAAACGCACTCAACGAATCTTTGGCACTACGACAGAATTTGATGTCTTTTGTTGCATCATATTCTTCATTCTCCAACTTTGTCAGTAAAGTCAGTGATCGGTTAATCTTGGATAATTTCTCAATCGCATTCTGCATATCAGCAATCAATGCGGCTTGTTCCTCAGTAATGTCAGATTCTACAAGCAATTCCATTTTACTGCGAATGATCGCCAATGGTGTTTGCAATTCATGTGAAGCATTTTCACTGAATTCTTTCAGCGCGGCGTACTCATCAACCGCTTTATCAGTCATCTTCTTCAAAAATACGTTCAGCTCATTCAGCTCTTTGGTACCGGTTTTTGGCAATTGTATCTTTTGCTTGCTCTTAATGCTGAATGTTTGAATTGTTTTTACCGTATGGTAAAACGGCGCGAGAATTAATTTGGAAATAACACTGCCTGAAATAATGACGAACAAAAGCGACAACGCAACAATGCAGATGAAAGAACTTAAAAGCCCCATCAGAATTTCATTGGCTTTAGTAACGTAGTTGTAAGAGGAAATACTGTACGTTTCGTCATTGATCTTGTAAAAAGACTTTACTGAAAGCCAACATTCACGGTGTTTGATATCGGGATTGTAATAAGTATACTGGTGAACTTCTGCAGTAGTAATCGGCGCATCTTTGCCAAGTATCTTAATTTCTACCGGACGTCCGCGCATATATTTATCCGGCGCGTTACCGGTTCTGATCTGCTCCGCGATGATATCGTTATAATTCTTCAACCGCTCGGTCTCCGCGTTATTGATGCCATTCCTCACCTGATAATATGCAAAAACACCTCCGATCAGCATTGCAATAAGGCTGATACAGAGATACCACATAGTAAACTTACTTACGATTTTCATTCTTTGGCGGAATTAAATTTGTAGCCCAACCCATACACCGTATCTATATAATCCGTCCCTTCTGCTGCGCTGATTTTTTTCCTGAGATTCTTGACGTGCTGATATACAAAGTCAAAGTTAGAAAGATCGTCGGTATAATCGCCCCATAAGTGCGCAGCAATCGACTGGCGTGACAGCACTCTGTTTTTATTGACCAGGAAGTACAACAGCAGATCGAACTCTTTGCGGGTAATATCCAACACAGTACCGTTTACCGAAGCTTCAAGCGTATCAGTATTAAGTATAAACTCATTGAAAGTAACAATATTGGTACCGTCCAGTTTCTTCCTTCTAAAGATAGCCCTAAGCCGTGCATGCAACTCGGATAAATGGAATGGTTTGGTCAAATAATCATCGGCGCCGCTCTCGAGACCATTGATACGGTCGTCAAGCGCATTTTTTGCAGAGATGATCAGGATGCCGCTCTGAATATTCTCGCTTCTGACAAATTCCAATAGCGCTAACCCGTTGCCATCGGGCAACATGATGTCTAATAAAATGCAATCGTATTGAAAAAGATGCAACTTTTCCTGCGCATCATTTACCGTATAGCTCACCTCACATATATACCCTTCTCTCGCCAGATAATCATGGACACTGGCCGCCAGTTCCTTGTTATCTTCAATTAACAACACTTTCATACGGTTACAAAGGTAAGCAGGAGTTTTTGAAGGAAATTTGAAGAGAACAACGCGCTGAGACTGAAGCAGTGGTGAATGGTGAATGGTCAATGGTGAAACGTGAAACGTCAATTACTCATGTTAGCCCGCGTTTGTCCCCCTTCCTTCGGCAGGGGGACACGAAAACCTGATCCTTATAGCGGGATGTCTCCTTCGTCGACATGACCATGTTATTATACAATTGTGTGGTCTAGAGACGTTGCATGCAACGTCTCTACGTTTTTGACATTTCACATTTGACGTTTCACGTTTCACCCGCTCCCCACTCACAATTGACCACTCGCAAAAATTCACCATTGACCATTCACCATTGTTTTTCCCTAAATTAGCGGCCACAAATCATAATGCAGAACTCATGAAGATCAACAAATTTACCTCTTATGCAGGCGCACTCGCGCTGGCATTCTTGTCTGTGAGCAACCTGAACGCACAACAATTGAAAGTTCCGGCTCCAAGTCCTACTCAATCTATGAAACAGGATTTTGCACTCGGCAGCATCACTATAGATTATTCTCGTCCGGGCGTAAAGAACCGCGTTATCTTCGGCGATGTTGTTCCTTTCGGAAAAATCTGGCGTACAGGTGCTAATGCTACTACCAAAATCACTTTTACTGATGATGTGAAACTTGAAGGAAATGCAGTAGCAGCAGGCACTTACGGTGTTTATACTATCCCAAATAAAGACAGCTGGGAAATCATGCTGTACAAAGATCTTACACTCGGTGGCAACGTTGCAGATTACAAACCGGAAAACGAAGTATTGCGTTTCAAAGTAAAACCAACTGCACTCGCAACCAAAGTAGAAACCTTCACAATCGATATTGCTGACATGACTTCAACGGCTGCAACAATCGAACTGATGTGGGATAAAACACGCGTTCCGATCAGCGTTACAGAAGAGATCGATACGCGCATTACCAAAAATATTCAGTCTGCTTTAGCGGCTGATACTCGTCCGTATTTCCAGGCTGCAAGCTATTATTATGATACGAACAAAGATCAGAAACAAGCGCTGGAATGGGCAAATAAAGCAATCGAACAGAACCCGAAAGCTTTTTACATGGTAATGCTGAAAGCGAAGATTGAAATGAAAATGGGTGATAAAAAAGCAGCGGTTGCAAGCGCTAACAAAACCATTGAACTGGCAAAAGAAGCGAAGAATGATGATTATGTACGCATGGCTGAAAAGCTGATCGCGGACGCGAAATAATTCTTTTCAATTGACAATGAACAGTTGACAATTGACAGTCACCCTTGTCAAACATCAGATGTTTCCCTCGCATTAAACTGCTTTCTCGTGTCATTGCAACGAAGCATGCAAATTGCAGTTTATAGTGGGCACTCAAATAATCAAAAAGACCGACAGATTCCTGTCGGTCTTTTTTTGTGCAGTAACGTGGCGCTAAACGTTATGTTTTATCCGGCGCGAAATCAGATCCCCACTTCCTCGTGCCTCGTCATCGGGACGACCCGCGTGGTGTGTCATTCCCGTGTTTTGCGTCTTTATTCCGAGCGAGAACTCTTCGACTCCGCCCAGGGTGACAACACAAGCAAGCTTTCAGCTTTGTGCGTTAGGCTTTAAGCTACAGAAATCCCAGCTCCAGCATTGCCTCTTCACTCATCATACTTTTATCCCATTGCGGTTCAAAAGTGAGATGAACATGAACCGATTTCACACCCTCAATTCCTTCCACTTTCTGTTGCACTTCCGCAACTATATCACCCGCTACCGGACAGCCAGGGGCAGTCAGTGTCATCGTTACTTTAACTGCATTATCCTCTTCTATCTTCAGTTCGTAAATCAATCCAAGCTCCCAAATATTCACCGGAATTTCCGGATCGTAGACGGTCTTTAAAACCTCTTCAATTTTATCGCGCAGTGTTGCTTCCATGATTGTTAGTTTTGTTTTGCCTGAAAAGCCACGCCATACATTTTCATTTGCTTCAGCATAGAAAGTAAACCATTGGAACGTGTGGGTGATAAATGACTGCTCAGGCCAACTTTGTCAATAAAATAAATATCAGAATCGGCAATTTCTTTAGGTGTGTATCCAGACAAAACCGAAACCATCATACTCACCAGTCCTTTTGTAATCAACGCATCACTATCAGCAGTAAAATAGATTTTACCATCCTTTAAATCCGCGTGCAGCCACACTTTCGACTGGCAGCCTCTAATCAGGTTATCGTCTGTTTTATATTGTTCATCGATCAGCGGCAAATCTTTTCCCAGCTGAATAATATATTCATATTTATCCGTCCAGTCGGAGAAGAAACTAAAGTCTTCAATGATCTGATCTTGTTGTTCGTTAATTGTCATAGCTTAAGCCAACATTCGTTTAGCAAATTCAATTCCTTTCACCAATGCGTCAATCTCTTCTTTCGTATTGTAAAACGCAAACGAAGCGCGCACTGTTCCAGGAATGCCGAAAAAGTCCATGAGCGGCTGCGTGCAGTGATGTCCGGTACGTACCGCGATTGATTGTTTATCTAACAATTCACCTAAATCGTAGGGATGAATATCACCGACGAGAAAAGAAATTCCGCCCGCTCTTTCTTTTGCATTACCTACAAAACGCAGTCCTTCGATACCAGAAAGCTTATCCAATGCGTATTGCATCAGTTCATGCTCTGCTGTTTCTATATTCCTGATTCCCGTTTGATTGATATAATCTACCGCCGCGCCTAAACCGATTGCGCCGGAAATATCTGGTGTTCCTGCTTCAAATTTGAATGGCAATTCGTTGTAAACCGTTTTTTCAAACGTCACCGTTTTGATCATATCGCCGCCGCCTTCAAAAGGAGGCATTGCATTCAGCCATTTTTCTTTGCCGTATAAAAATCCGATCCCTGTAGGACCATACATCTTATGACCCGAACACACGAAAAAGTCCGCGTCCAATTCTTGCATATCGACGGGCATGTGCTGAATAGCCTGTGCCCCATCAATCAATACAGGAATGCTTTTTGCGTGTGCTTTCTGAATGATTTCTCGAATCGGATTCACAGTTCCAAGCGTATTGGAAACATAAGTGACTGCTACGATCTTCACTTTATCAGTCAACAATTCATCGAGCAATTCCATTTTCAGAACCCCGTCCTGATCAATTGGAATTACCTTCAGTTGGGCACCTTTTTCTTCGCAGATCATTTGCCACGGAACGATATTGGAATGGTGCTCCATCGCAGAGATCAATACCTCATCGCCTTCTTTCAGGAAATGACGACCGAATGAAGACGCTACGAGATTGATACCATTGGTTGTGCCTTTAGTAAAAATCACTTCGTATTCATGTGCCGCATTGATGAATTTTGCAATCTTACGACGTGCTATTTCATAAGCTTCCGTTGCTATCTGGCTCAGGAAATGCACCCCGCGGTGCACATTGCTGTTGTATGTTTTATAGTAATGCTCCAACGCCTCTATCACCTGTAGCGGCTTTTGCGTGGTTGCAGCATTATCGAGATACACCAACGGTTTGCCATACACCAGCTCCTGCAAAAGCGGAAAATCTATTCTTGCACGTAAAATATCCAGTGTACCTGCAACCGGTATGGTGTGATTACTAGTCATAATTTTCTGTAAGATTGTGTTCAATCAGATGTTCGATATGTGCTCTCAAAGCCGGAATTTTTACTTTACTGGTCACGTCAAATGCGAAAGCGGCTACGAGCATATTTCTCGCAGTGGCCTCACCAATACCTCTCGATTGCAAATAAAAAAGCGATTCTTTGTTGAAACTACCAGCCGTAGAACCGTGGCTGCACTTCACATCGTCTGCATAAATTTCCAATTGTGGTTTCGAATCAACAGTCGCTTTATCGCTCAGCAAAAGATTGTTGTTCTGCTGAAAAGCATTGGTCTTCTGTGCATCTTGAAACACATGGATGCGACCGCTGAAAATAGCTTTAGACGTATCTTTCAGGACACCTTTATACAATTCGTTGCTGAAACAATTCGGCTGCTGGTGTTCTACTGAAGTATGATTATCGATCAGTTGATTATCGCTGGCCAGATACAAACCGAACATATGCGTTTCGACGTTTGTTCCTTTCAGTGCAGCAATGAGATTGTTACGAACCAAAGCTGCGCCCGGCATCGTAAACGTATAATTATTGTATAAACTGTCTTTTTCCTGCGTCGCCTGACGGAAGCTTACAAAACGACTGGTCGCCGGTTCTGACTGCAACACATAATGATTAAGCTGTGCATTTTCTTTCACATACACCTCTGTCACACTATTTGAAAATAACGTGTAATTGCTCAGCACTTTTGTTGTCTCGATAATATCCGCATGACTGTGTTTGTGGCTGATGACCAAAATACGTGGCTGCACAAATGCTGCTTCCAGACTATTATAGGTATGAATGATATGCAGCGGTTTATCCACCTGCACATTCTTTTCAATTTCAATAACAATGCCATCTTCAAACAGCGCTGTATTCAATGCGGCAAACGGATGTTTTTCAACCGGAATACTTTTAGCAAGATATTCCTCCGCTCCTCCGAGATCTACAGCATCGTTGATCGTCGCGATTTTTACGCCCTTGATTTTCGGTGCATTTGTCAGTCTGCCGTTTTGCAGCACTATAATATGTGCATCCAGCCCGGCAATACTTTCATCGCTGATCGTTGCTGGAAAAGCAACGCTATGTAATTGTTCCACCTGAAATTCTTCTTTCAGAAATGGAAGTACATTGGTGTATTTCCAGTCTTCTCTTTTGATCGTCGGAAATCCAAGCTCGGTAAATGTATTGAAAGCCGCTTCACGAATATCTTTCAGCCAGCCTTCGCGACCACTGTTCCGCTCTGCATGCAAAGCCTGAAATTGGTCATATAATGATACTGTATCAGTCATGAATGGTTCTTTAAATAGATTCACTTTCAAATGGTTCTTTCAGCCAGTCGTATCCTCTTTCTTCCAGTTCCAGCGCCAGTTCTTTAGTGCCTGATTTTACGATACGACCGTTGTACAAAACATGTACAAAATCCGGAACGATATATTCTAATAGTCTTTGGTAGTGTGTAATGACGATAAAGGCATTGTCCTTAGAACGTAATTTATTTACGCCGTTTGAAACGATCCGCAACGCGTCAATATCAAGCCCAGAATCGGTTTCATCAAGGATAGACAATTTCGGCTCCAGCATCGCCAGTTGAAAAATCTCATTGCGTTTTTTCTCACCGCCAGAGAAACCTTCATTCAAAGAACGATTCACCAATTGCGCATCAAACTCGACGAGTTTTTGTCTTTCTCTCGAAAGTTTCAGAAATTCTTTTGCATCTAACGGTGGCAAATTGCGATACGCTCTGATTTCATTCATCGCGGTACGCAAAAAGTTGATGTTGGAAACACCAGGAATTTCTACCGGATATTGGAACGCCAAAAACACGCCCTCACGTGCTCTGTCTTCCGGCGACATATCTAAAAGATCTTTGCCTTCGAATGTAACTTCGCCGCCGTTTACTTCATATTGGCTTCTGCCTGTAAGTACTGATGCGAGCGAGCTTTTGCCCGAACCGTTCGGACCCATAATGGCATGCACTTCACCTGCATTTACCTGCAGATTAATTCCCTTCAAAATCTGTTTATCCTCAACTGATGCCTGTAAATTATTTATTGTAAGCATTTCTTTTAAGTTCTAAGTTCTAAGTTGTAAGTAGTACGTTCTAAGTTGGTGAAACGTCAATTTGTCTCGTTTTCCGAAGGACGCGTTTGGAGTTCTCCTCCTTCGTAGGAGTTAGAGGAGGCTTTATCCTACCGAGCCTTCCAGCGAAATAGACAGCAGCTTCTGCGCTTCTACAGCGAATTCCATCGGTAATTGATTCAGCACTTCTTTGGCATAACCATTTACGATTAATGCAACCGCTTTCTCCGTATCAATACCGCGTTGATTGAGATAGAAAATCTGGTCTTCACCGATTTTCGAAGTCGTTGCTTCGTGTTCCAGTGTGGCAGTGCTATTTTTTGATTCGATGTATGGGAATGTGTGCGCACCACAGCGATCACCGATCAGCAGTGAATCACACTGTGTAAAATTGCGGGCAAATTCAGCTTTAGCACCTACCTGAACGAGGCCGCGGTAACTGTTCTGACCTTCACCAGCAGAAATACCTTTAGAAATGATACGGCTCTTCGTGTGTTTACCAATATGGAACATTTTTGTACCAGTATCAGCGATTTGTTTATTGCGGGTTACTGCTACAGAGTAAAATTCACCAGAAGAATAATCGCCTTGCAGAATCACACTCGGATATTTCCAGGTGATGGAAGAACCAGTCTCTACTTGCGTCCAGGAAATTTTGGAATGTGCGCCTTTACAAATACCACGTTTGGTAACGAAGTTGTAAATACCCCCCTTACCATCTTTATCGCCCGGATACCAGTTTTGCACCGTGCTATATTTGATCTCTGCATCGCCTAATGCTACGAGTTCTACCACGGCAGCGTGCAGTTGGTTTTCATCACGGCGCGGAGCGGTACAACCTTCGAGATAGCTTACATAACTGCCTTCATCGGCAATAATCAGCGTACGCTCAAACTGCCCGGTATTCTCAGCATTGATGCGGAAATAAGTAGAAAGTTCCATCGGGCAACGAACGCCTTTTGGAATATATACGAACGAACCATCTGAGAAAACAGCGGTGTTCAGAGAAGCATAAATATTATCAGAATGTGGTACTACAGAACCAAGATACTTCTTCACCAGTTCCGGATGTTCACGAACCGCTTCGCTGATCGAGCAGAAAATAATGCCCTGATCCTTTAATGTCTGTTTGTAAGTAGTAGCAACTGAAACGCTGTCGAACACAGCATCTACAGCCACGCCCGCGAGCATTTTCTGTTCATTCAGCGGAATACCCAGCTTCTCGAAAGTAGCCAGCAGTTCCGGATCTACTTCATCCAGACTTTCATATTTCTTCTGATTTTTCGGTGCGGCATAATAAGAGATGTCCTGAAAATCTACAGCCGGCAAATCAAAATTCTGCCAATGCGGTTCCGGTTGTTTCAGGAAAGACTGATAACCTTTGAGGCGCCATTCGAGCAGCCATTCCGGCTCTCCTTTTTTTGCAGAAATAAAGCGGATGGTATCTTCATTCAACCCCTTCGGCGCGATATCCATTTCGATATCCGTCACAAAACCAAACTCGTATTCCTTGTCTTTGAATTCTTCCAGTATTTGATTGCTGTCGCTCATGATCTTTAATTGTAGAATGGCCAGAGACCAGCCTTTTATCAGATAATCAGATGTCCCGATTGAATGATCTGATAATTTAATTACGCTACAAAATTAGTACATTTGCAATTAAACAAGGGATTACTTGGAAAATAAAAACTCAATCGGACAATCAGTTTCCTCTATGGCTTTTGAAAGATTTTTAATCTTGCTGAAGACCAAAGGTGCGCTGTCTACCAACGCTATAGCAAGCGAGCTGGAGATCAGCAACGAGGGAGCCCGTTTCCAATTGAATAAACTCCAGGATGCCGGTTTCGTAACCGCCGAAAA
The DNA here is from genome assembly GCF_003236175.1 of Taibaiella soli. Taxonomy (GTDB): domain Bacteria; phylum Bacteroidota; class Bacteroidia; order Chitinophagales; family Chitinophagaceae; genus QKTW01. The sequence continues at coordinate 341,060 of NZ_QKTW01000022.1, read as the reverse complement.
CCAATCCAGCGGCGTTGGCCGACCAAGCCTTGTATGGAAACTGACACAAAAGGGCTGGGAACATTTCCCTAAAACAGACCTCAGCGATCAGTTGCTTGATGTGATTATTGAGGCGCTCGGCCCTGAAATGCTTGAAAAGGTGATTGATACACGCGAGCAAAAAGCAAAAGAACGCTACCACGCTCAGATTGATCAAAATCAGCCAATTGGCGAAAAGCTGCGTCAGTTTACAAAAATTCGAAATGAGGAAGGTTATATGGCCGAAATGAAGGAAACGGAAGATGGCTATATGTTTTTCGAGAATCACTGCCCTATTTATTCCGGCGCTAAAAAATGTAATGGGTTCTGCGAATCTGAATTCAAGACGTTTAAAAATCTCATGGGTCGCGATGTAAAAATTGAGCGTGTGGAGCATATTACCGATGGTGATCGTCGTTGCGCTTATTCTATCCGGCTGAAAAAGTAGTGAATTTTCTCGCGGC
>NZ_QKTW01000022.1:247392-340529 GCF_003236175.1 Taibaiella soli | reverse complement strand
AATTTTCTCGCGGCGCTCACAACGTCACAAAGCAGGTATCATTTATATAATTCCACGATCATCCCAACAAAGGAGGGATCTCAAGGAAACACGTGACCCGAATAACGTGACGCATCACTTTCATCGATGTGATGTGACATTTTTATTTAAATAAGGTCAAAAACTATAAGCGTTGTGCTTCCGCGAACGCCGCGAGAGAAAACAGTCTACTTTCTCTTCCTCTCAGGTTAAGAAGTAGTGAATTTTCTCGCGGCGCTCACAATGACACAAACTTGTGTCGTGAATATATTTCCCGCAAAGACGCATAAGATGCAAAGGACGCAAAAAGCCATAGTCAAGCGAAGTCTCCGACCTCGTTTGGGTGGAAAGCTGTCTCCAGGCCGCAGTTTCCTAGACTCAAAATTACGCGAGGCATCTCCTATCGTCGATGTGACATTCTGGTTGCACAGCTCCGCAATTTTATAATTCGAGGAAAAAATTCCAACATGAGCTTAGTGCCTTAGCGAGCGTTGCGAGAAAAATTTCCTCATTCATCAAACTGAGCAAATCAGACATCAGCGATCCAGTCATTTCCTTTTTCTCGCTGCACGAATCTGCGAAAGTGTTTTTCCTCGGTCTGCGCTCAATGCATCAATCTTCGAAACCGCTATTTTCTGCGAAGTATATATTCCGGAATGGCCACTGAAATAATAAGCCGTAAAACAAGCAACGGCGTAATACAGTAAATTGTTCGCGCCGAATAATTCCACGCCCATGATCGTACACGCGATTGGCGTATTGGTAGCTCCAGCGAACACGGCGATAAAACCTAGTCCGGCCAACAGATCAATGGGCACGTCCATCAATACTGCAATAGTATTACCCAAGGCTGCACCGATAAAAAACAACGGCGTTACTTCACCACCTTTAAAACCGGTACCCAGCGTGATTGCGGTAAACAATAACTTCCACCACCAACTAAAATAAGTTGCGCCACCTGCACTAAAGCAAGAGACAATCGTTACCGAATCCGGATTTTTACCCGCCACACCAAGACTTAAATAATCTTCCGTTCCTAATAAAAAAGTTAGCGCAATAATGATAGCACCACCGATTACCGGAATCAACCATTCTTGTTTGATGAATTGATTACTGTAATTTTTGATCGCATGCGAAAGATTAGCGAAGAGATAACCGACCAAACCAAAAGCCACACCAGACAAAATCACTTTCGAAAGCAAAACGAGATCAGTGTGTAAAATGGAAAATCCTCCTGCCTGCGAAACAAAATCGATGTGATATTTTGTGTGATGAATCCCGCAGGACGCGCAAGTAATATCCGCCAACACACTTGCCATAAGACAAGGCAGCAAAGCATCGTGGCGTATACGACCCAATGCGAGAACTTCCAAAGCAAACACCGCACCGGTAACCGGCGTGCCAAACACAGCTCCAAAACCCGCTGCCACACCTGCCATCAGCAAAATGCGCATATCTGCAGCAGAGAGATTAAGTCGCTTGCCCCAAAACGCAGCCATGCTTCCGCCCATCTGTACAGCCGTTCCTTCGCGACCAGCAGAGCCACCGAAAAGATGTGTCATTAATGTCGTAAGTAACACCAATGGCGTCATGCGTATCGGTACACCACCGCCGGGCTCATGAATTTCATCGATAATGAGATTGTTGCCTCTATCTGCGTTTTTACCAAGATATTTATACAATAAATAAATAATTAAACCCGCCACTGGTAGCAGAAACAATAGCCAGGAATGCGCAAACCGCAGTTGGATCAGCTTATCTAAACTCCATAAAAAGAAAGCGACTAATGAACCGACCGCAAATGCCAGCGGGAGAATGTATAAGGTCCATTTTAAAAGATAGGACGCAATGGAAAACTGTTCAAAATTTGTTTTGAATTTGCTCATAAACCTACAATACAATTAAGAGTCACGTTCGTAACCTGTTCATTTATGTTGTAGGCGCCATCAGCTTTCTCAAGCGGTTCAGTTAGGAAGACACCATTTCCTTCCTGCAAATATAATGGATACTTGACAGCTGACCTTGATTTTATAAAAAAGGAACAGACCAGGCTGTTCCTAAATATCTTTTACCAACCGCAACCATTCAGTTAGATTGCTTCCAGTTCTGGCTTTCCACTCAGCAAGTAAATCACTGCCATGCGAATCGCCACACCATTTTCCACCTGATCGAGGATGATGGATTGTTTGCTGTCCGCTACATCGGAATTTAGTTCCACACCGCGATTGATCGGACCAGGGTGCATAATCACTATATCTCTTTCGATGCTATCGAGCATACTTTTATTAACACCGTAATACAAAGCATATTCACGCAGTGTACTAAACAATGGCTTGTGCTGACGTTCCAGCTGAATGCGCAATACGTTTGCCACATCACACCATTCCAATGCTTTTTTTAGATTGTATTCTACTTTCACACCCAGATCCTGAATGTGTTTCGGAATCAACGTTGGCGGACCGGAAACCACAACTTCAGCGCCAAGTTTTTGCAAACAGTAGATATTGCTTAATGCCACACGCGAATGCATGATATCTCCGAGAATTGCCACACGTTTACCTTTTACCTCGCCCAAACGCTCACGGATAGAGAATGCATCGAGCAGTGCCTGTGTCGGGTGTTCATTAATACCATCGCCTGCATTGATGATACTGGCATCTATATGATTGGCGAGAAACCACGGCGCCCCGCTTGCCGAGTGACGCATAACCACCATATCCACTTTCATTGCCAGGATATTGTTTACCGTATCAATGAGCGTTTCACCTTTAGAAACCGAAGAACCAGACGCGGAGAAATTGATCGTGTCGGCACTCAGGCGTTTTTCCGCCAGCTCAAATGAAATACGGGTACGGGTAGAGTTTTCGAAGAATATATTAGCAATGGTAGTATCGCGTAAGGTCGGCACCTTTTTTATCGGGCGTTGTAATACTTGCTTGAAATTATCCGCAGTACGGAATATAGTTTCTATATCCTGTGTGTTGAGCTCTTTAATACCAAGCAGATGTTTTACCGAAAGCGACATAATTGTATTGAATATTTTATTTTTTTGATTTAGCCTCCTCTAGCTCCTCCAAAGGACGAGCACTTCCTGCGCGAGTTACCGCTGTTGTCTGCAATGTCTCTACGCGTTTTGACGTTTGACATTTCACTACAAATTCACCATTGACCACTCACCATTCACTAGTCCAACAGCACCACTTCATCCTTTTCATCTTTCTCCTGCCAGAAAACCTTTACTTTCTGTGTGATAATCGTATCTACCGACTGACCAATATAATCTGGCTGAATAGGTAATTCGCGACTATAATGACGATCGATAAGCACAAGCAATTCTACTTGCTTCGGACGTCCGAAATCAAGCAGTGCGTCCATTGCAGCCCGAATGGTACGGCCTGTATGCAGTACATCGTCTACGAGAATCACGGAGCGATTTTCTATGCTGAATGGAATATCAGTTTGCGAAGGCACTTGCAGATTAGCTGCCTGGTGTACATCATCACGGTAAAAAGTAATATCGAGCTTTCCGTAGTCGATCGTTTTACCACCGGTGATATCCTTCAGAATTTTCGCAATACGGTTAGACAACCAGATTCCTCTTGGCTGCAATCCGATGATGACTGTATCATGAAAATCAAGATGGTTCTCAACCAATTGATGAGCTAACCGCTGCAGCGTTATATTAAGCTGATTATGATCAAGCAGGGTCTTCAAATGCTGGAAATTTGAGGTCAAAAATAATCGTTTTTAGCGTTTATGTTTTGTTTTTGTTGCTTTTTGCAAAAACGCATGTTTATAAAGTTGTGAAGTTGCTGAATTGCAAAGGTAAATTCAACGTTCAAAATAAACTGGAAATCACGTATAATGCTTACTTTCGCGCGGTCTGAATCTGCAAGCACTATGTCAGGAATTATAAACGCAATGGATCGTATTAGCCTTTTCTTTGAATCATACACCCGCGCATTGGAAACTTTCGATACCAAACTGATGGCCCAGCATTTTACGCTGCCCGCAGTAATGATGTCTGACGACAGCACCACGGTATTTAATGAAGCAAGTGTACTCGAAGGATTGTTTAATCAGGGAGTAGGTTTTTATAAACAACACGGCATTATGCACGCACGTCCGGAGATATGGAGTAAAAAGCAATTGAGTCCGCGTATTGCAAAAGTGAAAATCAACTGGCAGTATTACAATACAGCCAATCAGCCATTGTACAATTGCGACGACCATTATATCTTGAAACTAGACAAGCAGAATGAATGGAAAATACAAACGGTCATTTCTTCAAACGAGAAGCAACGCCTCGAAGCATGGCTTGCTAAAAAAACTGCCTGATCATGAAGCCTGTCCGTGCCTATCAGGAAACTTACGGTAAAAAATATGGCATTGTGATGCTGGTGGCCAATTTATTTTTTTTGCTGCTGTTGATCGCAAATATGGTGGTACGTTATGAAGAGGATGCACATTTTCCAGTCGTACCTGCAGTTGTTTTAGCCATATTTCTTTTACAGGTTTATTTCCGGAACAAGCAGCCCAACGCAATCATTGGCGTTGTCGGATTGATTTACGCCGGAATGGCTTTTTTTAATGACAACACAAAAAATCTGCTGGAAAGCGTTGCTGTTGTTTCACCAAAAGTAGAAATGCTTCTGATTATGATTATGTCGGGCATATTAATTGGTGGCTATTTTACGCACGCAGATACATAAATATTGCGCACATGAATTTTATTAATGCTTTTTTGACTCAATACGGTAAACCTTATGGCTGGCTGGTTTTAGCCGCCTATATTTTCTTTTTGCTCACAGGGCTTATCTGGGTCTATGAGCAACCAACACTTTATTCTATTGTTTTTACAGCATTTTTTGCCGCGCAATTATATTTCAAGCACAGGCTCGCTAACCTGATTGCCGGAGTAGTTTTTCTATTCGTTTCCATTATTGTGTTCCTGAATATTCTCGGAGCAACATATGGCAAAGATCATTTCGACGGAACGATACTGATTCCATTCGGAATACTGTGCATCTTCTTTTCCGGCATTCTTATTTTCAGTTATCGCAGAGCGTTTCTGGAGAAAAACCAATAACTCTGGCGCGAGAGTTAGCGTAGCGCTCTCGTGTCTGAGCACATCGACAGTCTCCGACTGTCGTCATTTACTCGATCATAATTAATGGCAATAATCCGGGTCTTCTCTCATAGTAGTCAGTTGCGCTGCTGTATTTATACTGCTGCGCCTCCCAAACAAATCCGGCCTTTACAGGGTTTTCATGTAAATAATTCATCCGTTGACGAAACTTTTCTTCGGTATCAAGTTCTATCGGATGAAAATTCTGTTCCCAGAATTGAAACTGTTCATTGCTGCTATTTGATGTACCTGCCGAGCGAAACATACGCATCATCCAATTACGCCGGCTTTCCTGTGCGTTGTTTAAAATCGCATCAATAAGCTTACGGCTGGTAAATTTCTTAAAATCCCTCACAATGTCTGCTATCTGCGAGCCTTCACGGGCACTAATTATGAGATGAACATGATTGTTCATAATTACCCAGGCATGCAATTGCAGCCCTTTTTTCTGTTGGCAAAAGCTAAGACTGTCCAGAATAATATCCTTATACAACGGACGACTTAAGGCGTCTATCCAATGAATAACAGTTGTTGTGATAAAATGAGGAACGTCGTTTTCAGAAACTTTATATCTTGATGACATAATCGTCAAATCGCAAAAACTGTGCCGATTGTTGTGACTTCATAGAGAAGTTTTTGACGACAGTCGGAGACTGTCCATGTATGCAAACACGAGAGCGCTACGCTAACTCTCGCGCCAGATATCAAATCAGACATCAGCAATTCATAAAAACCGCGCCAGCTTATTTTTTCAACATTAGCCAAATACCGCCGCCAGAGCGTAATTTGTAGCTATCATGAAACTACTACTGCAAACTCCCGTAGTCATAATCGGCGCAGGACCGTCGGGTGCCGGCTGTTCTATATTCTTATCAAAGGCGGGCATCCCGCACATAGTTCTCGAAAAAGAGACATTTCCCCGCGATAAAGTATGCGGCGATGGATGCAGCGGCAAAACGGCATATGTTTTAAGAACCGCAAATCCAGACTGGCTACAAGAATTACTGCAAGACAGCGCGCGGCAAGTTCCTTCCTTCGGAATCAAATTTATAGCTCCCAACGGCAAAGCACTCGACATACCGCTTAAGATGAACTGGCAACCAGATGACCTTGCCCCTGGTTTTACTTCGGCAAGACTGCATTTTGACCATTTTATGTTTAAAAAAATGCAGACTCCGCAGGCAACTATTTTTCAAAACGTCTCCATAAAAAAAATCATACGCGAATCGGAAGGTGTCACTGTCGATTTTACCTCCGGTGAAAATGAGTACACGCTGAAAGCAAAAATCATTGTGGGCGCTGACGGCGACAAAAGTGTGGTAAAAAAACATTTTGCTCCTGCCGAAAATCTGAAAACAAACTCGGTAGGACTGCGTGCTTATTATGATGGTGTTACCGGCTTTACCGATGGCAATTTCGTAGAACTTCACTTCCTGAAAGAAGTATTGCCAGGCTATTTCTGGATTTTCCCACTACCGAACGGACGGGCGAATGTGGGCATCGGCATGCCTTCTGAAATAATACGAAAGAAAAAAATTAATCTGCGGCAAGCGATGACACGCGCTATTGAAAATAATCCCGCAATTGCACACCGTTTTAAAAACGCTACGCTCTCTGACAAAATTCAAGGCTGGGGATTACCAATGGCTGGAGAAAGAACACCAATCTGTGGTGATCATTTTTTACTGATCGGCGATGCCGCAAACCTGATTGATCCGTTTTCCGGAGAAGGAATCGGCAACGCATTATACAGCGGAATGCTTGCGGCAAAAAGTATTGAACAATCATTGCAGGCGCAGCAATATAATCGATCATTTTTCCAGGAAACCTATGAAGATGTATTGTACCGTCGACTGAATAGTGAAATCAAGATCAGCACGACCTTGCGACAATTGTGCCGCAATCCATGGATCTTTAATTTTGTGGTAAACAAAGCACATAAAAGTCCGGCATTGCGCACCACATTGAGTGGCATGTTTACCGATATGGATTTGCGCGAACAATTAAGACGGCCGTCGTTTTACTGGAAGATTCTGACAAATCAATAAAGTCAGTGAGTGATGAGGGGGTGAAACGTGAAAGGTCAAACGTCAAAAATACGGAACGCTTAGTTCGTTAAAACAAACTCAAGCAGTCTGACGCAGGCAATTGACATCTGACGTTTCACGTTTCAGTTTCACCATTGACCAATCACCCTTCCGGCGTAAGCAACCTATTGTATAACGCATAATTTTCATCGTCAAAACAAACGAAGATTACGCGGTCAAGTTTTTCTTTTTCAGAAAATGCCTGCACCGTACTGACAGCCACCACTGCTGCTTTATCTTTTGGATAACGATAAATACCCGTACTGATATTCGGAAACGCAATTGTTTTAACGCCATTCGCTACCGCCAGTGCCAACGACTGCTTGTAGCAACTTTCCAGCAACAAATCCTCATCGTTGTTGCCATGATTCCAAACCGGCCCGACAGTATGAATCACATATTTAGCCGGCAATTTGCCCGCCGTAGTGATTACAGCCTCCCCTACGTCACAGCCTCCCTGTTTATTCCGGATTGCATAACAGGCCTCCAGAATGGAAGGTCCGCCCTTTCTGTGAATCGCACCATCTACCCCGCCACCGCCGAGTAATGAAGTATTCGCTGCATTGACAATGGCATCCACCTGTATTTCCGTTATATCACCCTTAATCACTTCAATTTCCATGACTCTAATTTATCATTTTTCGTTGCGAAAAATGTGCAAAAAATACGTGCCATTCAAAACAGGTAAATACACCTGTTTTTTTCGCACCGCTGGATATTAGGTTTGATGGCAAGATACTATTGACCTTCTACTATCACTATGAAAGATGTTATGCCCACAACAAACGACATACAAAACAATGAGATCACCGCCGAACATTTGCAGTGCGTGTTCTCAGCAGCGGCCAGCGTCACAGGGGATGCGGCACTGATATTCGAAGCAATGTACGAGGAACCCATGTATTTGTACCCCGCGGATGAGCATCTCCTGAAAACCAAATGCCAGACACAACAATGGAATGACGTGATCTGTCCGAAAATATTGAAGGAAATCCCGCAATCAGTTGCTGACTTTTTTGAACAATTTCAATTAACGGCCGATAATCTTCGCCATATCGTCATCGCCATCAACCTGCAGCCTGATCAAAAAGCTACTGAAGCACAACATTACGCCATCAGTGATACGCTTTATGATACGCTGGTGCAAACAGGCATGCATCAAAAAACAATCACTGACTTATTACAGCTCATCGAACAGTATGCGAATAACATCAGGGAAAATCTGCAAACCTGGACTGCAAACCGCGATTTTACCACCGACACCATTCAAAATCTGTTCGAAAACCAGCTTCAATCAATACAGCAACTCCAGGATGCTTTACAAACCTTGCGCAATGCCTGGAATCTAACCAAGCTAAAATTCAGTACAATTATTTCAGATATCGAAATTGCCGTGGATGACTATCCTGCACATCTGACAAGACTCAATCTGCAGGCGGCACTTAAGGAGTGGGAAAAACTAACGAAATCGCTACTCGGAGACACCTGATTGGCTTCCTGTATTCGCCTTTTGCTTTATACTTTGAGCTTTTCGCGTAAAGCTTCTACTTCAGCTTTCTGACTTTTGATTTTCGACTTTCTAAAAACCGTTAGCACCACATAGGTGAGGAGAAACGAAACGATGCCAAGCGTAATCGCCAACACACTGCCACCGAGGAAAAAAGCCAATCCTTCCTGTTTTACACGGGCAAGTGAAAGATCGCGCCAGCTGAGAATTAGTCCTTCATTGCCGAGCAGCCAGTTACCCGTAACAATGCTGGCCATAAACCAGAAAGTAGTAATTGGAAAAATACTTATGTTGGCAGCGAGCAGAAAAAGTGCTTTATTCAGTCGGAAAAGAATAGATAACGGAATGCCAATCGCCAGCTGAAAACCCCAGACCGGTACAATGCCCATAAACACACCAAACCCGACCGAGGCCGCTTTCCGCGTGTTGCTTTCTTCGGGGTGAATAAAAATAGCTTTGAAAATTTTCCGCCAGCCTTCTTTATTAAAAAGCAACCGGATAAAATCGCGCGGCTTAATGTATAAAAATGCAATCAGCACTAAAAACGTATTGAGGATACTGATGCGGGTAAAATCTTTAAACGGGCGAAAATGAGACACCCGTTCATCGGCCGGCGGATAGTAAACCGACACAGGCATCGCAATTACAGGAATGCCACTCCAGGCTGCACGCACCATTACCTCAATTTCAAATTCATATTTGCGGGTGAAGTATTTTTTCTCCGCCAGCTTTTTGACCGGATACAAACGATAGCCAGACTGCGTATCGGGCAATTTAATTCCTGTCTCTATCCAATACCAGAAATTCGAAAACTTATTGCCAAAACTGCTTTTCTGCGGTACGTTTTCCTGATTAAGATTACGTGCGCCAACGATAAATGCACCAGGCACCTCATCTAATTTTTCCAGAAATGCAGGCAGATCTTTGGCGTAATGCTGCCCGTCGCTATCCATCACTACAGCAAAATCATAACCAAGTGCCGCAGCTTCTTTAATGCCGGTACGTAAAGCAAAACCTTTGCCTTTATTCACGGCATATTGTACAACATGAATTTGCGGGAAATCTTTCAAAATTTCAGCCGTATTATCGGTAGAGCCGTCATTCACCACCATCACAGCTGTCGTATATTCCAGTACGCTGCGCAGTACATCAGCCAATGTTCCCGCATTATTATAAGTCGGGATTAAAACACAGGCATTATGTTGCTGAAACAAGGATTCGTATGCTGGGCTGTTATTCGGCATGATTTGAAAAACGGACACAAGATAGTTTTTAACGGGCGCTTAGTGTTGCAATTTCTTTTGACAGTCCGCGATTTTGTGTTGGATAGCTTCCCGTTCATTGATCGTTGCAATCTCATGTTGCAATGCACCATTATAATATTGTATCGCAGCGGCAAACCATTTCCGTTCCCGGCAATAGTCACCTGCAATGCGATAAGCATCGTAGAATAAAGGATTATTCTGTATTGTCGCAGCTGTATCAACTGCACGCTTCTGGAGCAAAGCCATTTTATTGGCACGGAAAGTCAGGAACTGTTTAAAAGTATCCGTCTGCAAATAGGGATCTGGTGCGATATTCTGCGATTCATCCGCAATCTCTGCATCGTGTTGTAATCCGTGCAGCGCAAATATCTTCCGGAGATCATAACAGACATATTCCCCAAGCTGCCATGGTTGTGTACTCACCCACATGCGCAGACTATCGGGTTGAAAAATAACGGAGTGATGTGCTATGAGCTGATTAACGGCTTTTTCATTGCCCTCGCCGATGTTAGCGCCGTGCAAACCTTTCCGGTCACGAAGAATAATCGCCATTTTTTCCGGTGTAAGCGGATAATTTTGCTGCATCAATTCACCGAGGCGTTGATAACGGTATACAGAAGCGCTTTTTTCTTTCTGTTCCAGATTGCGTTTTTCATTCGCGAAAAGATCACTCTGATAATGGTTCGTACACAGAATATGATCTTGTTTCGGATCATAAACGGCTAATGTATCTGGCGTCTTTTCGATGACAATTGCTTTGTGATCCTGAGCGCTGCCAATCAAAAAACTTTCAGAAACAAACATCTTCCGCTGATGGGCAATTTTTACCGCTTCATCAGCATTCGATGCGTATTGTAAAATTTCACGGGCTACCAATGACACAGGCGTTGCCGCATTTGTAGGAATGGCAGATTTAGCAGCATTGATGGTTACCGTCAACCCTTTTTCGTTCATACCTGATACCACACCCGTAAAACCGCCCCAGGTAACGAATGCAAAGCGATACCCTTTTTCGGGTTTGTAGAAAGCTACCATTTTATTGACGGCAAAATCATCGCCCACCCAAAAATCAAAATTGCGACCAAGCAGCATTGCGCCATTCGCCGTTTTTGCATCCCAGGCGCCAAACGAAGTACAGCCAACAAGCATCATATTCTGCAAAGCGTGACCCACATCATGCGCCGCATGATAATTCAGCAAACGGGCATAATTCGTACCAATCCAGCTAAAGGAATCTGCTGCGGAAAATGATTCCCCGTAGATTTCATCTTTGTATTCCTCATTAACATGATCAGGCAATCCGCGATTCACGAAGCCCACCATGTATTTTAAAAATTTAAGGTAACCAGAAGACGGGACCATGCGTTTGATCTCGTGCGTAAACGCTTCTTCCTGAGACATGATCAGCTCCTGCGACAACTTTCCGTTTTTTACGCCCAATTCAAAAGGTGCACCGGAGACGTACATTTCGTAGAGCCCGTATTTGTTTTTGCGGATCCAGTTATCACCTATTGTATAAAGTGAACCTTCCACATGCGTTCTCGAAAGTTTGGTGGCTGATGTGTTTTCCACCACCGGTGGCTTTATATCAGAGACTTTCCAGACATATATACAGAAAACAATTATCAATAACAAAAAGGCCGCCAGCACATAACCAATCAGCTTCAGCAGCTTCTTCAAAAAACGCATCCGCAAATTTAGGTTAATTCGATAATCCGGCAATTCGACGATTCGGCAATCAACATTTGAGGGTGTTGTACAATCTGTCAAATTGACTCTTTTAGAGTCAACGTCGATACTAAAAGAGTCAATTTCCATGCTCCGAGCATCAATGTCCACACTCAGAACATCGATGTCGATGCTTTTAGTATCAACATCGGTGTCCGGAACATCAGCGTCGATGCTCCGAGCTTCAACGTTCATGCTGTTAACATCAACGTCGATGCTTTTAGAGTCGGCGTCAATGTTCCGGACATCGAGTTCCATGCTTTTAGCATCAATTTTCGTTTTGAAGACGTTTGGCACAATCCTTCGAACGCCACTCCTGAGAAACAACACACCTCGCGGTTGTCACCCCGAGGCGACGAGGAATCCCGTAATAAAACAGGCACACACTACGCGGGCCCCTTCCTTCGTCAGGGTGACAAACACGAGTGTATAATTCCACTGTCATCCCGATGAAAGAGGGATCCCGCAACAATATAGGCACACATTTCGCGGGACCCTTCCTTGCGTCAGGGTGACAAACACGAGTGTATAATTCCACTGTCATCCCGATGAAAGACGGATCCCGCAACAATATAGGCACACATTTCGCGGGACCCTTCCTTGCGTCAGGGTGACAAACACGAGTATATAATTCCACTGTCATCCCGATGAAAGAGGGATCCCGCAACAATATAGGCACACACTACGCGGGACCCTTCCTTGCGTCAGGGTGACAAACACGAGTATATAATTCCACTGTCATCCCGATGAAAGACGGATCCCGCAACAATATAGGCACACATTTCGCGGGACCCTTCCTTCGTCAGGGTGACAAACACGAGTATATAATTCCACTGTCATCCCGATGAAAGAGGGATCCCGCAACAATATAGGCACACATTTCGCGGGACCCTTCCTTCGTCAGGGTGACAAACGCGAGTATATAATTCCACTGTCATCCCGATGAAAGAGGGATCTCGCAACAATATAGGCACACATTTCGCGGGCCCCTTCCTTGCGTCAGGGTGACAAACACGAGTGTATAATTCCACTGTCATCCCGATGAAAGAGGGATCCCGCAACAATACAGGCACACACTACGCGGGACCCTTCCTTGCGTCAGGGTGACAAACACGAGTGCTGCCAAAATGAAATAAAAATACGAGCGATATCTACTGCCATTAATACGACATTTAATTACATCATTGACGTTTCATATCTGACGTTTGACAAAGTTTATCAATCACCGTCGTCACACCCACCAAGACGCTCCTTCAGGGTTGGGGTTGATTGTTTATCTTAGCGGGCTGAAACTTACAACGATGCGCTTACTCCTTACACATATACACGAGCTTTACCAAACCGAAACAGTTCACCGCCGGACGCGCGTAGCAGGCGCGGAAATGGCGGAAATGCCAAAACTCCACAACGCCTGGCTGCTGATTGAAAACGGACTCATTCATAGTTTTGGAGACATGGCCTCCATGCCGGAAATGCATGCTGACGAAACGATCGATGCCTGCGGCCGTCTGGTATTGCCTGCCTGGTGCGATTCACACACACATCTGGTATTTGCTGCGCCCCGCGAGCAAGAATTTGAATACCGTATCAAAGGCATGAGCTATGAAGAAATCGCACGTAAAGGCGGTGGTATCCTCAATTCGGCCCGCCGTCTGAACGAAACCAGCGAAGAAGCATTATATGATTCGGCATACGAACGACTGCTCGAAGTGATGGCTCAAGGTACCGGCGCTATTGAAATTAAGAGTGGTTATGGCCTGACGACAGAATCAGAACTAAAGATGCTGCGTGTAATCCGCAAACTGAAGGAAAATGCACCCGTTCCGGTAAAAGCTTCCTTTCTGGCGGCACACGCCTACCCGCTCGAATATAAAAACGACCACGAAGCATATATAAAATTAATCATTGAAGAAATGCTGCCACGCGTGGCCGGTGAAGGGCTGGCGGATTATATGGATGCGTTTTGCGAAGAAGGATTTTTTAGCGTTGCAGATACTGACCGCTTGCTGGAAGCTGGATGGAAACATGGCCTGAAACCTAAAATCCACGCAAATCAATTGCATTATAGCGGTGGTGTTCAGGTTGGCGTAAAACATAATGCGGTAAGCGTAGATCACCTGGAATGTGTGGGCGAAGCGGAAATAGAATGTCTGCGCAACAGCAATACGATTCCTACCCTGCTGCCGGGTGCTGCATTTTTCCTCGGTATTCAATACCAGCCTGCCCGTAAAATCATTGATGCCGGTTTGCCGGTTTGTCTGGCTACGGACTACAATCCGGGGACCTGCCCTTCGGGAAATGTACCATTATTGCTCACGATGGCTTGTACCCAATTAAAAATGACGCCGGAAGAAGCAGTTCATGCGGTAACGCTCAACGGCGCAGCAGCTATGGAATTACAAAACGAGCTCGGAACCATCGCTGTCGGCAAGAAAGCAAATCTTATCCTCACGAAGAAGATGAATTCACTGGCATATATTCCTTATGATTTCGGAAACAATCCGGTACATAAAATGATTCTGAACGGGGTATTGTATTAACGTGGTAAAATGTGACGAATATGGTGAATGTGTCTGCCGGCAATTAATCTATGATTATACGAGTGCACAAACCACATTTTCCACATTCACCACATTTGACACATTTTTTCGTATTCCCACATTATTTTTGCGGTTCGATGAAACAGATCCAGGACGTTTTTCCATTATTACAGTCTCCGAAGAAGATTTTTATTACCACGCATCATAAGCCGGACGGCGATGCGATTGGCAGTATGCTCGGGCTATATCATTACCTGACTTTGCGCGGCCATGAGGTCACACCGGTTTCACCAAGTGAGGTACCGGATTTCCTGATGTGGATGCCGGGTATTGAAGCAGTATATAATTATGAAGCAGAAACTAAAAAATCTCAAGAAGCACTGAAGGCGTCTGATATTATTTTCTGCCTCGACTTCAACGATTTCAACCGGGTGAAACTGATGGAACCGTTTCTGACCGAAGCGACGCAGCCAAAAGTGCTGATTGATCACCACATGTTTCCCAAGCCAGTATGGGACTATGGCATGAGCATTCCGGAGAAAAGCAGCACCTGCGAAATGGTTTATGATTTCATCAACCTCCACAACGGTAATTCCTTTATAGATCTGAACACAGCAGCTTGCCTTTATACTGGTGTAATGACCGATACCGGCTCTTTCCGTTTTCCGGTGACAACGGCTAGTGTGCATGAAATGATTGCAGACCTGAAGCGTCGCGGACTGGAGCACAGCAAGATACATGAGGAAGTTTACGATTCCTGGTCAGTAAACCGAATGCGTTTTGTAGGTTACATGCTGATCGAACGCATGGAAATTTTCCCAAAATGGAATACCGGACTGGTAACAATTTCACGCAAGGACCTACAGCTTTTTCAGCTGAGTACCGGTGATACGGAAGGACTCGTTAACTACCCGCTCAGCATTGCCGGCATCAAATTTGCCACACTGATCACAGAACGGAACGACGAGGTAAAACTCTCATTCCGAAGCAAAGGGGACTTCGACGTAAACAAATTTGCCCGTGAGCATTTCTCCGGTGGTGGACATTTTAATGCGTCTGGTGGGCGCTCCACAACAACTTTTTCTGACACTATTGCAAAATTTAAGGAAATTTTGTCCGATATTCACCCCCGATAATTAAAAACCTAGAAAAGAACAACAGATAATAAATAAACATGATCAAGCGTATCGTTCCGTTTGCCTTGTTAGGCGCTACAATTTTTGGACTTGCTTCTTGTGGACCTAAAGACGGTTTCAAAAAAACACCAAACGGTCTGGAATATAGAATCGTAAAAGATGTTCCCGGCGATAAAAAACCTGCTCTCGGTGATATCGTAGAGTTGCACATCATCACAAAAGTTGGCGACAGCGAACTGTTCAGCACTTACAAAATGAACAATAACCAGCCGGTTTCTTTCCCGCTGATGCAAAGCTCATTTAAAGGTGACATGCCAGAAGGCGTAATGATGATGACTGTAGGTGATAGCGCGGTATTCCACGTTTCACTTGATTCTATCAAGAAAACAGGCGCTCAGATCCTGCCTTTCATGAAAGACAAGAAATTTGTTGAGTATGATGTGGTGCTCGTTGGTGTAAAATCACAAAAAGAGGCACAGGCTGAACAACAAACTAAAGCTGCAGAACAAAAAGGTGTTGACGATAAAATCCTTCAGGATTTCTTCGCTAAAAACAACATCAAACCAGAAAAAACAGCTTCTGGTCTGTATTTCGTAGTCACTAAACAAGGTGCAGGTGCTCCTCCAAAACCAGGTCAGGAAGTAACTGTAAACTATACAGGTAAAAGCCTCGAAGGCAAAGCGTTTGATTCTAACCTCGATCCACAGTTCGGTCACGTAAAACCACTGTCTTTCGTAGTTGGTCAGGGTCAGGTTATTCCAGGTTGGGACGAAGGTGTTTCCCTGTTGCCTAAAGGCAGCAAAGCAACGCTGTATATTCCGTCTACACTGGCTTACGGTACCAACGGCCAAAATCCAAACCTTCCTGCAAATGGCATCCTGATGTTTGATGTAGAAATACTGGATATTAAAGCCGCTCCGCCTGCAAGCGCTGCTGCACAACAAGCGCCTCCGGCTGTTCAATAATTATCAGCAATCAAAACGTATCAATAAAAAGAACCGGCAGTATAGCAATGTTGTACCGCCGGTTTGTATTTAAATACCCTTTTAAAATAACTATGGCAAAGAAATTGTTGACCGCCGCTGCCCTGCTTTCATTGGCTATTCCAGCCGGCGCACAAGCTAAAAAAGAAGCTCCGAAAAAAGTACCTGCAGCTGCTGCGTACAAAACTCCTGCCGGCTTTAAAACAACTAAAGACGGACTGGAATACAAAATTGTAAAAGACGCTCCGGGCACACAACTGGCAAAAGTTGGTGACTTCATGGAAGTGCATATCCATACACACATTGGTGATAGCATTTTGTTTGATTCACGTAAAATGAACAACAATCAGCCAGTTCCATTCCAGGTACCGGCGCCGGCATTCAAAGGCGACCTGTCTGACGGTCTGGTAATGCTGACTGAAGGTGATAGCGCTATTTTCCGCGTGCCGCTGGATTCGCTCCTGAAAATGGGCAGCCAGCCTATGCCATGGATGAAGAAAGGCGAAAACATGCATGTTGAATACGACATTCAGGTTGTGTCTGTAAAAACACCAGAACAGCAGAAAGCAGAGGCAGAAGCACACGCAAAAGCACAGATCAATGCTGATGATAAAGCGCTTCAGGATTACTTCGCAAAAAATAACCTGAAACCACAAAAAACTGCTTCCGGTCTTTATTATGTAATTACAAACCCAGGTACCGGTGACAATCCGAAACCAGGTCAGCAGGTTACTGTAAACTATACCGGCATGACGATGAGCGGCGCTAAATTCGACTCAAACGTTGATCCGCAATTCAAACACGTAGAACCATTCTCTTTTGCACTCGGTCAAGGCCAGGTGATCAGAGGCTGGGATGAAGGTATTGCACTGCTGAAAAAAGGTGGTAAAGGTACTTTGTATATCCCTTCAGGATTGGCTTACGGCGAAAGAAGCCCAAGCCCGTTGATTCCTGCCAATTCAGTCCTTATCTTTGATGTAGAGGTAAAAGACTTTAAATAGCTGGCCGTGTAAATGGCCGCGGTCGTTTACCTTTCAACTCAAAAAATAAATACAGATGAACAAACTCATCTCTGTAATATTACTTAGCTGGTATTTGCTCTCCGCAAATACCAGTTTTGCTTTTTATAACCATCAGGACACCCTTCGCGGCAGCAACGGCATTGGTCGCTATTGGTGGGACGTACAGCATTACGATCTTTCCGTAAAATTCGATACCGCCAATCAAAGCATTTCCGGAAGCAACAGAATAACCTTCAAGATTACGGCACAGCCTCATGACAGCCTACAGCTCGATTTGCAGGAACTTATGTTTATGGACCATATTATGATGGATGGAAAGGAACTTAATTTCAGCAAAGACGGTAATGTATGGTGGGTAAAATATCCGTTTAGTCAACTGCCGGTGGGAACAGAAAAAGAAATCACAGCTGTCTATCACGGCAAACCGAAAGTCGCGGAACATGCGCCGTGGGACGGCGGTTTTATCTGGATCAAAGACAGCGTGGGCAAACCCTGGATAGCAGTTGCCTGTCAGGGCCTGGGCGCAAGCGTTTGGTGGCCATGTAAAGACGACCAGGGTGATGAACCGGATAACGGCATGAATGTAGCGCTGGAAGTGCCGGAGGGACTGGACTGCATCAGCAATGGACGTTTGCAGGCAACTACGAATACTACAGCAGGCATGCATCGCGTCGACTATCTGATCAAAAATCCGATTAATACTTACGACGTCACTTTCTACATCGGTGACTACATTCATTGGAGTGATACGCTGAACGGTGAAAAAGGAAAACTGGATCTCGATTTTTATGCGCTTCGTTACAATGAGTCAAAAGCACGAAAACAATTTGCGGAAGTAAAACCGATGTTGCGCTGCTTTGAATACTGGATGGGACCATATCCTTTTTATGAAGATGGTTACAAATTAGTAGAAGCTCCCTATCTGGGCATGGAACACCAGAGTGCGGTTGCTTATGGCAATAGCTACAAAATGGGCTACATGGGCCGCGACAGAAGCAACACCGGCGTTGGAATGAGCTTTGATTTTATCATCATCCATGAAAGCGGACACGAATGGTTTGGCAATAACATCACAGCAAAAGACATTGCTGACAACTGGATTCATGAAGGCTGGACAACATATAGCGAAGGGCTTTATGCAGAATGTCTGCTGGGTAAAGAAAAAGCGTTCGATTACATCCGCGGCGAATGGCGGAATATCACGAACGACCAACCTGTAATTGCAAATTACGGGGTTAACGACGAAGGCAGCAGCGACAAATACGACAAAGGCAGTGCAGTGGTGCACATGATTCGTGCAATGCTCAATGATGATGAAAAATTCCGTCAGTTATTACGTGGGCTGAACAAAGAATTTTACCACAAAACCGTTACCGAAACTGAGTTTGAGCAATACATCATTAAAACATCGGGCCTCGATCTGCAACCGCTGTTTGATCAATATCTGCGCAGCAACCTGATTCCACAGCTGGAGTATTATACCAAAGGAAAAGAACTGCATTTCCGCTTTACGAATATCATACCGGGTTTCACACTTCCATTGCAATTAAAGAACGGAAAAGAGATGACAACGATTCATCCTACCGGTGAATGGCAGCAGATAAAATGGAAGAAAGGCAATCCGGAATTTCCGAAAGACTTCCTGTTGAAAATATCAGAGACGAAAGAATAAAGGCAAGAAAACACAAAACGAGTATTCTATACACTCTTTATCAATTGTCAACTGTAACGTAATTACTCAATTCAATCAAATTCAAATCCGGATCGCGGAAGTATACCGAAACGATCGGGCCATTTGCGCCGGTACGTGGCACCTTCGTTTCTAACAACGGTACATTCTGTGCAATGAGTTCCGCGATTACTTCATCGATTAATGTGTCCGTAATAAAGCATAAATCCGCTGCACCCGGCGTTGGCTTATCTGCTTTAGGATCTATCTCATGGCCTTTCAAGTGCAAATTGATCTTTTGATTGCCGAACTTCAGTGCTATCCGCCCATTGCCAAAAACCTCCCTTTCCATTCCAAGCACCCGTTCATAAAACCGGCAGGTCTCTTCGATATTTGCAACCGTTAGCACGAGGTGGTCGAGTCTGTTTATTGTCATGTCGTTTTATTTATGAGTGACGGATGGCCGTTTATGATCTTGTGCCAGTTACAAACCGGCGGTCTTACAAACACTAGAGCGCTGCTCTAATTCTGGCGCCAGGGTAGCTTTTCCATTATCGGCTACCAATGTCAACTATCGAAGACTTAAATTTACAATGCATAAACGTTCCGTACCATGTCAGCTCCCAAAAAAATAAATCCAAGACTCAAACCCAACAATGACACCGGGTTTGGTAATAATGCCAGCAATTACGGCGGACGTTTCATCAACAGAGACGGAAGCTTTAATCTTCGCCGCGAAGGCATTTCTTTTATCGACCGCATCAGTTTTTTCCAGAAAATGCAAACATTACCCTCCTGGAAATTCGGATTGTTTGTGGTCATGGTGTTTTTTATTATGAATGTACTGTTTAGCACTGCCTACCTGATAGCGGGTATGGACGAGCTGCAGGGCATCTACGCAAAGACAAACTGGGGGCGGATTAAGGAAATTTTCTATTTCAGCTGTCAGACCTTTACAACAGTGGGCTATGGCCGTATCAATCCGACTGATGACCCTACCAATATCATTGCAAGTCTGGAAGCACTGGTCGGCTTTCTCTCCTTCGCGGTAGTAACGGGTCTTATCTACGGTCGATTTTCGAAACCACGTCCCTATCTCGCGTTCAGCGATCAAGCACTCGTTGCACCGTACAAAGGCGGCACTGCGTTAATGTTCCGCTTTGCCACTTATAAAGATCATCACACGCTGACGAATGTCGACATCAAAGTAAATATCGCTTTGCGGGTAGAAGAAAATGGCGAAGCCAGCTATCAGTTTTATGATCTGGTACTGGAACGTTCGCACATCGATAATTTCCCGATGAACTGGACTGTCGTGCATCCGATTGATGAGAACAGCCCTATCTATGGTTTTAGTTGCGACGATGTAACTAATGCCGACGCTGAGCTTTATGTATTGGTTGTGGGATTCGATGAAGTTTATTCGAGCCCTGTATTGCAGCGTACCTCATACACTTATCATGAAATGAAATTCGGTGAAAAATTTGTGCCGATGTACCGCGAAAGTGAAGATGGCAAAACGACCATTCTGGAAATGCACAAACTAAACGAAACAAGACCTGTGCCGCTGCCTGTTCCGGAAAACCAGAATTAAAATCACTGATCTCTGACGTCTCCTATTCGATTTGTGAATGGTGAGTGGTCTGTTCTGGGTTTTAAAATGTAACTTATCTCTTCATTTTGAATCACCGATCTAAAAAATCAAACATCAGCGATAATAAATAAAGTTATGAGCAACAATCCAATCGTCATTGAGCGTGTATTTAATGCGCCCGTTCATAAAGTATGGCAAGCCATTACCGACAAAGATCAAATGAAAAAATGGTACTTTGATGTGTCTTCTTTTAAGCCGGAAATTGGCCATGAATTTACTTTTACCGGCGGCAGCGAAGAACAGACTTATGTGCATCTTTGTAAAATCACTGAAGTTATCGTAGACAAAAAACTGCAGTACACCTGGCACTATGAGGGGTATGAAGGCAGTTCGGTTTTGACTTTTGAATTATTTCCGGAAGGAGAAAATACTCGTCTAAAACTTACTCATGAAGGACTGGAAACATTCCCGCAAACAAGCAAGGATTTTGCACGTGAAAGTTTCGAAGCAGGCTGGACTTATATTATTGGTACATCGTTGCCGAAGTTTCTGGATTCTGAATTTTAAGTTGTATGTTTTAAGTTGTACGTTTTAAGTTCCCGGTAAGCAAACCTATTACGTACAACTTAGAACATCACTAAACAAACCAGCTAATCGTCCAAATCATCTTTCAATAAATCCGGTGGCAAGTGATATTTTTCCATTGCTTCGCGGTAAAGCTTATTGTATTTTTTATCTCTTCGAATACCGATATTACTCAAAAGTCCGCTGAGTGAAATTTTGCCCCAATAGTTGAATATAGCTTTGTTCTGAAGCCTTTCTACGTAAACTTTACCTCGTTTATAATTTTTCTTATGAATTACTTTGTTTGCCACCCAGGATAAAAATCCCTGGCGTTCGTGCCGCTTGTTGACCAACGCCACTCTCAGCTCGCGATAATCCATTTCCATACTGCCGAAAGCAACCAAATCATTAGCCTTTACACGCAACCAGATAGAATCGATCGTGCCTTCATCAATCTTAATTCTGGTCAGCGGCTCCAAAATCTGATTGAGTCCGGCCATTTTGTATTTACCCATATTTGCGTAGAGCAGAAAAGTCTGCAGACTGTCGGCATACGACTGGCGGAAACGCATATTCATATTGCCTTTGCCCATCAGTTTCGCACGGACACGAATCCGCAAAGTATCCTCATTGTTCATGTTGTAATTCCGCACATCAGCGACCCAGCCATTTACGTCGGTAAAATAGATCGTCCCCTCCTGCCCTCTTTTCTCCTCAATTACATTATGCCAGATCAAACTGTTTTTAAGCACAATGGTATCAACACTAATCAGAAAAGGAATACGCTCCAGCATCTTCGCTAGCAACGGACGATAACTGACCGTATCATCCGGACGACGCTTATCACGCTCTACCTTAAGTTTAAGGCTATCGATGTTCATATTGTGAATCGCAAAACCAGTGTCCGACATATAGCGCACTGTAGAAACCCCACCCGCACTGATTCTCCCGCTGCTCACAGTGAACACATCCTTCTCTACCGGCTGCATGGCAAAGATACTGTCACGACTCATTTTGTTACGCATCGTAAAGCTATCTACCGTAAAGCTTTTATGTGCGATGTCAACACTTACATTATAAAAACGAATAGTCTGCAACGGATTATCCAGAATAATATCCGCACCGTTCATCAAAATACCAGCATTTCCATACAGTAACCGGAGTAATGAATCCTTAGTCGCCACAACCCTTCCCGTGTTGACAATCGTTACATCGTTCAGTTTCAGACTGGCCTCTTTATCATTTACCTTCCGGCTATACGTCACCCCCTGCAATAAAAAATCCTTTACATTAAAGCTTAAAGGCCGCCCGGGACTACGCGCATCCACGTCGGTCAGCGTAGCCGAAAACGCCTCATAATGCGCAGTAGTGTGGTCATCTTTTTGAAAGGAAACGCCATTTGTTTTTACATCAATTTCTGCCGCATTCCATTTTAATTTTTGTCCTTGTTCCTGATGCAATTTCAGGCCTGAAAAATTTAAATGATCACCGGAGCCGCCAATATGAAAATGGCTGGTATCATTTGCAGAAGCATACTGAAAGGAAGGATTCAGAAAATGTGCTGATGCCAGCTCCATATCGAAGTCCTTTTGTGGCAAAGCATGCAAAGGTATCTGCATTTGAATCACAGGAACCTCTGCCGTGATATTTTTACCTTTCCCGTTCATATAAAAACGGAAGTTCTGTAGCTGTGTAACGTCATTACTACGCAACACCACCTGATCAGCGCTGGCAACCATATCTTTATTAGCAAACGCCAGTTTGTGCGAAGCCACACTTATATCGTCCCAGCCAATCGTACCGCCGGCATTACTTAAACCAACAATAGCAATTTTATCGAGCACGAGTGAACTAGTCATTGCCCCTTTCTTAGCACGAATATTTCCCGCGCCAACATTTACCTGACGAATCATCCAGAAAGGCGATTCACCTGGCGTCGTTTTCTTTTTAGCCTTCGGCAATTTATCCAGTGCCACATCCGCGCTCACCGTCACAACGGACAATTCTTTCAAACTATAATTATTGCGTTCATGAATAATCCGGTTCAGCGAATCGATCTGAAGCAACACACCAGTCATCCCAACCTTACCCGCTTTATTGGCAAGCGTTGCATTGACTGTGTTGAGAAAAACCGTGTGGGCATCCGGATCAATTTTCATACCCGTGGTCAAAACCTGTGCCTGTGGCAGATTTAGCTGTACATTTTCGATATCGACCATTTTGCCCGAAGTAATGTATTCCGCTACACCATTCGCTTGCATTAACTGCGTGATATCTACACTGCCGTTAATGCCATTTGCCTGCACAATTTTATTTGCAGAATGCTTATCGAAAATAACCAGCGTTCCGTTACTCAAAATAAAAGAACGGACACTCAGATAAGGAAAACGTTCCTTCAGCGTTCTTGGCTTCAACACAGCCTTTTGCCGGCCTTTCGGAATGGTGAGCAAACCCGGCTGCAATTGAAAATACGGGTTTTCCATTCTCATTTCATCTGCTTTCAACCGGCCTGCAACTAGTTCCGACAATGAAAAATCTGTAAGCACTAACCGCGGAATACGGAACAGGTTACGATTGCCAAAATGGCTTTCAGCTGTGCTTTGCAGCGTATAATCCTTGAGCACAATGCTATCCTGATCAATACGGAACACCGCAAAAGAAGTTTCCCAGGTATCGCCAAGATCTTTGCCTTTAAATTGTTTGATATCCAGCTTCAGACTTTTTAACTGAACGGGCGCTTTACGTGTCGCATCAAGATTGAAACCCGTTACCTCCAGACTGTCGCCATCGATCTTTCCTGCCAGCGCCAGATTATCGGAAGTAGTTTGTGCCGATGAATTTATTTTCCTTATCGACAAATACTGAATAGACATCGGACTCAGCAAATTCAGAATACTTCGATTTGCAATATCATTGCTTTGCTTACCTTTCTTTCCGGATTTAGCGATGGTTTCGATATACACATCACCGGAATTTGCTTTTACAGTATCAATGACGATTTCACCGGCATTAGCCCATTTACTCCAATTGAGCCTTGTGATACTTACTTCATGCAGATTAATGTGCGAGCTATCGCCCCCGGGCGTATTCTTTCTCTTGGAAAATGCTATGTTCTCAATGACGAATTTATGCGTGGCACTATTCCAGTCAAACTGATCTATTGTAATGGCTACAGCACTATCGGGATATACAATATGCGGATGATCCAGCCAGAGATGAATATCTGCATTCAGCTTTATTTTCTTTGCCAGCTGATTCGCTTTTACATCAGCAAATAAATGATCGACATGTAACGAAACTCTGTCGACCGAGAAGAAATGATTTTGCTGATCAGTGTATATTTTAATCTGTGCATTATCAATTCTGAAACGGGTCATGCGCAGCGAGTTCACCATATTATTGACGGTGTTCTGTATGGAAAGCAACTGATCGTGAATGACAATGTCACTTGTATCTTTCACTGCAGGCACATCTTTTGGCGGCGGAATAATGATAGTAGGATTCACTAATCGTACTTCATCTATGTTGAGTGCACGATCGGCAAACAAGGAGCGTAAACCGTGTAAATCAAGCAGCACTTCATCTGCCGTAAAATGCACTGCAT
This sequence comes from Taibaiella soli, assembly GCF_003236175.1. Lineage (GTDB taxonomy): Bacteria > Bacteroidota > Bacteroidia > Chitinophagales > Chitinophagaceae > QKTW01. The sequence goes on along the minus strand of NZ_QKTW01000022.1, from coordinate 315,684 downwards.
TATTTCTTTCGGCCGAATCTACAGGCTCCAGTACCACATTTTTGGCGAGAATACCTATCGTCGTATAATGAATACGAACAGCAGATGTTTTGAGCCGGTACTTATTATTGGTAATGTTACTGACAATGCTGCTGAGAATATGACCGGCTTTCCATTTGACGAACAAGTGTACACCCAGCAAAAAGCATACGAACACAATGCCGCCAATCTTCAGTTTTTTATGTCGAACCATGCCCGCGTCGATAAATAGCTTATGTAATCTAATACATTTTATACATATATCATTATTCCCCAGCCTAAAGAAGACAACAAAACAATTTGTTTAGATTAGTCTAAATAAATAGTTTTGCTTACAAAATTTAAAATGAAAAACCTTTTACCACTACTATCACTGCTGTTTTTCGTTCCTGCGAAAGCACAAATTATAAGCGGTATCATCATTGACGCGGAAACGAAAGCCGTACTGGTCAATGCTTCGGTACGTATTGCAGGCAGCACAAACGGCACCTATTCAGATAAGAATGGCAAGTTCGTTTTAATGCTGAGTGGAGATCGTTCTAACAAGCAACTCATTTCCACCCATATCGGTTACAACACAGACACTATTTTAATTACTGAAAAAACCTCCTTGACTATTTCGTTGTCTGCCAGCAATAAAACGCTCAATGAACTGGTGATATCGGGCGTTTCGAAAGCTACCAGGATCAAGGAAAACCCTGTCGCGATTACTGCTGTTTCTTCCAAAACCATAGAGCGTGCTTCCGAAAATAATATCATTGATGTACTCGTAAAAAATGTTCCCGGACTGACGGCTGTTAAAACGGGCCCTAATATTTCCAAACCATTTATCCGCGGACTCGGTTATAATCGCGTGCTGACGTTATACGATGGTATCCGTCAGGAAGGCCAACAATGGGGCGACGAACATGGCATCGAGGTGGACGGATATAATGTGGACCGTGCAGAAGTGATTAAGGGGCCGGCGAGCCTGATGTATGGCAGTGATGCATTGGCAGGAGTGATCAGTTTGTTCCCCTATATGCCACCCAACAATGGCAAAATCATCGGACGTTTCATTTCGGAGTATCAGTCGAACAATGGACTTATCGGCACTGGCCTGCGGCTTGGCTATCGCGATAATAAATGGATGTGGCAGGTGCGGGGTTCTTACAGAATTGCAAAAAACTATAAGAACAATATTGATGGAAGGGTTTATAACACAGGATTCAACGAGAAAAACGTTGCAGCAGCCACCGGCTATTATAGCAAGTACGGCAAAAGTCTGCTCAACTTTACTTTGTATGACAACCTGCAAGGAATTCCGGATGGCAGCAGGGATTCTACTACACGGCAATTTACCAAACAAGTTTTTGAAGGTACTTCTGATGATATTACGCAGCGGCCTGTTGTGAACAACGAAGAACTGAATAGCTACCGCCTGAGTCCGCTACATCAGCATATACAGCACTACCGGGTTTACACAAACAACCATTATGAACTTGGGAAAAGCCGTATAGATGCATTGTTGGGATGGCAGCAAAACATCAGACGTGAGTACAATCACCCTACTCAACCTCACCAGGCGGGCATGTATGTACGATTGAATACACTCAATTATGACTTGCGTTATGCGATCTCATTGACCAAAGAAATTGACTTTACTGTTGGTGCAAATGGAATGTATCAAAACAACAAAAGCCTTGATGCTACTGACTTTCCAATACCCGACTATACGCTCTTTGATGTTGGAGCTTATGCCTGCGGTAAATGGAAACATAAGAAAATGACTATGAGCGGTGGTGTCAGGTACGATACCAGACAAGTGAACAGTAAAGACTTTTACGTACGTACGAACGCGCAAACAGGCTTTGGCGAACAAGTCCGTTTCCCGGATACAGCAAATACAACACTTCAATTTCCTGCATTTCAAAAAAACTACAACGGCATATCTGTAAGTATCGGGGGCACTTATGAAATCAATCCGCACCTAAGCTTAAAAATCAATATAGCCAAGGGTTACAGAAGTCCAAACATCACAGAGTCTTTATCAAATGGACTGGACCCCGGTGCTCATATCATTTATTTGGGCAACCGGAATTTTGAACCCGAAACAAATTGGCAAGAAGATATCGGTGCTTTTTTTCAGTTTGACGATTTTGCAGCGTCGTTAAGTGTGTTCAACAACAATGTACTGCACTATATTTACCTCACACAATTAGCAGACGCAGGTGGCAACCCGGTAATCGATGCACAGGGTAACAAAACGTTTCAATATCAGCAATCGACTGCACAGCTTTATGGCGCAGAAGCCTCACTGGACATACATCCTATGGCGCTGAAAGGCTTTGACTGGAATAATAATTTCGCGTTGATTTATGGTTTCAACCGGAATGAAACTTTTAAAGACCAGGGGAATTCCGGCGCCTATCTGCCACTTACTCCACCGGCTAAACTGATCACCACTATCAGTCAGGAGTTTGTGCCTAAATGGAAATACGTTCCTACAATTAATATTTCAGCAGCAGTTGAATATAATGCAGCGCAAAACAGATATCTGAGTTTGTATAATACAGAATCCGCCACGCCATCTTATACGCTTTGCGATGTTGCAGCTGGCGCCGAAATACGGTACGCGCATCATAAAACGCTTCAATTGAGGGTTCAGGTAAATAATGTTTTTGATCTGGCCTGCCAAAGCAATATGAGCCGCTTGAAATACTTTGAATATTACAGCGCGTCACCAAATGGACACTATGGAATCTATGGCATGGGTAGAAATCTTTGCGTGAAGCTCATAGTACCATTTTAAGCGTATTGCTCATTCTTCGACTTTATGTCACGTCGCTTCAAACAGGCGTCGCGCATAACGTCGGCAGACATTCCGCGGGATTTCTCTTTCATCTGGACAAACGTGAGTAAAGCATTCTATCGCAAACATCAGATGACACACAGACAAACGGCGAATACTTGCATAATAATTTTTACTACCTTGTCGTTATAACACCTAACCTAAACAATAGTCTTATGAGATCGATAGCCCTTTCTATTGCCCTAAGCGGTCTGCTGTTGCATTCCAATGCTTATTCGCAGGAAAATACAACACGCAATATTATTTCGGTTTCGCCCGCACAAGTTACCAATGCTTCACTTACAGGATTTGGGCTTCAATACGAGCGCATGCTCTCAAAAAAATTCAGCCTCTATATTCCTGTAGCTTATTCTTTCGGTAAAAATGATCCTTGCGAACCTGCATCCCGCGTTCAGATGGGGTATGTGTTTCCGGGCATTAAATTTTATCCCGCCGGCAATGCGCATACTGTAAGTTATAGCTTTGGCCCATCGCTTGGATTGGGTGTGGGACGTTTAACGAATAGTGGTGAATTTAACTGGTGTCCCGCAGGAGAACCGAGTGACCCGCCAACACTTAAGCGTCATAGCACAGAAATACAATTTGGTTTGCTGATCAACAATGCACTGAACATAAATATTTCCCGTCATTTTTACACTGGACTTGAGGCGGGCATGGGTATCATGTATTTCGACAAGGTCGATGGAAAAAATTATGGCCAGGACATTATGATACAAGGCAATCTGCGCTTCGGTTACCGGTTCTAAAAAAATAGTTTTTTGATTTTCTCAAACTAAGCCGCTACCTTCGTTCTTCAACGATGCAACAAAACCGCAACATACAAGCAGTTTATTATTATTACTATTCTCAACGATATTGTTTGGAATAGCGGCTACTGTATTGCGTTAATATAATTCAGCCATACCCGGTTCCAGACAGCGGAACCGGGTATTTTTTTGTCCCATCCGCATTTTTTTCCCAAACCAAAAATTTATAAAAACATGCAAAGGCATAAGCCATTGGCGCAGCTTTACAGCGCGTACACCACCGAAGATTTTCAAGTCTGGCAGCTACTTTTTAAACGTCAGATGAATTTATTACGACCGCAGGCAAGTAAACTTTATCTAAAAGCACTTGAAGACATTGGATTTAATGGCGACGAAATCCCTCATTTCGAAAAAATGAACAAGCGGCTGGAATCCTTCACTGGCTGGAAAGTTGTTGTTGCGCCAGAACTAGTACCACAGCGGGAATTCTTTCAGCTGCTTTCGCAGAAAATATTTCCGGCAACCTGCTGGCTACGAACTATGGCAGAACTGGATTACATCGAAGAGCCGGACATGTTTCACGATGTTTTCGGACATGTGCCATTGCTTACAAACGAAGCCTATGCAGATTTTATGGAAGGCTTTGGCAAACTCGCTATGAAATGGATTGACGTACCGGAGATAATTGCGCTACTGGGTCGAGTATATTGGTTCACTATTGAGTTCGGCTTACTGCACGAAAAAAACATGCCTAAAATATTCGGCGCGGGTATTATTTCTTCGCCAGGTGAAACGGCAAACAGCCTAAGTGATGCATCCGTCAAGCTTTCCTTTGATATTACGCAAATGCTTTCGACCGATTACCGCACAGATATTTTGCAACCAGTTTATTTTACGATCAAATCGTTTGAGCAACTTTGCGCAGCGCTGCCGGAAATTGAGAAGTCATTGGCAGCATTGACTTACGCTGAAAAATACTGTTATTAACGAAAACTGGCTTCAGTCGTCTGAGGTTTTATAACTAGGAGCTTCTTAACTTGTAGTATAAAACATTCCTTCATGGAAAACATATTTTTTGAAGCACCGGTTTTATGGTCGCAGATTGATGCAAACATGCATCTGCGCCATTCTGCTTATGCTGATTTTGCAGCCCAGGCGCGTCTCGAACTGTTAGAAAAGCTAGGCATTCCGGTGGGCGTATTTGCAAAACTGAGGCTCGGTCCTATTTTGTTTCGCGAAGAATTATTGTATCAGCGTGAAATTGGAATGGGCGATATTGTGCGCGTGAGTTGCGTTCTGACGAAGGCCCGTCCCGATGGATCGCGGTGGTCAATACGTCATGAAATATTTCGTAAAGATGAAGTACGCGCTGCAATCGTTAATGTAGACGGCGCCTGGATTGATATGGAAAAACGAAAACTTTCTAAACTGCCGGATGAGCTCAATGACCTGTTTATGAAAGTACCGCGGAGCGAGGATTTTGTGATGGAATCGATTTAATGTGGCAATGAAATGTGCGGGAATCGGCTTCCGTTTCCGATTATCCGATTCTCACTTATCAACTAAAAAATCTAACCCATGAATACATTTGAACAGGCGGTAGCTGATAGTAAAACGCTGCCAGAAAAACCAGACAATGAAACCTTGCTGAAGCTCTACAGTCTTTACAAGCAAGCTACGGAAGGTGATGCACCGGCAGAAAGTAATGCGGGCATGTTTGACTTCGTTGCTACCGCAAAATATAATGCATGGCATGGACTCAAGGACGTTAGTAAGGAAGATGCAATGCAGCGATATGTTGCGTTGGTCAATAGTCTGAAAGCATAAACGCAACCGACGTCCGGAAGAATCCTAGTCGTCTGACCGTTTTTTTCTTTGAGCAAACGGTCTGTGTCTTAAAATTTGAGCTTCTAAAAACGTGTATTGATACATAGTACAGTCTCCTGCGTAATATGGAAAATGTACAATAGCTGCACTGCTGATGAACGTAATGCGTCGCAACGAAGCTCAACCGGAGTTGCACTCTTCTGTATCAAAAATAATCCCAAGGAAAAACCTAACAGTAGAATAAACGTCCAATACAAACTATTGCAAGATTAAAAGAGCAGCTGAAAATTCAGTTGCTCTTTTCATGTGCGCACTATTTAAACCAGAAAAGAAAATGGAAAAACAGAAAACAAATAATCAAAATACAATATATTTATATTACCCAAACTACTTCACAATGATCAAACATATCACCGCACTTACTTTAGCCACCCTGTTCTTCGCTATAAACGGACGAGCGCAGGTTTCGGACGCAGAAGCAGCAAAGGCAAATAATCCATTAGCTGATACAAAGGCGCTAAATTTCCAGAACTACTACATTCCGTCTATTTACGAAGATGCGAGCATGAAGGCCAACAGCATGCTGATCCGGTATGCAATGCCCTTTGCAAAAGGAAAGGTATTGGTGCGTGTGACACAACCGCTTAATACAAACCCGTCGGGATACGATGCCATAGGTCGTCCTACTTACAGCTCTGGTCTTGGCGACCTGAATTTTTTTGCTACTTATACGCTTAGCAAACCGAGCTCCAAAATGTTGATTGGTATTGGTCCGCAAGTGGTGATCCCTACTGCGACCTCGCCTTACACCGGCTCGGGGAAATGGCAACTCGGTGGTGCGCTGGTTTTGTTCAACACTGCTTCCAGAGCGTTCCAGTGGGGTACGTTGATCACTTACCAGCATTCAATTGCCGGACAGACGGACAGACCTGATGCGAGTTTACTAATCGTGCAGCCATTTGGAATTTTTCAATTGGGTAAAGGTGCTTACCTGAGATCAACCGCACTCTGGTCATTTAATACAGAGACGAATAGTTATAACGTACCGATCGGCATTGGCGCAGGCCATGTGCTGAAGGTTGACAACGTGGTGCTCAACATCTTCCTCGAACCGCAATTCACCATACTACATCAAGGTTTGAACCAACCGGCATTGCAGATTTTCGGCGGGATCAACTGCCAGTTCTAAGCTGAAAAGCATTCATGACACGAAACATCTGACGAATAAAAAAGTCGCAACAGGTTAAAACCTTTGCGACTTTATTTTGTGTACAAATAGGCGTCGTATTACGCGGGACTCTTCCTTCGTCAGAGTGACAAACGCGAGCGATTGTCAATTATCAACTAGTCCGTTTTCCGCTCAAAAGCTTATCCAGTGCGTCTTCAAACGAACCGGCACGTGTTACTTCACCAGCATTTACAAAGAAGATTTCATCTGCATTTTCGATAGTATTCAATCGATGTGCAATGATCATACGTGTAGTGGTTGGAGGTAATTTATCCAGAATATCTTCCAGCAAACGTTCTGTTACAGTATCAATATTTGCAGTGGCTTCATCCAAAATCAATATTTCCGGATTGCGCAGCACGGCACGCATAAACGCGATCAACTGCTTTTGTCCTAGGCTGATACTATCTCCGCCCGAACTCACTTTTGTATCTAATCCCTGATCAAATATCTTCAGTAGCGTTCCCAGATTATTCTGTTGAATAACCGCTTCCAGTTGTTCATTGGAAAAATGCTGGTATTGCGGATTTCCATAGAGGATATTGTCTTTCACCGTGCCCGAAAACAAAAACGGCTCCTGTAAGATAAAACCAATTTTACCTGCGCGTTCTTCCGGAGTAAAGGACCGAATATCACGGCCATTCAGTAATACTTCACCATCTGTCGGGTCATACAAACGGGCAATCAATGATGCCGTAGTACTTTTGCCGCCACCAGTAGGGCCAACGAATGCATAGGTTTTACCACTCTCCAGTTGCAACGAAATATCGTGCAGGATCTCCTTGTCTTTCACATATCCGAAATGCACGTTTCTGAATTCTAACACCGGCGCAGCATTCACTTCCGGTTGTTGTTCAATTGCCGGCATATTATTATCCATTGCCAGAATCTGACTGATACGATCCCAGCCGGCCATTGCCACCTGAAAGTTTGTCCACAGCGCAGCCAACTGACGAAGCGGGTTGTAGAAGTTTACAACATAAGCCAGAAAACTAACCAACAAACCCACAGTAAACTCATGTATGGAAATGAGATAAATACCCAGACACAACACAATTAATTGTGCCATGCCGGAGAAAAAACTATACACAGGAAGGAAAACATTATTCGCCAGACCAGCTCCGACGGCGGTCCGATAGTTTTCGCGATTGACAGCATCAAAACGCTGACGGAAATAATCACGACGATTAAAAGCGATGATCACACGAAAATTACTTAAGCTTTCCTGAATTTCTGCACTCATGCCGCCCACGCTTTTGAGATTCACCGCATTTTTCTTTTTCACCCAGGGCGAAACAACTTTGGTGAAGATCAAAATCAACAATGCCGGTAGTAAAGTTGCAGCACCGAGTTTCGGATTAGTTGCCAGCAGAAAAATACCGGCACCAGTCATCGTTACAATACTGCCGATAAATTGCGTGAGTGACTGTGAGAAAAAAGTATTGAGTTTGTCTGTGTCATTGTTCACTCTTGAAATCAGATCGCCGGCTTTATTCGAATTGAAAAAAGCCATCGGCAACACCTGTAGTTTTTCAAAAATGGTATTGCGCAGTGTAAAGAGCAAACGCTGCCCCACACCACCCATCAGATTGGTCTGAAAATAGCTTGTAAATAACGCAGTCAGGTACATACCGAGCAAGATGCCGGAGAACAACAACACGCCATGATAATCTTTATGCTGCACATAATGATCGATCGTATAACCGATCAGGAACGGACCACAGAGGTTCAAGCCCGAATTCAGCAAAATAGCTGCGGATGCTTTCAACAACGTTGGTCGCTCATGCGCAATAAGCTTCAGCAATCCTTTCAGCGCGGCGTAATTGGATGTTTTTTGCTGCTGGCCGCTGATATGATTAAGATCGTAGCTCATAATTGCTGGTGCTTTGTTGGGAGTTAAACAACTGTACGTATTCGGGACTGGTGTGCATTAATTCTTCATGGGTACCTGCAGCCAGCATTTCACCCTGCATGAGTAAAATGATTTGGTCATAATGTTCTACCGATGCAATTTTTTGGGTCACCGAAATCAGTGTGAGGTCAGGATAATTCTGCTGAATATTGTGCAGGATTCTTGCTTCTGTTGCATTATCAACGCGTGCAGTAAAATCATCCAGCAACAGAATTTTCGGTTCTACCGCTAGTGCCCGTGCAAGCATAATACGCTGCTTCTGGCCGCCGGAAAGGCTGGTACCGCGTTCGGAGACAACGGTATTTAACTGCTCTGGTAATGTTTTAATGAAATCACTCAGTTCTGCTGATTGAATTGCCTTCGCCAACCGCTCATCCGTCACGTCTTCGCTGAACGCAATATTTTCCCGGATGCTCATGTTGAAAATAATGCTGTCCTGAAAAACCAATCCCATCTGACGGTAAAAATGTTCGCTTTTATATTCTTCGAAAGGATGATTATCAAAACGGATAACACCACTGGTTGGCTTGATCAGTCCGGCCAACAAATACAACAATTGGGTTTTACCGGCTGCTGTCGGCCCAATGATTGCGATCTTACTGCCTGCATTTATTTTAAAGGAAATGTCACGCAGCACGGGCGTTTGTCCATACAAAACCGAAACATTATCGACTTCAATATTGCCGTGCAAATCGTTGGTGCGTGTTCCGGTCTCTACAGGTTCAGACGCATTGAGCACGGCTTGTATACGTGTGTACGATGCGGTAGCCTGTGCAATGACATTGCTCATAAAACCGATAATCAGGATGGGCAGAATCAGCATGGCCAGGTAGCTATTGAACGCTGCAAAATCACCGAGCGAAAGACTACCGTTGATAACGAAATGTCCGCCCAATGCGAGAATGCAAAGCATCGCCATATTTGCGGAGAACGTGATTACAGGAATCAGTTTGGCGAACATACGCATGATCGTCAGACCATAATTTTTCGCTTTGGTATTTACCTCCAGAAATTTGTCGTACTCTAGTTGCTGCGAATTCACCACGCGGATCAATGCGGCACCGAGAATACTTTCGTTAATGACTTTGTTCAACACATCGATCACACCACGGCTTTCAATAAATAACGCCCGTACTTTGCGCAATACAAAGAAAAACGTCAGACCAATGACTGGAATGATCGCAATCACACACAAGGCAAGCTTCCAGTTGATGCCGAGCAGCAGAACGCTGGCGCCAATAATGATGAACAACGAGGAAACGATTGACACGATCGCCTGCGAAATGAACAGCTTGATCGAATCAACATCTGCCGTAAGGCTGGTCAGCAGTTTCGACGGATTTGCCTGTTCGATAAATGCATAACTCTGTTTCGACAATTTATCCGAAAGCCGGGTACGCAGATCGCGTGCTACTTTTTCAGAAGCATAAGTCTGAATAATACTTTGCAGATAAGCAAATACCAGAATGCTTGTAATGGCCACTAAAAATTCAGTGATCACCGAACGATATTCAAAAATACCGGCGTTGAAAGCATCGATGCTATGTGCTATAATGCGGGGCAGCCACAGATTAATGGCATTGCTCAGCAAGGTAAACAGCAGAAGCAGCAGCGTTAAACCACGGTAAGGCTTAAGCAGATGTAGAATGCCGGGTGGCTTCTTTTCCATTAGGATGAATTGAAAATTGAGGCGTAAATATACGGCTGAAAGCCGGGTAATTCCGATAATTGGGTAAATGGTTAATTGGGCAAATGGTTAATTCGTCGTGACTTGGGTAAATGGTTAATTCGTAGCGACTGATTTAACCCATTAACTATTTAACTTAGTTGACCAAATAACCATAAAAAAATGAAAACAGGCTACGCACCGGTCAACGGACTGAATATGTACTATGAAATCCACGGCGAAGGAAATATGCCTTTGGTATTGATCCACGGCGGCGGTTCCACGATCATTACCTGCTTTTCAAAACTCTTGCCTTTGCTGGCAAAAGACCGGAAGGTAATTGCGATGGAATTGCAGGCACATGGCCGTACAAACGATCGTGATGCGCCGGAATCGTTTATGCAGGACATGGCTGATGTAGTAGGCTTGCTGAAATATCTCGGTGTCGAAAAAGCGGATTTCTGCGGATTCAGTAACGGCGGCACTACTACCCTTCATATTGCGATTCATCATCCTGAGCTTGTAAATAAAATCGTTGTAATGTCGGCCAACTACCGACGTGATGGCATGCCCGACGGCATGCTGGAAGGCATGAAATACGCCACCATTAAAGACATGCCCGCCCCTCTTCAACAAGGATACCTTGATGTAACGCCAAGTCAGACCGGATTGCAAACGATGTTTGAAAAAGACCGCGACCGCATGGTAAATTTCAAAGACATGGACGACGCCGAAATTTCATCTATCAAAGCAAAAGCACTGATTATGGCCGCAGATCAGGACGTGGTAAAAGTAGATCATCTGCTGAATCTACACCGTCTTATTGCTGGCTCCACATTTGTAGTATTGCCCGGTGTGCACGGTGCTTTTATTGGCGAGGCATGCACTACAGGTAGTTACGGACGTTCGCCAGAGGCAGCAGCGATATTGATCAGTGATTTTTTAAATTGAAAAGGCAAAACTTCTTTCCGTTTAGAAAATAAGTTCAAATTTCAAGATCCTCAGTTCTGAAGCCAAATCGTAAAACATCATGAGCAAGATGTCAACTTTAAGGACCGGACTTCAGAGATAACAATTACTTATCACAAGCTTAATATTGGCCATAGAAGGGCGTTTTAGCTTTGCAGCGTGAACAAAACGCTCTTTTCCTTTCTCATTGCATGCCTCCTGTCGATGACGGCGACTGCTCAATATCATTTTTACTTCGGTAACATTCATTCACATACAGCTTACTCAGACGGAACGCAAGATAATCTGAATGCCACACCGGCAACCGCTTACCAATACGCCAAACAGTCCTACCACATGGATTTTCTGGGTGTGGCAGAGCACAACCATTTTACATCAACCCATAATCCGGGGATGCATGTGGCCGATTATGCCAATGGGTCTTATCAGGCCGACACGGCCAACCACAACGGAACTTTCGTCAGCATGTTTGGCATGGAATACGGCGTTATTAACAACGGCGGTCACGTGATCATATACGGAATGCCGGGTCTGATAGGCTGGGAATCAGGCAGTGGCGGCTGGGGAACAGGCAACAATTATACGTTTTACAACAGTGAGTACAACTACCAGACACTCTGGACGCTGATCAACCAGCATGCGGGCGCATTTGCCACACTCGCGCATCCGCAGAGTACCGACTACGACAGCCTGCTGGAACACAATTATAATATAAGTGCTGATAGCGCGGTGGTGGGTTGTGCAATCAGAAGCGGCAGCGCTTTTTCTACCACAACGAATTATTCCGATGCGCCGGCAACTCTTTACCAAAGCAAGTATTTCCTGGCATTATCAAAAGGATTTCATCTCGGCCCAACGATCGACCATGACAATCACAACACCACATTCGGCCGCACCAACTGTTCCCGCACTGTAATTATAGCACAGGCGCTAAACCGCGACAGCATTATGAAAGCGTATCGCGATCGTCATTTTTATGCGTCTGACGATTGGGATGCAGAGGTAACATTTACGGTTAATAATCGTCTGATGGGCACCATCGATACGATCAACGCCAATCCGCAAATCAGCGTTTCTATTAGCGATCCCGGCAATGCTTCGGGCGGATCAGATCCGACGCAGAAGATTGAACTGTACTATGGCAAGGCACGTTCAGGTGCAGTACCTACTATACTAACCACAACAACAGGCAGCAATACGCTTAGCTATACCCATAGTATCAACGTTGCCGATTCGTTTTATTATTTCGCAAAAATCACACAAACGGATGGTGATATTATCTGGACTTCACCTATCTGGATTAAGAAAACTATTGGCACAACTCCACCACCAACCGCTGTAAATCAGCCACTATTTGCGCATACCGAAAAACTGCTGCTCTACCCGAATCCGGCGATGCATACGATCAACACAAGTATAAATCTTGATGCCGCAGCCACCGCTACTATAAAAATATACGATGCGTCGGGGCACGAAGTGATGCTGCAAACTCAGTTGCTAAATGCGGGTACAAACACCATTTCGCTGAATATAGATCAATTGAATACAGGGGTTTATTTCTTTGTAATGACGAATGGTAGCGGAAGAATAGGACAGGCAATCTTTACGGTGTATTGACAAAGAATCGCTGATGTCTGATTTCCTGATTGCTGATTTCTTCGTATCAAAAGGCTATTTGCTTCATAGTAGCACCACCGATGAACGTAATGCTACGCAACACTGCCGAGCGGAGTCTCTGACTTCGTTCAACCGGATGCGGTCTCCGGACCGCAGTATATTCATTTTTTTCACCGGTCATGAAACCGGGGCCACTGGAACGAAGTCAGAGACTTCGCTCAACAGTGAGAAAAGTGAAAGATGAAATATCGATGGGGCCAATACATTTAGTCTGCCAAGCAATAAACGACTTTAATAGTAGCACTGCTGATGAACGTAATGCGACGCAACTCAGGTCCCACCGGAGTTGCGAAGCCGGCTACCAAAATATAAAAAACGCAAGCGCTCACGCTTGCGTTTTTCATTCCAGTTTTCATTGCGTGAATTCTCTAGTACGAGAAATTCCTCGTGTAGTCTTGTGTATTACTAACCGTAACGTTCTGTTCGTTTTGTTTTACTTCGCCGTTCACCTCCGCCTTGTAGCTGATTGTGTAACTGTGCGTGCTCGTTGCCAGACACTGAATGCCGATACTCATTGCCAACAATGGCGTAGCGGTTTCAATCACATAAGTTGCTGTACCGTTTGCAAAATCATTGTTTCCAAAACTGATTGCTTCCTCATTGCTTCTCGTCACACCATTTACTTTCCATGCCGTGTTGGAATTTAAAGTACCCGTACTACCCGCAGCCACAAACGAAACATAATCGGAGTTGGTAATGCCGCTAACGGTAAATGTAAACTTCGCGCTTTTGCCAGAAGGTGTAGCAGGACTATTATTATCACTTTTTTTACAAGCTGCAAAACTCGTAACAAACAGAATACCTAAAAATGCAAAAAATGTTCTGCCGGTGAAAAATTTAATAACGGACGTTTTCATAATCGAATGTTTTATTTCCGCCACAAAACTACCTGCGCCCCGAAAAACAATAAATACCGAACATCTGCGCTTTATTTTTACTGATTTCTAGGTATTTTTTAAATGGTGGAAACACCCCTGCATTTTGTGTAGATTTTTCATCTGATATTCGCAGACGCAATCACTGAAGACCAGCCATACATGAGCTTTCCAAACAAACTATTACATAAAGGACGTCCAACATACATGAGCTATTTATTATTAACGCTCTTGTATATTTTATTTTCGTGCAAAGGATTTTCACAGCAACAATTACCGCTCGATGAACAGCATTTTACCGACAGCTTAGGCAACATACTTCAAAGTAAAACATCGGACAGCAGTAAAGCAATGGCAAATTATCTGCTGTCGGAATACTATAAGTTTAAGGACACGGCGAAAAGCAAAACCTATTTGACGCAAGGGCAACAGCTGTCTCAAAATTATCCCTATTTAAAAGCGCTATATCATTTTTATGAAGGTCAATATTATTACAACTGGAATACAGCAAAGGCTTCAGTGTCTTTCCTGAAAGCCGCTGAACTGCTCTCCTCCTTTCATGATAAAGCAGCAGCTTCGGCGCGAGCCTCTTCCTGGTTTGACTACGCGCTGATGAATAAAAATGAGAAGGGCTATGAATTTGTCGTTGACATAATTCTGAACCGTTCCTTACCGATCGTTACCGCATCGGGCGATAGCGCAATGCTGGCACACTATTACTCGCAGCTGGCAACGCTTTTTATGAGCAATTACCAATTTGCAAAAGCAGAAGAATACAACAACAAAGCGATTTCGCTGCTGGAAAATACGCATTCTACGTCCTCAACTCTGCTGTTTGCGTATCTCGGCGGTGTGAGCATTTATATGTATCAGGCAAAATCTGATCCGGCAAAAATATTGCTCGACAAAGCAAAAGCATTACTGGAGCCGTTTCCGGAGTCTGCCAACTATCCGCTCTATTATTACAACGAAGCGCTTTACTACACAGGAAAACAAGATTTCGACAAAGCACTTACTGCAGTTGACAAAGGGACTGTATTGGCGAAAAAGTACAATCAGACGCAGATCTACCAGCAATTTTATTTTCGCAAGTACAATATTTATTCGATCAGCGAGCAATATGCAAAAGCTAAAGAAGTACTGAACGCAGTTATCAATGAAGGACAGCTGATGGCGAATATCAACGACCGCGCAACGATCTATTCGGAGATGGCAAAAACGAATGAAGCGCTGCACGATTATAAAGAGGCCTACAGCTGGCTCAGCAAATACCGCGCCGCAACGGATAGTATTCAAAATAATCAGACGAAAGTAAAAATCAGTGAACTGGAAGCCAGGTATAATGCGTCTGAAAAACAACACAAGATCGACATTCTGCAATCTCAGAATAACGAAGCCGCATTAAAATCTAAAAATGATCAACTGTATAAATGGGCGCTGGGATTGGGTTGCCTCACGTTGCTCATTATTTCCGGCGCCATTGCGGTAAGTGCCCGCAACAATAAAAAACTGGCAACGCAGAAAGAAATCAATTATCAGCAGGAGTTGAAAGATCTGGAACAAAAACATCAGCTCAAGATCACGAAAGCTATGCTGGACGGCGAAGAACAGGAACGTGAACGTGTGGCCCGCGATCTGCACGACGGTCTCGGCGGCATGCTGGCTGGGGTAAAAATGGGGTTATCTGGCTGGGCAAATAACAACACTGATATCATGCATGATGGCGATCTCAACCGCATCATTCGTCAACTCGACAGTTCGGTTGGAGAACTGCGCAGAATTGCCAGGAACATGATGCCGGAAACATTGCTCAAATTTGGACTGGAAGTGGCATTGAAAGATCTCTGCGCTTTTTATAACCGCGATGATTTGTACATCGAATTCCAACCCTTCAGCATTGAACCCGGAATTGCATTATCAGTTCAGTTAAATATCTACCGCATTGTTCAAGAGCTGCTTTCCAATGCCATCAAGCATTCCGGAGCCGCGAATATTGTATTACAATGCAGTCAAAACAATGGTCAGTTTTTTATCACGGTAGAAGATGACGGTGTCGGTTTTGATATTGCCACTCTAACGGATAAAAAAGGAATGGGACTTGATAATCTCAAAAACCGGATTGAGTTTCTGAAAGGAAAATTTGAAATTCTATCCACCAGAAATGAAGGAACAACAATCAACATTGAATTAAATACAAATGCCA
Source organism: Taibaiella soli (assembly GCF_003236175.1). GTDB lineage: Bacteria > Bacteroidota > Bacteroidia > Chitinophagales > Chitinophagaceae > QKTW01. Next base: position 299,712 of record NZ_QKTW01000022.1, on the reverse strand, counting down.
ACGGATAAACTGATCACCGCGCTCGTAGACGATCATCCGATTGTCATCGAAGGATTAAAAATGCTGCTGCAAAATGAAACCAACCTGCAGGTGGTCGGTGGGTTTTGCACCGGCGCAGATATTCTTTCTTACTTAAAAATAAATCAGGTAGACCTTGTATTACTTGACATCAGTCTACCTGATATGAATGGCTTGGAACTATGTCGCCTGATTAAACGACAATCAGTAAGTACCGTTATTCTCATGCTCAGCAATCGTACGGAACGCAGTATCATTATGCAATCCATACAAAACGGTGCGAGTGGTTATCTGCTAAAGAATAGTTCGCTCGAAGAATTGCGCCATTGCATCTATGAGGCCTTGCAGGGAAAAATCGCCTATAGCAAGGAAGTGAACGAGATTATCAGCCACCCTTCTCCAAGCGAACTGCGCGGCATACCCAAACTCACGCGCAGAGAAAAACAAATTTTACAATTGATTGCCGAAGGCAAAACCAGTCAGACAATCGCCGATGAATTGTTTTTGAGTCCGCTCACAGTTGATACCCATCGAAAAAATCTGATTCAGAAATTCGAAGTGAAAAATGTAGCTGAACTAATCATGGTTGCCAACCAGCAGGACCTGCTCTAGGTTTACAATGGGCAATTGCCAACTGATTAAAACCGTTCGTCGACCAACTCTTTATTCGCAACTGCGCCTGCCATTTGCCCTGTATTTACCGCATTGGCGACTGAGCGCATCATACTGGTATTATCGCCGCAGGCAAAAACACCGGGAACCCATGTTTTCTGCATTTCATCGGTAATGATATACCCATGCTCGGTTACACCACATCCCAACGCCACCGGGATATCCGAATGCTGTTCAAAAGCTGGCTTATGATAAATCGCCTTTATCTCCAGTTGATTACCATCTTTAAAAATGATTTTTTGAATATTGCCATCAGTATGTTGCAAGCGATCAATTTCCGTTTCGTTGATTCTAATTCCCCGGCTCTTTAATATTTCTATTTGTTCGACAGTGAATACCGACGGGCCATTTGTCAGGATCGTCAGATCTTTAGTAAGGTTAAAAATCACCTTGGCATAATCAAATGCAATGCCACCGTTGGCAAGTATAGCTGTGGGCTGTTCCTTGATTTCATAGCCATGACAATACGGGCAGTGCACTGCGGTGATGCCCCAGCTTTCCGAAAAACCCGGAATCCCCGGCATAATATCTTTAATACCGGTGGCGAAAATCAATTTATCCGAAGAGAAAGCCTCACCTGACTGCACAACGATTTCAAAACCCTTATCCAGCTTACGTCCGCTGAGTGCGGTATCATTTATAAGCTTTACCGTTGGATAACGCAGCACCTCTTCCCGTGCCAGCAAAGAAATTTCTTTGGGTGTTTTTCCGTCCTGCGTAATAAAATTATGAGAATGCGGCGTTTGCCGGTTGCAAGGCATACCCCCGTCGATAATCAGCACTTTTCTAAGCGAACGCCCCAATGCCATCGCGGCAGAAAGACCCGCATAACTGCCACCAACAATAATTACATCATAATGATTTGCCTCAGTCATGTTAATATGTTTTTATCTGAAAAAGAATTGCAGTTTCTGCGCAGCAATTTCTGGCGGCCGCTCTGTTATTGCGCAACAATATCATACCAAAGCTACCAAGATCCTGCTTTCGCGAATGGTACAAATCCGTCTAAAACGGTAAAAAATCGCGGGAATACCCTATCCTCTAAAGAATAAACGCAATTCAGCTTTGTATTTCACCATTGACCATTCACTGTCATTTCCTTAAGAAAATGTTCGCTAAAAACATGGCCTATTTTTCAAGGCTATTAGCTTGGCAGCACAGTAGCGCGCTGCTTAATCGAGCGATCGCCTAAGCCACGGAGTGATCTGGCTTAGGCTGCCCTTTTTTGCCTACTTTTTTTGGCATAAAAAAAGTAGGAGAAGAGTGATGCTACAGCAAAATGAAAAACCAGTCGCCAAATCAAAGATATTTGTCTTCAGAGCGTTTAAGGAAACGACATTGATTGATCATTCACGATTGCGCTTTTGACTTTCTACTTACCTTTATCAAAACAGAAACACAATGATTGCATTTTTAGGGATGGGCCTGTTAGGCTCCAATTTCGTCAGAGCAATGATCAATAAAGGCGAGCAGGTAAATGTATGGAACCGTACAACCGCTCGCGCTACTGCAATGGAACAATATGGTGCCAAAGCATTTGCCAATATTACCGACGCGGTAAAAGATGCTGACGTCGTTCATATTGTTGTAAAAGATGACGCAGCTGTAAATGAAGTCCTGGCAGCTGCAAAATCTGCACTGAAACCTGGCGCGATGATCATCGATCACACAACGACATCTGTTGAAGGTGCCATTCAGCGTACGGCAGATTGGAAAGCAGAAGGCTTCACCTACCTCCACGCACCTGTATTCATGGGTCCGCAGAATGCATTGGAAAGTACAGGTACAATGCTGGTTTCAGGCGACCAGAATGTGATTGCTAAAGTAGAGCCGGCACTGGCAAAGATGACTGGCAAAGTAATGAACTTTGGTACAACAGAAGGAAAAGCTGCTGGCATCAAATTGATCGGCAACCTGTTCCTGATCACGTTTACAGCTGGCATCACAGATACTTTATCGCTGGCGAAAGCACTGGATATCTCTGTTGATGATATCAAAAACCTCTTTGACACGTGGAATCCGGGTGCAATGCTGCCGAACCGTCTGGCACGTATGACCGCCGGCAATTTCGAAAATCCGTCCTGGGAATTGAATATGGCACGTAAAGATGCCGGTTTGATGATGGCCGAAGCAGAGAAAGGCAATGTGCCACTGAACGTTATTCCGTCGGTAGCTGCGGAAATGGACCGTTGGATTGAAAAAGGTCACGGCGCAAATGATTGGACCGTGATTGCGAAAGACGCAATTACTAGAAGCTAACATTGATTTATAAATGATAAACAATAGAGCCGTTTGAATTGTTCAAACGGCTCTATTGTTTATGGAAAAGAATTTTGCGGCGCTCCTCCTGTCTCTGGCATCTATTTAAGATGTTTCTCCAACTCGCTCCATGCTCCACCATTATGCGCATTGACGAAACCTCTGTTTTTTAAAATTTCAACCGCTTTCACGCTGCGCAATCCATGCGAACAGCAGGTAATAATTACTGCATTTTTATCCATTGGCATCTCAACGGTTCGCAATTGCGATAACGGAATATTGACGGCACCTTCAATATGACCACCAGAAAACTCGCCGGGAGTGCGCACATCGAGAATTACATGTTTTTGTTTCAATAGTCCATCCAGTTGCTTATCTACCTTATTGGTACTGTAAATTTTGTATGCCGCATACAGCGCAATCAGGATAACAGCGATAATAACAATCATTCTCATTGTATGTTATAGATTAAAAAAAGAAAAGCAAAAAGTACTAATTGGTATGTTTTGAAAGCAAAAAAAACTACTCGAGACTGTCCAGGTAATTTTTGAATTGCTTCAAAAACATCGTGTAAGCATCCTTGCCAAATACTTTACCCATATTACGCACGCCACCATAATTGGCCGTGATGTACAAAGCCACCTGCTTTGGATCATGCTTTTTCTGAAACTGCCCCGCCCTTTGTGCTTTGATAAATGCTGCTTCAATTGCCGACTGCCATTCACGCACCAGATTCATCAACGCTGTTTTAAACAACTCATTTACTGGCGACATTTCATCGATCAGGTTTACCGCCGGACAACCATAATCGACATTGAAAAATGGTGCTTTCAGCAATAAGTTCTTCATCATCTCATAAACACCCGTTTTAAAATCAGCGGATTGTTGCAATGCATGCGTCATATAAGGAATCATACCGGGTTGCATCACTTCGTTAATCAAAGCCAGCCCCATATCCTCCTTGTTCTTAAAATGGTAAAAGAACGCCCCCTTTGTTACATGTGTCGTGGCAATTATTTCATCAATACTCGTAGCCTGATAACCATTTTTATATATCAGCTCAAATGCTTTATTCAATATTGCCAGTCGTGTGGCATTTCCTTTCGACATAAAAAAGATACTAACTGGTATGTTTTGACAAAGCTAACAATTACAGTAGAGAAATTCTGTCATCAATGGGTAAATTGATCGTTATCCCAAAAAGAAAGCGGCATAAATAGGCTTGGGCATTGTCAACTGTCGATTGTCCACTGTAAACAGTTAGCTACCTTTGCCCCACAATGAAGGCTTATCTTAATTTTTTTGATTTCAAACAAAAAGTCAATTACAAAAACGAAGTCCTGGCTGGCTTTACAGTCGCGATGACCATGATTCCCGAATCTCTGTCATTCGCAATTCTCGCTGGCCTTTCTCCGCTTACCGGTCTTTATGCTGCATTCATGATGGGTTTAATCACTGCTGTTTTAGGCGGCAGACCCGGCATGGTTTCTGGTGGTGCAGGCGCTACGGTAGTGACGCTTATTGCATTGATGCAATCACATGGCGTAGAATATGTTTTTGCTGCAGTCGCTTTGGCTGGCGCACTACAAATATTGGTAGGCGTGTTCCGATTAGGAAAATTCATTCGTTTGGTACCACAATCAGTGATGTATGGTTTTGTAAATGGGCTGGCAATTATCATTTTTATGGCGCAGATTCAGCAATTTAAAATCACTACTGCGGGCGGAACAGAATGGCTGAGCGGCACCGCACTCTGGACAATGCTCGGACTTACACTGTTAACGATATTGATCGTAATGGTATTTCCCAAAATCACAAAAGCAATACCGGCCTCACTGGTAGCAATCATAGTCGTATTCCTGATCGTATTAGGCTTCGGCATTGATACCAAAACAGTGAAGGACATTGCATCTGTGAGCGGTGGATTTCCATCTTTTCATATTCCTTCAGTGCCATTTAATTTAGATACACTCAAAGTCATTTTCCCCTACTCGCTGGTAATGGGCGGCGTAGGACTGGTAGAGAGTCTGCTTACATTAAATGTGGTAGATGAAATAACCGGCACTCGTGGCCGGGGTAATAAAGAATGTATGGCACAGGGAACCGCCAATATCGTCAATGGCTTCTTCACAGGTATGGGTGGCTGCGCGATGATTGCACAGTCATTCGTCAATCTGTCTGCGGGTTCCAGAGCAAGACTCTCTGGCATTATCGCATCCATTATGATTCTTATTATTATTCTCTTCGGTGCACCGATTATCGAAAAAGTACCAATGGCTGCTTTGACGGGCGTGATGATTATGGTTGCTATCGGAACGTTCGAATGGATCAGTCTGCGCATCGTCAACAAGATGCCGCGTCATGATGTGATCGTGGGCATACTGGTTGCAGCTATTACCGTTTGGTTACACAACCTCGCATTGGCGGTACTGATCGGCGTGATTATATCTGCGCTGGTCTTTGCCTGGGAAAGTGCCAAACGCATTCGTGCCAGAAAATATACTGATGAAAATGGCGTGAAACACTACGAAATTTATGGTCCGCTATTTTTCGGTTCCGTGCGGACATTCACTGACAAATTTGATATTCAGAATGATCCTGCCGAAGTAATTATTGATTTCAAAGAAAGCCGCGTTACCGATATGAGTGCCATCGAAGCATTGAGCAAACTGACCGAACGTTACGAAAAAGCCGGAAAGAAATTACACCTCCGTCATCTGAGTCCTGATTGCAGAACGCTGTTGAAGAATGCAGAATCTGTTATCGATGTTAACCTGATAGAAGACCCGGAATATGCAGTAATGGCTGATCGCTGATCTTCAACATTGCTAAATAAAAGGTTGTTTGATGCCTGAAACAACCTTTTATTTGGACGAACTATCCTTACAGCGCAATGTTCTAGTTCACACCGATTATTCCATCCGGACGACTAACGATGATCTTCTTAATTTCTTTTCTCGTGACAAGATCAATTACCGAAACATAGTTATCCGGTGTACAGGCAATAAACATCCTGTTCGCTTTTTTGTCCATATAAATGCCGGCACCGCGGCCAATATTCATTTTTTGTTCCAATTGATGTGTCGCCACATTATAATACAAAAGATCGCCGGTTTTCACACTTACCACGCAGGCCGTCTTCCCGTCGGGTGTTAATTTAATACGATGCAACCCCTGAATATTTGTATTGATTTTTGCTTTGATTTTTTTCTTTTGGAGGTCAACGATAATAATATATCCATCAGGGCGCGCTGTCCACAACTCTTTTCCATCCGCAGTAACGTCAAAACCTTCAGCACCGACGCCCACATTAATCAATGTCTGCCGCCATTCCAGCCGCTCTTTGGCATTAACTGGTAACACACCGGTTGGTGGCATGTAAGGCGGATACATCTTCCGCTCGTACACACTGATTGTTCCAGACTCCACATTGGTAGCATAGAAGGTATTTCCGTCTGGCGTGAGATACAGCAAATGTGTAAAATCCTGACCTGTCCCTAACACTTGCACAGTCTTATTCAGCTTTAGATCATAAGCCACGATACATTTAGCCCCCTGCGCCGTATACCAGAGCGTATCGTTACGATAAACCATGCCGTGCGGCACTAAAAAAGGTTTAGTATCAATATCATGATCAGGAGTGAAAGTCTTCAGGTCAATGACATTTATGATATGTCCGGTTCCGGCAATCACAGCATTGGAAACATAAGCAGTATGCTGATCCGGAGACAATATAATTTCATGAGGATCCTCCCCCACCGGAACTTTCTGTACAGTATCCAGCGAGCCATAATCCAAAACCCACATTTTCTTTTCGCCTTTTGATAATACCAGAATATATTGTCCGTCCTGAGCAAACGCCGTGTTGAGCGACATCAGCATACAAAAGACAACCGCAAGTTTATTTTTCATTAGCCAGCTTTACCGACAAAATAAACATAAGATTTTGAAGCAAATTGGTATGTTCTCTGCAAGTCTCTTTCAAATCTAAGGCGCAAAAAATCACATTAAAAACAAACTAAGCCTTCAAAAAAACACGCGCGGATTTAAGAGTTTTGGTTTATAAATTACTAGTGGCCGCCAGCAATCCCACTCCGATTAGGCCTGAGTTGCGTCGCACTTGTTAACGGCAGCACTCCGATTAGCATAATATAAACCTCAGTCTTTCCCATTTTTTTTATTGCCGCCTCCGATTCTCTTTTCAGCTTCTGGCCAAATTCATGATAAAAAAACACATAAAATTTATTCGAAATACATTCTGTTAAAATTGCCTTTGAAAGGTTAACCGTTTGTAAATGAATGGTTAAGTGCTCAAAATAAATGTGTATGGTCTTCAAAGCGATCTACTTTTGCCCTCGCTACCAAGCAATTAACACAAACGAAAGAAAGTAACTGAAAGCATTTAACAAGCGATTGTAGTATAACTACAATTAATCATTTTAATATATAACGAAAGATTTCTACTCAATTATTACACCAACCACTTAAGAAATGAAGCTTAACACCAAACTGCTCAACTTAAAAAAATTCGGAGCAATCACATTACTCGCAGCAACCTCAACTTTTGCAAAAGCTCAAACTAATTATGACGTCAACTACCAACGCGTAAGCATGGGTGGAACCGGCGTTACTATCTCCAACAAAGTAGGCACAGGCACATCTGTTGGAGACGTAGTACTGTACCAGAATGTAATCACAGTTAGCGGCCAGGCAATGGACGTAGTTGTGCACACGCTGTCTCTGACCAACGGCACAATCAGCACTTTCGACAAAACAGGAACAGGTACCGGCTACACCAACAATGACGATCGCTTTTTTTCACCTCAGTTCAATATGAATTCTGGCGGCGGATCTGCGAAATTCAGTTTTGAATTCATCAAACACGGTACTTACAGCACCACTACTAAAACAGGAACACTCGTTAACCTGCAGCACGTAATATTAAACACGTATGATATTGATGGTAACGGTGGCAACGGTTCTAACCAGTACAACGACTTTTCAGGCTTCACAAAAGCAGAGCTGGGTAAGACTACCACTATTGCTACTTCTTACAACAGCACTACAGGCATGACTCATTTCAGATCTACCATTGACAGCAATAGCACGAATGCAACGGCTGACAATACACGTGCGAGACTCAGCTATGATAACATGAGCACTTTCACTGTATCTGTAGGCGCGGAAGGAAGCGGCGCAGCTTATTTCTTCATCGACTTTTCTGTAGGTCCTAACTGGTCTGTTACACCAAATACACTGACACCGCCGATTGTAGATTTAAATACAAACACAACCGGTTATGATAATACAGCAACTTTCTCAAACAATGCAGTTTCGTTTACCACAGGAGGTTCAAATATCCCGCCGCAAAGCACTACGCCATCTACCGGAACAACGCTCGACAATATGACGATTTCTGTAACCACTGCAGAGTTATTAAATGGTGGTTCTGAACAACTGAAAATTAACGGCGCAACCAGCGGAAGTCCGATTGCTTTGAATTTTACAGACGGAGCAAGCATTCCGAATATAGTTCTGGGTGGCGTTACCTACAAAGTAGCTGCAAAAGTAACTGGCGGCGAACGCTCACTGGTTTTCACCAAAAACAGCAGCACTACTATTCCAATGGTACAGGCAGAAGCACTGCTCGATGCAATACAATACAACAATACAGCTACATCACCCGCAGTAGGCAATCGTGTTTTTGACGTTACTGTATCTGATGCAGGATTCTACAGCGAGGTACCGGCACACTTTACGGTGTCTGTCATCAATCCATTACCGCTGACACTCGTATCATTTACCGGAACTGCAAAAAATACCGATGTGCAACTCGACTGGCTTACTTACAGAGAGGAAAACACTAGCTATTTCTCTATTGAAAGAAGCAACGACGGACAAAACTTCGAATCTATCGGCACAGTTACCAGCCAGCACAACACAGATCAACAATATCAGTATTCTTTTACCGACGCGAACCCAAATAATGGCGCAAACTTCTACCGTCTTAAAACTGTTGACTATGATCAGAAAACGCAATATAGCCCTGTAGTAAAAGTGAGCATGCAGACATCAGATGTTTATCAGTCTGTCGTTGCAAGTCCAAATCCATTCAATGCTACGCTCAACGTTCAGGTTAACGCTGCACAAAGAGAAACTGGTTATATCAGACTGTTCGATGTACAAGGGAAGCCAGTTTATAATGCCAGCCAAACTTTCGAAATTGGTGCGAACAACGTTTCTATCGATAACCTGGATAACCTCCCAACCGGAATGTATATCCTGCAGATACAATCACCAGGTATCAACATCGCCAGAAACATTGTAAAGAAATAACCATATTTACTTTCATAATAAAAACTGCGTCCGGCCTGATTTGGCCGGACGCAGTTTTTATTTGCACATCCGTTATAATAGAAAATACATTTCCGTGCTGAATGTTGAATGCACGATACGTCACAGGCACAACTGCAAAAATTTTGCTTATACCTGAACGACCAATAAAATGGAAATGTTTGTTACTATAGATTAAAAGAAGAAGGGACTGATGCTGTGGTTTTTACAGCATTACGGTGCGCTTGTATAGCAATTACAATTGCAGTTACCATCATCACGATGCCTGATCCAGCAGCGGAACCCACCGCCGGGATGCATATCTATACAAGGAATGCCTGAGGCAGACGCCTTGTAATGGATTGCCGCATTTTTCGCTGCCGGTTGATCATCATATCAACCGGCAGTTTTTATGCGCGCCGAAAAATCTGCGAATTATTCTTTTAGCGAAGGACTTTTACATTAACTGCGACAAAACCTTTCGGGCCTCGTTCTCTTTCGTAGCTCACTTTGTTACCTTTTTTCAAAGGTTGTGAAGCGGCACTACTGTGGACGAATACATTGTCCTTACTCAGATTGTCACTAATGAATCCGTACCCTTTTGTTTCATCAAAGAAAGTCACGAATCCAATTCTTTCGATATCAAATTCCTTGCCTTGCGGCGCGGCACCCAGCACGATATCTTCGAGGTTAATTTCCACTTTTCTGCGTGGATCTGGTGGTGTCGATGTAAAATTGCCATTTTCATCGAGATAAACCATCATGTCATCAAGGCTCTTCCCCTTGTTGTTGTTCAGCTTGCGCTGTTCTTTTCTTTCAGCCTTTTCTTTACGGGCTTTTGCTTTTTTCTGTTCTAGTTCTTTTTTTGCGAACGTTCCTGCCATATTTTTTGTTTAAAAGATGTAGTCAAACGATTGCAGCTGCTCCACGCAATTATTAAACTACTGTTTTGTTTAGAAAGCTTTCTTGCTTTTTAAGTGTTGCTTGTTACTGAATAGGTATGGAACAGTTTTTCAACTGTCTTCCAAGGACATAATGAGCAGCAAATGTTATTATATCCTCTGTTATGAGATGTTACTGAACGATTTAGAACACTTCAAAAGAAAGTTCAGCAGAAATACACCCAAAACAACTGGCGACTGAAACGCGAAGACTGAGAAGAATAAGAATAAACTGAGACAAATCAGAGAGCAATGGCAGGCGCCGAGGATGCAAAGATACGAAAATACCTGCCAAATTTAAAATAAATGTGTAATCTAATCGGCGATGGCTAAACACCGTTATACAGGGCGTACAATGAAATATTTTTCAATTTTGCTCTTGCCTTTCAGAGAAGCCGGCATTTGCCCCACAACCTGCCATCCTGTTCTTTCTATAATTTTCAGAGCAGAGTCGTTTTTTACGGAAATGTAACCAACTACATATTCAAGCTCGCTTTTTTCAGCCTCTTTGATCACAAAATCCAGCAACCGCTCCCCAATTCCGTCCTGACGGTTACTTCTGGAAATATAAGTACTGCTCTCCGCGTGTTTATCGTACAGGAATGGATTATTTGATACCCGGATTAAAGATTGCCAGCCAAGAATCTGCTCCTGTTCATCTATAGCCACCCAAAAATTGAAAATCCCCTTCCGTTGACTGAAATTAGTCCAAAAACGTTCCTTTAACGTTTCAATGCTTAGCTCCCGATCATCAAATGAATTGCCAATGCCATCGAGCCAGATTGAAAATATACGCTCGAAATCGCAATCTCGGGCAAGGTTTATTTTGATTTTAGACTCGACAAACGCTTTCATGATGCTTCAATTCGGTCGGCAACCTAGTAAAAATCCCCGACAGAAGGACGATTAGCCTCCATTAATATTTCCTTACGCTGATAACTGCCGCGCCATTAAAGACACAATCATTTCTGCAGTCAATGGTTTAGATAAAAACCCCTTGATGAGTTTATTGGACGCCGCCCGTTCCTTATCACGTGAATCAACGGAAGACGAAAGTATGCAGACAGAGATGTTCTTTTTTATAGCATCATTCAAATGAACAAATGAATCCAGGAAATCCCAACCGGTCATTGTGGGCATATTGATGTCCAGCAACAACGTCACACGATTTCCAGACAATTCATTCATTAAATAATCGAGCGCTTTCTCCGGCTCAGTAAAACTTGTAATCATTGCTTTCGGAATCGCCTTCTTAATAACGGTCTTACAAATCATATTACTGATTGGATCGTCATCGACAATTATAAAGTTATCAGGGGTGTTCATAGCTCAAATTTTATTTTAAATTCAGTTCCTAAACCGGTTTTGCTATCTATTGAAATAGTGCCGCCCAGCGTTTCTACCTGAGTTTTCACGATGTAAAGTCCCATCCCTTTACCTTCAATATGGTTATGGAATCGCTTGTACAGACCAAATATCTTGTCACCATGTTTTTCAAGATCAATACCGGTCCCATTGTCTCTGAACAATAAAACCAGTTTGTTGTCTTCTTTTCTGCTTTCAATAAAAATCACACAAGGTGCATTTTGCTTCCGGTATTTAATGCCGTTAATAATCAGGTGATAAAAAATGCTATGGATATAACTTTTCACGCTGTAAAAACACTCCACGGCGGTAAAATCGCATTCAATTGTTGCTACGTTTTGTGCAATCAGTTGCCTGAGATTTTCCTTTATGCTGGCAACCAATGCAGCCAAACCAATGTCTTCTTTTACCTCGCTTATTTCACGACGAATCTGCAAAATGGCGTTAAGGTCGCCGACTACGGTATCCAGCTTGCTGACCGAAGTATATAAACCGGCGTTCAGTTCAGACTGCTCTTCTGCGCTGAGCGAATCATCCTGCAGTAAAGCAGAAATGCCCAAAATATTGGCCACAGGCGCGCGCAGATTATGAGAGACTATATAGGCGAACTGCTCCAGATCTTTATTACGTTGCACAAGATCAGCGGTCATTCGCTCCCGCTCTATTTCCAGCGCTTTTCGTGCTGTAATGTCGGTCGCAGACATGTTAAATCCAATCACTTCATCTTCACTTATAACCGGCATTAAACTAATACTGAAATAAAACACACCTGCAGGACCTTCAACCCCGGTTTCCCATTCCGCAGGTTTACGGTTATTTTTTACTGTTTCAAAAAAACGTGAAACAACACTCCGTCGCTGTTCATGAATTTGATCCAGGTAGCTGATGTTCACTTTAAATTGCACTCCCATCGCTTTCGCAAATCCTTCATCAAACTTCTTATTGGTAGCGATTAAATGATAGTTTATATCCAACAGCAAGAAACCTACCTCTGTATTCCCCAGAATAGATCTCATATTTGCCTGCGATTTCAACAGCTCAGCTTCAGCCATTTTACGGTCTGCAATTTCTTTTTGCTGGAGTTCCACAATCCTGAGCCGGTCTAGCCCGAAGGTGATATTATCTGTTACTTCCCGAAGCAGCTTTACTTCCTCTTCGTTAAAAAAGAATGGTTCAGACATCAACAAAATAAAGGCGCCAACGATTTCCGAATTCACGAAAATCGGGAAAGAAAGTCCGGAGCGATAATTACGCCTGAGCATTTCCTTTTTTATCCTTTCCGGAATGTCTGGTGAATTGGCAATATCATTATAGTAAAAATGATTGCTATTGCGAATGGCTCTGGCGGACGGGATAGAAGAAGTGGACGCCTTATACGCTTCAGCCCCGATGGCGGTTAGAAAACCGTCTTCAGCTCCGGCCCATGCAACCGGAACGATCAGATCATTGGATTTTTCATAGGTTCCGATCCACGCCATTTGAAATTTGCCAACTTCAACGGCAATCTCACAAGCTTTGGTAAAAATTTCCTCCTGGGTTTGAAGTTTTAAAACAGATTCATTGATGCTGCTGATAAACTGATAGAGCCGATTAACCCGCAGTATTTCTGACTCCGCTTCTTTTACCGGCGTTAAATCGAAAGAATAAGTGGCAACGCCGGTTACTTTTCCGTTGGCGATTATCGGGTTAAACGAAGTCCGGTAATAAATCTTTCGTTCGCCTTTCAGATACATTGCCTCCACCGTTTCTTTTCTCCCATCACGGATCACCCTGTCAATCAGGCTGCGACGCGTTTCCATAATTTCCGCGGGAAAAAGATCATACACTTCCATGCCCTTTTCAGGCGGCTCATTCGTCAACAGACTATGATCAGCAATAAAACGTTCATTAAAGATTACATACTTTTTCTGGTCATCAAGCATGCAGGCAGCCCCTTCGATGTTATTGAAGAATGCCTGTAATTCAGATTCTCTTCTTTCAAGCGCTTCAACGAATTCTTTACGTTCGGTGATATCTAAAGCAGTGCCGATGATTGCCGGCGCTCCATCGTAGATCGTTGTCGTACCATAGATTTCCATCCATATGGCACGGTTCTTCTGTGTAATGCTCCTTGTTTCGTAGTGAACGGTATCTAATTCGTTTTCTGCTCGCTGGCGAACACTATTTCCGACAATCGCTACATCCTCAGGATGAAGAATGCTATATATGCTTTGGCCAATCAGTGCCTCTGGTATTGTATCCTGAATCTCTGCGAACCTTGGGTTTACGTAAACAAATTTTTCGCCCTGCGCGATGTACACGCCAACCAATGACCGCTCTACCAGATTGCGAAATTTCTGTTCACTTTCTGAAAGCGTTTTGGTTTTTAGCTCAATGATCTTATTAAGCAAATAAGGTTCTCTGATTTTTCGGAACGTCAGGTATCCGCCCAAAAATGCAAGCATTCCGCCCAACAAAGACAACACAAACGGAAATCCGGCAGCATGATGAAGGCTGCTGTAAGACACTGACAATGTCCAGTCGCCCTGCGGTATTTGCACGGAAATTGTTTCAAAACGAGCTCCGGGTTTGGCTTCCGACAAAGAGTAAACAGTAGTGTCAGCGCCTATATTTTTTGATAGAAGGTAAGTAAACTCGCTGTCCGCGCCGTCCACATCAAGGGCCTTGCGAACCATATTCATTTCTGTAAGAATAACCACAATACCTTTCAGCTTACCATCTACAATTATTGGCACTTTACCTAGAATGCCCTCACCACCGCTTCGCAAAGCTCTCGGACCTGCAAAAAACACATCTCCTTTTTCAAGCGCTCTGTTTTCTTCAGAAAGTCGTAACGAATCCCGGTGTGTATTTAAACCGATCGTATGCTCATACCCGGCCAGCGGATACACGTTTTTGATTATTCCGTTCCAGTTTATCTGAATAGCGGACGCGTATTTGCTCTGGCAAAGTATTTGCCGTGCGATGCTGTCGAAATCGTGGCTTACATCATATTCTTTTGAGAGAATAGCCAGTGTGTTTGCCGCAGCCACATCGTTATAAAGCAAATCAAGAAAGCGTGTCTTAGTGCTGCTTAATTCACGTAATAATACCTGGTGCTCTTTTTCCTGCTGCATCCGGTACTCCTGCCAGGTAGGCACTTGTATCAAACCCAGCAAGAGAACAAACACAACGGCTCCGTATATAAATGGCTTACGCTCCAAACTCAAAAACATTTGCGCTAGTCCTCAGGATTTCCCATTCCCGTTACCAGCAATTTATAGGGTATAAAAAGGCGGTAGGTTTTACAGCCTCAAAAACACATAGAGCAAACGCCACAGAACGTAGTCTAATAGCGAATTCTCGCTGATTGCTCTTTTGGAGAGAAATGTACAGCTTGAAATCTGCTTTTTATACCAAGTGTGCTGATACAAGGCATTTTGCAACAGTCAGCTACAAAAACAGACGCAAATAGCTACATCTATAGACATCAACCGGCGACAGACCCGGACACAAAAAAGCCAGCCTGGAAAGGCCGGCACATTGAAAACGAAAAAAAGCTGCATTATACAGCCCAATATAGGGTCCAAAACCATCCTATTTAAACGCGGAGAAAGCAGTCCGCTGATGAAAACCGCCGGCCTTTTCAGGCCGACGGCTATTTATTAAACCACACAACTATTTCTGAACTTTTATTATTTGCTTCTCTCCCCTGTCGGTAACGAGATTCAGAAAATAGATGCCATTGGCCAAAGTTGTAAGTCCTGATACGGCAATGCTATTTGCCCCTTGTATGAAAGCAGATTGCTGTGTTTTCAGTGTACGTCCGTTTACATCGGTGAGCTGTACCGTCAGGAAACCATTTTGTGCAGCGGTGTACAGCACATTAAAGGATTCGGTGAACGGAACTGGTGAAACAGTAGCTGTTGCAGTGGCAACCTCATTTCCACCGTGAAGTACTAATACCGTACTGTAGGATTCTTTATTATTGTTCTCGGTCATCAACAGCTTGTAGTATGCATTGCCCGTGATCTGCAGATTATGTGTAAACGTGAATGCAACACTATGTCCATCCTGATATATTTTACCTGCATTGCTAAAATGTGCGCCGTCTGTACTGTACAACACTTCAAATTCCGCACCTGTTTCCGGCTGTGCCACTTCCCAGCTGAGCACTGCATTATTCTGTGCATTAAGACGACCAGAGAAGCTTACCAGGTTAATAGCCAAAGGAATTGGTACACCACAATTTTTCGGGTTTAACTGAGATGGCATAGAAAGCAGGATACAGCTATTAGCATTGATTGCAACCATATAAGCGCCAGAGTCTGCCATGGTCATCGGTTTGATCTGGTATGAAGTATCTGTGGCTCCTGTGATGTTTACACCATTTTTAGTCCATTGATAAAACAGTCCTGGATTTTTCGTCACCGACAACTTAATAGAATCACCAACACATGGCACATAAGGAGTAGAGGAAGATACAGTTGGCTGTACGTTGGCAAACACATTGGTATAAGAAGCGCCTGCGCCACATTGATCTGTAGCGGTGATAATATAAGTTGCGTTTACGTCGAGGCCGCTAAATACGTTGGTGCTTTGCGGAGTCCCTACAATATTACCCGTTGCAACGCTACCCTTGTACAAAGTATAAGTGTACGGTGTAAGTCCACCTTGCGGTAATGCTACCACAGCACCCGTTGTAAGATCGTTTGTACATTTTGCAAAGGTCGATTGGTTTAATGCTAGTGCCTGCGGCAGACGCGCGTCAACCGTGAGCGTAGTTGCGCAAACTGTATCCATCGATATAAAATTGTCCTGACCCTGATTTGTTTGAAACAGTTTAACGGTGTAGATACCCGGCGCGAGGTTTTGGTAGGTTGTATTCCACGAATTTCCGATGTAATACATCCAGTTGGTATTTGCGACAAGGGTACCGGCGCTGTTATAGACCTTTGCACCGATTGCCCATCCCCAGGTGCTGATAGTCGGAAATCCATCTATTCTGATTGCAATCGTATTTGATCCGCAGGTAAATATCGGCTGTGCAGAATAATTTACAGGATTGCTTGCAGTGAGATTGATCGATTGCGTAGCGGTAGCACCACACATATCGGTCATCTGAATCGTATAAGTACCCGGAATCAGATTAACCAGATTTATATTGGTCGTAAGACTTCCTCCGGTATAATAAAAATCTGGAATTGCAGACTGTGCGGCAGGTTTTGAAACTACGTGCACCAAAATAGAGGTGATGGAGCCATTGTAAGAACTTACGTTGTAAACAATCGTCCCTCTGTCTGTACAGTGAAGCGGGCCAGAACTCAAGGTGAAGACGAGCGGTTGCTGACCCGCCATATTGAGTGTAACAGTATCAATGATATTTGCACAATTATTGCGATACAGCACAGTTCTGGAACCACCTTTCGGAACCAACAAAGTATCGCTTGGATTATACGCAATCCAGGTAAAGCCACCATCTACACTGTATTGATCCCAGATGTTGTTGACAGCATATCCGTTATTCATCATTGAGTTGTTCAGATCATTAATACTAACGCTGCTATTGGTAAAAGAACCAAAACTGCAGTTATACTGACTGGCATTATAACTTTGTTTGAGCGTGTATTTTGGCTTATTGAAAGTGAACGGCTTACTCCAGACAGTACCACACTGGTTTTTAAAATAAGCGGTAATGGTAGCGGGGTACGATGTGAACTTTCCACCGTTCAGCGACAAAATCGGACTACCACCGTATGCCTTAAAACTATCTACACTACCATCCGGATAAATCACCCAGAAATTATTGTTAACTGGTAAAGAAGACGGCATGTAAGCCATCGGAATACGAAGGTTGAAATCAGGACAACCAAAATTATAGTAGATGTTGCCCATAGGATTACCCGGCGTAACTACCGCTGCAGGTACAGTTACCTGCCGTGTCACAAAACCATTGCACCCATCGTACACCCGTACATAATAATTACCACTGGCTAATCCAGAAAAAGTGCCGGAAGACTGCAATCCGGACACATAATGTGTAGGCGCTGCCGGCGCATTGAGCGAATCTACCAGACAGTATTGATACGTACCATAACCTTGTGTAGCGCTTGTTGTAAATGAACCATCATTACCACAAATAGGCTGTGTAATACTCGGCGTACTTAATACAGGCTGATTGTAAGTACCTGTGATGGCAACCGTTTGAATATAATCGGGGCTTACACCAGAAGGCTGGCATACCTGCTGAATATGCAATACATAAGTACCTCCGCTAAGGCCGGAAAGTACCGAACTGCTTTGAATTGGTTTTACTACCGTTGTATTGGCAGCATCATAAAGAGAAAAAAGGCAATTCGCCAAATCAATACTTCCTGAACTGCCGGTTACGGAATTCACGGAGACTGCACCGGAGCCTGCACAGGTAATATTGGTGAGTGAAACAGTTGCATTTGTTGGCGCAAGGCATTGTCCGTTTGTTTTACTAAATACTGCTACTAAAGAAAGGAGCAATAAAAAAGTCTTTTTCATTTTCAATTTCAATTTATACTAACTACCCTTTATCGGGGATTATGTGATTTAAAGAAGGAAGTAGTCATAGTGATGGGAGGAAGACTATTAATGACCTTATATCCTGAGGCACTTCCTAAACTTCGTTTTTCAATTCCGCTTATTCTGTTTTCTAAGTAACGAATACAAAATTATTAAGCAGTATTCCAACAAAAGGACTAGAAAACATCCCTCAAAAAACTGCTCCACATTAGGTTTCAGACGTACCAATCAGCTTGTTACAGTGTGATTTATCCTAAATAAAACGTCCACACAACAGGAACGGAAAACAAGCGAACAAAAAAATATCCCTAAAAAAGTATTGACCGTTAACGTTCATTTCCCACGTATAAAAAAATGAATTCTGCTACAGGAAAAACTACATTCAGAAACAGTTTTAAAAAGAAAAAAGCCGACCTGGAAAGGCCGGCACTTTGAAAATGAAAAGGGGGTAAAAACCGCCCAACATAACGTTCCATCCAACAGAACTTAACGCTACAAAAGGCATCCAAAGAATCCCTCTGCATTTGAAGAGCGAATCTCAATCTTAACTCATAAAACACCATTCAGATCAGGAGTAAAACCGTCAGCACTTTCGGCTGACGGCCACGTATTATTACCACTTCATTTAATTCTAATTTTCATCTAATAAACGATCAGCTTTTCATGGCCGACCACATTGCCATCATCAGTTGTCAGTGTCACTATGTAAATACCCGCAGTAAGATCGTGCAGCGATATGTTTATGGTGTTGCCTGCCTGTCCGCCCAAGGAGATTTTTTCATTGTGCTGAACCAATTGTCCGGAAGCGCTTACGATGTTTACGCTTGCATTTACAGCAGCTCCGTTATAAGTCAGCGTTACGTTCTGTCCGCCGGTTACCGGATTAGGCACGATATAAAAACTATTTTCGCTATACAGATTGTTATGGCAGCCTTTAATCACTTCCGTACTTGAATAGGTAACGGTATTATCAAGGTCAACCATTTTCAATCGGTAGTACAGATTCCCTGCATTAAGATCAGCTGCACCATCCATGTAAGTATAATCACCACTACCCTGCTTTGCTGAAATTTCAGCAACATCTGCATAATTATGTCCGTCGCTGCTGCGTTGCACAATGAAGCTTTTGTCGGTATTGTGATAAATCGCGCTCCATACCAGCTCTGGCTCACAGTTGTGATTTACAGCAGTAAAAGATGTAAGCCTGATCGGTAACGGCTGCGCACAGAGTTGAGAATTTAGCGTCACATGCATTGTGCGTGTCACACAACCGCCAAATGAAACGGTACAAGTGTATATGCCATCGTATGATGCGTTGTAATTCGGGATACTGTAGTTATAGCTGCTGGAAACAATAACATTCGCCGGATTGCTCCAGGAGTAAGTAGCGCCGGGCATTTCAGGCACTGCCAATGTATAAGGTACATTGATGCATGGATTTTGCGTGTTGGAAACTTTCACTAAATCCAGCTTACCGATTGATACCTGTGTTACGCTGCTGATACCGCAAGACGTAACACGCACATCGTATACCGCATATGGCACAAGGTTGCCGATGGTCACGGATGAAGGTGCATTGGTGCTGTATGTATTCCAGGTACTGCTTGTCGATAATTTGTATTCGAGTATCATTGGCGGAGCTCCGGCCAGCTGCAGATAAGCACTACCGGTATTAAGCAGATTGCCACTACCATCTTCACAAATAACACCCAGTTTTTTAGCAACACTCGCCGGAGTACCTGCAGAATTGATCGTAACAGTGTTACTCGAAACATTGTACGTTGGATTTGGGTCGTCACAATAATCATCAATACTCATGTCAATGTAGTAATTGCCGGCAGACAGATTGGTGAACACGCCCGTTGCGTTACTATCGATGCCAGCGTGAGTAGCAGCATTTTTCAATACATAAGCAACAGTACCGTATCCATTATATTCGGTGTTGTTCGGATCTATCTGCACCGTGCCGCTTCCGCCGCAAAATGAAGTAGCAACAACCTGGATATGCTGCGCCAGCGTTTCATTCCATGATGGCAACGCTACTGTAAAGTTGAAGTTTGTGGTACCACAAGCTGTTACTACGCTTACCGTATAACTGCCCGGCAGCATGTTCTGCCAGAAGAACACGCCCGAACCCGCAGGTTGTTGTGTTGCACTTACACCAACGTTACTTGGTCCTGCCGTTATGGTTGCAACCGCATCAGCGAGATCTGCCAGAAAACCCTGAATGCCGATACCTACGCGAACTGTACCCTCCTGACTGGTAAGCCGGCCGTTGAGACAGTCCAGATCACCTTCACCCGGAATCACAAACCAGGTGCTCGGAACACCGGCATTTACCGGATTATTGATCGTTTGCGAAAGTACCGTTTGACCACAGGCATCTTTAATCACTACGCTATAGTTTTTCAGCGCCAGCCCGGTAATAGAAATATCGCCATCGTTAATAGTGTAAGTAGTCGGTGTACCGCTCGGTTTAGGCGTTACCGTCACAGTCAGCGGATAGTGAATAAAATTCATGTCCGTCGAAAAAATGTTCATCGTTGCAGCTGGCGATGTTGTACCGCAACCTGTTGTGTTTGTAGCGAGCGTTACAGTTTCCGCCGTCTGTCCTGTCGCATCCTGGCACAATGAAGTTGTAACTCCACAAGGAGTTGTTACTTCGTAATAGTATAAACCGTTTGATGACTTCGGTAATTGAATGGCCTGATTTGTCACATTGGTCAATGTTCCGAGGAGTGTTCCCTTCGCGCAGGCAGAACCTGTCCCCGTAGCCTGGTAGATTTTAATCGTTACACCACCTGCGTTAAAATAAGGAGTGGCATCTATCGACATTCCGCTTGTTGGATCTTCCAGCCAGAACCATGCATCCCAGGTAGTGCTATTGCAGGGATTGTCATTGTACATATTAATGCCAATCGCAACTGGTGGCAGGTTCTGAGCGATCTGCACCGTTTTGGTATATAATTGACCGCAAGCATCTTTTACACGCAATTGATAGACGCCATATGCAGTAGGGTTAAATGTTGTTGTTGCACCATATACGCTGAGGTTATCAGGATAATTCGGATCATTATTCTGCACCAGAGAATACTGCAGTGGCTTGCTGCCACCGGTAACACTGTTGGCAACAACGGTACCGCCAGCGCCGCCACTACCACAATGTGAAGTAATCGTCGTTGCAATATTCGTCATCGGCGTATAGCCATCTGTTATTGTAAAATTGATCGTATTTGACTTGGAAGGATTAGAAGCACAATTTGCTTTTACCGTATACGATCCTGCAGGAAGCGCACTAAATGTGCTGTCCCCCTGTGGTGTATTAAGCGGAGCGCCTGCAGGCCCGGCTGTAATTGTGTACTGTAAAGACCCTACGCTGGCATTAGAACCGATTATAACGCTGCCGCTCGAAGGGCAATTTGCTGGTGTGTTGCTGCGCACATTCAACTGAATAGTCGCAGGACATTGTCCGTTTGTTTTACCAATTACTGCTGCTAAAGAAAGAAGCAACAAAAAAATCTTTTTCATTTTCAATTTCAATTTATACTAACTACCCGTTGTTGGGTGGTAATGCGATTTAAAGAAGTAAGTAGCCGTAATGATGGAAAAAATGCTACGAATGACCTTATATCCTGAAGACACTTTTAAGCTTCGTTTTTTATTTCTGTTTTCTAACTAACGAATACAAAATTATTAAGCAGTATCCCAACAAAAGGACAGGAAAACATCCCTCAAAAACCGCTTCCACACTATATTTTCAATATGTCCGTCAGCTAATTAGCACATGACTCGCCCTTACAGAAACAGGTATACTGATGGAGCAGAAAACAAGCGAACAAAAAAATATCCCTTAAAAAAATGACGACCATTGACTCGGATTTTCCCGCGTATTAAAAAAGTAGATTTCGTTACAGAAAAAGCTGCATTAAAAAAGAAAAAAGCCGACCTTGAAAGGTCGGCACACCATGAAAACAAAAGGGGGCAGATGAAGATCGAATCTCAATCAACTCAAAAAACGCCGTTCAGATCAGGGTAAAACCGCCAGCCACTTCGGCCGACGGGCACTTAATAATACCAAAGCATTTAACCCTGTTTATGAACGACCATTATTTCGATTGTTGTATTATTACAAAAGCATTTGATAAAGAAAAAGGAGGCATTCCATGTACATGATTGGGGATTAATAAGGGGGGATTATACATTAGTTTGCGCTAACCTTTTTCAATGATGACGGCAAAAAATTCCCCTACAGAGGCTGATCAATATTGATTCACCGCTGTCCATTTCAAATTTTGCACGTTTTTATTATTTGATTTACTGACCTCTGTGCTGATAATCGGTGGGCGTAACGCCGGTTTTCTTCAAAAACATTTTTGTGAAATAAGCAGTGTCTTTATAGCCGATACTTTTTGCAACGTCTTCTACGGTAAAGCCCTGCAATAGCAAGTCTTTCGCTTTGTCCCGCTTCAGCTTCATAAAATAAGTGCTGTACCCCTCGTTAAAAATCGATCGGAACATCGTCATAAATTTAGTCCGGCTCATAAAACACAATTCGGCAACATCTTCAATTTTGGGTATCGGCTGATCCATACGTTTTTCGATATCCTCTTTCGCCCGGATAATCCGCATGGCTTCTCCAGATTGAATCCGTTCCTCTGTAACTTCTTCTTCAATCAGCTGATTAAAGAAATAAGCGCAAAGCTGTTTGCCACATCCGGCCAGGTATTGTTGCAGCACCAGATCTGGAAGGTTTAGTTGAAAAATCTCTTCCACAAGTTGCCGGCTGCGAAGATCCATATTGGTCGTAAACTGAATAGGATTGGATGCAATAAAATCCTGCATTCTGCTTACCCTTATCGGATAGCTATGCCTGCCTATATGCCGGATAAACCATTGCCTGCTAAAAAACAGAATCACCATCCTCGTTGGCTGATTTGCCTCGAAAGTGCTGGCCAGTTGCGTCGATTCTGAACTCAACAAAACTGCATCGGCTAGCCCATCGCTGATATTTTTAACCCTGCCGCTTTTTTTACTGACGATCACGGGCGTAATACTCAAATTGTATACGACTTTATAAATCTCATTTCCTGTGTTCGACTTTCTCGAAAGATGCAGATTTTTAAAGAAAGTACAATCGACAATCTGAAGGGAAAATCCGTCGGTCAGTTCATAAAACTCAAACCTTCCTTCACCAACAGATGGCGGCAATTTCAGACTATTATTACCTACAGTAACTAACTCTCCACAGGCCGCACTTAAAGACTGCGCAAAATCAAAAAACCATTTTTTACTGGTTGTATGATAATATTCGACTTCAATTACGTTTTTCATTTTCCTTTATTAAAGATGGACCTCTTGTAAAATTTAGGTGTCGTGTGATAGTAGCTATAAAACGATCCTGCGAAATGTCCCAGATTCTTATAGTTGAGCGCATTTCCCACTTCCGCTATAGAATAGCCTTCCAGCAATAAATCTGCGGCTTTCTGCATTTTCGCTTCTAAAAAAAAATCTGAATAGGCTTTATTAAAAACAGCACGGAACAAATAGGAAAACTTGGACTTACTCACATTGCACTGTTCCGCTACCTGTTCCAATGTAGGTACAGGCTGATCCAGCTCATTTAATATTTTGTCTTTCGCAGCAATAACTCTGGAAACTTCACTAAAATCAAGCTCTTCTTCGCTGGTTAAAGAAGTAGTAAGCCGATTGATAAATAAAGCAATTATTTTCCTGGCACAACCTTCGTAATAAAGATTCAGCGCGTGTATCGGCGGCGCAGCACCAATAATCTCCTGCGCTGCCAGCAACATTCCAAGATCCAAGTCTATTGTCCGCTGAACATTTTCATCCAGCAACGTACTTATCAAAGATGGATACTGCCGTGCAGCCACTTCGTTACTTGTAACCCACCAGTCTTTGGTAAAGTATATATTAATCACCTTTGCAACAGTTCCTGCTTCCGCAACAAATTCGCTGGCAAAATGTGACTGTCCGTAGAATACCGCATTTTTCCAACCTGTACCGACGTCAATACTGTTCTTTCCTTGTTGATTGAGCCAAAACGGCATCGTACTAAGATTTACATGCAGTACTTTAATATCGTTGGCCTTGGTATCGGACCGTTTAAATCTAACCCCTTTTATGAAAGTGCAGTCCAGACAGCAAATACTTAAGCCCGGCTCAATTTCGTAAAAGGAGAACTTACCCTCCGCTATTCCCGGTGGAAAAACCAATGAATTTTCCTGAACATACACTCTTTCTCCGCTGGCGTTCGTATAACTTTCAACGATGGTGTTCAAAAAATCCAGACTCGTTGTCATCGAATATTCGATCTCTAACATAAAGCAGATAAGTTATCCGTTAAAACGACTTATAAATTTCCAGTCCCGGAAACTTCGAAAAATGCTGTGATTCATTGCTTGTTTTTTGCTTTGTTTTCACTTTAAGATGCTAACGTTTCAAAGGAGTATACTTTACCATCGGATCTGATCTCTAACTTATTATTCTTACTTAAAAATTCATCTGCCGACACCAGACGAACATTACACAAATTTAAATAGGTTAAAACATAACTATTACGTTTTTTTATACTAAATTTTATATTGACAATGTGTCACTTAAGACAAAAAGAATTTATTTCTCCATTGAAACACCTTCTAACGGATAATTAATACAAAATCGAAACCTTCCTGATTGGTTTCCGTATACACTTCATCTGTGCCTTTAGCGCAAATACTACTGCCCGAAACTGACCATAACAGATTAAACATTTTGATACTCATTTGGTTTAAACTTTTGATTGAACAATGCCGGTAATGTTGAATGGAAATCTGGTTTGTTGTTTCTATTTCCATTGTCACTGACGATTACAAAATTATCTCGATGCATTGCAACAAAAGGACATTAAAACATCCCCGAGGCTCGGTCTGACTGCATTTTATCATTGAGAGAAATATGCAATTGATACCAATCCTGCTTATTTGAAATGGCGTGAATTGTTGCTAGCCAGAATGTCTCTACTGCTGAATAATTTCGCATATTAGGACCTTTAACTCTGAATCTTTCAAGATCAGTATTCACCCTTCTGTTACAAGCCCTTACACTCTGCTCTTAGAATCCGCAGCGAAAACAACAAAACAAAAAAACATCCCTGAAAAAATAAAGGGTTCAGCAGCCTTGCTGTCCGCCATGCAAAAACAAATAATATTGGTACGAAATGTTCCGTCAAATCGAAGCGACTGGCGCGTTATAGCCTTCGGCTACCTAACCTTCAAAAAAATATTTGCCTGAAAACAAATAAAATAGCTGAGTTTCAAAAAATTGATCTACATTTGCAGCCACATCGCGAGATAGAGCAGCGGTAGCTCGTCGGGCTCATAACCCGAAGGTCACTGGTTCGATCCCAGTTCTCGCTACAGATTAAAGGCCGGATTCAGTCCGGCCTTTTTATTTCTGACCACGTCCATCCTCGGTCGAAAATAATGCCGTCAGCTTCCGGAGAATGCTTCTTTGGACGAGCAACCAGTTTCTTTTTCAGTTCGTCATATTGACCCGATCCCATACTTAATGCTGGACCTTTAATCGCCCCCAACACATCATAGGGCGCTACCGGCGTACAGTCGGCGAATATGTACATGCCGAAATCACGATTAACCATTGCGATTCCGTGATCTATCTTTTGTGGAATTGGCGCTGGTGCAACCGGTACCGGATTAGCAGAAAATGCAACCCATCTTTGACGTGGTACATTTGAGTGCGACTTTTTTGTTTGGCCATACGAACTAAAAGAGATTACGACCAATAGTAAAAGTAGGACGGTTTTTCCCATTGAAATTTACGCGCCTGTTTTACTGTGTGGATATGGTAAACAAATCGGCGGAGTTTTTCATTTGTTGTCATCTTCATGTCTTGAGATTTTGTAACAAAGTTCAACTGGCGTCATAATAACAGAAGTTTCCTCTACTTCCACCTGACAGCACTACCTGTCAGTAGGCCATCTTTTCTTTCATGCTTACATCAATAAATATATTGTTACTGAAAATCACTTCAATTGCCAGCAAAAAACTGAAACGCACCGTGTAAACTACCCCTCTATTTATACAAATTTTTGCTATTTTAAAATCAATATAAATAAACAATTTTACACATAATAAAAATCAAAATGGGTATGCCGAAAACCATTCAGAAAGAGTAGGCACAATCTAAATTTTCTATTTATGGCAATCACAAAAAAATCAACCAGTACAACAAAAAGGGCAACAAAATCAGTCGCCCCAATGAGTGAAGAAAAATTTATCATTGTCCACTTGACGCAATCAAAAACTGGCGCAAGTGTCATGAACTCCAAGGGTTTTGCTACCGCCGTTAAGTTAGAGCAGCATGTGAAATCTCTTATTGCCAAAAGCAAAAAATAGTGCTATCACCGGTGCCCTCAGAAGAACCTGAGGGCCACTTTTAATTATCTACGAATTATGGATCAAAAAATTCCATTCCAAATATTAAACAGCCAAATACTAGCATTGTTTCCCGATGGAGAAGTGGAATTCGTTGACATCAAATTATTAGATGATATCATTAGTTATAACGACCATTTATTATCAGAAATCAACTATAAGCCATATATTCTTACAGATATAATTTTTACAAATGACAGGCTTTTTACTCCTGCTCCACTTATAGCATTTATTGAGATAACGAATTTATGCAATTTAAAATGTAAGCATTGCTATGCAAATTCTCAATATCGACGTAAAAATGAAATGTCGACTTCAATGATTTTTCAATTGTTAGACGAGTTTGGCGAGATGGGAGTATTGCAGGTTTTTCTAACAGGAGGAGAAATATTCACCCATAAAGATGCAGTTGAAATTATCAATTACGCAGCTACGAAGAACTTTACTACCCAAGTCTTTACGAATGGCATTCTGCTTACGGAACAGATTGTAGCAAGTCTTCCTGGCAATATCGGGTTAGCAATTAGTTTCGATACCGCAGATCCGGTGAAAACCGTGCGTGGGAAAATGGACTATCCAAAACTTAAACAAACATTTGAACTCTTAAACAAATTCAAAATCCCGTTTCGAACGGCGATTTCAGTTCACAAGTATAACATTCAAGATATAATCGAAACCTATGAGTGGTCAATTAAAAATAATTATCCTCGCCCACAATGGTTGGAAACCTTTGCGACGGGCAGGGCTTTAAAAAACAAACATATCCTTCCTACCGAAGAAAATTTTAAAGAAATTTTCGAAGTATACAAAACTTGCATGGATAAATTCTGCACCATGGACAACGCGGACGAATTGCAAGGAACGGCTATCGAAAGTATTCATGCAATAAAAACTATTCAAATGGTGGAACGTTTAGAAATTGCTACCGGTAAGCCCAAGCTTGCAAACACTATGGTATATGTCAACAGTTCTGGAGATGTTTATCCAGATAGTTCTTGTCTAGATTATGAAGATTTTATAGGAGGGTCTTTATATGATTTAAGCTTCTTTGACATATGGACAAACGCCTTCAAAGAACTAAGAAAAAACAGCTTTACTGACTTTAAAGGCTGTGATAAATGTCCGATAAACGTTTCTGGTATCCACTGTAATTTTAGAGATTACGGCCTTTCACAAAATCTGCACGGTGATCCTTTTTACTGTGGCGCGAGTGATTATATAAAACTAATGATCCTTAGGTGCGCTGAGTATTGGAAGGAAAAAGACGACAAGGGATATAAGCTTAAACTTTTAATAAATTAATCAAATATCTTACCATGAACATCCAATACAACATCGAATCTCTCCTCGATGAAAATCCACATTTGAATTTAGACGTGAATCAGTACAATATTAATGTTACCGCGAATTACGGCGAAATTATTGGATCCGAAGCAACTATAACACGATATAAACAATTTAAAGGTGACGGACTACCTGCACACTTGTACTTCCACATTCCATTGTGCACATATGTATGCCATTTCTGTAATTATGTAAAAAAGAAAGCTTCGAATAAGGAAGAGGAATTAGACAATTGGATGAATTTACTATTGCGAGAATCAAGCTATTATCTAAATAATTTTAGTTGGATAAAAAATGCGTTGATTCAATCTTTATATTTTGGAGGCGGTACGGCCTCAATCCTCGGGGTGAAGCGTCTTAAAGCAATTCTAGACCATGTAAAAGAAAATTACAAAATTGATAAACACTGTGAAATTACACTTGAAGGAAACCCAGATAACTTTTTGGGCAACGAAGTGGTTGAAGCCAAATTGGCGGGATTTAATAGGTTCAGTCTTGGAGTACAGTCATTTCAATCCGAAGTAAATAGTTTTGCTGGAAGGGGGCATGATAAAGAGATGTCACTTGCAGCTATTAAAAAAATTAAAGAGGCCAAATCCGTTTTTAATGTAGACATGATGTTTGGACTTCCTTATCAAACCTGCCAAACAGTAGAAAACGACATAAAGCTCCTGACGGATTTAGAAGTACCGACCATTACGATATACCGGCTTCGAAATGCCGACCGGGAAAAAATGGAAATTGGAAACAAAGCGGCGTGGAATGTATCGAAAGTAAAAGAAAAAATGATAAATGAAGGTTTATTTCCAAGCCTCAGGGAAACTTATCGAATGAGAGACGCTGCAGTAAACGTGTTAATAACAAACGGATATGTCCCATCACCTTGCGGTTGGTGGAATGCACCACACACCTATGCAGAAGGGAATATCCCCCAAGTCTCAAAAAACAAATGGGAAAACTATGACACTATGATTGCTTACGGGCCTGGAGCATATGGTTGGCTTTCGGGGTTGTCTGCGGATGTAGTACAAACACATAATGAAAAAGACATCAACGTTTATCAAATTAAAATGGAAAATATTGAGGATGCACCGCCATTAGCGTCCGGCAGAGTTCTGAGCGGAACCCAAGCAGTTGCAACAGCATTGGGCTTTGCATTTAAAGCGAATCAAAAAATAAAACTAAGTAGATTCAAAACCATTTATGGTGTAGATCTAATAACTGATGAACCGTACAAAGGGGCGATACTAGAAATGATCGACAAGGATTTTTTAGAATATAATTTTTTTGAAGGAACGATTAAACCGACATATAAAGGGGAAGCAATGCATGAAGAAATAATCAGTATTTATATTCATGACAAAATGGGAAAATTCAACTTTGATCTATGTAAAAAAATATAATGTGCACAGAACGAAATTGTTCATACTCGTGTCAGGGAATGTTATTGAGGATAACACCGAAGGCGCTATCGAAAGAGAATATCTTCAGAGGCTAACCAAATTATTGCCTTCCAAATATGAAACAGCTTTTATTAACTATTCCAGAAGAAGAACAGCTTCATACTCATCGGTTTATTCTAAGAGAATGGCGGTCGCTAACCTAAAGAATGCATTATCCAATTTAGATAGGGAACAAGATAGAATTGTTTTATTAGGAATATCTGTTGGGGCCGAAATAATCATGCAATTTCTCACGAGTAAATATTCCGCAAAAATTTCAAAAGCAATTTGCGTTGGTCTATTTATTTCCCAGGCCAAGAAAATAAAAGTTGAATGCAATGAAGTTATTCTCCTCTATGGGGAAGCCGACATTATCGGAATCATTAGTCATGGAGTGACAACAATTTTAGAACCCAAAACCTATGCTCCAATATGCTTAGAAAACATTTGCAATCCAAGAGGGACAAAAAAATTTAGAATTATAAAGACCTGTTCACACACGTTATTAACTGAAATGAAAATGCAACCAGAATTGTTATTAAAAAAAATAATATTAGATGAATAATAATTTTGATAAAACAGTAAGAAACTTTCAGCACAGCAAAATACACTCAAGTGGTCGGTCTCTTGATATAATTTTTGACACAATTCCATGTCGTAAGACTTGGGTATTTGCTGACCTCGCATGTGGTACCGGAAACCTTGGACGTTTATTTCAGGGCAAAGTTGCCGATGTACTTTTCATTGATTCTTCTGAAAAAATGCTTAACACATGCAAAAAAACAACAAGCGATCGTGGCGCTAATTTTATTCTGAGCGATTGTCATTCGCTACCAGTAGATAGTGGTTTCGTAAATATTGCTGGCTGTAGATTCGCTTTTCACCATTTTGAGAATCCGAATCGGGTGTTTAAGGAAGTCCAAAGAATCTTAACTCCAAGTGGAATTTTCTTCATTATTGATTTAGTAGGATCAGACAATGATCTAACTAACGAAATGAACCATGCTATCGAGTTATTGCATGACGAAACACATATCAAAAGTTATACAGCTTTAGAAATATCTGAACTTGCAAAAGATCATGGCTTTTCTTATATAAAGAGTGTTAATTATTTCGAATGGCAAGATGGAATTTCAATTAGCGATTGGTGTAAAATTACTAATCGAGAAAAAAATGCTCAATATATTGATGACCTACTTTCGACTCTTTCGCTTGCTCAATTATCCGAATTAGGATATTCAAAGGGTCAGCTTGGTTTCATTAATCATATTAAAATTTCAATTACCATCTTAAAAAAAATTGATGCCAATAATCAATATATTTCATCCGGAAAGAAATAAACATAAAAGACTTTTGGAGACAATCGCTGCGATTGTGTCATATAGTCTTGAGATTCCCCAAACTAATGTTTGGATTTTTTGGAACAAACCGAAGAAAAATGAGTTCTTTAAGCAAGATTGGAATAATAATAATAAACCTGCCCCTGCACTTTTTATCCAGTGCAGAGAAAGCTACAACAAGCAACAAATTCAAAATGTCGTTGAAAAATTGACTTACGAACTGAAGGGAGTTTTTAAATGCTCAGAAAACGAAATTTTCATTTCGTTTGTCAGAGTACGGCGGGGTGATTTGTTTTCACAAGGGAATTTATGGAACTAGGCCAATCGGATTCGTCTCAAATGACAGAAAAAGAATTCAGGAAGATTACTGGGACAATGTGGTATCGATATTGAAAATCAATACTAAAAAATATGGCGAGGATTGCCTAAATTCATTTTCCCACCTTGGATATAAAAACAGACCAAACTTAGTGGGACTTTCTCGTTGTAGTATCCTAACTGTGACAAATGACTCGGTTGCAGTAAGAGGTCTCAACGCCATCAACGGTTCTCCAATTCTCGATATTAAACACCATATATGTGACAATTTTCTCCCATTGGTGATTTGGGGCAGCTAGATTGGGTAGACGAAATAATGAAACATTATTTCCAAAAAAATAACTCCGAACTCTTTCCGGCCAATGAAACCGATGCGAATTCGATCGGTCTTACTTCTAGTTTGCCTTTTACAACACCGGAAATAATTAAATCGCTAGAATCGTTTTTCAAAGCCGGTAAGCACTTTAATTCGTATTCTCCTTTCACGATCCTGTTATAAGTTTTATGCCCACAACCCAGGCAAAGCACCGCACAAAAAATAATAACTCCAGCCCTCATAATAATCACTTTGTTTTTTCTAAAGAAGTAACGTGTAATGCTCCCAAAATTAGCTACACCTCTTCGTTCAAAATAAGAAAACCTCGAAAAACATACCAGCTATTCTTCTCCCAACTTACTTAACTTGCCTTATGCATCTGGAATTTGAGCCACCTGAAGAACTGCGCGATGCCATCAAATGTTTTTGGTACGACAGAACTGATTTCGGCGAAAAAGAAACAAGCTTTGAAGTAATGCCTGACGGCTACGCTGAAATTATTTTTCATTTCGGTAGCGGCTGCAGTGTTTCTTACAACGGCGAACTTCAACCATTGCCTTCTCCCTTTATGATGGGACTACTCAATGAACCTGTCACGTTTTATACCAAAAACCGTTTTGAAATCATCGCCATCAGATGCTTCCCCTGGACGGTCTTTGATTTGCTCGGACTAACACCCGGCAAACGTAATGTGCATGTGTTTGAGCATCCGATTGCACAGTTGAACGATAAACTGAACCAATCGATAAAAACGGAAGACATCAATCAGGCGATTGCAGAAGTGAAACAATATTTCGAGAAAACGCATGCACAAGCTGGTGTCGATAGTATGCTCTATAAAGCAGGCGTTGCAATGCGGACTGCAAATGGTACAATACCCGTAAGCGAGATTGCTGCGGCGGCTCATACAACTGTTCGTACACTAGAACGAAATTTCAAGCAATCCTCCGGCCATACCGTAAAAGATGTGACCGGACTCATACGTTTCGAACAAGTCCGGAATCAATTATGGAACCATCCGGAAACCAATATTGCAGGCCTGGCACAAGAGCTCGGCTATACTGATCAATCCCACCTGAGTCGTGAATTCAAGCGATACAGCGGCACCACTCCTGCCGCTTTCGCCAGAAAAACACAGAAAGCGAAATTGGCCGTGAGTAAAGGATTCGTAGCGTTCGAAAAGAAATGATCTGATTATTTTTGTCCCAGTTTAAATTCCACTTATTCAAAAAATGAACACCGCCCTTTGGATCATCCAAAGTCTGCTTGCGTTAGCATTTGTGATGCCAGGCTACGGAAAGCTCTTTAGCACCAGAGCACAGCATATTGCCGACGGGCATATCAAACCAGACGCGTCACTGCTACCCATCCGTATTCTTGGTGTGCTGGAATGGCTCGGCTGTATTGGGATTATCGTCCCGTGGTTTACAGGCATTGCGCCTGTGTTAACACCCATCGCCGCCACTGGCTTCGCCCTTATTATGGCTGCAGGTCTGGTCAATCACATAATGAAGAAGGAATATAAAATGATTCCGTTGTTAGGCACTATTCTGGCGCTGGCAGTAATTGTCGCTTATTTCCGTTTCAGGCAATTAGGTTAGATCCATGCCAACAAGGCATGCTGTGATTCGGATAATTTGAAAATAAAAAAGACCGAACAATGTTCGGTCTTAAAATGAGGCATGCTTAATAAAGGTTAATTTATGATGCGAACGTTTACCGCGTTCATACCTTTTCTTCCTTGCTGCATTTCAAATTCTACACGGTCGTTCTCTTTTACTTGATCCTTCAATCCACTTACGTGAACAAATGTTTCGGTGTTAGAGCCGTCGTGCTTAATGAAACCAAAGCCTTTACCTTCGTTAAAGAACTTTATCGTTCCGGTTAATTTTTCGTTTTGCACTTGATTGAAATTTTAAACGTATAACCGAAGATAAGAATTCATCTGAATAAAAAAATAATATTTTACTAATTCTCTTTCTTACCCATTTTCTTCAACATCTTGCCATGATAGTACAACGCATGTAAAAAAGTTGGCTGTACAAGGTAAGGCAAACCAAATTCTTGTGCCGTTTGTCTTACAATCGGAGCAATTTTACGGTAATGGATATGGCTGATATGCGGGAACAAATGGTGCTCCACCTGATGATTCAATCCGCCCACAAACCAGTTCATAAACGGACTGCGCGGAGAGAAGTCAGCAGTATTTAAAAGCTGGTGAACAGCCCAGGTATTTTCCATTTTACGGTCGTCTGCTACCACCGGAAATTCGCATTCTTCCATTACGTGTGCCAGCTGGAAAATCACAGACAGTGAAAAACCACCGACAAAGTGCATGATCACGAAACCAAGCAACACATGCTGCCATGCCATACCCAGAACAAAAATCGGGATAACGAACAGGTAACCGTAATAAATCACTTTATAAAGAGTTACTTGAAGTAACGCTTTTCTCAATGTCAACTTTTCCTTTTTCAGGAGATCCAGCTTATCATATTGAATTACCTGACGGAAATCTTTAATCGTTGCCCATTGCAAAGTAAGCAAGCCGTAAAGAACCCAGGCATAAATATGCTGGAAACGGTGCATTTTGTAATGTTTGGAATGCGGAGAAAAACGCAGGAAAACACCAGCGTCCAGATCGTGATCCAAACCTTCGATATTTGTGTAAGTATGGTGCAGGATATTGTGCTGGATGCGCCAGTTTGGCTCATAACCGCCTACCAGGGCAATAATTTTACCCATGTATTTGTTGACCCCTTTATTACCAGAATAAGTATCGTGGTTAGAATCGTGCATAACGCCACAACCGATACCTACCATGCCAACACCCATGAGGAACCAAAGGCCATAAAACACCAGCAGATTGTTGGCGCCAACGCCGGCAATCATCGCGAGATAAGGCGCTACATATAGAGAAACCATTATGATTGTTTTCCAGACCATGGAACTATCTCCATAAGTCTGAACTTTATTCTCTTCAAAGTAGGCGTTAATCCTGTCTTTCAACACGTCATAAAAGCCTTCTCCCTTTTTAGGAGCAAACTTTACGATATTAATTTTTTGAGCCGTTGCCAATGATAAATTTTTTGCAAAGGTACGTCTAAAAACTGGCAACAATGTATATCTGCAAAAAAATAGCCGCATCGCTGCGGCTATCTATAACATATTTAAACACAACTAATTATTTAGCAGCATCCATCTTTGCTTTCATCGCTTTTGCCTTATCTAATTGGCTTGTACGTGAATAGATTTCACGAAGTGCCATCATAGACGCCTGATAAGTGTATTTATCGTCCTGGCTCAGGCTGGAAGCTTTAGCATCCAACAAGTTATATGTTTGCTCGAGGTAAGGCAGTGCTTGCGTGAAATAGCCATCACGCTGTTTTTTCAGATCATCAAATTTCTTGTTGTCTGCAGCTGTGTTACCAGTGATTGCATTCATTTTATTATTTACTTCTGTAGCCTGGTTGAAGTAAACAGCGCCGGCATTATACTGGTATTCAGCTTTAGTTGGCTCCAGTTTGATCGCATTTTGGTACGCAGCAATTGCTTTTGCTACCATATCAGTATAGTTGGCAGGTTTTGCCATGTCTTTACCAGCTGCATCTTTAGGGAATGCCATATTATTATAGGTATTACCCAGGTTGAAGTACAGTTCTGCTTTTACTTTATCGTCTTTTTCAGCAGCAACTGCATCTTCCAGTTTTTTGATCAGCTCATCTGTTTTACCGGATTTAATATAGATGTTCAATTCCTGGTTACGCAGATTTGCATCGTTTGGATATTTTTTACGGCCTTCTTCAATTGCTTTGATCAGCGCTGCATTATTATTCTGTTTAGAATAGATTTCAGCCAGCATCAGGTAATTGTTCGGTTCTTCAGTGATTGGATTATCCTTCAGCTTGTTCAGGATAATAGCTGCATCATCATATTTATTATCGTAAAAAGCGCTGTAAGCTCTTACTCGGTTAGCTTCCGTAGCTACTGTATCGAAAGATTTATTAGCTGCGAAACGTTTGCCGCCATCCAGATCGTGGATTTTTACCGGTAATTCCAGCGCATTATATGCTTCCGGATATTGTTTGTTGTTATAAGCAGTGATACCAGTATTATAATAGCTAGATGCGATATTAAGCAGACGTGTATCCATATCCGCTGTTTTGTAATCAGGTTTTATCTGCACCACTTTCATGTAAGAATTGGCAGCTTCCTGAATCGCTTTGTCCTGCGGAACTTTACCAGCTTCCATCAGTTTCAGGTATACATCACCGCGGGTCATCCATGCTTTTTCGTCATTCTTTGTTGATTCATCCAGCACGGCAGCATCGATTGCTTTTTGTGCTTCATCGAGATCACCCTGGCCCATAGCCTGAATAGCTGTGGTAACGTTTTTCTTTTGTGCCAGACCCATAAAGCTCATGCTTAAACCGGCAGCAACAAGAAGTACTTTTTTCATCTTTTAGTTCGGATTTTAATTATCAGGTTCGCTTTTTCAAAAAAACTCCCACTGTAAAAATGGGAGTTTTTTTTGGTTATGCATTGTTTTTAACGCTTGTCATTGAAATTTAACAGCCAGATTACTATTCTGTTTCTGTTGTTTCTGTCCCGTTTTCAGCAGTTCCTTCACCGCCTTCTTCGTTCTCGCTGGTTTCTTCTTCCTGCTCATCGATACGTGCGATTGCAGCAATTTCATCACCTTCGTCGAGGTTAATCAGCTTCACACCTTGCGTCGCACGACCAGCCTCACGGATATCAGCCACTTTCATACGGATGGTGATACCTGACTTACAAGTGATCATCAGATCATCATTTTCTGTTGCAGCCAGCAAACCTACCAGGCTACCGGTTTTCTCAGTAATGTTGATTGTTTTTACACCTTTACCACCACGGTTGGTAATACGGTAAGAAAGTCCGTAACGTTTTTCGTTACCTTCTTCGTCCGCCAACACAATCGCTTTGGCTTTATCTTCGTCAGAAGCTGTTTCATCGAGCTCCTCAAGGAATGGTGTGCGTTTACCCAAACCTTTTTCGGAAACTACGAGGATTTGCTTGCTGCTCTTCTCTTCGTGCAGAATGCGGATCATACCGATTACTTCATCATTGTCGTCATCTAGCTCAATACCGTAAACACCGATTGCACCACGACCTGTTTCACGCACTTTGCCTTCTTCGAAACAAATAGCGCGACCGGATTTCACAGCCATCATGATAAAGCTGTCTTTGCCTACCAGTGAGGCATCCAGCAGTTGGTCGCCTTCCTGGATAGTAATTGCGTTGACGCCTGTAGAGCGCGGACGACTGAAGTCTTCCAGCAATGTTTTCTTGATGATACCTTTCTTCGTACAAAGCATGATCCAGTGATTGGTCACGTATTCTTTGTCATCAAGTTTAGATATATCCATCACCGTACGGATTTTATCATCCGGCGGCAGTTGAATAAGATTTTGAATAGCGCGGCCTTTTGCGTTTTTATCCGTTTCCGGAATTTCATACACTTTCAGCCAGTAACAACGGCCTTTTTCTGTAAAGAATAATAAGGTATGGTGTGTAGAAGCCACGAACAGATGTTCGATATAATCTTCCTCACGGGTACGACCACCCATTGCGCCACGGCCACCACGGCGTTGTGCGCGGTACTCAGCTACTGAAGTACGTTTGATATAACCGAGGTGAGAAACCGTAATAACTACGTCCTCTTCTTCGATCAGATCTTCGATACGCATTTCATTCGCGAGATATTGAATTTCTGATTTACGCTCGTCGCCGAATTTCTTCTTCACTTCTTCCAGTTCATCTTTAATGATCTGGAAACGGATGCCCTCGTTAGCGAGAATTTCTTTCAGATGTGCTACCAGCTTCATCAATTCAGCATGTTCTTCGCGGATCTTATCACGCTCCATACCTGTAAGACGTTGCAAACGCAATTCCAGCACCGCTTTTGCCTGAATTTCAGTCATACCGAATTTGGTCATCAAACCTGTTTTCGCTTCTTCCGGATTTACGGAGCTGCGAATAAGGGAGATTACTTCATCCAGATGATCCAGTGCAATAAGATAACCTTCCAGGATATGTGCACGTTTTTCCGCTTCACGCAGTTCGAATTGCGTACGGCGAACAACGATCTCATGACGGAAAGCAACGAATTCGGAGATCATGTCTTTCAGATTCAGCGTACGTGGACGACCATTTACCAGCGCCACGTTGTTGATACCAAAAGAAGTCTGCAGTTCACTGTATTTGAAAAGCTGGTTGATCACTACCTGCGCCACCGTATCGCGACGAAGCTCCACAACGAGGCGGGTACCGTCTTTATTGGATTCGTTGGCAACGTGTGTGATACCATCAATGATTTTATTATTCACCAACATACCAATCTTTTCAGCCAGCGCATCGCGGCTTACCTGATATGGCACTTCTGTAATAACGATTTGTTCTTTGCCGTTTTTGAGGGTCTCAACCGTGGTTTTACCACGAACTACTACCCTGCCACGACCGGTATGCATACCGGCTTTGATACCTTCGATACCATATATAATGCCACCTGTCGGAAAATCCGGCGCTTTTACATACTTCATCAACTCATCGATCGTAATCTCGTTGTTGTCGATATATGCGATACAACCATCCACTACTTCGGTAAGGTTGTGCGGCATCATGTTCGTAGCCATACCTACTGCGATGCCAGAAGAACCGTTTACCAGCAACTGCGGAATACGGGTAGGCAACACAGTTGGCTCCTCGAGCGAGTCATCGAAATTGAGCGAGAAGTTAACTGTTTCTTTGTCGATGTCTTCCAGCATATTCTCTGCCAGACGTTGCAGGCGTGCTTCGGTATAACGCATCGCTGCCGGACCATCACCATCCTGAGAACCGAAGTTACCCTGACCATCGATCATCGTATAACGGAGGCTCCAGGGCTGCGCCATACGTACGAGTGCATCATATACGGAGCTGTCACCGTGCGGGTGGTATTTACCCAATACTTCACCCACGATACGGGCAGATTTTTTATGCGGCTTGTTGAAATTGATACCCAATTCATGCATCGCGAAAAGTACGCGACGGTGTACCGGTTTCAGACCATC
The DNA here is from genome assembly GCF_003236175.1 of Taibaiella soli. Lineage (GTDB taxonomy): Bacteria > Bacteroidota > Bacteroidia > Chitinophagales > Chitinophagaceae > QKTW01. Next base: position 261,292 of record NZ_QKTW01000022.1, on the reverse strand, counting down.
CCGTACATCAGGCAACGCACGACCTACAATCACCGACATGGAATAGTCGATGTAGGCCGTTTTCATTTGTTCTTCAATATTTACCTGGATAATCTTGTTCGATTCACTTGACGATTCCTGAGGTGTTAAATCCTGGTTGTTTTGATCCATAAACGGGCATTAAAAAGACTTGCAAATATAACGTTTTACGGGCTGATTACAATTAGTTAATGCGGATAAGTCAAAAGTAAAAGATCAAAAATCCAAACGGATAGCTGAAAGCTTAAGGCGCAAGGCGCACAGCTCTTCCAAATCTGACTTTTAAACTCATTTCCAAATCTTCAAATTGTTATATTTTCAAATTAATCTAGAAAACCATATCAAACACTCGCGTGTCAGCAAGATTTTTCCAGTGCCTGCATTACAAACGCGAACAAGCACGTTTTTCACATTAAACACATCCACCACATTACCATTATCGCATTAACATGCATAACAAACGCGGACAGGCACATTTTTCACATTAAACACATCCACCACATTAACATTATCGCATTAACATGCATAACAAACGCGGACCGGCACATTTTCCACATTAAACACATCCGCCACATTACCATTATCGCATTAAGCCTTCCCTTTCCGAGCAAGCACCGCAACCGTCAGTCTGCTAATGCACACCAGCCGGTCCTGCTCATCAGTAATACGAATATCCCAAACATGCGTGGTAGCGCCGAGATGAAGCACTTTTGCGGTAGCAGTAACCACGCCGTCTTTTTTCCCTTTAATATGGTTGCAGTTTATTTCTATACCAACACATATTTGCTTTTCGGGATCTATGCACGCCGCAGACGCAACACTTCCGATAGTTTCGGCCAGGGCGGCAGACGCGCCGCCGTGCAGCAGGCCGTATGGTTGTCGTGTTCGATCGTCAACAGGCATGGTGGCCTTTAAATAATCATCACCAACTTCAGAAAAAGAAATCTCCATCCATTCTGCCATCGTACCTTTACGCAGCAGGTTGAGCGAATCCGTTTCGAGATTTTGTTTGTGCCAGATATAAGCCATAATTAATATTATAATATAATTTCTGTATTTGAGCCGCTTTTGGTATCCTGCATAATTATTCTATTTTTGGGTTGCTTATGAATGAATTAATTCATAACCCCTTATTGTCATAGATCAAATAATGTATGTCTAAAATTTTAGTAGCAGGCGCTGGAAAATCGTCTACTTACCTGATCCATTACTTGCTTTCTCATGCTTCCCGAAACAAATGGCAAATTACAGTAGCGGACGGTAATGCGGATGCTATCGCAGAAAAAATACAGAAGCACCCACACGCGAAAATGGCCGTGATTGATATCACCGATGCCTCGCAACGCCAGAAACTGGTGGAGGAAGCAGATATTGTGGTATCTCTGATGCCGCCGCATTTGCACATTCATCTTGCAAAGGACTGTCTGCAATTTAAAAAGAACCTGATCACATCCTCTTATATTTCTCCGGAAATGAAAGAAATGCACCAGGCGGTAAAAGACGCCGGACTGATGTTTATGTGTGAAATGGGCCTTGATCCAGGTATTGATCACATGACGGCTAATCAGATCATCCACAGCATTCAGCGCGTTACAGCAACCATCACCTCGTTCAAATCATACTGTGGCGGGCTGGTTGCCCCTGAAAACGACGATAATCCGTGGCATTATAAATTCAGCTGGAATCCCCGCAATATCATTACCGCCGGCCTCGGCGGAGCGAAGTTCCTTCAGAATAATAAAATCGTTGAAGTGCCATACGAGCACATCTTCGAAAACAATAAAAAAATCAAGGTAAACGGACTTGGCTCACTGGCGTATTATCCTAACCGCGATTCGCTGCGCTATCTCGATCTCTACGATGTTCCGGATATCAAAACTTTTATCCGCGCTACCCTGCGCTACCCTGATTTCTGCAAGGGTTGGCAGGCGATCATTAACCTGGGACTGACAAGCGAAACGGATACATTTGACACAACAGATGTAACCTATGCACAATGGCTGGGCAACAAAACCGGTTATAAAACTTCGGCGCAATCACTGGTTGAATATATCGCTGAAAAATTGAACATTCAGCCAACCGACAAAATCATCTCAATGCTGCAATGGCTGGGTCTTTTCGACGGTACATTACTAAAGCAGGGACAGTTTTCATCTGCCGATATCATGCTTGATCTGCTGCAAAGCAAATGGGCAATGGGACCGACAGAAAAAGACATGGTTGTAATGCAGCACGAGGTAGAATATTTACACCGTAATCAAAAAACCACACTGTTGAGCACCATGGTAATTAAAGGTGACGACCGTGAATTCTCGGCGATGGCCAAAACAGTAGGGCTGCCAATGGGTATTCTCGCACGCATGATCCTCGCCAAAACCATCGATCCGCCGAAAGGTGTTTTAATTCCAAGCATGCCGGCTGTATACCGTCCGGTGCTCAATGAACTGAAACATCACGGAATTGTCTTTACTGAAGAAATCATATAAAAAAGAGCCGAAAGGCTCTTTTTTAATGTGGGCAATGTGATGAATGTGTTTATGCAAAGGTGCGATTAAATAAACTGCCTTTAAAATACAGGGAATGTGATGAATCTATAAAATGATTCATCATGACCAAGCATCAAACATGTGAAAAACGCATTTGCCACATTAAACGCATTCCCACATTCATATAGCATTTTGAAATTGTCGCATTATCGCATTAAACATTACCTTTGCGCCGCAATTTCAGCAACCATTTTTATGAAAAAATATTTACTTCTTTTGCTTTGTGCTGCTTTTTCCCTGCAGTCTGAAGCGCAAACAACGGCTTCTACAGCGGCTTCTACTCCAGGCCTTTCTACCCCCGCTAAAAAGAAAAAACACAGCTTTTATTTTTCATGGGGTTATAATACGGAATGGTATACGAAAAGCACGGTGAAGGTGAAACAACCTGATCTGAACAATGACTATCAGATGGTAAAAGTGAATGCGCATGACCATAAAGGCTGGGACCAGGGCGTATTCAACCAACAGCTCACTATTCCGCAATACAACTATCGTATCGGCTACATGATCGATGATGAAAAAGGCTGGGGCATCGAGCTGAACTTTGACCACACTAAATACATCATTGCGGAAGACCAGGATGTACGTGTAAAGGGCAAACTGGGCGATAAACAAGTGGACACCACTGTTCGTTTCAGTAATGAAAACGGCTTCTACTATTATTTAAATAATGGTGCGAATTTCTTCCTGATCAACCTGGTAAAACGCTGGCATTTTTACGCCGACAAAAAACAGCGCATTCAAATCGATGCATTGGGTAAAGTAGGTGTTGGCCCGGTAGTACCGCACGTAGAAAATAGTTTCTTCGGTAAACCAAACGACCCGCATTTCCAATTAGGTGGTTGGAATACCGGCATCGAAGGCTGTATCCGTGCAACGTTCTGGCGCTATGCTTATCTCGAATATTCTAACAAGCTGGACTACGCCCGCTACTCCGGCCTGAAAATTTACGAAGGCAAGGCAAGACAAGCTTTTGGCACGTATGAAATGATTTTAAGTCTCGGCGTGAATATTCCTCCGAAAAGAAAATAGTCACCTCCCTAACCCATCCTAAAGGATGGAATCTCAGCGCGAGTAAAATATACCACAAAACGGTCGGACGACTTTGAGTCGTCTGACCGTTTTACTTTAAACCATTGAAAAAACAAAAATGGTCCCGACGTTCTTGTCGGGACCATTTTTCATTATTTCTATTAAGTGAGACCGCTCCTTACAGCCTTCGCTTCTTATGCTTTTGCAAGAACCCAGAAACGTTAGCATTTTTTCGCCAGAAGGAAATCAGAACGATAACACAAGCAGGCTAGCCGTTAAGCGTTAGGCTTTGAGCCTATTTAAAAGCATTGAAACCTGTCACGCTCTGACCAGTGATCAGCAGGTGAATATCGTGTGTACCTTCGTAAGTAATCACCGACTCCAGATTCATCATATGGCGCATAATGCTGTATTCGCCGGTAATACCCATACCACCGAGGATCTGACGAGCCTCACGTGCAATGGTGATCGCCGTTTCACAGCTGTTACGTTTTGCCATAGAAATTTGTTCAGGTGTAGCGCGGTGTTCGTTGCGCAGCACACCTAAACGCCAAACCAGCAACTGACCTTTCGTGATCTCAGTGATCATTTCCGCCAGTTTTTTCTGTGTCAGCTGGAAAGCACCAATTGGTTTATCGAACTGAATACGTTGCTGAGAATAACGCAGAGCCGTATCGTAGCAATCCATCGCACAACCAAGAGCACCCCAAGCAATGCCGAAACGTGCGCTGGACAGACAGCCCAAAGGACCTTTCAGACCGATTACGTTTGGCAGGATATTTTCTTTCGGAACTTTTACGTTGTCAAATACCAGTTCACCTGTAGCAGACGCACGAAGTGACCATTTACCATGCGTTTCAGGCGTAGTGAAGCCTTCCATACCACGTTCAACGATCAGACCTTGGATTCTGCCTTCTGGGTTTTTTGCCCAAACTACCGCAATATCAGCGAAAGGCGCGTTGGAAATCCACATTTTAGAACCGTTCAGAATTACGTGGTCGCCAGCGTCTTTAAAATTAGTGAGCATACCAGCCGGATTAGAACCAAAGTTTGGTTCAGTCAGGCCGAAACAGCCCATCAGTTCACCAGTAGCCAGTTTTGGCAGGTATTTCTTTTTCTGCTCTTCACTACCGTACGTGTAGATCGGATACATAACCAAAGAACCTTGTACAGAAGCAGTAGAACGGATACCGGAGTCACCGCGTTCCAGTTCCTGCATCATAATACCGTAAGAGATATAATCCAGGCCAGGACCGCCATATTCCTGTGGCACGAACGGACCGAAACAGCCGAGTTCGCCTAAGCCTTTAATAATTTGTTTTGGGAATTCTGCTCTTTGAGCGTAGTCTTCGATAATCGGGGAAATTTCCTTTTTAACGTAAGCACGAACAGCGTCACGAATCAATTTGTGCTCGTCTGTCAAAAGTTCATCGAGCAAATAATAATCCGGGTGTTGATACAGATCTTTCTGCATAAAAATGTTAAAGGTTGACAAAAGATGTGCGCAAAGGTAGCATTTTTGGCATATACGGTATAGCTTTGTGTAGTAACTGACAAAAAATCAAAAAACTACGCCATTCTATAGCCATATAGAGAAATCGCATGAACCGGGGAATACTACTGGAGGCGGATTTCACGTTAAAGAGCGGAAATTTCAGAAAAAATTCACATACTACCAAAATCTTTGGAATAATTTTTGCAGTATGTTAATTAAGTGCAAAAGATGAAGAATTAATCAAACTTATTAACGATGTTCTTTGTCTTATTAAAGAAAGAAACTATATTTAAATTAAATTAATATTCTATGAGGCAGTTAAAAATTGCCACCCAGATTACCAACAGGGACTCTCAGGCGGTTGAAAAGTACCTTCAGGAAATCAGCAAGATTTCTATGATTACTCCCGAAGAAGAAACCACTCTGGCTCAGCGTATTCGTATGAATGACCAGCGTGCTTTGGAAAAACTGGTAAAAGCAAACCTTCGTTTTGTGGTTTCTGTAGCAAAACAGTACCAACACCAGGGGTTGTCTTTGAGTGACTTGATTAATGAGGGTAACTTAGGTTTAATTAAAGCGGCACAACGTTTCGACGAAACAAAAGGTTTTAAATTTATCTCATACGCCGTGTGGTGGATCCGCCAATCCATCCTCCAGGCGCTTGCAGAGCAAGGTCGTCTTGTTCGTCTGCCACAGAATAAAATTGGTACTTATAATAAAGCCAATAAAGCATTTATCGCTTTTGAGCAGGAACACGAACGCGAGCCTTCAACTGAAGAACTGGCAGACATCCTGGATATGAGTGAAACTGAAATCACAAATATCTTTACCAGCAATACCCGTCACACTTCGCTTGACGCTCCGGTACACGAAGCGGAAGACGTAGCAATGGGCGATCTGTTGGAAGGTAGCGCAGATACAGACGAAGACGTAATGAAAGATTCACTTCGCGCTGAAATCCGCCGTATACTGAAATCACTGAGTGTCCGTGAAGCTGAAATTCTTGCAGCTTATTTCGGTCTGGAAGGTGACGACGGCCCGACAATCGAAGAAATTGGCGAAAAATATGATCTTACCAAAGAACGTATCCGCCAGATCAAAGAACGTGCTATCAAGCGTTTGCAGAAAGCACGTTACAGCAATGCACTGAAAGTATATCTCGGTTAAGTAACCGGCAATATGATTGAAAAGACCACTCAAAAGGTGGTCTTTTTTATGTCCGGGTTTTCAATTCCAGACATCTGATTTGCCTTATTTGCTCTAAATTCCGGGCTTGAAATAACGTGGATAAATAAATAAATGGCCAGGCTTATATAGATTATTAATAAAAATATATTGAGAATGAAATCGATATAACAATCTTTTGACAAAAAAAGTAACCGCTGTCAATTATCTTTAGCCTTCACATATAACACGAAAGTTTGTCCGCGTTCTTTTATTATTTGCTGCTACCTTTTATATACTTGCTTTCGGCAGTTCCGTTTGGGCTATTGTACATTAAATCTGATTTCTTCTATTTTCTTATTTATCGCGTTTTCGGCTACCGTAAAAAAGTGGTGATCGGCAATTTGCGGAATGCTTTCCCCGAAAAATCGGAAGCAGAGCTACAATTGATCTGCAAAAAATTCTACAGACATCTTTGTGATCTTTTCCTGGAAACTTTCAAAACGCTGACGATTTCGAAGAAAGCAATGCTGCGCCACTGTAAATTCAATCCGGAGGCAAAAGCGCTTTTTGATCAGCTGGCAGCGGACAAGCAGAATATCATTCTGGCGATGGGTCATCAGGGTAACTGGGAATGGGCAGGCAATACATTCAGTCTGGAGTGTAAACAACAACTTTATGTTATTTACCATCCGCTGACCAATAAAAAATTCAACGGTCTGATTTATAAAATGCGCACCCGCTTCAGCACAAAACTGATTGCAATGCGCGATACTTATAAAGATATGGTGGCGAATAAAAATGAACTGAATGCTACCGCATTTATCGCCGACCAAACACCACAACCTAATAATGCTTACTGGACTACTTTTCTCAATCAAGATACACCAGTGTTTCTGGGTACAGAGAAAATTGCCAAAAAGCTAAACTACCCTGTTGTGTATGCACAGGTGAAGAAAATAAAAAGAGGTTACTATGAAATTTTTGCTGAGATGCTGGTAGCGGAACCAAAAAATACTGCTGAAGGAGAAATCTCGGAACGCTATACCCGACGTTTGGAAAAAGACATCATCGCCCAGCCTGAAACCTGGCTTTGGTCGCATCGCAGATGGAAACACAAACGAATTACTAACCAGACTCAAGCACAAGTAGCACAATAATGTTAGCAGGCAAACAACTCATTTTATCAACAAAAGCCTTCGCGAAAGAAGACAGAAAAAGAAGCTGGGGGGAACTGATCACAACGTTCGTTCTGCTGACTGGACTGCTTGTATTTACTTTTTTTGTGCCCAATATCTTCGCGAAACTGGCCGGCAGTATACTAGCCGGACTTGTGATGGTACGTGCATTTATCATCTACCATGATTATCTGCATCATACTATTCTAAACAAATCAGTGTTAGCAAATATACTGATGACCATTTTCGGCATCTACATTCTTGCGCCTAAAAACATCTGGAAACGCTCTCACGATCATCACCACAAGCATAATTCAAAACTCTTCAGCGCCAGCATCGGTTCCTATCCGGTTGCTACGAAGGAGAAATTTATGTCAATGTCGAAAGGAGAACGTCGAGCTTACCTGGCTGTGCGTCATCCACTTACTATTGCATTTGGCTATTTGTCTATGTTTGTAGTGGGCATGTGTGTGGCTTCCTTTATCAGTAGTCCTCGCCGTCATTTTGATTCATTAATTGCACTGGTATTACATGCCGCAGCGTCTGTTGCATTATTTTATTTTTTCGGCTGGCAGGCCTGGTTCTTTTGCATTGCGCTTCCGTTTACGATTGCATGCGCGATCGGTGCATACCTGTTTTATGCGCAACATAATTTCCCTGGCGTCACATTCTATTCCAATAAAGACTGGGCTTACGAAAAGGCTGCACTGGAATCTTCCAGCTATATGGTAATGGGATCTGCGATGAATTGGTTTACCGGTAATATCGGCTACCACCATATTCATCACCTGAATGCTCGCATTCCGTTTTACCGCTTGCCTGAAGCAATGCGCAATATCGTAGAATTGCAAACTGCAAAAACAACTTCGCTCTCTCCTTCGGATATTGTTGCTTGTCTGAAACTGAAAGTCTGGGATCGTCAGCAAAATAAAATGATTGGACTGAAAGGACTGAAAGCAACCCCGCAACCGCGTTCTCACTCAACAGTAGCGCAGGTTGCGAACATTTCCCACGAAGGCGCATAAGAGGCCAAGATGCGGCGCACTCAAGACTGATCACTCAAATTTTGGCTTCGGCGGTTGACCATTCATCATAAAAATCGACCATCGGCGATTTCCAAAAAAACATTCCCGAGATAATTAATAATATCTCCTGCAATCATCGCTTCCTGGCTTAAAGCCGCTGCTGCCAGATCACCTGCTTTACCATGTACATATACGCCCATGATTGCAGCGACATCTGGCTCATAACCTTGCGCCATTAATCCTGCAATAAGACCACAAAGCACATCTCCACTACCACCGGTGGCCATTCCTGCATTTCCTGTCAGATTATACCAACATGCACCTTCCGGCGTAATTACAGCGGTATGATGTCCTTTTAATACGATAGAAATATTGTAACGCATTGCCTGCGCACGCGCATGTTCCACCTGCGCCATCGAATCTGGTACAGCGCCAAACATCCTTTCAAATTCTTTGGGATGTGGCGTGAGTACACTACCTGCGGGAATTTTACCTAAAAGATCAGCATGTTTTGCCAGAATGTTTAAAGCATCGGCATCAATGACCAATGGCTGCTTACAGGCTTCGAGAAAAGAAGTAAATGCTTCCACTGTGGTGGGATCGGTACCAATACCCGGACCAATACCAATGGCCTGCATACCTTCCCAGCCGCCAATTTCTGTAAGACAACCTTCCCCTGAAGTTGCACACATTGCTTCAGGGATTGCAGTCTGCATAATTTCATACCCACATTGTGGAATCAGTGCGCGCACTTTCCCCGCACCACTCCTCAGCACGGCATGCGTTGCTAACGCGATTGCTCCAATCATTCCATAACTGCCGCCAATCATCAGCGCGCTACCGAATGTTCCTTTATGCGCAAATGGATTTCTCGGCTCATACCATTGCCTGACATCATCGATAGTTTCATAACTAGTATGCGTGGAGGAAATAAAAGATGAATCTAAATTGATGTCCAGAATATGCACGTCTCCTGCAAAACGACCACCTTCGGGGTGCAGAAAACTCCTTTTATAAAACTGAAAGCTCAGCGTTTCTTTCACCTGTACCACAGCCGCTTCTTTTACGGGAACAGTATCTGCAGGCAAACCACTCGGTGTATCAATTGCGACTTTACGATTCGGCAGTTGGTTTACATGACGTATAAAATCAGCAAGCCAGCCTTCGACCGGACGATTCAACCCAGTACCGAGTATCGCATCTATAATAATTATGTGTGGCGGAATGTCCGTAATAAACATGCCCTGACTTAGCAATTCTACCAGATCCGTACCTGTTTGCTGTAGCCGTTGCAGATTGGCAAAGCAGTCAGCAGAAAAATGCTCGGCATGTTTTAGCAGAAACGCTTTGGCGCCATAACCCTGCCGGTGCAACAAACGTGTAATGGCCAGTCCGTCGCCACCATTGTTGCCCGCACCACATAATACGACAAATAAAGTATTGGTATCAAAACGTGCAGTCAGCCACTCAACGGCTTTTACCGCCGCTCTTTCCATAAGATCGATGGAACGTATGCCTGACGCATGTATGGTGTAAGCATCGCAGGCGCGTATCTGTTCTGCAGAAAATATTTTCATCGGTTGGTCGCAGAATTTATTTTTGGGAAAGACCCATTTTACTTAAAAGATATCCACATCCGGAAATAGAAAACGGCTGCATTCAACCAGCAAATGCGCCAACCGTTTCACAACCATGCATGAAGGTAGCAAATATCATATTACGGTAAAATAAACCAACGTTACTAAAAACTATATGCAGGGGTTTTGCTGCTATGTTGTAATTCCTATCTTTGTTCGTCCTTGAAAAAGTTGAAACGACCTGATCAAGACTGTTTTATACTCAATTCATTAAAACTCGTATCTGTATGCTGAAACGTTTTGGCTTAATGGCCATACTGTTCTTTGCTTTTACTGTAGCGGCTTTTGCGCAAACAGGAACTATTAAAGGTTTCGTTTACGACAAGAGTACCGGTGAACCCATGATCTACACCAACGTATTTTTAGAAGGTACCAAAATCGGTGTGCAAACGGATCTGAACGGTTACTTTTCCATCCGTCAGGTGCCTGAAGGTACTTATACCATCTTCACTACAGTAATTGGCTACGATACAGCACGCGCTACGATTACGATCACTCGTGATAAAATTGAAACCAAAAAACTGTACGTGAGCCATACGGATCGTCAACTGAAAGACGTAACGATTTCTGCTCACAAAACAGAACAGATCACACAGATCAAGGCAGGTTCTATGACCATCACGCCGCGCGAAATGAAATTATTGCCGAGCGCCGGTGGTGAACCGGATATCGCACAGTTCCTGCAGGTAACTCCGGGTGTTGTGTTTACCGGCGACCAGGGTGGTCAGCTTTATATCCGTGGTGGTTCACCTTCTCAGACAGGTATCCTGCTGGATGGTGTTACCATCTACAACCCATTCCACTCTATCGGCCTGTATTCTGTTTTCGAAACAGATGCGATCCGCAGTGTGGACGTAATGACTGCAGGCTTCAACGCTGAATATGGTAACCGTACTTCTGCGATCCTCGATATCCGCACCAAAGACGGTAACAGAAATAATCTTTCCGGTAAAGTATCGGTATCTCCGATCATGGCGCGCGCTATGCTTGAAGGTCCGCTGGTGAAACCAAAATCACAAGATGGCGGTGCTACTACATTCCTCCTTTCTGTAAAACACTCGTACCTCGATCAGACTTCTACTGCATTATACAGCGGATTGGGCGAACCTTTCAAAAGCGGTCTCCCTTACAGCTTTACAGATCTTTACGGTAAACTGACGTTCAGCGGTTCAAACGGTAGTAAACTAAACCTTTTCGGTTTTGACTTTGATGATAAATCAAAAATGTTCTACCCTAATACCGACTCTTCAATCGCTGCTTTCCACTGGAATGCAGTTGGTGGTGGTACGAATTTTGTGGTATCCCCGGGTAACTCAGACGCATTGATCAGCGGTAAATTTGCTTATTCAAAATACTACGTAGACTACGACGAAGCTAACTTCCGTACACGCAACAGCGGTATCGATGGCTTCGAAGGTGCAATCGACTTCTCTTACTTCCTGCCAGGTTACAGTCTTATCAAATATGGTGTAGAAGTAAGCGGTTATCACACTTCGCTTGATTATATCAATTCTTCAAACGTCAACACCACCCTCGATCGTCGTAGTACCCAAGGTGCACTTTACGCTGTATTCCGCAAAAACTTCAATGATAAACTCATCATTGAACCGAGCTTGCGCCTGATGTACTATTCTTCTATTTCTAAAATTTCTCCGGAGCCACGCCTCGGTCTGAAATACAACGTTTCTAAAAATGTTCGTCTGAAAGCAGCAGGTGGTATCTATACGCAGAATATTATCAGCACCAAAAACGACCGCGATATCGTAAACTTCTTTACAGGCTTCCTGCTGAGCCCGGATCAGGAAATCAAAACTCCTGACGGCGATGTACTGAAATCTAACCTTGAAAGAGCTTACCACGTACTCGGCGGTGTTGAAGTAGACATCAACAGAGTGGAACTGAATCTGGAACCGTGGATGAAAGACTTCACGACTTTAATTGAACTGAACAGAAATAAAAACACTCCTGAAGATCCTGATTTCGCAGGTGCAAATGGTAAAGCTTATGGTGTGGATCTCTCTGCTAAATACAGTTACAAACGCATTTACCTTTGGGGCGTTGTTTCTTATCAGCACATCCAATACCAATCTGTAGACGATCATGGTCAGATTCAAAACTACCCTCCTCCGTTCGACCGCCGTATCAACATCAACTTACTTGGTGCTTACACTGCTGGTAAAAAGAAAAACTGGGATTTGTCTATTCGTTACAACATAGGCTCTCCGTTCCCATTCACGCAGACACAGGGCTTCTTCGAGAACGGCAACCCTACTATCGGCGGTATTGGTACAAACACAAATACACAAAACGGACCAATTGGCATACTTTATGCTAATGATATTAACGGCGGACGTCTGAGCTGGTACCATCGTATGGACATTTCTGCAAAAAGAAGATTCTATCTGAACAAACGTTCTAATCTGGAAACTACTTTCGCTATTACAAACGTGTACGACCGTAACAACATTTTCTATGTAAACCGTCTCGACAACACACGTATCTACCAATTGCCTATATTCCCAAGTATCAACGTGACATGGAATTTTTAATATTGGAAACTAAAGAATGAACTTAAGACAAAGACTATCCATAAAACGGAGCCTGGCATGTATTACAGTGGTGACACTGTTGTGCAGCCAGGCTTCGGCTCAAATACACCATCCCGAACTGGTGAATCCGCGGTGGCTTACACTCGCAGAAGAGCAATATCAGCAAGGCAACTATGCAGTAGCAGCACAATCGGCAGCGAAGTTTCTCGGTGCGAAATTCAATCCGGTTAGTACGCGTTCTATGACTGAAAAGGATAAAGCACAGTATTACCTGGCTTTGTCTTTGCTGAAAATAAATGCGCCGCACGGTGTGGATTCTGCGAAAAGCTTTGTTGATCAAACGGCCAATCCCGCTTATAAGGAACGTGTATCTTTTGCGCTGGCGCAATATTATTTCCGCCACGAGCAACTGACTGAGGCCATTCCTTATTACGAATCTGCCTCGATCGCTAACCTGAGCAACCGTGAAATCGCGGACTCAAAATTTGAACTGGCGTACTGCTACTTCAACAGTCGTCAGTTTGATAAAGCGGAACCATTATTTGCTACCATTAAGGAAATAGACGGGAAATACACCAATGCAGGTAACTATTATTACGGTTTGCTGGCGTACAATAAAGGTGATTATGCAGGCGCATTGAAAAGCTTTCAGCGCATCGCAGAATTGCCCGATTATAAAAACATAGTGCCCTATTATGTTGCTGAGATTTATTATTTCATGGGCAACAAACAAAAAGCACTCGATGAAGCACGCCGCCTGATCAAACGCCCGGAGAAACTGTATTACGACAACGAGCTTCATTTGCTCGCCGGGCAATGTTTGTTTGAACAGGAAAAATTTGCCGAAGCCCTTCCTTATTTCGAGCATTATTATAACAACAGCACGAAAATCCGTAAGGAAGAACTGTATGAAATTGCCTACTGTTACTACCAGACGAATAATTATAAAAACGCCATCACTTCGCTGAAGGATTTGTCGGGCACACAAGATTCGCTGGGACAAACAGCCATGTATCTGCTTGGGGACTGCTATCTGAAAACGGGCGATAAGAAAAGTGCCCGCAGCGCATTTTCAACCTGTGCGGACCTGAATTTTAACGCAGGTCAAAGAGAAGCATCGTTACTGCTGGCAGGCAAGCTGGCTTATGAACAAGGTTACCCGGATGAAGCGACAATGCGTCTGCGCCAGTTACTCACCGATTATCCGCAGTCGCCATATGCGAGCGAAGCCAAAACTTTGTTCTCAGACCTGCTGA
>NZ_QKTW01000022.1:0-247308 GCF_003236175.1 Taibaiella soli | reverse complement strand
ATACTGCAAAATGTGCCGAACCACGATGCCAACTACCGTCGTGTGTTGCAAAAAGCAGCTTATGGCTATGCAATGCAGCAAATGCAAAATGGTGATTACACCAGTGCCGACCAACTACTGAGCACTTCTACCGAACAGGCAGAAGACCCACAATACCTTGCTGCCGCTAACTTCTGGAAGGGCGATATTGCCTACCGCAATCAACGTTTCCAGGAAGCAATCAATTATTCGCAGGCATATCTGAGCAAACCAGATGCGGCCAATCGCGCAGCCTATATCAGTTCTCCTGCTACACCGCAGCATGCTTATCTCAATATGGGTTATGCAGCGATGAAACTGGAAGATTTTGCGGCAGCGCAAGATTATTTTGCCAAAGCTCAGAAAACCGGCAACAATTATTCATCGGCAATCGCCGGCACCGCTGTGCTTCGCGAAGCCGACGCCGCGTTTATGCGCAAACAATATGGACAAGCCATTGCACTTTATGATAAAGTAATTGCCGCCAACGGAACCGATGTTGATTACGCACGTTTCCAGAAAGCAATCCTTTTAGGTCTGCAGGATAAAGACAACGATAAGATCAATCTGTTGCAATCGCTGATAAACCGCACGCCGGCATCGGCTTATGCCGACGACGCACGTTATGAAATTGCAGTAACGCAGATTGACAATAATAAATATCAGCAGGCCATTACCATGCTGCAGCCACTGATAACGCCACCGGCGAGTCAGAAGTTCGCAGCCAAAGCCTGGATCAAAACTGGCTTCGCGTATCAGCAGCTGGACGCCGACGACAAGGCAATCGACGCTTACCGTCACGTGGTAACGGATTACCCTTCGTCTGAAGAACGAAGTGCCGCGCTGGAAGCATTGAAAAGTCTGTATATCGAAAACAACCAGCCGGCGGCTTATGCGCAGATGCTGCAAGACAACAATCTGCCTGCAGCCGACGCCAATAGCCTCGACTCCACGTTCTACGCAGCTGGTGAAGCTCAGTTTGCTTCAGCCAAGTACGATAAGGCGGTACAGTCTTTTGAACAATACCTGAAAACATATCCGAATGGCGCCTTTGCTGTAAAAGCACATTATTATAAGGCAGAAAGCCATGCGCAGCTGAAAGATTACAAATCGGCGATCAATGAGTACAATGCAGTACTGGCAGCCAGCTGGAGCGAATATTCCGAAAACAGCGCCCGCAGAGCAGCCGCACTGGCATTGCAAACCGGAGATTTCGCCACAGCGCTCCGCGATTTCCAATTGTTCCGTAATACGGCAATGACGCAGGAAAATCTGCAAATTGCCTATAGCGGTATGCTGCAATCAAGCTTTGGATTGAAAGACTATCCGACGGCTGCTTTATATGCCGACACGCTGCAATCCGTGGCAACAGGTAACGAAGCATTGACGACAGAAGCGACTTTCTACAAAGCACAAAGTCTGATGCTGCAAAACAATGTAGACGTGGCTTTACCACTTTACCAGCAGCTTGCTTCCGCTAAAAACAGTGCAGTCGCTGCAGAGTCCCGCTACCATATTGCGGAAATACTGCTCCAGCAAAACAAACTGAAAGATGCTGAAAATGCTGCCGGACAAAACATCCAGCAATCTGCAGGTAACGATTACTGGATCGTGAAATCGTACATTCTGTTGTCGGACATCCTTGTAAAAGAAAAAGACTATTTCAATGCAAAAGCAACGCTGCAAAGCATTGTAAAGAATACAAAGAATGCGGAACTAAAGGCAGAAGCAACCAAAAAACTGGAAGCTTTAAAAGCACTGGAAAAGAAACAAAGCAAACTGTCGGAAGAATAAACATTTGATGAGCATGAAGGCAAAACACATTTCTCTTTATATAGCATTACTGGCTATTTCGGGCAGCGCAGCCGCTCAGAAGGCCGGCAATAAAGACACTACGATCAAAAGCACCACGATCGAGGTGATACAATCGTATAAGCCGGTAGTAAAACAGGCGCCAAAGCCTGAATTTGCACCAGCGCTGCCACCGGCTGATACCAGTCGCCCGGCGTATACCTATACAGTTCCGGCGCAAACGTTGTTTTTTACTTACCATTCGCTGCCGCTCAAACCGCTGGCGCTTGGCAAAGACACAACGCATGATCCGTTTGCCAACTATATTAAATTTGGTCTGGGCAATCTGAAAACGATATATCTCGATGCAGGTATCGGCAGTCTGAAAGGCGAAAATTTCGCAACAGCGATTCATGTGCATCATTTATCGCAATCGGGAAATATCGACAACCAGAACAGTGCACAGACCGGACTGGAAGCTGAGGGAACTTTGTACAAACAGAAAAATAACTGGCACGCCGGCTTTGAAGGTTATCGCAATCAATATAGCTGGTATGGCTATAACCACGACCTGGTTGAATATACCAAATCAGACGTGCAGCAGATTTATTACAAATTCGGTGCTGAGGTAGATATGTACAATAACCAGCCACTTGCCTGGGGACTAAACTACCATCCGGAAGTATCGGCCGGCGTATTCACTGCAAATAATGTAGCCGATGGGCATAAACTTTCTCCGGAAAGAAGCATTAACCTGAATGTGCCGTTCAGCAAAGATTTCGATACCTCATTCCGCATACAGCTGGGACTGGTAGGCAAATTTGCACAGCTAAGCGTTGACGATCATAGTGTCAGCAATAACTATTTCCAGGTTACACCTGCAGCGTTCTACCATAAGAATAACTTCAGCGCAAATCTGGGCCTCTACCCGACTTTTGCAAAAAATATCACTTACCTGCTGCCGGATATCGGACTGCACTACACGCTGCCATCCTCACAAATTGGCTTTGGCGCCGGCTGGTCTGCTTCGTTGATCCAAAACACATTCGAACAACTGGCAACCAAGAATCCATACATCAGCATTACGGATATTTACAATAACAACGGCAACACAATCCGCCAGACAAGAACGGATGAACTGTACGGTAGCGCCCAAACCAATATCGGGCACCATATTACGGTCTCTGCACGCCTCAGCTGGTGGACATACCGCAATCTGCCGATGTTTATGAATAATTACAGCGACGAAAAACAATTTTCCGTACTGTATGAAAACAAGGTAAATGCGATTAGCCTGCAGGCGAATCTCCGCTATCAGATCAGTAACAACTTTGCAGTGGGATTCAGCGGGACCTGGTATAATTTCTACAATTCTACCGGAGCACACGTATGGCAGGAACCGGGCGTACGTCTGAGAGCAGATCTGATGTTCCGCCCTATTCCAAAACTGACCATTACCGCTTATACATATGTACTCGATCATATTTACGCGGTAAATACCAATAATGAATCCACCAAACTGAAAGGTGTATTTGATCTTGGCGGCGGTGCAGAATACCAGATTATCCCCAGATTGTCGGTATTCCTGCAAATCAACAATCTGCTGAATAATGCAAATGAACGCTGGCTCGGTTATACTTCTTATGGATTCAACATATTTGGCGGGATCCGGTTCAAATTTTAATTACCACCACTCTGTTTAAATTTTTAAACGGATGGTTAATCTTTTATTGCGGGCTAATGCTTAATTTAGGCCCAATTTTAAAGTACGCATGGACATTGCAAAATATATAGGACTCTTTCTTTTCAAGAACAACTTCTGCTACATTCACGGACTCGGGAACCTGGAGTTGCGTAAGAAACCTGCAGCATACGACGGCGCCGAGCTTCAGGCACCTAAGTATGAAGTAGTGCTGACGCCCACGGGTTCTATTGACGACAACCTGGCTAATTTCATCGCAACCAACGAACAGATCAGTATTTCTAAAGCCGCTAATACACTGCGTGAATTCAGCATTGAATCTAAAGCTCAGTTGCAGCAGGGGAAAGAAGTGATCATTCCTGCAATCGGGAAATTTGTTTATGTAAATGACCGCATCAATTTCGTTACAGATCCGAATATTCAATACACGCCGCCAGCCCTTCCTGCACTGAAATTTCTGAAACGTGCGGAAGAAGAACCGGTTTTTAAAAACCGTGTGGCCGAACCGTCTGTTGAGCATACATCTTCCGGTACCAGCGTAAACTGGGGCAAGATCATTCTCTGGGTGGTAATCCTCGGCGTACTGGCTGCTGCTGTGATTTTCGGAATCAGCTATATGAATAAATACAACAGCGGTTCTGATGTTGTACCAGTAAAAGATACCGTCGTAGCTGCACCAGTGCAACAGAATGCTCCGGTAATCGATACAGCTGCTAAACCAGTTGACTCTGCCGCTGCACATGCTGCCGCCACTCCGGCTACAACGCCTGCAGCGAATGGCAACATGGATTATAAAGTAATACTGAAAACTTACGAAAACAGAGCTGCTGCAGAAAAACGCGTAAAACAGCTTACGGGCTTCGGTCACAAAAACCTGGACGTGATTGCTAAAGATTCTACACATTATCTGGTAGTAATCTCTGTAAATGGTCCGATGAGCGATACAACGCATATGATTGACTCGCTTCGCCGCAACTTCAATCCAAAAGATCCGGTAAGTATTTACCATCAATAATTCGAAAGGTTTTATAATACAAATGGTCCCCGCAATCATGCTGGGACCATTTTTTATGCAAAAAGATTTCCGTTTCCGGGACCTTCTCTTTTTGATTAACCATTCGCCTACTTTATTCTTTTGTACTCCAGATTGCTTAATTGCTTCACAATCTCCTTACCCGCACGAAAATGAAGCTTATTACCCTTAATAGAAGCAGCAGTTACCTCTTCTCCGGTATTCATACCCTCGCTTTGAAGTGTAAGCGAAAAGCTGCCGAAATCCCCAAGACGTACAATATTCCCTTTTCCGATTTCTTCCGGTATTACATGTAGCAGGTTTTCCAGTACCGCCAATACATCGGCACTACTTACTGTACTCCTTGCCGAAATTTCGGTTGATAACTCACGAAGTGTCGTCTCTCCGGAACTATGAATACTGGCGTACCATTTCTTGGGATCGTTTGGTTTTAGCGGGTTGTGTTTCTGACTCACTGAGAACTTTACTGACATATCAAATTAGATTTATAGGAAAGAGTATATCAAGTTTGAGGCCAGTTTTCGCGTGTTTGTTAATAGTAAGATGGCAGGGCGATCTTTTGATGTAAAAAATCCTGTACAGGAGTTCGCTAAGTTCTGTACAGGAGTTCATCAAATCCTGTACAGAACTTTAATAAATCGTAAGGAGAATTTGACGCTTCGAAAGATACTGCCGCTCGGAATGTGTAAATGTGGTTAATGTGCTTAATGTGTTTGCTCGTAATTTTTTGTTTCCTTTGGGCTGTACTCGTGTTTGTCACCCTGACTAATTATTCGGTGCCCACAATCAAAAGACAATGACACCTTGATTTAGCAATAGTCCTTCAAATCTGGCTTCGAACCATCATGCTCCTACTTTTTTTATGCCAAAAAAAGTAGGCAAAAAAGGGCAGTCTAAGCCAGATCACTCCGTGGCTTAGACGGTCGCTTGATTGAGCTTCATTGCTACTGTGCTGCCAAACTAAACGCCTTGAAATTGAACTCAATTTTAAATGTGTCATTGGCACGAACGAAGTGTCCCCCGCGTCGTGTGCGCCTACCTAATTGCGGGATCCCTCTTTCATCGGGATGACACATTGAAGCACATTTCACATACATTGAGTGCCCCCCTTCGGGTCCTCCCGATGACGACGAAGAGGAAGTGGGGATCTGATTTCGCGCTTAATGCTCCCGGCGAGCAAGCACACGTACAGTTGAGCGAAGTCTCCCGACTTCGTTCCAGCGGACGCGGTCTCCTGACCGCAGCAATCCGGTCGGGAGACCGGTTTCCACTACAACAAAGTCAGAGACTTTGCTGAACGGAGATTGTCAATATATTATTGAAACAGGCCTTTGCAATAGCTACGCAAAACTCAACGTATCAACACGCCTATCACACAAAAAATATTTGTTTTTAAACACAGTTCATCCCGATGACGACGCAGGAGGAAGTAGGGGTATACTCGTGTTTGTCACCCTGACGAAGGAAGGGTCCCGCGTAGTGTATGCCTATATTGTTGCGGGATCCCTCGTTGCCTCGGAATGACAAATAAACGCAAGAAACAGTTTTGTTAATGTGCTTAATGTGTTTGCCCCTGATTTTTTGTTCCATTTTGGGTATACTCGTGTTTGTCACCCTGACGAAGGAAGGGTCTCGCATAGTGTATGCCTATATTATTGCGGGATCCCTCTTTCATCGGGATGACAAATAAACGCAAGAAACAGTGTTGTGAATGTGTAAATGTGGTTAATGTGCTTAATGTGTTTGCCCGTGATTTTTTGTTCCATTTTGGGTATACTCGTGTTTGTCACCCTGACGAAGGAAGGGTCCCGCATAGTGTATGCCTATATTGTTGCGGGATCCCTCTTTCATCGGCATGACAAATAAACGCAAGAACCTGTGTTGGGAATGTGGTTAATGTGGCGAATGTGCTTAATGTGTTTGCCCGTGATTTTTTGTTCCATTTTGGGTATACTCGTGTTTGTCACCCTGACGAAGGAAGGGTCCCGCGTAGTGTATGCCTATATTATTGCGGGATCCCTCTTTCATCGGAATGACATGTCAATTTTCACGTTTGACGTTTGACCTTTGACTTAACTATTGAAATTCTTCCTTGCTCGATGCAATATCTACATTAATACCCTGTCCCATTTTAATACCGAAACGGATACCGTTGTATTGTTTGCCATAGCCATCCCAGGAATGGACATAATCGACACGGAGCACACGGAAGATTTTAAATCCGAGATTGTCGATACCAAGAAACGCTTCCGTATGGTAGAAATTCTGGTTAGCATAAAAAGTATTATTACCCAGCACAAAGTACCAGCGCGCCTGACGGAACAAAGGCAATTTATTCGTCAGCAGACCTTTCAAGTAATATTCAATATGCGCTTCACCGTAGATCTTTTCCGTATTACTGTAACGGTAGTAATTGGCCAATTGGAAGCTTTGCAAATACGGTGACGCCATGATCGTCTGATCACCGTCAATATGCATGAGATCCGGCAGACTTACATATTTATCATTCAGGAAACCGCCCGCAGCAACATTATACGATAAACTACCAAATAGCTTAAGGCGAGCATCACCAGTAATACCGAAGCGCCATTTATCAAAATCAACCTTACTGTTGATCACGTTTGGAATGCCTTTGGTGTAGGTAAATGTAAACACCGGCCAGTCGCTGGCGTGCGCCATTTTGTAATCAGGATATTGTGTATACGTATAACCTGGCTGGTAAGAAACAGACACCGCGGCAAGCACCGCATCATGTTTTTCCCAGGTATAACGCGCCAGATCCGTCGGTGTATTCGGTGAATAGCCATCACCACTTTCGCTGCGCCAGCTGTAAGTAGTCGTATTTTCCAGTGGCAAACGCTGTTGGAATGACAATCCCGCCGCCCACTTCAGACCATTGCCATAGTTTTTATTAAAGAACGCTGTTGCATCCCAACGCTCATAAATCTTCATGTCGTTGTGTTCGTAGAACAAAGTGGAGATGGTATTATACAAAGGCGGCATTGGGTTGTGCGGATTAAACTGGAACACATATTTACCACCGCGAAGGCCAAAATCCCAGCTTTTTCCAATGAGCGATTTACTGTTGTGTACATAAGCAATACGTGCGATCCCGTTGAAATGCGTATTGCTGAAACCATAACGCACGGCTGATTTTATATCAAGTGAATTACCCAAAGAATCGAGACGAACGCGTGCACTGATTTTCGGGGCAATATTCAAACCTTCTACCGTATTAAAATTGACCGCAAACAGCAGCGGCGATACATTCAGCGACCATTTATATGCTTTACCATAATGGCTGTAGCCACTGAAAATCGGATCAAAAATGCCTGTTTTATTACGGACACGGCGCAGCGAATCTATGTACTTCGGATCGGTAACGCGTTTGTGTACACTGTCGGCAAATACATAATTCTTCACCTCATCCTTCTCCAGCGGAATCGGCCGTGCTTCCGTCCAGTAAGAAGTATCCTTTTTGTTTGCCATTTTATCGTAGCTGCTCACCAGTTTTTTCGAAAACATGGTATCAGGAATTGGCTCGTTTACTTTCTGGCGATTATATACGGTGGCGAAATTTCCGGTAAAATCAAAACCCATAAATGTAATGGTCGGATACCAAACCTGACTTTTGATGACCCATACATCCGGCTTCAGCGGCAGGAATAACTGCGAAATACGAATCGTATCCAGGAAATCCATGTTGTTTTTCTTCGTCAATGTCATCTCCAGACTGTGAATCGCCCAATCTTCATCTACTATATAAATAACACCTGTAAATGTCGGTTCATACAAACGGCGCGGCGTTACCTGAATTTTATTGATCACACGACCATCTTCCTTATACTCGCCCAGCAATTTGTATTTATAAAACATCAGCGCGTTGTCCGCGATCGGCGAAACAAATCCACGCGGATTTAATTGTTCTGATAAATCAACATTGTTTTCGTAAAAAGAAATTACTTCAGGAAACTCGGAAACGCCCAAGCCATTGGGGTCGCCACTTTCTCTAACAGAATGGATGACTGTTCTTTTCTTATCGGGCAGCTGCGAATAGTAATCGGCGTCTTCTTCAAAAACAAACAAGACACCTTTACCATTAGAATCAAGCCCCATTCCTTTACCGGCCTGGGTTTTCTCTTCGTCATTGATCTTTATGCCAAAGACAGAATTGGGCATATTACGACTACGAATGGTTCCTTTCAGATAAATGCCTGTCTGAAACGATTTCATTTGCTTGAGGTGAAAACTACGACGGCTGATCGTTTTGCGGATAATACGGTAAGCGGGATCTTCATCGCTGGCTTTTACCACTACTTCTTTAATACGAAGATCCTGATCCGACAGTTCAAAATTATGCTGTATGGTTTCGTTACCTGTAATCGTGACATTAAAAATGGATTGCTTGAACCCAATCACCTGGCTAACCACTTTATATTTCCCCGGATCAAGTGGCAGTTCGTATTCCCCATGCGCATTAGCAGTAGTACCGATGGTGGTACCTTGTATATATACAGTTACAAATGGAAGTGGCGATCCTTTGCTGTCTGTCACCTTACCTTTCAGCACACCGGCAGTGGCGAAAAAAGGGAAAAGCAGCAGAAAAAGAATGAGGTAAAGGTGGTGGCTACGCATACAGGTATTGTTTAATTGGGGATACTTTCCAATATAAACAAGATGTATCGTAGGAGGAAGAAAAATGTTACAAAAAAAACTTAAGATTTTTTATTGCTGAAAGCTCAAAGCCTAAAGCTTAAGGCTTGTCCCGTTTGTCCCGACATTCAATGGTCAAACATTAAAATGGTCAGACGGCTTCAAGTTGTCTGACCATTTTAAAATCTTCATTTTTATGCAGACCCTCCCGCACGAAGCATGAGGGTTCAGCATTAAACACGGGAAGCTTTGAGCTTTATGCCTTCAGCTTTAAGTCTAAAAAAGTCCGTGAATCTGAGCATCAATACGGCGCACGACTTCCGCAAAATCCTCTTCGTTATCAGCAAAGTTTACATTGTCGACCTCAATGATCAGCAGCGGACCGTCGGTATATTGCTCAATCCATTTATTATAAAACTCGTTCAGCCTTTTCAGATAATCAAGACGGATATTTTCTTCATAATCGCGGCCGCGTCTTTGTATCTGATCTACCAGTTTGGGAATGGAAGCTTTCAGATAGATCAGCAGATCCGGCGGACTAGTCAGTTTTTTCAGTGTCTGGAAGAAAGAAGTATAGTTTTCAAAATCACGCTTTGTCATCAGGCCCATTTCATAAAGATTGGGCGCAAAGATGTAAGCATCTTCGTAAATAGTACGGTCCTGTATTACCGTTTCCTTGCCATCACGTATATCAATAAGCTGCTTCAGACGACTGTTTAAAAAGTAGACCTGCAAGTTGAACGACCAACGGTACATGTCTTCATAAAAATCCACGAGGTACGGGTTGTGCTCCACGTCTTCAAAATGTGGCGTCCATTTAAAATGACGCGCCAGCATTGTTGTCAAAGTAGTTTTACCCGCGCCAATATTTCCTGCTATCGCAATGTGTTGTGGTGTTTTCTTTTTGTCAGCCATTCTTTTTGTCGTTTGTTGCTTATTTGCAGATCTGTCGAGTTGTAAAAATGTAAAGTTGTAAAGATGTAAAGTTGTGCAATTGCTGCATTGATGCGACAAAATGGACAGACAACTTTGTAAAGAACAGCTTTACATCTTTACAAAAACAAAAAACTAGTAGTAATTAATACCGATGAGCTTTCGCGCTTCTGCGATGGTTTTGGCAGCACTTTCGCGCGCTTTTTCCGCACCTGCTTTTAATATTTTACGAAGTCGGTCTTCATCGCGTTGCAATTCTGCAGCATTTTCGCGAATAGGTCTTATAAATGCAACCATATCTTCCGCCAGCTGCTTTTTAAAATCACCATAACGAATTACCACATTTCCTTCTGAAGAATTATTATAATCGTCTTCAAATTTCTGAACCGTGTCTGGAGCACTTACCAGGCGCATCAGCGTAAACAGATTTTCGATATAGTCTGGCTTTTCGCTGTTCGGCGCCGCCGGACCGGCATCTGTCTTTGCTTTTTTCAGTTTTTTAATGATGGTATCATCGTCATCGCTGAGATAAATAGTGCTGTTGACGTTTTCACTTTTACTCATTTTGCCGTTACCATCCAGACTCAGGATTTTAACACTGCTTTCATCAAAACGGAAAACATGTGGTTCCGGAAACAATTCGGCGCCATAACGCTGATTAAAACGATTCGCAAAATTCCGGGCCATTTCCAGATGCTGTTCCTGGTCTTTACCTACCGGCACCTTGGTCGCACGATGAATCAGAATGTCGGAAGCCATCAGCACCGGATAAGTCAGTAAACCAGCATTTACATTGCGTGGATTCAAACGCACCTTGTCCTTAAACGTAGGCACTTTTTCCAGCTCGCCCTGGTAGGCAAGCATATTCATTAAAAGGTACAATTCCGGAATCTCAGGAATATCACTCTGCGCATACAACGCCACTTTTTCAGGATCGAGACCGCTCGCAATATTTTCAGCCGCTACACGAAACACATTGCCTTTCAGATCTTTAGGATCAGGATGTGTGGTAAGGGAATGATAATCAGCTACAAAAAAATAACAGTTATACGCTTCCTGCATCTTCACGTAATTGTGAATCGCCCCAAAGTAGTTGCCCAAATGGAGAAAACCCGTTGAACGTATGCCGCTTACAACAATTTCTTTACTCATAAGTAGACAAAGATAGCAGTAAAATCAAAAGCTAAAATGATGAATGCCTGCCTGATAAAAACGTTTTCTCAATGATAATAAAAAATGTCGTTTTGGGCTAAAAGAATGTCCGTTTGTGTCAGTCGTTCAAAAGGAACTGTGGGACTTTTGTATTGTAATAATAACCAAACATACAAAAGCGTTTATGGACATAAATAGCAAAGAATCGAACCCGATTCACTTACTATACGCTGCAAACAAAAACTGGCTGAAACAACTGGCCAACACTATTCAAGATATTACAAAACACCCTCTGCCGATACCAGAACACGCATTAGCGCTTCCTACAGAAATCGGAACTGGAAAAATATGGCACTGGAACAGTTCGGGTGATATCGCGCTTACTTATTGGGATTGCAAATTCAACTCGAACGTACAGGTTCAGCAGGATGAACTGGAAGATTGGTACTCGATTTGCTGTTTCTTTAGCTACGAACATGTACCGGCCCGCGAAGACCGCAGCTTCACTGTTTTTTTTGATGCGGGACAAACAGCAACGGAGCATTTCATGCAAAGCAGACCTATGATTAAAGTCATGCACATTCTGATCAGAAAGAGTTACTTCGTCTCGCACATAGCACGCCGTCTTCCGGAAAACCAACAGCAATTTTCAGGGAAAATGCTGATCAATAAAGATCTTCTGGTGGCACTCACCCAGTTTGTAGAGACTGTCGATAAAAACCAGGACAATAAATTATTCATCGAAGGAAAGACATTTCATTTTTTGTCCTTATTTCTCGACTTGTATATTCAGAAGAAAAGTTCCAAAAAGCGCTACCTGACAGACATAGAGCAATTGATGACCTTGAATGGCAGTATGGAACAAAAATGTTTCGAAGATCTGATGACCGTTTCAGAAATGGCGGATACACTGCATATGAGTGTCACTAAATTCAAGCAACTTTTTACAGAAGTTTATGACACAACTTATCTCCAATACCATATTCATCAGCGTTTACTTGCGGCACAAGAGATGCTTCGTCAGCCGAAGGTCCGCATGGGCGAGGTAGCACTCAAAACCGGCTACTCAGGAATCAGTCATTTCGCAAAAGCATATAAGAAACATTTTGGTCACAGTCCGGTCGAGTATCATAAAGAATACCTTAAACTAGTAGAAAACAACCCGGCATAAAAAATATAAATACCGCATATGTTAACAGGACTTTAATGACAATCTCACAGGCTTGGATTGGCATAAGATTTGGACTGGTTATGAAGACTTTAACCAATAATAACAAATTATGCCTACCAATAAAAGAACCATCAATATGCCTTTTATATCCGGCGAAAATCCGCTCCCGGATAATTGTATAGATGGAAACAACCTGCAGTATATTCATATAGAAGAAAGCCTCTCACTGGTTTACTGGAATTTCAGTCTGAATGAAAGCACTTTTTTCAAAATGCCGGACTGCAACGAGCAGGATTTTTATTCATTATTTGTCGATCTCAGCGATGCTCCCGGCATTCACCATACCAATAATACTTCCAGTGAAATAGGACTACAATCTGTTGCAGGCGTGCACTGTAAAAGGCCCGGACAAGCTGCCGGCTATACAGGCCGCGCAAACAGCGAAGTTCGAGGTATACAAATACTGATAGGTGCTGAATATTTCAGGAAAATCCTGCTGGAAAATACAAACCAGGAGATTGCAGGATATATCTTAAATCACTACTCCGGTTATTTGCCTGTCAGCAAAGATCTACACCATAAATTAAAGGGCTTTCAGATTCCACTGCAAGCTGACGAACTAACGGCTCAATACTATCTGAAAGGGAAAATCTACATGATTCTTTCGATATTGATTACCCAGATGGTTGCAGCGGAATATAAAATGGTATGCGATACGGAAACCGAAAATCTGGTTCAGTTTAATGAGGCATTGACACAACAAACCTGTCAGGATATTCCTTCTATTGCAGCGGCGGCACGGCAGCTCAACGTCAGCACATCAAAATTTAAAGAGTTACAGAAGAAAATGTATCTGCTTTCATTTGCAAAATACCACCGGGAACAACGCCTTGGCCGGGCAAAAAAACTGCTGCAGGATTCGCAAAAGCGAATAAAAGATATTGCCTACCTAACGGGATTTCAAAGCGGTGGCTATTTCTCGCGTTCGTTCCGGCAATGTTTCGGCATGCTGCCCAGCGATTACCAGAAAATATACGCAGCGCTCGCCTAACGACTATTGATTGTAATTACGTGCGCCAAAAAGCATACTACCGATGCGCACCATTGTGGAACCTGCTTCTATTGCGATTTTATAATCACTGCTCATGCCCATTGAACAAATCTTAAAATAGTTTTTACCCAGAAAAGAAGATTGTTTCAGATTGAGAAACACATTGTATAACCGGTCAAATTCGGCACGGATCTGCGTTTCATTATCTGTATTTGAAGCCATACCCATCAGTCCGCAAATGCGAATATGCTGCAGGTCGGCTTTCTGTGCGTCGTAATAATCCAGCAATTCGATGATTTCTTTTTCATCGAGCCCAAATTTTGTTTCTTCGTCTGCAATGAAAAGTTGCAACAGAACGTCAATCGTTCTGTTATTTTTTGCTGCCTGCTTATTAATCTCCAGCAATAGCTTAAAGCTGTCTACCGCATGAATCATGTGCACAAACGGCGCAATATATTTTACTTTATTGCTTTGCAGATGACCGATGTAATGCCAGCGAATATCAGCAGGCAATTGTGATTCTTTCTCCGAAAGTTCCTGCACATAGTTCTCGCCGAAGTCACGCTGTCCTAAATCATACAATTCCTGAATATCCGCTACCGGCTTGGTTTTAGATACCGCTACCAATGTCACATGCTGTTCCTTAAAAGATGCTGTAAGTGATTTCCAAACGTTGCTATTGACCATCGGATATTTGAGATTGAAAATTGAAGGTTCGAGATTGAACCGTTGCCTTCCAAAACAAGAGCGTTCCTTTATTTATTTGAGATTGAAGATTTGTGATTTAGACACGAAATGACTCAGTATTTTGTACAAATTGCTTTGTGCCCGCAATGACGCGTATAACAATAAGAGTCAATCTTAAATCACAAATCTCCAATCATAAATATCTTAGTATTGTTCTTTTTCGTTCGGGAAATCTTTTGATTTCACGTCTTTAATATATGTCTGCGTAGCGGTTTTGATGTCGTCATACAGGCTGAGATAACGACGCAGAAAACGAGGCGAAAAATCTTTGGTAATACCGAGCATATCATGCATCACCAATACCTGTCCGTCCACATGCATACCTGCACCAATACCGATTACCGGGATGCGCAGTTCTTCAGCGACGCGTTTGCCGAGTGACGCCGGAATTTTTTCCAGCACCAGAGAAAAACAACCAGCTTCCTGCAGCGCCAATGCATTGCGCACCAGTTGCTCTGCTTCTTCCTCTTCTTTAGCACGAACTGCGTAAGTACCGAATTTGTAAATAGACTGCGGTGTAAGTCCAAGGTGACCCATTACCGGAACACCAGCGCTTACAATACGTTTGATAGACTCTACTACTTCTTCCCCACCTTCCAGTTTGATCGCGTGAGCACCTGCTTCTTTCATAATACGGATAGAAGAATTCAGTGCTTCTTTGCTATTTCCCTGGTAGCTACCGAAGGGCAAATCCACAATCACAAGACTGCGGTTTACTGCACGAACTACACTTTGTGCATGATAAATCATCTGATCGAGCGTAATCGGCAATGTGGTTTCATGACCGGCCATTACGTTAGAAGCAGAATCGCCGACAAGCAGCACATCTATTCCCGCGTCATCAAAAATGCGGGCCATTGAGAAATCATATGCAGTGAGCATCGAGATCTTTTCGCCCTTCATTTTCATGCTTTGCAGCGTGTGTGTCGTTATCTTTTTTATTTCGCTGTGTACAGACATTGTTTATTAGTTTGATAATTTGACAATTTGGCAATGCGATAATGCCTTTATTAAGACAAAGTTTTCAAAATTGGCTAATTAATCGGCAATTGACCAATTTTCAATATTAAATAAAAACGCCAGCCGCCATTTGGGAGGCTTCGTAAAATGCGTCAAGGTTAATACCCAATTCTATTTTGTTCTTTTCAGCCCAGTAGACCAGGTTTTCTGTTGCGATATTTCCTACCAATTCATCTTCGGCCATCGGACAACCACCAATTCCTTTCATAGAACTATCGAAACGCAGACAGCCATTTTTATAAGCAGCATCCATTTTCTCTTCCCATTTATCAGCCGTAGAATGGAAATGCGCACCAATGTTCAGGTCTTTAAATTCCGGAACAAGATGACTGAAGATATATTCAATCGTATCAGGCTTCGCAACACCAACAGTATCGGACATTGCAAAAGTTTTGATTCCGAGCTGAGATAATTTCCCTACCCAATCGATCGCTACTTCAGCGTTATACGGATCGCCATACGGATTTCCGAAACCCATGGAAATATAGATCACCATTTCTTTTCCGTGCTTTACACAGAGGTTTTGCATTTCCTCCACTTGTGTCAGCGACTGTGCAATGGTCTTGTTGGTATTGCGCATCTGAAAAGTTTCTGAAATAGAAAATGGAAAACCGAGATAGCTGATCTGGTCATATACTACTGCATCTTCAGCGCCGCGTGTGTTAGCGATGATGGCCAGCAGTTTGGTATTGGTACCATCTAGATTGAGATGTGGAATGACTTCTTTAGTATCGGCGAGCTGCGGAATCGCTTTAGCGGACACAAATGAACCGAAGTCGAGTACGTCGAAACCGACACGCAAAAGTTTATTGATGTATTCAATTTTCTTTGCTGTAGGAATAAAATGTTCCCAGCCTTGCATGGCGTCACGTGGACATTCTACGAGTGTGATCTTTGCAGACATGCCGCAAAGGTAGTCTTTAAGGCGTTAATTGGGCAAATGGTTAAATAGTTAATGTCAATTACTTAAAGCGTCAATTCGATAAAAAGGCAAAAGATTAAATGAGCCATCATACGATTCGAACAACGACCCATTTAACCTTTATTTATTTAGTTAAGTTGTCTATTCAGAAATGAGACTGAATTAACCATTTAACCAATTAACCTATTTAACCTTTATTCTGCAATCATCTCCAAAAACTGCTCCAACCCTTTCTTGCGCTCAGGTGTAAGTTCGTATTTAATGTTTTCGGTATAATATTCTTTGAGATCGTAGTACGGAAACGGATGCGCCGCTACGATTTCGTCGATATGATTGAGACCGATTGCGTTTGCTTTATTGAAAGCTGCGAGAAAATCAGCAGGAAGATCTTTATTGGCGATCCAGGCTGCGAAAATAAACGGATGACCGGTTAATTTTTCCCAGGCTTCAGCCAGATCGTATACATATTCAAAATTAGTGCGTTGCTGCAAAGCACGGTCACCGATGATAACACCGGCCGTAGTATCGTTGATATATTCAATATAATTTTCCGGCGCAGGACGAAGCACTACATTCTTGTTCCAGTATTTTTCCAGCAGCAATTTTGCGAGACGAACCGACGAACGGGATTGATAATCAAGATATACCGATTCAACTCTTTCAATTGGCACCTGACTGAAAATGCACACCGAGGCCACATTTCCGTCAGACGCAATGCCATAATCGCTGACAATGCGTGCACCCGGCACAAATGGCATAGCGGCTACCGGCATCAATGCCATATCAATGGTTCCCTGTTGTAGACTTTTAGCGAGGTTGGAAGGATAATCGAGGAGTAATTCCATCTGTCCGGCCAGTGTTTCGTCTTTTTCAATTCCGTACAGCAGTGGTTTCGTATTCAAATAACTGACAGCTGCAACTTTTATTTTGGCGTCCAAGTGTATATTTTTGGGGCAAAGATAAGGCAAGGCAATCATGTCAGATCAATTGACAATTTACACAGATGGGGCTGCAAGGGGAAATCCGGGGCCAGGAGGTTACGGAGTTGTACTCCGTTGGAAGAATATGTCGCGGGAATTAGCACAAGGCTACCGCCGTACTACCAACAACCGGATGGAGCTGATGGCCGTTATTGCTGCGCTGCAGGTATTGAAGCGCGACGGTATCAATATTGTCGTGTATAGCGATTCTTCTTATGTTGTGAATGCCGTTGAGAAAGGCTGGTTGAAGAACTGGCAGCGCATCGGTTTTAAAGGAAAGAAGAATGCGGATCTCTGGAGTATGTACGTAGCACTTTCCAGCAGACAGCATGTTCGCTTTGTATGGGTAAAAGGTCATGCCGACAACCCGCTTAATAACCGTTGCGATATGCTCGCAACTGCCGCCGCAGATAGTGGCGACTGGCTGGTTGACGAAGGTTATGAGAATGCAGGAAGCCTGGAGTTTGATGAATAGTGCGCAAGCCGAAAGCTTAACGCTGAAAGCTCGCCCCCGTTATCTCTTTTGCCACCTTGAGCGGAGACGAAGGGACTTCTCAAAAATAAATTTCTCACAAAGCACACAAGGCAACGAAGATGCCAAGCCCACGCACAATGCTTTCCCAATAATGGTCGAGACTCAGCATCATAAACGTATAGAACCACTCGCGGCGAGAGTCCTCCTCCTTTGGAGGAGCTAGAGGAGGCCTCACATCAACTGACCAGTTTGTTTTTCCCGTGCTTCTGATTGGCCCAAACGTTTTCTTCTGTCCACGGAATTTGTCCTGTAAATAAAGCCTGGCGCACCGGACAATCCTCCAGCGCACACAGCGGACATTGATACGGCATACAAGCATCAACGTGAATAAACAATTCGATTTTATCTGCGAAACGATTACCGATAATAGATTCCAGTGAATGAATTTCACGCTCGGCATCCTTTACCTGATAGTACCAAGGCAGCGTCATATGTGCATCTACGTGTAATACTTCACCATATTGAATCACGCGCAGATTGTGCAGATCGATCCATTGCGGCTGACGGTTTTGCTGCAAATATTGAATCACTTGTTTCAGCAATTCTTCATCTGCTTCATCCATAATGCCGGCCAGCGACTGACGGATTACTTTATAACCCGTCACGAGAATAATTCCTGCGAAAGCCAATGCCACTACACTATCCAGCCAATTCTTTTTTGTAATCACAAGCAATGCCAGACCCGCAACAATAGCGAACGTAGAATAGGCATCGCTGCATAAATGCTTACCGGCAGCCTGTACTGTAGCAGAGCGGTTTTTCTTCCCCACTTTTACAGAATACGCGCCCAATGCGAGATTTAATATCCCCGTGATAATAGTAATGATAATACCCGCACCTAATTTATGTAATGCTGTCGGATGCAGCAATTGATTGATCGCTTCATACACAATCATCAAACCGGCAATAAAAATCAATGCACCTTCTATTGCTGCGGAAACAAATTCAATTTTACCATGACCATATGGATGGTTAAGATCACGCGGTTTAGCCGCGAGTGTAACACTGTAAAGTCCGATGAAACCGGCAATGACGTTAACCGTACTTTCCAGAGCATCAGTGAGGATGGCAATGGAATGGGTCATGTACCATGCCAGCAATTTGGCGAGAAATATGATAACGGAAACAACTGCTATTATTCTTTGTATCCGGATCGTTTCGTTATGCTTCAGTTCTGCCATATTTCGCAAAGCTCAGTTTAGTTGTTGCAAAAAGCAAAAAACTGAGCGGATTAATTTTTCAACAATGTTGTGGTCAATTGTGAATGGTCAATGCACCAATAACCAATTCGCCCTTTAAATCAGAGACGCCACGAGTATTGACCATTCACGATTGACCATTCACGACCGACGATTCACTATTGACCAACAGCGCGCCACTCCACGCACCCAGCCCGCCCAAAAGCGCGCCGATAAAGACTTCTACGCAAATGAACAAACCATAGTTTGGTAGTGAAAACAATTTTGCCATTCGTTGTGAAAGGATATGTTGATTAGCGTTATCGATCTTTAATGTCCACGCGAGCCAAAGTATTGCAATGGACAAAAACCCTGCCAGGAAAGCTTTTCCCGGTTTGAGACGAAACAACAATGCAATGATGAACGCGACTAAAACAATTGCCCACCATGCGAAAAAATATTCTGCGATCGCCGCCAGAAGTATTATTAGTATAATCGAAAAAAGAAAACGCATCTTATAAAAATTAAAAAGTCAAAAAAGCTGAAAGCATAAGGCCTAAAACTGAAAGCTTGCTCGTGTTACCTCTTACCTCTGTTGTCATCCTGAGCGGAGTCGAAGGACGACCTACTTATTCTGTAACCCCAACTCCGCGAGACCCTTCCTTGGTCAGGGTGACAAACGCGAGTCACAAAAAAACGTGCCCGATATTCTGTAGCCCAGCATCCCGTGCAGCCTGCATCCTTCATCGCAATGACGCGAGTGCGCCCCACCATATGTAACCAACACGAGTAACTGTCAATTGTCAACTGTCCACTATTAATTGAACGTCCACGTGTATTTAATCTTACTCGCATCCTGTTTTTCCTGATTTGGCAAGAACAACAAGTTGTAATAATTACCAGTCACCCAATGATCCACAAACGTGTTGTAGTAAGGACTTCCGGGATTACCACTTTGTCCGCCGGGATACACGCCGAGCCCGCGAATGCTGTCTTTATCCATCTCCACAATCATTCGCCACGAAGGACCATGATCAGATTTCACGGCATTGATTGTATTACCCCAGCCACCTACTTTCAAATGATCATAGCTGAATGCAGGGAGTTTAGTAAGATGCGCGAGTGTGGTGTTTTTGACTTGATACCACTCCAATCCATTCGCCTTGATTTTTTCTATACTGTCCATTGTCTGTTTGTAGCTCAGCTTTACAATATCACTCAACGTTTCCTTTTGTGGCGTAGAAATATCATCATACCATTTGGCCGCTGTATCACTCAAAAGAAGTTGCATCGTAACTTCAGGCGTTGGCCAGAGATTTTCAGGTACGTTTTTGAAATCGTCTTTCCAGATATTCGCGTATAATATGCTCCAAGTAATCTGGAAAGCAGTCGCATTTTTGCTATCTGCATCTAAGTTATAATCCCACAACTTACCGGTCGCATCTTTATCCCGATTATTCAATCGATCCATTATCTGCTGCATTACAGGTGCTGCGTGTTCCGCGAGATAAGAATAAGTACTATTTTGAACTTTTTGCATCCACACTTCATTCGGCACGTCAGAGAATCCGGGATAACCACTTGTAGCTTTCATTAAACTATCTCCCAAAGCCTGATTGATCTCCCAACTTCTAAATTCCAAAAAATGCCCATTATACCAATACGGATAGGTACTGTCGGTCACAGCCTGATTGGCGCTGGCGATATAACCCTGCGGCGGATTGAGCACATGCGGATTTTCACGCATCGGAATATTTTGGCCCCAGAGCGTAAGACTATCCTTCCCTTCCATCACATATTTACCCTGGTCTTTCCATTTGTTGATAAACTGTCCTTGTCCCCAAAGCGCTATGTTTCCGGCACGATCCGCATAGAGCATATTCTGCGCCGGACATTGAAAATTCATGATGCCGTTTACAAACTGATCATAATTCTGCGCACGGTTCATTTCATAGAGCGCCAATAATTCATTCGTTGCACGATGCGCCATCCAGGTCACCGCAATCTTTTTACCCGTATGTGCGGGGTCAGGGAAACGTTCATCGTAGATAACCGGACCATGCAATGTGAAGTAAAGCGTGTCAATAAAATCAGGTTTTCCTTTCACCTTGATATGCTCCATCCGCTTGCGGTAAAAATGTTTTGTACCATTGAAATTATAGCACTGATCGTCGATGCCATCGATCATGTAAAAATCCTTTACATCGCGGTAATTATTCGTAAATCCCCAGCTGATACTATCGTTGAAACCAATCACAATACCCGGATCGCCCGGCAATGACACGCCATAAGTATTAACACCCGGCGCCTGCAACTGCATTTCAAACCAAAGCGAAGGAAGATTCAAACCCAAATGCGGATCATTACAAAGAATCGGAGCGCCGCTCTGGGTATGCTTTCCAGAGATCGCCCAGTTGTTGCTACCGATACCTTCGCGCTCTATTTCTTTCTTATCACCATTCATATCGTCCTGATCATTGTAGGCAATAGCAGGCTGCTCACCGAAATGCGCAAACAAACTATCAGGAATGCCGGGAACAGAAAGTATCGGCAAAGAACGCGGTTCAAATTTTGTCCCTTCGGGAATTACCGGTTTGTAACCCGGAATTTTTTCAGGAAATAATTTATCGAATTCATCTTTCGGCAAACGATCGCGGAGGTAAGTGTGCGGAAAATCTTCGGTATAACCGGTGAGATCATCGGCCATATATTTCATCAGCAATGCCGAACGTAAATTGGTCCACTCGGTAGGTTTAAAACCCATGAGTTTATATTCCAGCGGCAGATCACGGTCTTTCAACGAATGAATGAAAGCATTGACGCCATCGGTATAAGCATCCAATACCAATTTGGTACGTGGTTCCTTTTCCATCGCCTCTACTGAATGTTCCGCACCAAACACCATGCCCTTCCGGCGCTGCATCCGGTCAAACTTCAACGCTTTCTCCCCTGCCACTTCACTTATATTGCCGCCAGCAGCCCGGGTTTCCATGTCCATTTGCCAAAGGCGGAAATAAGCATGAATAAAACCCTGTGTGAAGTAAAGATCATGGTCATTCTGTGCCCGAACGTGTGGCACCAGGCGGTCTTCCATCCAAATGGTAACAGGTTGCAGGAGTCCGTTTAAATGTGAAGTCTGTGTAAAATCTTTGCCAACGGGCTCCGCATTGGCCGCCCAACCATTTACAGGATCAAGCAAGCGGCCTAATGCTGGCAAGGTACCATGCGGTCGGTCTAACGTCCAGACTAGTGCTGCTGTGATAATAATGGGAATTCCTGCACGAAGAAAACGCATAGGATATATGTTTTGTTTAAAGCTAATAAATGAAAGCTGAAAGCGCAAGATGGTTTCCCGCAAAGAAGCATAAGAAACAAAGCCTTTATTTTAAGCGCAGCAAATATCTCGCAACGGCTCAACGCCGCGGCGCAGGATTGTCTACCCGCGCTTGTCTCCCTGACTAATTATATGGTGCCCATAATAATAACACCTTGATTTAGCAATAGCCCTTCAAATCTGGCTTCAAACCATCATGCTCCTACTTTTTTTATGCCAAAAAAAGTAGGCAAAAAAGGGCAGTCTAAGCCAGATCACTCCGTGGCTTAGACGGTCGCTCGATTGAGCTTCACTGCTACTGTGCTGCCAAACTAAGAGCCTTGAAATTGAACTCAATTTTAAATGTGTCATTGGTACACAGGAAGGGTCTCCGTTCGGCGAAGTCTCCAGACTTCGTCGTAGTGGTAACCGATCTCCTGACCGGAACAGCAAACGCAGCGGTCAGAGACCGCAGTCTACCTGAACGAAGTCTGGAGACTTCGCTCAACTGAGCACATTTTTCCGCGGGATATCTCCTTCGTCGATATGACATTTTGATTATACACTCCAAATTCACCGTTGTCTATTCACCATTAACGCCTCCGTTCGGCGCAGTCTCCTGACCTCGTCGTAGTGGTAACCGGTCTCCTGACCTCGTCGTAGTGGTAACCGGTCTCCTGACCGGAACAGCAAACGCAGCGGTCAGAGACCGCAGTCTACCTGAACGAAGTCTGGAGACTTCGCTCAACTAAGGGCTTTCAGCTTTCAGCTCCTTAGCTATATGCTTTCAGCTCAAATCGGCGTATCTTGCAGCTTCGTTATAAGAATATATAATAAGAAATGGATTATAAACGTATACTGGTTACAGCGGCATTGCCTTATGCCAATGGTCCGGTTCATATAGGCCACCTGGCAGGATGTTATTTACCGGCAGACATTTATGTACGTTATCAGCGTGCACAAAAGCGTGATATTAAGTTTATTTGCGGCAGCGATGAGCATGGTGTTCCCATCACCATCCGTGCCATGAAAGAAGGCATTACCCCACAGCAAGTCGTAGACAAATACCATGCGCTGATTGGCGAAAGCTTCAAAGACATGGGTATTTCATTCGATATCTATTCCCGCACTTCCAGCGATGTACACCGCGAAACTGCACAAGCTTTCTTCAAAAAGCTGTATGACGACGGTGTTTTTGAAGAACGTGAAAGTGAACAATACTACGACGAGGAGAAAAATGTATTCCTCGCCGACCGTTATATTATAGGTACCTGCCCGGTTTGTGGCAACGAAAATGCTTATGGTGATCAATGCGAGCGTTGTGGTTCTTCCCTGTCTCCTGAGCAATTGATCAATCCGCGCAGCGCACTCAGCAATGCGCCGCTGGTAAAACGCAAAACCATTCACTGGTATTTCCCGCTCAATAAATATGAAGACTTCCTGAAACAATGGATCGTGGAAGGCAAAAAAGACGAGTGGAAAGCAAACGTTTACGGTCAGTGTAAAAGCTGGCTTGATAGCGGCCTGCAGCCACGCGCCATGACCCGCGACAGCAACTGGGGCGTTCCTGTACCAATTGAAGGTGCAGAAGGCAAAGTGCTGTATGTATGGTTTGACGCACCGATCGGTTATATCAGCGCTACCAAAGAACTGACCAACCAATGGGGAGACTACTGGCAACAGGAGGATACCAAACTGGTGCATTTTATCGGTAAGGATAATATTGTATTCCACTGTATCATTTTCCCGTCGATGCTGAAAGCACATGGCGGATTTGTACTGCCTGATAATGTTCCGGCCAATGAATTCCTGAACATCGAAGGTGAAAAAGTATCTACCTCGCGCAACTGGGCTGTTTGGGTAAATGATTATGTAAAAGATTTTCCTGAGCAACAAGACCTGCTGCGTTATGTACTGGCGGCAAATGCTCCTGAAACTAAGGATAACGACTTTACCTGGAAAGATTTCCAGACACGTTGTAACAGCGAACTGTCCGGCAACCTGGGCAACTTTGTAAACCGTGCGTTCGTAATGATGCACAAACTTTGCGGTGGTAAAGTTCCAAAACTGCATGAAGATGCAATGGACGACACCGATCGTGCCATTATCGAAGACATCAAAAATTCAAAAGCAGTAATTGAAGCTGCAATTGAAGGTTATAAATTCCGTGATGCGCTTTCTGAGATTATGGCGTTTTCATCTAAGGGTAATAAATACCTCCAGGTAAATGAACCTTGGAATCTGGTGAAAAAACTGGATACCAATCCGGAATTGCAAAAACGTATCGACAACTGTATTCACTTGTCCTTGCAACTTTGCGCGAACCTGGCAATTTACATCAATCCGTTCCTGCCATTTACCGCACAGAAAATGCTGCACATGATGAAAGTGGTAGATCGTATGCTGGAATGGAATAACGCTGGCCGTCTGGATCTCCTGAACGTAGGTTATCCGCTGCGCGCGCCGGAATTGCTGTTCCGTAAAATAGAAAATGAAGAAATCGACACTCAGGTAGCCAAACTGAAAGCTGGTCTGGTAAAACCGGCAGTTGCGCCAGAACAAAAACCTGTAGCTCCGGCAAAAGCGGAAGAAGCGCCAAAGGAAATCATCACTTTCGATGATTTTGCGAAGATAGATCTGCGTGTAGGCACCATCCTCAGCGCTGAAAAAGTAGAAAAAGCAGACAAACTGCTGAAACTGGAAGTGGATCTGGGTTATGAAAAACGTACGATTGTTTCGGGTATCGCATTGCATTTTAAACCGGAAGAAATCGTCGGTAAACAAGTAACTGTGGTTGCAAATCTGGCTCCGCGTAAAATGCGTGGCATCGAAAGTGCCGGTATGATCCTGATGGCTGAAAACGCCGAAGGTAAACTGATCTTCGTTGCTCCGAACGAAATGACGGATGCCGGTAGTGGCGTTAAATAGGCTAACACGTTAAAAAGTTAATAGGTTAATACGTGTGAGTTGTCAATTGTGAGTTCCACCGCGTATAACCACATTCTCATGTCGACGAAAGGAGACAGCTCGCGAAAGCATGGACACGTGTTATTGTGAGACTGCTCCTTCGGCGAAATGAGAATACAGGCTTCGACTCCGCTCAGCCGGACAAATAGTCCACTGTCAATTAAAGAAATAAATAACTAAGTTTACATCCATTAACAGAACTTCTGTATATGAAGAAAAAGACCCTTTGGTGGATTATCGGTGCTTTTGTTTTACTGCTTATCATCCTGATTGCCGTGGGCAAAAAAGGCGATGGCAACCTCACAAAAGTGGCCACCGAAAAAACT
This sequence comes from Taibaiella soli, assembly GCF_003236175.1. Lineage (GTDB taxonomy): Bacteria > Bacteroidota > Bacteroidia > Chitinophagales > Chitinophagaceae > QKTW01. The sequence continues at coordinate 221,816 of NZ_QKTW01000022.1, read as the reverse complement.
GCCAAACACACTATTACGGAAACAGTAACAGCCAGCGGAAAGATCTATCCGGAAACGGAAGTAAAACTCAGTCCGGAAGTAAGTGGGGAAATCATTGAACTGACGGTTGACGAAGGAGATAGTGTTCATAAAGGACAGCTGCTCGTAAAAATCAACCCGGCGGTTTACAATTCTATCGTCAATCAGGCATCTGCCAGCGTATCGCAATCCCGCGCCAGCGCGAGCAATACCCGCGAAATGATGGGTCAGGCACAGTCTCAATATGACCTTGCGCTAGCCACATACAAACGCAATCAGAAACTATACCAGGAAAAAGTAATTTCTGCCCTGGAATTTGAACAAGCAGAAGCAAACTATAAAAGTGCCAAAGCAACATACGAAGCGTCAAAATCAAGTACACTCGGTGGCGGATTTGGTGTAGCTGCTGCAGAAGCGAATTTAAATCAGGCACAAGAAAATCTCCTGAAAACAACGATTGTTGCACCAACTTCCGGTATCATTTCTTCGTTGAACGTAAAGAAAGGAGAACGCGTATTGGGTACAGCACAAATGCAAGGTACCGACATGCTTTCCATCGCAGATATGAGCCGTATTGAAGTGCGGGTGGATGTTAGTGAAACCGATATCGCGAAAGTAAAAATCGGTGACACGACTACAATTGAAGCTGATGCTTACCGCAATCGCAAATTCACAGGTATTGTTTCTAAAGTCGGTGTATCCAGCAATAAATCAGGCGTAGCAGCCGTAAGCACTGATCAGGTGACCAACTATACGGTACACATCCTGATCCTGCCGTCAAGCTATGCGGATCTCGCAACTACCCTGCCGAAAGGTCGTTTTGTGTTTAAACCGGGTATGTCTGCTTCTGTGGAAATCCAAACGCGCCGCGAAAGAGACGTGCTTTCCGTTCCGGTGAATGCGGTAACTACCCGCGACTGGCCGGACAGCATTAAAAACAAGAACAAAAACAGCAACAGTCTTGAAAACAACGACATCCGCCAAGTGGTTTTCGTTTACGATGCTAAACTCAAACAAGTGGCATTACGTGATGTAAAAACTGGCATTCAGGACAACCTGTACATCCAGATCCTTAGTGGACTCAAAGACGGAGAAGAAATTGTAACCGCTCCATATGGCGCCATCGCCCGCATTCTGAAAGACAAAACAAAAGTTCAGACGGTAGCAAAGGATAAGCTGTTTGAAGCAAAAACGGAAGACTAATTCAGTTGACAATTGACAGTTGACAGTTAATAGTTGATACCAACTCACAATTTTGACGTTTCACGTTTGACCATTCACCATTGACCATTGACCACTCACCATTGCCCACTCACTACTGACCACTCACAATTTTGACATCTACAACGAAACAACATTGAACTCAGAAACACTCGGCACGATAGGGATTGTAGGAAACGGAAGCTGGGGCACCGCGCTCGCTAAAATGCTTACGGATAATGGCCATCATATTTACTGGTGGGTACGCAGTGAAGATGCGGTCAATCATCTTAAGACACGACATCACAACCAGCGTTACCTCACCTCGGTATCCTTTGCGCCTGAAAAACTAACACCGACTACCGATATCAATCTTGTTTTTGAACAATGTCAGACAATCGTTTTTTGTGTGCCTTCCGCTTTCGCCATGGATGTGCTGGACAAAGTGACGGCCGAACAATGGAAAAACAAAAACGTAGTTTCGGCAATTAAAGGCATTTTACCCTCCTGCAATTTGTTACTCAACGATTATCTCGTAGAGCAAATGAATTTTCCGCTGGAACAATATGTTTCAATTACAGGTCCTTGTCATGCAGAAGAAGTAGCAGCAGAACGCCTGTCTTACCTCACTTTCTCCGGTTTGAACGACGACCGCACCAATGCTGTAGCCAAAGCGTTCGGCAACAATTATATTTTCACCACTGCCAATCATGATATCTGGGGCGCACAATTCGCCGCAGTACTCAAAAATATTTACGCCATCGGCGCCGGCATGGCGCACGCACTCGATTACGGCGATAACTTCCTGAGCGTTTACATCACCAATTGCTATCGCGAAATGTACCACTTCCTGGACGCACATTTCGAGAAAGTACACCCATCCAACGAACGACCAGACTTCCACACCAGTGCTTATCTCGGTGATCTGCTCGTAACCTGTTATTCATTACATAGCCGTAACCGTACGTTCGGTACCATGCTGGGCAAAGGCTACTCTGTAAGAACTGCTACGCTTGAAATGAATATGGTAGCTGAAGGTTATTATGCGGCACGCGGCATGCAATCGATTTCCCAGACTTTCGATATCCCATTGCCAATTGCTAAAACCTTATACCAGGTAATGTACGAACAACAGGATCCTGCCATAGCCTTCAGACAGTTGGAGCGGATACTATCTTAAGCTAAAAGCACAAAGCTTAAGGCTTAAAACGTTTCGATATTGTCAAAAAAAATCGCGTACAACGGTAGATAAATTACACCGTAGCACTGTCAATAACCTGATACATTCGTTCTGACTATCCCTTGCTTATGTGAAAAACAATTGCGGCGGAGACGGTTTCCTGCGTTAAGCTTTTGGCTTTAGGCTTCGGCAGTTTGCATATCATCATTATTTAATTTAATTTATGCTTTCTATGAAAGCTATAATTATCGGTGGCGGTATCGGCGGGCTAACTGCCGGTATTGCGCTGCAAAAGCGAGGCATCGATTACGAAGTATTTGAATCTGCACCCGAAATACGTCCTGTCGGTGCCGGCATCTGGCTGGGCGGCAATGCGATGAATGTATTCGAAAAACTCGGAGTCGCCGACGCCATTAAATCCTGTTCTTATTATCAGAAAGAGATTTTTATCAAAGATTATCGGGGCAGTATTCTGCAGCGGGTAGACAACGAACTGATCCGTCAGAAATACGGTAACGGCACCTATTCAATTCATCGGGCAGCACTGCAGGAAGTGCTGGCCGCCGAAGTCGGCACTAAATTACATACAGGCAAAAAATGCACCGGCATTTACCAGCACACAAGCGGCGTTACCGCACATTTTGAAGACGGCACGCAGGTACATGGAGATTTTGTAATTGCAGCAGACGGCATCCGTTCCGTGATCCGCGAAAAATATGTTACCAAAGCTGTATACCGTTATTCCGGACAAACCTGTTGGCGGGCAATTGTGCACATGAATCTTCCCAGGGAAGAACAAAATCAAAGTGCAGAAATATGGGGTTATGACCGCGGACTACGGGCTTCTTATTCACAGGTTGGCAAAGAACAGGTTTATTTCTGGGTAACCATTGCTATGGAAAAAGACAGCCATTTCAATAATATGGATGCACATCGGCAGATCAAGAAATGGTTGCAGCCGTTTAGCGGGTACAATCTGCAAACGGTTGTCCGGAATATTCAACCGGAATTACTCATCCACTCCGATCTTTATGACATCAAGCCAGTTGATAAATGGTATGCGGGAAATATCGTGCTGCTCGGAGATGCTGCTCATGCCACCACACCCAATCTCGGACAAGGCGCAGGACAAGCGATTGAAGACGCTTATGTTTTAGCTGCCTGTCTTGAAAAAGAACCCGATCAACCACAGGCTGCATTTGCCAACTACCAAAATAAACGCATTAAACGAACACAAAAAGTAGTTGATATTTCCTGGAAACTTGCCCAAATGACCAATATTGGCAATCCGGCCTTACGTCATATCCGGAACTGGATCATTAAAGCGACGCCAAATTTCGTGACGCAGAAACAATTTGATTTACTGTACGGAATAGATCTGGATAGCTGATTAAAAGCTGAAAGCCTGAGGCTACCAGCTTTTACGCTTATACCCAAAAACAGAACAGCAACAATCCCATGAAGACTGCTGCTGTCTGCGTTTTTAACCACCCTAGCCGGGAATACTTCATTATCTTAAAATCACTTTTCCGGTGGTTAGAATTTCATTTTGATCAGAAAGGATCTCGTAGAAATAAAACCCTTTATTAATTATGCTCGCATCAATACGGTTATCCAGAATTCTTTCCGTCAATATCCTTTTACCGCTCATATCTATCAGCACAAAATTGTAATTGCCTTCAGAAACGGGCAATAGAAAATTCAACATGCCGTAAGATGGATTTGAGTACAGAACAATATCATTTGCGTTAACGACACCAGCTACTCCTGTAACAATTGGCGGTGGCACTTTCTGTGCGTCCAGTTTTACTACCCAGTAATCAGGTATACCCGGACTATGACTATTCGTGACATCATAATCATCAGAAGAGGTATAACCGGTCACCACATAACCACCATCCAAGGTAGTCTGTACACAAGTGGCACGATCATCACCGCTGCCCCCCAGCGTTTTTTGCCAATACATAGAGCCGTCTGCCGGATTAATCATGATCATCCAATAATCATAGATTCCATGATTACCCTGAACATCGCCATCAATAGAATTGGAATAACCGGCAATTACATAAGCCCCACCTGACTGGCACATGGATGTTGCATAATCGTCTCTCGTACCACCATAAATGTTTTGCCACTGAATACTGCCACTTGCATCTGTTTTTACAATCCAATAGTCGTAGCCCCGATTCGTATGACCAGTGGTCACATCACCATCAGAAGATTTAGAATAACCGGCTACAAGGTAACCGCCATCATCTGTCTGCCGAACGGCTGCACCCTGATCATCGTCGCTGCCGCCAAGTGATTTTTGCCATAACAGGTTTCCATTGGCATCCATCTTGGTCATCCAATAATCAAAACTGCCTCCGTGATTACCGGTCACATCGCCGTCTAAAGAATTAGAATAACCAATTACGATATAGCCACCTTCGCTGGTCTGATGCATTTCCATTGCATTGTCAAGCCCAGTGCCGCCCATGGCTTTCTGCCATTGAATATTACCGACATTGTCCAGCTTTACCACCCAATAATCATTAGAACCATGATTACCGTTTACATCGCCATCATTAGAATTTGTATAACCACAAACTGCGTATCCGCCATCACTGGTCTGTATTACAGATGAGGCGTAATCATCCAGGCTGCCACCCAGTGAACGTTGCCACATCAGATGTCCTTCCGCATCAAGTTTTACCAGCCAATAGTCAATAGAGCCGTTGTGATTATTTGTAATGTCCCCATCATTAGAATTAGAATAACCGGCAACCATATAGCCGCCGTCAGTGGTAGCGATCACAGACGTTGCGTAATCATCCAGACTGCCGCCATACAGATTAGTCCATAACATTTTTCCGGTGGAGTCCGTTTTAACGACCCAATAGTCAAACCCACCATGATTGTTCCCTTGAATATCGCCGTCATTCGACCTTGTATAACCGGCGGTCACATAGCCGCCATCATTAGTCCGGCATATCGAAGTAGACTGGTCTAAAGCACTTCCGCCCATGGCTTTTTGCCACTGTATAATGGGTGCTTGTGCATTGGCCTTCGTGCCCCAAATGCCTGCTACTAGAAAGAGGAGAATTATTTGTTTCATAACAGGTGCATTTCTTAGCCCAAAGGTAAACCAGGACTGCAATCCATTCGCCTATATAAAATATTAATTTAACACATTATTTAGTCAGAATCAGTATTACAATACAAAAAATATAACACTTCTTTGAATGTATAAATAATAGGCTCATATTGCGTGCACTAACACAAAAAACTGTTTTCCCATGGCTATAGACAAACTCAATATTCCGCCGAACAACCAGGTTGTGATGCCTTATTTAATTCTGCACGATGCAGCCGGTTTTCTGGCTTTTACAGAAGCGATTTTGGGAGCGAGACTTTTGATAAAACACATGCGTACGGAAACGATCATTCAGCACGCAGAGATCATCATCGGAGACAGCACCATAATGTTTGCCGAAGCCACACAAGACTATCCGCCACAGCCCGCCGGTCTTTTTATTTACGTCACGAACGTAGACGAGACTTATAAAAAAGCATTGGACGCAGGCGCAAAGTCCATCAGTCAACCTGCCGATCAGGAATACGGAAGAAGCTGTGGCGTAATCGACCCTTCAGGAAATACCTGGTGGATCACGACGGTGCTTAATAAAGCCTAAAATCGCTGGTAACTTGCGGTGAGCCCGACAACGTTTGGCCTGAAATGTGAAATGTCAAACATCAGCGACGAAAGCCCAAATCTTGTTTCTACTGCTATTCGGATGGGTGTCGAAGAATGATTTCCGGACTGGAACGCATCGACCTATTAACTTATTAACCTATTAACGTGCCACCGCTTTGTGCTTTGCGCTTTAAACGTACTTTTGCGCGGCTTTCTCAAAAAAATCTTGCCGAAAAAAAATAGTATGTAAAAACATTATTTTAAATTAGGTGTAGAGTCAGTGAAGAGAATGCCCGCTAAACCATTTTATGAAGAAACTTATTCTCAAAGTACTCAAGATATCCGGCATTACGCTGGGCAGTATTATAGCATTGCTATTCCTGCTGCCGATGATGTTCCCCGGTTTCGTGGCCAAAAAAATTAAAACCTGGGCCAATGGTGCGATTACCGGTGAGCTCAATTTTTCTAAAGCCCGTCTTTCGTTTTTCAACCACTTCCCCGCCCTTACACTTACACTGCATGATTTTTCGCTGAAAGGCTCTGCGCCGTTTCAGCAAGACACATTGCTGTCTGCACAGGAAGTGGCGTTCGGCATTGATCTCGGTACACTTTTTTCCAACAGAATTAAGATCAACGAAATTTACATCTCACGCGGTGCAGCTCACGTAGAGATTGATTCTGCCGGTCATGCCAATTATAATGTTTATAATCCGGCACCTTCATCAAAAACACCAAGTACTGATACCAGCAGTGCTTCGCTGAAAATTGAAAAGATACAGCTCGACCATATCAACTTATTATATGACGACCGGTCTATTCCGATGCTCATCACAGCGCAGGACCTAAACTATTTGGGGAAAGGCGATCTTAGCCAATCTATCTTCGATTTGATTTCGCACATCGATGTTGCCAGTTTCTCATTTGCCGAAGGCGGGCAGGAATATATTCATTCCAAAAAGCTGAATGCGGATCTGGTAACCAAGATCAATACCAACTCGCTTTCTTTCATCTTCGAGAAAAATGACCTCAAACTAAATACGCTGCCGGTGAATTTTAAAGGTCGTGTAGACTTCCTGAAAGAGGGTTACAGCATGGATTTCCGATTAATCTCCAATGCCACCGATCTACACGATGTATTGTCGGCTTTGCCGCCGGAATATGCCGACTGGAGCGCAAAAGTGGATGCACACGGCAAAACGGAAATGAACGTTGCCCTTACCGGGATTTACGACGCAAACACGAACACCATGCCGAGCCTTAGTTTCGACATGAAAATCCGTGATGGTTCTATCGCTTACGATAAAGCCCCGGAACCCATTCAGCATTTGTACCTGAATTTCCGCACAGCGTTCCCCAATTTTAATCCGGACAGCCTTTATGTAAATGTCGACAGCCTTTACTTTACCCTGGGACAGGGATATTTCAATTCTGTCGCTCGCGTACAAGGATTGAATGTCTCTCACCTGCATGCGAAACTTGACGCTAAACTGGATCTTGAAAAATGGGACCGCGCCATCGGATTGCAGGCTTATGATCTGAAAGGTATGTATACCGTAAATCTCATGGCCGAAGGCAAATACAGAACCGGCGTGAAGTACAGCATGAAAGGATTCCGTCAGCAGGCAGACACCGTTGTTACTTGTATTCCGTCGTTTACTTTGAAATCGACAATGCAGAATGGCTATTTCAAATATGCCTCTTTACCGCAAGGTATCAGCAATATCAATTTTAATCTCGACGCATCTTGCCCTGATAGCGTGTATCAGCATACCGTCCTTAATCTCGACAATCTGAATGCCACTGCAATGGATAATTTCATCAAAGGTTTTTTCCATATCAAAAACATGGCAGACTACTCGATGGAAGGCAATATTCAGTCAATCGTAAACCTCGCCGATATTCAGAAATTCTATCCGCTGGACAGCATGGAGCTGGCTGGTCATCTGCATATAGACGGCAATGTGAAAGGCCGTTATGTTCCGGCAAAACATGAATTCCCGATTACGACAGTACAACTTGATCTGAAAGATGGCCGCGTAAAAACAAAATATTATCCAAACCCGATTGAACAGATACAAGTAGGCGCTACGATTACCAATACAACAGGCAGCATGAAATCAATGGCCGTAAAAGTGACACCGATTTCATTCTTGTTTGAAGGATTACCTTTCACCATTCAGGCAGATCTTAAAAACTTTGACGATCTCCGCTACTGGGTAAAATCAAGCGGCACATTAGATGTGGGCAAAATCTACAAGGTATTTTCTCAGAAAGGACTCGATGTAAAAGGTTTCATCAAAGCGAGCCTGGCGTTACAAGGGCTGCAAAGCGATGCCACAAAAGGCCATTACGACCGCTTGCATAATTCAGGTACACTAACGCTGAAGGATATTACTGTTACGCTGGAAGAATTCCCGAAACCATTTGTAATTAAAACAGGCGTCTTCCGTTTTGATCAGGACAAAATGTGGTTCGACAAATTTGACGCGGTTTATGGTAATTCTCATTTTACACTCAATGGCTACCTGAGCAATGTGATCAACTATGTAATGAATGATAAAGCATCGTTACACGGGCAATTTGACCTCAACAGTGATATGGTGGTGGTTGATGAATTTACGGCTTTCGCCAGCGAACAAACTACTGCCAGTCCAAAAGCTGCATCCACAGCAGCAAATGACAATACTGGCGTTGTAGTTGTCCCATCCAATCTTTCACTGGTATTTAATGCTGCTGTCAAAAAAGTACTGTACAATGGCATGACGATTTCAGATGTGAAGGGTCATATGCGTATTGACAGCAGTAAAATCTTCCTGACCGAAACCGGCTTTACATTAGTAGGCGCGCCGTTTTTAATGGATGCTACTTATGGAAGCATTACACCGAAAAAAGCATTCTTCAAATACAAAATAGACGCGAAAGACTTTGACGTAAAACGCGCTTACAATGAAATCAAAGTATTTAAGGAAATGGCTCCGGCAGCCGGAAAAGCAGAAGGTATCATTTCACTCAATTATGAACTGGAAGGAAAACTGGATGCGAATATGATGCCGGTTTATCCTTCATTAAAAGGTGGCGGCGTACTGTCTCTGAAAAAAGTGAAAGTAAACGGGTTGAAATTATTCGGTGCCGTAAGTAAAGCTACTGGCCGTGACAGCGTTAATAACCCAGACCTTTCTGAAGTGAAGATTAAATCACATATTGCTGACAACATCATGACTATCGAACGGACCAAAATGAAAATATTTGGTTTCCGTCCGCGAATAGAAGGTCAAGTAAGTCTGGATGGCAAACTAAATCTGAAATTCCGTTTAGGGCTTCCTCCGTTTGGCATCATTGGTATTCCAATGACGATCACTGGTACCGGCGAAAATCCGAAAGTGCATATGGGCAAAGGAAACGATACAGATTCACTGGAAGCCACACATATAGGACCTGATCCTGAGGAATAAAATCTAACTAACACTTGACGGTTAATTATTTATCTGCAAAAAAAGCGTTTCGTATGATGCGAGACGCTTTTTTTATGCATTTCTTTTTCGGCGAGGCAACAGAAGCGGCAAAAACCAGAGCACACACAATCTCAACTCATTACGCACAATTGATATCCTAAAACTCATTTTCATCAGCATTCATAACAGACAACTCACTACTCACAAATCAGATATCAACGATCAAAACATCAGCCATTTGGCATTAAATAACTAAATCTTTAAGAAAAAAAACATACATAGAAAACTTTCTACCTTAAAATACGCTATCTTTGCGCCCTCAATTCAAACTTTTAAGTTCTTAGAATGATTTCTTTTTCTTCCTTCTCCATGCGAGAAGAATTGATGCGTGCCGTAACGGACATGGGTTTCGAGACACCAACCCCTATTCAACAGAAAGTAATACCACAACTCTTATCTAATCCGTCTGACATCATTGGCCTGGCGCAAACCGGTACCGGTAAAACTGCCGCCTTTGGTCTTCCATTACTGCATCATACTGACGTTGCACAGAAACATGTGCAAGCCCTGGTTCTTAGTCCTACACGTGAATTGTGTATGCAGATCCAGGAGGAGTTTAAAAAATATGGCCAACACATGCGTGGACTGAAAACAGTTGCCGTGTATGGTGGTGTGCCGATTGGCGGACAAATCCGCGAACTGAAACATGGCGCTCAGGTAGTTGTTGCTACCCCGGGCCGCTTAATTGACTTGCTGGAACGTAAGGCACTGTCGTTAGAAGAAGTTGAGTACGTAGTACTTGACGAAGCTGATGAAATGCTGAACATGGGCTTCCGTGAGGATATCGATTTTATCCTGAAAAACACACCGGCACGTAAATACACATGGTTGTTCTCTGCTACGATGAGCAATGAAGTGCGCGGCATCGCTAAGCGTTTCATGAACAAATGGGAAGAGTTTTCCGTTGCGGCTGCTAACGCAACCAACGAGAATATTGACCACCAGTATTATGTGACTAATCACCACAACCGTTTTGAAACACTGCGTCGTCTCCTCGACTTTGCACCTGGTATCTACGGTATCATCTTTACGCGTACCAAACAAGATTGTCAGGACATCGCTGAAAAGCTGATGCGCCAGGGTTATCATGTAAGTCCGCTGCACGGTGACATGGATCAGAAAATGCGTAGCAAGGTACTGGAACGTTTCAAAAACAGAAGCCTGCAGGCGATTGTTGCAACAGACGTTGCCGCACGTGGTATTGACGTAAACGACATCACACACGTTATCAACTACGAACTGCCTGATGATCCGGAAGTGTACACACACCGCAGTGGCCGTACAGCCCGCGCCGGTAAATCTGGTATCTGTATGTCGATCGTTTCTCCTAAAGAAATTTCCAGCATCCGTCAGATCGAGCGTATCGTAAAATCACGTTTCCACCGCAGCGATATTCCTGATGGTGCAGAAGTGGTACGCAAGCGCCTGTTCTACTACCTGGAACAAATTGAAAATGCAGAACCGAAAAGCGATTTCGCACACGTATACCAACAAAGTATCCATGAGCGTTTCGACAGCATGGACAAAGATGAGCTGATTCGTCGTCTCATCTGGTTGCAGCTGAAAGAAACAATCGATGCTTACAATGATGCGGAAGATCTGAACGCTGGTTATGAAAAACAAGGTTCACGTAGTAGCGCTGCTGCCAGCGGTCGCTCTTCAGTACGTTTGTTTATCAACCTGGGTGTGAAAGATGGTCTGACACCGGAAAAACTGGTTCATTTCATCACAGAATCTACCGATATGGAGTCTAACGTGATTGATCGCGTGACCGTTCGCGACCTGAGTAGCTTCTTTAATGTGCCTTCAAGCGCCGCTGAATTCATCCAGCAAGTGCTCCCGACGAAGAAATTTAAGGGCAGAAAAGTACGTATCGAAGAGGCAGAACAACGTGACCGCAATGGCGGTGGCGGTGGTGGAAGACCATCAGGTTCAAAACCTTATGGTGGCTTCAAAGGCAAAAGCGACCGTCCGGGTTCACAGAAATTTAACAAGCGATATTAATAATTAATCTCATACAAATAAGGTTTTCCGTAGTATTATCCATATATTTGCGAAAACACAATAGAGTATGAGGCGTTTGTTAATAACTACAGTTTTATTTTTAGTTGGTCTTCATTTGTACGGTCAAAAGCCGGCAAACACTAATAACAAAAAAGGTGTTGCCAGTTTCTATCACGACAAATTCGAAGGTCGCCGCACTGCTACTGGTGAGGTCTTCGATAACGACAAATACACTGCGGCCTGCAACAAACTGCAACTTGGTACTTATGTTAAAGTAACAAATGCTGCAAATGGCCGTATCGTTTATGTCCGCATCAACGATAGAATGGCTGCCAACAACCAGCGTCTGATTGACCTGGCGAGTGTAGCCGCCGAGCAACTTGATTTTACAGATGCCGGTACCACTAAAGTAAAATTGGAGATTGTCTCTGAAAAGGAAGGCAAAATGGGAATCCTGGCGCAGAAAGAAGTATTCGCCAGTCCTAAAAACGAGTTTTAACTTTTAAAATGATAGAAGAAAGTCCTCACGATATCGTGGGGACTTTTTTATTTGATACTTTCACTGAAATGCTAAGATTTCAACTAATAAGAGTTTCACTGGCCGTCCTTGCTTTACCTGTTATCCTTGCAAGTTGTACCAATACCTCATCCAATGACGAGGAATTTATGGCCGAAGTCAGATCCTCAACTTCTAAAACGCTTCTTGAACAAAATCAGCAGGCGCGAAAATGGATGAAGGAGAAAGCAAACCTAAAAGCGTTGGCAACGGTTGATCAGAAAAAAGCCATTTCCCAAATTGATAGCTTACTAAATAGTAAAACGTTGGAATTGGATCAGCTAGATGAATTGCACGCCCTAAAGGGAAATATCTATTATAAAATGGATAGCTTTCAGAAGTCTGTTATCGAATTCGGAACTGCCGCCCAAAGATTAAATATGCAATCCCCACGGGATTTAGCAGGCCGGGCTGGTGCGTATATTAAACTAAAGCAATATCCAGACGCATTATCGGATTTGAAAGCTGCCGCTGCCATCAATTATGATTATTACTGGAACCTGGGCAACTACTTTGAAATTGTGGGGAATAGAGACTCTGCAGCATTTTACTATACCAAACTATTCACCAAAGACACCATCTATTATAGATTTTGTCGCGACAGAGCCACTGAACTTGCCCAACCGCAAGCTAAGCTGATGAAGGAGTTAAAATACATAGACACAAGCGAAACGGTACTCTTAGTTAAACCGGTACAATAACAAGAAAGCTCAGCAAGGATTTGCTGAGCTTTCTTCGTTTGCAGTATCTGAAGATGCAGTACCTCTTTAGAAGATTAATGCTTTTGATTTTCTTGTTATCTCCACCACTCTGCTTTGCCCCATTTCCACGACATTGGCATCATAATCAAAGAAAGCGTCAGGCCAGATTTACCAGACAGGTTGATGGCTGTATTACCTCCGCTTTCTTCGTAACTGACATACTTAATATTACCGAAAGAATACGTGGCACGCGCTTTAAAGCAGATGCCCGCAAAAAAGCCTATTTCGCCTTTCAGATAAGGAAGCAGGTGGCCGGCAGTACCATTGTTACCTTTGTAAACAGTCATGGTATAAGACGGATAAAAACCAGCACCCAGGGAATAACAAAAACGTCTGCTTTTATCTTGTATCGCATCACAACCGAATTTATAATCTACACCAATCGGCAATGCCATTTCCATTGTTCCGGACCCTGTAGAAGTAGTACCGGTCTGGCTGTTGGATGAGTAGCTAAAGCCACCTGGCTCCCACGCAATCGCATTAAAAAGGAAAGTAGTGCTGATAGCAAGACTGCCTCGGGTACCGATTTTTGCTATCGGGAAGTACGTGCCGAGCGTGGCGCCGAAACCACCCTTAGAAGTGATTTTATCGCTGTGCGTGCTATCGCTTACCGTTAAACTTTCGCTGTCGAATTTGTGTTCTTTGTACTGGAATGTTGCAGAGGAAAGGCAGAATGAATAACCGATTTCGAAACGTTCTGTCCACCGGTGACGATTTTCGTCATCCTGAGCATGAGACAGCAAGGGCAAGGCAAGGATAAGGCTTACCAGGATGGTTTTGAGTGTGTAACCAAAATTCATATATAATTTTATTTGGCCGCAAAACTATAAAAACGGTTCATAAAAAGAACTTCCTCGCAGAGATTTTACATTGGTGCGTATCTTTGTGTACACAATGATTTACAATAAACTTTATATCGACGATATCGAAGGAAAGGGACGAGGTGTTTTTTCCGCTTCCGATATTCCAGCACACACAATCATTGAAATAGCACCGGTTATTGTAATGGACAATCTGGACCGCCTTCATCTGGACCAGACTTTGCTCCACGACTATATTTTTGAATGGCTGCCCAATGAAGAGAAAAAATGCTGCATGGCATTGGGTTATGTCTCTATCTACAACCATTCCTACAATTCCAACTGCGAATACTTAATGGACTACGAAGCAACAACCATTACGATAACAACCGTTCGTGACATCAACGCAAACGAGGAGCTAACCATCAATTACAACGGCGACTGGGACGATAAAAACCCGGTATGGTTTGATGTGAACTAAGAAGTAGGTTATAAATTGTTCGTTTTAAGTTATAGGTGGTAAAATTGCAGAGCAGAGCTGAGCTAATTACCAATGATCGCCAGAGCAGCTTCCAGCAATTCATCACGCCCGGCAACCACTCCTTTAATGGTCGGTTTTACCTCTTTGTCAATCTTCACACCTTTTCTTTGCGTAGCACTGCCGTCCGGATAAAAGATACCGACGCCGGAAATAGCAGTTTTAATATCTCCCGGTAAAACAATAGCCGAAATATCGCCGTCAGCACCCGCTGTCTGGCTACCAAGAACGGTCACTTTAGCCGCCGTTGACAGCGCCATGGTGGTGTATTCGGCCTGACTCATCGTTTTTTCATTGACGATGATCACAATCTTCTTATTATAACACGCGGGATTGTGCTCCCCATTAGGCGGGATTGGATCGTCATAAAAACTGCCCGGTCTCCGTAAACTCATAGTAGACGCCTTTGCAAAAACAGACGACTCACACTTCAGCCATTGCCCGTAAACAAATGGCATAAAGGTCGCAGGATAGCAACGCAAATCGATAATGAGACCTTTGGTATTCAAAAAATCTTGCTTGATCTTATCAATATCGTCCTGCTTAAGCAATGCAGGATAGATGTAACCAATATTTCCCGGCAACACCTGAAATGCGGAATCTGGTTGACCAATTTTCCGGAGATGTTCGAAAATAGTTTTGCTATAATTGCCGGCATCAAACTTGCGTTGCGTAATTGTTTTTAATGCACCATTTCGTCTAATCTGGATATGCGCAATTGGTTTTGCACTCCGGAATAATGGTCCGGTAGGATACGACAACACCGCGTATTGATAAGGCTGATTCGAACCCGGCATCAGGTGCAAATATTTTTTGACCAGCTGCTCAACGGACATCCCGTCTATTTTTTCGATGACATCCCCTTTTTGAAAATTAGCAGCGACATTCAGGGTATCCATGAAATTGCCCACAACAACCAGTTTACCTTCAATAAATGAAGTTCTCAGCGGCGTGATATATTTCCCAAAATAGTTTTCGACAACAACACGTTTCAGTCCAATGCTGGCATGGCCATCATGAATGCTGTTCACAAGCGCAACACAAGCCATCTCGTAATCGGTCACATTTTTTGCATTGATGAAAACAGGTATTAGCCGCAGCAACACATCGCTCCATTTTTCACCAATCACATCTCTGTAAGGATAAAAATACTGGATCATGTTCCAGTAGCGATACAAGGCAAGCAGACGCAAACCGGCATCCGGATAGATGTCACCATCGTAAGCAATCTCATTTTTGAATTCCGGATTACCAACATTTTTGATTTTCGCGATATAGTAATGCTCCCCTTCCTCTGAATGATTGTCTCGAATAAAACCCAATTTCGTTGTCAGGGAATTCGGCAGATTTCCATTATCAAAAATATGTCCGTAATCTGCTTGCAGAATTTCTCCTTTTTCCTTCTCCCCGCATTTCTTACAGAGCTTTACTGCACCCAGACTGTCCAGCTCATTTTCAATCATCTTGTAAGCAGCAGCGTCATCCGAAGCTTTTAGATAGCGTGGCAAAAAACGGAATAGTTGTGCATCCCAGTTAAACTGTCCGGAACAAACCGCAGGATGATAGTATTTGAGAAAACCCCAAACCTCCCCCAAATTCGTCAGACGTTTTAAATTAGTTTTTGAAACTGCAATTGATTTAATACCGGAACCGCGGTTAAATGCAGTATCCTGAGCAGCCGGCGTCGTGGGTTTTACGTAAGAAATGGGTTGCGCAGAAAGATTGCCAGCAAAAAGGATTAATAAAAATAAGGCGGTGGTTCGAAGCATAGGAAGGCGTTTTCATACGCGATGAAATTAGCAAAAATCGCGTGAATAGGCAATGGCGAAGGTGAGCGATGAATTCTGAAAAACGTCAACCCAGGAATTTACTGCTTAAAAACGCAAGCGTCCTAAATTTCGCTATATCTCGTTCCCTCGACATGACACGAAATAACACTGGCCTTGTTTTGAATTTTGAATTTTGAATTTTCTGCTACCGCTGCGTAGTCCTGAAAACTACTGTGGCATTTTTTTTCAGAATATCCGCCAGATCTCTCTGCAGCTGGATGATTGATTGCTGCAAGATGGAAATACGCTGTGGGTCTTTCTCTTCTTTTATCCGTACCCAAACTTCTGCCAATACGGCTTTCAGCTTTTTGATTTCAAAATAGATCAGACAGCTCTCCACTTCATTGATGTAGTTGAGCTCTCCGTGCAGGGCTTCGATACCATAGTTTTCTTTCCACTTAGGGCTAATCTCATTTCTGATGTGCAATAAAGAGGTCATCTTCTGCTGCACGCTCGTATCGGGGAAGTTGGTGAAATAACTCAGCTCTGGTGAAGTATGGTAAGATGCAAGATAATTATAATAATGGTCGTAGATCTGCCGTGCCAATTGGCTATCGATCAAATCCGGATCAATACGTTCGTTGATGGTAGTCGTTACATTACTGTTTTCTCCCATCGGCTTGTAGCCATGCTCCAGCAATACACGCACCAGTTCCCATTCCTGCGGATCGTCCGTTGGCTGCGACGACGGCACTGTATAACCATGCTCGTCTTCTACAAATTGTTCTGGTC
The DNA here is from genome assembly GCF_003236175.1 of Taibaiella soli. GTDB lineage: Bacteria > Bacteroidota > Bacteroidia > Chitinophagales > Chitinophagaceae > QKTW01. Next base: position 205,010 of record NZ_QKTW01000022.1, on the reverse strand, counting down.
CTGGCTCTGGGATATTACGGACCTGCTTGTTTTCCTGATGCCGTTTTTCCTGATCGAGGCGCTCGCGGATGTATTTATTAACCAGCGTTACCAGTCCGTTTTCATCAACCGCCAGCTTTGTTGCCGCGGTACGGATAAAATAATCCTGCAACGCAAAATCTTCGGCTTTATTGATACGCGAAATGCTTTCTGCAATTTCATTTACCAACTTCGATTTCTTGACAGGATCAGTACCAACCTCTTTCATGCCGACTTCCAGCCTGAAACCAATTACATCCTGCTTATGTGTTTTTACATACTCGTGAAACTGCGCAGCACCGGATTTTTGCACAAAACTATCCGGATCTTCGCCTTCCGGCAAAAGCACCAGCTGCACGTTGAAGCTTTGTGAAAGGGCCATATCAAGACCACGCAACGCTGCTTTGATACCGGCACTATCACCATCATAAAGGATGGTCAGGTTTTTAGTCAGCTGCCCGATCAACCGCAACTGATCTTCAGTCAGTGAAGTACCGCTGCTCGCGACAACATTCTCTACGCCGCCCTGGTGCAATGAAATCACATCGGTATAACCTTCTACCAGAAAACATTCATCCAGCTTACTGATTGTCTGCCGGCTCTGGTACATGCCATAGAGCACTTTGCTCTTGATGTAGAGTTCGTTTTCCGGTGTATTGATGTATTTCGGCGCTTTCTCGTTGCTTTTGAGAATACGGGCACCAAAACCCAGCACGCGGCCGGTCATGCTTTGTATCGGAAAAATCACACGACCGCGGTATGAATCGTAATACATACCATTGCGGTTCTTGACCAATCCGGATTTCTCCATCAAGGCTACATTGTAACCTTTCAGAATAGCCGTTTTGGCAAAAGCTTCACCGCTTTCGGAACAATAGCCCAAACGGAATTTCTCCAGCGTATCCTTCCGGAAACCACGTTGTTTGAAATACGAAAGACCGATCGCCTGGCCTTCGTCGGTCATTAAATTTTCCTGAAAATAAGTCGCAGCATATTCATTGAGAATGCGCAGACTTTCTTCTGCCAGCTGCTGTTCTTTTTGCTCCGGCGTTTTCTCCGTTTCCTCCAGTTCTATTTTGTAATAACTGGCCAGCCAGCGAATGGCTTCAGGATACGTGAGTTTTTCGTGATCTTGTATGAATGTAACCACGTTGCCGCCTTTGCCACAGCCAAAACATTTATAAATGCCTTTGGCCGCAGACACATAAAATGAAGGTGTTTTCTCGTTGTGAAAAGGGCAATTCGCGATATAGTTCGCACCTCTTTTCTTCAACCTTATAAACTGCCCGATGATGTCAATCACATCAGCCCGTGCCAACACTTCATTTATGGAATTCTGGGAAATCATTCTGGATCAGCGAAGATACTTATTTAATGCGGGGAATGTGCTTTGGGAATGTGTTTTAATGTGATGAATGTGTTTAATGTGCTTTATTGTGGTTAATGTGTTCCAATGTGATGAATGTGTTTTAATGTGCTTTAATGTGTTTTAATGTGTTTAATGTGTTTTAATGTGATGAATGTGTTAGGTACGTCCTCCGACATCCGATACGATCACACCAACTGCATGATCACATTAAAACACATTAAAACACATTCCCCAAATCCTACATTTTGGTATGAGCATCACATTTATCACATTGGAACACATTTCCCACATTCCATATTTCCACATTATATATTAAGGTATGGCATCACATTTATCACATTAAAACACATTTCCCACATTCCATATTTCCACATTCTATATTATGGTATGGGCATCACATTTATCACATTAAAACACATTCCCCCACATTTAGTAAGTGAACACAGCAGTAAACGCACTCCGTTCCCTGCCTTTGGTAAACGCATACCAATTCCCATTATAATCGATACTGGACGGGAGTAATCGGCCGTGCACATTTTGAAGACGGACTTTCATACGCACATCAAAATCAAATACGACGGTATGGTAAGAAAGTGAATAGTTCCGGGCAAGTATAGCATAATCTGATTTCCGGAACCAGGTACTCAGTTCGTTGTAGACAACCTGGGAGGAATATTCTGGTTTGGGAACGGCTGCAAACAAATAGCATTCCTCCCCTTCAAACTCAACCGATTGCAGTCTAAAATTGTACATCTTAGCGATATCCGGCTCAAAAATGCCGGCTTTATTTCCAACAAAAGGAACACCTTTTACCGGACTTCCGGGATTAAAGATCAGCTGTTTGAGCTGGGCTTTGTTTTTCTCCATTGCTCCTTTGCCTTCAGCTTCCAGCGCGTGCCCGGCAATGATATCGTCTTCACCGCACACTTCCTGACCTGGTTTTGTAAAAAATAGAGAGGCATAAAGCGCAGCCGTGTAATAGCGGTAATCGCCATTATTCTTGTAAAAATCACCGGTCGTTTTTTCGTCCAGCACTTTCATGCTGCGACAGCGGCCATTGACAAACTGCTCTGTTCTGCTATTTAAAGAAGCTTCGGTGCCGCCGTTTTTATCAAAAATCTTTATATCGTTGGCTGCTTTATAAGACACAAGATGCAACGCGCGAAACGCTTTGTAAAAAGTAGTATCTGTTTTTACCCGGCGGATAAACCCTTCTATATCCCACCCGCCGCGAGCGGCTTTGACAGTCACCTCATCCATTTGTATCGGCAGGTCGAAAATGCTGCTGTCTTTGCCCTGAGTTGGTTGTTTACCCTGTACATCTTTTGCCTGGGAAAAAGCCGGTGAAGCTGGAAAAAGCAAAGCAATCAGCAACAATATTGCCATAGATTGCCGTTTGCGGATGTAGTAGCGTTTATCGTTCAAGTACGTCGTTTTCAAAATTATAAGTCATTCAAAATTACAAGCTATCACAATAAAATGCGTGCCAGAATTGGTGAGCATCCATAAAAAAACCTGGAACCGTTTGATAAGTTCCAGGTTTTACAATGAGTAAAAATATAATTAGTGCATGATGACCAGCTTTTCTGTAGTCGCGGATGAACCATTAGCAACAGTCAGCAGGTAAATGCCGGATGGAATATTGCTGGTATTAATGGATACTGTATTTCCGGCGAAGTTTTGAGCGATGATCATTTTCCCTGAATAATCTCTTAACAACACGGTGTTTTCCGAAGCACCGCTATTTGCCTCCAGCGTAATATTTACCTGATTCGTTGCCGGATTCGGATAGAAAGACATCAGTTTTTCTGCAACAACAGTGTTTACTGCAGTGGAAACAGGCAACGGCGTATACGCATAAACCACACCCGATGCATAATTGGTCGTCGCTGTCGCATTGTTGCCATTACCGCCAAGCATGTACATCGTATCATGAACGGTAATTGCCGACTGACGGGATAATTTAATCGGAATGCTTGAATCTGCAGTCCAGATATTAGCTACAGGATCATATTCGTAGTGACTGTTGCGGAGATTGAAATAACCCTCCCAATCGGTACCGCCGCCTAAAACGTGAATTTTATCGCGATAAAATGCAGCTGCGCAAACAAAAATCGGTGCAGGCATTGCCGCTTTGGTAGTCCAGCTGTTCGTTGTAGTATCATAAACCTGGTTGTAGTTTACCGGCGTCGTACCATAACGTCCGCCCAGTACATAAAAATGACCGTTTGCAGCCACACCGCAGTTAACCTGCATTACGCCATTCGTCAGCGACGCATTTCCTGTGCTGGTCCAGGTATTGGTAGCCGGATCGTAAATAAAAAGATTCGTATAGGAATTAGGCCAGCCGCCCGTTACGTAAATTTTATTATTGAGCGTACAAGAAACCATCTGCGATCTTGGGCCAGGCATAGAAGCGCCGGTACTCCAGCTGTTCGTTGCCGGATCATAGATGAATAATGAGCTAAGACTACCGCCCTGTGTTGCATCATAGCCGCCCATGATATAAATCTTGCCATTCACCTGCTCTGCAACCATCTCTGCGCAGGCTGCCGGCATAGGTGGCAGTGTACGCCAGGTATTTGTTTGTACATTGTAAGCTTCAGCTGTAGCGAGTGTGGTAGTACCGTTGTTACCACCCAAAGCATAAATAGTGTCGTTAATTGCTACGCAACTCATAGAGTGTCGGGGGGAAGGCATAGGCGCTCTCGTAGTCCACATAAATTGTTGTCCGAAAATGCAGGACACAGAAAAACACAGCAATGCTGTAAACAAAGCTTTTTTCATACGGAGTAATTGAAGATTCTAAGACGTTTAAAAAGGATTTGGCGCGAAATTATCTTTAATTATTTCGTTTTTTATTCCCAAATTTTTATTAGAACATGCTTTTAATCAACACTTCAGCAATTAATAAATCTTCAGGAGTTGTGATTTTCAAATTACTACGGTCTCCTTCTACCAGATAAACTTTTTTTCCGGAAGCCTCTAAAACACTGGCTTCATCTGTAAATGCAGCGTTATACGATTGTTCAAAAGCAGGTTTTATAACATCTGTTCTAAATGTTTGCGGTGTCTGTACAATGCGCAATTGCGTGCGGTCTACCGGTTCACTGTCGGTTCCTTTAATCATTCGCATACTGTCAATCGCAGGTGTGACCGGAATGGCGCTGCCTTTTTCCAGAGCCATTTCATAACAGCGGTGAATCAACGCAGCCGAAACCAGCGGACGCACACCGTCGTGAATAAATACAATGCCTTCGCCGGATATCGCATTTAAACCATTCTGCACACTGTGGAAACGTGTTTCGCCACCAGCCACAATCGTCAGATCAATGCGTTGCTCAAATGCCTGCAATATCATTTGCGCATAACTAATCTGATGCGCAGGCAAAACCAATATCAGGTGAATGCCTGGCATCGCATCTGCAAATGCCTTGATGCTATGATACAATACTGGCTTACCATCCAGATCTAAAAACTGCTTCGGCAATGCGGTGCCCATGCGGGTTCCCTGCCCTCCGGCTACGATAACGGCGTATGTATTTTCGTTTGTACTCATTACTTACATTAACATGTTTACGGCGCTGAATTTTCTAATTTTGAGCTACAACCCGCAATTATGCGCCACAAAAAAACAACATTTTCTGCGCTTTGTTCCGTGATTTCCGTCATGGCAATTGTGGTGCCGTTTTCTTCACCAGGACAAAAAATATATTCTACCACTTATAAGGGCGATGCTGATGTGAAAGTCTATGTCACCAAATGGAAATCGGAGGCCGATCTGGTTGTTTACAAAGCAAAATATTCCAGCGAGGTAGATGCCAGAGATAATAACGGTATCTGGTTTTTCACAGAATACAAAGGTGAAGCCAAAAAGACGATCTATTTCACGGAGTGGAAATCGGATGCTGATCTCATTATTTATTTTACCGAATGGAAAAGCGAAGCCGGCTGGCAAAACAAAAAGCGGCAGGCATTACTGTATTAAAACCCACACAACTTATTGTGCTCAACTCCTGGCTACAAAATTGATGCTTCGAACTTCGAAATCGTAGCTCAAAGGTGGAACATTGTACCTCGATGCCGGAAAAAGGTACCTCTGAAGTAGCACATTGCAGCTTTGAGGTAGAAAAAGCTAGCTCAAAGGTGGAACATTGCACCTCGAAGCAGGAAAGAGGTACCTCTGAGGTGGAACATTGCAGCTCCGAGGTACAAAAAGCTAGCTCGAAGGTGAAACATTGCACCTCGAAGCTAGAAAAAGGTACCTCAAAGGTGGAACATTGCAGCTCCGAGGTACAAAAAGCTAGCGCTGAGCCGGAAATTGCAGCTTTGAGGTGCAAATTGCAGCTTTGAGGTGCAAAATTCAATGTGGATTCGGATCAAACCGCTTTAAAGGGCTGCGATGGAAATGTTTCTCTTCTGATTGTAATGCCAATGCCATAATTCCGTCATACATACATATGAATATTCGTTTATGCATAAATTTAAATATTGCATTACTCACCTAAAATGATCCTCATGAAAAAACTGTCAACTCTTTTCTGTGTATTACTGTTTTGTTTTTCTTCCGTTGCCCAAACACCAACTTACCAGCAGAAGCTGTACATCACCGGTAAAATATGGGGTTTTGCCCGCTATTATCATTCGTCGGTTTCTAATTGTATGGTAAATTGGGATAGTGTGCTGGTTCACTATCTGCCTTCGATAAAAAATGCCGCAACCAACAATGATTTTAATGATCTGCTGGATAGCATGCTGACCGCAGCCGGACCTATGGCACTTTCGAACACACCGTTTCCTGATACCATAGCGCCGGAGCTAAAATTCAACCGTGATTTTTCCTGGTTTAGCGATCCGCTAATTCGCAGCGATGTAAAAACAATGCTGGATACTATTAAAAATAATTTCCGGCCACACCCGATCTGCTACGTGCAGGACAATTACTACACCGGCGCTTACAGCGGATGGCTGATATTTCCATACGATAGTCTGATGCGCAGCAATCCGCTTTTCACCAACTACCCCGACGAGCCAAATCGTGTGCTTGCATTTTATAAAGTGTGGAATATCATCCGTTATTTCTATCCTTATAATAATGCGCTCGACCATCCCTGGGACAGCACCTTATATGAATATGCACCGCAGATAGCCGATGCACCGGACGCCACCACATTTAGTACACTAACGATAAAAGTGGCCACGCGACTAAATGATGCCCACGCCTACGGTCTCACCTGGGCAGGCAATGCCAGCGCGTATATACCTAAAATTTTCACACCGATGCTGCAATTAAAATATATCGCCGGGCAATACACGGTTGTGAAATCATATTATAGTGAAGTAAGCAGAGGCGATGTAATTGTTTCGGTAAATGGCCTGACACCGATTCAAATGGAAGATAGTCTGCGACCTTATATTTCAGCTGGCAATCCCGCAGTATTTCACCGCTCTATGGAAACAACCCTGCTCGGCAATGATTACAATGCAAACATGACTCTTGTGCTAAAAGATAGTGCGGGTAATGATTACACTATTTCTAAAACGGCGAATAGTTATCCTTATAATTCCTGGTATGACTATTACCCTAACGACTCACTGGCAACCGTATCCTGGCAAACGATTCAGTGCGACCTTGGCTATGTGAATATGGGGCAATTGCAGGATGCTGATGTACCGCAGATGTACGACGATCTGAAAAATAAAAAAGCGATCATCTTCGACCTCCGTAATTACCCTAATGAAACCGCCTGGGACATTGCACAGCTTATGTATCCGCAACCAATGGAATTCTCCGCGATCACCCAGCCAGATGTCACTTATCCCGGAGTCTTTTACTGGTACCACGATGTAGTAGGACCAAACGGAGCAGCGACTCCTTATCAGGGAAAAGTGATTATTCTAATGAATGAAGAAACTCAAAGTCAGGCAGAATTTACCTGTATGATACTCGGTCATATGCCTAATTCCATAAAAGTCGGCAGCCAGACGGCCGGAGCAGACGGGAATGTCTCCTGGTTCCGCATTGCACCCGACCTTCAATTTGGCTATACAAATCTGGGCATATTTTATCCGAACGGCGATAGCACCCAACGGATCGGCATCATCCCGGACGTGCCTTCATTACCTACCATTGCGGGTGTTCGTGATCACCGTGATGAAGTGCTGGAAACAGCTTTACAAATTGCCTGCGAACTCTCGGTTCCAACGGTGGAAAATAAACTAACGCAAATTCAGATCGCGCCAAATCCGGCAACAGAATTTGTTACCATAACACTCAACAATCCGCAGGTAAAAGAAACGATGATCAGCATTTCAGATCTCGCGGGAAAAACACTGTTGCAGCAAACAGCTGGCGGTGTATCTAAAACAGATTTCAACGTAAAATCTTTCCCGGCGGGCATGTATATCGTCACAATCCAAACCGGCGCACAAAAAGTGGTGAAAAAACTGGTGGTGAAATCGTGAATGGTGAATGGTCAATGGTGAATGGTGAATGGTGAGTGGTGAGTGGTGAATGATGAATGGTGAATGGTGAATGGTGAAACGTAAAAAGCGAAGTCGCAAAGATCATCTTTGCGACTTCGCTTTTTTAATGTTCTCTGCGCGAAACAGCTACATTACGCGGGATGTCTCCTACCGTCGACATGACAAACGCGACGTTGCATGTTTTGACTTTTTGACTTTTGACTTTTGACTTTTTGACTTTTGACTTTTGACTTTTGACTTTTGACTTTTGACTTTTGACTTTTGACTTTTGACTTTTGACTTAAAACGCAACGAACTCCTCCAGATGCGCGGCTGCGTAAACAGCCATTGTGTGTATTGTGGATTCGTCCAGGCTATTAAATTCTTCATCGAGTATGGCAAATTCTGGCAGCTGATCATAAAGCTGCGCAAATTCTTCTACCGTTGTTTCCCGTTCCAGCACGTCGATATTTGTTACATAAGCCTTTAATACATCGTCGAGCAATTGTGCCATTTCATTCGCGCCTATACTCGTCAGCCATCCGGGCATAGGCAGTAACAGACTTACATAGCCATTTTGGATAAACTGGATAAAGCCCCCCTGCATCACTTGCATCCGCACATAATCGTACGAAAGGAAAAGTTGCTGTCCCTGCGATAATTCCTGTATAAAATCAAAATTCTGACGGCTGTACATTTCCGCATGCAGCGGTTCCGTCAGCAATTCAAAAAACTCATAATCATTTCCGGATGCCTTTCTTGTCGTGATCTTGTCTGCCGGAATTTTTGGTAAAAAGCTACTCTTCCGCTCCATACTTACTGTCATTTAGATACCGCATAAAGATAATACCGATCGCCGTTGTTACGAAAAAGATTAAATAACTTTATCATATAAAACCGGAAGCATCATGAAAGAGATCATGGATAATTTTTCGAACGTTGCTGATACTTACGCACGTTATCGTCCGCTTTCCCCGCTCAGCCTTTTTCAATTTTTATACGAGCACGTCAGTCGTTTTGAAAACGCCTGGGACGTAGGCACGGGAAATGGCCAGGTAGCGACAGTGCTCGCCGAGAAATTTACCAAAGTCTATGCTTCGGATATCAGTCAGGAGCAACTTAATAAGGCCCGGCACAAAGACAATATTGAATACATCAAAGCCAGGGCAGAAGACGCCCCCAAAATCCCGGACAACAGTATTGATCTGATCACGGTCGCACAGGCGATACACTGGTTTGATTTTGACCCATTTTATGCAGAAGTGCGGCGCGTAGCCAGAGACGGTGCACTGTTCGCCGCATGGACTTACAACGTTGTTACCATCGATCCGCCGACCGATAAAATCATTCAACATTTTTATACCGATACAGTTGGTCCTTATTGGGATAAAGAACGCCGGTACATTGATGAGGCATACACCACAATCCCATTTCCATTCCAGGAAATCCCCTCGCCTATTTTCGATCTGACGGATGAATGGACTTTAGACCAATTACTCGGCTATCTCGGCACCTGGTCATCAGTACATCACTATCGCGAACAGAAAAAGGAAGATCCGATTGACATCATCCGTCCGCAACTGGCCGCTGTCTGGGATAAGACGGAAGTGAAAAAAATGATCTGGCCGGTGTATTTGCGGTTGGGAAAGGTGAATCGCTGATGGAATAATGTGGTGAATGTGATTAATGTGGTGAATGTGGGTAATGTGGTGAATGTGGCGAATGTGGCGAATGCGGATAATGTGTATTTACGCAGGTTCTTGCGTTTGTTTGTCATCCCGATGAAAGAGGGATCCCGCGAGAACATTGGCCCACACGACGCGGGACCCTTCCTTCGTCAGGGTGACAAACACGAGTACAACCAAATTGGAACAAAAATCATGAACAAACACATTAAACACATTAAGCACATTGATCACATTTCCAACACAGGTTCTTGCGTTTATTTGCCATCCCGAGGCAACGAGGGATCCCGCAATAATATAGACACACACGACGCGGGACCCTTCCTTCGTCAGGGTGACAAACACGAGTACAACCAAATTGGAACAAAAATCATAAACAAACACATTAAACACATTCGCCACATTGATCACATTTCCAACACAGGTTCTCGCGTTTATTTGTCCCGAGGCAACGAGGGATCCCGCAATAATATAGACACACACAACGCGGGACCCTTCCTCCGTCAGGGTGACAAACACGAGTACAACCAAATTGGAACAAAAATCATGAACAAACACATTATGCACATTAAACACATTAAGCACATTTAATCACGAAATCCGCAATTAAATCGGATATTTTTGTCCGGTATTTTTCCGTTGTCCTAACATTTACTAATTTAACCGCATGGAAAAGAAGGAACGCGCTCCCGTTTATTACAGTGAGTACCTGCAATTGCAAAAAATTTTGAATGCACAGGAACCTGAAAGTGCGAAAGAAGGCATCCGTGCAGATGATGAAATGTTGTTCATCATCATCCACCAGACATACGAACTTTGGTTTAAACAGATCCTGCATGAGCTGAGCCTTGTGCGTGATATCTTCAAACAACCGAGCATTCCTAACAATGCGCCGGATATTTATAATACTGTACATCGTCTCAACCGCGTTTGCCGTATTCTGGAAATCGCAGTGAGCCAGATGAACGTGATGGAAACAATGACGCCGCTCGATTTCCTCGATTTCCGTGATTTGCTCCGCCCTGCTTCCGGCTTCCAGAGCATTCAGTTTAAAATGATTGAAGCAACCCTTGGTCTGAGCTATGATCAGCGTCATGGTAAAGGTTATTACCTTTCTCAGCTCAATCCATATGATATTGAACTGGTGAAAAAAGCAGAGTCTGAGCAATCGATTCTGGTGCTGGTAAACCAATGGCTGGAACGTATGCCTTATGTACAGGACGATCCGTACTGGAAACACAACGGCGACAACAACTCTTTCTGGGATAAATATTACGAAGTGTATAAAAACAGTCTGTCCGAAGTAGAAATGGCCAACCTCTCTGCTTTTGAGAAACTGTTCATAAACGATAAGGACTACCCTGCTGAACGCCGCTTCAGTGCACAGGCCAACCGCAGTGCGTTGTTCATCATGCTTTATCGCGACCATCCGCTGTTGCACCTGCCTTATGAATTGCTGAATACTTTGCTGGAAGTTGATGAACTGATGGCAATGTGGCGTTACCGTCATATCCATATGGTGCAGCGCACTATTGGCAAACGCGTAGGTACAGGCGGCAGCACCGGTGCAGAATATCTGCGTGCCGCGGCTGATTCGCACTATGTGTTTAAAGAGCTGGCCGAGCTGACTTCTTTCCTGCTGCCACGCAATCTGCTGCCTGCACTGCCGGAAAAAGTAATCAAAGAACTGAGCTATAACTAATATAGTGAACGCATTTACCGGAAGATTGTGACTTGAAAAAGAAACAATCTTCCGGTTTGCATTTTAAAATTCCCCTCATTTTAATCAGCTTTGCAATTCATGGCTCCCGCGATAGAAATCAACAACCTGAAAAAACAATACAAAGGCTCCTGGACTCCGGCGTTAGACGGCCTTTCGTTGCGGGTGAATGCGGGCAAAGTCACCGGATTGCTGGGACCAAATGGCGCCGGAAAATCTACCACGATCAATATTCTCTGTGGTTTAATTGTACCTGACAGCGGCACTGCATTTATCAACGGGAAAAACTGCATTAAAGATACCGTCTCATTGCGCGGACATATTGGTGTGGTACCACAGCAGGTAGCATTGTTTCAAAATCTGACTGCGTGGGAAAACTTTCGCTATATCGGTCGTCTGTATGGACTTCCCGAAACAAGTATCAATGATCATGCAGGACATTTACTGCAACGTCTTGGTCTGGAAAAACATGCGGATAAACGTGTAGGTCGCTATAGTGGTGGGATGCGCCGCCGTGCGAATATCATTGCATCGCTGCTGCACGAACCTGAATTATTGATTCTCGATGAACCGACTGCCGGCGTCGACGTACAATCAAGGGCGTTGATTCTGGAATTTCTGGAAGAATATAACCGCTCCGGAAAAACCATTTTGTACACGTCACACCTGATGGACGAAGCGCAGAAAATTTGTGATGAAGTGGTCATTATTGATGAAGGAAAACTGGTAATGGAAGGAACCCCGGATGAACTCATCAGACAAACACCTGACTGCCGGAATCTGGAAGAGGTCTTTTTACATTATACAGGGCATTCGCTGAGGGACTAGTTGGTGAATGGTGAATGGTCAATGGTGAATGGTGAATGATAGTGAAACGTGAAACGTCAAATGTCAATGGCGCACACTGTTTGTCACCCTGAGCGGAGTCGAAGGGGCCGTGAGTTGTCAGTTGTGAGTACAAAACACGAGTAACTGTCAACTGTCAATTGATTTAAAATATAAGTGCTTTGCGGCTTTGCCCCTTATGCATCTTTGCGGGAAACAAAAGAATACTCACGTTTGTGACAAAATGTGGGTCATCCCGGGGAACTAGTTGGTGACTGGTGACTGGTGAATGGTGAATGATAGTGAAACGTGAAACGTCAAATGTCAATGGCGCACACTGTTTGTCACCCTGAGCGGAGTCGAAGGGGCCGTGAGTTGTCAATTGTGAGTTGTGAGTTGTCAATTGTGAGTACAAAACACGAGTAACTGTCAATTGTCAATTATGAGTACCCAACATTTATTAACTCGCGCTGGAAGTTCTCCTCCTTTGGAGGAGCTAGAGGAGGCCGAAAAAACAATCATTATTGAAAAAGATATTTGCCACGATCATTAAAGAATGGACCTTGCTGCGCCGCGACGTTGCTGGTCTGGCATTGCTGTTGCTCATGCCTGCATTGCTCATTATTGTAATGGCATTGGTACAGGACGCTCCTTTCCGCGATTATCAGGAAATCCGTTTTGATCTGCTGTTTGCAGACAATGACAAAGGAAGTGTGGCGACTGAAATTAAAAATGGACTCCGTCAAAGTCCGAACTTCCGGGTGATTGACAGCATCGACGGGCAATTGCTTTCAGAAGAAAAATTAAAAACACTATTGCATGATGGCAAATACCGTGTAGGCATTGTGATACCGAAAGGCGCTACTGCAGAAATTGCCAATTCAGCCAATCTGGTTGCCAACAATATTGCGGAGAAACTAGGCATGGGCGTTTTACCTACCCGCAGCAGCCGCGACAGTATGTATGTGCGCATGTATTTTGATCCTGTGACGAAACCAACATTCCGCATGTCGGTAAGTTTTGCGCTGGATAAATATGTGACCTATTCCTGCAGCGAAGTATTAGTACAACGGCTTTCGAGAATCAGCCGTACTACAGGCGACACCGCCGCACCTTCCGCAGATTTCAAAAAGATATTTCAGGGCATTGGCGTCAAAGAGCAACAGCTCGACGGCATGTCTTATCATAAAACAGAGATCAATTCGGTACAGCACAATGTACCTGCCTGGGCTATTTTCGGCATGTTCTTCATCGTGGTTACCATTGCCGGATCTATGATCAAAGAACGCGAAGAAGGCAGTGCACTGCGCATTGCACTCATACCAAACTCCCTACGACCTGTAGCTGCGGGTAAGATTTTGTTTTACGTAATCGTTTGCACGGTCCAGTTTATTTTGATGCTCGGCATAGGCCTTTGGGTATTACCATTATTCGGACTTTCCCATTTATATCTCGGTTCACAACCCGTGGCGTTATTGCCAATGGTTATTGCCATCGCATTAGCCGCAACTTCTTACGGCTATTTTGTCGGTTCCATTTTTAAAACCGCCAATCAGGCTTTGTCATTCGGCGCTATCTCTATTGTGATCCTTTCTGCATTAGGCGGCATCTGGGTTCCGGTAGATATTCTTCCACCGCTGATGCAAAAAATCGCGGTGCTTTCGCCTTTGCACTGGGCGCTTGATGGTATCAATCAATTATTGCTCCGCAATCTCGGCATTGGCTCCATCTGGCTGCACGTCGCAGTATTATTGGCTTTTAGCCTGCTGCTCTGGTTGATCAGTACGTATAAAAACAGAAGAAGAATTCAGTCCGTTTCGTAGAGACGTTGCATGCAACGTCTCTACGAGGCGTATCAAAAAATAAACGGAATAAGGCGTTTGCTCCGCTTCATGTAATTGATATAATCATCGCCAAACTGTTCAATCAATGCTCTTTCTTCTACTTTGACACGATAGAAAAACGCCGCGCCGATTAACACCACCAGCATGAGCAAGGAAAGATAATTATTGAGTGAAATCCCGAAACCCGCAAACGAAATCAACGAAGCTGCGTAAGACGGATGCCGGAGATAACGGTAAATGCCATCGGTTTTGAGCTGATGTCCTTCGCGAATCGTTACATCTACCGTAAAATAGCGGCCCAGCGAGCGGATTACTGCGAAACGCAAAACCATTCCCAGGATAATGACGCCTAGTCCGACATTCATGGCTACAGCATAACTGGTAAAAATCGGATTGTGATCGATTCGCGCTGTCAGCACCACCTTTACGCAGACCATCGCAATGGTCAACCAGATAACAGCCAGCGAATATCTGTCCGAGTTCTTCTTATCTTTTGGACCGGACCATACGATTCAACAATATTTCAGATGCCAGCCAGGCGCCGTAAACGATATAGGGAAAGTAATTCATGTTTGGTTTGATATTTGTTTCAGGTAGCGATTTTTCGTCGCAAACTCAAAATACAGTGCGGACTTCAAAGTTTTATCCCCCTTTTGCGGTGGTATCTGTTTTTACAAAATGAACTTTCAGATTGATCTTATAACGAAGCTCCGTCGTGTCTGATGTAAACAAAGCAATGAAACCATTCTTCTGAAAGAATTCCCGCCAATTGTTCTTTACATGAATGGGGATTTTTTTCGTCTTACCAGGAAGAAGCACATCCGAACTGCTGAAGAAATATCTATCGCTGCCAAAACCGCTATCGTACCAGCAAAAGATTTGCCGCGGCACATAGACACTACGGTTTGAAGTGTTTTTGATACAAAGTATCACGTCAAACGGATCTTGCATATGCACGTTCTTAAAAACGCGGTCCTGCAGCTGTAAATCAATATAACTATCAGCGAGCTTCACGTACCGATCGCCGTCATAATAGCTGAATGCAACCAAATGCTTTGGCGGGTCGTTGTTTACGTTCGGTGTTTTATAATTTACCTGAGCATGAGCGAAATGAGCCGCACAAAAAATCATCGTTGTGAATAAAATGGTTTTCATCTGATTGGTTTAATGGTATCGAAGCGCACTCATGCTGTCTGATTTGAAAAAATGTACGGAGGTGGCTATCGGAGAGCATAAATATGATGTAACCAACTTTTTCATAAGAATCCAAAATTCATCTGATGTTTAAAATAAAGACAGAATAAACTCAATAATGGTTGATCAATGACGAACATTCATGCCACCTGATGCTAAGTAGAGAAATAATAGCGGTTAGTATTTTAGAGAGACGCTTCATCTGATTAAAATACGAAATATTGACATCCCGATACATATCGGTATCTTTAGTCAAGACTAAACTTTCGCTGAATTGTACAGTCTTTTGAAGGACAAAAAAATAAACGGCTATTAATCGGACATGAAAACTCACTACGCGTTCCTGTTCATTTTACTACTTTCCTGCAACCGTGCCAATCTGAATTGCGAACGCACGGTCGTGGAAGAGACAACGTCCAAAAACTATGTAGATAGTTTTCATAATGCTTTGCTCAGTCGGGTAGAATTTGATACAGTAGGCGTTGAGCAGGCACCCGTCCGCATTGCCGGTTATCACCTCGTGCAAAAAAAAGGTACCCATTACAAAAGTGTGGCACTCACTTATAAAAATATTTCCGCAAAAAAAATCGAAGCCATTCGCTTTAAATGGTATGGCACCGACAGTACCGGCGCACCAGTGGAAATGGGCTACGCTGCAACCGGCATCGGTGGCAGTTTTGACGACGAGCCTTTAGAAGCTGGCAAGGAACGTACTGCAACCTGGGGCGTACTCACTAATAAGCTAGATACCATCACCAAAGCATGGCCCACAGAAGTTGTGTTTGAAGACGGAAGTAAATGGGAATCTAAGACCAATTGACAATGGAAAATTGACAGTTCTCTTATTTATTAAATACCTGCAAGCAAAGAGAAAGCCGGACGGGCGAATTAACGTTCACCACCATTGTGAGTTGAACAAATTGTTTTGTGAACCCAACAAACATGTGCAACTGTCAATTGTTCACTGTCCATTGTCAACTGATTAAATACGCTTCCAGATTTGTTGCCACAATAATATCATTATCCTTCGCATCAATTTTTTCGGATTGATCTACCGGATCAAGACTAATGTAGTAGCGGTTTTCGGCTTTGAGCAGTTTCAATCTTTCTACGTAATAAAAATAATGTGCCGCATTGTAATTGAAATCGTATTCGAACACATCATTGAACTTTAGCACAAGTCTTTTGCCTGCGGGATAAAACAATTCAAACTTCAGATCAATATTCAGCTGATCATTTTCCCAGTTAATGCCAATGCCATTCAGATAAGCACTAACCAATGAAAATTCGGATTTTGACTGATCAATTATTTGATCATTGCAACCTAAGTAAGAGAGCGCACTGTTCATAACGAAAGTTTTCACCAGCCTAAAATATTCAATCAAGATTACCGCAGCATTAAGTATTACCCGCAGCTGAAAAAGCCAGCTGTTAATCTCCGCAAACACAACAGACTGTAGCCTGAAAATAAAAAAGCACCTGCGATTACACAGGTGCTTCACTATAAAAATTGATTGAACCTACGGATTGTACTTAACGCTGTCGTTGTACAAAATCTGCGTTGCTGCAGACATATAACCAGACTGATCGGTGCTCGTCAGATTATACCACATATAAACGCCATAACTGCCATTTTTAGTAGAAGTAGCCAGACTCGCGGCCTTTGTTTGCGTAGTAGCTTGTGGACCTGAAAGACTTACAGCTGCCGGAGACAAATTACTCTTCGGCATGCCTGGAATGGTTGGAGTATTAAAAGTACCGTAAATCGCATTCCATGAGTAGTCGAGCATATCGCCTACATTTTTGCCATTGTAAGACAAACGCTGTGCAGCCGGACCATAGTAATACATCGTAATTAATTTGCTTGGCATCAGCTGACGAAGCTCATCCACCAACATTGTGAATGAACTGTCGTTTGGTTGGCCAGTGTTGTATTTTCCGTAATCAGCATATTCATCATCGAAGTCAATCCCATCCAGGTTGTTAGCGGTAACAGCAGTAGAAAGCTGAACTGCAAAATCATGCGCAGATGCGCGGCTGGTGAAGTTGCTGATGCCAGCGCCCATGTGATTACCCAGAACGGACAACAATACCTTGATCCCTTTCTTCTGCAACGGCGCTACTTGCGTTGCAACGTTATTAATCACGCTAGTCACTTGCTGATTGTAATACAGAATTGCTCTGTTGTTTACAGTATCGTAGTTAACGTTTGCTGCAAAGATGATGGCGATATCAAACAATTGCTGACCGCTGTCTTTTAATGTATACTTCGCAACATTGAGCATGCTCTCGTTATTCACTTCCACATACACAACGGATTTACCGCCAGCTTTCGCAACTTTAAATGTATCTGGATTCGTAACCGGAGGTGTAGTAACCGGAGGCGTAGTTGTTGGTGGCGTAGAAGTGCTACCGTTATCATCTTTTTTACAAGCGGTAAAACAGATAGCAGACGCCATCAAAGTCAAAGCTGCATTTCGCAACAGGAGTACATTCTTATTCATTCGGGTGAGACGTTAATAATGATAAGCGCTAAAAATATTAATTCTTCTCCGAAAACAAACAACCGGAAGGTCATTTTTTGGCTTTTTGACATTTTTCTCACTACAAGAAAAAGCAAAGCCGCAAAGAATGGTAACCTGACGAGAGCAAGAAATTCGTCATGTTAGCATAAATCTTTGCAGCTTCGCCACTTATGTACGCTCACTTCTATTGAAAGGCGAGCATTTTTGAATTTTGACTTTTAGTTTAATTGTAAAGATGCCGGTCCAAATTCTTCAAAATGAATTGCTTCTTTTCCAACGCCGTGTGCCGTGAGATATTCATAATGCTTTTTGATAAATGGTGCAGGACCACAGATATAATAATCCGCTTCCGGAGAAAGCACTTGCTGATCAAAACGATTTAATTCTACCCATCCGCTAATCACATCAGTCTGACCTTCTGCAGGTGTATCGTAGAAAAAATGCGTGTTTAGCGTTTCATTACCGTCAGACCATTCCGCGATGATGCTTTTGAAAGCATGCGCGTTTGCGGCTTTACAGCCATGAATCCAGGTTTTTGGCTGCGTGGTTTTCCTTTGCACCAGCGTTTCCAGCATGCTCATCAACGGTGTCTGTCCTACGCCACCACTGATAAACACCACAGGACGATCATTTTCTGCTAAAACGAAATTTCCGGCCGGAGCAGTGATTTCAATCATATCGCCTTCATTTATGAAATAATGCAGGTGATTGCTGATCATACCATCCGGGTGAACGGCATGTGTTTCTTTCTTCACTGAGATGCGGTAATAAGAACCATTTGGTGCACAAGAAATACTGTATTGTCGTGGTTGCAGCAAATTCAGTTCTGGCAAAAATAAACGGACACTGAGATATTGCCCTGGCGTAAAATCTGCCACTGGACCACCATCTGCAGGATACAAATAGAAAGAAGTAATCTCATCAGATTCTTTCACTTTCTCTTTCACGATAAACGGACGCCAGCCAGTCCAGCCACCTTCTTTCTTGACCTGATTATCATACAGTGACTGCTCATGGCCACTCATGATAGAAGCCAGCTGAAGATAGGCTGCTGTCCATGCATCCAGGATTGCTGGTGTGGCACCCTCACCCAATACCTCACTGATTGAAGCAATCAAATGTTTACCAACGATTGCATAATGCTCTGGACGGATATCCAGACTAGTATGTTTTTGTCCGATGCTATCCACTGCCGGCATCAGCACTGCCGGATTTTCTATATTCTCAGCATAAGCTAACACAGCCATTGCCAGCGCAGTCTGTTGTTTTTTATTCTGCTGATTACCCATGTTGAACATGTTTTTCAGTTCAGGGTTGTGGGTAAACATTCTATTATAAAAATGGGAAGTAAGCAATACGCCATGTTCTTTCAAAATCGGCACCGTGGCTTTAATGAGCTCTTTTTGTTCGTTTGTCATTTCTTGTTGTTTTCAGTTAGAATATATTAATACCTTTTTATCCTTTATTTATTCAAAAAAATAGTCAGGTTTTCTTCAGTGAAATTTTTCCGTTGAGCAATTGTTTGTTGAATTGACCAATGGTTGTAGTCGTGAGCATGTGTGTAATCTGATTGCGCACTTTTTTGAATTCTGCGTGCAAAGGGCAAGGATTGATTTCCGAGCATTGCGAGAGTCCTAAACCGCAACCCGTAAAAATAGCATCACCATCTACAGCTGAAACAATATCAGAAAGCGGCCGCGTCATTGTTTTAGCGTCGGCAAAAAAACCGCCGTTCGGACCTTTGGCAGAATCAATGATACCTTTACGGCAAAGATCTTGTAAAATCTTGGCGAGAAAATGTTCGGGAGAATCTATCTCTGCGGCAATCTCTTTCAGCCCCACTCTACTGCCATCGGCAGTATTGCTGGCCACATAAAATACCGCCCGCATGGCGTATTCACATGTTTTAGAAAAGATTCCCATCGCTCATTGTCGCTATGACAAAACAAAGGTAAAAGGAAATAAATAATAAAGGATATTTTTGTCTGAAATTATTTTTTACGTGAATCATCAATGGTGAATGGTGAATATCCTCAATACCGGGAAGAGGCTGCATGCAATGTATCCAATTATAAGGGCATTCACCTTTGACCATTTACCATTCACGAAAAATGCCGTCCCGAAGGGCGGCATTTTTTTATTTCAGAAAGCGCTTCATTTCACGCTCTACATCTCTTGATCTGATACTTTCGCGCTTGTCATGGAGTTTTTTACCCTTACCAAGCCCGATTTCAATTTTTGCTATGCCGTTCTCATTGATGAAAACAGCGAGCGGGATAATACTATACCCTTTTTCCTTCACCTTATCCGACCACTTCTTAATCTCTTTGCGGGTCAACAATAATTTGCGCACTCGCGTAGGATCGTGACCGGCATAGCCAGCGTTGACATATTCAGCGATATGCAAACTTTTTACCCAGAGCTCCCCTTTCTCAAACAGGCAATAACTGTCATTGAAGCTTACTTTACCATTCCGTATCGATTTGATTTCGGAACCGGTAAGCACCATGCCAGCCTTGAGCCGGTCTTCAATAGCATACTCAAAAGTGGCGGGGCGGTTTTTTATATAAACGTTGGAATCGGCCAATTTAATTCTAGTCTAAAATCCTGAATTTACGTTAATTGGGTAAATGGGCAAAATAGGCAAACAGGTAATTAGTTAAATCAGTCAACGACTTCATTACCGCATTAACCATTTAACCATTTAACGTTTTAATTAATCCTCCTTAATCGTCTTCGGATTTTCCATAAACCAGCCCAAAGTCTGAGCAAGTTTTGTTTTCAGCACTTTACGGTCTACGATAAAATCGAGGAAGCCGTGATCCAGCAAGAATTCAGAGCGCTGGAAGCCGTTAGGGAGGTCTTTCTTAATTGTTTCTTTAATAACACGCGGACCTGCAAAACCGATCAGCGCATTTGGCTCAGCGATATTGATATCACCCAGCATTGCAAAAGACGCAGTAACACCACCAGTTGTAGGATCAGTCATGAGAGAAATATACGGCAGACCAGCTTTTGCGAGCTGCGTCAGTTTCGCAGATGATTTCGCCATTTGCATCAGCGAGAAAGCACTTTCCATCATACGTGCACCACCTGATTTGGAGATGATCATAAACGGAAGTTTGTGTTTAATTGCGTAATCGATACCGCGGGCAATTTTTTCACCAACCACAGACCCCATTGAACCACCGATGAAGTTGAAGTTCATACAAGCGATCACCAGCCCGTGACCGTTTACGTTACCGGCACCTACGCTCATAGAATCGCGGACACCAGTAGTGCGCATCGCGTCTACGAGACGTTTATCGTACGGCTTCAGATCTACGAAACCGAGTTGGTCTTTACTGACGATTTCTTCAAACAACAAGGTGTATTTCTCGTCATCAAAAAGGATGCTGAAATACTCTTTTGCGTTGATGCGGTTATGATAATTACATTTCGTGCAAACGTATAAATTGTCTTCCAGTTCTTTGATCGTTACGGTTGTTTTACATTCCGGGCATTTGTGCCAAAGACCATCTGGAGCTTCTTTCTTCTCTGTTGTACTGGTTAATACACCTTTTTTGATACGACGGAACCAGGTTGAGGACATAAATCTTTCGATTAGTTAAAACTGAGTTGTGAACTGCCTTTTTATAAAAGCAGCCGTCAAAGATACGACGGAAACATTAAAAGATGCACTAAGCTTTTGGGCTTGGGTTGCTTATCTGATAATGATGGAAAAAGCCACTATGCAAACTGCATAATGGCTTCTCTCGTGATAAAAAAATATTGAATTATCTAGTCATTGTCTTTTTAGCTTCGATGCTGAGTGTTGCATGCGGTACAGCGCGCAGACGAGCCTTGTCGATCAGTTTGCCTGTAACGCGGCAGATACCGTAAGTCTTATTTTCAATACGGATCAGTGCTTTTTCCAGGTGGTTGATGAACTGGATCTGACGGCTGGCCAGCTGAGCGAGTTGTTCGCGTTCCATTGCACCACTGCCGTCTTCCATATTCATGTAACGGTTTTCAGTGTCTTCAGTACCTGCTTCATCTTTGCGAGTAATCAGGCCTTGCAGGAATCCGAGTTCTTTACGGGCTGCTTCAAGGCGGCCCTGAATCAGTTCGCGGAACTCGTTCAGTTCTTCGTCGCTATAACGGTATACCGGGCCAGATTGCATTTCCGGTTCATCAAGGATAGAACGGGTAAAATCTGGTTGGTAATTGATCATTGTTTTGCCTTGTGGCTCGTCCGTAGTTTGTTTGGATTTGTTTTCCAGACGACGGTGTGCTACAATCACAGTTGGTTTCTTTTCACCACGCGGACTTGGTGCAGGAGCCGGAGTTGGTTCCGGTCTTGCGGCAGGAGCTGATTTTAATGCAGTTGCGCTTCTGCTGGGAACTGCAGTTGCTTTTTTAGCTGCAGGAGCTGAAGCTGCGGTAGCTTTCTTTACAGGAGCTGCTGCAGGTTTTACTGTTTCTTTCTTTGCTGTTGATTTATTAGTCGTTTCCGTTTTTTTTACCATCGTTGTTTTTTTAGTTTCCGTTTTCTTCAGTGCTATTGCCGGTTTCTTAGTATTACTTGCCACTTTTTTTGCCGGAGCTGCTTTTTTTGCCGGTGTTGCCTTTACCGGCGTTTTCTTAGTGTTTGAAGCTTTTGCCACCGGTGCCGCTTTTTTAGCTGGTTTTGGTGGCGTTTTCGCTTTTACCGCAGGTTTAGCAGTTGGTTTGCTGACTTTTTTTGCGGGAGCCGCTTTAGAAGCCGCAGTTTTCTTTGCAATTGGTTTCGAAGCCACAGCTTTTTTCTTCACAGGAGTTGCTGCCTTTTTAGCGGCCTTTGGGGCGGCTTTCTTTGCAGGTGTCGATGCCTTAGCTTTTGCAGGTTTTACAGCCGGTTTCTTTTTAGTGGCCATGGCTTATGTATTTTTAGATATTAACACTTTAAGCGTTGCTTCATTTACCTCAATTTCAGTGCCAGACGTCAGCTGAGGAATGATTTCTATATTATCTGCCAAAATTTCCGCACAAATATAATCACTAAAATTTATAATTGCTGATTTTAATGGTTCATACTCTTGTATTTTTACAACAATACGATCTGTTAAATCAAGCCCTGTCTCTTTGCGGATTTTCTGTATGCGGTTTACTAATTCTCTTGCATTTCCTTCATCCTGAAGCTCTGGTGTAACTGTTACATCCAAAGCGACTGTCAAATTGTCCTTATTAGCTACTGACCAACCCGGGATATCCTCTGCGATGATGTCCACATCTTCAGTAGAGATCCGAACCGGTTCATTGTCAATAAGAATGTCAAAATATTTATTTCTTTCCAGATTTGCAATATCCTGTTGATTCATTTTTCCAATCTCTGCCGCCACAGCCTTCATTTTTGCACCCATTCTCGCACCCAGGGACTTAAAGTTTGGCTTCACTTTCTTCTTAATGAACCCTTCAGTTTCAGTCAAGTATTCAAACAATTTTACGTTCACCTCATTCTTCACCAGTGCTTCTACTGCCTGAATCTGCTCATGCATATGAGCATCCAAAACGGGTATCAAAACTTTCTGCAATGGTTGACGAACTTTGAGGTTCACTTTTTTACGGATAGACAGAACCAGCGAAGTAATATCCTGCGCGAGGTGCATTCTTTCTTCGAGGCCGGCGTCTATTGCTTGTTCTTCTGCCGTAGGGAAATCTGCCAGATGAACTGATACCGCTTTGTTGCGTCCTGTCACCTGATTGAGATTGGTAAATAACCAGTCAGAGAAGAACGGAGCGATTGGCGCCATCAGTAAAGACAACGTTTCCAGGCATTCGTATAATGTCTGATAAGCAGAGATCTTATCGTGCTCATATTCTCCTTTCCAGAAGCGGCGACGACAAAGACGTACGTACCAGTTACTTAATTGTTCATCAAGGAAATATTCAATTGCACGACCAGCCTGTGTTGGCTCATAGTCGTTCATGAAACGGGATACATCTTTAATCAGCGAGTGCAGTGAAGAAAGTATCCAGCGGTCAATTTCCGGACGTTCGTTGATTGGAATATACTTTTCTCTGAAAGCAAATCCGTCAACATTTGCATACAGCGCAAAGAACTGGTACGTATTATATAAGGTACCGAAGTGTTTGCGTTGTACTTCTTTAATTCCCTCAACGTCAAAACGAAGACTATCCCAGGGAGAAGCATTGGTAACTAGATACCAACGTGTAGCATCAGCGCTATATTGGTCGATGGTTGCAAATGGATCTATCGTATTGCCTTTGCTTTTAGCCATTTTATTACCGTTCTTGTCCAACACCAAACCGTTGGAAACAACCGTTTTATAGGCTACGCTATCAAATAACAACACACCGAGCGCATGTAATGTATAGAACCAGCCGCGTGTCTGATCTACCCCTTCAGCGATAAAATCCGCCGGGAAGCTATGTTTCAGTTTTTCTTTATTCTCAAACGGATAATGCCATTGCGCGTAAGGCATTGCGCCAGAGTCAAACCAAACGTCAACGAGATCCGATTCACGGCTCATTGCATTCCCACGGCTATCCACCAATACGATTGCATCTACATAAGGTTTGTGCAGATCAAAATTACGTTTAGGCGTTTCAAGACGCAGGTCGTTCTGTGCTGTCGGTTCCGGCGTTTTACCGTCCAACAGCGCCTGCAGATCTTCGTCAGAAGGATTTTCAGAACCTGTAAAATCAGCGACCTGGTTCAGGTTGAGGATTTTATCAGCCTTTTTCATTTCTTCCACCAGTTCTTTCACCGAACCGATACATTTTTTCTCTGCGCCATCTTCACTTACCCAAACCGGCAACGGAGTTCCCCAATAGCGACTACGGCTCAGGTTCCAGTCCACCATATTTTCCAGCCAATTGCCAAAACGACCCTCGCCGGTAGCTTTCGGCTTCCAGTTAATCGTCTTGTTCAGCTCGATCATTCTGTCTTTAACCGCAGTAGTACGGATAAACCATGCATCGAGCGGATAATAGAGCACCGGTTTGTCGGTACGCCAGCAATGCGGATAAGTGTGTTCGTATTTCTCTACTTTGAAAGCGCGACCTTCCAGTTTGAGTTTTACAGAGATGTCTACATCCACATCTTTATAATCGGGGTCATCTTTGTAATTCTTCACATAGCGGTCAGCCCATTCACCCATAGATTCGATGAATTTGCCTTGCTTGTCTACCATTACAAGGATGCCGATATTATTCTTTTTACCTACTTTGTAGTCATCTGCACCAAAAGCAGGAGCAGTATGTACGATACCAGTACCATCTTCCGTAGTAACAAAATCACCTGTGATCACGCGGAACGGATCGCCGCCAGCTATTTCAGCAGTATTGCCCGGTGTTGGTAATAGTTGCTCGTAACGGCATTGGTCAACCTGTTTGCCTTTGAACTCTGCCTGGATATGCCATGGAATAACTTTGTTTTCCGCAGTATAACCAGCGAAATCGCCATCTTGTCCTTCCGCTTTAAACCATTTGCCCAGCAATGCTTTTGCTAAAACAACGTTTTGTGGCTGATGTGTGTATGGATTGAAAGTCTTAACCAATACATAATCGATTTCCGGACCTACGGTCAAACCGCAATTGGAAGGCAACGTCCAGGGAGTTGTCGTCCAGGCCATGAAAAACACATCATCAGAACCAGCTGCCTGAAACAGGAATTCTGAATTAGTATCTCTAACAGCTTTGAACATCGCAACAACCGTCGTGTCTTTTACGTCTTTATAGGTACCAGGCATATTCAGCTCAGCATTGGAAAGACCCGTGCCGGCAGCTGGAGAATATGGCTGAATACTTACACTTTTATACAGGAGGTCTTTCTCAAACAATTGTTTGAGTGCCCACCACAAGGTTTCAATATATTTATTATCAAACGTGATATACGGATCAGAAAGATCCACCCAATACCCCATTTTTTCGGTGATCTCAGACCATTTGTCTTTGTAGCGCATGACCGCTTCCCGACATTTCTGATTATATTCTTCTACCGAAATTGTTTTACCGATATCTTCTTTTGTAATGCCTAGTTCCTTTTCAACGCCCAGTTCTACCGGAAGACCGTGCGTATCCCAGCCAGCTTTTCTTTTTACCTGGAAACCCTGCATCGTTTTATAACGACACACCAGATCTTTCAGCGTGCGGGCAATAACGTGGTGAATACCCGGCATACCGTTGGCGCTTGGCGGGCCTTCATAAAACACAAATGGCTGTGCACCATCGCGTTGGCTTACGCTCTGCTCAAAATATTTTCCTTGTTTCCAGCGTTGCAGAAAGTCCTGCTCGATGGATGGCATATTTAACTGCTTGTATTCTGTATATTTAACCGACATAGACTAGGCCCTAAGCTAAAAAAAATTGTCGCAAAGTTACAATTATTATTTGGTAATGAGATCGTTTTCCCTTATCAAGCCATCGCTTGGGGAAAAGTTTAGGAAAAGTTTTATAATGCGGCCAGGCTGAGCATATAGCAAAAACAGCAACCTACATAAGGCTGCTGTTTTTATATAAGTTGAAAAAATGTTTTAAATCAATATTAAATAAGCGTTACTGCTTGCAAAAAATTGGATTCGGACATAAAATAGAGCGGGCGGAACGGAAACTCATCATATCCAATTTACCTTCCAGCTTACGTGATTTTGCATCCGCTACCACGGCATCGCCGAATTTGGCGACGTAAGCTTCTGCCGCTTTTTTCTGGTCGTCGTTTGGCTGACCGCCGTTAAACATCTTTTTAGCCCCGTCGTTCACAAAGGAATTCAACGTCTGGCGAACATCGTTATTAAAATGATAGCCGGCAGCAGTTATTTTATCAGTTATTACTTTCTGCAAATGCTGCTGATAGTCTGAAAGCGAGATTTTATAGCTGGACTGATGCTTTGTCAAAGAGGTAGAAGAAGCTGTTGTTTGCGCCAGACTTATGCCTGTTGCAAAACCAACTATGGCAATAGAGAGTATTAATTTTTTCATATTAGCTGTTAGTATTGATGGTGTATTTAAGAAATACCAATATACGCTAATAGGTTAAAAAGTTAATAGGTCAATATGTTAATGGGATTTGAGTTATAAGTTTTAAGTAGCAGGTTTTAACTTATTGCTACACTTAAAACGTTCAAATCAAATTATGTATAACCTGACTAGCCGATTCTCAGCCCGTTCTCCACCTTTCGTTCGGTTTCTAACAGCGTGATGGTTGGCCCATCTACAGAACCGAGAATGAGACATTCACTGAAAAAATTAGCAATCTGCTTGGGTGGGAAATTAACGACCGCTACTACTTGTTTTCCAATTAATGTTTCAGGCGTGTACTGAACGGTAATCTGCGCGGACGTCTTTTTAATGCCTAATTCACCGAAGTCGATCTGCAATTTATAAGCAGGTTTGCGTGCTTCTTTAAATATTTCTGCTGCGATGATGGTTCCGGTGCGGATATCTACTTTTTCAAAATCGGACCAGGTGAGATTGTTCATTTGTGATTTTCTATTTTATGATTTACGATTTCCCAACGTGGATCAACGGATTCTCTAATTGGTATTCTGCAGCTGCAACGTGCGACGCAACTCAGGCTTAACCGGAGCGGACGAGCTGGCTGCAAAATTTTTATTAAAGGATTTTATTGCTCCACATAATTCTTCGGATCGAGCGCGGCGGGTGACCAGGCTTTCAGGAAGTCCTCCACTTTCTTTGGATCGTGCCCTTTATCCTTTTCGAGATAAGCCGAGTTTTGTGTGTGAAGGCGATTGCCTTTTGCATCAAGGATCACGAACACCGGATA
The DNA here is from genome assembly GCF_003236175.1 of Taibaiella soli. Taxonomy (GTDB): domain Bacteria; phylum Bacteroidota; class Bacteroidia; order Chitinophagales; family Chitinophagaceae; genus QKTW01. The sequence goes on along the minus strand of NZ_QKTW01000022.1, from coordinate 177,599 downwards.
GCCAAAGCGCTGCGGATAGCCCAATTGCGCCAGCGCCTTCTCGTTCTTGTTTTCTTTGCTGTAATTGAGATGCACTACCACATAATTTTCATTCATGATGCGATGCAGCGTCGTATCAGTATTCACCAGCGTATTGAAACGAATACACCAGATACACCAATTGCCGCCCACCTGAATAAATACATGCTTTTTCTCCTTTGCCGCTTTTGCCACTGCATCTTTAATCTGCTTAGCAGCATCTGCTTTCGGATCATAGATATGCGGCTGCTCTTTTTTTACGGAATCCTGCTGCGCATGCACATTGCCTGCAAAGACAAACAGCATGCTGAATAACAATAACCAGTTTTTCATACATCGCAAAAATAGTTGACAGTTCACAGTTGACAATGGGCAGCCGGCAACTTTAACAGCTTCGCTATTTTGCAGGCTTTGCAACTTTATATCTTCCAATCTTTACAATCGTCATTGTTTTGTATTTTGCCGCGGCATGGCTGCAACGAAAAAATCTCCGGATAAAAAATCTTCAGGTAAAAAATCGCCCGGTAAAAAAACTTCGGGTAAAGGATTCTGGCGCTTACTGAAACGCACGGTGCTTGTACTTTTCCTCGCTTCGATTGTTTATACAGTGCTTTGTCGCTGGGTGTTTCCGCCCATTACTGTAACGCAAGCCGGTGCATTTTTCAGCGGCTACGGATTGAAGCGTGACTATGTAAGCTGGGATGAAATTTCTCCGAATGTAAAGCTCGCTGCGATTGCCAGCGAAGATCAGCTTTTTGCAGAACATGGCGGTTTTGATTGGAAAGCGATAGAAAAAAGTCTGGATGCAGATCAACAGAAACGCAAAAAGAAAAAACGCGCTTTGGGCGCCGCAGCCAGTACCATCAGTCAGCAGACGGCGAAGAATGTATTCCTCTGGCAGGGCAATGGCTGGGGACGTTATGTGCGCAAGGTGCCGGAATTGTTTTATACCAAAATGATTGAATGGACCTGGGGCAAAAAACGCATTATGGAAGTATATTTGAATGTCATTGAAATGGGGCCGGGCATTTATGGCATTGAAGCTGCTTCTGAAACCTATTTTCATAAACCGGCAAAGAACCTGACGCGTGCAGAAGCTGCAATGATTATTGCCTGCTTGCCGAATCCGAAAAAATTTACGGTCGTGCCAATGAGTACGCGCGTAAAATGGCGATATCCAAAAATTATGACGCAGATGAATAATCTGGATGGCGACGAGGATGTAATGGCTTTGATCCAGTAAACCCTGGCATGATTTTTACATCAAATCAGTAGTTATTGAGGCTTTTAAAGTGGTTTTCATGAAATTTTTCCATTTTTTGACTTATGCTATTGTCTTGGGATTTTTTGCAGTTGCCTGCACCAGGGAATCGCGCCCCGTTGCGACAGCCCACCTTAATGCGCCCCAGAGCACTACTTCAAGAAATTACCTGCTGGATAATGATTTACTTCCTGTAGCAGATGGCGCAGATTCTCTCTCCCGCCAGTTGCCACAACAATGATGCTTTCGTTGTAACATTGCATTCTTATGCAACTGATACAAGCCGCTACTACAAAAGACATTCCTGCAATTCGTGATCTGAGTTTGCGCATCTGGCCAGATACATATGGCCAGATTCTAAGCGCCGAACAACTCAATTATATGCTGGACATGATGTATAGCGAAACTGCCCTGCTCCGCCAGATGGAGGAAGGTCAGCAATTTATTCTTATCTCGGAAGATGATCAGCCGCTTGGATTTGCAGCATACGGAAAAGCAGATAACGACATCACGTGGAAGCTTCACAAAATATATGTGCTTCCCAATATTCAGGGAAAAGGCCTGGGCAAAAAATTGCTGGAATATGTGATCTCAATGGTAAAAAAAGCCGGTGCCCAACAACTTATTCTAAATGTGAACCGATATAATAAAGCCCGGCAGTTTTATGAACGGCTGGGCTTTACTGTGCTGCGCGAAGAAGATATTAATATCGGCAGCGGTTATTTTATGAATGACTATGTAATGCAGTTAAGTTTTTAACGATTTACAGTAAACATTTTGGTAGTCTGCTGACCGTTAGCGGCTACCATTTTCACGATATAATTTCCTGCATTAAAACCATCGAGCGCTACTTGCTTATTATATGTTTTAACAGCATTTTCCGACCATGATTTCATCACGTGGCCCTGCATATCATAAATAGCCACATTAAACTGTTGCGGTTGCTCCCAATTCATTCCAAAATTCAGCACATCAGTTGCCGGCGATGGATACAGATTCAGGAACATCGGTGTTTTATCAAGATTAGCAATTCCGGTAGGAACAAAGTTTTCGTAATAGAAATTGCGTGTAAAATCATTTGTTGCAAAGTTCCAGGCGGTACCGTCCCAACTGCGGGAGACAATGGTAAGCGGCTGACTATAGGTGTTGTAAGTCCATTCTGTGAGCGAAGCATTCACATATACACTGCCATTCCATTTTTTAGCAAGATCAGATAGCATATTGTGGTTGGCATCATAAGTGTAAATATGATATTCGCTTTGCGCCCAGGCGTTATTTACCCAAACTAATTTGTAAGCAGACTGAACATCACTGTCGGTGCCTGTATAATCGTAATCCCAATGTTCTGAAAACATCCATCCGCCTGTAGTGCTATCATGTACCTGAGTCGTTTTTGCAGAAAGACGGGTGACTGAATCATAATAAAAACTATCGAGCTCATTGTCTTGCGAAGCGCCAGTTATCTGAATAGTCTGATCATAACTCATCACAAGATTTCCGTTAGCATCATAATCAAAAAATCTTCTGTAACCCGGAGCATTCAGCATTGCCAGCAAACGAAAAGGACTATAAATATATGAATTGTTATAGTCGAGGCTATTGTTCCATCCGCCGCCAAACCACATTTTCATCGTGGTCTTGAGCAGATAGTTGTTGTCATAATTATAGTAGTACTGTTTTGAATTCTCCCAATCACCATTACTACCATCCCATGTCTGCGGCCAAAGAGACGCTACAAGCCCTTGCTGATTGTAGGTTTGCATACGGCGCACGGAAGGATATGCGTAACCGTACTTGAACATATAAGTTACGCTGGTGTCGAAGTTGACATTATCATCATTGGCGTCTTCCCAATCAGGATTGCCACCGCGGCCAGCACTGTATATATAGGAAAAAGAGTCGGCAGCTGCCAGTTTACTACCATCATATACATAATGCGATTTCGCTATCAGCCGGGATGTACTAGTATTCACATTCCCATTCGACGGGGAGGTAAGCCCAGACGAATTAAAATGCGGGAATACGCCCGAAATAGCTACTCCTGTTTCTTTTGCAGAGGCAGGAACAACTTCTAAACACAATAGAATGGCGGCAAGCGTGTAAAGTTGTTTCATGTAAATGCATTTTGGCGGTTAGCAACAAACCAGAATGGTATTATGAAAAATACGTTAATTATTTAAGATTAGAAACAGTTTTCTGATTATGACTAACTGATGACATACATAACAGGAAAACTTTTTCAAAAAAAAACAGGGTTCGTCCTAACGTTTCTAAGTTTTATAACGTCAAGATAATAAACCAAGAACAGGAAGCTACTATTTAAGACAGGCTATTAACCATTAACCGTTTGGGCGACCAGGAACAAATATCCAATAAGCGCGATCACAGCCAATCAACATTCGTTGCGGAGGACCTCCCGCAACTGATAGCGGATTGCATTGCCCAAAACCGTTCTTCGCAGAAAAAACTGTATGAAAAATACGCTCCCGTTATATATGGTATCATCAGACGATACATTTTCAGTCAGTCCACAGCCCAGGAAATTCTGAACGACACATTTTACAAAGTATTTACGCGGCTCAGCCAATATTCATTCAGCGGATCTTTTGAAGGCTGGATGCGCAGAATTGCTGTAAATACCATTACAGATTATCTCCGGAAAAACATTAAGCACGAGCAAGTGGTGCAAATTGACAATGTTTCGATAGAACCATGGGTGCCAACTGATATTATTGGTAAAATAAACTATAAGGACCTTTTACAAACCATTCATACACTACCCGACACGCAGAAAACTGTCTTCAATCTATTTGTCTTTGAAGACATGTCGCACAAAGAAATTGGTGAATTACTGGGCTTAACAGAGAATAATTGTCGCTGGTACCTGAATGACGCAAGAAAAAGATTAAAAGAAAAAATTAAAGCGCTCACACCGTGAGACTATAATGGAAGAAGGGCAAAAACATATTGACGATTTTTTCCGTGAGGAGCTAGGCAACTATACAGAGATGCCTCCGGAAAAAGTGTGGGAAGATCTCAGTCAAAGACTGGATGACGCCCGCAGGCCACGCTTTTGGGGCTGGTGGCCGTGGATCGTCGTGCTCTTACTGATTGGTTCTGTGGCGGGTTACATGGTGCTGAGCAAAAAACACACGTCAGATAAAGAAGGTATTGCAACAGCTGTTATCGACAAAGGAATTTCTGTTTCTTCAAATGGAATTAATGAGCCTGACGCCGAAAGCTTAAGACTGAAAGTCAACAGTGATAATACACAGGTAAAACCAATAGACACGACACAGCGCACTCATTTTGAGGAAAAACAACTGAGCGCCGTACCGAAAGCAGAAAACAAAAAGCCTAATGTCCAAAACGATGTGACCCACACGTCAAACGGTACAGCTATGTCTAAAAAGCCAGGCAAAAAGCAAAAAATGCCAAATACCACTGCGTTCGATAACGTTGCGGCAAGCGGACCAGTCGCAGAAAACGGGCAAACAAATGGTACAACAGAACCGGAAAACAAAAAACAGAAATCACAAAACAGCGTAGCGCAGACAGCAAGCGCTGTAACGGCAACAAAAACTCAGAGCAGAAAGCAAAAAACGCAAAACAATACTACATCAAATAATATCGCTGATAACCCAAAAGCAGATAATGAGAAAACTAATAGCGCGGCGAAAACTCAAAGCGCAAAACCTGTGCAAAACAATACCGCCGCCCAGACGGCAGGTGGTATTGCAATAACCAAAGCGCAAAACAAAAAACAAAAAACTCAAAGCGCAACTACACCAAATAAAATTGCGGCAAACGAGCAAGATTCCGGAAGCAAAGAAACACATAACGCAACGGCAAAAAAATCTGCCGCAAAAGCTCAGGGCAAACAGCCGAAAGCTCAAAGCAATAGCACGCCTACGCCAAATGTTGTTGCAGAAAAAACGCCAAGCAGTACAACATCAAATGAAGTAGCTATCAACAAGCCAGCTGAAAACAAAAAGAACAATAATACCAGCCAGAAAAAATCTTCCATAACACCGAATGCTAACACCAGCCCCTATAAACCAAGGGCGACGCAATCAAATCCGGCAAAAGCTGTAGCGGTAACCGCTGCTCCCGATAACAGCAAAAAACAAACAACTGAAAAAAATACCGTAACCGGTAAAAAAACAACAACAGCACAACCTGCGGCAAATAATAAAACAACAAAAACTCCGGCTACAGCCAACAATACGAATAAACAGACTTCTGTGGTTCCGGCTGCAGACCAGGACAAAAAGCCTTTACCCCAACAGAAACCGGATAACGCTGTTGCAAAAACAAATACTTTCCAGCCGACCCCAAATCCACCTAATAATTTATTGGTAAAACCGGCAGAAGAACAAAAGAAAGGATTGGACAACGAAAAGGACGATGAAGAAGATGATAAAACACCAATGACAAATGACGATGATGATGACAACGATCCAAAACCGCAACAACCACAACCTGCCGCCGAACATGATCCGCGTGCAGGTATTCCCGTAAGCGGCTATATCGACAAGGCTGTAGCTCCGCAGCCAAAACCAGAGTATGACGAAGACGATCCTGCAGATAAAAAGAAAATAGAAATCGTAAATCCTGCAGGTGGTGCGGGTGGAGACATGTCGCCATCAGTACGCCCTGACCGTAAAGCGCCCAGCATGCTTGAAGGCGGTGCCAAGTTCGGATTTGAAAAAGGATTCAGTACCACGACAGCCAATAAATGGGTAGCCACCATTTACCTGCAGTATAATCTTACGCCGAAAGCTGCGTTCCTCATTCAGCCTTCGGTGAAGTTTGCACAAATGAACCAAACGATCAATTCGAGCCAAAGCTTTTATAATGTGACTGGCACCACTGTTTCCAGTACACAGCGCACGGACTCTATCTCTGCGCCACCGTTCTATGATACAGTCTATAATTATTATTATAAGCAGACCTACGATTCCATGCACGTAAGTCACACTAGCACCAAAAACTACGTAGAGTTTGAGATTCCGCTGATCTTTAAATATGCCATCGCCGAAAATCTTTCTTTGCTGGCAGGTGTGACCATGAATTTCGGCAACATCCCAACGGTTTCATCATCCACGAAAACCTACACTGGCCTTACGCTGCAGGATTCAGTAGTCAATGTGCACAATAACCCAAACTACCCGATCAGTGTAAACGATAGCTTCCACCATACAGCGCAGCCATATAGCAGTTACAATCCAACTGCCGATCAAAATTCTACCACCAACCCGCTCCGTTTTGGTTACTTACTTGGCATGAATTATCTGCTCAAGGACCGCGTGCTGTTTGACCTTACCATCCAGCAGTCTTTCTCTAAAATGACCAATGTGTCAAACGCCGATATACGCAGCGTGCTCACACAGCCTTATGTACGGTTTTCGGTAGGTTATAAGATATTCCAGAGCAAAAAGAAAACGCCGCAGCAGTAAATTCAAAAGTCAAAAGTCAAAACGTAAACGCGAGTGTATTTCTTTGCCACCGGCATCATTACTCCGATTGCACTCCCTTGCGTCGCACGCTTCAACGCCAGAATCATTCCTGATTATGTTGTTGCAGCAGAATTATTTTACTTGCCATGACGGAAGAATACATCTCAGGAATTTGGATTATACACCCTGGGTGCTTCCTCGCTCATTGCGTGGAGGAGGAACGACGACAAAGCAAACTGCACAAAATGCGTTAACCCGCTCCCACGGGTCATCGCGAAGACGACGCAGGAGGATGTGGCGACCTGATTTCGCGGTGAGGAAAAACGCAATACGCAAGACCATCATTACATAAGCCCCTTCCTTCGTCAGGGTGGCAAACGCGAGTGGACAACTCTTGTGGCCCCTTACTCACATAAACGTGCAGATCGCCACGTGCCTCGCGATGACCATGTTTTGTAACCATAAATAATGTAAAACTCGCCACAGACAGCACTCGCGCGGGTCATTGCGATGAGTTGGCAAACAGCAAAGCTGTGAAAACGAAGTAGCAACCTGATTTCGCGCCGGGAAAAACATTACACTCCTGCCCTCATTCCGCGGGATACTTCCTTCCTCAGTGTGACCAACACGAGTGGCCCACATTGTCCTTCGCTCACATAAACTTGCAGATCGCTTCGTGCCTCGCGATGACCATGTTTTGTAACCATAAAATGTAAAACTCGCCACAGACAACACTCGCGCGGGTCATTGCGATGAGTTGGCAAACAGCAAAGCTGTGAAAACGAAGTAGCAACCTGATTTAGCGCCGGGAAACACATTACGCTCCTGCCCTCATTCCGCGGGACACTTCCTTCCTCAGCGTGACCAACACGAGTGGCCCACATTGTCCTTCGCTCTTACAAACCTGCAGATCGCCACGTACCTCGCGATGACCGTGTTTTGTAACCATAAATAATGTAAAACTCGCCACAGACAACACTCGCGCAGGTCATTGCGATGAGTTGGCAAACAGCAAAGCTGTGAAAACGAAGTAGCAACCTGATTTCGCGCCGGGAAAAACATTACCCTCCTGCCCTCATTCCGCGGGACACTTCCTTCCTCAGTGTGACCAACACGAGTGGCCCACATTGTCCTTCGCTCTTACAAACCTGCAGCTCGCCACGTGCCTCGCGATGACCATGTTTTTATACAACTCGCGTGGGGTAAAACTCGCTAGGGGCAACACTCTCGCGGGTCATCGCGAAGACGACGCAGGAGGATGTGGCGACCTGATTTCGCGGTGAGGAAAAACGCAATACGCAAGACCATCATTACCTAAGCCCCTTCCTTCGTCAGGGTGGCAAACGCGAGTGGACAACTCTTGTGGCCCCTTGCTCACATAAACTTGCAGATCGCCACGTGCCTCGCGATGACCATGTTTTGTAACCATAAATAATGTAAAACTCGCCACAGACAACACTCGCGTGGGTCATTGCGATGAGTTGGCAAACAGCGAAGCTGTGAAAACGAAGTGGCAACCTGATTTAGCGCCGGGAAAAACATTACACTCCTGCCCTCATTCCGCGGGACACTTCCTTCCTCAGTGTGACCAACACGAGTGGCCCACATTGTCCTTCGCTCACATAAACTTGCAGATCGCCACGTGCCTCGCGATGACCTTGTTTTTATACAACTCGCGTGGGGTAAAACTCGCTAGGGGCAACACTCTCGCGGGTCATCGCGAAGACGACGCAGAGGATGTGGCGACCTGATTTCGCGGTGAGGAAAAACGCAATACGCAAGACCATCATTACCTAAGCCCCTTCCTTCGTCAGGTGGCAAACGCGAGTGGATGGCTCATACTGTCCTTCGCTCACATTGCGTCACCTCCCCTTGCGTCGAAAAGAACAAACACGACAGAATACCTACCTAAAACGCTATAAACTAATATCTTGATTTATTTCGGCAGTAGGTCCACCTATACCTAAGGGTAGGTCCTCCTACACTAAAGGGTAGGTCTACCTATACCAACATGTAGGTCTACCTACACTAAAGGGTAGGTCCACCTATACCAACATGTAGGTCTACCTACACTAAAGAGTAGGTCCACCTACACCAACAGGTAAGTCCACCTACACCAAAGGGTAGGTCCACCTACACCAACAGGTAAGTCCACCTACACCAAAGAGTAGGTCCACCTACACTAAAGGGTAGGTCCTCCTATACCGAAAGATAGGTCCTCCTATACTAAAGAATAGGTCCACCTATCCGAACCGATAGGCTGGCGGAGTCTTCCAAAGGGTGACTTGTGTCTAAACGACCTGCCAGTCTGAGACTGGCCACTTTATAGACACAGGAGCGCTGCGCCAACGCCTGCGCCAATTTGGACCGCGTGAGGGATAGTAGCGGAAAGCCCACAGCGAAACGAAGTGGAGCGAGGACTTGCAGCGGATAGCCCGACCCGAAGGGGCACGCCCCTATTTATGGGTTATGAGCTATTTTCCATCGCGTCCTTCGCCCTCATTACGCGGGACCTCTCCTTCCGTCGAGGGGACACATAATTTACTCTAAAAAACATTTAAAAGCCTGTGATTCATCGGCACCTTCAGGCCCTACTGAAAAAAAATAAAAAAAATCATTATTAGCAGGAAGTCCGGGGTCGATACAAAGCTTCTGGTCAGGGTTTGATTTTAACGAAATGCTCGTGTCGTCATTGTACAAAATCGCACATCCAGCGGTCGTCCAGCACGCCAGCTGCACATCCTTATTTACATCTAAGAAAAGATTGTCATCGCGTTGAAGAAACAAATCACCATTGATGACGACCCACTTGACGCGAAATGCTGTATCTGCGTCCGACAGTTCGATCCATTTTTTCTTAGGCAAAGCAGGATTATATCCGATATACCCAAAAGCCGACGGTGTTCCCATATTTAAACACCGCATTTGTCCCCATTTGCCGTCTATTTGTGGCATTCCCATGATTCTGTGGTTTTTTATGAGGGAAAATACAATAACCTTTAAAACAAGATTGACTTTTTTCCCCTTCCCTTCGGGCGTCAGTTCTTCCATCATCAAAGGATCCGCACAGCACCGCAGAGACCGCCGTGAGCCCCTTCAACACCGCTCCGGGTGACAAACCCGCGCTGAAAATCCTTTTCCTTTAAATGAGTTAAATGATGCAAAACAGCAAAGCGCGCCATTGCTGACGCGCTTGTTTACCGGACTGTTGCTAACATGTATCTTAATCCGTTTTAGAATAACGGCAATTGTCTGTTTTGAATACGGCGAAATGCTTCTGTGTTTAGTTCTTTGGTTGTTTGGTTGAGTCCGAATTTGCGGCAGTACAGATGAAATTGATCGCGGATGAGCTCTGCGAATTTGCCATCGCCTACCATACGGTTTCCAAAACGACTGTCATTTACGTGCCCTTCGTGGCAAGCAGAAATGAGGTTCCAAACTTTTTCTGCACGATCGGGAAATGCTTTAAACAGCCAATCTTCAAAGATCCCGCCAATCGCGCCATTCAACCGTACTACTGTATAACCCGCCCACTGCGCGCCAGCTTCTGATGCGGCTTTCAACACATCGTGCATATGATTGTCGTTGAGCCCCGGAACGATTGGCGCATTCATAACCCCTGTCGGAATGCCATTGATCGCCATCGTTTCGAGCACTTTCAAACGTGAACGATAAGATGCTGTACGCGGTTCCATTTTCAGCCGCAGATTTTCATCCAGAGAAGTAATAGAACTATACACACGAATCAGATTATGTTTCGCCAGCTCCTGGAAAATATCGATATCACGAAGCATCAGCGCATTTTTACTAAGCACACCTACCGGATTTCTAAACTCGAGACAGATCTCAAGCAACTTGCGCGTAATACGCATTTTTCGCTCAATTGGCTGATAGCAGTCCGTATTTCCCGACAATGAAATCGGTGCTGGTGTCCATTTTTTGTTTTCGAAGAATTTGCGCAGCAACGCAGGTGCATTTTTCTTTACTACAATGCGGCTTTCAAAATCAAGACCGGCACTATAGCCCCAGTACTCGTGTGAATTGCGGGCATAACAGTACACACAGCCATGCTCACAGCCCTGATAAGGATTGGCAGAATACAACATGCCCACATCCGGACTTTTCACTTCATTGACCAGCGTTTTACTGTCGTCATAAATGTATTCTGTTTTACGGTCTTCACGCTCCCAGTCATCGATGGCCTCCACATGCTCCTGGATGTACGCACCTTTCAAAAATCGGTTTTGCGGATTAAACTGCGCACCTCTTCCCTTATCAAAACGGCCATCTGCTCTCTGACTAATCATAATTTCTCTGTTAAGTAGTTAAAATGTGTGTTGGTTAAATCCGGTCTACCGGTATTTTTTGTTTTCATAGTGATAGGACACAGGGGCCTCGGGCTCTTTTTTCACATGTCATTCTTTAATTCGTCTATCGATCATTGCTCGTCTTCTTCCAGCAAGTATTTATTAAAATGGTCTCCTTCGTAGAGGTCTTTCACCGACCCGAAACCAATGGCGTCTTTCATTGCATATGGATTGATCGTCTCTGAAGCTTTACGCACACTGTTCTTCCCATATTTATCTTTTATACCGTACATCACAAGCCGCAGTTTATCCTGACTGATGCGGTTGTCAAACAGACTATATTGCACTGCTGCATCAGTGATAAAATCATGAACCGTGACGCCGATATTTGCCGTCTGGTCATGCAGCAAGGTTTTCAGCCCGTGTGATTTTTCATATGCCTGCATCCGGTCCATAATATAACTGCGCATCTCCATGGCATCCTGAACAGGATATTGAAACTGAATACGCGCATCCCAGTTTGTGAAATCTTTGTACCGAAGATGGAAACTCAATCCGCGACAAAAAACTTTCTGTTTCACTAACCGTTGTTCCAGTCTGGTGCAAAGCGCAATCAGCAAAGAATCCAATCCCTGCACCGTGCTTCGCTGTTCCGGCGAGGTGGTACGGGTGGCGCTCATGGCCCGGTAATCATTCTTATAAAGATCTACTTCCATGAAATTGAGGCGACAATGCCAATAGTATCCTACAATTCCACCAAAGGCTTTTCGCAGCAAAGCCTGAGAGCTGTTTTTCATTTCGAGCGGCGTCCGGATGCCAATTGTCTGCAAACGTCTTTCGTTGGCGTTGGCAATACCCGGAAGATCCGTCAGCTTCATTGTTTTGAGATACCCATCAATATTCTCCGGTGTAATCTCCACCAATCCGTCTGGTTTCTGCAGCTCGGTTCCCAGCTTGGCCAGAAAGGAATTAGGCGCAATACCGATGGAACAAGTCACACATTCACCACATACATTCCGCAGGTCTGCTTTAATCTTCAGCGCTATTTCCTTAAAGTCTTTATAAACCCATCGATAACTCGTAAAATTCATCACCGCCTCGTCAATACTCTTCGCGATCACATCATCGCAATACTGAAACAGCACTTTCATGATCATTAAATGATACTCACGATAACGGGCTGGTCTGGTAGTGACCGGAATAATATCCGGACAAAACATTTTACAATCCGGCAACCGCATTCCTGTCTTTACTCCCATTCGTTTGGCTTCGATTGAAGCTGCAATCACAGAAGCATTCGGACTGTTATAAGTACAAACGCCAATTGGCTTTCCTCTTAAATCTGCGTTATCTTGTTGTTCGCAGCTCGCAAAAAAACTGTTCATGTCGACGTACATCACGACGGCATTCGGATTGACAGTTATTTTATTTTGCGAAAAGCGAGCCATGTGTTAACTTTGATACCAATAATATCATTGTTTCGATATCAATAATACCAACCTAAAATGAATACACAAAATTTTTTTTGGGCTTCGAACCTGAAATATCTCCGCAACCGGAAGCGTTTAAGCCAGGATGAACTTGCTGAACGATTGAGTATCACTCGGGTAAAGCTGAATGCGCATGAAAATGGGCGCAGTAAAAATCCTCCGGTAGAAGACCTCGTCCGGATCTCCGATTTTTACAAAATCAGTATCGATAATCTCCTGAAGGTGGATTTAAGTAAGCTCGGCGAACTCAAATTGCGGGAACTGGAATCGGGAAATGACGTGTATGCAATGGGCACTAAAATGCGGATTCTGGCAACAACCGTCGATAAAGACAACAATGAAAATGTAGAAATGGTGCCGGTGAAAGCCAAGGCTGGTTATGCTGCCGGTTATGGCGATCCTGATTTTATTGCACAACTACCGGTTTTTAATCTGCCTTATTTACCAAAAGATCGCAAGTATAGAATGTTTCCAACCACGGGTGATTCTATGCTGCCGATTCCGGAAAACGCGTATGTGATTGGCGAATATCTGGAAGACTGGCATTCTATTAAAGGAGACATGCCCTGCATCGTGATCACGAAAAATGACGGCATCGTATTTAAACTGGTAACAAATTTACCAGAGCAAAGAGCCATGCGATTGAAATCCCTCAATACGCAGTATGCACCATATGAAGTGCACACAGGTGATATCCTTGAAATCTGGAAGTTCAAAAATTACATCAGTGACAGTCTTCCGGAATCAGAAAGTTCGCTGCAGGAAATAGCGAGAATGGTAATGGAGATAAAGGGCGATGTGAAGAAACTTAGCCTAAAGCCTAAAGCCTAAAGCCTAAAACGCTGAGGTCTTTTCCAATCATAGCGACGTCAATTATTTGACGTAACTGAAGTTTTAAATTTCCGGGGTTACCAGCTTCGTAGCTCCGGTTCATCATCGTTGCGTCGCATTTCGTTCATCAACAATGCTACTATCAGGCTTTTCCCGTAAACTGTTTTCTACGTTATAACTTAACCGCGAAATCAGATTCCGACGTCATATCTTCCTGGAATGCGCGGCATGGCCGTGGAGGCCCTCACTATGCAGGGTACTTCCCTTCCCAATATCCCCATTTTTAATTATTTTATAACATTTGAAGCTGGCTTATTTTAATGGTTTTACCATAAAAGCCACCAATAGTTTTATGCAGCGTTATAATCTACTAAAATGCCTATATGCCCTCCCCCTCTGTTTTATATTGAATCAAGCCTCCGCTCAGGAACTTATTAAGAACGGATCATTCAACAGCACTACCGCCAACTGGACCACAGCATGCACATCTGTTGAAGCACAATATTACGAAACAACCTACGGTGGTACATCCAGCACCAATCACGTTGCAGAAGTAGATGATGAATCCTGTTTTTACCAGACTGTTTGTGTGCTGCCGGGCATGAATTATACATTCAACATGAATGCCTCGCGGAGAACTGGTAACGGCACCGCCCCCAACCCCGTAACGACGCATATAAAAATAGAAGGACTCAATACTGCTAACACAGTAGTAGGCGCAGCATTGGTCGACATGGATTTTAGCCGCACAAATACTAGTTTTTCGCTGACCCCGGTAACGGGCATTCCAACTTTCAACGTTCCGCTGGGCACCATCGTAAAACTTAAAATATCACTGACAGATAATACTACTGGCTATGCCACACTCGGCATGATTGTAGATGACATCAGTCTCACATTTACCACACCACCTAAAATGGTAAGTGCTGACACTATTTGTCAAAACGTAAATCAAACTTTTACCGTGAGCAATCTGCCAGCATCCGGCATCACTTATAACTGGAGCTTTGGCACCAATGCTACACCAGCTACTTCAACCGCATCCAATCCATCGGTATCCTGGAGCACGATTGGGCTGCAGCAGGTGCGCTGCATTCTGAGCAATGGTAGCTGTGACGTAGATACGGTATTGAAGAACGTGTACATCGGCAATAATCCGGTAACACCAACAGTGACGTCTCCCATAAAATATTGCGTCGGTGATGTGGCTAGCCCGCTCACCGCAACTGGCACCGGTCTGCAATGGTACACAAGTTCTTCCGGAGGTACTGCTTCTTCAACGCCTCCAACACCCAGCACGGCGACGTCGGGCAATACCACTTATTACGTAAGCCAAAAATCCGGCAACTGCGAAAGTCCGCTGGCTGCTATTACCGTTGAGGTGCATGATAATGCATCGGCAGCGTTTACTTACGATATTCACTATGGCTGTGATGTAGATTCTGTAGTGTTCAACAACCTCTCTGTGGGCGGCGGCAATTACGAATGGAGTTTTGGCGATAATACCGGCTCCACACTACAAACGGTATCGCATATTTATACAGCCAAAAGCATTTTCAACGTAATGCTGAAAAACAAAGGTGATTATTGCCGCGATTCCGTCAGCCAAAGCTTAGACTTACAGCACCCGCTGCATGCCGCATTTAACTATAGCAAAGACACGATCTGCCAAAACCAGACGATCAATTTCACCAACACATCTACTGCAACAACACAAAACAATATCGCTCCAAAATACTTCTGGGATTTCGGCGATGGCAATACGGACACCACACAAAACCCATCACACACATTCGTGAAAGCGGGCATCTTTACGGTAAAATTTGCCGTAGAGAATTTTGTTCCTTGCAGCGATACCGCCATGCATATCGTATATGTAGACACGATTCCGAGCATTAATATGGATTATGGCGACAGCCTCATTTGCCAGGGCAAAGCGATTCAGATGAATGTGGGTTATGAAAGTATCGGCAATACCGGCGTGCGTTGGGATTTTGGCGACGGCACCATCATTACAGGCCGTACTGCAGTGCAGCACGCTTACGACAGCGCAGGTATTTACACCGTAAAAGTAACCGCGACTTATCGCATTTGTCCGGATACAACAGCCAGCACGCAGGTAAAAGTAAAACCGTATCCAAGAATGGATCTGGGCCGCGATACAGCAATGTGTCCAAACGCAGGACCGATTGTACTTGCTGATTTCCGCAACGCCAGCAACCCGGATGTAAAATGGATTTGGAATACGGGCGATTCAACTTATAAAATATTGGTTGCACAGCCAGGGCTGTATTATGCAACTGCAACTCTAGATGGTTGCTCTGTAAGCGACAGCGTAGATGTGCGTCGCGATTGTTATATCAATATTCCGAATTCCTTTACACCAAATGGTGACGGCACAAACGATTATTTCTTCCCCCGTCAATTCCTTTCTAAATCAGTTGAAGCTTTCCGCATGCAGATTTTTAATCGCTGGGGACAAAGCATTTTTGAAACAACGAGCGTGAATGGTCGCGGATGGGATGGGAAATTCAACAATGTCGATCAACCGACAGGTGTATACATTTACATGATTGATGTGGTGATCGCTGGCACAGCCCCAGAGCATTATCAAGGGAACGTTACGCTGCTGCGCTAATTTTCCGCAAAGGCATAGAAATCCTCTCACGACGGCACTACGGCGCAGCACTATTCGGATTATGTTGCACGTTGTGTCGTTGTTGTGCCGCGAGAAAGAATCGATTTTAACACAGCGGTTGAAGGCCCAGTAAAATTTCCGCGAGCCCTATAATCTTCGGATCGCCGGTATGTTTGCCAGGTTCGTCCGAAAGCTTTATAGTTGGCAGCCATTTGTTACCTGGTTGCGCGGCGCTGAGTTTAATCACAATATTCATCGGCGGCAGACCTACGTCGTTAGTCAGATTCGTACCAATACCAAAAGAGCAATTGATCTTACCCTTGCAGTATTGCGCGATTTGCGCGACCTTGTCAAAATTGAGCGAGTCTGAGAAAATAATGTTTTTGTACAGCGGTTCGATCCCTAACTTTTTATAATGCTGTACCGTTTTATCGGCAAACACCAAAGGATCACCACTATCATGCCGCACGCCATCAAACAGCTTTGCAAACTTGCGATCAAACTGTTCGAAGAAAATATCGGAAGTGTACGTGTCCGAAAGTGCAATGCCCAGATCTCCGCGATACACGTCCACCCAGTGTTCCAGCGCCATTGCATTCGCCATTTTAAAGCCGTAATGCGCCGCATGATACATAAACCATTCATGCGCGTGCGTACCAATCGGCTTGGTTTGATACAGCATCGCCATATGCATATTGCTGGTGCCGATGAAACTGGGACTGCCATATTGTTTCAGCGCATCCAGCACCAAACGATGCACTTTATAAGAATGCCGGCGGCGCGTACCGAACTCTGCAACTGTTACACCAATATCGTTATAATTATCCGCCTTCGCTTTGGTAATGGCAATGACCGCATCGTCGCTCACCCGCTGCATATGATGTGCTTCGTAAAACAATTCACTCACCAATGAAAGCAGCGGCACCTCCCATAAAATAGTACGATACCAGTATCCAGTGATAGTGATACTTAGCGACGCTCCATCCTGATGAATGGAAACCTCCGACGGATCATAACGATAGCCTTGCAGAAAGTCGAGATAAGTGGGATCTAAATACGGGCAGGTAACTGTAAGAAATTGTTTTTCATCGCGGGTAAGTCTCAGATCGGCCATGGCATCCACCGAAGCCTTCAGTGTCGCAGCAAAACCTTCGGGAAATTCATGTTTGCCGCGATTGATAAATTCATAACTGACTTTGGCATTGGGAAACAATTTTACCACAGCCTGCTGCATGGTAAACTTATAAAAGTCGTTATCCAGAAATGAAGGCAGCGTCACCATTGTTGGTCGGTTTTAGTTCTAAGCTAGTGAAAATCGCCGATCGCTGATATCGGATGCCTGATTTGTTATTTTATTTTTTTGCAACCAACTCTACTACTCCGGTTAAACCAGGTTGCGTCGCACATTTCATCGACGGTGCAGGTATTGGACATTGCTACCCATTGGAAGCCTTATACACGGTGCCAGTCGGGAGACTGGCGTTTTGTCCGACACGAGAGCGCTGCGCTAACTCTCGCGCCAGTAAGTGATAGGCACGCCCTTCTAGGATGCTTGCGGAACCTTAATCCCTCCAATTTTTCCATCACCATTCATGTAATAGGTCAAAGCATAGGTCTGCCCTTCTCCATTTATATAGTAGACGTTAAAGTAAATGCTCGCCTTTCCATTCTTAAGCGCAACTCCCACCGTTTCTATTTTGGTAATTTTTTGTTTTAAAAAAATACTGGAACAAAGTGTATCGAGTTTATTGCCGGGAACCTTATCCAGAACACTAGTCCCCAAATATTGTTTTGCTTCTGATGCACCTATGTCATTACCAGCACGCAAAAAATCCTTGCCCGTCGACTCAAATTCTATAATATGGCTGATGTCATTTACAGCATACACATATCGTTCGCCTTTCCCTTCATATAGTACATCCACAACCAGAGATTCAATACCCTTAAATTGACCCACCTGTTTTACGAAATCAACTACTCCTACAGACGTTATCGCTTCCGCGTTTATCCACTTATTCCCAAGAGTCTCTTTTGTCTTTTCAATCTTCTTGGAATCCAAAACGCGGATCTCCAGACGCTCTCCTTTCTGGATGATGCTAACATCATCTGTCCGAAAGAATTCAATAAGCCGATCCTTGGAATAGTCCGCCTGAGATGAACCGGTCGAGCAACTAATAAACAATACAGCAGTAAATAAAACGATCACAAAGCGACGTAAGATCATAGGTAAAATGTTCCAGTAAAAATAAAAAAAGCTCCCGAGAAATCGGGAGCACATGAATCATTCCTATTTTATATATCAAACCTAATTCGCTGGAGTGCCATCGCCGGATGGTTGTTGCATCTGACGGTGTTCTTTCATTTTTTCCTTCATTTGTTCTTTCAGTTGTTCGTATTTCTTGTACTGATCAGCAGTGAGCGTCTGTTTGAAAGAAGCATCCCTGGTCTGCTGAATGGTTTTCATCTGAGAGCGGTCGCCCGACTGCATGGCAGCCTGCATATCCTGAGCTGCTTTCAGGTTAGCACTGTAGATCGATTTTTGTTGATCCGCATTCAAACTCAATTCCTGAGTCAGTTTGTTTGTTTGCTGTTGTGCGCGTTGTTCCGGCGTTTGGTTATTATGCATGCCGCCGCCTTGCGCAAAGGTCATTTGTGATATCATTAGCGCACAGAAAACGAGCGCCATAGTCCATAGCTTTTTCATAAAAATGATTTGCTATTAAGACGCGGGAAAAATGATTCGGTTTAAAACGGGTAAATGTTAAAATGGAGTTGAAGGTTGTAAGTTGAATCTTTTTAGCGTTTTGCAAAAATGGTCGGACGACTTAAAGCCGTCGGACCATTTCTAAATCCGCGCGTCCTTCGGAAAATTTACTTTTTCCGTAAAACAAAAATCAGATTCGAAGTATACTTCGCAAAATCAAGTGTCTGAATTTCAAGTCCATGTTTTTTTGCAAAGCCTTCCAAAAAGGCGCGACTGATGAAATGCAAATCGTTCTGTGTTTTATTAAACTTGAAAATTCTTGTTGAAAAAACCTCCGTGAGCTTCGTCCGCTTATGACGATCCTGCAGTTCGGCCACCCCATCTCGAATGATAAGCGTACCTCCGTTGTTGAGCGCAGCCAGGCATCGTTCCAGCAAAGATTCCTGTTGCTCGGGCACTAAATAATGCAGTACATCGCTGATAATGATACCGTCGCAAGCTTCAGGTGTAAACTGCGTCAAATCGCCCTGCTGAAAGCTGATATTTTCATCGCGGAGGAAATTATGTTGTGCGGTCTCAATCTTTTCATCATCATAATCAACACCAATAAATTCCCGTTTTGGTGCCGCCCAATGCAGCATATAAGTCATGAATCCGTAACCGCAGCCGAGATCGTAAAACTTTCCTTCGCGCGGGATCAAAGTATGAAACTGTTCGTAATAACCTTCCAGTTTCGTTTTCACCCGGCAATACCATTCCAGCACGGGACCTTTATAAGTATAACTGCGAATCAATTGCTCCCGGAAATAACGCGGCGTTTCGCGTTCGGTTTTAATATCCGTCAATTGTGCACGCATCCATTTACCAAACTGTTTGGCACGTTCGCTGTAAGTCGTTCCAAAACGGGCGTCGTCCGGCGTTATTCTTTCATTGAAATAAATAGAACCCGTACCGTCTTTCAATAACCAGTCTCCCTTTTGCATCGTATAATGTATGCCATGCAATACCAGCGGTACAATGTCCAGTTTCAGTTTTTCAGCAATGTAGAACGCCCCTTTATGGAAACGCTTGATCTTATCATCATACGAACGCGTTCCTTCCGGAAACACAAGCACTGAATAACCACGATCCACCAGACTTTGCAGTTGGTCTAAACTATCATCTACACCTTCCGCCACCGGATAGTATTCTGCCATTCGCACGACAGCGCCAAATACAGGCGAACGCCAAACCCATTTATTCGTCAGCAAAACTAATCGCGGATGCAACATCGTCGTGCAAAGAATATCCAGGAAAGAAGCATGATTGGCAATGTACACAGCAGGCTTTGAGAAATCACCCAGCTGACGGTTAATTACACGCTTCCGCACATTCCCCATGATGTACATCATACTCCAGGTATAACGGCTCAGCCACACATGAAAATAATACCGGCCGCGCTCCTTACCGAACGGCCACATCTTCGTAAAGATGAAACCTAGTATCGTAAGTACTAATGAGCCCGTAAAGAAATAGGCGAATGCAAATACAGAAATAAAGAAACTGCGTAGCGTGAACGGCTGAAAACCTTTATCTGCACGATTTTGAATAAACCAGTTAAATAGGAAAGGTTGCAGCGTCTGTGAAATAAACAACACACAAATCATTCCGGTAACGGATATCACCGCAATAGAACGCAGCGCCGGATGTTTCGCCAACAACAACACGCCTAAGCCGATCAACACCGTAAGCACAGACAAATAAACAGCCGCACGCACGGATTCCAGTTTATGCGTTCCGTGTTTGTATTTCTCAATCAGGCCATCCATCGTAAAAATGGAATAATCATCGCCCAGACCGAATATAAGTGTGGAGATAATGATGTTGACGATATTGAATTTCAAACCGAGCAAAGACATTAATCCCAAAATCCAGATCCAGGAAATTGCCATTGGCAAGAAGGAAATCAAGGCAAGCTCAATACGCCCGTAACCAATCAACAACGCGAAGAATACAATAAACGTAGAATAAATAGCGATGTTGTTGAAGTCGTTATTCAACACTTTCACCAACTGCACAGCGCCTTCCTGCTTGTCTGTTACCTTCACTGCATGCTGATGCGATAACGCATTGAACACTTCTTTACGATGTTCTGCAGGCACTTTGATAGCAGCAATAGCGTAATGACTGTTTTTACCAGCTGAAAATCCGCCAGGATAAAAGCTTTTCAGCAATGTTACCGAAGATGAATCTAGCGGATGGAAGCTTTGTTTTAGGGTTTCGCTGTAATGATCAAAAGCTCCGGCCGTATAGCCAAATTCTTTCGCA
Organism: Taibaiella soli; assembly: GCF_003236175.1. Lineage (GTDB taxonomy): Bacteria > Bacteroidota > Bacteroidia > Chitinophagales > Chitinophagaceae > QKTW01. Next base: position 156,584 of record NZ_QKTW01000022.1, on the reverse strand, counting down.
GCACTGTTTACCGACTGCATCACACTTTGAATACGCGCATCAGTCCAGAAATTCTGCCAGCGTGCTATTCTCCGTTCTTGCTCCTGTAATGAAGGAATCAACGCAGTTGGATTATTCGCACTTCTCACCCAGCCCTTTGCTTTCAGACTATCGAGTGTTGGCGTCAATGTTTCCAATTGTTGCAACGCTTTTTCTTCATTATTTTCATTCGCTACAAGAAAGACCGAACTCAAAGCATAAGCATTCGCCTTGCTCACCTCGTCCTGCGCCTTTTCCATACGTGGCGACAGATAATTTAAGTGCATTAAATCACTATCAAACTGCACCCCAAAGCTGAAATACAACATCACTGGCGTCAGTAAAACGATAAGCAGCACCAGCCATTTATTTTTCTCCGGATGCCAGCGACCCATTTTATCGAAAATCGTGGGACGATCATCGTTATGTTTGATACCCAAAGGAAAATGCGGCAGAAAAACCAATGTACACAACGCAGCGCCCGTAAGACTTGCAGCCGCAAATAGACCCAAATCCTTTAAGATTGGTGTAGCTACAAAACGTAAAGAAAGGAACGCCGCAATTGTAGTAAAGCTTCCGATCGTAAGTGGAAATGCCAGCTCGTGAATCGTGCTGCGTAAATCATCCGCATGTCTTGCGTGCGATAAAAAATGAATTGAATAATCGATGGCGATGCCAAGAATGATCGCACCCGCACCCAATGCTATTACCGAAATAGAACCTTGTACCAGATACACCACGCCTAATCCCATGGCGGCGCCATACACTACGGGCACCAAAAGTAAAAGCGGCGTGCGTTTTCTCCGGAAGAAATAATACGTCAGCGCCAGCAGTAAAATAATCGTTACAGAAAGTGTTACAATGGTGTCCGTGCGCATCTGCATCGCATTCCCTGCCGCCACCGCTGGTCCACCGAAATAGGTGAGCGAAATACCTTCGTGTTTTGCCTGCCAGCTGTCAATCAGTGTATTTAATTCAGTAAAGAACTTGCTGTTTTTACCTGTTTCAGCCGCTTTATATTTTGGCTTCAGGAAGAAAGTAAGATTGCGTTGATTGCCTGAAAAGAGGTATCCGTCGTAGGTTTCATAACCCGGATCAAATTTCAGCGTAGCCAGTTTTGCCCAAACCAATCGTGAAACGCCAACAGGATCCTGCGCTACCATTTGCTTATACACCACACTCGCCGGCGACAATAATATCTTCCGGTTCATCTCTAGCGTAGCACGAATATGCTCCGGTTGCAATAAAGTATCTAACTGGCGGTAATCATTTTCCGTAAGGAAAAGCGGCGTGTTGTTCTGGAAAATATCCACCATCGCCTCTTCGTAACCACTGCCCATTTGCAGGGAAATCGTATCGATCCAAGGTTTGCAGGTTTGCAGCATTTGGTCCTGAAAAACATTTGCAGCACTGATCAGACTATCCGGATTGATAACCGAACTATCTTTAAACGACATCATAAAGATCACCTGCTCACCAGCCTGCGTATGACTGATCACATCATTCATGGCCTTGATGGCTTTGCTGTCGGGAAGCATGCTGGTAATGTCTTCCTGAAATTTGATACGCGATGTCAGAAAGCCCCACAAAGCCAGACTGCTGAAAAATAAAATCCAGCACAACGCTTTGTAGCGGCGGAAAAAATCATATACGGATACGAAAAAGGCTTGCATGTATTAAGTATACCTCGGATTGTCTTGGGGATTATTGAAAGTCGGGATAGAGCAAATATTTTTTGCGGATGGCATTAAACGCTTTCAGTTTTGGCTGCCAGCTTTTGCGAATTTCCGCGTCTGTTTTTCCAGCTTCTATTTGCTGACGCAATACATTTGTTCCGGCCAGTTTTTCAAAGAAACTATTGAAGAATTTCGTTTTGTCAGGACACCATTGATAAGCCTGAACCAGCCATTGCAGCGAAAACTGATTATTCACCAATTTTAAAGCTGCGGCCTCGCTATCGGCAATGAGTAGACCATAGCAGGCTTTGTTTTCGTACAATGGCTTGCTGGCACCTGTTTGACCTGTAGGCGTAAAACTGTATTCTGATTTACCTTTAAAATCAGGATGACCAAATTGTTGAAATGGCTTGTCCGTACCTCTGCCTACGCTTACCACGGTTCCTTCGAAAAGACATAAAGATGGATACAGATAAATAGCGGTCATGCTTTTTAAATTCGGGGAAGGCGCTACTGGCAATTCGTACTTCGTTTTGTGATCGTAGTTTCTGCAGGGAACCACCAGCAGTTTTAGCTTCGCGGCATCTTTAAACCAATGTTCACCACATAACAGCTGTGCATATTCACCCGGCGTCATACCATATATAACGGGTATTGGCTGCATACCTACAAACGAACGAAAAGCGGTATCAAGTACAGGCCCATCTACATAATGTCCATTAGGATTCGGACGATCAAGCACCATCAAAGTTTTGCCAGCCTCAGCACAAGCTTCCATAGCGTACTGCAGCGTGGAGATATAGGTATAGAAACGCACGCCCACATCCTGGAGGTCGTACACAAGTACATCGATATCTTCAAGCTGATTTTGTTTTGGCTTTTTATTATCTCCATAAAGAGAAATAATCGGCAACCCTGTTGCGCTATCACGATCATTGTTTACATGTGCTCCGGCATCTGCTTTGCCACGAAAACCGTGTTCAGGCGCAAAAATTTTCACCACATTTATGTGACGACGCAGCAACGTATCCACCAGCAATGTTCTTGCAGTACCGACAACAGAAGTCTGATTGATGATGAGCCCAACCCTTTTGCCTTGCAGATCCGGAATATACGCGCCCATGTCTTCCGCCCCGGTAATTACTTTACCCTTCGCCGAAAAACCACCTGCGATAAACAGGAATGAAAAAATTAATATGCTATAAAACTTAAGCTGAAACTTCATAAGTGATCTCTCTTCAAAGAAGATGCAAAGTTGCGGCCAATTATTTTTTTCTCCAAGATAATCGCAGGTTTCTCATTATATCCTGTATCTTGCGTCATTATAAGTTTTATTAAAAGAAATTATCATGCAACAAGTTAAAAAAGGTGACACCGTTCGCGTACACTATCATGGAAAACTGAATGACGGTTCTACTTTCGATTCATCTGACGGTCGTGCGCCGCTGGAATTTGTAGTGGGTAACGGTCAGGTAATTAAAGGTTTCGACGACGCGGTAATGAGCATGGCAGTCGGCGAAAAGAAAACGGTGACTATTCCTGTGCATGAGGCTTATGGCGAACGCAGCGATGAAAATATGGTGCGCTACCCAATCACTGAGTTTCCAGCTGATATCAAACCAGAAGTTGGTATGGAACTGCATATGAGCGATGATCAGGGTCATGTTTTCCCGGTTATCGTTGCTGAAGTAACTGATGATTCAGTTCTGCTGGATGCGAACCATCCACTGGCAGGTGAACCATTGACTTTCGAAATCGAACTGGTAGAAATCGCTTAATAAAGTTTAAGATCTCATCCGAATAAAAGCCTCTGCAATTGCGGAGGCTTTTTTATGCGTCGGTTTTGCGTTATAGACTTTATTTCATCCTGGCGAATCCATAACCAAATAGTGTAGTTAATTGGTAAAAACAATCGGCATAAAAAAACCTCCTTGCGGAAACGCGAGGAGGTCTCTTCTGTGAAACTTGCGTGTTGCACGGCCTTCACTGGGCCAATACGGTAGATGTGCGTTGTGGTCCTCGTGCAATGCACGGTATCACTATCTAGGGGCAAAGCGGTGTAGGTTTGGGATGTTTCATGGTAAAACAGGCACTTGCCTTGGGTCATCAAGGGGCCAGGCCATTTTCGTAAAAAGAGGTGACAGGAACAGTTATATTGGTGATTGGTTTGGTCATCGGGTCAACAGGGTTGAAAAAGAGTCTATCGGGGCTCAATTCGTCGTTAATGCGAAGTAACGATTCACTTCTTTCCTGACCAAAAACCAACCGGGGGCATTTTATACAAACGGAGGGGGGTATTTTACACGTGTTATTAGAAAATGTTCAAATGCTATTCTTGAACATTCCACATATAAATATAACTAAAAATACTAATTAAACATAAAATCAATTGATTAAAAGGCGAAAGGAATAAGCCGGTAATATCCAGCCGGTATTGAGATTCTCAACGGCGCCACACCCCATATTGTGGAACCGCCGGAATAAGTGGCAATACGAGTACACAAAAAAATCCGGCACTAACGGCACCGGATTTCCTTTTATAAAATCGATTAATTAACCAGTTAATTTTTCAACCAACTAACCTTCATACTTAGCTAGCGGCGAACCTGGCTCTTTCAGAAAATGTTTGTAGACCAGTTTATCTGCCAGTCCACCGAAAAGTTTATTGATCAATACCGTTAATTTACCCTGACCAGTCATAATGATAGAGCGCTTACGCGATTCCATACCGTCAAGAATAATGCGGGCGCATTCTTCCGCACTCATCAGTTTGCCTTCATCAAGTGGTGTTTCGCCCTGCGAAGAACCGTCCGCGCTACGGGCTACGTTGCGGATATTGGACGCCGTGAACCCTGGTGAAACCCACATCACATGCGCACCCGTGTGCAGTAACTCTGTACGGAGCGCCTCCAGAAAGCCCTGCATCGCAAATTTGGACGCAGAATAGCCTGTACGGCCGGGCAAACCTCTATAACCCGCTATGGAAGATACCCCTACAATTACGCCTTTATTTTCTCGGATAGAAGTCACGGCATATTTCGTACAGTAAACCGTTCCCCAGAAATTTATATCCATCAATTCTTTAATCACACTTACGTCCGCATCTTCAAACAACGCACGCATGCTGATTCCGGCGTTATTAACGAGCATATCCACCCTGCTCCATTTAGCGATCACAGCTTCAATAAATGCCTTACAATCGGCCTCTTTACTCACGTCTGCACCCATGCAGAAAACCTGTTCCGTAGAAAATTTAGAATAGGATTCTTTCAATTTTTCTTCATTTCGGGCACAAACTGCTACTTTTGCGCCACGTTGCAATGCATCAAGGGCAAGGGCCATGCCAATTCCTGAAGATGCACCGGTAATAACAACAACTTTATTCGTAAAAGAGGACATAGTTTTTATTTCGCGGCTAAAGGTATACTGAACAATTGAAATTTTACATCAAACAACATACAATTACATCTTATGAAAGTAATGATCATTATGGGCTCTCAGAGCGACGAATCAGTAATGAAAGAATGTCAGAACTGGCTGAACTGGTTTGGTATCGAAAACGACATGATTGTAGCATCTGCACACCGCAATCCTGATAAAGTACGCGACCTGATGGTAAATGCACAAGCAAACGGTTATGGCGCAGTAGTAGCAGCAGCTGGTATGGCGGCAGCATTACCGGGTGTATGTTCTGCTTACACTTCATTGCCTGTATTGGGTGTTCCATTGGATGGCGGTCTGCCAGGTGGTATTGATGCATTGTACAGCATCGTTCAAATGCCAGCAGGTCTGCCAGTCGGTACATTGGCTGTAGGTAAAGCAGGTGCGCGCAACGCTGCAGTTCTTTGTGCTCGCATTTTTGCACTGAGCGACGAAAAAATCGCTGCAAAAGTTGCTGAGTTTAAAGCAAATGAATACCGTATCTAAGTACGGAGTCAGTTTTAAATATATTCAACGCCTTTATTGCAGGTCATTTGACCGCAATAAAGGCGTTTGATTTTTCCACAAAATCAGCCTTGTTTCGCACAAAATATCAGGGTTCAACTTTAACTAAACGATAATATTGACTTCGCGGCACTAATGTTGTATATTTAAATTGAACCAAAACTCATAGTACCTTGACAGAAGCAATAATAAACCTGGAAACAGTTAATCCTATTGAGTTTTTCGGGATTAACAATAGCAAATTCGATATTCTGAAACGTAAGTTTCCTTTATTGAAGATCTTGTCTCGCGGTACGCAGATAAAGCTATCGGGGCAGGCGGAAGAAGTAGCAGCAGCACAGGGGAAAATCGAACAGGTCATTAAATATTTAGAGCGGAACGGACATCTGTCGGAAAATTATTTTTCAAGAATTTTGGGAGATGAAGAAGGCGGAGAGCCGAGCACCGTTGATGAATTAAGTAATGATGTACTTGTTTTTGGTCCGAACGGTAAAGTGATTAAAGCGAAAACACAGAACCAGAAACTCATGGCTGCTGTGTCCGAGAAAAATGATATCATTTTTGCCATCGGTCCTGCCGGTACCGGTAAAACGTATACTGCGGTAGCTCTTGCCGTACGTGCGTTAAAAAACAAGGCGGTTCGCAAGATTATCCTGACACGTCCTGCAGTAGAAGCCGGCGAAAGCTTAGGTTTCCTTCCCGGCGATCTGAAAGAAAAAATCGATCCATATCTGCGACCACTATATGATGCACTAGACGATATGATTCCGAGCGATAAGCTCAACTATTATATGGCCAACCGTATCATTGAAATTGCGCCATTGGCGTACATGCGTGGCCGTACACTCGATAACTCTTTCATCATTCTCGATGAAGCTCAGAATGCCACCGAACTTCAGCTGAAAATGTTCTTAACACGTATCGGACCAAGTGCAAAAGCGATCATCACCGGTGATCTTACGCAGATTGATCTTCCGAAAAATCAGAAATCGGGCCTGATCAGAGCTTCGCGCATCTTGAAAAACATTGAAGGTATTGCGCATATCCAGCTCGACGAAGCAGACGTAGTACGTCACCGACTGGTAAAAGCGATCATCAGGGCTTACGACAAAGAACAGGAAAGAGAAGAAGAAGTTGCGGAAATCCGAAAGAATAGAGAACGGATGGAAAAAGAAAATGAGAACGTATAAAACAAGAAAGGCTGCTTCGGCAGCCTTTTTTTATGGCTGATGGTTGATTTTTTAATCGCTGATTTTCTTCTCTTATTTTCTAGAGACGTAGGCAGAGGGCACGCAAACTTTCACGGCCACGCGCTTCGTTTTTGAATTTTGACATTTGAATTTTAAATTTAAACAGACGATTTTGTTATAACGTTGTTACGTGGCACGAAATTTGCTCATGGTTTTTTTCTTCTATCATATTGTATTTAGCGTTGTTGTCGTAGCTTTGTGGGACCCAACTCATTATTTGATTTCACAACTTTGTTTGCTATGCTGACTTTTAAACTGAAAAAACACCTGCTTGCACTGGGGATTGCGGCATCTGCTATTTTCACGGCATGTTCCTCTTCCCATAAGATGGCAGACAATGGCGCTTCGCGTAAAAGCAAGTCGCCAAAATTTATTGACGACATTACATTATCGGGCAATTCCAATAGTGTAACACTCCGTTCTCACGACAAGAAAGATGCGGCATATGATCCATCGATCACCAATACGCTGCAGGTAAAATATGCAGACCTGATGCAGGTAGTGCCAAACGCGATTACTAATTTCTCTCTGTATTCTTTCATCGACGAATGGTATGGTACGCCTTATCATCTCGGCGGCACTGATAAATCGGGCATCGATTGTTCTGCTTTTGTGCAGCGGCTTTACGAACGGGTTTTTAATGTGAACCTCGTCCGCACAGCTTTTGAACAATTCAACAACTGCCGTCTGGTTTGGGATTCAGGGCAATTGAAAGAAGGAGATCTGGTCTTCTTTAAAATTCATGGACGTCGTATTTCTCATGTGGGCATTTACCTGCTGAATAACTTTTTTGTTCACGCATCAGTTAGTCAGGGTGTAATGATCAGCAGCCTGAACGATAAATACTGGCAAAGATATTATGCAGGTGCAGGGCAGATTCCGCGCGGATAGTGGAATGTGAGGAATGTGGTTTAATGTGCGAAATATGATTTTCGCGATCGATAAGAAATTAAAAATGCTCACGAAATCGTGAGCATTTTTTTGTATCCCGTTATTTGGAGACGTTGCATGCAACGTCTCTACGGACTCTAATTATAACAAGAAAAACATCTCACGGGATGTCTCCTTTCGTCGACATGAACCATGTTATAACATTTAGGTTTTGAATTTTGACTTTCCAATCTATTGATTCACCAGTTTCATCGCACCATCGCTATACCGCTGACCGACGTCAGGATATTTATGCAGCAATGCTTCGATTGCATCCAGGTCTGATTTTGAAAGTTCGATATTTACCGCGCCTGCATTTTCTTCTAAATATTTTCTTTTCTTAGTACCAGGAATTGGAATAATATCTTCACCCTGCGCTAAAACCCATGCCAATGCCAGTTGTGCGGGCGTTGCATTTTTATCTTTAGCCAATGCCGCAAATTCATTTACAAGCTTCTGATTATTTTCCCAGTGCGTTTCTTCAAAACGTGGCAGCGTACGGCGCCAATCTGTAGCATCCAAAGAAGAAGCATCACCGATTGTTGCGGTGATAATGCCACGAGCTAATGGACTGTACGGCACCAGTGTAATACCGAGTTCGCGGCAGGTTGGTAAAATTTCTGCTTCCAGATCGCGGGTAAGCACAGAATACTCACTCTGTAAGGCCGCAATCGGATGCACAGCCTGCGCTTTACGCAAAGAAGCTGCAGATGCTTCGGACAAACCCAGATAACGGATTTTACCTTCTTTTACCAGATCAGCCATCGCGCCTACCATGTCTTCTACCGGCACATTCGGATCAATACGGTGTGCATAATACAGATCTATCGTATCGATCTTCAATCTCTTTAAACTTGCCTCTACTGCGGTTTTCAGATAAGCTGGAGACCCATCGATATAAGTTCCCGGCGTACCGCTGAAACCCGCCCCTTCGTCTTTCACACGAAAGCCAAATTTTGTAGCAATGAAAACTTTATCGCGATTCGGCACCAGCACTTTTGAAATCAGTTCTTCATTTTTGCCAAGCGCATACATATCAGCTGTGTCCCAAAAATTAATGCCTAAGTCGAGTGCTTTATGTAAAGTGGCAATTGATTCCTCGTCATCACCAGGACCGTAAGCAAAGCTCATCCCCATACAACCCAATCCAACTGCAGATAATTTTTCGCCTGTATTAGCGAGATTCCTGTATTTCATAGATTTTGATTTTGTAAGACAAAGGTATCAGCGTCGGAGATTCAGCAATTAAGCATTTCAAACCAAAACTTAAACAATTCAAACAATCAATTGCGAAATGATTTTGGCGTGGTACTCGTCTGCTTTTTAAAAAAGTTATTGAAGTAAGCAGGATATTCAAAGCCGAGTGCATATCCGATTTCGGAGATATTCCAGTCGGTATGTTTTAATAAAGCTTTCGCCTCTTGCGTAATGCGCTCCGCAATATGCTCCGTCGTCGTTTTGCCGGTTGTCTCTTTTACAGCGCGATTCAAATGGTTTACATGCACAGATAATTTTCCTGCATAATCTTTTGCGGTTTTCAATGCAAAATTATTTTGTGGTGTATCAATTGGAAACTGGCGTTCCAGCAGTTCGAGAAACAGACTGGAAATGCGTGAAGAGGCATTGGCATGCCGGAAATAAGTATCCGCAGGTTTTAATTTCAACGCCTCATGAATCAGCAGGTCCACGTAAGAACGCAATAATTCGTACTTATAGACGTATTCGCTGTCGCGTTCTTCGAACATTCTCAGAAAAATACCAGAGATGCGCTGCACCTGTGTTTCACCCAGAAAAAACAATGGATCGCCACCCGCTTTGAATAAAGGCAATTCACCGCCCCGATCAAATTTATTGCCCCAGCGAATAAAGGATTCTGTAAATAAACAGAAATAACCATCCTGCACTTCGTCGGTTGCTTCCCAGGAATATGGAACGGTTGGATTGGAAAACAAAAGCGCGGGACTGGATACTTCGATGCTGCGGTCGGCATAGTGCACTACTCCGTTGCCCATCAAAAGTGTAATCTTATAATAATCTTTACGACTGTATGGCGTAATGCTTCTGCATGCATAATCCGCCCGCAAAAACACATTAAAATGCCCGTAACCATTGTGCACCGCTGCACTCCAATCCGGCATTTTATCATTGGGTCTACGTTTGTACAAATCCTCAATCGTTTCCACTTTTTTCATAGAGCGAAGTTATGAAATTCAAATAAAGCCAAAATCAAAAGTCGAGCGTCAAAAAATCTCGCGGCTGTCACAAAGGCGCTGCGACATATCAAACTATCAAGGATCACCGCGTTTGTCACTTCGACGAAGGAGAAGTCCCGCGGAACATGAGCTTGCAGGTTCTTTTCAAGCTCAATGCGGAGAAAGCATCTCACAGGAATCAACCTATCAGCCTTCGCTATATCGTCATTCACGATTGACCATTCACCATTGATCACAAAGCCCTAATTTTAGTGAACGATTTAAAGACTAATCACTGGCTATGAATAAGGATACACAGATTTCGCACGCGGTGGATGTGGTTTTGGTAGGTGCAGGTATTATGAGTGCAACATTGGGGACTTTTTTAAAATTGCTTCGTCCCGATCTTACAATTGAAATTTTTGAACGACTTGATGTAATTGCGGGAGAAAGTTCTGACGCCTGGAACAATGCAGGAACGGGACACTCAGCATTTTGTGAACTCAATTACACGCCGGAAAAAGCAGATGGATCAATTGATATCAGCAAGGCGCTGAAGATTGCAGAACAATTTGAAGTATCGAAACAGTTCTGGTCTTATATGGTGGAGCAAGATATGATTGATGATCCGCGGACGTTTATCAACAGCATTCCGCACATGAGTTTCGTATGGGGCGACGACAATGTAAACTATCTCCGCAAGAGACACGACGCGCTTATCAAGAATCATCTTTTTGAAGCGATGCAGTATAGTGAAGAACGTGCGACTTTAGAGAAATGGATTCCCCTGGTGATGGAAGGACGTGATGTGAACCAGAAAGTAGCGGCTACGAAAATGGATCTGGGTACGGATGTAAACTTCGGCGCACTGACGCGTGCTTTATTTAATTTTCTGCAAAAACAGGATGGTGTAAAAATTCATCTGGGTCATGAAATACGTACGTTGCAGCGTGACCAGAATAATCATTGGTATCTGATTGCGAAGGATCCAAAAACCGGAAAACGCGAAGAAACGACTGCACGATTTGTATTTATTGGTGCCGGTGGCGGAGCGTTGCCATTGCTGGAAAAATCGGGCATTCCGGAAGCGAAGGGCTATGGAGGCTTTCCGGTAAGTGGTCAATGGTTGCGTTGTACCAATGAAGAAGTTATTGAACGCCATCATGCAAAAGTATATGGCAAAGCCAGTGTGGGCGCGCCTCCGATGTCTGTTCCGCATTTGGACACCCGTACGATGGGCGATAAACATGCATTACTTTTCGGCCCATACGCTGGATTCTCTACGAAATTCCTGAAAGAAGGTTCTTTCTTTGATTTACCTGCGTCAATTAAAGTCGCGAATATTCGTCCGATGTTATCCGCGGGTCTTCATAATATTCCGCTGACGAAATATCTGATTGAGCAAGTGCGTCAATCACCGGAAGATCGTCTGGCAGCGCTGAAGGAATATTTCCCTGAAGCAAAAATGGAAGACTGGGAACTGGCTATTGCAGGTCAGCGTGTGCAGGTGATAAAAAAAGATAAGGAAGAAGGCGGCGTGCTGGAATTCGGTACGGAAATAGTTTCGTCTGCGGATGGTTCTATTGCTGCACTGTTGGGTGCTTCGCCAGGTGCGTCTACTTCGGTTCCTATTATGCTTGATCTGATTAACCGTTGTTTTAAAGATCGTGTGAGTGCACCGAATGTGCAGGCGAAACTGAAAGAGATGATTCCGTCTTATGGTCAGTCGCTGGCAAATAATAAGGAACTGGCAATGAAAATGCGCGCAAGAACATCGAAGGTGCTCCAACTTACTGATCACTAATTTTTTGACGTGGGTTTCCCGAAAAGATGCGTAAGAAGCAAAGACGCTAAGGTATTTTCTAGCGATGCTCACTACTGGAGAGGCTCCTATTGTCACTTTGACTAATTATTCGGTACCCACAATCAAAAGACAATGACACCTTGATTTAGCAATAGTCCTTCAAATCTGGCTTCGAACCATCATGCTCCTACTTTTTTTATGCCAAACGGCGAAGCCCTCATGAGCGACCCGAGATGATATGAACGCGAGTAAAAAAGTAGGCAAAAAAGGGCAGTCTAAGCCAGATCACTCCGTGGCTTAGACGGTCGCTCGATTGAGCTTCATTGCTACTGTACTGCCAAACTAAGGGCCTTGAAATTGAACTCAATTTTAAACGTGTCATTGGTACAAAGGAGAAGTCCCGCGGAATATGATCACCTTCTCCCGATGAGCATGCTCAATAGTAGCACTGAAGATGAACGGAGCGACGCAACGGATGCTTAACCGGAGCATGAGAAGCTGGTAACAAAAGAAAGAAATACTTTTTGCGAACGCCCTTCGACTACGCTCAGGGTGACACTTAGGTTTGAACGCCCTTCGACTACGCTCAGGATGACACCTAGGCTTGATTGCCCTTCGACTACGCTCTGGGTGACACTTAAGCGTGAACACACTTCGACTGTGCTTAGGGCGACACGTATTTTTGATATTGAATAGAAAAAATAGCGGAAACATTTGAATCAACATGAGGGCCATCAACTGTCCCTTGTCAATTGTTTCCGCTATTGTCATCATCACAACTACTCTGCCACATACAAGAATTTTCCGGTTGCTACAACTTCGTCATTGCCGATTTTAATTTTCTTCAGCGCAACGGTTACCTTGATGTCTTTTATACGACGTACAATATTTGTAGTAAGCACAATGGTATCACCGGCTGTAACGTTGCCGAAAAACAATACTTGTTTGCTGGATTCTGTGATGTTTCTGTAATCGTACATTCTCGCTACTTTATCAATAGCTGCATTTGCAGCATCGAAGATTTCTGCGATCAGAATTCCCTGATTGAGACCCTTGCCTACTTTGGGCTCGGGTATCACAAATGTTTTGCCGGGGCTCTGCCGGTTGAATTTTGCTTTCTCTGAAGTCAGTTTCATTTTTGGTTTTTATTATGGTTGATTAATTAAGTATTTCTTCTTTAAACAATTGTTCGTCGAACGATGGCCGCTTAAACAATCTGCGCAGATTTAAAAACGGATAATTGCTTTTCATTCTTTTATCGAGTGCGTAATTGAGTGTGTTGGTTGCTGTGATTAGCTCCACAACTGTCAACACCAACGCGATGCCCAGCGCAATCAGCGAAATCATAAATGCGATTGTTGCGTTTGCCATCTGTTTATTAAACATCAGCAACATCGTTACCACGCAGAGTATGATACTAATGATGGTTACAATTTTTATATCGCGCAGCAGCAATACCTGACGGTGCATCTTGCGTACCTGACCTACGATTTTTGAATCGCGGCTTTGTTTATAACGCTCTGTCAACTCACGGATGTGTTGTGAAGCGTGCAACATACGGTTATTGAACACCAGCAGAAAAGTGGCTGCTGTGGATAATTCTAAAGCGGGTATAGCAAATTCCAGTCTCATGATCTTAAATTTTTGGTAGTGAAAAATGGTTTAAAAAGAAACGCCCCCTTGCGGTCTGAGCAGCAAGGGGGCGAATGTTTAGGTAACTATGTATCAGTTATCTGTCCGTAACCATACAATGTCGCGCCCCCTTGCTATTAATAAAATAACAACGCGTCCATTGATGCATCTTATTGGTTACCGATAGTATTGTCTTTTGCATTTTTTTGTTTTTCGTAAAGTAAAAAGCCCCTCGGGATTTCCGAAGGGCTTTTAGTTTTATGATTTTGATATCAAAACATAACACCTATGCCCTTCCTATATGAAAGTACATCCAGCAGTTATTCGTCTTAATATTCGATTGTTTCATGTGAGCAAAACTCTAATAATTATTTTAGCCCGCCAAATAATTTTTAATTATCGCCGGATTGAAGCTTTAGAAAAACAACGCACAACCCAATACTGCCAAGGCTTACAGCAACACAAAAAAAACAATGGGCTCGTTAAACTTTTATTAATTGGCTCGCTTCGCCTCATCGGCTCCTGTATTGCGTTCCCGGAGTTTAATGTTTGCGTTGCCGAATTTCCAGGTAAGCGCTACGCGAACAGAGCGATCGTCGAAGTAAAGATTCTGGACGGTATGATTGTAATCGTTGGTATAAACAGACCATTCCGTCCGCAATACATCGTAGCCGCTCACGCCAATCGTCAGCTGTTTGTGAAAGAGTAATGCCTTGAAACCGAGCCCCAAACTATACACGGGCGATTGCAGGTCTACATCGGCCTGTTGTTTGCTCAGATAATAAAAATTGGCTTCGGCCAGCAGGGTTTTGTCTTTATTGAATGAGATGGTGTTATCGGTTTCGATATAAAAACTGGGTTGACTATAAGTACCGCTTACGCCATATACTTTGGGTGTGAACTGCGTATAAAAACCACTGCCCTGCAGGTTACATTCCCACCATTTGGTAAAGTTCACAACTGCGTTTGCTCGCAACCCGGCGCTGAAATTATTACCGGCATTGACTCTCGTGAAAATAAACGTGCTATTGACGGTATCCACCATTGAAACGCGGGTAAAATAATTCTGCACGGATTCAGAGAACAGTGAGAATGTGTATTTAGATTTCAGCGTATACCCTATTTCAAAGTTATTGCTGAAAGATGGCTGCAGGAACGGATTTCCCTGCTCATAAGCGTTTGGCGTGCTATACACCCGGAACGGATTCATATCCCAAAAATCGGGACGGTTGATGCGGCGTGTATAATTGAAATTGAATTTATGATTTTCGTTCAGATTGTACTGCACAAAAACCGAAGGAAAAAGCTTGAAGTAATTATTGGTTGTGGTTTGATTGAGTGTCGGCGAATAACCTTTGCTCTGCGTATTTTCCGCACGAAGCCCTAATTGCAGTTCCCATTTTTTTAAATCTTTATGTGCGCTTGCATATAATGCCTGCGTGTTCTCCGTGTAGTCGAAAGTATTGGTCTTGTTAGGGTCCATCACAAAATCGCCGCCATCGAGGTAATTGAATACATTATCACTGATATTGTGTACAAACGACGCCTTTCCACCAAAGGAATATTTAGCGAAATGCGTTGGCCATTCCAGATCGAGCTTTACGGAACCGATGTTGTTGACCTGCTTTCCAAACGTCTGATTATTGCTGGAGTCCGACGTCAGGCTACCATCTGGCAGTGTATTATTGGAAACAAAATCTCTTCTTTTTTTGCCGGTGCGGGTAAAATAATCGAGGTCAACATTGAGCTTTTTACCGCTGGTATCGATACGCCATTCATAATTCAGATTGCCCACATCTCTGCGACCACTATCGAATGTTTCAGCAATGGTCCGTGTTACGGAATCCAGCATACCTGTTGCAAGACTGTAAGCTTTTGTATAAATATCCTCCTGGCTGTGATGCACCGGACTTCCCCAGCCGTGGGTGTAAACTACGCCCAGTATGGATTTCTTATTAATATTATAATCGGCGCCAACTTGAAAACGGCCAAACACGTTTTGGTCTTTCTGATCGTCCGTCTGTACCCATTTCTCCTCAGGATAAAAAGTAGTGAATGTTCTTGTCGGATACCGATTGAGCGTGAAATAGTTGCCGTTGCCGAAGAAGTTAAATTTCTGGAACCGGTAATTGATATTGCCGTTTGTCTGAAAACCGCCAGCAGTATGTTGCTCATAAGCGGTGGTGATACTGCCGTTGAGTCCGTTTTTCTGTTGTTTTTTGGTGACTATGTTGATAATTCCCGCGTTACCCTGGGCATCATAACGAGCCGGCGGTGCGGTGATCACTTCAATTTTCGAAATCGTTTCGGCCGGCATGGACCGAAGCAATCCAGCGAGTTCATCGGCAGAAAGCTGTACCAAACGATCATTGATCATAATGGAAACCGTACTCTTTCCTACCACCGATATATTATCATTGTTGACGCGCACACCCGGCGAACGCTTCAATAATTCCAACGCATCGGCCCCAACGCTCGATACACTGCTTTCTACATTAAATACTGTACGATCTGCTTTACGCTCTATCACCGGTTTGTTAGCAGTCACGGTTACACCCGAAAGCATACGGTCGACTGAATGCAGCACAAAATCAACTTTGATATCGTTCCCGGTTTCTGTAATGAGTTTTGTTTGTGTATGATAGCCACTGGCAATAGCTTTCAACAAGGTTTGTGCTACGCTTTGAGCATTGATACTGAAATACCCGGCGGTATCGGTCATAGCAGTGACAACGATAGCACTATCCGGTAAATGCAAAAGCACCGCGTTCGCAAATGGAACAGCTTCATTTTTCTGATCCGTCATTCTTCCCTGAATCGTGTATTGGGCAATACTTTTAAAGGAAAACGAAAACAGAAAAATCAATAAAAATATGGTAAAGTTTATGGCGGCTTTCATAGAAATGTTACGTTGCAAATATCTGTGAAAGCCAGGTTAATTAAGGTGAAAAAAACTGGGCGCGGTCAAAAATCACCCTATAAATACCGCGGCCGGTTCAGTTAATACGTTAGTAGGTTGATAGGTTAATACGGTGTTGCGTCACAGTGCGAGTAATACAAACTTTGTGCCGTTGTGTGCGTCGCGAACCCCTCGCCTACGCTCGGGGTTACAGAAATTGCGTTTTTGACTTTTGAATTTTGCCTTATAGAATTGCTCTAATAATCACATTCAAACTCCAGATAATCACCAATGCCCCCACACCGATAAACATAGTCTTTAGCGGCAGCTTCCCAGCCAGACGCGCCGCAATAGGTGCCGCAATCAGACCACCAATGATGAGCCCGGCGATAACCATCCAGTGGCTGATACCAATTAAGGAGAAAAACGTGAGTGCACTGGCAAGGGTCACAAAAAATTCAGTGATGCTTACCGTGCCGATTACATACTTCGGTGTCTTTCCTTTAGAGATCAGCGTACTCGTCACCAACGGTCCCCAGCCACCTCCGCCAAAAGAATCCAGGAAGCCTCCGGCAGCAGCCAGCCAACCTACTCTTTTCAGCTTCTCTACTTTCTTATTTTTTCGGAACGCATTCCAAATGATACGAGCGCCAAGCAACAAAGTATAAACGGCCAACACCGGCCGAAAATAATTGGCATAGTCGTTTCCGTATTTTGCAAGCAGCCAGGCACCAAGAATAGCACCAATCACGCCGGGCGCCACCAGGTACTTGAACAACTTCTTGTTGACGTTACCAAACTTGTAATGACTAAAACCCGAAGCGCCACTAGAAAACATTTCCGCGGTATGGATGCTACCGCTGATTGCGGGCAATGGCACACCGGCCGAAAGCAAAACTGTAGTACAAGTAACACCATAACCCATACCCAACGCGCCATCTACTAGCTGTGCAAAAAAACCGGCGAGTATCATTATGTAAAACTTTGGATCCATTTGAATGATGAAATGACGACCACTAGTCACTAATGTTTCCAACGAAACGTAGGATAAAATAAGATGCCCGAGAAACATAAAGAAGAACGCGAACAAGCTCCAGGAAGCAATTTTCCGCCAGCGACGTTCTCCATTTTTTTGTGCGATTTCGCTGTAAGCCAATGATTGTGTCAACTCATTTAAACGTCTGACCTTTTCATTAAAATCGCCCGAAAGACGAGACCGCAGTTCACTCATACTATCAATCAATCCGTGTATATCATCCGTTATAGCTTCATTCAGATATTCTTTAATCCGCTTTGCCAGTACCGGAGATTTCCCGTTGGTAGAAACCGCAATTTTCAAATGCCCCTTTGTGACGATCGATCCCAGATAGAAATCGCAATACCGCGGTTGGTCTGCGGCATTAATCAATATTGCCCGTTCTTTAGCCGAACGATAAACATGTTCGCTGACTACCGCATCATTCACTGCGCTGATCACCAAATCAACACCATCAAGATCTGAAGATTCAAATGCTTTCTGCACCAGTTTTACATTAGGATAATAGGCAGCTAATGCAATCACCGCATCACTAATCTCCAACGCAATTAAACGCACATTCGCTTCAGGCGCATTGTTTAAAATAGTCTGCAATTTTTCATAGCCAATATTTCCGCCACCCACAATCAACAGCTGAAGCTGATCCAGCTTGAGAAAAACGGGAAAAAGTGGGTTTACCTCTGTAGCTGCAACACTATCTGTTGTCGCTTTTCCTAAAATAGCTGCCTTCATTTACGTTGAAAATTGTCATCAAAAATGACGGTGAAATAATAGAGTCCGCCAATTACCGGACCTCCTTCATACTGGTAATATTTTTTATTGAAAAGATTGCTGGCACCGAGTTTGAACGTTGTATAGATTTTCGGAACAGCATAATTGATCTGTGCATCGACCACATCATAAGCAGGAATAAAACCATTTGCCAACGGACTTTGCCAATCGAATCCACTCTGCCAGCGCCAGGAAATATTAAAACCAGTGTTCTTAAATATTTGTGCATTACCCAATGAAATATTGGTGATCCACTGCGGTGTATTAAATGCAGGGATCAATGCATCACCCGCTGAAATATGCAACAGTTGCGCATAGGAGACATTCGCACTCACAGAATATTGCCGCGGCAAATTGTAGCGCAATCCGAGACTGGCTCCCTGATTGCTGACAATGCCCGTGGAGTTGGTCCACATGCGATAGACCGTCGACTTTGTTTTATCGTATGCATAGAAAACAGTGCTATCATCCACACCAATTGTGCCTTTGTCAGGTTTCGTCAATTCAACCTGTCCGATGAAATCTTTGTAGACATTGAAATAATAATCCGCATCTATAAACAGTCTTCCTCCAAACAATATGCCTTTATATCCTGCTTCCAGCGAATTGATATGCTCCGGCTTAATGTAATTGTAATTGCTTTTTATAAGCAGATGCTGGTTCTTTTCAATGGCTGCCGTCTGTGTTAAACCATTCTTATTGATGTCGTTATTTACAGCCGCGATAAAAGCATCCTGCGATGTACGCACATAGGAGTTTTCAAAAACACCGAAGTACTTTGACATTACTTCTAATCCACCCAAACGTTTCACACCACCGTTATCGACGTAAGAAAATCCTTCAAAAAGAGTAGGAAACCGGTAGCCATTCTGGAATGAAATCCGGAAATTATGTTTTTGTGAAACCGTGTATACCAGCGCTATTCGCGGATTGATCCTGGGGTCGAAATACTGTACTTTATCTGCACGAACAGAGGCCACTACTTTCAATTTTTCTTCGAAAAATGTTTTGGTAGCCTGCGCAAATCCGCCGTAACTATAATAGTGAAATATTGTATTGAGCTTTGTCGAATCCGTATAAGACTCAGGATTTACATAACTATTCCCGTCCGGATGAATAATATAATCGCGATAATTAAACCCCGCCAACAGCTTTATCCAGGATACATACTTAGAAAAATCGTACTGGCCTTCGCCGTGAACAAAACCCGTTTTCATAATTAACGCGGCACCTTTATCCCAGTTATTGATGTGGATGAGTTCATTTTTTTTGTCGTCAAATGCCTGCGTTCCCGGCTGATAACGACCATTGTCTGCAGCGGCGCGTGCTGCCGCCTGTGCGTCTGCAACACCGGAACCATTGTCTGTTGCCGCGAGAAATGCATTGGAGTAATCACTGTACCATTGATTATTACTCTTAAATGCGAGATCCATATTTTCGCCCAACGGTCGCAGATTATAAGAATTACCAGTGTTCTCACCGGTATAATAAGCCTTCAGAAAATAATTGCTTCCTTTCAACTCGGCTACATGCTGTTGTATCTGCAAACCATCCAGCTCAATACGATTACCACGTTGATAAAGATTAGTCACATTGCCGATGCGATAAGTATAAGAAAGCTCCGCACCTTTTCCCAGCTTGTAATACAATGACGCATCAAATTTCAGATTATGCAGGTTATAATCTGCTAAATCCTTTTCAGCATAGCCTGTTCTGCTCACTACATACTTTTTCCCATCGAGTGTAAGGGTTCTCCGGTCACTGCTTTCATCACCGTAATTATTGATCAGATCAGCACCAGGATTATTCGCTCCCGTCAGACCAACCGATACATTTGCGTTCGGATTCTGATCGCGCATATTGTTAGCGATCCAGTCATAGCCACGCATATAATCAGCATTGATCTTAAATGCAAAACGTTTTCCGATTACCCTGGCGTAGCGAACCGCCGTCTCATACAGCGGTGTGGGACTGTGCAAATCATCATCAATATGGTTTACACCGATTTTCTGGTATACGCTGAGCCCTTCGTATTTAAACGGAGATTTCGTTTTCATGTTTGAAATGCCATTCACCGCATTTAATCCATACAAGGCAGAAGCCGCACCGGGTATCAGTTCCACACTTTCTATATCCAAATCCGTAGGCCCCACTGCGTTGGCAACCGGCGCACCTATACCCGGAGAAATATTATCTACACCGTCTACCATCTGCAGAAACCGCGAATTGGTAGTTCCGCTGAAACCACGCGTATTGGGCACTTTGTAGCCTAGACTTAATGTGGTCATCTGTACTCCCTTCAGATTTTCGAGCGCATCATAAAAACTTGGAGCTGCGCTCTGCCTGATTGCACGGATATCCAGCTTTTCAATGCTCACCGGGGTTTTCATCATACTCTCAGAAACTCTGGAAGCACTCACCACCACCTGATCCATCACCATCGCCTGTGGTTGCAGTAGTATATTAACCTCCTTGCCAACCGCAGTAATCAGAAAGGTTTGGGATTGATATCCGATTGCCGAAATCAACAATTCGATCGGCAGTTTTTGGGCCACTTTCAGTTGAAAATTGCCTGCATCGTCTGTAATGGCTCCGATGGTCGTTCCTTTTACCTGCACAGTTGCGTTGTTGCGTAATTGACTATTGACAGAATCCAGGATCCGCCCCGAGACTAAATAAGCATCCTGTGCAGCAGTTTTATAAACCGCCACTAGCAGCAACAGTAGAAAAATCTGTAAATGTTTTGATTGCATAAATATTGTTTGCGTGAAATGAAAAATGGCATTCTAACTGGATTAGCATTTCCTATCGGTCCCCGTGGGGACAATATTTTTTCACGCCCAACAAACTATCTGGTATAGGATTTTTGACAAACATCATACGTTTGATTTTGTTTAAACAGAAGCAACCCACCACTTTCGAACAGCGAAATCGCCAAAGCGTTCACCCGAAGTGCGCTCATTCTTGTATATACTGAATAGCTGATCCAGATTTTCCAGAATCTGGGCTTCATCCAGATGTTCTTTATAAATTTTATTGAGACGAAGCCCCTGATAATCGCCACCTAGATATAGATTATACCTTCCCGAAGCAGTGCCAATCAGGCCGATTTCTGCGGCATATGGTCGCGCACAGCCATTTGGACAGCCAGTCATACGAATGGTAATCTCTTCATCACTCAGTAGATGTCTATTCAGTATCGGCTCAATTTTTGAAATCAGCTGCGGCAAGTAACGCTGACCTTCTGCAAGCGCCAGCGGGCAAGTTGGCAATGCCACACAAGCCATTGCATTTCTACGGATCACCGAAGCATTTTCTGTGTGCTGGATGACACCGTGCTTTGCTAAAATCTCCTCGACAATTAATTTATCCTCCGGCTGAATATCACTCAATATGAGATTTTGATTACAGGTAAAACGGAAACTTGCCTTCCGTGTTTGCGCGACTTCGAAAAACGCAGTCTTCAACGCCGCGCCTTCTAAATCAGTCACCCGGCCATTTTCAACGAAAGCGGTATAATACCAAAACCCGGCTTCATTCTGCATCCAGCCGTAATAATCTTTACGCTCGGAAAAATGATAGGATCGCGGTTCTTCCAGTTTAAAACCAATTCTATTTTCCAATTCCGCACGAAAAGCATCCACGCCCAATTTATCCAACGTGTATTTCAGCCGGGCAAATTTCCGATCAGTACGATTGCCATAATCACGCTGAATGGTGAGTACCTCATAAACAGCTTTTAATACCTTCTCTTCGGAATCCGCAAAGCCAATCACTGTTCCCAGTCTTGCGTAGGTATCCGGATTACCGTGAGTTGTTGATAAACCACCGCCAACGGCTATGTTAAAACCTTTCAACCGATTATTTTCAATAATGGCAATGAGCCCGATATCATTTGCAAACACATCCACATCGTTGTTCGGTGGAATCGCAATTGCAATCTTAAATTTTCGCGGCAGATAACGGTCTTCGTATAATGGATCTTCTTCTGTACGCTCTGCCAGCTTTTCTTCACCAAGCCAGATCTCATAATAGGCGCGGGTTTTGGGTTTCAGCATCTCGCTGATTTTATCTGCGTAAGCAAATATCTCGGCATGCAATGGAGATTGACCTGGATGTGAACTACACAATACATTGCGATTAATGTCCCCACAAGTAGCAATAGAATCCAGTTTCGCCAAACTGAAAGATTGAATGGTCGGTTTAATTTTCGATTTGAGTAAACCGTGCAGCTGAACGGTCTGACGGGTCGTAATTTTAATAACCCCAGTACTATTCTCCCCAGCAATATGATGTGTAGCCTCCCATTGCTCCGCAGTCAAAAAACCGCCAGGAAGGCGAAGCCGGATCATAAATGAATACAGTCTTTCCAGTTTTTTCACAGCACGTTCTTCTCGCCGATCACGATCATCCTGCTGATACATTCCATGAAATTTGATCAATGCCTGATCGTCTTCGCTGATACTACCGGTAATCTGATTAGAGACACTCTCGTTCAGCGTACCACGCAGCCCTTCGCTCTTTATTTTTATATGCTCAATTGCGGATAATTTCTTTTGTTCGCTCATTATTTTCAATTTTTAATAAACATCTTTCAGATAACGCCCTTCGTCTTTCAGTTGTTCCAGATAGGCCCGTGCAGCATCTTTTGAGCAAGTACCATGAGTTACAATAATCGCCAGCAATGCTTCTTCTACGTCAACACTCATCGGTTCTTTGTTGCCGCAGATGTAAACTGACGCACCATTCTGCAGCCATTCATAAACATCTTTCCCTTGTTCTAATAACCGGTGTTGCACATAAATTTTCTCTTGCTGATCTCGCGAAAAGGCCAGGTTTACCTTGGTAAGTAATCCGCTTTGATGCCAATTTTGTATCTCGGTCTGATAAAGAAAATCTGTAGTGAAATGTTGCTCCCCGAAGAAAAGCCAGCTCCTGCCGGATGCCTGCAGTGCATCCCGCTCTGAGAGAAACGAGCGGAATGGTGCGATACCAGTTCCAGGCCCAATCAGAATGATATCTTTAGTTGCATCCGGTAATCGGAACTGTTTATTTTGATGTATGGCAAATTGAATTCCTGCACCCTCTTCCAATTGCGACAGATAGTCAGAGGCAAGCCCATAATGCAATTCTTCATTGACATAAAACTGATTGCGACTCACTGTAAGATGAATTTCCCCTCCATGCAACGAAGGCGAAGAGGCTATACTATATTGCCTCGGCATAATCGGTTCCAATAACTGAACTACTTTCACAAATTCATCACTACTACGCACCGGATAAATACGCAAAAGATCTACGAGACTGATTTTTGTTTCCGGAATTTCCTGTTGCACCAACGCTGCATATTGTTTTACTACTCTTTCATGCAGGTAACGAATATTGATTTTGGTTCGTAATAATATCTCTAAAGGCAGTGATTCGTTTTTATAGTCAACAAGTCTATCTGCCGCAACGCCCACCAATCGCAGTATTTCCGACACATGCACCTGACTATTTTCAGCAATAATACTCAGTGAATCTCCGGGTTCATACAGCACTCCCTCCGCTTCAATCTCTATATGATGGGTCTGTTTTTTTGAACCGATATCGTTCAAATTGACGTTCGATAAAATCCGGCCATTATAGATTCTCTTTCCTACAGGATTCACAGAGACATCAGATGTCTTTATGTCTACATTCTGACCAGACAACGATTGTAGCACATTATCAAACCACAGAATCGCGCCGGCTTCATAATCTACATCACATTTTTGCAAAGCAGCAATTCTAAAAGCACCAGCATTTTCCAACTGTATATCTACATCAATTCCCGCCTGGCAAAACAAAGGATAAGAACTATCGCCTAGCGCGATCACTCCATATTTTAACTGCTTCAATTGCAACGTCTCCTGATACAAATGATCGTAAAATTTCTTAGCTGCAGCTGGCGGCTCACCATCACCTTGCGTACTGATTATCACGAAAAGAACTTCCTCTTTAGTCAGATCAGATAATCTGTATTGATCCAGCGCACCTACTTTCGCAGGAATACCCTTTTGCTTTGCAAGCGATGCTAATTTTGCCGAAAGACTTTTTGCATTGCCAGTTTCGGTACCATACAGAACAGTTACTTTCCCCGAAAAACTAACAGGCGCAGACTGCTGTAGCGGGCGTTTGCCAGACGAAAGCACGCCGGCCAGATACCCGTTGATCCAGATCAGCTCGTCATACGACGCCCCATCAATGAGCTCATTGAGCGCATTTTGCTTAATATTTGCCAACATTGTTTTGAGATTTTTAAATCAGGGAGGAGAGACTATACTGCTGCACTGGCTGGTTTTCACCGGCAGCGCGAAAATAACTTTTGGATATTTTGCTATTCGCTAGCCACCGAAATGATTGATGTAAATTCACCACATTTCCGATAATCAACAAGGTCGGCGAAACAAATCCGCGCCGAAGTATTTGACTGTTCAAATCTGAAAATTTCCGGGTAAACACACGCTGGTATGGTGTTGTAGCCTGCTCAATCACCGCTACCGACTTTTTGCCGGAAATACCGTGCAATGATAAATGCTGAACCAAATCGTTCAACGTTTCACCCGACATATAAAAGACAAGTGTATCATCTGTATCTGCCAGGTCTTGCCAATGTGCAGCAGAAAGAATATCAGTCTTCTGATAAGTAAGGAAGCGTACTGCTCTGGCATTATCCCGCGCTGTGAGTGGAATGCCCGCATAGGCCGCAGCTCCCGACGCAGCAGTAATTCCTGGCACCAGCTCATAAGGAATATTATGCGCCCTGAGGGTTTCAAGTTCATCCAGAATATTGGAGAAGACGGAGATATCACCTCCTTTCAAACGAACAATAAACTTTCCTTCCTGTGCATATTGCACCAGCAATTTGTTGATTGTTTTTTGAGCGATTGATTTATTTTCCCCGCCTTCTTTACCGACGAAGATGATTTCCGCAACGGGATTTACGTACCGTTGTAATATTTGCTCACTGACGAGTCTGTCAGTGAGTACTACCTCGGCCATGTGTAAATACCGGGCAGTTTTTAGAGTAAGCAATTCCGGATCGCCAGGCCCAGCGCCTGCAATCACAACTTTTCCTGTATGCATTGTTTGCTATTTTAAGTATTGTATTGTTTTGGTTTCACGCAAAGACGCGTAAGAAGCAAAGGCAAATAAGGTTTTATATAACCCGCTAAAAAACCACGTAGGAGTAACAAACAAAACGATCTACATTGAGCCAGGCAGATACGTAAACCGTTTTGCTGGTTAAATTGACATATTGTGTATCAATCGAAAATCTTCAATCAAAAATTAATACAGTCCTTCGACAGATAAATAGCGCTCGCCGGTATCATAATTAAAAGTGAGCACACGAGCGCCTTTAGGAAGCTCCGGAAGTTTTTTTGCCACGGCGGCTACTGCTGCACCTGTAGAAATACCAGCGAGCAATCCTTCTTCTTTTGCAAGACGCTGTGCGTAATCAAACGATTCATCTCTGCCAACCTGAATCACACCATCCAGCACGCCCGTATTCATCACAGAAGGAATAAAGCCTGCGCCCAAACCTTGCAGCGGATGCGGGCCTGGAGCACCACCACTCAATACTGGAGACAGTTCCGGCTCTACTGCATACACTTTCAAGTTTGGAAATTTCTGTTTTAAAATTTCCGCTACGCCGGTAATATGTCCACCGGTACCGACGCCGGTAATGATGTAATCCAATCCTTCGGGAAAATCATTAATAATTTCTTGGGCAGTAGTTTTGCGGTGTACTTCTGCATTTGCTGCATTATCAAATTGCTGCGGAATCCATGAATTCGGTGTTTGTTCCGCCAGTTCATTGGCCTTTTCAATCGCGCCTTTCATGCCCTTTTCTCTTGGTGTCAATTCAAACGTCGCACCGTATGACGACATCAGCTTTCTTCTTTCAATACTCATTGATTCGGGCATCACCAGGATCAGTTTATAACCTTTCACAGCAGCGACTAACGCCAATCCGATCCCTGTATTTCCGGAAGTTGGTTCAATAATCACACTATCCTTTTTCAGAATGCCTTTCTGCTCGGCATCCTCTATCATTGCCAATGCAATACGATCCTTAATACTAGCGCCAGGATTGGCTTTTTCCAGTTTAATCCAGACTTCGTGATCATTCCCCAATACTTTATTAAGTTGCAGGTGCGGCGTGTTGCCAATTGTCTGTAAGATGTTTTGGACCTTCATTTTTAATGTTTTAAAAGTTATTTATTATGAGTTTCAGATGACGAAATTGAGTGGCTCCGGTAACGGATTTTTATCTCTTACTACTACCTCACTTTTATGATAAACAATGGAATGAGGCTCTACACTGTGCGTCAGCCATACGTTTCCACCGATGACGCTATGATTTCCGACGGTTGTGTTTCCACCGAGAATTGTGGCGCCGGAATAAATAATAACATTGTCTTCAATCGTCGGATGTCTTTTCTTATGTGCCAATTCTTTTGCGACGTTGAGTGCCCCTAGTGTAACGCCGTGATAAATCTTCACATGGTTTCCGATGACTGCCGTACCACCGATTACAATGCCCGTGCCATGATCAATAAAAAAGGATGTCCCGATCTGCGCACCCGGATGTATATCAATCCCCGTCCGGCTATGTGCATATTCTGAAAACAATCTTGGCAATGTATGCAACTGCTGCGTGTGCAATTGATGCGCGAAACGATAAATTGCCGTTGCAAAAAAGCCAGGATAAGCCACCAATACCTCTTCTATAGATTCCGCAGCAGGATCAAACTCAACGATTGCAGCAGCGTCCTTCAACAGCCATTGATAGATATCGGGAATGGCGTCAAAAAAAACAACAGCTTGTTGCTTCGCGATCACCTCGTCCTTGAGCACGTCAAATACCAGAGAAGAAAAAATATCTCGCAGTCCTTCATAGATAGCCAGCAATTGCTCTATTGAATCACGCCTTGGCGTGAATAAAAACGCAAATAACTGATCTGCGAAAGAGATGGCTAACTTCTTATCCGGGAAACTGGGGAAATTACCCTGCCCACGCTGAAAAAGTTGTTCCATGAAACCCTGACTCATAAACTATAAATTGTTTGGTTAAACTTCCTACTGTAATAACGCTGCGCCAACAGTTACAAGGCTTGTTTCATCAACCAGTATCGCACTGCCATTGTGCTTGTTCTCTGCATAAGAATCGTATACTAATGGAGCCGCTGTTTTCAGTTTTATTTTCACCACTTCATTGAGCAGTACCTGCTGTGGTCCTAACGCTCGTTCAAGTGTATTCACATCCAACTTGTATGCTATCTCTTGTACAACCGCCGGAACTACCCTGCTGTTGTGCTGCAGTAAATACCGGTTACCAACTGCAAGTGGCTTCTGATCCAGCCAGGCAATCAAGGTTTCTACTTCCTTATCTACCGTCGGTTGTTGTGATTGGGGGACGATCACATCTCCACGACTATTGTCAATATCATCTGATAATCGCAGTACGGCACTTTGCGGTGTAAACGCTTCCGCTACCTCTTTTCCATCAATTTCTATCGACTGAATCGTACTCGACAAACCCGAAGGCCACACGGTTACTTGCTCACCTTTGCGATAAATACCACTCGTAATTTTTCCGGCGTACCCGCGATAATCGTGCAAGGCTTCTGTTTGGGGGCGAATGACATACTGAACAGGAAACCGGGCATTGTCCAAATTTACATCATTTTGTAATTCAACACGTTCCAACAGTTCTAAGAGCGGTGCACCTTCATACCAAGGAATGTTTTTTGAGGATTCCACAATGTTATCACCGTCTAATGCGCTCACCGGAATAAACGTCACATCGGGCAAATCCAGCGAACGGGCAACCGAAGCATAATCATTCACGATGTCGAAAAAAACTTCCTGCGAATAATCGACCAGGTCCATTTTATTTACGGCAACAACCACGTGAGGGATTTTTAATAAGGACGCAATAATAGAATGTCGCCGTGTTTGTTCTACAACACCCGATCTTGCATCAATAAGAATAATGATGAGCTGCGCATTTGATGCTCCGGTGATCATGTTGCGCGTGTATTGAATGTGACCGGGCGCATCCGCTATAATGAATTTACGTTTGGGCGTCGCAAAATATTTGTAAGCAACGTCTATTGTAATGCCCTGCTCGCGTTCCGCACGCAGACCATCTGTAAGCAAGGCCAGGTCGATCGTTCCCTGCTCCTTATTTTTTGTTTGTCGCTCAATTGCTTCAAGCTGATCTGTAAGAATATTTTTGCTATCGTAAAGCAAACGTCCGATGAGTGTGCTTTTGCCATCATCAACGCTACCTGCTGTTATAAAACGTAGTATATCCATTTTTTGTTGAGTTGTAAGTTTTTTATTTTTTAGTTCTAAGTTTTAGCATTCGTTTTTCGCGAGACGTTTTCTTTGTCAGCATGACGAACGCGAGCGAGCTCATTGCGGTTCGCTAAAATGTTTCTAACCATTCTGAGTTTTGACTTTTGACTTTTAAAAATATCCGTTCTTCTTCCGATCTTCCATTGCTGCTTCCGAAACCCTGTCATCAATGCGGGTTTCACCACGTTCGCTGGTTTTGGAGATAGTGATCTCACGAATAATATCGTCTATTGAACTGGCTTCTGAAGTGACTGCCGCTGTACAAGTCATATCACCGACCGTTCGGTAACGCACTCTTCTTTTCACGATCACATCCGCTTCATCTATCCGGATAAATGGTGAATAAGCTACCAATTGTGATTCATGCTCGATCACTTCCCGTTCATGAGAAAAATAAATGGAAGGCAAGGCTATCTGCTCTCTTCGGATATAATTCCAGATGTCTAGTTCCGTCCAGTTGCTGATGGGAAATACACGAACGTTTTCTCCTTTGTGAATTTTACCGTTATAAATATTCCACAACTCCGGTCGTTGCAATTTCGGATCCCATTGACCGAATTCATCGCGCACCGAAAAAATACGCTCCTTCGCCCGGGCTTTTTCTTCATCCCTCCTTGCTCCGCCAATACATGCATCGAAGGCAAATTCCTTGATTGTATCCAAAAGTGTGAATGTCTGCAATGCATTACGACTCGCGAATTTCCCTTTGGGCTCCGTCAGACCTTTGGCGCGAATGGTGTCTTCCACTTTACGTACGATTAATCGTTCGCCAATCTCTGCCGCCAGCTGATCTCTGAAATCAAGTGCTTCCTGAAAATTATGTCCGGTGTCAATATGCACCAGCGGGAAAGGAAATTTTCCGGGACGAAATGCCTTCAACGCCAGATGCACCAATGTTATGGAATCCTTGCCGCCGCTGAATAACAGTGCAGGTCGCTCAAATTGTCCTGCTACTTCGCGAAGAATATGAATTGCTTCTGACTCTAATTGTGCCAGATGATCCAATTGATATTTGCTCATTTTATTTTTAGTTTTTGATTGAAACATCAGATGTATGTAGCCCGCATTCTTTTTTACCGCTATCTTCCCACCACCAGCGACCAGCTCTGAAATCCTCTCCTGGTTTGATGGGACGCGTACATGGTTCGCAGCCGATGCTTATATAACCCTTGTCATGCAGCGAATTGTACGGCAGCTGAAATTTTCGGATATAATTATCTATTTCGTCATCACTCCAATGCAGCAATGGATTGTATTTAATAATCTGGTGTGTATCGTCCCATTCAATCTGCTTTAAACTTTGCCTTGATGGAGAATGTGCAGCCCGCAAACCTGTGATCCATATAGAATAACCTGCCAGTGCACGTTTCAGCGGTTCTACTTTTCTGATATGGCAACATTGTTTGCGCAACTCCACTGATTGATAAAATGCATTGGGGCCGTTCTGGTCCAGATATTGTTCTACTTCCAGACGTTCGGGAAAATAAGATTCGACGCGAATGCCGAAATGCGCATTGGTACTGGCCCAGACATCATAGGTCTGACGAAAAAAACGACCGGTATCTAAAGTGAAAATAGCTACATCTCGTGCATATTGCTGCAGCAAATGTGTGATGACCTGATCTTCTTTACTGAAGCTGGTAGAAAATGTGACGGCACCAGAGAATCTGCCCGACAATAACTGCAAAACAAAGGCAACATCCTGACCCGCAACATCACGGGCAAGCAATGAAGCCGCATGCTGAAGCTGCGTACTCATTCTGAATGATTTGTAAAAGGAAATAATGGAAGAAATCAGCAGAAATGTACCCTACGGGCGCGCAAAGACGCAAGGATAAAGTGCCGAGCACTATACATTCATGATTTCGATCTTATTGCTGGAATACGAAGAGATTACATACAACAACAACAGCAAGTACGAGTACAACAACAAGCAGCCATAACAGTTGCACGGTTGCGGACTGTCAGATGCAGAGAAGCGGCTGTTGTTTGCTTGTTCATAATACTGTTTTTATACAGGTTGTTGTTTCAAAAGGCCGTCTGGCGACCATATTTGCAAAGGTAGCGGCAGAATTTTTTAATTTCCAAATTTTATTTTTCTCTTCTTCGTCAGAGGATTCAAACTGTTCTGACCAGGAACCTATATCCACTCGTGAATCTCCTTTTGCAGTCGACGAAGTCACTCCGATTGAACTCCGTTGCGTCGCACTTTTCATCTACCGTACTACTATGCCTTTAAAGTTTTTTTTGTGGTTTCTATAAAACACATTTACTTTGTGTCAAATTGACGCAAACAAGAATAAATGAAATCATTTTCTTCCTATAAAAATCCGGCGCTTGCCATTGACCTTGTGGTGTTCGGCTATCACGACGATCGACTTTCTGTTTTACTGCTGAATCGGAAAGACGAACCGTTTAAAGATCAGTGGACTTTACCTGGCGCATTTTTACAAATGGAAGAAAGTTTTCAGGACGCTTGTGATCGTGTATTGGGAACAAAACTGGGCATGAATAAAGTGTACATGGAACAGCTATTCACGTTTGATGATCCAGCTCGTGATCCACGAGGACGGGTAATTTCAGTAACTTACTACGCATTGATCAATCCAAAGAAATTTGAAGTCGTAGCAGGTAAAATGGCAAATGACGTGCAATGGTTTGATGTGCGCAAATTACCAGCGCTCGGCTTCGACCACAAAACAATTTTTAAGACGGCACACCAACGATTGAAATCTAAAATTCTCTATTACCCCGTTGGTTTTGAATTATTGGACGAAACGTTTACCATGCCTGAACTACATCATCTGTATGAATGCATTTTGGAAACTAAAATTGACCGGAGGAATTTCAGCAGAAAACTACTCGCTTCGGAATATATCGTTGAAACAGGCAGCCGCCGCGAAGGCCAGCAAAACAGACCAGCGGATTTATATAAATTCAACAAGAAACTCAAACAAAATAACTTTCAGTTAAACATCAACTAAAATGAAAACGTTACCCATTCTCTTAAAAGACGGTTATAAAGTAGGACATAAATTTCAATACCCAGAAGGCACTACCCTGGTGTATTCTAACCTTACACCACGCAAATCCAGAGATAAAGGCATTGAGGAGATCGTTTTCTTCGGACTTCAATACTTTATCAAAGAATATTTGATTGAACAGTTTAATACCAACTTCTTTCAAAGACCAAAAGACGAAGTGCTGAAAACATATGCGCGCCGCATAGATAACTACCTGGGTAAAGACAGCATTAGCTATGATCATATTGCAGCGCTGCATGACTTAGGTTATTTACCGCTGGAGATAAAAGCATTACCGGAAGGAACATTGGTACCAATGCGTGTGCCAATCTTCACGATCAAGAATACATTGCCTGAGTTTTTCTGGCTGACCAATATGCTGGAAACCTTGCTGAGCGCTATTCTGTGGAAACCTTGTACTTCTGCCACAACCGCTTTCCAATACCTAAAAACATTCAACCGTTACGCGGCAGAAACGGTCGGCGCTGACAATAGTTTCATTCCATGGCAGGGGCATGATTTCTCATTCAGAGGCATGAGTGGCATCGAAGACGCAGTGATGAGCGGCGCAGGACATCTGTTGTCTTTCGCGGGCAGTGATACCATCCCAGCTATTGATTTTCTGGAACAATATTACAACGCAAATTGTGAAACAGAACTGATCGGCGGATCTGTACCAGCAACAGAACACAGCGTGATGTGTATGGGCACACAAGACAACGAGATTGGCACTTTTGAACGCTTGATCACTGAAGTCTACCCTGCTGGTGTGGTTTCTATTGTAAGCGACACCTGGGATTTCTGGCAAGTGATCACCGAATTTTTACCAGAACTGAAAGAGAAAATTCTGGTACGCAATGGCAAAGTCGTGATTCGTCCCGACAGTGGTGATCCGGTAAAGATTATTGCGGGCGATCCGGAAGCACCGATTGGCAGCCCAGAATACAAAGGCGCCATTGAATGCATGTGGGAAATATTCGGTGGTACAATTACTGAAAAAGGCTACAAACTACTTGACGGGCACATCGGTTTGATTTACGGCGACAGCATTACAACAGAACGCCAGCTGGCTATTCTCGAAAGCCTGAAGCAAAAAGGGTTTGCGAGTTACAACGTGGTTTTGGGCATTGGTTCTTACACCTACGAATATGTAACCCGCGACACATTTGGTTTCGCGATGAAAGCGACTTATGGCGAGGTAAATGGTATTGGCCGCGACATTTATAAAGATCCTAAAACGGATGACGGAACTAAAAAATCTGCCAAAGGTCTGATGCAAATCTATAGAGATGCAGTAACAGGAAAATTAACATTGAAAGACCAATGTACCTGGGAAGAAGAAGCTCAGGGCGAACTGAAAACAATTTTCAAAGACGGTGAACTCACCATAGACTGGACTTTGGCAGCGATCAGAAATACAGTACAACAACATGCAGCTTACACAACGAAAGCTGCAACGGAAGCGATTCCGGCAATAGAATAACAATGAAAATAGAAATTGAAAATTATGAATCCTCCCTGCTCCATTTACCAAATGCAGGAAAACAAATCATAGGTCATGAACAACTGGATGAAATAGTAGTATACCAGGCCTATAACAACAGTATCGCCAACTACACAGTAGCAAATCAGAAGCTCGGTGGAAGTAAATTCAGTTACGAACGTATGTCATGGATTAAACCGAATTTCCTGTGGATGATGTTTCGTTGTGGCTGGGCAGAAAAGGAAAATCAGGAACGCGTACTAGCACTCTGGATGAAAAAATCGTTCCTGGAAAAGATTCTTTCTGAAGCGGTGCCGTCAACCTATAAACCGCATCTGTACAAGGATATAAAAGATTGGCAAAGAGACTTAAAACAAAAAGAAGTACGGTTGCAGTGGGATCCAGATCATAGTCCGTACGGTGGAAAACCGGAAAGACGAGCGATACAATTAGGATTGAAAGGCGAAATGCTGGAACAATTCGGACAACAGGAGATCACATTGATTGAAGACGTCACTGATTTTGTAAAGGAACAACATGAGTACGTAAAATCGAGACAGCTAAATCATCTGATGATTCCAGTAGAAAGAACCACTTATATAAACGATGCTAAAACCCGCAACAGAATTGGCATTTCAAAGGAAAACGAAGAAAATTAAACTTATGAACACAGTGACACTTTATAGACCCGTTGGACTAAAAGAACTGGAATTGATCGCCGAAAGCGGCTTCCAGAAGTATCCGCCGAGATTGGAATGGCAACCGATATTTTATCCAGTGTTAAACAAAGCTTATGCTTGTCAGATCGCGCAAGAATGGAATACGGAGGATGCTTTCTCCGGATATTGCGGTATAGTCACCAAATTCGAATTGAACGCAGCACATTATGCGGTTTATGAAGTTCAGAATGTAGGTAATGAAATGCACAATGAGTTCTGGGTACCGGCAGAAGCGTTAGAAACTTTCAATGAAAATATTGTTGGCAAGATTGAAATCGTGGCAGCATTTTTTGGAGCAAATTTTGAAACGCCGGATAATCTTTTGATTGCAGACAACCTTAAACACTTCCAAAAGTAAACAGCGATGATCCAGATCGTTCAAGCGCCGAATCCTTACGACGCAACCAGGTTAAAAACTATATTCATGGCTGGTTCCATTGAAATGGGCAAGGCCGTTTTATGGCAGGAAGAATTGATCGCACAAATTAAAAACGTTTTCGGCGATCAGGATTTATTTATACTAAATCCAAGAAGAGACGATTGGAATAGCTCCTGGGTGCAAGAAAAGGAAAATGCTCCTTTTCACGAACAGGTATCCTGGGAATTGGAAGGACTGGAAAATGCGGATTGCATCGTATACTTTCTTCAGGCTGGAACCATCTCCCCTATTACGCTGCTGGAGCTTGGACTTTATGCGCGTAGCAACAAAATAATGGTCCTCTGCGAAAAAGGATTTCACCGGAAAGGAAACGTTGACATTGTTTGTGAACGATATGGCATTCCGCAATACGAAACGCTTTCTGAAGTTGTTTTAGCGTTGGAAAAATTGCTTGCTTGATAAAAGATTAACTGATGAAATACAATAACGACTGGTTGATAAAAAAATTCAGAGCCGGCGACAAAATAAAGTTCCTATTCTTCTGGGGGCATCAGCCTGCAAAGGATGGAAACGTTACCCAAAGCTGCTTTAGTCAATGGTGGCACGCACCGTTTACAGTAGATGGCCTCACCTACAAAACAGCAGAACATTGGATGATGGCTGAAAAGGCGAGACTGTTTAATGATGCAGAAATACTTGAAAAAGTCATTCAGGCAAAAACACCTGCCGAAGCTAAAAAATTAGGCCGCAACATCTCAAGGTTCGATCCAACAGTTTGGGATGAACATAAATTCAACATCGTTGCAACGGGAAATCTCCACAAATTTTCGCAGCATGAACCGTTAAGAGAATTCCTGATTAGCACTGGTCAGCGTGTGCTGGTAGAGGCAAGTCCAGTTGATGCGATCTGGGGAATTGGCATGGCAGCTGATCATCCAGCAATTGAAAATCCGTTGAAATGGCGAGGAGACAACCTACTGGGATACGCATTGATGGCGGTGCGCGACCAACTAATTACATAATACTATAAACAAAGAGAAAATGAAACAGAGTACCCGAATTACAAAAGCGAAAGAAACGGTTTCCATTATAGAAGAAGGACATTATTTCGTCAACGACCGAAAAATAGATATACAACAATGCATTCAACACAGTATTCAGCACGCTGTACTGCATCGGGAAGACTCGTTTGAGCCCATTCTACTAGCAGCCGCAGAGAAAATAAAAACGCTAAACGAGCATACTGTGATTACCGTACAGCAACAAAGGGTTTTGGCGGCTGCGGAAGAAATGATGCAAACGAAACAAAACATCGGATGTTTAAATTTCGCATCCGCTAACAATCCCGGTGGTGGGTTCCTTGGTGGCGCACAAGCGCAGGAAGAAAGTCTGGCTTTATCTTCAGCACTCTACGGTTCGCTGATGCAAAACTTCGAAATGTATGAATTCAATCGTGGTCGAAGAACATACCTATACTCAGACCACATGATCTATAGCCCGGAAGTACCGGTATTTAGAAACGATGATGGTGAATTGCTGGAACAACCTTACCGGATGTCGTTCATTACCAGTCCGGCAACAAATATTGGTGCGATCCGCAACAACAGACCCGAGGAGATGGAACATGTCGAGGCAACGATGTTGCGCAGGATGGACAAAGTACTGGGGCTTTTTGTACTAAACAATGTGGAGCATCTATTGCTCGGCGCCTGGGGTTGTGGCGTATTTCAGAATGATCCAAAAGATATTGCACACTATTTTCACCACTATTTAAATCAAGGCGGAAAATATGGCAAGTGCTTTAAATCGATCGTATTTGCAGTTTATGACCGAAGTAAGAATCAGGAGAACATTGGTGCTTTTGAACGTGTGTTCTCCTAAAAAACAAACCTACTATGAACGAAAAACAAAAGAAAGAGATTGGCAAATTTTTAAGCCTGATCTTGAGACATAGCCCGGAAACCATTCAGATAAAACTCGATGAAAACGGCTGGGCAGATACAGCCGAATTGATCAGTCGTTGTGCAAAACGCGGTAAAACATTTACCCAGGAAGATCTGGAAGAAATCGTAAGAACGAATGACAAACAACGTTATGCATTTAATGAAGACAATACTAAAATCAGAGCGAATCAGGGACATTCAATTGAAGTAGATCTGGCCCTAAAAACAGCGGAGCCTCCAGAGTTCCTTTTTCACGGTACTGTTTCCAAATTTGTGGAAGCGATTCGAAAAGAAGGTCTACAGAAAATGAGTCGTCAACACGTACACTTAAGCGAAGACAAAACAACTGCTGAAAAAGTAGGTAGCAGACGGGGTGTACCTGTTATTCTTACAGTACGAAGCGGGGAAATGCACCAAGACGGAGTGGTTTTCTATCTTTCCGAAAACGGCGTCTGGCTGACTGATCAAGTACCGGCAAAGTACATTAACTTTTAAACTGCAACAATGAGCGGAAACACTTTCGTGATCGGCGATATTCATGGCGGGCTGAAAGCCTTGCAGCAATTGATGGACCGGATGCAGCCGAAGGAAAATGATGTCCTGGTTTTTCTGGGAGACTATGTAGACGGCTGGTCAGAAGCGGCGATGCTGATCGACTACCTGATGTACCTTGATACTGCCTACCGTTGTATTTTTATTAAAGGGAATCATGATGCCTGGTGCGAAGAATGGCTCCGGGGCATGCAACCAGACGATAAATGGTTGTTTAGCGGCGGACAAGCAACTATTAACAGTTATCAATCATTCAGTGCCAAACAGAAAAGAACACATCTGATGTTTTTCAACCGGATGCGTAATTATCATATCGATGAGCGAAACCGTTTGTTTATCCACGCAGGGTACACATCCATACACGGCCCCGCACAGGAACATCATGAAAGCAATTACTGGTGGGACCGTACGCTTTGGGAAATGGCGGTAGCAATGGATAAAACAATTCCAAAAGACTCCATGCTTTTTCCAAAAAGACTCAGGCATTTTCACGAAATTTACGTGGGCCATACGCCAACGCTTAATTATAACGAAATGATGCCAATGCAAGGTTACAATGTGTGGAACGTAGACACAGGCGCCGCATATTATGGCAAACTGTCGGGCATGAATGTTGATACAAAAGAAGTTTTTCAAAGCGAACCAGTACAATCATTTTATCCAAACGAAAAAGGAAGAAACTAAAAGACGATGAACACACTTCATTTCATTTATCCGGAGCAATCAACGATCCGATTCAAGACAATGATCTTTCCAGACGGCCAACCTCATTTAAAAATCGATATGGACAGCATCGCTGCACTTGACAGAAAGGCGCCATTGCAAATCAATACCAGGCTTGCTAATGCCAATGATCTGATGATGGTTTTATTCGCCAAAAACACACTCGACTATCTTGAATTTGAACAGATTGAACTGAATGTTTCTTATTTGATGGCTGCCCGAATGGACCGTGTGATGCAGGATGGAGAACCTTTTTCACTTAAGGTGGTGGCCAATTTGCTAAACCTGGCAGGCTTTAAAAAGATCCGCATTTTCGATCCACATTCCGAAGTGAGCACCGCGTTGATTGACCGTTCTTATGCGGTGACGAACCATGATTATGTGAAGGAGGCGTTGACAGATTATTTCAAAAAAAATAGTAAAACACCTTTCTGCATTGTATCTCCGGATGCCGGCGCACTCAAAAAAATTCATAAGCTCGCACAATATCTGAACGTCGACAATGTAGTGGAATGCATGAAGGAACGGGACGTAAAAACCGGCGCGTTGCTCAGTTTTAAAACGACTGTAACGGATCTCTCCGGACAAACTTGTTTTATCATAGACGATATCTGCGACGGCGGGGGTACCTTTGCTGGAACAGCGAAAATGCTGAAAGAAAAAGGAGCCGTGAAAGTTGTATTGATTGTAAGTCATGGTATTTTCAGCAAAGGTGTTTCTATTGATGAGGTGGATGAAATTTATACCACCGACTCGTTTAAACAGGTAGATGGTGTAAATTGTTTTTCGATTGCACAATATCTCTGATAACTAAAAAAATTCGCGGCCATGCATAACAATCCTGAAAAAGAAAAACAGCTTGCCGCAAAAGAGGCGGTCACTTTATTGAAAGACGGTCAAATCGTAGGTCTGGGAACGGGCTCTACGATTTTTTTTGCTATTGAAGAAATAGGAACGCTGGTAAAAAACGGCCTGCAAATCAAAGGAGTCGCCACTTCTGATGCTTCGTACCAACAGGCAATTGCGCTGGGCATTCCCATGCTCAACATCAACGACGTGACGCGTATTGACATCACCATTGACGGTACGGACGAATTTGATGACAACCTGCAACTGATCAAAGGTGGCGGCGGTGCACTTTTTAAAGAAAAGATCGTAGCCTCTATGAGCCGGGAAAAGATCATTATCGCAGATGCTTCGAAAAAAGTAAATGCGCTGGGTAAATTTAAAGTCCCCATCGAAGTCGTACCTTTTGCGGTGAACTATGTCCGGCAGCAACTTAAAAAGCTAAACGGAAACGGTGAAGTTCGAATGAAAGATGGTCAGACGTTTGTGACGGAGCAGGGCAATTATATTATCGACGGCGATTTCGGACCGATCAACGAACCCATTATTCTGTCAAGACATCTTAATGAAATTGAGGGCATCCTTGTACATGGCTTATTTGTAAACATGGCGGATTCTGTAATCATGGGTGTTCATGATACGACGGTGACCTTTACGCGGGAGGCACTGGCTTAGTGCGGTTAAAAGGTTAAAATGCTAAAGCGATAAATGGTCGCGAATACTTACTGCAGCCGACTGATGTTTAAATTTTATCGATTAAACCAATTACTCATTTAACCAATTAACTTATCAAAATGACCACGGAACAATATGCATCACTCTTCAAAAGAGAACTCAGCAAAGTAATCGACGAACTGAATCAATATCAGAACGATTCTGACATCTGGTTAGTTCGTGGCGAAATTAAAAACTCCGCTGGCCATCTCTGCCAGCATTTAGTAGGTAATCTGAAAACATTTATCGGTCGCGAGTTAGGTGGTCTACCTTATGAACGTAATCGCGATGCCGAATTTAATGAACGTAGATTCGAACGACCTGATTTGATTTTACTACTAACCGACACAGAATCGGTTGTTGAAGAATCATTGCGCAAGCTTTCTCCGGCGCAGCTCGCAGGCCCCTACCCGCCTGTTCTCGCACTCGCCGAAGACCAAACGGTTGATTTTGTTTTGACGCATCTGCTGGCCCATTTGAATTATCACCTGGGACAAATTAATTATCACAGACGATTGATCAATTAAAAATTCAAAACCTAAATGAGTCGTTTATCATTACAGTATTGTGTCGATTAAGCATTCCAGTACTCAAACAGTAAAATTCATTTTATCGCAGAACTCCCCCTATCGCCGACATGACCGTGTGATTTATAAACTCGCATTCACTGTCAACTGTCCACCGTCAACCGAAAGGAAATTACCCACAAAAAACTGAGCCCACACCGTATTTCACCGGGCTTTTCATTCCACAAAAACACAACTGCCACTTGCCTGTTATCAACGGCCAATTGAGCTGTCTGTATCAAGTTTGTATTTCGCATTCACAATACCATCATTCACTAAATAGCGTGTCATCTATTTCCCATAAAATATAAATTGCTACTACACCTACCGACTATTTTTTCTTCACCATAATTTAAAAACACGCTATGAGAAAACACTTCCGCACACCGTTCCGGAAAATGGCCGTTGCGCTTCTACCTGTAGCACTTGCAGCATGCATCAGCAATTCCAGCCATGCTCAGGATTTCGTAAAAACTTTCAGGAGTTACGACGATTTAAAACAGTATACCATATTGCCTGTCGAGAACAATGACGAGTATGTGATGGCCGGCACATTGGAAAACAGGGCCGTGCATTTCATTCATGTCGGTGGAATGGGTAACATGCTTGCCAATGAGTACTACCGTGATCCATTAGGCAATTACGAGCACCATACTACTAACCTCGTAGCATATTCCGACAACGAATACATCATCACATCGCTACGTCGTGATGTGCCGGTATCCAGCACCAGTCGCGATGTCCTCGAACTTTACTTCGTAAAAGGCGATGGTAGTCTGCTTGATCACAGGATCATTCAAAACACACAGGCAATAAACGGCACTAATTACACCAACATTTATCCGATGCACAGCCTGATCAACAATGACACGCTGTACATTACCGGGTTTGTCAGCAATCAACCAATAACAGACCCCACCAGCCCGAGTTTCAGAGGCATCACCTCGAAGCAGATCTTTGTGATGCGTTACAATATCAATACCAACACGGTAATGACCAGCAAGGTTTTTGACTTTGTGTACACACCCGCCAGCGTCGCGTACTTTGATGCCGATATGGGCGTAAACCTTACACTTACGAGCAGTGGTACGCTCTATGTAACCGGCAGTGCGAATGCAATTCAACCAATCGCGTCAGCCTCCACATATAATATTGGCGCAGGCACACTTAATCTCGCGCTTAACCCGAATACACTCGCCGTGCAAAATACAGGTAACACATCCTTCATTGCTGATTATTACACCAACCCATTTACCTATGGTGAATACGGTGTAGCTTTAATGGAAGATCAGGTAAATGGCGGCTATAACGTGGTTTCAAACAGCGCCGACTATTTTAAATACGGCCTGCTCAATATTGCTCCGAAATCGACTATGATCACACATATCAACAGCTCTTTCAACATCTATGCGACACCGGCCAAAAGCCGTATGCGTGTAAAAGATCCTGGTGACGGTGCATGGTCATTAGAAGCTATGGAAAGTGCGGACGGTAACGATCACATCCTTTTAGGCGGTATGCAGACTATGCCGCTCCCTAATTGTTCGGGCAATGCTGCAAAACCAAGTCCAGACAATTTCAATCCTTTCCTGGCGGACCTTACACTCGGCTGGGATGCATCAAGCAGTACGCTGAGTGCAACACTCAATACCTGGAGAACTTATCTCTGCCAGTTCGGAACGGGAAACATGTCGATGAGCAACAGTTATTTCCTGCAAGGTGGCAATTTTGCATACAACGCATGGAATCCTGTTTTCGCAACGCGTCGTCAACCAATCGGCAGCTCATTTACTGACGATATCATGATGACCGCGCCTAGCTGGAATCCTGACTATAATGCGCTCAATCTGAAATTGATCCGCACGGACAAAAACGGCGATATCAGCAGTTGTCCGGACGCATATACCAACTGTGCTACAGCGGGTCTTACTCCGGAGCAGGTAAACAATACGCTTTCGTATGGTTCTTCCGTTTCAGTAAGTATGACCAATTCAAACTACGCAGTGAGCACTACGCAGGTACAGGCAGATCCTGGCGATTGGGGTCCTTACGCAGAAATCTACTGCGAACCTTCTGCACCTTACTTCCGCAAAGCGAACGTTACAAATGTGCAGTCTGCCATTACCGCAAGCCTGACGCCAAACCCGGCGATCAATTATGTGAATGTTTCCCTGCAAGGCATTGCTGACGGCAATACGACAGTAAGAGTAGAACTGACAGACATCACTGGAAAATCTGCTGGCGTATTATATAACGGCACTGCCGATGGTTTGAACAGCAATACAAAACTGAAATTACCAACAGTGGCATCCGGTCTGTATCTCGTAAAAATATCTGCCGGCACACAAATGCTGCCAATCCAAAAACTCGTGATTACCGAATAGTTTCTTTTAATTTTTTTCTGAGTTCCCTTGGTTTGTTTGAGCAGGTTCCCTCCCGGAGCCTGCTTTTTGTTTACAAGCGAACCAGTGTTTTGACGTATATTTAAATACCCCCTGCATCCAACAAACACACATCACCATATGCACACCAGATTACTCCGTCTGAAAAGTTTTGCGACGCTTTGTTTTACACTGCTTCTACCAATATTATCGTCAGCTCAAAGCTGCGACTGCAGTGCGCAATTTCAATTTATCAAGACCTATTTCGAAACAAATAATCCCTCATTCCAGACAATAAAAAAAGATCCCAACCAGTACAAAAAATACGAAGCGGCGGTACAGAAAACAGAGCGCAAAATCGCGAAAGAACCTGCTAACGCTAATTGCACGTTTGCACTAGAAGACTATGTATCCTTACTTCATGATCATCACAGCAGTGTAGAGCAAAATCCAGGCGCAATGCATCGTGCTAAAATGCATTCAGAAGCAGAGTTGGATAGTTTCAAGAAAAGCACATTTTATCAGTCATTTGAAAAACTAGCAGTTGATACCACGAAGCTGCTGGAATCGCTGGCACAAAAAGATGTCTCCGATATAGAAGGATTGTATCTAAACCACGAGACGACCGTTGGCATATACAAAACCGGGAAGAATAAATATAAAGGTGTGGTGCTTCGTACAAAAACGAAATTCCTGGAACTCGGACAGGTAATGTTTGAATTAAAACGGATTTCCGAAGATCGCTACCAGGTCACCTACAACCTCGGGCTGCTTGGGTTCAGCGTTCGCTCACACGCCAAAACCATGACGATTAACGACGGCCACATATACTACTACGGTTATTCCAAAAGCGGCAAACATTTTGAAGAAAAAAAACCTTTCGAATTTAAATCACTCAACGATAGTACCAATTACATG
The DNA here is from genome assembly GCF_003236175.1 of Taibaiella soli. GTDB lineage: Bacteria > Bacteroidota > Bacteroidia > Chitinophagales > Chitinophagaceae > QKTW01. Next base: position 113,795 of record NZ_QKTW01000022.1, on the reverse strand, counting down.
CGCATCAGCACATTCAACGGCGCACTCACCATGCAGCTCGATACCTTTTATGAAGCACACGATGCAGTCATTCGCAGTAAGCCTAATCTCATAATTGATCTCCGCGACAATGGCGGTGGCGCAGATCGTTGCTTTGTACCGCTGGTACACTACCTCTATACCGGTCCCATTATGAGCGATACCGTAGATATCTGGGTAACGCCTGAAAACATCAGACGTTATCAGGAGATACTGGAGGAACAGCAACAAAACAAAGATAAATACGGAAATGCAGCAACTACAATGGGAGCGCGCCTGGAGCAAATGAAACGGGCACCGTCAAATAGTTTCATATTAATGGACGAAAAAGCGCCTGAACCCTGGACGATAGACAGCATATACACAAATCCAAAGAAAGTTGTGCTGCTCTACAACAAAGGCACAGCTAGCTCCGGCGAAGCGTTTATATGGTATGCAATGCAAAGTAAAAAAGTAATTACCGCAGGTGAAAACTCAGGCGGCTACATGGGTTTCGGCAATGTAATGGAGTCATTTAGTCCTTGCGATCTCTACAAAATTTACAATACCACCACCCGTTATCGCAATTTTTCTCATTACGAATACGTGGGCATTGAACCACAACATAAAATACCAGCAGGTAAAGACTGGATTGAATATGCGAAAGAATTACTAAAATAAGACTTAGACAATATCTGGCGTAAACTGCGCCAACTCATAGATTCCAAGTTTCTTTTCAATATCTGCGACCTTTCCTACCATTGTTTCAAACCCGTCCTTGCCGAATTTTTTTTGTTCATTCTTTTCAAACGCTTCGCCCAGCGAATCATACTCATGCTGCGATACAATTTTGCGAAACGCCGGAAAGAGCACCGTGTCTTCCCTTGATTCATGCGGCCGGTACATGCGGTTGAATGCCGCCAACAAATCGACCATCTTCTTATGGTCAGCGTCCGTAAGATTGTTGGTCTTGGATAATTGTATCAATTCCTCGGTAATTCTCCTGCCTGCATTATGTTGTTTTAGTAAAGTATCTACCAGATCTGTGAGTGTATTCGCTTTTCGGAAACGGGGAAACAGATAATCTTCTTCCTGTTTCTCGTGATAGTCTTCGACAAATGTTCGGAGAATCATCGCAGCATCATTTAGGCTTTCCAGCGGGAAAGAAGCGTTTTGAATTAACTGCAACTGACAATGATCGTAGATCAGCAAGATCCGGTTCAGCAAGCCATGCTCCTGCATCAGATCTTCCGGCGGAGAAACCTCCTTTTCCTCATCTTTATCTTTTCCACAAGACGAAAGCATCCCCAACCCAGGCACGGACGCCAGCATAACTGCCTTAAAACTAACATGAAGAAAAGAACGCCGGTTGCATCCGGCCTGCTGCGATAATTCTGTCGCTTCCATAAAATGAAGTTTAAAAAAGCTGTACCAAAATTGTTCCTGAAGAGCTAAAAACTGAAAGTTCAAAACTTAAAGCCTGACCAAATTTACAGAAAATGTTTTTCGTGATGGCCCCGGAAATGCGACGCTGCTATTATTGAATGTATGACAACCAAAAGCGCGAAACAAGGAAATTGTTTCGCGCTTCTATCACAAATCTGAAATCGGGAATCTTCAATAATCAAAGCTTAATCTGCACATGCTTCGGATATTTCTTCAATACTTCCATATAGCGCCCCACTTCTGTTTGTAGCGGTACGCCGAGCGGAATATGACGAATCCCTACTGTTTCATCTTCTTGTGGATTGGTATAAAGATTGAACATGATAGAACCTTCTGCTTTTTCGATCGCACCGCTGAAACCGCCGTTGTAGCCTTTCTTCGTAATCGCAGTTTCGTTTTGCGCCATCAGCATAAATTTAAACTCATCCATACGCACACCCGCCAATTCATCATTCCAAAAATAAAAAGTAGACTTCCGATTAGACTGACCACTATCTGCAATCAGGAAAGATGTTTGATCGATGCCATCAATATAGGTTTTAGCAGGCACCAGTTTCGACAATGCTGCGCCCCCCTTTCCAGCCAGCGACGCCGAAGTATTAAAAATATCAGCGAGGTTAAACAAACCATCTGATTTGCGTGGTGTGATTATACCTTTCCAATAAGCAAAAGTTGGTACACGCACGCCTCCCTCATAATCGGAGCCTTTGGCACCCCGGAAAGGCGTACGTCCGCTTGGTGGTACTTCCGCTTCCGGTCCATTATCTGACGTGAAGATAATCAGCGTATTTTCAAGCTGTCCGGTTTCTTCCAGTGTTTTATACAAGTCGTAAAAAATATCGTCCATTTCTACGGTGCAATCGCCATAGACAGTACGCGATTGCGAACGGCCCGCATAATATTTGTTGGGATAATTATCAAAGTGGCAGCCGCGGGTGCAATAGTAAAGGAAAAATGGTTTATCGCTTTTACCCATCTTCCGAATAAAATCCTGTCCATATTTTTTCCAGTCCTGATCCAGATCCGGAATATTCTCTACCGTGATTTCTTTTACTTTTTCTATCTGTCCGCCCTTTGCAGCATGTACATCATCTTTGCTGAATGGCAGGTTTTTGATGTATTCATAACGTTTCGGACTCAGCGCTACTTCCGGATTATAATTCGGATCACGCCATTCTGTATACATGTCAGACACTGAAAGGAATCCTCTAAAATCGTCAAAACCTACATTTTGTGGTTGTGACCCTGTATTCTCGCCCACATGCCATTTACCAATTGCCTGCGTCACATAGCCCTGGTCAGACATAATCTTCGCAATAGTGGTAAAACCTTCCAGACCGCCTGGCTGACCATACATTGGCGGAGATAAAATGCCATGATGAATGGGATACATGCCCGTTAAAATAGTAGCACGTGTAGGCGAACAGCTGGGCTGCGAATAGGCTGACGTAAGCACTAAGCCTTCCGAGGCCACCTTATCGACGTGAGGCGTATTATTTCCTACCGCAATGCCGCCGCCGTTAAAACCCCAATCCATCCAACCCATATCGTCCAATAAAAAAATGAGGACATTTGGTTTCTTCTTGAAACGTTTTTCAAGCGCTGCTAATTTCTTTTGCACCTCGGCATCCTGCTCGGGATGTGCAATCACAGGTTCCATATTATCAGCAATTGACTTGGCAGGAATAACCAGGTATTCGTTTGGATGATCGTAACCAGGCTTCCCCGGCGTTGCTTGAGGACTTTGTGCTGTAGCAATGTCTGAAGCCAGCAACAAGGCAGTAACCGAAAGCAGTAAAGAAAATCGCCTCGAGTGATTTCTTGTTTTCATAAGCATTGAAATTTTAGGTATAAACTAAAGTGTATGACTAACCCTTAATTGTTTCTCTATTTCTCAGCGCGCTTATTATGGTGATGATCATATAAATATAATATTTTAAAATAAATTTTAAACATGATAGGATGAAGCTGCCCGTGTTTACGAAAAGGTTCTTTCTCACGACGGCACAACGCACGGATAAAATTGAGAGGTTGATAGGTTAATACATCCAAAGCAAAAAAAAATAATAATCCGTGTCGGCGCGGAATCCCGCCTGTCGTCGGGATGATTATGTGACTACATACTCGTAGCGCGCCGTATTGTTTACGTCACCCTGACGAATTATTCGGTGCCCATAATCAAAAGACAATGACACCTTGATTTAGCAATAGTCCTTCAAATCTCACTTCAAACCATCATGTTCCTACTTTTTTTATGCCAAAAAAAGTAGGCAAAAAAGGGCAGTCTAAGCCAGATCACTCCGTGGCTTAGACAGTCGCCCGATTGAGCTTCATTGCTACTGTGCTGCCAAACTAAGAGCCTTGAAATTGAACTCAATTTTAAATGTGTCATTGGCACAAAGGAAGGGTCCCGCATAAACACGTTTTCGCAAACGCACCTAACCAACCACAAAAGAAAAAGCATCTCATGTTCATGAGATGCTCAAACTCAATCCGGTCTTACCAACCGAACCTATAACTTACCACCTATAACTTACTCCCATCACTTACCACTCTTAATCGGGCATTTATCCGTTTTGGACAGTTTCTTCATTAATGTCTGTGCACTTGGCTCTGTCACCTCCTGCAAATACAGATGGCTACCACTACCGATCTCAAGATAATTCGCTTTTCCGTCTACAACTGTAATTGTCATAGGTATTGACTTGGTATGACTACCCAGACCTGTATTCTGCACCGAAACCGTATGCTGTCCGGCCGGCACATTTTGCACGGCGTATTTATTATTTGGCAGTTTACAAACCAACTGACTGTCGAGGTAAAGATTGAATGAAATCGCTGAACCCACATAATTGAGCGAGCGCAGAAAATAAACTTGTCCGCCACTCGTTTGTGCTATTGACCTTGTAAATCCAAAAGCACCGCATGCCATTAAAATTGCAAATCCGATTTTCTTCATGAATTGACGATTTAAATAAATGATAAGGTAACCTGATACTATTACCTGATTACGAATGTATATATTTAACTTTTAGAATTGATAATTCACTTGTTAACTTTATTGTTTTCCCCACATTGCTTCTATGAATAAACTTCTGACATTATCTCTTTTTCCATTATTACTTTCCATACCATCAGCGAACGCACAAAGCCATACAGGCGGCGCAGGAACTGTTGCCATACAAATTGACCTGATACATGTAAAAGACGATCAGGTTGCAGTGACGGTGACACCTCCGGCAGATCTTAATGGAAGCGTCAGCTATCATTTTGCGCGCATCATTCCAGGCACTTATATGATTTCTGATTATGGCCGTCTGGTATCTGATATCCACGCATTCAACAAGGACGGAAAGCTGATGAATATTCACCAGGATGATGTCAATACTATAACGATCGCCGACGCCAAACAATTGGGCAAACTGACATATCGTGTTAGCGACACCTATGATAACGAAACTGGCTCAGCGTTTACATCCGACAATCACGAGATTTTTTCTCCGGCCGGGATCAATATCCTCGCAGGCGAACAATTCATGCTGAATATGGCAGCTTTTGCCGGCTATTTCAACGACCGACAGGAAACGCCATATACAATCACCATCCTGCACCCTGCGGCACTATACGGATCTACAGCCATGATTGACGAAGACACTGCCGCCAGTACCGATTTATTTCGTTGCGCACGCTTTGCAGAAGTGATCGACAACCCTGTTATGTATGCCCGACCCGACACAGCATCATTTACGACCGATGGCATGAAAGTCTTACTGGGCGTGTATAGCAAGCTCGACCAAAAACATGCTGCACTGATGTTGCCGAGTCTTGAAAAAACGATCCGTGCGCAGAAAAATTATCTCGGCACGCTGAATGATACGCGCAAATACGCCGTGCTCGCCTACTTCACGTCTATGAGCAAAGAAGAACCAAAAGGTATTGGTGCGCTGGAACATGCCAACGCGACTGCTGTCGTCTTCAGGGAAGGAATGGGCGGACGTGATCTCGTACATGTCGTTGGTCATGAATTTTTCCATACGGTAACGCCATTAAAAATTCAATCGAAAGAGATCAGATACTTTGATTATGAACATCCGAAAATGAGTCAGCACCTCTGGTTTTACGAAGGTGCCACAGAATATTTCGCCACTCTTTTTCAGGTAAATCAAGGACTCATTTCTGAAAATGATTTCCTTGACATTATGGCAAAAAAGGAAGAATCCGCAAAAGATTATAATGATACCCTGTCGTTTACAAGAATGAGCAAAAACATTGTAAACAGCGATATGCAGAAACAGTATCCGAACGTCTACATGAAAGGCGCGCTGATCGCAATGTGCCTGGATATCATCTTGCGTGAAAACAGCGGTGGACAAAAAGGAATGCTAGAATTGACAAAAGAACTTGCGAAAATATACGGACCCGATCGCCCTTTTGATGATGATGAACTGATTCCGCAAATCACCAAACTTACCTGCCCGGAAGCCGGTGCATTTTTGAGAGATCATGTACAACAAGGCAAGCCAATTGATTATTCTAAATACTTGCAGCGCGTTGGTGTGAAAAGCACGACAGTAAAGATTCCCGAGCCCATCGTTTTTGTTACACAGGGACAACCTTATATCAATATAGACGATGAAAAAAAACAAATAGTTGCGGACATGCCGGACACTGCGAATGCGTTTTTCCAAAATCTCGGCGTGAAAAACGGTGATGTCTTATTAAAAATGAACGGACAAAATTTTGATCCGAATGACGGTACTGCATCCCTGCTAATGGGGTACAACCTGGAAGAAGGTAGCGATGTAATCATGTCCATAATTCGCAATAGCAAACCGATGACACTAAAAGGAAAAGTGAAACTAAACTACACAGATGGTCCGGGATATCGCTTCGATAATAAAGCAAAAGAGCAATTAAAAAATGCCTGGCTTCGGGGATAATAGGCTAAAGGGTTAAATCGTGGGGAGTGCTCCCAAAAAATTATTACTCGCACGCTTTTAACCTATTAATTCTTTTAACTGAGCTACCCGATTACCTCTTCAACTGAATTAACCATTTAACTAATTAACCATTTAACCAAATGAAAAAACTACTGCTGCTTGTTCCGTTCCTCGCCATGTCGGGAAAAATGATTGCTCAGAAAGCGACTGTTGTTGCTGCGTTTGAGAAGTACAATATTGATCAGACGATTTTGGATCCTTCTATTAAAAAAACACCAGATGATCTTTCGTACGATTATAAATACACCAGTACGGCCAATGAAAAACAAAAGGTTACAACTGCGAAATATGATCCCACCAAACCAGTCGGCAACCGCTGGATACTGACTGCAGTAGAAGGAAAAGTCCCAACAGATGCCGATATCAAAAAATTTAATAAAGATCACAGCAAACCAGTACCCAACGGTAGTAAAATTGACGAGGCATCAATGAAAGTAGAAAAAGAAACGCCGGACCAATTGGTGATCAGCTACAAACTGGACCCCACTGGCCTTCCCAGTGAAGCTTCTTTTCTAAAAGATTGTCGCAATTATCTTACCATTAATTTGCAGACAAAAAGATTGGAACAATTGCAGACGTTGAATGAAAAGCCTGTAAAAATTAAAATCTTCAATGCCTCTAAACTTGATCTGGTGATTAAATACAACTACAACGAAGAAATGAAACGCTATCTGCCGCAAAGCGAAGACCTTAATTTGATTGTAAAATTCCTTGGCCAGGAAGCACCAATGGAGACGCTCAGCGAGTACTCTAATTTCGCGAAAACGAATTAACGCTGAAAGCACAAAGCTTAAAGCTTACCCAGTGAGAAAGTTCCCCGCAAAGATGAATAAGGAGCAAAGAACCCAAAAGTCTTTGCTCTTTTTTTACGTAAAAACAATTCCACCCTCGCGACGATCTAACCCTTTAACTTTTTAACCTTTTTAACCTTTACCAAACTTTTTTTAAGACAGACTGTAACATTCCTCCCAGTCCCGTATCTAAAAAGAAAAAAATCATGAAAATCCTCATTCGCCTGGCACTGATCGCACTGTCATTCTTTATCCTGAAAACCGGACATGCAGCGAGTTACCCGTTTGATATACAAATAAGCGGCAAAGGCAAACAAGCCATTGTTTTTATTCCTGGCTTCGCTTGCTCCGGTAAAGTTTGGGATGATACGAAAGCCGTTTTTGAAAAAGATTTCACTTGTTATACATTAACCATGCCAGGCTTTGCCGGCGTTCCAGCATCAGCTGACCCTTCTTTTCATAACTGGGAACTGGCGATTGCAAATTTCATCAAAGACAAAAAATTAGACCATCCGATTGTCATTGGTCACAGCATGGGTGGCGGACTGGCACTCGCACTAGCAGCAGATTATCCGCAGTCAATCGGAAAAATTGTTGTAGTTGATGTATTACCTTGTCTGGCCGCTTTACGTAATCCCGCTTTTCAATCAAAAGAAAACAATGATTGCTCACCAGTGGTAAAACAAATGACCAGCATGCCCGACAGTCAGTTTCACGCAATGCAGGTTATGACGATGACGCAACTAATGGCCGATTCAACCAAACGTGCTTCAGCTGTGGATTGGAGCATGAAATCTGACCGTAAGACTTTCGCAACGATGTTCTGCGATTTCTCCAATACTGACCTTCGCGAGAAAATTAAAAGCATTCAATGTCCTGCGCTGATTTTACTGGAACCTCAATTTGTATTGATCGGTGGCATTGCGCAGCAATATCAAAACATGCCTACAGCGCAGCTGAAATATGCCAGCAAAGGCCTCCACTTTATTCAATATGACGACAAGGAATGGTATCTTCAACAACTGAGCGATTTCCTCCAACCCACCAAGAAATGATTTTTGAACAGATTTACACTGACTACTGGCAAAAAATATTCCGCCTGTGTATGGGTTATGTGAATGACTACGAACAGGCACAAGACATGGCACAGGAGACCTTTATCACCGTCTGGCAAAAACTCCCGACCTTCAGAAATGAGTCAAACATCGGCACCTGGATATTCCGCATCGCAAGTAATATTTGCCTCCGGCAGATAGAACGCGAAAAACGATATCAAAAAACAGAAGTACCGATTCACCTGGCCGAACAAAAACAAGAGAATATTGAGCCTCAGTTACAATTCCTTTATCGCTGTATTTCCCAACTGCCGGAAACTGACAGGATCATTATTTCATTAGAGCTGGAAGGCATCAAACAAGCAGAGATCGCACAGATCGTGGGTATCTCCGAAGTAAACGTGCGGGTGAAAATGCATCGCATTAAGGATCGTCTGGCGCAAAAATTTAAAGACAATGAACTTCGATAATCTAAAAGATCTCTGGCAACAGCAATCTGCTCCAAAGCCCGATATAGAAGCACTGCACCACACCGCAGGTAAGTTTAAAAAGACCGCTACTATAAAAATGTTGCTCTGCATCATCGCGCTCATTTTTACCGCTGCGTTTATCATTGGCGTATGGATACGCTTCCAGCCACAACTGATCACTACAAAAATCGGACTTGTGCTGATACTGTTAGCCATATTGCTATTTGTCGTTGCATCGACGCAAAGCATCGGGATGTTTCGCGCCGTCAACATGGCGGAGACTAATACGGAATACATTGATCATTGGATGGCGGTAAAACAACAACAGAAAAAAATGCAGACCCTGATCCTGTCCCTTTATTTCATTTTACTCTCGGCAGGACTCGCACTGTATATGTACGAGTACGCCGTCAAAATGAGTTTCTCAGGTGCACTGCTCGCATACGGCCTCACTGGCGCATGGATTTTATTCAACTGGTTTTACGTTCGCCCACGTCATATCAAAAAACAAAACAGCAAACTGGATGAGATTATTGACGGGTATCGGAAAGTGATGGAGCAGTTGGGGGAGGATACGTTGAAAGGTTGATACGTTAATAAGTCGATACGTTCTTATGTTATAATACTGGCGCAGGAGTTAGTGGAGCGCTCCTGTGCTTCCCTTGTCCTGTGCTTCGCTGGCGCAGGTGTTCCGAAGGGCCACCTGTGTCAACACATGGTCAGTCTCCCGACTGACGACTATCTGTCTTTCCCATAAGCTTCATACACCATTTTCAAAGCTGCGTCGAGATCAAATTCACAATCTCGTGGCAAATTCGCCGACGCAATGCTGCCCATGTCTACCTGCCAATATCCGCCATGCTTCATAATTTCATCTCCAATTAAACGATATGCCTCTATTGGAATTTGGGACGACAACCAAAGTCTATAGACAACGTAATCCGATTCCTTAAGAATATTGACAATGCGATGTACACCTTCCTCATTGGTCTGCGTCTCAAACTCCGTTCCATAAGTTAACCGCTCATCCAGAATATCATTTTCGAGCATGCGAAAAATATTTGGAGCAATTTGTTCTACCAAATTGTCATAGGTCACATCCTCGAAGCACAGCGTTATTTGGATTGAATTATCTTCCATTGAAATAAAATTACGAGGGCGACAGCATATGGCCTCCTCTTCCTAAAAATACGTAGGTTTTCAGAAACCCTTGTTCGGCAAAGTCTCCGGACTTTGTCGCAGCGGTGACCGGTCTCACGACCGGCTAAAAGCTACTTACATCTTGCGGTCAGGAGACCGAATCAGACAGAACGAAGCTTGGAGACTTCGCTCAACTAAAACGCAACAAAGACGTCGCGATCGCTACCAAAAGCCCGACCAATAACAAGGTTCGAATATCGGCTTAATTTTTAGCCGACCTTTCCGGTCAATAAACCCGACCTTGCCATCGATTTCTACATAGGCCCGCCCATGATGAAAATCATATGCTTCGTCAAATTGCGCGGCGATTACAATTCGTCCTTTACGGTCAACGTATCCCCATTTCCCATCCAACTTAAACACCGCTTTTCCCTCGTAAAAACTATTCAGAAAATCAAACTTAGGGCTAATCACCATTTCCCCTTTTTCATTATAAGCACCACACTTCCTATTTTTATCTTCCACCACATACATTCCTTCTCGCAGATTGCAAGTGGTCAAATAAATTGCCGGCACAATGATTTTTCCCGCTTGATTTTTCCGTCCCCGCCCGTTTGAATCTTCAAAGCTTCCAGGGTAAGAATTTCTAGGTCGCCAAAGCCTGTACGATTCGCCAATTTCCTCGTAAGCATATGTCTTCCCTGTTTTATCGATAAGCTTTGACTCATGATCAAACGTCATCACTTGGCCGTAGCGGGACATGAATGGATAGCATATTCTATATTGTGCAGGTATCACCACTTCACCTTTGTGATTAATATAACCACAACTATCTTTTATTTGAAAATCACAAAGGCCGTTTGAAAACCCGTCAAATATATCGTCATACAGAAATGGAATAACAGTCTGTCCTTTAGTATTAATAAATCCATATTTTTTACCGATCATTACGGCGGCCAGGCCTTCCTGAAAGTTATTAGCATCTGAATACCGCAATGGAATAGCAATCGTTCCCTTCCTTGTTATATAACCATACATACTATCTTTTTCGACCGGGATTAAACGATATCGGATTGGCGACAAACAAACATAATCCCATTCAGCCGGAATAATGATATGCCCTCTCTTGTTGATACAGCCTTGCTTACCATTTAATTTAATTACTGAAAGCCGCTCCGGTTTACACGCGAACAATAAAATGGTAGATGAAATGAAAAATAGCAAACGCAGCACTTTCGCAGACATTAAGACAGGATATTGTAAACCGTTTTAAAAGTACAATAAAAGCGTTGTGTAAATTATATCAAAACAAAAAAGCTCCTCAATTGAGGAGCTTTTACATTCTGGTGGAACCGGGCGGGGAATTGTCGAACTTTTTTGTTGATAATTTATTGGAAATCAACGATTTCATACAATCACATAATTTCATGTCGGTGTAATAAGCGTTGTGCTGAATTGTAAAAAGGAAGGCTTTATTGCCTTCCTTTTTTTATGCTCAAATCCTTTTTCTCTGCACTTTAGCTTGTAGCAATTGTAGTAAACAATAAACAACTGATTTTCAATTTCAAACTGTGCTACAATGGTCTAAATACTTGTTGCTATTTGTTGCAACTTGTTGCAAAATCAGATAACGTTTGACACAAAACCATTCATTCATGGTTAATTATCTTGGTGGATTGTTCAATTTGCTCAAGTTAGATTAGCCACAATAAATATCCTAATACAGCACCTCCAAGAACTACAAAGGCACTATTTAGTTTGGGAAACTTCATCGCTACACCAAAACCAGCGACTGCAATAGTAACCGACCTCCAATCTGCAATAGTTGCTTTACCCATTTCAACACATACAGCAAGAATTAAGGCTACAGATATAATATTAACAGTATCCAGGAAAACAGACATGAACTTTGACTGCCTTAGTTTCGGGATCAACGGATTCAACAGTGCTACAAAAAGAAAAGATGGCAGGAAGATGCCTGCCGTTGCTGCAATAGCCCCCGGAAGGCCAGCTATCTGCCAGCCAATAAATGTTGCTGATGAAAATACAGGGCCTGGTGTGAGCTGCCCAACGGCAATTGCATCAATAAGTTCCTGTTTACTCAACAGGTCTTTACTGACCAGTTCAGCATCCAGGAACGCAAACAACACATAGCCGCTGCCATAAAGTATTGCGCCCACTTTCAGAAATATCCAGAATAACTTCCAGTTAAAGCCTACATCTGAAAGTCCTCCTGCCTGTAGTAAGATAAAAGGAATGACACTGTTTACAGTACTCCGGCGGTTCTGTAAAAGATATAGCAAAATGCCTACTACGCCACCACCAAACAGTATCAGTATTTCATTGATACCCATTAGTGCAAGCACCGCTGCTGAAATTCCAATTACACCTAATACTAAGGACTTCAATGCCTTTTTTCCCAGGCTAATCATCAGCGAAACGATAACAGCAATAATAGCAGGCTTGATCCCGTAAATAAATGGTGTTACCTCCGGCAGCTTACCATATTGCTGATATGCCCAGGCAAATACACCAGTTATAAGTACTGCCGGTAGGATAAAACAAAGCCCGGCTACAATCAATCCTTTCCAGCCTGCCCTTTCATGCCCACAGTGCATAGTCATCTCTGTAGAGTTCGGCCCAGGTATAAGGTTTGTAGCGCCCACCAGGTCTAAAAAATACTCCTGCGACAACCATTTACGTTTACGCACCACTTCTTCTTCCATCATAGCAATGTGCACTGCAGGGCCGCCGAAACCGATACAACCCAGCCGGAAGAATACTTTCGCTACTTCTATCAGTTCATTTTTCTTTTCCATTGCAGCCTGTTGGTCAGTTTTAATGTGATGAAAGCAATGAACGTCCCCAACACCATGCCACCCAGCACATCAGAAGGGTAATGTACCCCTAAAGCAATACGGCTGTAGGCAACAAGCAATGCCCAGGTATATACAAGAAGAACTAACCACCACCTGCCACTTAAAAAGGAAATAGCGAAAGCCATTGCGAAGGCTTCGGTGGTGTGACCGGAAGGGAATGAAGCACTGCCCGCTTCAGATAATTTCTGAATGTCCGTATAGGTAATAAACGGACGCTGCCGAAACATTATATTTTTAATCAGCCATACCATTAAAGCGGAAATCAGGAAGACGGTTAATATTTTCAGGAACAAGGGCAGTATAGCTCTTCTTTTGAATGACAGGAAGAGGAGAAAAAGCAAAATGCCTATGCTTACAAAAGTATTAACGAAGGATAGCCAGTATAAGGGCATATCTAAAGCTGTTATCCGGCTGTGATGGATTAATCGCAACAAGGTCAGGTCATAATCATACAGGTTCACCATCATACCTGACTTAATTTGCGATCCAGGGAATATCCACCGCTACCCTTTAGGATCAGGAAGATGCAGCCCAATAGCATAGACCAGTCTGTTCTGCTGTCATGGAGCATAGACCAGAACCCATTATCAGCTAAAAGTTGCGCTTTAGTAGTGGCAATGGCCACCAGCATAATCGCAAGCAAAGGAATGGCGGCGAGCCTTGTGCATAGCCCGATTAAAATGAGGGTACCACAAATGATCTCAAACGTGCCAACAAAAGGAGCGAAAAAATCAGGATTAGGGATGCCTATTTTGGCAAATCGACCAACACCCAGCTTTTCTGCAAATAAGAACTTCTGTATGCCTTCAGAAAGGAACACGGCACCGACCATCAAGCGGATAATTATTGTGGTTGCTGCATTATCGCTGCGTATAATCTTTTGAAATAACATTATCGAGCCGATTGAAAACTTTGATTAGTAAAAGGCGGAGCAGAAGGAATTGTAATCACATTAAACTCATGCTGCGTAGCCCGGTGACAGTTATTGCAGGTATTAGTTAGAAGGATATAACTGCTTTTGAATAATAGTGCGTTTTGTTGCCCGACTGCATTCTTAACGCTATCCATCGCCGGACTTATCATCTGTATCGACTTAACTTCCGGCCTGTCTGCACAGTATTTTTGCGCAGCTTCCAGCGATTCTTCAATTTCATTTATTTCAAAATCAGCCAGCTTCCAGTTATTGTTAGTACCGGCAAACCATAGTTTTGCATGATGGACCTGTATCCCGCTCATAAACTCCCCTAATCCCGGTTTATAAGAATTGTCCAATTGTTGTTGCAGGCTGTCAATTCTTGTTTGCAGTTGTTCCTGCCTGTCAGTTCCCGAATTACACGCGGTAAACAGTAATAGTATTCCGACAACACCAGGTATCCGTTTCATTTTGCGAGATTTAAAGGACGAAATTTATTACCCGACAAAATTCGTACAATAATCAGTTACTATTCTGGTCTATTTGAAAATAGAATGGTACCATTTACTGTTTACGGAATGTAGTAGGTGTATTTAAGGTGTATCGTTTAAAATACTTTACAAAATGGGAAGCGTCTTTAAATCCCAATAAATAAGCGACCTCGGCAACTGAGTTTCCTGTGTAGAGCAATAATCTCTTAGCTTCACTAATGATATATTCTGAAAGCAGCTCACTTGCCGACACGTTAAGGGACTTCCTGCACAGCGCATTCAGATTTTGAGGGGTGGTATGCAATTGCTCTGCATAATAACCAACACTGTTTCTAAGCCCCACGTTTTGGCTAAGAAGTTCCCTGAATGCTTCAAAAAGGTCAGCATCTTTGTTCCTGCTATTGCTCAATGGATCGGACACATCCAAAATTTTCGCAAGAAGGGCTTTCAGCAACCCTTCCTGAACTGTGACATTGGTTTCAGTGGCAAGTAGTTCAAAAAACTGTTCAATACTATGAAAGTCTTTTACCAGCAAACAAGGAAAGCTGCTTAGTTGGGTCAGCAAGGATTTCAGTTCTCCGTCCAGGCTCTGATCTAAAAATGCTTTTTTGAGTATCATGACAAAGCCATCCGGTTCAGTAGTCAATTCCCAATGGTGTACCTGCTCCCTGCGAATAAGGAAGATGACCGGTGGTTGAACTTGATAGCAGCAATGATCTATGGTATGGGTTCCTTCTCCTCCTGATAAATAAACCAGTTCTACATAGCTATTATGTTTGTGCGGTTCTGTCTTTCGGATGTCTTTCCGAAAACGACTAACCTTTAAAAATTTGCCTTGGTCACTTTTATCTTTTATTTGAAGAAAAGGGTGCATTTTTTATAGCTATTTGCGATGGCATCTCCACAGATGACCTTTTGTTGTGTAAATACAGCCGCCCTTAGCCCTTGGAGTTGGGTCATTAAACTACAACTTAAATTACGCTGAAGGATGGATGTCTTATATGTTAGGTAAAAATAAAGTTTTCAGGTACGTTTGCACCTCAATGACCCGGATTATTTCATCTTCACCCGTTACACTAATTCTATTATTTTTTTAGCGAAAATGCTGGTACCCAAGCGGAAAATCGAACCCGCGAAACCCTTTACCAGACTGGATTTCGTGTCAATTCACATCAAATATATAAATTCAATAAAATGACGAAAGCCGCTCTCAGAGCGGCTTTCGTATCCTGTGGAACCGGGCGGGGAATTGTCGAACTTTTTCGTCACTAATTTATTGGAAATCAATGACTTCGTAAAATCACATAATTTCATGTCGATGTAATAAGCGTTGTGCTGAATTGTAAAAAGGAAGGCTTTATTGCTTTCCTTTTTTTACGCTCAAATCTATCCTTTTTCTCTGCACTTTAGTTTGTAGCAATTGTAGTAAACAATAAACAACTGATTTTCAATTTCAAACTGTGCTACAATGGTCTAAATACTTGTTGCTATTTGTTGCAACTTGTTGCAAAATCAGATAAAGTTTGACACAAAACCATTCATTCATAGTTAATTATTTGGTGGATGGTTCAATTTGCTCAAGTTAAATAAGCCACAATAGATGTCCGAATACAGCGCCACCAAGAACTCAAAGGCACTATTAAGTTTGGGCAGCTTCATCGCTACACCCGAACAAGCGACTGCAATAACCCGACCCATTGGATTCACCATATCTATATTCATAGCTTTACTTTCCTTTAATAAGGCAGAAGTACAAGTAGAATAAAAGTTCGCCATTTTAATCGCTTCAACTATTTATGGTTTCTCCGGCTATTTCCTTTTAAGAAGATTTAGTAACAAGAAGTAGTGGCACTTTTTATAAACAATGCCTTTTGGAAATATAGAGTTGAAATTTCCTTTTCATGCGCTCTTTCAGTAATTTGTTTACGCCTTCCAGATAAGCACCAGCGTACCTGAAATAATCAACCCCGCACCAATCAATGTCTTTGTCGTAAGTGGTTCTTTTAAAAAGACAAAAGCCAGAATTAAAGTGAGTGCAATACTAAGCTTATCAATTGGTGCCACCTGAGAGACATTGCCAAGCTGCAAAGCTTTGTAATAAAACACCCAGGAAAGTCCTGTTGCCAGGCCGGACAAAACGAGGAACAACAAATTAAATTTTGACAAACTGCCAATCGACGAAATACCGCCTCTGAAAAAGGCAATCCCCCATGCAAGGATCAGGATTACAACCGTTCTGATGGCAGTAGCAAGATCAGAATCAACACCCTTTATCCCGATCTTGGCAAAGATTGCAGTAAGAGAAGCGAAGAGCGCAGAGAGTAAAGCATAAACAACCCACATGATAATTTATTTTTGAAAATGAAAAAATATGGAAGCAAACGAATCATTTAACAAGGGCGAAAAAATACTGGTTGCCATTAGTAAGAAAAAAGTTAAGCAAAATTTGATACCAAATCCGATAATAAAACTTAATTACATGCGCTCAACTGGAATTTCTGAAAAGGAATAAAGGCTATATAAATGATGACTAAAACTACTGCTGACGCTGAAACCAGAAAAGTAGTTTTTGCTCCAAACTCAAACCAAAGAAGACCAGCCAAAGAACTGGCCAGCAGGGTACAAATGCTTTGAAATCCTGAATACGTGCCTATTGCCGTAGCCGTGTCCTGTTTACTGGTAATATTGCTGATCCATGCTTTGGATATACCTTCCGTTGATGCGGCATATACACCATAGAGGAAGAACAATCCAAAGAACAGGTATTTGGCTTGTAGAAACACCATACCAAAATAGACTATTGAAAAAAGCAGTAGCCCACCCAAGAATATCCGTTTCAAGCCAATTTTGTCTGCCAGTATCCCAATGGGCAATGCGAATACCGCGTAAACAAGGTTGTAAAATATATAGACGGTGATCACCTGGCTATCACTTAACCCCGCCTGTTTTGCTTTTAGAAGTAGGAATACATCAGAACTATTAAAAAGGGTAAAAGCCAACAAACCGATAACCAGTTTTTTATATACTAAAGGACTGCTTTTCCAGTAATGCAGGAAAGAAAAGAAAGTAATTTTTTTTGTGCCGGAAATGTTTTTTTTGTTTTTATCCTTTAACAGCATGGCGAATACAACTGCCAATACGCCGGGTGCAAAAGCGATTAAAAACAAAGTCTTATAATTACCGGGATGAAACTGTAGGTATAATAATGCCACCAATGGGCCAATAACTGCGCCTAATGTATCCATTGAACGGTGGAAGCCAAACACCTTGCCTTTTGTAGTAGGTGTAGCTTCATCAGAAAGTACCGCATCCCTCGCGCCTGTACGCAATCCCTTACCGAACCTGTCTATAGTTCGTGCAAAGAACACCCATGCTGGAAAAATAAAAAATGCCATTAATGGCTTTGATAGTGCGCTCAGTGCATATCCCCATTGTACAAAGGGCATCCGCCTTCCTGTGTGGTCGGATAATTTGCCGAAATACCCTTTGCTTAATCCGGCGGTGGCTTCCGCAAGACCTTCCAGTATGCCGATCAGAACAATAGAAAAGCCAATGCTTTTTAAGTATAATGGCATCACAGGATACAACATTTCACTGGCGGTATCCGTAAAAAGGCTTACCAGGGATAGAATCCAGACGGTGCGGGTGATAGATTTCATGCTGAAATTTTATTAGTGCTAGCTTTCGTTTGAATTGCCTGGTTTAAACGATTATAAAGTTTTGAAATGACCCAACCTATAAATATGCCCAAAATTGCTGCCACAAGAACGTCCGAAGGATAATGTACGCCAAGATACACGCGGCTATATGTTACCAATGCTGCAATCGGAAAGAGCAGATAAGGAAGCCATAATATCCGTTTTGCAGTGGCCATTGACAAATAGGTTACCAAAGCAAAAAAATTGCAGGCATGAGAAGAAACGAAACCATATGTCCCACCCTGGTATGAATTTACAAAATGCAATAACGGTTCCAATCCGGGTTGATGGCTGGGGCGCAGTCGCTCTGTTAGTGGTTTAATAACCCCGGAAGCAAGTTGGTCGCTCATTATTATCAGTAGGATAATAGGGAATATTAAACTCCAGCTCTGCTTTTTGTAATAGCTTATCAAAACAAAAAGCAAAAAAACGTAGAGGGGTATCCAGCTTGTTTCGCCGCTTGCAAACCACATTACCCGATCCCAAAATAAATTATGATGACCGTTTACCAATAATAAGACCGCCGTGTCACATTCCTTAAATTGTTCCAACATTCGTTTGCTGTTTAGTGCGTTTTTTAAGTAAGAAAAAATGAACAGCCAGTGCATTTAATGCCCCGATTAGCATGGCAGCTATTACATCACTTGGAAAATGCACACCCAGGACTATGCGCGAATAAGCTACGGCAACAGCCCAAATCCATACAAGGACTAAGGACCACCTCTGTCCACCAAATAGTAATACCATACAGGTTGCTATGAGAAAAGCGTCAGAAGTGTGGCCAGAAGGAAAGGAAGGACTGCCACCGCCAGTCAGCTTTTCAATGGTGCTGTCCAATTCAAAGGGCCTCTGCCTGTTGATTGTATATTTTAATAGGGTAATGACAAGGGTGTTAAAGGCCAAAGATGCCAGCATCTGCAAAGCTTTCTTTTTGAGTAAAGGCTTGCTTTTAAATAGAGCATATAGCAACAGCAACAGCGGTATCATTAGGGCTACCAGGTAAGCAGAATCTGTAATGCCGATAAAAACAAGGTCTAATGATTTTATCCTGTTATGATTTATACTATTTAAGATATGCAGGTCGTATTCGGGTAATGACATGAATGTGGAAATATTTAAGTGCTTTTGCTTTACAAAATAAGCTGGTGTTTCTGGAGAAATTTTGAATAGTACAGTTTTCGTTATTATCTAAGCAAAAAATCATCATAGGTGTTTGATAGACCCATTTCTTTTATTTTGGCAATTACCGGTTGGGTGTCATAGGGAACAAATTGAAATTGTACCTGCACAGAAGCCGGATCGCTGATGTCTGTATGGTGATCTATATTTACCAGGCAATAGCAAGCGTGAGTATTGTCCTGCTTCGGTTTGCCGACAGAGCCGGCATTGATCGCATGACGGTATATCTTCCTGTTTTCATCCTCCAGGAAAATGGTTTTGTGGTAAGGTATGTGTGTATGACCCATTAGCAAGATATCCGCATTTATATAGGCCATCATATCCAGAAGGTTCTCCTCTGCGATATCTTCCTGTATGTATTCATTATTTGATGAAGTGCTTCCATGTACCATTGCCAACCGTATGTGATGAAAAGGAAATTGAAACTCCAGTTGCAGCATGAAGGGAAGTCCCGACAGAAAACTGCGGTGCTCTTCAGTTATAGCTGTATTTACTTTCTTAATGGAAGCGTACCCAAAATTTTTTTGTGCCTCATTGCTGTAAGAGAAAGAAAAATTGTTTTTCCTATAGCCAATTCCTTCGTCATGGTTGCCTTGGATACAGGTTATCCTTTTTTCTCGCACAAGGTTGATTACCTCATTATCCCAACCGGCAAAATTGACGAGGTCGCCGAGGCAATAAATATCGTCAGGTTGATGGCGTTCCATATCCATTAGCACAGCGGTTAAGGCTGGAAGATTAGCGTGTATGTCGCTGATAAAAGCAAGTTTCATCTGGTTATTTTTGAAGTTTAGGGTTTGTTATTATGCTCAATGTTTAAAAAATCGCTTGACGGAGCATTTCAACAGCTATTTATTATTCCAGTTTTTAAATGTTTCTCCATCGGCAAACGTTGCTGCCACTCCTAATTCTTCTTCGATCAATAAAAGCCGGTTGTACTTGGCGATACGCTCACTCCGGCAACCGCTGCCAGTCTTCAAATGACCTGCGTTACTTGCAACAGCGAGATCGGCCAAAAAGGTGTCTTCTGTTTCCCCGCTTCGGTGCGAAAGGAACTGGTGATAGCCATGCTTATTTGCGAGTCGGATGGTATCCAGTGTTTCGGTGACAGTGCCTATCTGATTGAGCTTTATCAAAATCGAATTGGCCACTCGTTCGTCAATTCCTTTTTGAAGAATAGCGGGGTTTGTACAGAAAATATCATCGCCGACGAGCTCGATGTTTTTACCCATTGCCTGGGTAAGCTGCTTCCAGCCCTGCCAGTCGTCTTCTCCCATACCATCTTCCAGCAGCACAATCGGATATTTAGTGACCCAGCTTTGCCACAGGCTAATTAATTCGGACGACTCCATGCGTTGTTGCGTGCTTTTGTAGAAAAGATACTTGCTGCCATCCCACATCTCGCTGGCCGCAGGGTCTAAGCAAATAGAAATGTCTTTCCCCGGATCATAGCCTGCCTTAACAATAGATTCCAGTATCAGCTCTACAGCTTCTTCATTTGTACTTAGGTTAGGGGCAAAGCCACCTTCATCGCCCACGCCGGTATAGTAACCTTTTGCCTTTAATATGCCCTTCAGCGCATGAAACGTTTCCTCACCCATGCGAATGGCTTCCCGGAATGACGATGCGTTATGTGGCGCAATCATAAACTCCTGAAAGTCGAGGTTATTGTCTGCGTGCCTTCCACCATTAATTACGTTCATACAAGGTACCGGCATGATATAATCTCTGCGTTCGTATAACTGGCGGTAGAGCGGAACCTTGCGTGAATGTGACATCGCCCGTGAAAAAGCCATTGAAACCGGCAACAACGCGTTAGCACCTAGCTTTGATTTGAAGGGTGTACCATCTAGTTCAATTAATAGCTTATCGAAGGCTTCCTGCGATTCCACATCCCGACCAGTTAAGGCATTGCTTATCTCATCGTTTATATTGCTAACCGCCTTCAATACCCCTTTACCATTGTAACGATGCTGATCGCCATCACGAAGCTCTACAGCTTCTTTCTCGCCGGTACTTGCGCCGGATGGGCACATGGCTGTACCAAAGCTTCCGTCTTCCAGCACCACGTCGGCGGATACGGTTGGGTTACCTCTTGAATCAAGCACTTCGCGGGCTTTGACTTGTTTTATTTTCATAGTATTCAACAATTGATAGTGGATGATAAAAACATTTGGTTGTGTGGCACCTTGAGATCGTTCCGGCTAAGCATCTAAGTAGTTTTATCGTCTTGCGACTCGGACTGCCATCGTTCCAGCTCCCGGAAAAGCACTAACTTATTTTTAAGAAGAGTTTGATGATTACGAAAAAAATCTTCCAGCTTTTCAAGTGTATCTACAAGTTCAACGCACAAAGTCAGCTTATAGCTTCCGGTTTCAACACCCCATGTCTGGATAGCGCTCCCGTTACAATAGCCTGCCTGTGTCGTCAGGATATTCGCAGCCCTTATCCCGGATAATTTAGCCTGCTTAATAAGGTATCTGGATAGGTTTATGGGGAATAGCTTATACCAAAAAGAGGTTGCCGGAAGCATATCGTTGGCTTTTATGAAAATGCGCAGCGAACCGAGCTTATCCGTGCTAATTTTTATATTCATGATTGTTAAGTTGAGTGATGGTTTGTCCTTCCTGAAATTTGTAATCTGGTTGCTTACCTACAGCAATCCGTTGCGATGTATAGATCCCTGTATGACCGCTGAAGTAGTAGGCAGTAAAACAGGACACCGCATAGTAGAGTATGTATTCCCCACCAAATAATTCAACCCCCATTAATGTACAAGCAAGCGGCGTATTGGTAGCACCTGCAAAAACAGCAATAAACCCCAGACCAGCTAACAGATCTATGGGAACACCTAATAAGACCGCCAATGTGTTGCCTAATGCTGCACCGATGAAAAACAAAGGTGTTACTTCACCACCCTTAAAGCCCATACCTAACGTGATGGAAGTAAAAAGCAATTTCCAGAACCAGCTGAATGAAGTAGCGCCACCTATATTAAAAGCATTAACGATAGAATTGCCACCTGGATTAGAGGAATTGACACCAAGGCCAAGATAATCACTGGTGCCAACTGCATAAGTAAGGGCAATAACAGTACACCCGCCAATTACCGGTATAAGCCATTTTTGCTTTATCCACTTATTGCTCTGATGCTTGATCCCGTGCGTCAGTGTGGCAAAAAAGTTGCTGGCCAATCCGAAAGCAATACCTGCAATAATCACCTTCAACAGGAGCAACAAATCGAAGTGGAGAAAGGAGAGGATGCTTGGTGGAATTTCCCTTAGAAGAATGTGATAATGGGTATGATGAATACCCCAGGTTCCAACTACAATATCGGCAAACAGACTTGCCATCAGACAGGGTAAAAGTGCATCGTATTTTATCCTGCCAATAGCCAGGACTTCCAGGGCAAATATGGCACCGGTAATAGGCGTCCCAAACACGGCACCGAAGCCAGCAGCAATACCGGCCATGAGCATGATTCTAATATCAGCAGGTGACAACTTTAGTAATTTACCCGCACCAGCTGCGATGCTGCCACCAACCTGTACCGCAGTCCCTTCTCGCCCCGCAGATCCACCGAACAGATGCGTAATGACGGTTGAAAGAATAACTAAAGGTGCCATTCGCCACGGAACTCCGCCGCCTGGTTCATGAATCTCATCCATGATAAGGTTATTTCCCCCTTCCGAGTTCTTGCCCCAAAGCTTATAAAGAAAGTGAATAGCAATACCTGCAACAGGTAATAACCACAATAACCAGTCATGATGCCAGCGAAAAAGTGTTGCTTTATCCAATAGCCACAGGAATAATGCAACAAGTGATCCTACGATAAGTGCAAGAGGCATCACAAGCAACGTCCACTTTAATAAGTGGCGGGTAATATGAAATTGTTCTGAAAATTTGAATTGTTTGTTCATAAGCCTACAAATAATTTACATACCCGCATTATGCAGAGTAATTTAATTTGTAGGCGCCATCAGCCTTGTTACGGGCGGTTAGGTAGGTAGGACACCATTACCTTTATTGGTTCAAAGGTAGAACAAATTTACATATTATACTAACCCAGTTTAACGATGAACAATTCTAGTTAAAACATCTGAACTAATTAAACCCCCTTGCGCAATGCGTCCGCAAATTCTACGGGTAGAATACTTTTCTCAATTGCTTGTGCAGCCTTTTCTACATCGTATTCAAATCGTATAAAGCTTACCTGAATACTATCCTTTTCCGCAACAGAACTGCTGTCACTAATGGTAAGCAGAACATAACACCCTCGTGGATCGCCATCTTTGGGCTTCCCAACCGACCCGATGTTTATGACGTGCTTGTAATGTCCGTTTCCAGTTGTAAGTATCCGGTGATAAGGCTTATGGGAATGTCCTACAAACAACAGATCTGCGTTTGCTTCGTCCATCATTTCCAACAAATAATTTTCATCCATATCGACCAATACGTATTCATCGATGCTGCGGGTGCTGCCATGAGCGAATACAAGACTCAAAGGAGAATCATTCAGCTTATATTCCAACCTGATATGTGCTGGAAGTGTTTTCAAATAAGCTCTTCCTTCTCCATCGATCAAATGGTAGGCATATTTCTTACCTGGTTCTTTTAGGCTATCTGCGGTGGTCTTTAGCTTTTCAACTTTCTCATCGTGATTGCCTTTCAGGGTAGCGATACCTCGTTTGCGGATCTCAGCTATAACTTCATTTGGCCAAACATTATACCCAACAAGATCGCCAAGACAATAAACAGCATCGGGCTTACGGCTGTCCATGTCCTGAAGCATTGCTTCAAAAGCAGGTAGGTTGGCGTGGATGTCTGAAAAAAGTGCAATAGTCATATACTATCCTTTACGTAACATTTCAGCGTATTCATTTGGCAACGGGCTATCCTCAACAGCTTTCGCAGCCTTTTCAATATCATACTCAAATCGGACAAACTCAACCTGAACACTGTCTTTGTTATCCAATGAACTGTCTTCGTGAATCGTTAGAATTACATAGCCACCTCTTGGATCTTTATCCTTGGGCTTCCCCACCGACCCGATATTGATTGCATGTCTGAAATGATTATTACCTTCCGTTCCCGAGCTCAGCACGCGGTGATAAGGTTGATGGGTATGACCGAAGCACATGATATCAGCATTTGCCCCTTCCATAATGCGAAGCATACTTTTCTCGTCACGGTCTTCAAACAGGTATTCATTTACTTTTCTTGGACTACCATGTACTAACAACACGTTGAATTTTTCTTCGTTCAACTGATATTCCAGCCTGATATGCGCTGGTAAGGTGCGCAGGTAATTGCGGTGCTCGTCTTTCACAACTTCGTTAGTATATGAGATTGAGATTTTACCCATAGCCTTCTCTTCATCTGTCTTATAAGCGCAACCACAATCGTCGCTTGACCTACCTATGCCCCAGTCATAATTTCCTGCAATAGTTGGAATGCCGCGTTTGCGGATTTCATCAATTACTTCGTTAGGCCAGATATTATAACCTACAAGATCGCCGAGGCAATAAACGGCATCTGTGTTCCGCGTTTCAACATCTTTAAAAAAGGCTTCCAGTGCCGGAAGATTGGCATGAATGTCTGAAAAGAGTGCGATTTTCATTTCGTATGTTTTAAATGTTCTATAATGTCATTAACGGTACTTCGTGCTGAGCGGCTTACGCCAATCAGCGTAGCAGATGCAAACCCAGTTTTATTGCCATATCCAACGAGATATAGTCCAGGCAGGGCATTGCATTTTGTTTCTGTTGTTTCAATCTGTTGATCCTTCATAATACCCAAAGATTTCAGATGATCCAATGCAGGGTTGAAACCAGTACACCAGATAATAGCATCAAAATCCTGTGTAGTGCCGTCTTCCCAAATGACTCCCGTAGGTGTCATTGATTGAAAAGTTTTCCGGTAGTGCAGCACGTCTCGTTCCCTTGCATCGACAACCGAGGGCACCATTACAATGTTCCCAAGACTGTATTGTTTTGCATCAAAGTCTTTGCCTGATTGAAGGGCATGATATTTCGCTGAAGCAATATCGAAAAGTACTCGGCCATCTACTTCGTCAGGCAGGTATTCAGGTTCTTTCTGAACAGCCCAGACTGTAGTTGCTACTTTAGAAACTTCCGCAAGGATTTGCGCACCTGAATTGCCATTACCAACGATCAGCACTCTCTTCCCAATGAGATCGTTGGCATTTTTATAATGGGCTGAATGTAGTTGAGTTCCCTGGTAGCCTTCCTTCCCTGGTACATCTGGTATGATCGGATGATTCCAGTTACCGGTTGCTGATATAAGGGCTTTGCAACGGTAAGTTCCCGCAGACGTATTTAATTCAAATTCCAGCCCATTATGATAGACTGCATTCACTTCCACAGGTCTGCGCACTTGAATCTTGTAACGTTCTTCATATGCCGCCAGGTAGCTGATCACTTCGTTTTTAGTCGGAAACTTTGATTGCGATTTGGGCATCATCCATCCCGGCAATGAACTGTACTCGGACGGCGAGAAGAGGGTTAGTGAATCCCATGCTTGCTGCCAAGCTCCGCCAGCATATAATTGATCGTCAAGAATGATGTAGCTAAGATCAGTCCTGCGCAGAAAGTAGGCACAGGCTAATGCACTTTGCCCACCACCAATAATAATCACATCAAATGCTTCCATTGTCATGCCTCCATTGGGTTAATTTATGCCACACAGCTAAAGGGCTGGTGTTGATTTGTAATATTTTTTCCGAAGCCAGAATGCAAGATTTACCAATGCAATCAGTGCCGGCACTTCTACTAGTGGCCCGATAACCCCTACAAAGGCTTGCCCGCTATTAATACCAAAGACACCGATCGCTACAGCTATTGCGAGTTCAAAATTGTTACCGGCGGCGGTGAATGCGATAGAAGCGCTTTGAGAATAATCTGCTCCCATTTTCTTGCCAGCAAAAAAACTTACCAGGAACATGATGGCAAAATAGATAACCAGCGGAATAGCGATACGTACAACGTCCATCGGAATTTGCACGATTAGTTCACCCTTTAAGCTGAACATAACAATGATGGTAAATAGTAGTGCAATCAGCGTAATCGGTGATACAAATGGTATGAATTTATTCTGAAACCACTCTTCCCCTTTTAAGCGTATCAAAGCGTAGCGACTAATAAAACCTGCCGCAAAGGGAAGCCCTAAGTAAATACCTACACTCTTGGCTATTTCAGCGATTGTAATGTTCACTTCTAAACCTTTAATGCCAAATAGCGGGGGCAATACTGTGATGAAAACATAAGCATATACGCTGTATAGCAATACCTGGAAAATACTATTGAGTGCAATCAGGCCAGCGGCATATTCACGGTTACCCTCCGCCAACTCATTCCAAACCACCACCATTGCAATGCAGCGGGCAAGTCCGATCAGGATCAAACCAATCATGTATTCGGGATAGCCGTTCAGGAAGGTGATTGCCAATACGAACATTAAGATTGGACCTATCACCCAATTAAGAACGAGCGAGGTGCCAAGCACTTTCGTATTTTTAAACACTTCCCCCATCTTTTCATAACGAACTTTCGCAAGTGGTGGATACATCATCAAAATCAATCCAATTGCTAAAGGGATATTAGTAGTCCCACTGGAAAAGGAATTGATAAAAGTAGATGAGCTGGGTATGAAATATCCTATACTTACACCAATCGCCATAGCGAGGAATATCCACAGGGTAAGGTAGCGATCAAGGAAGCTTAGTTTCTTCCGTTCATGTGCGGGCGCACAGTTATTAGCTGACATTATTCAATTTTAATTTAAGTGGTCGGTTACAAATTTTTGAGCATACTCCTTTACTAATTGACGAACGGATCTGAAGGCATCCATTATTTCTTCTTCTGTACCCGTTGCTTTTCCAGGGTCAGGGAAATTTTCATGAAACTTTTGCGCCTTGGTTGGGAAGAATGGACAACGCTCTTTAGCATTGTCACAAACCGTAATTACAAAGTCGAAGTCCATCCCATAGTACTCTGTAATATTATTTGAGGAATGGCCAGAGATATCAATACCATCTTCGGCCATTATTTCAATTGCTTTAGGGTTTACGCCATGCGTTTCCACACCGGCGCTATAAACTTCGGCTCTATCTCCCGCGAAGTGCCTGATATATCCTTCTGCGATTTGGCTGCGACAACTATTGCCGGTGCAGAGTACTAATACTTTTTTCATGTGCTATATATCGTTACTTCTTCGTTCTAGTAATAAGGTGTCCCGCCAGATACCATCCATTTGGCCGATCTTCTCGCGGTAGCCTACGAGTCGGAAGCCCTCTTTTTCATGAATACGGATACTCGCCTTGTTTTCAGGAAAGATACCTGCCTGTAAAGTCCAGATACCATTGGCTTCACTTTCCGTGATAAGCTGTCGTAGCAATCGGGTACCTATTTGCATTCCGGCATAGGCAGTAGCAACGTACACGCTTACTTCTGCTACACCTGCATATACACATCTGGATGAAACGGGGGACAACGCACACCAGCCTGTGATGTTATTTCGCTCATCGTTTGATATGATCCTACTAAAACCCATATGCCCTTTATCCCATTCTTCCCACGAAGGTGCTTCCTTCTGAAAAGTGGCATTCCCGGTAGCTATACCTTGCAGATAGATATCTTTTACCTTTTCCCAATCATCGGGTGTCATTTTTCGGAAGTGCATAGACGTTATCATTTAGCAGCAACCGCCACCGGGCGTACAGGAGGAAGATTGAGCTGGTGCAGCCAGATCAACCATTTGCAACTTCGCTTTATCCGGAATACCACAGGCGTCCTGGGCGAGGCAAGCCGTTTGCTTTTCTGTAAGTAAAAAATCATTACCATCGAATTCGAGTCCAAACTTGCCAATTGTATTTTGTTGATACTCTACTTCGATTGACAGGTCTTCATCACCAAGAATTTTGTGCGACAAATTGATGATGTGTAGAAACTTTTGAGGGGCAAGTTTATGATCGTAATCTCCAGCTTCCCATAATTGGAAGTTGGCTACTGTCTCTTTGCGTTCAGTACCACCACAGTCAATGAAATGCTTTGTAACCAATCCAACTTCAGTTACGTGGAAATGTGAGGGCAGGTAGGTACCATTAGGCATTTTGAAATTGATGGATGATACTTCATTAAGATTGCGCTTGAGTTCTGAGATTTTCATAATATCTGTTTTAAGTTTGTTTAAATATTGTTTGTCTTATTGCAATTTGACGATTGATATTGGGAAATTTTTTTAGCAGCAGGTTGTTGGGTTGTAGGATGCAAAGAAAGCAGCCATATTGTTCTTCATTATTTTCCAAGCGGTAGGCTCAATGCAATAGCATACAGTCACACCTTCAATAGTGCCTTGGATAATACCAGCGTTTTTTAATTCCTTTAGATGTTGAGAAATCGTCGCTTGTGCTAGACCCAGCTCATCTACTAGTTGACCGCAGATACAGGCATTTGCTTTAATGATCTGCTGCAAAATAGCAATGCGTGCAGGATGGGCAAGTGCTTTAAGCATTGTCGCCAACCGGTTTTGCTCTTCTGTGAAAATTTCTGTTTTAGTAAGTCCCATAATACAATTGCAATATTACGATTGATATTCTAGCCAGACAAATTTATTTTTACTATTAAATTGGTGAAAATGCTAGTACCCGAGCGGAAAGTCGAACCTGCGAAACCCTTTACCAGACTGTATTTGGCTCCAATTTGCATCAAATATACAAATTCAATAAAATGACGAAAGCCGCTCCCAGAGCGGCTTTCATGTTTCGTGGAAGCCGGGCGGGGAATTGTCGAACTTTTTTGTGAATAACCTATTGCAAATCAATGACTTTGTAAAATCACATAATTTCATTTCAGTGTAATTAGAACAGTGCTGAATTGTAAAGGGGAGGGCGCAATTGGCCTTCCCCTCATGCTGAAATCACATTTTTAGTCTTAACCTCTAACATATAAAACTGGTGTAGCATTTCTTATTTTTTTGCTAATTGATTTATATCAAAAACTTTTTTCATTAATAATGTTTAAAACTTCATTCGTTGTATTCTTGCTGCGTTTAAAATAGCCAACAATGCGACGCCCACATCTGCGAAAACAGCTTCCCACATGGTAGCTAAACCGCCTGCACCTAATACCAATACAATTGCTTTTACAGCAAATGCCAATACAATATTCTGAATAACAATCCTCCTGGTGGCTTTGCCTATTTTCATGGCTGTGGCAATTTTAGAGGGCTGGTCGGTTTGTATGACTACATTGGCTGTTTCTATTGCTGCATCGCTGCCCATTGCGCCCATAGCAATGCCTACATGGCTTAATGCCAATACGGGTGCATCGTTGATGCCATCACCTACAAAGGCAATGATTTTTGTTTTGTCCTGTTTTAATTCTTCAACCTTCTGCACTTTATTTTCGGGCAATAAATCACCGTAGGCAGTATCTATGCCAATGAGCTTTGCAACTTTTTGAGTAATTGAATTTTTATCGCCACTGAGCATTACAATTTGTGTAATGCCGTTCAGGTGCATTTGCTTAATGGCGTCCTGTGCATCTTCCTTTATTTCATCGGCTATCAGTACATAACCTGCATACTGGTTGTTAATGGCTACAACAACAATTGTTTCTACAATTTCATCAATCGCTGCATCGTAAGCAATACCATATTTTTTCAGCAATTTGGTATTACCTGCCAATACTTCCTTATCATTTACTTTGCCTTTTAAGCCATGCCCTGAAATTTCTTCTATATCTGTTGCTGTGTATGAGTTGGTTTCATTCTTTTCATAGTCTGCAATAGCTTTTGCAATGGGATGGGTGGATTTACTTTCCAATGCCGCTAATGTTTTGATGAAATCTGTTTTATCTATGCCATTTGTAACAATTTCCTGCACCTTAAAAACACCTGCTGTAAGTGTTCCTGTTTTGTCCATTACCACTGTGTTTATTTTGGTCATCAGCTCTAAATAGTTAGAGCCTTTAAATAAAATGCCGTTTTTTGAAGCAGCACCTATACCGCCAAAATAGCCCAATGGAATAGAGATAACCAATGCACAGGGGCAACTGATAACTAAGAAAATCAAAGCCCTGTACAGCCATTCAGTAAATACATAATTGTTTACAATAAAATAAGGAATTACTACCAATGCTACTGCTAAAAAGAAAACTATGGGTGTATAGACTTTGGCAAATTTTCTTATCAGTAATTCTGTTTTTGCTTTTCGTGCAGTAGCGTTTTGCACCATTTCCAAAATCCGTGCAAGGGAACTATCAGCAAATTTTTTGGTTACTTTCAATTCTATTACTTTATCAAGATTTAGCATACCTGCTAAAACCTGTTCGCCTTTGTAGATGGACTTTGGCTTGCTTTCTCCTGTGAGTGCTGCTGTATTAAAACTACTACCATCACTCAATATTTCACCATCCAACGGCACTTTCTCCCCGGCTTTAATTTGTATGGTTTCGTTTATTTCAACTTCTTCGGGCTTTATTTCTTCGTATTTGTTATTTCTTAAAACACTGGCTGAAGATGGACGAACATCCAACAATGCTTTGATATTGTTTTTTGCTTTGTTGACTGCTGCACTTTGAAACAATTCACCAATGGCATAGAATAACATTACCGCCACACCTTCGGGATATTCACCAATAGCAAAAGCACCGACAGTAGCTAACACCATTAATGTAAACTCGGTAAAAAACTCTTTTTTAAGAATGGCTTCCCAACCTTCTTTAATTACAGGCAAACCCACAGGCAGATATGCGACAGCATACCATGCAAGGCGTACATAACCCTTAAAGAAATCGGGTTTAAAATAGTTATCTAACGCAATGCCAATAAGCAACATTGTAAAACTTATGATTGCAGGCTGGTACTGTTTCCATTTATTATCCTCTCTTTTTACTAAAGGCTTTTGTTCCTTGCCTCCGTTGTTTTGCCCGTTATGCAATAATTGTTTTGCATCTGCTTTTGCATAGATTTTTTCTTCCTCCGAACAGCAAAGTTGCTTGCCTTGAGCATTGTAGGTATGAATATGATTGGGGTCTGTATTTAGCATGATATATAATTTAGTTAGTGTTTTATTTACTTAATTACACCTGTTTACGGCAGTTCCTGTTTAATTTCTGCGGCTGCGATTTAAAATGCTTTGGATAATTTTTTGAACGGTATCATTTTTATTTTTTAATGAAGCATCCAACTCAACTTTTATTACACCGCTTGTTGAAACCCCAACACCTAAAACGCCCGGAATATCGTCTAATTTATCTTCAGTAGGAATATTAATGGCAGCAGCACTGTAAGCATCACTTACACCACTTATTGCTGATGGAAAATGAATATTTATAGCAGTAATGGTTGTGCCGTTTTTTGCAAGTAATAGTTCTAAATTGTCAAGTGAAACTATTTGAGCATCGAAGGTCATATTAATTTGTGCATCACTATTTTCATTATGTTCAATAATCATCAAGTCATCAATGCCCGGCAGCGTTTTTAACTCCAGCTCCAGCTTTTTGTTCCACTCATTATTTAAGTCAGAATTTCTGACATTTAAAAAAAGATATGTGTTTAGCATGTTGCGATTTTTTAAATATTTATAATAATATTACTATTCTTCTTCTTCGCCACCTGCTGCTTTTGATAAAACATAAAATGCACCTTTGGTTACAATCTTTGCGTCCTTTGGTATTTCTTCCAACGGTGTAATTTCTGTATATCCCAATTCTGTTACACCTGTGGTTACTTCTACTTTTTTAAACCGGATATGCTTTTCAGCTTTCGTCTCCATAACTTTTTCTGTTTTCTCCTTTTCTTCTTTTTCTGAAGCCTTGCCAGTTAGTTCCTTTTCTTCTTCAGCACTTACTACAAAAATATACTGCTTGCCTTCGGCACTTACCACCGCATCAACAGGAATCGCCTGCACTGTTTGATTGCCTACATTAATCAATGCAGATACATACATACCTGGCAATAACCTGATGCCACCTGTGCTATTGATTTTGGCATGTACTACGACAGATTTATTTTCATTTTCAAAAGATTGATTAATACCATAGATAGTGCCGGTAATTTGTTTATTATTTTGATTGGTAAGAATGAACTCCACTTCTTGTCCAATTTTTACTTTAAACAAGTCCTTTTCAAATACCTGCAAATCGCAATGAACCTGTGCGTTATCTACAATATCCATTAAAGAGGTTTGCATATCAATGTAGCTACCTGTTTTAATTGGTATATGCCCGATGACACCACTAATGGGTGCAGTTATTGGAATTTGATTTACAAAATTTCCATTCCCCACCGATGCAGGACTGATATTTAATTGTCGCAATTGTTTTTCTATACCTTTCATTCTTGCTTTATCTGTTTCATATTTTGATGCAGCTTGTTGAAATACTTTGCCCGTGCCTGCACTTTCGGTGTTGAGTTCTTTTTGGCGTTGATACTCCTGCTCGGAATAAACAATTTCCTTTTTCAGCATGAGGTAATCCTGCTGTAATTTCACAATGTCTGTGTTTTCTAATATTGCCACTGTTTGCCCCTGACGAACATAATTGCCCTCCAACACCATTATCTTTTTAATAATACCCGATACTAAAGAGTTTACATCCGCTTTGTTTTGTGGGGGAACTTCTAACTGACCGCTGGACTTTACTACACTGTTCAGGTTTTTCATTTCTATTGAACCTAACTCAATGCCTACGGCTTTCATTTGCTCCTCCGAAACTTCTATGGCTTCTGAGTGTTTTTCTTCAACCTTTGGTGTTTCTTTTGCTTCTGTTTTATTACCCGATTTGCAGGATGTAAAACCGATTGCCGTTGCAAAAAATGCAAATGCTATGATTGATTTTATATTTATTGACTTCATTTTATTTATTGCCTTTTAAATAGTTTAATAATATGATGGACTGATTGAACTGGTTTACTGCATCTGCATACTGCAACCTTGTATTGATGGCTGTTTGCAGGTTTTGAATATATTCCATATAACCAATTTCGCCTTTCGTATATGCTGTATTTGAAATCCTGAAAATATCATCTGCTTGTTTTAATCCTGTGGCTTCGTAATACTGTAAGCCTTCTTTTGCTTTTAGGTATTCATTGTATTGGATAGCATAATTGCTTTGCAGGTATTGAAATGTTTGCTGCTTCTCTGTTTCAACAAGTGTGTTATTTATTTGCGCTGCTCTTATTTTGGCTTTTTGTGAACCAAAGAATAATGGCACGCCTATGCCTATCTGGAAACCTGCTATTCGTGTGCCATTGAAATAATCCCGGTTGATTGATGCAGGGTTAAAGCCTTTGATAAGCATTTGATGGAAATAGCCCACATTCAAATCAGGTAGTAGCTTGCTTTTTTCCAATTTTACCTGAGCTGCATTTACATTCAATTTCTGATTGTAATATTGTATTACAGGATTTGATTGTACTGCACTTGTATCAGCAATTAGAACATCAGGTAACTTTTCCAACTCATTTTCTTTAGGAATAAGCTGTTCAGTAGTATTTAACCATTTCTGTAAAACAAGTTGGTGACTGCCAACTGTAGTGTTTGCCTGTTTTAATTGCAATTGATTTTCCCTGTACTTGCTTTCAGCCTGCATCTTTTCTAATTGATTTGTTTCCCCTGTGTTGTAACGTAGTGTAGCCCTTTTTAGAAAATTGCTGTATATGCTATCTTGCTGCTGAAAAAGTTTTACTTTTTGTAAGCCGTAGACAAGACTGTAGTATGCTTCAGTTACTTCTTTTACAATATCATTTTGTGATAACAGTTTTGATTTTTCTGCCAATAATGTTTCCTGTTTCAGTAATTTATTTTGATTGGTATATACAGTAGGAAATGAAAAATTTTGAATGATGCCAATGCTGTTATCAATGTTACCACCACTGGTAGGGTCTTGTGTAAATTGCAGGTTTGTTTTATCAGGATTAAAACCTGTTTTTTGCAGTGCTTGTGATTGCTGAATATTCAGGTCGGCAACTTTCATTTGCAGGTTGTTTTTTAAAGCTATGTCAATACATTCCTGTAATGTTTTCTGATTGCCTTGTGCATACGACTTTTCTGCAAACAAACTGATGAATGTAAACAGCAACAATACAATTGCGGCATTGCCGGGAAGTTTTGTTTTCTTCATTTTATTTCTACTGAAATTTATTTTTGTATTGAATAAAATATAAAGTGCTGGAAGTACCAGTAAGGTTAGGAATGTAGCTGTAATTAAGCCGCCAATTACCACAGTGGCTAAGGGCTTTTGCACTTCGCCACCCGCACCCGTGGAAAGTGCCATTGGTAAAAAGCCCAATGATGCAACTGCTGCAGTCATTATAACTGGCCTTAATCTTACTGCAGTTCCTTTTCTTACCCTTTCGTATATATCAGTAATGCCTTCGTCTTTTAACTGATTAAAATAACCAATCAATACAATGCCATTTAAAACGGCTACACCAAACAGTGCAATGAAACCTACACCTGCCGAAATACTGAATGGCATACCCCTCAACCACAAAGCGATGATACCACCAATGGCGGATAATGGTACTGCACTAAAAATGAGCAGTGATTGCTTGACACTATTGAAAGTAAAATACAGCAATACTAAAATGAGTAACAAGGCTACCGGTACTGCAATACCCAATCTTGCTTTTGCTTCTTTCAGGTTTTGAAACTGACCACCATAAGTATAATAATAACCTGCCGGTAGTTTTAGATTGGCATCTAATATCTGCTGTATTTCGTCCACCGTACTTTCTACGTCCCTTCCTCGAACATTAAAACCGACAAAGGTTCTACGTTGCCCATCTTCATGGCTTATTTGTGCCGGTGCAGTTTTAAATGATATATCAGCTACCTGGCTAATTGGTATCTTATTTCCTGATGGCAGCGGTATGTATAGGTTTTCAATATTGCTGAAATCCTGTCGTAAATCTTTTTGCAACCGTACCACCATATCAAAACGTTTATCGCCTTCAAACACAACACCTGCTACATTGCCTGCAAAGGCAGTTTTTAATACCATGTTTACGTCACTTATTGTTAATCCGTATTGAGCAATTTTATCACGGTTGTATGCTACCTGTATTTGTGGTAAGCCGCTTACTTTTTCTACAAAAGGCTCGCTTACACCTTTTACATCTTTGATAAGCCCTGCTATTTTATTTGCCTGTGCACTGAGTATGTCCAAATCTGTACCATAAAGTTTTATTGCCACATCCTGTTTGATGCCTGTAATTAATTCGTTAAACCGCATCTGCATAGGTTGGGTAATTTCAAAATTCACACCCGGTAAAATGCTTAATGCTTTTTCCATTTTTTCCATCATTTCTTCTCTGGTATGTGCCGATACCCAGTCTTCTTTTGGCTTCATGGCAAGCATCATATCGGCTCGTTCTATAGGCATTGGGTCTGTTGGGATTTCAGAACTGCCAATTCTTGTTACAGCTTGTTTTATTTCGGGGAACTTATCTTTTAATATTTTTTCTGCTTTACTGAATGTTTCTACCACCTGGGTTAATGATGTGCCTTGTGCCATGCTTATTTCAACCGTAAGGTCGCCTTCTTCTAATGTTGGTATAAACTCACCGCCTAAACTATTGAACAGGATTAAGCTGCCTGCAAATAATACTACCATTGCAAGTACAATTGTTTTCTTCCAACGTAGCACCCAATTAAGCAAGGGCGTATAAAGTTTTTGGCAAAAAGCAATTATCCTATCAGAGATATTCTTTTTATGTGCCGTTTTTTTACTAAGAAATAAAGCACTCATCATCGGTACATACGTTAATGAAAGTATGAATGCTCCTAAAATTGCAAAAGCAACT
Source organism: Taibaiella soli (assembly GCF_003236175.1). GTDB lineage: Bacteria > Bacteroidota > Bacteroidia > Chitinophagales > Chitinophagaceae > QKTW01. The sequence goes on along the minus strand of NZ_QKTW01000022.1, from coordinate 77,909 downwards.
GTTTGAGCCATTGGCTTAAACATTTTTCCTTCAATTCCCACTAATGCAAAAAGCGGCAGGTAAACAATTAATATGATAATTTCACCAAATGCAGCACTGCTTCTTATTTTTGAGGCAGCTTCAAATACCTCATCATCCATTTGTGATTGTGAAAGTTTTTGCAAACCGACACGGTGATCGTTGCTCATGTAAATCCTATGAACAATTGCTTCAACAATAATTACTGCACCATCTACAATTAGCCCAAAATCAATTGCTCCCAAACTCATGAGGTTACCGCTTACACCAAACAAATTCATCAGTATAATGGCAAAGAGCATTGCTAAAGGAATTACAGATGCTACAATAAGTCCTGCCCTCCAATTTCCTAACAGTAATACCAATATGAATATTACAATCAAGCCGCCTTCAATCAAATTCTTTTCTACGGTACCCATTGCCCTGTTTACTAATTCTGTCCGGTCAATAAATGGCTCTATAACTACACCTTCAGGTAATGATTTTTGTATTTGTGCCATGCGTTGTTTTACATTGGCAATTATCTGCGCAAAATTTTCACCTTTCAGCATCAATGTAATTCCTGCCACAACTTCGCCTTCACCATTTCTTGTAACAGCACCATATCTTGTAGCGCTGCCAAACTGAACAGTTGCCACATCCCGGACTAGTACAGGAATGCCTTTTACGTTTTTCACAACTATTTTTTCAATATCACTCAATGACTTTACCAATCCTAAACCACGAATGAAATACGCATTGCTTCGTTGCTCTATGTAACTGCCCCCTGTGTTTTCGTTGTTGCTCTCTAACGCTTTGTAAATTTCAGGTATGGTGATATTCATTGCATTGAGCTTATCATTATCCAAAGCAATTTCATATTGCTTTACATAACCACCCCAACCGCTTACTTCTGCCAAACCCTCTGTACCTGCTAATTGCCTTCGTACAATCCAATCCTGCATGGTTCTTAAATCGGTTGCAGTATATTTATTTTCATACCCTTTTTTCGGATGAATGATATATTGGTATATTTCACCCAAACCTGTTGTTATAGGTCCTAATGTGGGTTCTCCTAATCCCCGTGGAATTTGTGCTTCCGCTTCTTTGAGGCGTTCACTTATTTGCTGCCTTGCCCAATAAACATCAGCATCGTCTTTAAAAACAATGGTGATTACAGATATGCCGCTACGGCTCATACTCCGCTTCTCAATAACATTAGGAATATTTGCCATTGTTAATTCAATCGGAGTAGTTATAAACTGCTCTACTTCCTGGGCACCCAATGTAGGGGCTTGTGTAATTATCTGTACCTGGTTGTTGGTAATGTCGGGTACAGCATCAATGGGCAACCGCATAGCGGATATTACACCCCAAATAATGAGTGCCAATGTGAATGCACCCACTACGAGCTTGTTCTTTATGGAGAACTGAATTATTTTTTGAAACATTGGCTTTGTCTATTTGATGATCTGCCTGTAGTAATGAACTATTCTTGCTGCAATTGCTGCTAAAAGAATGGCACAACACAAGGCTATAACAATGAACTTAATTATTCTTATTCCCAAAGGCTCTTTAGCCTTTGGGAATATTTTCTTTCCTGCCATAATGGAGTTGGAAAAATTGAATTAACAATGCAATACATGCCTATTCAAAGGCTATGCAGCATATTCAAAAAAGTAAATAATTAAACTATCTTAGGCGGTTGCCAAATAGAAAGAGATACCTCTAAACAAAAAGAAGCATTGTAAACAGGGTATTTCAAGGATTGAAATACTGTTATTGGTACATTAAAATGAGATAATGGCTGATAAAAAGCCGATGCCGGACAATGGGAGCAAGTGCAAAAAGGTGTACAGACTTCGTTACCAGTTTGGTGGTGACGTTTCTGATTAGTTGCTGAAATCTTTTGTTCTGTGATTACATTACCTTCTTGACCTTCATTGCACGGAATGCATGAAAGCACCAAAAGGTAAATACTCATTATGAGGGTAAAAAATTTCATTGCAACAAATATAAGCAAATTTTTCCTGCTCTTTAGCTTGTAGCAATTGTAGCAAACAATAAAAAACTGATTATCAATACAAAAGGATGCTACAATGGACAAAATACTGGTTGCCATTTGTTGCTACTTGTAGCAAAATCAGATAAGATTTGACACAAAACCTTTCAATTGGGGATATTTATTTACTCATCGTTTCTATTTTCTTATTTAATTGCTCTCGTTCAATAAGCAATTCATTCTTTTCTTCTGCACAGACTACAATCTTCTTCAACAGGTCTTTGTTTTCACCACTAAGCTCAAGCAGCTTATTATACAACGCTTCTTTTTCTTCAAGCAGTTTGTAATACTTGTATTCAAATTCCCCGATCTCAATTGTATGTTCATCGTGGACTGATCCTTTATCCAGGTTGTAACTTTTGTAAGGCTCTGTATCATAGTTAAACTTCGCAGCAATTTTATCAAGCAGCTTATTACTCACTTTCACGGTTGAATTAGGGGCTTCAATTTTCCCAACCGTTCCCTGGGAAACGCCAAGTTTTGCTGCGAACTCCCGTTGGGACAGTTTAGTATGTTTTTCCCTGAAATTTTTTAGGTCGAATGCTTCCATAACTTGATGCCTTTTTGATTACTAACGATTGCTAATTATTCCTTTTTGATTACCTTTGATTATCAATGATTACACAAATGTATCAAATTTTACACAAAAAGTCAATAAAAAGGAATAAAAAGCAATCAAAAAATGGAAGCTACAATTAGTAAATACCGCTTTAACATCAGGATGTGGTTGGTACAACTACCTATTGATAAAAGAACTCTCTTATTAGATAAGGTAATAAAGCAGTCCGGCCAGAGCAAAGACACCATCAGGCGCATTATCTACATGAAAGCAGCATGTACCAGTTATGTCCGGCCTGAAACCAAAGACGCATTTTGCAAAGTATTTGGAAAATCCATTACCGAACTGGAAAACATAACAATCATCACCCTATGAAACCCATAAATAGAACTGATATGATAGCCTACCTGGAATTTTGCAACCTGCAAAACAAATATAAAGAAATATACACCGATCTGGAATTAAGGTACCTGGAATGCGGGTGCTTCAAATGCAGGCTGAAATTAATATCCTTTGGATTAGAATTAAGCAGCCTTAACGCCCTGGTCAACCACCTGGAGGAAAAACTGGCTCCGGGAATAGAGGATATTCTGCAAACACTAAACATTAATTACAACATCGTTGATGGACAGACAAGCATATAACCTGTCAAGATAGAATGCTGGAACCCTAAAAACTATTCGTAACAGTGAACACAATATGAATGATAGCATATTTATAAGTACCGAACGTTACTTTAAGGAACGGATGGACGCATTGGGTATTACTGATGATATGCTTGAAATTGACCTCTATACAGACAGTTTTAGAAATACTCAATATCATAAACTACGTAATGTTACCAAACGGTACAGGATTTTTGAACCCAATGAAAAAGGTATAGGCATACTGCTGTATTCTATCCTGGGTGAAGTGCATTGGTTCAGGAGTATCGAGGGAAAGCAAAAGACCAGGGAATACAGGCAGACCCGGCTGCTTTATCCGAAGCAAAAGAACGATAACAGCATTCAGAAGTACGATATACCACGCGGACAAAGAACAGTGCCGTTCTTTCCGCCTTTGTTATTGACGAAGTACGCCGCTGCTGAAGACATCGAAATATTATACCTGACCGAAGGCCACTTCAAGGCTTTCAAGGCCATGATGCACGGTATTTATTGTGTCGGTGTACCTTCTATAACCTGCCTGAAAGACGGGGACGGATTAATGCACGAAGACATTTTGAAACTAATAAAGCAATGTAATGTTCAAAAGGTAGTCTGGCTACATGATGGGGACTGCAGGAATGTTACCGGCAAAGAGATAAAAGAAACCATTGACCTGGCTACCAGGCCACACACTTTTTTTAAGAGTGTAGAAGCCTTTCATGATTTGCTAAGTAAAGAAGGAATCAGGCTGTACTTCGCCCACATAAATTCAGACGAGCTGGAGGGTAATCCTAAAGGGCTTGATGACCTTTTATGTACAGCGAAGGAAAAAGAGCTGGCAAAAATTGCTGATGAGTTTAATGATTTCAGAATGCAGAAAGCCGGATTTTACTCCGGTACTTACCTGAGCAGGATTGAAATCACACGAACAACCGCTGCGGTTTACAAATACTTCATGCTCCATGACGTTGATGAATTTTATCGGCACCACAGTGAAACCAGGCCGGAACTCAAGAATGTACCTTTTAAATTCTTTGGCAGTACCTATAAATATGATACGGAATCATCCAGGTGCAGTATTATCATTCCTAAAGGTGCCTTAAATTATTTCCGGGTTGGGGATACCTATTATCAATACGTTGAAATACCTGACCAATGGAATAATATTTTCAGGACGTTTGAACGCCGGGAAAAGAAAACTATACAAGAGGATAATGACAAGAATATTTTTAAGCATATCCCCAAATACACTTCCTTCTGCAATGTACCAAGCCACACAGACTACCGGCAGGTAATCCATAACTGCTATAACCTATATCACCCCTTTGAATGGGAGCCGAATGATGAAATAGATTGCTATCATACGCTGAATTTCATTAAGCACATTTTCGGAAATGAAATAGTGCTGTTGAATGAAAGTGATCCCGCAAGCGGGATAGAGCGATGGGAGTTGGGGTTGGATTACCTGCAATTATTGTATCAGAAACCGCAACAAATTCTCCCGATCCTATGCCTTGTAAGTGTGGAAAGACAAACAGGGAAAACCACTTTTGGTGACTGGCTTAAAGAATTTTACAAAGAGAACATGGCCATCGTAGGTAATGCAGATCTCAAAAATGATTTTAATGCGCACTGGTTGAGCAAGCTAATTGTAATGGTGGACGAAACAAAGGTGGATAAGGACATTGTTTTAGAAAGGCTTAAAGCATTATCTACCGCCAAAACTGCCATTTGGAACAGTAAGGGAAAGGATCAGAAGAGTATTAGTTTCTTTTCCAAGTTCATTCTCAACTCTAATAAAGTAGATGACTTTATCAGGATAGACAAAGAAGAGATCAGGTTTTGGGTCATTAAAGTCCCTCCCCTTTCGGATGAACACAGGGATGTGAACCTGCTTAAAAAAATGGTCGGTGAAATTCCCGGATTTGTTTGTTACCTGAGTGGCCGAAAAATGAAATCATTGGAAAAAGAACGCCATTGGTTTGAAACGAGGCTATTAGTTACTGATGCCTTAAAGAAAGTAGTTGCTTCCAGCAAAATGACATTGGAAAAGCAACTGGAAATTGCAATATCCGAACTGTTTGAAGTGAGCGGCGATGAAATTATTACAATGCCGCTGATGGAAGTTGCTTCACTTGTAAAACAGCACCATAATAAAAGCTATGTAAGCGAAATGCTAAGACGCATGGGTTATAAACCTTCTGAAAGTCCCTCTTCTAAACACTTTCCGCGAGTAATGGAAAAACGGCATAGTAGCGGCGAGATAATAATTGATAAAGAGTACATCCGCTTCAAAGGAAGGTATTACACGTTTACCAAAGGAACATTTATTATCGAAAGCCCAGAAGAAATAAACGATTAAGATTATTAATAGTCTAAGCAGCTTTCTGATAATGATAAAAATAAACACCACTATAACCATCAAAAAAACCACCTGTAAAACTTTGCAGGCTTGAATGTAAACTTTTCCTTCGCTATGGCAGGAAAATTGCATTGAAATGTTGTGAACCAACCATAACGATTAAACATTATCACAAATTCAATTTGTAAATTCCTAACACCATAAATAAATGACGATTGAGCAAAATGAAGAAATCAGCGTAGCTATTGTAGATGACCATCAGCAAATGCGGGAAATGATACGATCCGTTCTACAACAATTAGGTTTCAAAGTAATTATATCAGCCCCGGACGGCAAAACATTAATAGAACAGCTAAACAGCGCGGAAAAACTACCAAATGTTTGCCTTCTGGATTATAACATGCCTAAAATGAAAGGCTATCAGGTAGCTGGCCTAATAAGACGGCAATTTCCTGAGATAAAAATTGCCGCACTTACAGCTAATCTTGAAACGGAATCTTTAGTAAAAATGGTCAAAAATGGGGCTACTTCCTATTTGATTAAAAGTGGTGATCCTTTGGAATGGAAGGAAGCCATTATATCACTTGTAAACCGGGGGCATTTTGTTTCAGAGTGGATGGCATCCAGCTTGTTAGAATATATACGCCTTCAATGAGAGAATTAATGGATAAATTAAAATAAAATTTGTAATATCGCGTAACCCTTTTCATTTATCAACCAAACAAATGAACAAACTACTGGCAGCGGCACAAGTGCTGTTATGTATTATTTGCTGCAATCCCAAAGGTCATGCACAAAATGTCGGTATCCCTACGGTACCGACCCCTCAAGTTGCGTCCTTCCCCCGTTATGATAATATTGGTGGTGTAAAGCCTACTCCTGGTGCCAACACTCAGGTTCAAATGGGAGGCACAGCTTCAAGTGTCATAAACAGCCAAAATCAATTTTTAAGGCAGCCAGGCAATCAGAACCAGCAACAACAGCTTGAAAATATACGCAAGGATGTTGAAGACCTGGATAAAGGCAATGCTCAAAGGGAATACTTACAGGCAACAAAATCTACAGGGATGCCTACAGTAAGCTATTGCAACTAAACCCCGAAAACTTTTCTCTTGCCGATGCCGTATTCATTACTGAAAACGCTTTCTATAATAATACTATTTCTTACTCACAGTATTCAAATGCTATTCATCACCGGGTAAACCTGGTACGTCAGATTTTAAAGCGCGAAAAACTTGACACCAGTAATCAGCTTGCCTTGAAATATGGCATACAGCAATTGAACCAGAGGGATAATAGCTACTACTATGCTGAAAGGAACACGACGATGAATGTTCCACCGCTGAAATATGATTTTGATGATTTCATGGGCGACAAGGATTGGTCGAAGATGTTTGTTTCCAAGCTGATCGCAACCAATTCCGGGCAATGTCATTCCATGCCTCTTTTATATCTAATGATTGCGCAGCAATTAAAGGCGAAAGCCTGGCTTTCAATTTCGCCGCAACATTCATTCATCCAATTCCCTGACAATAATGGCAACCTGTTATTTTACGAAACGACAAACGGCAATATCGTAAGCGCCCAATGGATGATTCAATCTGGATACATTAATGCAACTGCTATCAAGAACAAAACGTTTCTTGATACTTTTTCACAAAAGCAACTTTGGGTCTATTGCCTTTCCGATTTATTGATGGGATACATGGATAAATTCGGCTATGATGATTTTGCAGCGCAGATGCGTAAAAAGATAGAACAACTGGAGCCTAAAAATCTCACCGCATTAATCATAGATGAAAATGAAATCACCAAGCGTACCATGCGGATGATTCGTGCTGCAGGTGTTAAAGGCGTTGATGATCTGCCCAACCATCCTAACGAATATGCTGCTTACAAAGAAATGCACGCTGCCTATGCGAAGATCGATGGCACAGGCTATCAGGACATGCCTAAAGAAGCCTATGAACGCTGGTTAAAAACGATAGAAGACGAAAAGAAGAAGCAGGAAACCCAGGAAATCAATCGCTTAATAGCAGAACAACTAAAAAAATCAAAAGTCACTATTCAAATAAAAAAGCAATAATTTTCACTTATGCGAAACATAAAACTCCTTTCGTCATTACTATTGCTGTCTGCTGCCTTTACTGCTGCTGCGCAGGACTATAACCCGTACAAAGCAATAGGTAAAAAGGGCAACGTTGTCACGCTCACACATGGCAAGTATGTGGAGCATTTCGACACGGACAGCTTACAACGCATGGGTTCTGTCATTATCAATACAAGAACGAAAAAGATCGTTCGTTTGCTGAATGAAAATGATACCACGTTTACTAATAGTTCTCCTTCCCGATGGTTAGCTATTGACCCCCTTGCCAGTAAGTATCCAAGTATAAGCCCGTATGCCTTTTGTGCAAATAATCCTATCTTATACAAAGACCCTGATGGTAGGGAAATCCGTATAGCTTTCAGGACACAGGATGAAGCCGGTGCATTTTCCAACCACTATGTAACATACCGGGGAGGGAAACTTTACAGTGAAAATGGTTCTCGCTACAAAGGGAACGATGGTTATGTTTTACAAGTAACGAAAGACATCGACCTTGTAAAAAAAGATGATAAAGAACTTAGCCGTAGAGTTGGGGTTCTTCAGGACAGTAAAGAAATCCATACTATTTCTGACCCTAAATTAAATGGCAGATCAATAAATAGTACCGCACCCGAATCAGAAGATAATGTTGCTAATCATAAGCCAACTGGTTCAGACGTAGAATATGATCCTTTCAATAGGGATAATGGTCGCGGTGAAGACCGGACACCAAGAGTAGGTTTGGCACATGATCTATTAGGTCATGGATACGATTATGACCAGGGAACAGCAAGAGCGGGACAAAATGCTAATGGGGTTGAATTGGAAGAAGTAGATGCAGTTAAAGTAGAAAATCTTTCCAGAAAATCAACCGGCGACCCGCAGAAAACCACCTATGGCGGCGTAACAATACCTGCTGCGGAATTAAGTGCGCCACTTCAAGATGTCAAAAAGCCATAATCATGCGAACACTTCCTTTACTACTACTTGTTTTGTGCAGTTTCACTACGCAACAGATGGATTTTTATGACCGGATTTTTAACTACCGTACCCGTTACGATAGCTTTATCGCTATTCCCATTTACAATGAAGGCGATACGGTAAAATATGTTGTGGAAAACCATTCACTTTATAATTACATGGCTGGAGGTGATAAAAATAGCCTCAAATATGACAGCTATAAAAATAACTTGAAAGAATTACTATTAAAAGGACAAGGAATTAAGGCATCAGTTTCTTCAGAGGAGTTACAAAAAAAATGGCATTTCCATAAAGTAATTGCCAATGACAAGGTTGATTCCGTTGCAAAGTTGGGTAAAGAAAATTTCATCACATACTTTTTTACTTCCCGTTCTTTAAAAGATGGAATTACCCCAGAGGAAAAGAATGCAATAATTTATCAGCTATTTACATGGCAAATTGCTTCTAATATTAATGATGAAACAGGCTATTTGTATATCTACCCATAATCCTATATCAACCTACTTATTTCTGGTTGTGATTTGTTGTTGCTAAATGAAAAAAATACTACTCGGACTTACACTTCTTTTTTGTTGCGTGATAAACCTTTATGCGCAACAGTATGACGTTGCGTTTAACTCGATAAATTCCCTGCTACAAAACAATGAACCGAGGTCATTTCGCAATGCTGTTTTTATCACAGAAAATGTTTATCTGGACAATAAACTTGACAGCATTAAATGGAATGCTGCCTGCAACAAGTTGGGAACTTTAGCTTATTCATGGTTATCAAATGCCGTTGGAACTGAAGAACGAAAAAATACCGATTTATTGAAAAACCAGGCTATTTTTCAGGTGCTAAAAGATACTACGAGTATCATTATAGATTCACCTGCACGAATAGTCTATTTGCCTTATGAATACAACTTTGAAGACTTTGACGGCACTAAGGATTGGAGAAATACTTTGGTTACTACATTACTCACTTCGCATAAGGGCAACTGTCATAGTATGCCCTATCTGTACAAGATAATAGCGGACGAATTACGTGCGACCTGCTGGCTTACCCTTGCTCCCAATCATCTATACCTTCGGAACTATATTCCAGAAAAGGGATGGTATAATACAGAACTCACGAATGGCAGCTTCCCTACGGACGCAATGATCGCTACAGCCAATTATATTCCGCTCAAAGCAATTCAGGGTAGCCTTTATATGGATACACTTAGCAATCAACAGAGCATAGCCCTTTGTTTGGTAGATCTCGCGCAGGGTTACGAAAGGAAGACACACAACTACTATGATGGCTTTATTTTGAAATGTTGCGATACTGTACTTAAATACCATGCAACAAATCCCAATGCTATGTTACTACGTGCAGAAACATTAAAGAAACTGTACGAACGCGAAAAAGCAAATAAGAATGACAATGCAGCAAATACGTATGCACTCATGGAACAGCAATACATTCACCTGTATGATTTGGGCTATAGAGAAATGCCTGAGAAAATGTACAAAGCTTGGTTGAAGACTATGAAAGAGCAACAAAGCAAACCATAAAATATCCGTGTAGTTAAATGCAACAACCCAAAAGAAACCTATTGGAAGAATGGAATACCGAAATTAAAAAACGCTTATCCAACTTACCATCTAATCCTAATAAGATAGCATTCGCAGCACAATTTGAATTCATTTACACCGTATTCAAAAACACCTTTGGCCTTCCATTCTTTAACGCAGAACAAGCAGGTTCGCCAATTACAGAACAAAACTGGCTACACCAATTATTAGTAAACATTGATCATAAGAGCAGCACCATTTTACTTTTGGATTATGCGTTGCTCATTGAATACGCTAAAACTCTGGAGCCAAGTTTCTTTAAAACGATTAAAGAACTGCAACGTAATCTTGATAATCTAAGAAGCTACTTTTTTGAACTATTTACCTTCCGTCTTCTGGACATTAACAATATTCCCAACAATAAAAAGATCACCGAAGGAAATCAAGAAAAGGAAGGAACCTTTACTATAGGCAATATAGAATACCTTTTTGAATGCCGTAAATTGTATATGCCAGGGTTGATCGGATTAGATGTAAAAAAAGAGCTAACCGGTCATTTGTCAATAAAGATTAGGGATGAACTCCAACCTAAATTACAGAGTAATGTAGGAATGATCTTTTCTATAAAATTTAGCAAAACAGTAAATAACGCCACTAAGCAAAAGTTCAAAAACAAGATAGATCATTTCATAAAAACATTCAATCAACACAACGGGCTTATACATACAATTGATTGCAACGATTCAGATGAAGAAGGAACTTTTTCTGTAGTCAATTATTCTGAAGAAAAGCGACTGCAAATGGAGCATGAAAATACTTGTGATGTACGTGCATATCTAATTCCACCCGAAGCATCTGATGCACCCGGACATTATCGGTATGAAACATCGACAACCCACACAGTAGATAGAGAGGCGGTACTAAAGCAAGTAATTTCTAAGCTAAAAGAAAAGAGAAGGCAACATGCTTTAAGCAATTATGAAAATAGGGTCTATATTTTCGATAGCGAATCTTTCCCTCAATTCAGGATGGGGTTATTCCAACAGGCATCCATGCTTGAGGACGACATACTTCAAAAAGAAATGGAGGATAGCTCTACTGATGATATTCTTTGCCTCATAGTCAGGGATTATACAGGGCAAAATCCAGAAATTGCAATAAAAGTCTTTTGCAAACCTAAATTTAATGATGTCAAAATAATTTTGGAACAATTAAAGTCTAACTATTAGATGTATAGGACGTTAAAGTGTATGATAATCTGTTTATAAAAAGGTTATACTATTATATTTGATAAGTATTTCATCAACTTCTTAAAATAGATTTCAATGAACAAAGCAGAATTGATTGACCAAATTGCCAAAGATGCAGGACTTACAAAAGCACAAGCTGGAGAAGCATTAAACTCTTTCACTAATACTGTAGTCACCACTTTGAAGAAAGGAGAATCGGTAACACTTGTTGGCTTCGGTACTTATTCAGTTGCTCAACGGGCAGCACGAAACGGGCGTAATCCGCAGACTGGTGCGACGATAAAAATCAAAGCAACTAAGGTGCCAAAATTTAAAGCTGGTAAAGAGTTTTCTACACAAATAGCAACGGCAAAAACACCAAGAAAGTAATACCGACAGGTAAGGTTTAAATGCGAACGCCACCGATATGGTGGCATTCGCATTTATCAGACTATTATTTTTTCAGACAATAATTTATAATACAATCAGACAGGATCGCTTCTAATTCTGTAGGAAGTGTGTCGGGTACGCCAATAAATTTCCATGAGCTGCCTTCTATACAGTGCAGTTCCGCAATATGGTCATTACCGCTTAAATCCATTAGCACCCTGTATAAAACCGAATCATCAGGCATTCTTATTTCGTAAAAATCACAGAGGTAATACTCTTTTGTCCTTTCTAAATAAATGCCCTTAAAATGTTTGTATTTCTCAATGGGTAGTAATCTTTTTTTGTCTTCTTCCTTCTCCATAGTGATTTATACATTTTGGGTATCTCCGTCAAGGTCTATTCATACGGGTGGAAGGGTTTTCGAGATACCACAAACATAGTCTTACGACTATAAGCGTTTGGTTATAAGAATGTCAAAGTAAAGTGTTTCATTTTTATGACTTAATACTTCAAAGTGTTTTTTATGTTGGTGAAAGTGGTTTTTTGTGCCTTTATAAGCAAATATTAATTTTATAAAGCAGAAAACACGAGGGGTTTCTCCCTTTATTTTTCTGGTACATCTGTGTCAGCAATTTGCCAGCATTCATTAATTGTACGCAGAATGTCTTCACGTCTATACATTACAAGGCTTTGGCTTTTTTCAGATTCAAGCAAACTGAATGGTGATAAGGAATAGAACCAATGGTTTTCATCACCTGTTGTTTGAGCTTCACGCTTTAGGGCATAGGTATAATGGTGATAGTAGATTATCTCCTCTTCAAATTGCAATTGGGAATCCGCGTACTGTAAGATGTGTTCGTAAAAATATTGGAAGTTAATCATAGTCAAAGGGGCAAAGTATTTATGCTCCTGCTTCACATCCTTAATCCGTTGTTGATACACTTCATCGAGGTAATCATTCAGCCCCGGTATGTCGAAATAGATATTTGTCTGTACAATGACAGGGTAAAATATCAGGTCACTTATATCCAAATTTTCTGCCTTAGCCAATTCATCAATTTCATAAAATTTCTCTTTATTCCTGATAAGATATTCGATGTTCCAGGCAAGTTGATTGATTCCTTTTCCTTTGTTTTCACCACCTTTATTATCTCCTACAAACTTGTCATCAATTGCATTCTTTATTGCATCGTATGAACTGGATTGGATCACATCTGTAGCCAACAGGTAATCCTTGAATTCAATTACAAACACATTCCTTCCCCTTCTGTAATAACAATCAGGGTTAAAGACTTCTTTATCTTCAAAAAAAAGCAGTGTTTCATTCGCTCTGCCGAAGCATTTCTTCATGGTATTTCTGAACAGTATTTCATCAGAGAACTCCCTTGAGATGGTTGATTTAAAACCGTCAAAATCACGGGAAATTTTCTTCACTCCTGACTTGCGATGAAAAGCAAATAGCAATCCAGTGACCAAAGAATTATACAGATAATCCCAATGCGGTACAACATATTCATTCTTCTCAAATTGAAATAGCGGTTTCTCTTTTAAGCCTCTGTAATCTATTTGCTTGCTTTCATTGTTACGAACTTGTTCCGGGTCAATTACCATTCCTTCAAATACTGGTTCCGGTTGATCTACCCTGATACGGAAGAAATAAGACATAGGATCGTCTGACTGTTCCCTCTGTAGGTTCCTAACAATCAAGGATTCAATCCGGTTAAGATATTCCTGTCCAGAGGCGCAGCCAAAGGACTGAAAATAGGACAGCGCATACTCTTTATACTTTTCGTGGGATTCGAGGTAAGACATCAATGCTCTACCTCTGAATCGCTCATAAATGGGATCGGGTCTATTGGTAAACTCAAATTGTTTAATCAAGTGTGGCCACATGAGTTTGATAAGATTAACACCGCCTTCCGTTGCCGCAGCTATTATTGCCTCTTCATTTTTTTTCACTTCTCGTTGTACCATATCATCCGTAACGGCGATATAAGCTTTGAAAAAATTCAGTTCGTCGGCTGCAAAATCGACCTTCCTATTTCCATCTTCTTCCCGGAAATTAATAAGCTCCCTGTTCACAAACTCAACGGTGTAGGGGATGGAAAATAATTGGTGCCGTCCTGATAGGATCAGGGGGCGTACTCGCTCAAATATTTTCGTCCTAATAGCTGGCGTGATGTTTACAGTCATGCAATACAAAAGAAATTCCTGGGTATCGACAGATTCACCTCTTATCGTCAAGGTGTCGTTGATAATGGCCAATAAGCCAATTACGAACTTTGATGGTAGATTGGCCACTAATGAACCCACTTCAGGACATGGTTCATCGAAAACATGCCGGTATTCAATAACATTCACAAATCCCATAAAATTATTTTATCCGATTAATTATAGATAGCAAGTTCTTTCCGTGGCAATCTTTGTAGATCATACCACTACCGCAGGGGCATTGACTTCTTTTAGAGCCGCCATTTTGCAGCATCATATTTATTAGTCCCTTTAACCCATGCAGGTATTTCAAGTGATGCAATTGTTCCGGATTCATAATCTGGCTCAGGTCATAGTAATTTGCACGATCACCTTCATTTCCGAACTGAAAGATTTTCTTACATACTGTAATCAAATCGTCTGCCAGCTTGTTATTGGTAATATTCATTCTAACGCTATCAATCTGTTTCCCTTGATAGTTCATACGTTCATCTTCAACGAACAGGATTGATGTTACCGGAACTGGTAAACCTTTGGGCGTAAGGTCAATTAACTCTTCTTCCGGCGTTTCCCAAACAGCGTGTGCTTCGGCTTCAATCAGGTAATCGTCTTTCCATACCTGCCATCCGCAAATGCACTTCCCTCCTGATTCTTCAACCTTCTTTTTAACCACATTAAAGCAGTCAATTACTTTGGCATTGGGTTCCGGTTTTATTTCTACCCCGATTGGTTCATGAGTAGCGTTTACGATCCTCAACAGCTTTATTACATCTGGGTCGTTCTCGTTAGGGACAGTTATCATTTTTTGAAATGGGGTGTGAAAAGTATAGCTGGTTAATAGTAGAAAATAAAAACGCCAACGTTGATTGGCGTTTTAGTATAATCGTATGTCTTCATCGGTTAGCTTACAAAGCCAAATGCGTTGTGCTGTTCCCTGTATCGAATATTGACGGGCAAAACACTGCCATCACCTCTTGGATGATTTATCTGAAAGACATCGGTACCGAAGTCCTGTGCAACTTTAGAACGCCTATCATGCGTAATATTTATGAGGTGGTAAGCTAACAGTACGGAGTAAGTAAACCGCCTGCTCCAGTCATCGTAAGAAATATTCTTTAACTCCCACGCAGTACCACTATAATTATGCAGCCAGATCAATCTTTCCTTTTCATCGAATGAATATTCTGAATGAGCGAAAGCATTTCTTAAAGAACTATGGTATCCGTTTTTCATTACCTGGAACAAGTTCAAACCTTTGTTCTCAAATCTCTGTCTGATTTCATTCCTGATAAATTCATGTTTGCCCATCGGAGGAACGGTGACATTCCATTCATATATACCGTCATTACAGAGCAGTGCCATACGATACAATCTTTTCAAGAAAGGTTTGGCCTCCCATACATGGGTATAAATCATGAGTTCCATCTGTTGTCTGATGTCACTGTCTTCAACACTACCAGTACCGCCTTTGGGAAATGTGTAGAATGTTTTGAGAAATTCAACAAAGAACTTAACCCTTGTTTCGTCGATATAGAAATCTTCCCTGCTGTCAATCACATAGGGTTCATATTTGGGAGTAGTATGCAGATATTCTTCTTTAAATTCACCATCTGCTAACAGCAAAACATAATCTGATGGGTGGTGCTGTCTTATGTAATCAAATACTGCATTCAGGCTTTCCTGAACCTCTTTGTCGATGGCTGCAAAATCTTGTTCGGTTATCATAGTGTTAGTTTAATTAACTGATATGCCATCAATGTACATAATCAGCAACATTTAAAATGGCAAATCATCTGACTGATGTTTCTTTTCGTGCAACTTGCTTATGAAAACATTATTTCTCCGTGTCGCCCGTTCACATAAGGTCGAATATTTAATCACTTCCATATATAGAGAACCATCCGAACGGCCAAATTTGCCGGCTATAGCTTTTGTAGGTCTAAATACATAATCGAAATGGGCCGCGTTTTTAAAATCTGCATCAAAATTTCTGACTTCATCTGCATCTATCGCTTCACCGATTAAATAGCCATAGAAAGTATCAAATTCATAATCATCCTTAGAAAAATTTCGGATGAGGGTAGCGTATCTATTAATCTGGTTGATATATTCCCCAACGTTTACATTCGGGGCTTTAAATTCAATAATGATACATTTTCCCTCATCTGGGAACAACAACACATCAGGACGTTTGCCGTACTTATCTTCTTCAAGCGAATCTCGGTATTTTTGTTCCTCTTCTGTTAACTGCTCTTTTAGCAACTTCACACCATCGATTTCGATATCTTTTAGCTTACTTTCAGAAGTCCCCTTGAAGAGTATAAAATCCTCATTAACGAGCCATAAATCGCTTGTATCAGGATGAGTTGAATGTTGTTTAAAGATGAGATTATGCAACAACTTTTCGTCTATATTCCTTGTACTTGTTTTCTGTATGGTGAGTTTTTTATTTAAAATTTTCTCAAACAACTCCAATACCATTTTTCTACGTGCGACATAATGCGTCAGAGCAACTCTGTTCTGTTGCGGTATCTCTTTAACAAGTTTATTAATGGCTTCATTAAATTCGGCTTCGTAATTATCAGACGCAGGATTTAAGGTTTCCAGTTCTTCTATTTGCTTTTTTATTTCAAAATCACCTTTAGCAATTAACTTAGATTCTGCTGCATAGACCTTTTCAAGAATTCTTTCTTCCGTATCGTTTAATGAAATTGTGATGTCCTGAAGTACATCATCATTAAGCAGGAACATTGACTTTAGAGCATCTATACGAACCTGTTTATCTTCGTTTTTCTTCTTTATATCTTCATACATGGAGATAATAAGTTCATTCGCCTCTTGTTCTATATCATCCAGGAATATTTCTTCCTCGCTAAAAAGGTCATAATCCTTCTTGAAGTTTTCTCTCTTAGCAATCTTTAATTCGCCTCGCTGGTCATCATCCCTTTTGTCAATAAAAGGACTTGATATCAAGAAAAGAAATCTGTCGTTATCAATAAGATCATCGGCGGACAGTGAACTAAGGCCAATTTTGAACTCATTGGATTCGACTATTTCATCCTTACTTGTTAAACGGATAGAGTTTTTGTCAAGTTTATCTTTGTTGATGCGGAATGCTTTCACTGTAAAATTTTCAGTGTCATTGCACTCAATGATATTTTTTCCATCAGAACTGAGTTTATGATAATGTACTGCGAAATCTTTTGAACTATCAATTTCAGGTATATCAGTGGATACTATTTCTTGCTCTTCAGCCAATACATTATTAACATACGACTCTAAAATTATTTTAGGTAGAACATCTTTGTGTGAGCAGAAATACTGGATGTAATGAGCAATAAGTTTTTCTTTTAACTCATCAAGATTAATGGTATAGTGTACCTTTTCTTTTTCAGAATATAAATTACTTAATGATACTGTAGTAACAGGTTCGGTTGCAGCACTTGACGTAGTAGATTCCAAAAATGTAATTGCGTTCTCTTGAATGTGGTTATCAGACTTAGCTATCCTAAAACGCCGTTCTAAATAACCACCATTTTCAGCATAAATACTTGTGTAGTTGCAGTTTTGAAAAGAGTGTATAAGCTGTAACCGGCCAGATCCTTTATTGCTGAAACCTTTTCTTGTATCCTTGTAAGTATTAAATCTTTGAAATTCCAAATCATTAAAGCCTACGCCGGAATCTTCAATGATTACCTTATAAAATTCTCTTTCTTTATGCAGGTTTTCCGATAAGAACAGTTGTACTTTTATTATCCCATTCCCATTTTTTTCCGGTACTAAACTGATAGATTCGAGTGCATTAGTAAATGCCTCATAAATAGGCTGCAATGGGTTTTTATGCTTCTTAATATCTTTAAGGATGCCCGCATAATAAACCCCTTCAGCTTTTATGTAAGTGTTATCTTCAAAATTCACTTTATTGCTTTTAAAAATTTATTATTGGTTGTTTATTGTATAGATACCAGAAGAACAGACTGTAGTTTAACAGCTATGCTTTGGAAAGAATACCCATTACTTTTTCATTAAGAGCAGTAACACTTTCCATCAATTTCAGCATCATCTGTGTCTGTTGTTCACTAACGGTTTGATAGGTATAGTTACCATATACCATGCCGAGGATAGCACCAGGTGAATTGTTGCCACTTTCGATAATGTTATTTGGTGTGACGGTTAATAACAACAAGGGATTTACATGCAATACCTCAGCGGCACGTTTAATAAAATCAAGCGTGAAGCCGGTTTCTCCGCGCTCATATTTTGAGTATGCTGATTCTTTTAAGCCCAGGCGTTCGGCCACTTCTATTACTTTTAAATCGGCCATCTTCCGGTACAGGTATAGGTTTCGTCCAATTGCTTTATCATCAAGAATTGGGCTAACTAAGTTCTCTTCTATCATTACAATTTGAAATTTTGAGTTTAATATTTCCTTAGTATAGTACTAATTTTCAAAAGTACAAAAATAGCCCCTCCTAAAGTCTGTAATTGTATAAAAAATATTATGTGTATGTGTTTTGATGTGATAATCCCCGGTACGAAAGTGGTGCTTTACACATACAAAGTGGTTTTTCTTCCTTTTCCTTGTATTTATAGATTTTTTGCTACATATTTGTTAGACTATATACCTTGAAAAAATCCTGTTTACCAAACATCTATGATTAATTACTGATCACTATGCTTGTGAAAAGAATCGTGGCTTTATCTGTCTTTGGGCTTTTACCCATTTTTGCTTTCAGCCAGATAAAAGAGCCACAGGTGCAGCCATCTGCCGGTTTTCAACCGGTAAATGTTTCCACGCCCCAGCCATCTTCATTTCCTCAACAGGATAGACGAGCTGCGGCACCTCAATACCCAAATGCTCCGGTAAGGATGGGGGGCACAGCCGGTGAGATTATAAACAGTACTAATAATTCCCAATCGCTTGCTATTAATACCGCTGTAGCACAGAAGCAACAGGAAGTCCAACAGCTCATCAGGAACATACAAGCCGAACAAAAACATTTCGGCGGAAAAGAATTAGCTGCATATAATAGACCGACCCCAAATCCTGAACGCACGAAAGATTTTCCGGCTGCGCTAAAGCACCTTGAAGACATGCTAACAGGGAAAACGAAATTATCGGTTGCTGACGCTTATTATAGTGTGGAAGCAGCTTACGGCAATCCTTACCTCACCAGGCAGCAATACCATGATAACATTAAAGAATCCGTAGCCTTTATCAAAACATGGATGTTGGAAAACAAGCTGAATCCAAAGGACAACTATATGGTTCAATACGCTATCCGCAAATTCATGTCTGAAACACTGACCATCTACAATGGCAAAAATAAAAGAGATCATGGTGCTGCAATAGATATGGTGTCACATAACCCTTATCATTATGACTATAATGATTACACGGGCGAAAAAGATTACAGAAACCTATTCCTAACAAAGTGTCTTGCTACCGGTTTCGGACAATGCGCATCCATGCCGATAGTTTATCTTGTATTAGCAGAGGCATTAGGTGTAAAAGCCTATTTGAGTTTCGCCCCACAACACGCTTTCGTGAAGTATCCTGATAATGATGGTAATATCATCAACTATGAGCCTACTTCAAATTGGGAAATAACCGACAAGTGGTATAAGGACAATATGTTTATCAGTAGTGATGCAGTGGCCAATGGTATTTACCTCGATACCCTTAATAGCAAACAGGTCGTAGCTAATTGCGCTTTTGATCTTGCTATTGAGTATATAAAAGTTGACCTGACCGGTAATGAGGATATGATCCTAAACTGCCTGAAAGTGGGTACCCGCTACTTTCCAAAGAACAATAATCTTCAATCCCTTTTTATTTACAGTATGCACCTGAAAACGATGTTGCGTGAAGAAATGCGAAAGAACAACATCACCAGTCTTGATGATATTGAACGAGTACCATCTGCAAAAAAATATTATCAGGAGTACTTAGGCACTGAAGCATACATTGCAAAGTTGGGCTATCAGGATATGCCAGCGGGCATGTATGAAGAGATGTTGAACCAACAGGAATTTAAAGGTAAAATACAGAAGGAATACAATGTAAGCGGAAAAGACAAAAGAAACCTATTCTCTAAAACCGATCAAAAAAAAGAACCATGAAAGCTATAAAATACATTTTATTATTAGCTGCTTTCTTTCCATTAAAATCAATGGCAAGTGCTGATTCTACTGCAAAGTCTTATTTCTATGTGGCCAAGCAACATTTAGAAGGTATGCTTGCAGGAAAGGAGCAGATGAGCTATGAGGAAGCGATCTATCAAATTGAAAATGCTTGGTGGAAAGGGCGTTTACGTCACTCTACTTTTAAGGCTGCTTTAGATTTCCATGTAGGCAATATCGAAAGAATAATTGAAGGTAACACTGACAGTATTTACATGAACCCCAAAAGAAGTTTATTGGAAACCGTAGAGGAAAAAAGGACTAACTATAAAAATGCGTTGACAAATTATGCGATCTATAGTTATATGACGCGAAAAACAACATTTGGTATTAATGGCAATTTATTAAGACACCACCCCTATCAATATTCATACAATGATCCATTTGGTACTGACGACTGGACAAATACACAGGTTAACCAGTTGTTACGAAAAAATACGGGAAACTGCTTTGCATTAGCTTCACTATTCAAGATTTTTTCTGAGCGGCTAAATTCAAAAGCTTCGCTTTGTACTGCACCTGGGCATATCTATATACGCCATGCTGACGAAAAAGGAACAAAATACAATGTTGAGTTATCAAGTAACCAGGCATTCCCAGGCACCGGCACATTGGAAACATTGACTTACACACCTGATGAAGCAACGAAAAAAGGAATCGCTCTAAGGGAGTTGGATTTAAAGCAATCCATTGCACTTTGCTTGGTCTATCTCGCCAAAGGCTACGAATATAAGTTTGGAGTAAAAGATGATCCTTTTATGCTGGCATGTTCCGAAACAGCTTTGCAGTATGACGATCACAATCTTAATGCAATGCTGTTAAAAGCAGAAGTAATGGAGCATGGATTGGTAAAACAAAATAAAACAGTAGCACAATTAAGTGCAGAAAAAGAGTTTCAGGATTACCAAAATTGGATCACTCACATCTTCAGCTATGGTTATAGGGAAATGCCGTATGAGATGAAGAACATTATGATAAAGGGATGGACACGGGATACAATTATCACATTATCTCAACAGGATCATACACCGTCAAGGCTTAAACATGCCACGCTCAAAGATACTCGCTACGCTGGTCTTTCTTGGGGATTGTTTGATGAAGAAATTAAAACAAAACCATTAGAAAGATATGGTAACACTGTTTTCGACACAAAGAAAATGAAAGTAGTTGCATTCCTAAAGAGCGATGTTCTTTACAATCATTACAATTTCGATCCTACTGTTTTTGCTTTAAATGTTGACCCTCTTGCGCATAAGTTTCCGTGGCAAAGCCCATACAGCGCGATGGATAATAATCCAATCCTGAAGTGTGATCCGACCGGTGCTTCGGGAGTTGCAGCTATTAAAGGAGATGTTATCATAATCCACTCAACCAATGTGTACTATGGAACAGGTGTTACCGCTAAGCTTGCAAAACAAGATGCAAAAAACATCGAAGCAACCTGGAATGCTGCGAATGCCGTGAAGGTAATTAATGGAAAAACATATAGTGTGCAATTTAAGATTACACCACAAGTAATGAGCGTGAAAGATGGCGAAGCAGCAAGAAAAGCAAATACTGATGTTGAAACGAATTACATAGGAGTGGGCAAATATGGCGCAAATACCAATACAAATACGCATTCAGTTGCAGACAACAACCGTAATTTGGGTGGTAATGATTTTGATTATAATCAGCAGGATTTTGCAACAGGTAATAAATCAAGTTCTCATGAACAAGGACATGGGTGGGGATGGTTCGATTTCGGAGTAAATGGCGATCAGTATTTTGATAAAGGCAGCGGTCATAATGACAAACCAAATTCTGATGGATCTCCCAACATTATGCAAGACCGTAATAATGTAGATGAATCTGAGTGGGGAGATAGAAAAGCGACCCAACAAGATGTGGACAAACTAAATATTAATTGGCAAGAATTGGGAGAGAAAGGAAAAACAAATGTTGGCGAAATAAGTGACCACACACAATAATAAAATTATGAAACACATATCTTTCACACTATTGCTATGCATAAGCATATTCACTTGCCGTGCTACATCTACACAAGACAGTGTATATACTTTTGAAGCTGTAAACTGGCACAACTGGCGTACAGAAAAGATTCAGGATTGCCATTATAACAGGCGCGAATACCAGAATGCCCTTCTCTTCTTATTAAAGGAGGGGGTTATACGCGATACTGTAGAAAAATATTTAGGTAAAAACGAACATCTCTCCAGTAAAGAAAAAGATAAGGCGTATTATTATATAGAATGGAATTGCAAAACGAAGGAGGCTACCTACACCGTTATTATCACTTATAAGGATGACAAGATAATTAAGGTTCGACGTAGCATTTTCATGGAATAGTGATTTAAGATTAAGGCAAAATTTATTTTCCATGATAAGAATAGGTGCTATTTTCTCTTTCATATTGTTGGCAACAACTGTTAAAACATTTGCTGGCAGCAAGAAGATGACATTCTGCAAAAGCGGGATAGAAATAAAAGTTACCAGCAAAAATAAAATGTGGCTTTTTGAGTGGCCAGAATATAGAAACGCAGAATGTGGCATTAAGGTTTATACCAACTGCACTAAGCAACTCAGCTTTAAAGGAAGGAAATTTGCAATCGACTTTAAATTTCATCCCGATTCAATTTCGGGGGGCGTTTTTATGAAAATTGATAGCTGTTTTCAAACCTTGACAATAGACAATAGCTTAGTGAAGCTATGCAGATTGCGGGTGTATGGACATGAGATGTTTATTGCACAAATCTATATAGCGAATCAAATAATAGACATGACTTTTGGTAAAAGGGAATATGATTTTGCAATGCAACTACTTCAAGATATGCGCATTACGCAACTATCCACCTTTGGCGGAAATACCACGACCACAGCTTCGCCAAAATAATTATTGGATGAAAATATTTTTACTTCCTGCATTGATACTGCTATTGTTTAATAGCTGTGGATATAAAAATAGCAAACAACAAAAGGAATTAATCTTACACGCAGACAGAGAGGCTCCGTTAGGTTGGTTGCATCTCCAGCTATATGCTGACAGCAGCTTTGAATTTCATTCAAAAGGGATACGTATGGACGACAAATATGTTGGTACTTTCTCCATTATAGCTGATACCCTGAAATTGTCATTTAGAGATAGCGTACCCAAAGCTATCAGCACGAAACTTCTGTTTACAAAGACAGGGTTAGTGTATCTCGGTAGTCCTGGTGGCCTTGTTTATCAGATTAACAAAATAAGTCCGCGCTATTAAAGCTGAAAGGATTAAACTGTAAACTAAAATTGGTAGTTTATAATGTGAGTTGTTTTTAAGAGCTTATGAACGAACAACAATCAATTAAACATCTATAATATTTGCATTCTCAATATAATTGAACACCGGTGTGTAAATATCCGCCCCTTCTGTCTTAATAGTTACAATTAAACTGTACCGCACTATTTCGTCAAACTTATTGAGCTTTTTTCTCGTTTTATACCAACCATTTTTAGGAAAAACTGCTACTATATTTCTTTGCGACATTTCAATGGCCGACATTGTGCTGAAATCTTTTCTTATAGAACCTTTCGAGCCGCTACGGCCAATAAACCAAGGTTCTCCAGAGTTGTTGATTTCATCTTCAGGTAATACTGAATTTGCTGAAATTCTCCGTTTAAATACCTCTAACCTTTCATTAGGCTTGATAACAGCAAAGTCTAAGGAATGTGAGTGATACTGATAATTATTAGAATATCTTTTAGCTCCAGGATTAGGTTCAATATAGTATGAGAGCGTTATAGTTATCGTAGCATCTATAGCTTGCAAACCTTCAAGAACATCCGCAGGCCAGGGCAGTTCAAATAAATGATATTCATTATACTGCCCTTTAGAGTTCTCCCTTTTATATGGTTGAATTTCTCTTTCGGCAATTAAAGTAAGGCTATTGTTCGCACTATGTCTTGCCCTTTCAATATTAGGAACGCCATATCCGAAAGTCCGGAGAAGATTCTTTTTATCCTGTTCATTCAACGTATTTATTGATCTACCACTTAGCATTTGACCAGTCCAATCGGCAGAATGAATCATCAATCCTCGTATAGTTTCCGGCCAAAAGTCCGGATATTCCGTTCTTAACTCTGCTGCCATTTTTGCTGCCAATCCTGCTGCTGCACTGGTATCACCAAAAGGCAAAAAAACATAATTCGGAAATTCTGCATCAGCAGCGAGTATTTTTAGTGAATGGTGATCTGAAACGTCCGTTCCATTTGTAGAGGCATTTCCACCTTCCAGCACAATATCTGGTTTGTTTGGCCATTGTTGCTGCCAAAGTAGCGATGTGCTATTACTTGGTGCCATACTCCCATTAGTAGCTAATGGCCTTAACCCTGTTGCAATATCAATCCTGTCTTTACGTGTATATGTACCTACTGTAATTGCATTATAAGCCTGCCCCGGATCATGAATAGATTCCAAATGGTTTTTTGCAGGGTATTCGGCATGTTGGGTTATAGATACGTTACCGCCGCTAACTATAAAAACTTGTTGGTATTTAGGCTCAAATGCAGTGCCGAACGCAATTTTATCCAATGCCGAAGACCAGGCAGACGGTCTGCCCTGGAAAGCAAAGGTTTTATCTGTTATCGTCATACAATAAACCCTCTTTGCCTCTGGACGATCAACTATCGGAGCATTAACTGCCTCCTCAGTGAGAGCGCCGTAAAGTGAAGGGTCGTTTTGATCGTATGGATTGAATATTTTATAAGATTCAAGAGCGTGGAATATCTGTACTCTGTCCGGCGAAGCCAGTACTTCTATCAAATCTCCGTAAAGTGCAAGACTGGCAACGCCTGTACCATGTCCGCCATTGTCAACGCTATCCTGATGTCCCCATGCGGGGTTTAGTGTATAGCGGTGTGCATCTGGCATAAATGGAGTAATAAGAGGGTGCTGATTATTCACACCACTATCGATGATACAAACCAATGTACTCTGTTCATTAAGACGATTATCTGTCCTCGCTTCCAGGTCTGCAAGATATTCACGTACATCTGCATATCCGACCTCTTTATGGAGGATGAAATCTGCAATCTCCTGCGGCTTCCTCAATTCGGACAGATTATCCAACAGTAATAGTGAATGGGCTAATTGCGGTACAGTTCCTTTTATAAGTCTTACTCTGTGTTCTGCCAACTCTAATTCGGAAGCACCTATATTACAACCTGACTGTTGTAAGTTCTGAAAAACGTGGGCCATTCGTTCATCATCATTAGCTGTCTTTCTGAACCAAACTTCCCACCAGATACTTTCATCAGTTTCAGGGAAAGGTATTTCGGGCGAATCCGTCCAAAAAGCCTTTAAGGTGGCTAATTGAATTGTCTGAATATTATTAAGTAATGGATAATTTTTGGGAGTTCCTGTATCAGTCCTTTCACCCGTTTCCCTGTTTGTTTTAATAACTGTTTCAGTAAGGTACTGATTCACTTTGTCAATAAATGAGCTAACTCCGCCCTCTTTTAGTAACAAAGTAGCATTGTATCTATATTCGATTTCTCCGTTGTTTTCCCTTTCTTCTGACCTAATGTTGAGTAGCTGGTAGTTGGTATTCCTAACAGTGTCTTTATCCAAACTTTCAAATTTCAATTCATAGCCCCATTCAGATGTAAATTCCACATAAATTACATCATCCTTTATTATATTTTCCGGAATTTCTGTCTCTTGGTCAATTTGAAATTGTTGACGAATGACAGTAAGTTGATTCATCAACGATCTGCCATGTATAGCACGGTTGCGTTCTATGACAGAAAACACGGAACCACCACCGGCACGAGGATATTGATATGGTAAGTTTTGGTGATAGCCATCTTTGAGTTTTATGTGTGGCTTTGGGTCATTTGCCATTAGTTTATTTTCGTTTCTTCAAAACAGTTTTGAGTAAATCTGTATCCAGCTTTTCTGTATGGCTCAATATCATATTTTTTATTACCTCATTACATGCCCTGGTTATATCAGAGTAATTCATACCAATTGCCTGTGCTGCTAAACTTTCGTAATTAGGCTTTGTAGCAAAAGAATATGGTTTGGTGCATTTTTGTATTACCTCTTTTATCTGCTTCTTGTCCGGCAACGGATAGCTGATAATTTCGTCAAATCTTCTAAATAAAGCAATGTCTAAACTGTCTGGTAAGTTAGTTGCTGCAATAATTATACTATTACTTTTATCCTTTTCAATATTTATCAAAAAGCTATTCAAAACACGTTTTATTTCCCCAATATCCTGCCCCTGATTGCGGTGTGAGCCAATAGAATCAAATTCATCAAATAGATACACTGCTCTATGGCTTTGCATTGTATCAAAGATCAGGCGTAGCTTGCTGATAGACTCACCAAGATACTTAGACATAAGTCCATCTAATCGTATTATATACACGGCAATATCAAGCTCACCCGCAATGGCCTGTGCTGTCATTGTTTTGCCTGTGCCGGGCTCTCCTGTTAGCAATAGTTTTCGGGTAGGTTCCAGATTATGTTTCTTTAATTCCTCCCACCGTTGCTGTTCTTCAATTAACTTTAATAATGGAGTCTTTATACTTTCATCCAGAACGAGATCATTCAATTTAATTCTCGGTACAAATACTTCTATCAGTTCGTGTAATTCTCTTTTAGGTAAAGAAAGAGAAATTGATTTCGTTTCAATGATCGAAGAGGATCGTTCCTTTTTCGCCTTCTCAATAAGAGCTTTCAGTTCTTGTGCAAAGGTTGCATGCCCTTGACGCGCTTCTGTAGCGGCTATTTGCATAGCAGTACTGAAAAAGCGCACTTCATCGCTTTCACCAAAAGATTTAATCAGGTTTTTTATTTGGTCTGCCGCAGCCATTTTGTATTGTATAATAAGAAGATTAATGCAAAAATACTAAAACAATCTTCCTGTATCTAATGCTTTACATTTGTGGTTATTTTGCTTCCAGTAGCCCCCTGAAGTAATTCAAGCTATGGAGTTCATTTTTTACAACAAACTCACTTTCATGAGCCTGTTAGCAGAAGAAAATATTTCACAATTATTCACTTTTCCCCTTTTCTAATAAATTTTGAAGTAGAACAATTTGCTTGTCCTTATCAGCAATTTGTTTGTCTTTATCTGCAATGATTCTTTCGTAAAGTGCTTTTTCATTTTCCGAACAATAGTTATGAGTTATTTGCACTTCCTCATTACTATATCCAATTCCATTTCCAGAAACTTCATTAATGAAAACGCCTTCATCTGTGTTTATTAATTCCTCAATATTTACATCAAATATTTCCGCAATTTCTTTTAGGCGGTCTATATCCAATTTCGTAAATCCGTTTTCTACTTTCTGCCAGGTTTTCAGATGCATGTTGAGTTTATCAGCCATTTCTTGCTGCGTCAACCCAGATTGTATTCTCAGTTTCTTTATTTTATTGTGAATAGCACCCATATTTTAGCTTGATTTTGTAGCGAAAAAGTATCTGTAAATCTGGTTAAAAGATATTAGAAGTAGGTATTAATTTTCTATATGAATCCTACTTTTGTTTTTGGGGATTATCGTTAAAACAATCGCCTCATGACAAAGATATGATAAAATAGATCATGATATACAACAGGTTAAGCGATAAATTCGAGGTAGCTGTTTTATGTCATGGAAAAATAAAGTAATTTTGCGACTTCAAAAATATTGAAGCATTCGCTTTGATTCTCAACTCAGAAAAGGGCAAATTTCACAAGAAGTAGAGATGATAAGTAGAATAGCTCACGTCAAAGGCGTGGGCTGCTCTCTTATTGTTCTATCTTCTGGCCTGCCCGGCCTCTGAGTTGGATAATAGGTAGGGCACCCACGTTCTTTTTTTGTTTTTAACAGATTAGTTCTTATCCGCTTATTGTATTCAAAGCACACCGACATATCAAGGGGTCGCATTCCACAAGAATGTATTTGTTAACCCTTTAATATGATTTCGGTATGAATGCGAAGCATTTACTCTTTCCAGTTTTGTTCGGCTGCCTATGTGCTGTCACTGAACCCTCCCACGCCCAGGCGTACAATTCCAAACCAATTTCGCAACAGAACCTTTACTTCGTAGAGAACAAAGGACAAGTAACTGACCAAAACGGCAAGCACCGTTCAGAGATCAACTTCCGTGTAGGTGGAAGTGGGCTGAGTTTATTTGCAGGCAGCGGGCAGCTTCATTACCAATGGACAGCCCCAACCTCAACTCAACTTGGCGATGAGAACGTACAGCGCATCGCAATGTACCGTATGGACGTAACCTTGATCGGTGCAGATCCGCAGGCACAAGTAGTAGCAGAACAGCAGCAGCCGTTCTTTGAGCAATATTACCTGCCACATTTAGGGCTGCAAGGCGCAACGGCTCATGCCTATCAAAAGGTTACTTACAAGGAAATCTATCCGAACATTGATTGGGTATTGTATGTACGGGGTAATTCAATAGAATATGACTTTGTAGTGCGCCCTGGTGGCAAGGTTTCCGATATCAGGCTGCAATACGGTGGTGCAACCAGTCTGTCTATTGATAAAAAGGGGCTACTCACGGCTGTTACCCCGATGGGTAAAGTAACTGAAAATAAGCCTGTCAGCTTTCAGGCTGATGGTACATCTGTAGCTTCTTCATTCGTTCTGCAGAACGATGTCCTCAGCTTTAGTACGGCACCTTATTCCGGAACATTAACCATTGACCCGACACTAAGCTGGGCTACTTACTTCGGTGGGGCAATAGAAGAAACCACAAAAAGCGGCTGCGTAACTGGTGATGTATTTGGCAATGGCTATCTGTGTGGTTATACCAACAGTACAACCAATATTGCCACAACGGGCAGTTATAAAGACACCCTTACCGGCGGTACAGATGCTTTCCTTGTAAAATTCAACAACGCAGGTGTGCGGAAATGGGCAACCTATTATGGTGGCACCAGTGCCGATCAGGGATGGTCAACCGCCACCGATCCATCCGGTAACGTTTATCTTTCAGGATTCACAAACAGCAATGGATTATCAACGACAGGAAGCCATCAGGCAGCAAAAGCAGGCGGCAACGATGCGTTTTTAGTGAAGTTTGATACGAGTGGTGTAAGACAGTGGGCAACCTATTATGGCGGTTCATCTTCAGAACAAGGCAATGCTGTAAGCTGCGACAAAAGTGGTAATGTTTATTTAGGTGGATTCACCAATAACAGCGCATCAGGAATAGCAACAACTGGTGCCTACCAAACTACCGGCGGTGGTGGCAATGATGCCTTTCTTGTGAAGTTTAACAGTGCGGGTGTCCGTCAATGGGGAACCTATTATGGCGGTAGCGGCACAGATCAGGGTATGTCACTCAAATGTGATACTGCAAAAAATGTCTTTCTTGCAGGTTATTCCCTTAGCACAACCGGTTTAGCTTCCACCGGAGGCTATCAGTCCACAAACGGTGGCAATGAAGATGGATTCTTAGTAAAATTTGACAGCTCCGGTGTTCGTCAATGGGGGACGTTCTATGGTGGCTCCGGCACGGATATGTGTCAGGGTGTGACCTGCGATCCCAATGGGAACGCATATATAGTAGGCTATACCCTTAGCACTTCTGGCATAGCGACTACAGGAAGTTATCAGCCTACCTTTGGCGGTGGTACAAGTGTCGCAGATGCTTATCTCGTTAAATTCAATAGTTCCGGTACCCGCCAATGGGCAACATACTATGGTAGTACTGGTGATGATTGGGGATTAGGGATCAGTGCAGATGTTCTTGGCCACATCTATATTACTGGTTTTACCAACAGCACCACCGGCATTGCAACGGCAGGTGCCATTAAAGACACCTTAGATTTTCAGGATGCTTTCGTAGTGAAATTTGACACTACGGGAGCAAGAATATGGGGTACTTATTTTGGCGGTGAGGATAGTGAACTTGGTTATGGAATCTTCTGTAATTCTTTTTCCAATGTATTTATTGGTGGGATGGCAGGAAGCCTAACCAACCTTGCCACTTCCAGCGCACACCAAACCACTAAAGGCGGTGGGTACTATGATGGTTATATGGCCATGATAAACGATTGCAACCTTAGTGCGCCTTCAAGCATTATCGGAAGCGATACCGTATGCCATAATGCACCCTATACTTACACTGCAACGCCGGTAGCCGGAGCCACTTCATATACATGGATATTGCCGTCAGGATGGGCAGGAACCAGTACGACCAATACGATCAGCCTTACAACAGGTAGCAACAGCGATACGATCAGGATAATGGCCAATTTTCTATGCGGCACCAGTGTACAGACTAAGAAAGCAGTTATCATAAGTTCGTATCCGGCGCTTACCCCTTCCGGTACTGTAGGAATATGTAACGGGGATAGTGTAACACTTGTCGCCACAGCAGGCATCACCTATCAATGGCTGAACGGCACAACAACGATCACCGGTGCAACTGCACAGAATTACACGACACATAATGCAGGATTTTACGCGGCCATTGTAACAAATACTCACGGCTGTACAGACACTTCACTTGTTGATACAGTGGTTGTACATCCCCTGCCTGTGCCTGTAATTACGGCGACCGGTGTCGTACTCAGCACCGGAACTTTCAGTAGCTATCAGTGGAAACATAATGGTACAGCGATCACGGGAGCGATAAGCAGCAGCTATACGATTACCCTTATGTCCGGTTTATATTCAGTAACGGTAACTGATGCTAATGGTTGTGAAGGAACGTCCGTAGCATTCGATGCGGGAACGGTAGGCATTGACGAAACAAATGGCGATCATTCAGCCGTAAGTATCTATCCCAACCCTGTAACCGACATACTTTACTTCCGATCTAACAAAACCATAAGTGCAGCCATCAGCACAATGGATGGCCGCGTGATCGGACAATATGAAAAGGTACAATCTATCAACATGAGCAATTATGCCGCAGGCGTATATTTACTGCGCATAACAGATAGCGAAGGCCGGTTATTAGGTACTGAGAAAATAGTAAAACATACGAACAGGTAGGGGCTAACACCTGTGCCGGAGGAATGTCCATTCTTCCGGCTTTTTTATTCCATTTTAAAAGCTACTGTTATGAACAAGATCATTTTCATTTTACTGCTTTGCGTGTACACTTGCAGCAAGGCAAATGCGCAAGGGGAACAAAACCTATGGACATTTGGCAATGTCGGCATTAACTTTAATACTGCCACCCCAACAACTTATCCTAACAACCTCTTTCCTGGCTACGAGGGTTCTGCTTCTATCTGCAATGCCGCCGGGCAAATGTTGTTTTACACCAATGGATTTTGGGCATGGAACCGCGATCATGAAATCATGCCGGAACTCACGGGCGGAGTAGGTGGTTATACCAGCGCCATATCTCCAACTGTTGGCTATCCCCCTTTAATGCCCTGGAGCGGAACTTATGCAACACAACCAACAGCGATTGCAGGAATGCCTAACAATCCAAACAAGTACTACATATTCAGTTTGGCCAGCGGCGGTCAGTTGTACTACTCAGTAGTTGACATGAGCCTGAACGGCGGCAAAGGCGGCATTGTATCCGGCAAGAAAAGCATTTTCATGGATGCAGGGCTTACGGAGAAACTCACCGTTGTAAAGGGCTGTAACAATATATGGGTGATGGCAAGGGCAAAAGCGACCAATCAATACCGTGCTTATGAAATCAATGATACCGGCATTGTTAACGCACCTGTCATTTCTAATGTGGGCGGTCTTCCGGTGGGATGGTACCGTTATGGGGTTATCAAGTTTTCGCCGGACGGCCTAAAAATGGCAGCGGCCTGCAATGAAGCATGGAACACAAAAGGTGGGCTGGAGTTATATGATTTTAACCCGCAAACAGGTCACTTGTCCAATGCGCTTGTATTGGATAGCAGCAGCACATTAGGCTATTATTATGGGGCTTGCTTTTCGCCGGACAATTCTAAACTGTATGCTACCACATCATCCTTTTCGTACCTGAATACCTTCTATTCCGGTAAGGTGCGCCAGTTTAACCTTACCCTTTCCCCACCCGCAGCAATCATAGCGTCCAATACAGTAGTATTCTCCAGCTTTGTCTATTCGCTGGATAATTTGGGCGATTTAAAAAGGGCTGTTAACGGTAAAATTTACTTTGGAAATGGGCTTTCAGCAATGAACTATATTGACAATCCAAATTCGGCTGGTTTAGGTTGTAACGCTGTGGGCAATGTGCTATTATTTACAGGAGGCAGTACCTACCGGGGTATGCCTAACGACATTGCCATTATTACCCCGCCGGACAGCGTAAAGATGAATAAGACGGTAACTGTATGTTTTAAGGACACGGCGGTACTGACAGCAGACACCGGCAAGCGTTATCTGTGGGACAATGGCAGCAGCAGCAGGCAACGGATCGTAACCAGCGCAGGAGTTTATGTGGTACGCTATATCAACACGGATTGCAAATACCAGACAGACAGCATTCGTGTACGTTTCACTCATTTGCCGGTTATCAGTGCAGCCGGTTATAGTTGCCCTGATGCAAAACAGGGGAAAGCATGGATAAATCCGCAATCAGGTGATACTACCAGCTTTCAATACACATGGAAAGATGGCAGCGGTAATGCGCTGCAACAACGCTGGAGCAAGCATGGCGACACCCTGAAAAATATAGATACAGGCGCATATAGTGTGCAAATAATTACGCTTTCAGGTTGTGACACGACTTTGCTGGTAAGGATTCTCGCCTTACCCGTACCAATGGCATCCTTTACAGCAGATGGCATCGCCTGTAAAGGCTCCCCGCTAACATTTGGTAATACCAGCACGGCGCCCGTTTGGAAATGGCATTTTGGCGATGGCAATTTTTCCAGCCAGCATAGCCCGTCCTACAGTTATGGGCAAGTGGGCAATTTCACTGCCTCATTGGTAGTAACCAATATCGAAGGTTGTTCGGATTCGGCTACTAAAGAGATTGAAGTAAAGGGGCTTGAACTGAATCTTACCGCAGATAAAGAACTTGCCAATAAAGGGGAAATCGTGCGCCTGCAATCGGCAGGAAGTGAACCCTACACAGTAACGGCATGGGAACCATCTTTTCTGTTCCCCGATCAGGTAGCCATTAGTCAAACAGTGGCAATGGATACTTCCCGCACCTTTATCGTTACTGGCGTTTCCGCATACGGTTGTAAAGCTAAGGCATCTGTAGAAGTAGCTGTAAATCCTATGGTATTTATGCCCAATGGATTTACTCCTAATGGCGATGGGTTGAATGACCGTTTTCGTCCTGTAAGTACGGGCTACATTTTTGTCCGGTATTTCGAGATTTACAACCGCTACGGCCAAAAGGTATATACCGCTGTAGGAAAAGGTGCATTGGAAGGATGGGATGGCACTTTTAACGGGCAGTTGCAGGATTTAGGCACCTACTACTATCATATAAATATTGAAACGAAGGAAGGTGGCACTATTGCTTTGAAGGGTGATGTGATCTTAATGCGTTAAGTAATTGTAAAATCAAAACCTTATCCATGCAAAATGCGTATATAATAATTATCTTTCTTGCATCACGACCTAAATGAAACGGAAAATAACCAAAAGGGAGCTAAAGGCTATCCGCAAAGCTATTGAAGAGATACCCGGAAGATACGACACGGGTGATACGTTGCAGGTAGCCATCGCCTTACCGCATGCCTGCGATGAGGAAACTTTGCAGTATGCTCATCAGCTCATTTTTGCCTTACGAAAGGTAAACTGCAACGCGACCATCAGTTTTATACTGACCTATCCTCGCGATCTTACTTATGACAAGCCTTATGAGGTGTTGCCTTATATACCGGTAGCAAGCCCTTGCATTCGGGTGTATGCGCAACAAAATATCATAGGATCAAACCGCCTTCAAAAAACAAGAGATAAACTTAAAAACTGGTGGTACACACTTTGGCTCCGTACCGCAGTTACTGAAAAATCAGCAGCATAAACGAGTATTACAAATAGCACAAAAGCCCCGTCTAAGAACGGGGCTTTTGCATTTAGAATGATTAGAACTGGTTAGTGATTATTTCACGACAACACGGGCGTGAACAGCATTGCCATTAGAAAGTGCAACATTGATGATATACACACCACTGCTTAATCCTTCAGTGCTTACAGCAAGGCGTTGTTTGCCTTTACCAGCTTCTTTACTGATGGTACGCACTACCTGTCCTACACTATTCACAATGTTCACAGTAACATTTCCGGCCTGCTCTGTACTAAATTCAGCATAAGTAATTCCGGTTACAGGGTTTGGAGCTAATACAAGGCCATTGTCCTGAGCCAGCCCCATGCTGTTGATACCGGTGGTGCCACCTATGCGACGTTCAGATGGACAATAATTTGTGCTTTGTGGGCAGAAAGCAGTCCAATCAGATGTCCAGTCCGTAGTAGCGTCAAATGCGCCCCTGTAGCTGGAAGTAACAAAGAACGCATCACCGTTGAGTTCACTGATATTAGCGTATTGTGTACTGCCAAGATCAGAACCAGACACTAAAAACGAAGGAATGTTGCTGGCGCAATAGTCATCACAGATAGACCCGTCATAACCAAGACTTCCAGGTGAAAATTCATTATAGCGTTGAGAACAACCGCCTACATTTGTCATCCAGTTCAGGATATTGGAAGCGCAACCACCTGTTACCCAACTTCCGTTGTGGCTGTAATCTGTGGTATTATTGTCAAAGCTGTTCGCTTCAAACTTGAGCAGTTGAGGAGATGCAGTCGCATTGGTAAGCGTTGAAGCATCTTCCATCCTGAAGCCTGTAGGCCAGCTTGAAAGGACACTATGGTACATGCCCAATTGCGCATTGTGGTAAGCCAATACAGCATTCTTAAAGTTGCTGCTTAAACCCGTTCCTCCGCAATAAGCAGGGCCAAGTAATGAAAACCTATCCAATACAGGGCGCGTCTGTGGTGTACCGGCATAGCTGCTTCCTGCATTATCATTATTGGAGATCAGGATGCCATTAGAGTTTGGAGCAGTACCATAGTTTGACCCTGCATTCAGACGAAGGCCAAGTGCTTGCTGCACCTTACTTCTGTTACCATAGATGAATACGAAGTCATTTTCAATTGCATTCAGGGCAATAAGTCTTTTTGCCCTGGCTGTACCACCCCAAAATTCATAGGCGCTCTTTTCAGGATAAGAAACCATGATGTTTTCGATCACTGTTTTACTACCTACGGATGCCAGCGAAAGGCCGTGTTCCGCATATTCGATACGCAGGAACTTTACCACACCGGAGCTGTCATTATCGTTGGTGCCGCCGGCATCTACATTACAGGTACGGTTTTCAGTAGTCATCGCATTGCTGCTGAAATTATTGGTGGCCTGGCCATTGATAAGCAAACCGGAGAAGTCGCCGGGGTTTCGGTAACTCGGTTGCTGGTCAGATGTAAATACTACCGGACTGCCAGACGTACCCTGCACGAGCAGATAGGCTCCCTTGTCAATAGTCAGCCCGGCATTGACTGCCTTTTTAAACATAACTACTGTTCCTGCCGGTATTGTCAATGTAGTGCCGGAAGTTACATGGATGCAACCGTCGATCCGGTACAGGGTACTCGCTGAAAGGGTTGTGTTGGTCGTAATATTTGAAGTAATGGATGTGAAATCACATTCCACTTCATGTTGCGCCATTGCTGGTGCGGTTCCTATGAGTGAGGCTATCATTAGCCCATATATTTTTTTCATTTTAGATGAATTAAATTTGTTTGTGAATTGGTGCGGATAGCACCCTGTCAATTGGAGTTCATTGCCTTGCGAGCTAAGGAGGATGAATGCTGTCCAGCACCATTTCCAAAGTCCCTGTTTGTCGCAAGCAACAGGGACTTCTTTTTTTTGCTTTGTAGAAGCAATATGAAATAGCTGGGTTTCCCATCTTTCAGCATTTTAGCCGATGAACTTTTTTGTACAATCATGCAAACACATAAACAACTTATCAACAACAAAGGTGATGTACAAAATTTAGATTCTATGGAAGATATATCCCCCGATTTTGAGGGAAATATCCCTTTGCTATAAAGGGTTTCGTGAGATTTAAGGCTTAAAAGAAATAATGCTATTTACCTGCCGGAATACTCTTCGGTCAGCACAAGTGCAGGCATTCCCTGGCCGGTAATCACAGCCTGGGAAATATAACCTTCCTTCTCTTCAGGAAGGCCACCGGGATAATACAGCGATGAAGCGATTTGCAAGCTGTCTATTGCAAAAGATTGCGTCTGACGTATTTTATTTGAGTAGCGCAGTAAGGACTTGCCGGATGTGGGTGTCATAATTCCCTTGCAACGAAATGATTTTACGATCGTGACCTCAATCACCTTTCCTGCTTTGTCCCTTATCATTGCCATCCTGCAATCTATTCCTGTCAGTTCCGCTTTATTATAAGCCAGATCAAAAACACCAACGATCATCCAGTTATAACCTGGAATACCTGTCTGTTCAAATACCCGTTGAAAGATATTGTTTCCTGCATTGAATCCTGTGACCATAATCTGCTCCCCTTCCAGCTTGCTGTTTAGAAACAGATAGGCAACTGATGTTTCCAGGTGCTGTGCTATTGCCCACTGCGCCATTGCACGGAAGCTGTTACTATTATCGGTCAGGTTAAATGTCACACCGAAGTCGGTATCATTTTCAATGAAGACAGGGTTAAACTGGAGGTCGAAAAAGGTAGCCCTTTTTGTTTCAATGGTGATGCCGTCTAAAGGGGTTGATAGATTTGATATGGTCAACCCGTCTGTACCAGGTTGTAAATGTGCGTTGCCAACAGGATAATGTTTCAGCCCTTTAAAGGTTATAAAGTCCGTCATAGAAAAGCGGTTATTGATATAAATCAGGTTATTTAAGGGCTGCAAATGTTCGCTGAATATTTTAATATTCTTAGGGGATAAATCCCCCGATTTTGCAAACCCGCCCCCAACCTTCATTTAGCCGCTTTTCCATAGATAAATGTCATTGAAAACGCCGTAGAATATGGTGGTTCATAAAAGATAATTCGTTAATAAACAAGGGATTTATCCCTCGATTTTTTCCAAACAATCACAATACATTTGCGGCTTAATCACCAACCTGTCACCCGTGATTGAGCGTATATTATGGACAAAACCAAAACCAGTGAACCAATCTATGTAGCCTTTGCAGAAGACCACATGACCGTAAGAGAAACTATACCCCTTTTCCTTGAAATGCAGGGCGGGATCAAGGTGATTATCAAAGCGGCGAATGGAAAAGATTTATTGCAGAAAATAGAGCGTAGCGAGATCAAGCCCCAGGTGTGCCTGATGGATATCATGATGCCAAAAATGAATGGCTTTGAAACTGTTTCAAGGTTAAGGCATAAATGGCCGGACATTAAGATACTGGTGCTATCAGGATTCCTGCGGGAAGAATACATCATTAAAATGATCCGTTCAGGTGCTAATGGTTATTTGTCTAAGGACTGCCATCCCAAAGAAATTAAGAAGGCTATTGTAGAGGTCATGCAAAATGGCATTTATAACAGTGAAAACTTTACGCCCAAGCTGATTGCGGCGGTAAGGGATAATGAGATAACGATTCCGAAACTAACGGAAAAGGAAATGCAATTACTAAAATGGTGCATTGAGGATATGACCTATGCGGAAATAGCACAACACATGCAAACCTCACAGAAAAGTATAGAAGGCTACCGCAATAAATTATTTCATAAGCTGGGCGTTAAAACAAAGGTCGGACTGGCCATGTATGCCGTCAAGTACGGATACGTAACCATAGAACCAGGTATCAAGCCACAGTAAGATTTTTTTCACAGTTTAAATTTAAATAACATGAAAGTGATTACACTTTTAGGGGTGACTGCTATTGCCCTGTATCTAAGCTCATGCTCCACAAGAACGGTAGAGTTACCTGAAGGCTATATTGGCAAGGACACTGCCAATAAAATGATCGAAAGCTACCTGACAAGTATAGCCGGTGATACGGCTGACCTTCCGGCTCCTACCCTTAATTCGCTGATTATGGATGCAGATCTGCTTCGTAATTATCTCAGTAATCAGGAAATCAAAAAAGTGAAGGTCATGTTCGCCCATAGACTTGACTACATTAATTCAGGTCATGCAGGGCAGAATGTCGGTTTACGGAGTGATGCGCTGACTATCATTCTTGCAGGATACAATAAAGAAGGAAATTACATCTTTGCACCTGGCAGAATGGTTCCTAATCACGCTACACCGTGTCCCCGGAACTGCCCCGATTTTGGTAGCGCATCCAATAATCTATTGCAGTAAATTTGCCGTTTTTTTTATGACTACAGGGCTATCACTGATATACAGAATAACTATTTTTACGGTGGCCGTTTGTATTATTTTCAGGTACAAACGTGTAGATAAAGCGTCTAAAATAATTTGCTGGTTGATCTGGCTTGGGCTTCTTACGGAATCCATAGGTTATTATGCTGCCAAAGTGTACAGGAATAATTACCCCGTTTTCAATATTGCCTTTTTTGCAGAGTTTACCTTAATGAGCCTTTATTTCGGCTACAGTAATGAGGCGCTAAGAAAGAAAAAGATAGGTATTTATATTGCGCTGTCCGGCATTGTCCTCGGCCTTATAAATACCTTTTCTTTTCAGCCGCTTTTCACCACATTAAATTCTCATCTTCTTTTCTTAGAATGCCTTGTAGTAATGAGCCTTGCTGCATTATCATTCCACCATTTACTTATCGCAGACGATGTAAACATGAAGCTGCAAAGAATGCCACACTTCTGGTTTCCCTGCATCCTATTATTTTACCAATGTGCGACGCTTTCCACATGGGGCATGTATGATAAGTTAGGAAGTAGTGATGCTGAAAAAGCAGCGTCACTTGACATTTCTATTCTAACTATTAATATTATCACTTACCTGTCCTACGGTGCTGTCTTCTTTTTTTACCCCAAAATGAAAGTCCACTATGTTCAATCTTGACACAAACATGATTCCTTTTGCAATCACATTAACGATGATGGCCGTAATTTTTATTTTTGGCATCATCGCCTCCATGATTATTATTAAAAACAAACAGAACAGG
Source organism: Taibaiella soli (assembly GCF_003236175.1). GTDB lineage: Bacteria > Bacteroidota > Bacteroidia > Chitinophagales > Chitinophagaceae > QKTW01. Next base: position 38,619 of record NZ_QKTW01000022.1, on the reverse strand, counting down.
AAGAGCAGGGAATACATGCAGGCACTGATTGATGAAAGGGAAAGAACGATGTACAGCATTTCTTTGGAGGTACATGATAACCTTACACAAATGCTTTCTGTTGCAAAAATGAGCCTGCATCTTGTTCCCGATGTTGTCTTACCTGGTGACATAAATATTGTAAAGCAGATTGGCAAAATGTTGGACACCCTTATCATTGACACCCGTTATATCAGTCACGCCCTAAACCCGGATTATCTAAAAAAGAAAGGCTTGTTGCCATCGCTGGAGGAAGTAGCCAAATGGGTAAACGATTCTAAGAAACTTAGTTGCAGGATAATGATTGAAGGAGAAGCTACCCGGCTGGACAGCCAGTTAGAGCTAATGGCATTTCGGATTGCGCAGGAAGCGATAAACAATACAATAAAGTTTGCAGAAGCAGATTGCCTTGTTATACGGTTGTCCTACACGGATAGCACCTTTCAAATGACCGTAACAGACGATGGTATCGGGTTCGATACCAAAACAGATTCTTTTGAAGAAGGTGTCGGCATGTTGAGTATGCACCAACGTGCCAAGATTGTTGGCGGGCAGATTGATATCGTTTCCGCTCCTGACAATGGCACTTCGATCATACTCAACATTTCCAACACCAATACTAACGCTTACGCAGCCTGATTTAAATAGATAGCGGCTATCACCCGCCGTTCTCAGCTTTCTTCCTGATAGCAGCTTCCCATTTATCTTGTTGTTCCTCTATACTTTTTTTAGTTTCTTCAAATAGCTCCCATCTTTCGGATTCAAAAGGGTCGAAAAATGTCTTCATGATATTTATATGACCCGATCTAAGTGCTTTGTCATTAAGATCAAGCGATAAGCCCCTGTAATTAAAGTGACCTATAACTTGCTTTATTCCCGATTCATTAGGCTCCAGTGAATACTCAACAATCCCATTAGTCTTGAAAGTATTCCATTTAAATTCGCCGAATTGCATTTTGCCACCTACGGTTGCAATCTCGCCGTCTTTAATAATCTCCCTTAATAGATGGAAATGAGTGTAGCCGGGCTTTTTAAGGGCAATCAATTCTTCCGCTTTAATAATCGCATTTGAATCCCCCAAATAAATAGGTGTATTAGTTAGTGCCATTTCATCCTTTTTAAAATACACCGGTTGACCAGGTGCATCCTGCAAAGCATAAAATTTGTACAATCTGAATACTTCTGTTTCCAAACAATAGCCACCAAAGAATACAGAGGATAACCCACATTCATTATGGATGCTCATGAGTGGCCTGGACACCTGCTCATAAACACCAAAGGCAATATTGGATAGATTTTCGATTGAAATATCTGACTGGTCGGGAACTGCTTGAATGTTGGACAGCACCTCCCCAATTGTATCAGCCAGAATGCTGCCGTTTAAATAGCTCCCGGCAAAGCATAACCCATAATTAGTCCGATGTAATAATTGGGGCTCTTGATATGGGTCGTCATGCGGAGTAGGCGCATATACTTCAACCCCAATTTTAAAAATTTTCGTTGCTTCATCAGATGTTACTTTCTTTTCTGCATCTGTCAACCTTGAATCCGAAGCCAAATAGGCTGCATTTCCATTTCTCCATGCTAAACATAGTGTCATAATACGTCTTGTTTTTTTTATAAATAATTACGGTCATTAAACCCGATTAAAATATTATATAGTTATAAAGGAAAAAGTTTGCACTTGCCCTGAAATAAATATTCATAAACCGGTTTATCCGATGTTCTCCCCGACCAATAATCATCTATCATACTTGCAGCTTGCCGAAATGTTGCATTATTCGGAATCAAATCCCATAGGCTCATATCCCCTTTAAATGGCGGTACGCCGTCAATAATTTCTACTGATACAATTTGCGCTACAGAGGTTGCCCCAGGAATGCTACGCTGATCGATGTAATACTGGCAGTCTTCAAGGTTGCCAAACAAGAAAAAAAATTCCGCCCTGCTTGGCTTATCTGTATGTTTAGTAGTACGCACCATCTCGCAGATATACTCCCACAAATAGTACCCTTCATCAAATACTTCTATTCCGACTTCAATAAGAGATTCAACAAAAGAGATCAGGTAGCTTTCCTTAATAAAATACCCTCTATGGTTTTCATTTTCGGTGATCGCAAATAGCTCAAATTGTCCGTCAATTGAACGGGGCAGCGTTGGTAAATACTCATCTCCTTTCCAGGCCAGGTTGTTATTTATACTAAAGAGGAAATCTAAAGGCAGATCAAGTTCATTTGAGTAGCGGGTGATAAGGTCAAGCAGTGGCTCATGATTATCTTTATCACAAAGAGTTTGGCTGTAATTCACAATAGCCGTATCTATTGTTACTTCCGAGGGTAATGGGTAAACAACTTTGTAAAATGTCATTAAAAAAGGAGGTTAGTTTTAATAAAAAATATTTCGTGCCATTTTAATTTTGTTCGTCATATCAGGAGCAGAACACCATCTTTCTGTTTTACTCCGGTGATGTCTTCATGAATCTTCGGATAGTTCTTAATGTAACCCTTGTACCCGATTACCTTTAGTATAAGAATATACAACAGGCGATGAAGCATAATTGAAATATAATGTAATTCCAGAAATGCCTTCTCATTCTTTCTATGGTCAACCGGCATTCTACCATGAAGAAAATTGTTTCGGTTTGATATACATTTCTTCTCTTCTTCACTCAATTTGTAGTTAAGCAATTTAAATGGGGCAGTAAGCGTATCGGTATTTGTTGGTCGGTTCCAATCGTTGAGCTTATTGTTTAAAACTTTAAATTGTTTTTCGTCAATTACGCCATCCAGTTTCAATTTATTTAGCACTTCGTCTATGGCTGGTTTCACCGATTTATTAAACATCTTCTTCTCTATCACCGGTGGACATTTCTTGGCGAACAATTCCTCTATAACATGGCAAATAGATTCAAATGCTACACAGTAAGCAGCAGCCTTAACTTCCGGCCTGCTGACATTTGCTTGTAAAATCACTACAGAAGCCCTTGAAAGACCTTCATGTTCATAAAAGAGATCACACAGTTTGCTAAAATGTTCAAGACTAAATTTGGCAAGCATTTTGTTCCAGCCGCCTTTTTCCATTTCGTCTTTGGCGGAAACCCCGGAGTTTTCAGCGTAAGCCATCAATGCACTAACCGGGTTATAAGTAATCATTCCATAACCAGTTAATAAGGACTCACTGAGCGCAGTATAATGAAGATTTAGGCTACCTTGAAACTCTATATTGTCAGAGCAAATAGTAAACCCTTCATTCAAGTGTAAATCGCCTTTTAAAAAGCCGTATGCCTGTAAGATTGTATTGGCAGCCAATAAAAATTTCCTATGTTCCATTTGCTGCAATGAATCAACTCCCCAAAATTTTTTCTTGTTGATCTTGATTGAAATTAAATGGAAGTGCAGGTCTTTAAAATTGACTTCTATCAATTCACTATTGCCGGCATTAATATCAGATTTAAAATTTCTATGCTCAAAATCAACAAATGAAAAATGGACATCAGGTACCGGAATCAATAACCTATGAAACTTGTTATTAAGATCGGCCACGGGATCACTATAAAGTTGGCTGATACTTCCCGTCACTTTAAAGTCGGGGTTTTGATTTGCCTGGACAAATCCAAAAAAGGAATTACCTTCTGTAACAGTAAAAGTCTGCCCCTTCGGTGAGGTAATTTGATAGGGCTTTTTGTTTTCGTTCGGTATAGAGGAAACCTTTTGCGCATCGCCATTGGAAGCAAGGAGCAGAAAACTAAATCTTAACTCATTTGCAGTTCGGGAAATGAGTGCTTCCTTTTTATTTAAAACAGGAATGTCACTGGTGATCGTCCATTTATGCCGGATAAGAATAGGGTTAATCAGAGAAATGGTATCAGCGAAATATTTACTAATAACAGATGTTTTCGTCGGTTCCATAATTAAGGGTTAGGTAAAAAATAAAAAGGATACCTGTGTTGAACAAGTATCCAAATTTAGTTATTAAAAATGAGGTGTTATCAGTCAACGCTTAGGCCGCCTGAGCCGGGCTGTCCGGCAATATTGCAGCAATGCTGATTTCTCCGGGTGGTGCATACCTGCCCTGTGCATAAGCCATACCATCTTCTACACGGATAAGCACGTCCACATCATGCGCAAAAGTCTGGCCACCCCTGAAATTCCCGCCTTTGGTAGCATGGAAAATACCAAAAATGGATGTCCGTGGCTTGTTGGATTTAATCAGGGATTTAAAAGCAACTTCATCCATTCCGGCATCGCTCACGCTGTCCACAAAAACGAATTGGTACATGCTCAGATCACCGGGCAGCTTATTGGCAAAATCCAATCCCGGTACATTGGCACGGTTGCGGATCACTTTATCCTGTAAGGTATAACCATGCCCCTCCTCAAAGGCACAATACAAGACCTTACCATAGCGTGTAAACTCTTTAGCCATATCTATGGCCACCGTAGATTTTCCTTGCTTGGGTTTACCATAAACCATAGCTGAAAATCCCGGTTCAGGATCACCGATCAGTTTCCGGTATTTACCCTGCAAACCCATAGTCCTGAACTTCTGATTAACAAGTTCATTGGCAGACATAATTTTTAAATCCTCGCCTGGTGCCTCAAAAGGTATTATCTGCGCAGTACCGGAAAGCCCTGAATGCTTCGTAGCTTTTGCGCCTGATGCCTTTACTCCTGCATCCCGCAGACGCATATCCATGATTTCAGTATTAATATCAAATCCATAATTGCGGCCTGAGCCGCTCAGTGCTGCGCTGCCGGTCACTTTTGCCGGGTTCCGTAACAGCGACATGGTAAGCTGCCTGGCCTGAATTAGCTTTTGAGCAATTGTTTTACACAGGCTGGGTGCTACGGTATCGCTAAAAGCACGATCTAACTCGCAATCCTGTAAGTTCCTTACCTTTTCCTGAATAAGTTTATAGATCACCGCATTCTGGCTACGGGTGAATCCTGCCAGGTCTTTATCACACGGGCAGCCGAATACCGCTATTTCACCAATCCCGTTCAAGGCATAGTCATTCAGGTTCACTACATCATTTTCGCTGTTCAGGTAGGCTTCAATCGCTGTCTTCGCCTTCCTGATGTCCTTTGAATAACGATCATCATCCAGCTTACCGGAACCAGCAGCCCGCTCGATCCGCTGAAGCAGTTTGCCAGCGCGTTCTTTCATACCAGTTCTGCCGGAGATATTAACAAACTCCAGCATGATGCCAACGCCCGCCGATTTCTCTACGCTGTCTGCGATTGCCTTATACGCCTTGAGTTTAGCAGCAGAAAGGGTCAGGTGCAAGGCACCGACCGCCCTGGCTTGTTCCAGTGCAGATTTAAGCCCGTTATTCATCGTGACAATCTCACTCTTGTATGGAGAATCCTTTGTCACCTTACGTTCGACTATTGCCTTATTGAACGCCCTCCATATAGAAAGCACCTGGTCATAGGTCTTATCCTTATCGTGCAGGCTGATGTAACGTTTTACCAATGCTATATCAGAAGGGATGTGTTCTACAATGGCAGCATCTACTTTGGGTTCTTCCGGTACGGCTTTGGAAGGCTTTTTTGCTTTGGTTCCCGGCTTTTGCACCACTGTCTTTGCTGCCTTCTTAGCCGGTGCTGCAGGCGATGTTTTTTTCTTCGGTTCTGGCGCTGGCTGCCCCAGGAATTTTTCCATTAGCAGGAAATAAGCATCAATTGTGGTTTTGGCAATAGGTGTGCGATCATATTTGGCTTTCCATTTTTGCGTAAATGCTTTGCCGGTATTTAGCCCGTCCGATGCTTTAGACCAGTCTATCTTTGCTTCTGCTTCTTTGTAATTGTGGATAGTGATTTTCATAAATCTTATTGTACGGTGAGAATAATTGTAATAATTAAGCAGCCTTTCCGTAGAGTTCCAGCTCCAGGGCTATAATGACAGTTGCGGCTTCGGCTTCCAATTCCAGTAATTCAAGTTCTTCCTCTTCTTCCGGGGTCAGCGGTTCAGGTTCGGGTTCCGGCATTTTGATAATCTTGCGGTCGGCATATATTTCGTCCTGCTTAACGTATTGCAATTGCCCGTTGGCAATATCAACAGCGCAATTGTTGACTTTCTGTATCACCCTGATGAGTTCGTCCAGGTTATCCAGGTTTACAAAGGCAACCATTTTATCCGCCCGCTTCTCAAAATTGTTCCCCTCTACCAGCTTTAGTATCTCTTCGTTAAGGAACACGTCACCACTGCTGGAACGGGAAGCTGAAACGATGAGTTTAAAAGATGAACTGCTGACACGGAATATCCCGATCCCGGTATTGGTGTTGATGGAATTTCCATTGGTAAGGGAACGGATCAGGGGGAGTGCCTTGATAATCGGTACCGAAACTTTATCCTTTAGCTGTTCATACGGATTCCAGTACTCGGACATAAGGATGCCCTTTTTCACCTGCCCATCCAAAGTCGTATAGCTGATGAGCTTACCAGGATGGTCAGCAAAAGCCTGTAGCAGATTACCGGTGATGATATACCTTATCTGCCGGTCAACATAGCTGTTATTGATCCATTGTTCCCAATTATCCAATAAGGCAAACCGGTCTATGGGATCGTCCTTGTCACTTGCGCCGATTATAGAAGTAATTGCTTCTGCGTTGGATGCCGGTATAACAATATACTTGTTGCTGTTAGAGATCGCAAAACGCAGCTTGATATTGGAAGGCGCAAAAGGGTTTTTCTTTTTCCAGTCAATCAGATAGCCCACAAATACAGATGGCACAAGATCAACTTCGCCGATATAGCGAACGGGATAATTCAGTACCTGGCCTATATAAAAGAAAGGCAATATCCTATTGAGGTACAGTTTACGATCAGATGCTTTTTTGGTCGCCTGTGCCAGTTTTTTCCTTCGGATATCTTCTAGTTCTGCCTCCCGTTCACTGATTGCCTTACGCCAGGCTTCCATATCCTCAGACAGCTTTTTAATTTTCTTTTCCTGCTGTACATTCTTGAGCAGTTTATCTATCTGCTCATTAACCTCCTTCTGTTCTTCTTCGAGGATCACGCTACCATACTTCTGAAATTCATTTATCAACTCCTGCTGTATCTCCAAAGCCGTCCTGCCACCAAGCGAATCGGTGAGCAGGTTATTGAGTTCAGTTGCAGTAAAAGGCTTGCGAAGCACATTTACATTTACCTTTTCCAAAATACTGTCCTTGCCAAAAACGCTTTGCGCCCCTTTGCCCATTTTAATAATGCTGGTGGCTACCGTTTCGGCTTCGAGGTTCATTGCCTCTACTTCCAGGTCATATTCACCGGTCTGCTTCAGGTACTCGATATACTCATCATATTTCAGCGACATTTCATCATAGAACTCCTGTTGCATCTGCGTGGACAGCACTGCCACCCGTCCGCTTACTTTAACAGCAGCATCTACAAGCGAATCATTCTCATTCCTTTTGTCGGTACCTTTTATAGCAACCGGGTGATCCAGCAGATCGTTTATATCTGGGCGTTCGGCAAGGTATTCTGCAACCAGCTTATCCCCGTATTTATTGAGGAAGTCCGGCACACTCAGGATTTTGTTTGACTGCCGCTGGTTGGAAGTGGTATTGGCATCCAGGCTCTTGAGTTTACGTTGCAGGATCATCATCATACGCAGCTCCGCAGGCACCGCAGAGGTAACATAATCATAGATCGGCTTAGAAATCTGTCCGGTACGGTTGATCCTTCCCCTCTTCTGTACTTCCGTGTTGATGTCCAGTTCTGCCTGCAATACGATCATAACCCTTTGCTTTACCGCGGTCGCAGGGACTTTGGCAGTCGGTATCGCATGAGCAGACGCGCCGGTAGATCCTGCCTGATTAATGAGCAGTACATCGGCTTCGTTATTGTTGAACAGCCGGAAAGCATCATTGGTATTTAACCGCCTGCGGGTATGGACTATCCCTTTTGAGTTATCTTCATTTAAATGCAGTTCGTATTTACGTCCTGTAACTTCCGCAACTGTAAAACCGGCCTGCCTGATATGCTTGATGATTACATCAATAGGGCTAATGGTAATGCCGGTGGAAACGGTGTCGATCAGCGTTTCTATACGCTTGTATTCGATCTGAGCCAACAAGGATAGTTCCTTGACTTCAAACGAATGGTGACTTGGTGTACCATCCGGCAATTTAACCGTATAACGCAGTACGCCTTCCAGCCCTTTGCGCAGTACCTGCGAAAAATCGGTTTCGATTACCGTATCATCACCAGAGGTCATTTCGGATTGTGTGACAAGTTCCTCCACAAAACTGCCCATAGTGGATGAAAATGCAATCACCGGCTTTTTGCCTTCCTTCAGGCGCATGATTGCCTGCTCGGCTACCGCTTCGGCTTTCAACGAAAAAAGCATCTGGTTGATAACCTGGAATATCTTGCTGAAGTAAGGTTCATTATCTACGCCCGCCTCCGAGGTGCCTTCACGGATTGCTACTTCTTCGCCATCCTTTGCTGCCTCCTCGTCCAGTGCGCTTACCTCTGCATTAATATACTCTTTCTGAAAAGCAATAATATCCCTCATCACCTGGGTGATATTGTCAGAGATAGCCCGATGTTCGGCGGCTTTATCATCCAGTGTTATATAGTTGACCTCTACACCTTCGTAGCTTCTTTCGCGGCGCAACATCTGTCCTTCCTGAACTAACTGCGCAGACAGGACTTCCTGTAAAGCAACGCCCCCTTTAGTGATAGAATATATCAGGCTTTCGCTGCTCAGGTTGCTATCAGAAATGGCCGTACGTAACGCATAAATGGGCATGTTGTCCGGGCGTTTGGCAAAGGTGGCCGAAAGGAAAGCCACGCCCCTTGTCAGGCGTACCACATCCTGCAAGAACATACCTGTTTGTGAGGAGCCGGAACTGTTATGCGCCTCATCCATGATAAAAATATTATCCTCAGCAATTGTTTTCAGAAAATTGGGCTTGAGGGGCTTCTTTTCAGCACTATTGAATTGCGTATAAGTAGCGCACACAAAATCGAATTGTACCGGAATTTTCCCGCTGCTAAAAACCTCCGATTGCTCACTTGGCGGTAGTGCCTGGTATATTACATTGCCGTCCTCATCCTTAACATCGCTTTTGGGTTCCCTGCTGTTAACGATAAATGGCCGCAGGTTGGCACTGCCAATCGCTGCAAGGTCACGGTATATATCAGAAAACAGGTTGGCCTTTTCGGTGAGAAAAATAGGGGTTAGCCCTTGCTGGCAGCCATAACGGATAATAGATGCAGCAACTCGGCCTTTACCGATACCGGTCTGGTCGCCGATCACCATGCCCTGCCCCCTTGCCTCAATATTATAGATAGCCATTGCAACGGCATCAATCTGTTCAGCGGACAGTGCTTTGCACATCTCCAGCTTAGTGCGGTAGCCCAGGCGGTCGCGTACAAAATTGTCAATATCGCCGCCCACTTCCCGTTCGATCAGTGCGACTGCTTCCTGCGTTTCAAAGGCCATGCTGTCCGGCACCTGAGTATCAAGTACCACGCAGGCATCGGAAGCTGGCTGATAGGGTGCGCCCAGACCTTCGTCCTTCACCATTTTCATAAAGGCAGCGGCTTCCCGCTCCAATTCAGCAAGGTCACTATCTACTTCCTCTTTAGTTGTATTATTGTAGATAACGACACGAAACTTATCTTTCTCCAGTTGGGCTTTGATCGCCAGTACCCGTTCTCCGGGAATGCGAACAGCTTCTATTACTTTACGGGCATAGAGAAATTCATCTTCAGGCTTCAGGTCAAAATTCCGACACAGGTAAGGGACGCTTTGCCCGTACACTTCGTAAATATTACCTTCCTGATAAATAATAATCTCATCAAAACGGGGTTCTATCTCCAGCATCCGTTCCAGCTTCCGGTATTGTTTATATTTTTCAGCGCGGGTTTTCATTATCATTGATTTTTGTTGTGTTGGTGCTTCGGGCTTTTCCAGTTCGTCAATCATGGCGTAAGGCTTTCCTGATTTGCGTAAAACGTCATCAATCCATTGCCTGCCTTCTGCCGGTAGCCGCAGCAGTAATATTCCATCGCCCTTGTAATCAAAATGCGCGGAAACATTCGATTGGGTTATCTGCGCCACATCAAATATTTCTGTTCCTTTATCACTACCGTAAACTTCATAGTGCATATCGTTACGCAGCAAAATGAGCCTGCCTTCGTACCGCTCTTTCAGCGGCAGGTACTTTTGTTCGTAGCGTTTCGCCAGTGTACTCATGTATGGCTCTTTAGTTTGTGGTGTTAGCTGCTCCATTGCTGTTGTAAAGCGATCATAGAGGTCATCAAAAGTGTTGGCGATCTTATCATGCTGCGGATTATACAAAGGGGCTACGCCACCCGCAACTGCTTTCCTGCCGTTAATGAGAATGATGCGGGTATTAAAAGAAGTCCCTTGCCGGGAAAATAAATTTCGCCCGTTGATATTGATGACATCAAGGACATGATAACGGTTATAGAGGTAATTAAAGAAGATACGGTTTCGGCCTCCTTGTATGCGCCCGTGTTTTCCCCAGCGGGTATGGCCACCCATAATGACCGCAGCACGGCCATCCCTGCTCATGGATTCCAACGCTTTCAATGCCATGAGGCCATCAAGGGTATTAATCTTATAGGTATCGAAAAAGACCGACTTACGCAGTGTGCCAAATGGCGGGTTCGTAACTACTGCTGAAAATGTATTGCCGATGTCGCTATACGAAAATGCTTCGGAAGCGTCCCGGTTCCATACGTTTGCAAATCCCTGAGTCTTCAGGTTGCGGTTGCGTACTTCATCCACTTCGTTTACATAAATACGCTCCGGCCTGCCAGCTATGGTGAGCAGGCCATTACCGGCAGAAGGCTCAAAGCCATAACCGCCGACCTGGTGCAGCTTATCCAGCCCTGCAAAAATACCCATCAAAAAACCGATGGGTGCGGGTGTGGAATATTGCTGGAGAAGCATACTCATACTTGTGCGGTGGCTTAAATTGACCTGGCTTTTATACAGGGTAACAATTTTATCATAACGATCCCGGAGCGTCCCTTTGCCTTGCGCCAATTCCCTTGCACAGCGGACAATAGCCAGCTCCGTGAGTTCCTTTACTTCGGTCTTATCGGTAATGGCCAGAGCCGCCGCCAGCTTTTCTACTGTAAGTTTGGTGTGGTGCTTCTGTGCGGTCAAATCCTGTTGCATAATGGCAACAAAATCTTCCCTCGTTACAGGCAATCTTATTTCTACCGGAGTTGCAGTTTTGCTTTTCATGATACCGCTTAGTTCTTTATCGGGGTTTGATCTTAATTTCCGGGCTACAACCTTTACTACTGCTACGCTGACAGCGTTCCCCAATAGTTTATAGCGTTGTGTATCCGATATTTCTTTTGTTTGGCCTTCATACGAGCCGTACTGCGTCCAGTTGTCCGGGAAGCCCTGCAAGCGTTCGCACTCCACTGGTGTCAGCCGCCTGATACCGGCTTTGCTGCGGATATATGTTTCACCCCGACCATGTACTCCCTTGCTGTAGGTACTGGTTATCGTTGAGGCAATATCTTTGCCCCCTTGCCCCTTGCTTCCGATCTTTTCAGGTAATTGATCGCCCGTGGGGACAGGAAATATTTGCGGGCAGGACGATCCTCTAAGATGTCCGACAAGGTAGATGCGCTGACGGTGTTGGGGAAGAAACCAGGCTGTATCAAGCAACTGCCATTGTATCTCATAAAGCCCAATGTCGGCAAGCGTTTCAAGGACGATTTCAAAGTCTTTCCCGCCATTGGAACTGAACAGCCCTTTGACGTTCTCAAACAGAAATACACGGGGTCGGTATGCTTTGATGAGCCGGACGGCTTCAAAGAAAAGACTGCTCCTTTTACCTTTAAGCCCTTTGCGCCCGCCAGCGATGCTGATGTCCTGGCAGGGAGAACCGAAGCTGATAATATCCGGTGCTGTGATCGCAGTCTTGCCGATGTTCCTAATATCTCCAAGTTGACGGGCATGAGGAAAATTATATTGATAGTTGGCTACGGCATGTGCGTCAATCTCAGAAAAATAGTGTTCAGAGAACCTGAAACCTGCTTGCTTTAGTCCTAAAGCAAAGCCACCTGCACCGCTAAAGAGATCGAGATAAACGATCTGCTTTCCTTTGCCCAATCTATTTTTCACTATTTAAGTCCCCTCATCAGTTTCTTGAAATATTTGTCGCGATCTAAGGGCTTATTGGGTTCATAATATTTGCCATTGACAAATATTGCCTGTACGAACATATTCTGGCAAATACGGTTGACTTCTGTTTGCGTAAGGCTATCAGGATTCTTTACTGTAAAGCGGTGCTTTGTTCTTTCTGATTGATGCGTTATTGTTATGCTCGCCATGTGTTTTATGAATAGTATTTGTTAATCGGTACAGGAACAAGGCGCTTCATACATCTCCAGGTCGTCAAATAATTTGAGTTGTTCCTTGTCGGCATTCAATAAATCTTCCCACCGGTAATGCCTGCCCAATCCTTTAATTTCACGTAGCGTCTCTTTGGCATTACGTTCCAGTGAAACAGCCCTTTGTTGTAGTTCGGCAGGCAGTGACAGGATTTCTCCGCGTTTCATATTAGGGCAGAAAAAGCAGCTCGATTTGGGTGGCAGACATAACCCGGCATTTATTATTTCCTGTTTACAGCGATTTCTATCCCAGCCCCATTCAATAAGGGGATAGCAGGGATTGTATTTCTTGTCACCGGGTCGCACGCGACGGACTTCACCGGCATCAAAGCCTATATATTTGATTACTGCCCTTTGGTTCTTCCAGCTCTTCTTTGCCTTTGCAAAATGGTTAACCCACTTTTCCTGCGGGGCTATTTTGAACTTATGTGAACACTGTTTATGTCCATAAGCAATGGAGGGCAGTTGCCGGTAGTGCAGGCAGTGCTGTTCCAAAGTCTTTGCATCCCCATTTTTTGAAACACGTCTGATAACGGTAATCCTTGCTTGTCCATGCTTACGCAGCCATTTATTAAATCGCCTGATGAAAGCATAAGTTTCCGGTTTTTCTGCTCCGGTATCGGAAAACAGAATGGCATCCAGCTTCGTGCCATTCAGGGTAAGGGCAACGATCATAGCCGTGGAATTAATCCCGCCACCATACGCCGCTATTTTTACAGGTTTCATGTCAGTGCTGCTTTTCCTTTAAATGCCTGATGAGAAAAAAAAAGCCGCAATGGTCGCAATGCCTCCTATTGCTTTGGCTACTGTGTCGGTATTATCCTTTATGTCGGTAATCACGTCCTTAGCTTCCTGCTTCACGTCCTGGATAACCTGCTGCGCTTTGAAGACCAGACCACGAACACCGTACGGTGTACTGTTCCAAACATACTGCTTGAACTCCGCCATTGTGATCTTGCCGTCTTTGACAATATTTACGGCAGGGTTCTGGCTGGCAATCAGGGAAGCGGACAGTCTGCTGGTGGAGAACACATAATTATCCTGCTTACCAACTGCCGCCGGAAAGAACGTGACCAGGTACACATCAAAATAGCTGTGCATTTTACCCCGGTAGGGCTTAAAATATTCTTTTACCCAATCGAGCTGCTGTAAATGGTTCCGCTGCAACATGCTTTGCGGTGCGCCAGGTGCGCCACTGGCCGATGTCCATTGCAACAGACCCGCAGCTATCAGCCTGCCTTTTTGTATGTTCTGCGCAGATGCTTTCAGCTTGCTTTCTGCGTACATAACCTGCATCAGCCAATTGGGGTCTATTTGAAGCCCGGCGGCAATATCAGTAACCTTTTGGGCAAAGGCTGCGCGGATACCCACCGGAATATTGGGATGATCTATATGAATAAGGCTCATGGCTTGTAATCTTAAATAAGTGAAAATTTGTTGTTGAACAGCAGGTCGAAAGCCCCGCCAACACCGCAGAATTTCAGGATATGGTTGCTGGTTTCCTGCTTTTTGCCCGAAGACAAACCGGAGCTGCGTATTACTTTCACAAGTCCTGTGGTATCGGATACCGGTGTTTTATAAAAGCTATAGTTCGGCCCAGTATTGTAGGCGCTCATCACCTTGTCCAATCGCAGTATGCTGCCGTCTATAAACTTCGGGTTCTGGCAGAGAAACTGTAAATAAATAGCACCCATCAGCACGTTAAACTCTGCTCCGGCGGTAGTATTGGATTTAGCCAGGGCAAAGGCTGCGTCTTTACTTACGGCACCGCCCTTGCCGAAAGAAGGAAATGATTTTTGTATAATTGGAATGGCTTTTGCAATGACCCCGGCAGGGGCAATCCATTTCTTCCCATCCGCATACATTGTTCCTTGCAGGTAGTTCAGGCAATCGGCTATGGTTGTCTTGCCGATCTGCATCAGACCAACATAAGTACTGTTAGTGGTATGTTGTTTGCCCCCGCTTTCCACGGCTGATTTGGCTACCAGTAATTGTACAGGTAAACCAGTCACAGCCGCCGCCTGACGGAAATACGGCAACCATGTAGCTTTGATCCGGTTCAGAAAAGTGAGCATATCGTTCAGGGAAAACGGACTGGTTGCATTGATAGAAGGAAAGGATTGTGTACGAAGTGCCATAAAAACAAATTATTTGCCGGGGGTAATGATGATCTCTGAATTTGCTGCGGTATCAGGGGCTGCGCTGCTATCCAATACAGGTAAACCCGGCTTTTCAGGCCGTCCCATATTGTAGCCAATCATACAGAGCAGTGCAATGCCACCCAATACATACCAACCTGTATTAGTTTGCTGCTGCATTTATTTTCGTTTAACGATTTTGTGTTTTTGGGGAATCGGCTTACTTACTTTGCGGATGATCTTTGGCACCGGCTTCTTTGACAGCACCGCTACCGGAGCCTTGCCGGTAATGATCTGTCTGTACAGGGTTTCGGAAATTTCAGAAACACGGAAGCGTTTCAGTATGGCCGCCCTGGTCATGGTTCCGAAATAGCCCGTTGCAGACACACCCAACTTCCGTTGCACTTCTTTTACATAGGCGCTGGTCGTACCAAACTTCAATGGGAAGATGGTTGACTGGCTAACCGCAGGGACTGCTGCCGGAGTAGTGATGGACTGGCTTGTAATAGCTATTGGCTGCTGAATGGCAGTAGTGGCACCGGGACGGTAAGAGGCCGGAAGCTGCGCCCCCATTCTTGGCTTGCCATTACCAATAATCAACGGGTTTGGATTTTTCACACCGGAACGCTGCGCAAACTTTTTAGCCTGGTCGGATTGGAAACGAAGGCTTTTATTGTTGCGGGCTTTCTGCATGGCCAGTAGTTTTGCCTGGTCAGACTGGAATCGGATTGCCTTATTGCCGATCACCGGTTTGCTGTTAGCAAAATAGGTGGTTGCTTGTGCTGTATTCGCTGGTAAAGAAGTAGCCTGCCGGCTGGTATTGATAGAGGCAGAAGGACTGTAAGGCGTATAATTACCTCCGCCGCCACTACGGCTACCTGAAGAAGATGAATAACTGCTGTCACCCTCATCTTCATCTGCGCTTTCTGCTTCTGGGTCTTCTTCCTCTTTATCCGCTTCGCCAGCTTCGGGGTCTTCGCGGCCTTCCTCATCACTATCTTCCGAAGGTGCTGTTTTTGCTTGCGCCTGCGCATACGAAGGTGCCGGTGCCGGGTCGATCTGCGGCATGGCAGCTTCTCCAGCATTAACCTGTGGTAGCAAAGAAGCGGCATCATCGGGTATTGCAGCCGTCACGGGTGCTGCTTCCTTCTTTTTCATGCTGGTGAGCAGTATAAGCAGACCAGCACCAATACCTAATGGCAGTAGCATACTGCCTTTACCTTTTTCGCTCATCGCTGAATGTTTATGGTACGTGAATAGTGAATGTGTGCATTGGGATTTTTGAAATACACCCGTTGTTCCAGCACTTTAGGGCTGAATATCCATAGCCAGGGATTTTTACGTTTGCTGTAAACAACCTGGGTCATGGTGTCCCTGCTATTGATGTTAACAAGCTGCTGTCCCTCGTGGGCAATACCGGAAACGTCATAAAACTCGTCATGGTAGCTGAACACATTATAGCGCAGGGTGTCTTTCACAGGCTCTGAACCGGCAATACCTATACCAGTTTGCGGCACCCAGGAAACACTGTCCCTGAGTTGGGTTATGATTTGCTTTTGCTGCCCAAAGGATACGGTAGATACGACACTGACACTCCCCAGCTTGACCTTCATCGCCCCAATCTCTTTGCGCAATTCAGGGAACAGGTCAGTCAGCTCTTTCTGCCTCAACTCCAGTACCCCCGTCTGGCTGGCTATCCTGCCATTGGATAACAGTACCTGCTCCTGTTCCTGGTTGAAGAGGCTCTGATTGTGGCTCATTCGACCCATTTCCTTGTGCATCGCCTTTAATTCCCGCAGTAGCAGGAACACGGTCACACTTATCATGATGCGCCATATCAGGGGCGACTTGAGTATTGTCAGTATTAATTTCATCTTCTTTTGTTTTATGAAAGGAATAAGCGGTTAAAACGATGTAGAGATAAACCCCGCATAAGCGTATTGCAGCTTCAATGCGTTCAGGCAAACCGAGTGCCCTTACCATATCGAAATGGTCATTGACAATAATGGCAAAACCATATACCAGCGTTATGATGAGCCACCGCCGGATACTGATACGAGGTGTGGCATTTGATAGCCTTTCGACAAGTTTGGTATTGAAGCGCATAACGTGAGTATGTGAGGTAAAAGAACCGGCAGACCAAAGCGGTGCCGCCGGTTCTGAGGTTATTAGAAGGATGCCGGACGGTAATCCACGATCACGGTTTCAGGAAACTTGTCATTGAACGGCACATAGAATTGGATGCCGTTTGGTTCGCCCTGCTTACCATAGTCATAATCAATACCGTAAGCCTGGCGAAGTCCGTTACGGTACACCTTAATGCTGCCGTTTACAATCTGACTGATATTCATTTGCAGGAATACTGCATTGCCAGCCCTGTATTCCGGGAATGTTTCTGTAACCTCGTAATAACTGTCCAGGCTACGACTTGATCTTGGCAACCATTGCCTCTGTTCATAATCATATATAAGTACCACGTTGCCGCCTTTACTTACTTCCTGGTCTATAATTTCCCTTGAGGTATAAACATCGTCCAGTGCGTCCAATGTGCGTGGAATTTGATTCCAAAACACATCGGTAAGATCAATGCTCAGGGGATTTTGCGGCGTACCATTACCGGAAATACGTACATATTCCGTGTTTTGCGTTACCACTGCCAGCAATGCAGAAAGATCAACGGGATAAGTTTTCCCGTCAGTTTCGGTAATCAGTAGGCGATACACACCGGTACTCGGATTGTCCAGCTTGGCATCGTTGATCTTAACGTCGGTCTGGCTGAAATTCAGCGCAGTGGAAACAACTTGCTGGATGCCGTCCTCAGCCGTGTATTTAATAATCAGATTGCCGCCATTAATCTCTACGGAGTTCAACCTCGTAAGAGTTTCACCTGTTTTAATCAATCCTCCAATATTGGCAAACTGTAGTTCACCGTTACCATCGGATAAAGGCACCATGTTTACTGCGGGTGCTTTCTGAATTTGCTTGTCAAGCCTGATTCTTGTTTCTGCCATTTGTTGTAGCGTTTTAAATTGTTATGAAAAATTGACCGGTCTTTAGAATTGATAAATGAATTGTAGGCCGTCCTGCGCATTGAGCGGAAAAGAGAATGTAACCGCCTTGCCTTCCAGGTTGTAGTCTTTGTTGCGGCTTTGTACAATGCCGTTGAGGATAACTAACAGCACCGGTGTTGCAGGAGAATATTGCAGATAGAAAGTCCGTTGCCCTGCTGTCTGCATGAGTACCTCTACGCTCCAGTTTTCACGGTGTCCACCGCCATCACTGCCGCCGCCGATCTCCCGGAAGCTACTGAGGTTATAAACATCCTCGCCATTTTCCAGCCATATCTCGTCATTCACCTGGTCGCCCAATAATTTGAGCAATTCCAGTAGCGAGAACTCTTTATACTGCCCGGTACGTTGTGACCGGAGTGAAAAACTTGCCATTATGCTTTTTGTTTGTAAGTGTTTAGCAGGGGTTATACGGCATCCTTGTCCACCCATCGGTGGAAGCCGTCCACGGTTTTGAATTGGGTATAGGCTTTTTGCTCCTGCGGATCTGTCAGTTCCATGAGGCGGGTACCGAGGATCGTATTTTCCGGTACACTTCGGTGAGGCAGCAGGTTACTGTCCAGTATTGTTGCGGGTCTTTTGGTAACAAGCACTTCACCGGCATACCCCATACCCGCCATCTGTTTGATCAGGGTGTTCATGTGGCCTACACTGATAAAGGTTTGACCAGTTTTCTTTTGCAGGGCTGTAAGGGTCTGCTTCCCAAATATGCTGTCAGCAATAAGTTCACCCTTCTTCGCTGCCTTCTTGTCTTTGAAACCGAGCCATTTTTGCAGACGGTAAACATCCTGTCCCTTGCTGCCGCTTTTCAGGATCGGAGAAGTATCTTTCCCCGTAGCCGGTTTAGGAAGAATGGTTTCCAGCAGATTGGTGAACGTGCTTGTAACCGGCTGTGTAATGGAGCGGAAGAGCGTTTGGCTAACGGTAGCTACGCCAAACTTTTTGACCAAAGCGGCTTCTGTATTAGCACCGAAGGCACCATCTGGCGAAACACCTAATTTCTGCTGCAATGCCTTCACACTGGTTCCCTTCATTCCCTTGCGGAGCGGGAAACTTTCAGCTATCCAGGTTCCTGACCCTGTTGCAGCCGGTGTAGCGGCTTTTGTTTTTTGCCCACCCACAATGGTTTGGTATTGCGCCTGGCTAATGGTACTGATACCATACTGTTGCAGCAGTGCTGTTTCTGTATCGTTACCAAATGCGCCATCAGCGTTTATACCGAGCTTCTGCTGCATAGCTTTTATTTTCGCACCCTTCATGCCTTTTCGGAGCGGAAAACTTTCCGCTTTCCAGGTGACAGATGCCCCGGCGGGTACCGTAGCGGCTGGCAGCGGCTCAGGCACATAGGCGGTGTTGGTCGCCGGGTCGGGCGTTACCGGATTGGTAACAATCGTTGCCGCCGCTGCACGTTTTGGCTTCAGGAGAAATTGTACCCCGAAATATGCTGCTGCCGCATAGACGATATACAGTGCTGTATTGTCCTTCTTCTTGGGTTGAGTTGCTTCCATACTTTCGGTGTTCTTAGGCATACGAATGGCTGTACGGGACTATACCCGTAAGCGTGATCGGTTATATTCTTTGAATTGTTTTTCCTGACTGGCAGGCCGAAACGCTTATATGAAGCGGATCGAAATGCCTTTTTGGGCGTAATTGGTATTTATAGATTTTTTCTGTGCTGCATTCAGGTTACTGGAGATCGCCATTGTCAGGTCTTTGGGATCACCGTCCGGCATAAGGCCAAACCAGGTTTCCTGCCGCTTACCATAATATTTATAGAGCAAGGCGAAGTCCGCATCATTAAAACAATAGGTCATACAGAAACGTGCATCCTCATGGTTGTCGCCTGCAGAGCTGTAACGGGTATCCCGGTAAATCCGCTCTGCCAATTGCGCCCAGAATCCATCAGGACGTGTGGGCTTCTGTTTCTGCTGCACTTCGGTCACATACTTCTCTATTGCTGCCTGCGATTGCTGTTCGCTTCTTACCTGCTCATCTGACTTCTTCAATTGCAAAGCCTGTGCAATGCCATCTGCGGTTTGCCCGGCTCCTTTGAGGACTTTACTGACAAGGAAGATAGCACCGCCCGCTAACAGCAACATAGGCAGGGTGCTGATGAGCTGCTCTTGTAGCTTGTTGCTGTTCTCCGGCATTATAAAAAGGTTTTAATCATTTTGCGGTTGGTAACGCTTTTGAGTTTGTGGGCTGCACTTTTCATTTCCGCTACCGTAAAATGGCTCACGAAACTTTGTATCGCATCCTGCATCTCTACAGCTTCCTTGTCGGTGGCTGCCTGGACGCTGACCTTGATCTCAAATGCCTTGTTGGTTTCCTTTTGCTGGAATGCTGTTAGTGACGGTAGTTTCATTGCTGCTGTGTTGTAAGTTGATTTAATATGCGCTGGATAAGGGTCTTGTCTTTTTGTATTTCCATGAACATGATATACAGCGTGCCACTTCCTGTTGGCTGAGTTCATCCATCATGTAATCCCTGAGCATGAAGATCATTTCCTCGCGTTCGTCTTTCGGCTTGGGGGTAATGGCAACCGGTTCAGGCGTGACGGTACTTGCAGCACCCAACGCCGGTGCTGTTTGTTCGGGTTCATCGGTTCCGGCCAGCATACTGAGCAGACCGGCACCTCCAAAGAACTTTGATAATCCGGGTAGTGCCATGCCGAGTATCTTCATATAAGATTCGGTTGTTTCCTTCGCGGCTATATCATGGGACAGGTCTGCGTTGCGGGTTTCTAACTCTGCAATTTGTAATTGCATCTTCTGGTTTTCATCCCGCATACGTTCATATTCTTCCCGCTGCCGCATTTCTGTAAGGCGTTTCTCCACCAGGTTATTGACCTCAACCTCACCCAACCCCTGAAAGCCCGTTGCCGGTACCGGCGTTTCAGTATGCTGCATCGGTTCTTCTTCCCGTTGAAGGCGACTGACAGCAAACGTATGCTCAAACAACTTTTCCCCGGTATCGTAGTTGTGCCAGGTTACAGTGATGCTATCAGGGTGGCAGACCTGATACCTTCCGGTCATCACCGTTGTAAAAGCAGTAAGCGATGTCTTATCCTTGCTTTCGGCAATCTTCTTGCCCAGCTTGGAATACACGGCTGTGAAAAAAATTTGCTTGTCGGTAAGTTGCTTTTCGCCTTTGAGCATCTTGACCACTTCCCTGTTCTTGTCAAAGAGGGTACGCAGTTCAGGAAAATCACTTTGTGCCATTGGTTGTTTTTCGTTTTATAATCTTGATGCTGGATAATTATGTCTGATATTATTTCGGCAATACCTGGTAAAAGAGTGCCTGGCATAAACTGCCTGTAAAGGAATTGGGAAGCTGTATTTTTATCTTACCCCAGAACTCCTCTATGATGTCGCTGGAATGCGCCTCCAATAGCATCACATTTGTATCGCTGGTAATCCGGGTACCAATAGGTAACTCAAAAGAATTAGCCAGGAACCAGAATTGATTGTAAGCATCAAATTCTATACTATTGGAAAGGACAGTACCGGTACTGTCTGCAATCCTGCGCACGACCACCGGCAGGGTACGTGCATAAGCGATCTCTATGCCTCTTCGCCTCATCTGCCTTTCTACGTAATCTTCCAGGTTAATCATTGCTCATCGTTTTTAGGTAGATCGTTACGATATAATTGCTCCACTTGTCGGTTACTGTGCCGTCTGCCTTCAGGTAGTCTATACCTGTGAATACTTTATTTTCATAGTTGCCGGTAAGCAGTGAGTTCCGTTGTATGTCTATACCGGCATCAAGAAATTCATCACTGGCTTCTGCCTGGTAATCGAATGGAACTTCGATATTGCCGAAATGATATTGCTTGCTGTTAAACTCCAGTGACAGATGACCGATCACCGGCAGGTATTTTTCTGTGGTCATGTTCTGTACGCCAACGGAATGAACCACTTTAATGCCCGTGATCTTTACGATATGGCTGGGCAATACTGTATTGATCGTTACCGGAATCAGCGGATGCAATACAATGAACTGAACGGGATAATAAGTGATACGTGTCTTGGTCATAGCCGGTTTATCTGGTTAAGAGTAAGGTTACTTTTACATCATAGGGGTAGTACACCACTGTAACCGGTGCCGGTGTTACTGAATACCCGCCGATACTGAAACCACTGCCTGAAAGCATCTGGAAACCATCTACCTGGAAATTGCTGTACTTGACCACTTCCTTGCCGGATACATAAGTCTTTTTGACGTTCACATCATTTTTGGAAATGATACCACCGCCCGGATTATAGCTTGCATTGCCTAACAGGTCTTGTAAGGAACTGTCTGTATAGATGCCTTCAATCTTTGATGAATTTATCGGGATTGGTATTTCAAAAAGCAGCATCTTCCGGTTAGGTGCAACGTCATTGCCGAATACCAGCAGGTGCGCTTCATGGCTTTCATCCAACACTTCCTTTTCATCTATACGAAAGCCGAATGTGGAACCATACAAAGCACCTTCATGGCCTACTGTCAAAGCAATTCCTTTGAGTTGTGTAAAGTCTTTATGGCTTTCTGTATTGAAATACACCCGCTGGCCGCTTTTTGATATGCGCAGGCTGACTTTTTGGAACCTGAATCCTCGTATCATGTTTACGCTGTATTAATCGTTAGTAAGCCAGATATTAATAATCACATCGTAGGGAAAGACAACCGTAAAAGGATTGGTTCCATAGCCGGATAGATTTTTAAAATCAACCTTGCCCGGATCAAACACACCGGTGTCTTCCCCGTTGTCCACCAGTAACGGATACTTACTGCCATCGGAGTAACGCCCTTCTATACTGCCATTGCTGGCATCAACCTTTTCCGGGAACAGGAAAAACTTATTGTTGGGCGCAACACTATTGGAGGCAGTCAGGTTTTTTACCTCATGGCCATCATCGAGTACTTCCACATTGTTCAGCCGGAAGCCGAGCGTGGAACCCAATATGGATTTATCCTGGGGTAAGGAAACAAAGATGCCTTTGAGGGTGCGGTAGCCTTTATCGCATACTGCATTGAAGCGGATGGTTTCACCGGCAGAAGATACCCGCAGGCGAATACGCTGAAATTTATTGTTCTTCATGCTATTGGAAGGTTATAAATGGATGGAAGCATTTTTTAAGAACCTGCACCGCAGAAGAGGTGCGGGTTCTTCTATTATGCTTTTACGACTGTAGTACCGATCAGGATCACCTTCAGGAACGAGTTCTGCGGCGCATTGGTACCCCATTCAAGGTTAAACTCAATCGTCTGCTGATCGCGGATAAGTTTCGGATTGTCCAGTATGTAAGTCCCTTCCACCAAACGGGCATTGCCTTTGGTATTGAACACCTCCAGTGAGGTATTAGGAATAAGTACCGCTCCGTTGGCTTTGAACTCAAATTCGCCGTTACGGATAAAGTCCGGGGTTAGGGCAAAATTTACGTTCAGCGGGTTATTTACGCCCTGGTCAGATATGCCATAGGTAAGGCGTATGGCATGAAGCAAAAAGAAAGCGCCTTTCTCCAGCTTGGCACTGCTGATATTGGTATAACCGACCGACTTGTTATCATCGTCACGCAGCATCTTTACTACCTTACTGTTGGTAATATCCTTTACGGCATAATAGCTGATGTCCACTGATTGCAGGGATTTGTTCGCTAACCCTTTCTGTACGTCACGGGGCAGCAGGTTAATGCGGCTTTCAAAGTCCTGGCGGCTACCCCTTGCATTCTTGCCTGCACCCTGCTTGGCAATTTCTTTGGTCTTACGGAAGAAACGGGCTTTTTCTTCCGGTGGTGCCTGTTCTACGGCTCCGAGAAACTCAGCTTCATTCATGCTGCCGAGCAGGTTGTATTCGCTATCACTGATTTGACCTAATGTAAACATGTTGCATTTTTTTTGCAAGCCTGCCCCTTTCCCCTGTGGAAACAGGAGCAGGCTTGGATGAAGAAATAATTGTGTTGGATTGATTCGTAAGGGGTCGAAGGGAAGGAAGGCTTAGAGGATTTCTATATCATCACTGCCGTAGATCTGCTCATCGCTGTTGCCGTTCAGATCATCTTCGCCACCGCCGTAGAACTGTTCTTCCGGCGCACCCCTGAAATAACCGGGTTGCTGCTGTATCATTTCCTGTTCCGGCTCACCCATGTAAGCAGGTGCGTCAAGATAATATCCGGAATTACCTTCAGGCGGCTGTATAGCACCGAGGTCGGGAAAGCCCATACCGGAGATTGGTGTACGTTCGTGATACAGCCAGCGGTCGTTGCTGGCTACTGCGGCTACCGGTGTCAGTCCCAGGCCATCACCTGCAAGGAAAGTAGCGGTAGGCATCAGGGCTTTGGCCGTTTTATAAGCACCGGCAATAGCCGCTCCCTGAAGGATATTTTTCAACATGGGCTGCTGTACCTTTGTGGCACCGAACATAGCACCTGCGGAAACAGCGAGTGGTGGCAATATTCTTTTGATACCCTTTTCCGCTGTATTGGTCGGGTCAACCTTCAGGACTTTATTGGCCATGTTCACGGCAAGATTGCCTACCACAAACCCTGCTACATTTTCGATCATGGGCTGTATTTGTTTGAGCAAATCCTTTGCACCGATACTTTGTGTCCCGGTGGCCTTTGCTGCTATTGCTTTTGCCATTGTTTTGAATTTAGATTGTTATTTAAAATGGTTACTGGAGTTTGAATACAGGGAGTTCTCCGGGCGGATGCCTGCCTTGTCCGGGTGGCCCCGACAGCTCCGGCGGCGGCTTGGGGGGAGGGGGTGGTTCAGGTTCTTTGTCTTTATCAAGCATCTTATAAATTCCGAAGGCAACTGCTCCGCCAATGGCCAGACCGAGTAAGGGATTATTTTGTGCAAACTTGATGGCACCAGTGGCAATATTGCCCAGCCCTTCCATTGCTTCCTCGCCCCCTGTACTTTCGCCAGCATCGGTAACGGTCATTTCTGTACCGGTATCCGTACCCGGATCGCTGTCATCAAAAGTGACACCATCGTCAGCTACCGCATCGCCTTCAGTGGATGATATGTCTATGTTCTCATCCTTTTTTGCTAATCCTGAATCCTTGAGAATTTTGATAACAGCCGTAATAATCGGGGTCGCTGCGGCTACTGCTGCGGCTACAGGTATGATGCCCAATTCACCGAGGCCGTTCAGCTTTCCTTTCTTGCCGGAAAGAATGGCTTTTTTCAAATTGTTCTTTTTGCCGCCGATCTTCTCAAACAACTTTTCAATCTTCTCCAGTGCCTTTTTTGCTTTGGCAACTGTGGTGGCACTTACCTTTTTGGCAGCGGCTTGTTCCGGTGTTGCATACGCCCATTTCAAACGGGTGGACATCTTGCCGATATTCATTTTCAAAGCCAGAAGAAACCCATTTCTTGCTGCAATCGTAGCGGGGTTAAAACGCATAAGCCCCTTACCCACCTTCTTGATAGCACCACCGATTTTTTTAAAGAAGCCTTTCTTCTTTTTCTTGGGTTTATCTTTTTTGGCTTTGCCCAATAGCCCGTCATCATCTCCGGTCAGAATATCATCATCACCATAGAGGTCATCATCCCCCAACAGACCTTCCAGGTTGCCGAACCCGTTCATCTGATCCAACAAGGCTTCATTGGCAATCAGTTGTCCGAGCGCCTGATCCCTTTTGTCGGTGAACCAATAGAGGATTGCATAATCCAGCATTTTGATAATTTCCTGCTGGTTGTATCCCGCCACAAAAGCTGTGACGGGATTTTCGGCAATAGCCTGCCTTGTAGCTACCAGGTAACGGTACAGCCCCTTTTCAATATCGGGGTCTTTTACCGCACCGAGCAAGTATTCTTCACCAGCCAAAATACCCAACCCCTGTAAGTCCACTCCGAATATTGCCGCATGTAGTGCAACATTGTTGGCAGCCGCAAGCTGCATAGAGTTCATTACTATTCTGCCGGTATCATTAACGGCTGGTGAAATATCTTCTACGCCGGATAAAACGGCGATTTTTATTCCATTTAAACTCATGGTAAAATCCATTTTTTGAGTGTAAGGCTTTTCATAATTGAACTGTCCTAAAACAGCGTCAATCGTATAGTGTGCTGTGCTGTCCGCTTTGGGGACGATCACATAGATATGCTGCCAGTGATCCTGCGAATACCTTGTTACACGGAAGTGGTGGGGTATGCCCAGGTTACAAAGGATAGAGGAACAGAAAATGGAAAAACAATCGCAGTCAATACCTGTGATCCGGTCATGCCAGGCTCTTGAAGGCTTACGTAATTCTTCCAGTCCTGGCTTATCCAGCTTGTATTGGATATTGTAGTAAAGAAACTCCCAGATAGCCCGCAAGGTTTCTTCAAGGGAATTTTGTTTTAGCAGGTCTGCGACTTTTTTGGTGTCTTTTATAGATTCCCAAACAACTGATTCAATAACCCTGAGCGTATCCTTCACCTCACCATTATCCATAACAATAGTGTCCTTTACTTCTGCCTTCGGAAACAGGAAGTCATATTTTGCCCCATCGCTGCGGATTACCCGTTGCCCGCTGCTGATCTCATAATCTGGCTGGTAATCCCTGTTGAAAATCTTCATCACTTGTTGATTATAGTTTTAGGCGTTTCAATGGTCATCCCTTCGACCTGCATAATCACGGTCATAGCAATAGGGCTGCTAAAAGATTTCAACAATCCTTTTGTACCATCCTTACCGAACAGGGCGATGATGCTGGCAATGTCTTTGATGCCGAGTAACGGCAGTATGGTTGTCCAGGATAAGGGCAGACTGATTTCTCCGACCTCGCTTTGTCTGTTAGCTGCTATAGGAAAACTCTGACCGGTGGCAGGACTTTCAGCAATCAAAGCACCTTTGTTGTTCCATAATCTTACCACCGGGTTAATGATGGTTACAGATACATTGGACGGGTTATTGATCTTTGCTGTTGCTGCTATCTCAATGCCACTAAGGTTTACTTTATGAACACGTATTTTGGCAAGCGACACGGTAACGTTTGCTGCCAGCTTATTGAGCTGCAACATGCGGTTCACAATAAAGAACGCACCTACGCCTATGCCGACTTTCACCATTGTGTTCATAATCTACTTCTTGAATTTTTTGAATAAATAATCAAGTCCCTTCTTAGTGCAGTAGCCAACGACCGCACTCAGAAAAGCGTAAGACATTACCGCAACACTTCCGTCAAAAGTCAATGCGTCCAATAGCAGGCGTGGCGATGCCTGCGCTTTATAAACACCGCCAACAGTACTGAAGGCTACCGTCCATAGCGTTGTTCCTTTGGAAAAAGGGAAGTTATTCCCGGAATCATGTGGTTGAAAATCCATGCGTGTAACCTTTGCTTTTTGTTTGTGTTCCGGCTTTATACCGTTTGTGTGAGCAAAGATTACGTTGCACAAAAGGGCTGCTGTAAGTAGTTGTCAGCGGCTGTTATGCGTTGTAATTTGTTGTAAGTGGTTGTTAGTTGTTTTTTTGCAGTTTTTGCACCGAGCAATTTGTAGCAATCATTCCAGCGCAATAAGGACAAGACTTTCAATAGGTTTTTGCAGTTGTAAAACTTGTAGCAAATTGTAGCAACTTGTAGCAAGACTTTCGTTTTGGTTGCTACAAACGGTTACAAGGATTCAGGATTGTAGCAAGAGAAAAAACCGGCGAAAGCCGATGCAGTAAAGGGTTAATGTCAGTTTTGCAACATTTTGCTACAAATGCTACAAGGATTTGGGCGCTAAGAAAAAATGTAATTTTGCTGGAGTAATGGAAATGGCTATTTCCGGTATGATTAACCTACCACCCCATATATGAACGAACAAGAACTATATTATTACTATCCGTACCGCATAGATAAAGAACGAAACCTTCGCAGGTGGGTAAGCGATAAAGAAGGTTACATTGGCCAGGTATTAGGGCAACTGCAATGGCACTATGAAAATGGCCAACACACCACCAGACGACAGGAAACCAATTTTTCAGAAGAAGAAAAGCGGGATAATTACCTGAAGTTTACAGATTTTATCCACTGGCATGATTGGTTCACCGCCGGGCAAAACATCTTTTCATTCACATCTGATTTACTGGAAATGCTGGATCGTACCGATGTGGATCAAATCAGCATTGATAGCATCAGGTTGCCTTATGGATATTTCTACATTTCGTTGCTACCACTCCGGTTAGAGTTGGATAAAGGAACCCATGAAATAGTCGAAGGTGTATTTGTATCGAGTAACCCGCATTTTAAAAACGGACATAGCAGGCTGGAGTTTCAGTTTGCGGGTTCTTTTACGGAAGCATACCGTCAATGCGTGAAGCCAGGCATACCTGGAGTTTATAAAGGTAATTTTTGGGATTTTTCTCTGGACTTCGATGAGAAAACACAAATCACCACGATAGGAAAATCCTTGCAGGATGAAATTGAGTTCTGGAAGCTGGAGATATTTTCAGATGATGAGCCGGAAACGGTTAGCCAGGAGATCACAGATAACCGCCTTGATTTTTACAATAAGAAAGTTCAGTTCTCTGAACGGATCATCAAGCTGGTCATTAATTGCCTATTATACTTGTCCCTGCCCAAAGACCAGCAGGATATTAAAACGGAATATCCGCAGAGCCTTCCGTTTAACTTCAATAAAAAACTGAGTTTTGGCAAGACCAGGAAGGAAATGGAGCAGATTGGGGAGAAGATTAAATCGTCTGGCTACTCTAAAATAAACTTTGTCGGAACCACTTACAAAAGGCCGGAGCAACAACAAAGTGATTCAACATATCCGGTTGCTGCACACTGGCGGCGTGGGCATTGGCGCAATCAACCCTTCGGACAGGGATTGAAGGAAAAGAAGCTGATCTGGATTCAGCCTACACTCGTAGGTAAAGATGCAACTGGTGGGGTAAAGGGACACTTATATAAAGTGGAAGAGAAGTAGGGAATCATTAAGGTTCACCTAAAATATCAACGATCTCTTTTACTTCGGATTTAGACAGTATTTTTTTGCGATGGATTTTTGTCAGTAATTCATCAGCACTTTTCTGTTCCAGCATCCATCGTCTGAAATTCATGTAAGCAGCAGCAGGAAGGCATTTCGGGAAGTATAGCATAGCCAGTTCTTTTCTGGTGTATGACCTTATTTCAAACATAGACAACAGGAATTTTATCAAAAATATTTCTGTAATACATTTCATGTATCAATTCTGTGTAATGGATGACACAGTAAATTTGTCAGTACCCATTTGTCATACTTGAATGCACCGTAATGGTGCATTTTTTTTACGCTATCACTACAGGTTTATTACGGGTTTATCCGGGAATTTCCGGCTTGCATTACAAAATATAATGACAACGGATAACAACCGCTGACAACAACTAACAACTTCTTACAAGCCACTACGCATTTGCTTCAATATTGCCTTTAACCGAAAGGAGTAATATACTCTTTCGGCATTATTCACATCTAATTCCGGCAATATCTATGAAGGCAACATTAATTCCTTTCCGCACTTATCATTTTAGTATCCCGCAACAATCAGTGATGAAAACATTGCAGCTTATCATCGACCATGAAATCAATTATTCATTGGATAGTGTTACCGATGATGAACAGTTTCTATCCCTAAGCCTGAGCATTAACCTGAACAAACGTTATCAGCGTAGTGCTGTAAAACAAATTGAGCAGCTACTACCCACCAGGGTAATACCAAACACATAATTCTATTACGGCTTAGTGACCAGCTTTATATTAACGCCGCCTTTCTGGAACATCATCGCACCTGTACAACACTCTTCAATTCTTTGTTTTATCATTTTTTTGGGGTTTTAAAAATACATTAATACATTGATAATCAATGCCTTAACTTTGTTTTTAGGAAACAAATAGGAACATGAATAATTCTTCCTTATTACCTAACAATTTAAAAAACAAAGAAGATGAAAGAATCAAAGGAGTTCTATGTAAACCTGGAAAACATTATCGCTTTTTCCAAAATCCTACAGGAAGGTGATTTACAAAATGGCATTGGTCACGTTCTGGGTGACGATGGCCTTTCTATTACCGTTTGGTACTATAAAGGTGACGATACAGATGAAGAATTAATCAAAAGGTTAGAAGCCTTTGACGAATGATTTCCGTCCGCACTAAAAAATAAATATCTCAATCAACTATGAAGTCACAAAACTTAATGCCCGTCAATACATTCCTGACATCATCAAAACGGAGAGAAGATGTTATGGTAGCTGAACTAAAAGATATGCCCTGCTTTGCAACACATAGCGACGAAGAGCTGGCCTCGATAATTGAGGCTGCCAAAATTTTCTCAAGGGCGGTGGTGACTATTCATGCTAAAGAAACGGCGAATAGAAAAGGCAAAGCAAAATCAAAAACAATTGATCTCAATAAAAACCTACAAAAGAAAGCAGCATGATGATAGGAAACGAAATACCTGATAAACTCCAGGCGTTTTCCATTTTCGCCAAAGGAGAAATAAAACAAAAAGTATCGAATGCCAAATGTGTGATTTACACCCGTGTTTCCAGTAAGGAACAAACAAAGGGTATGAGCCTCGAAACACAGAGAAAGGATTGTGAACTTTACGCTACCCGTAATAAGATACCTATCATGGGGTCTTTCGGTGGAACCTATGAAAGTGCTAAGACGGATGAAAGAAAAGAATTCAACCGAATGCTGACCTTCGTAAAAAAGAGCAAGGAAAAAATATCCATCATCATTGTTTACAGTGTGGATAGGTTTAGCCGATCCGGTGCGAATGCTATTTATATAGCAGACCAACTAAAAAAGCAGGGGATTGTCGTGTTTGCAGTAACACAGCCTACGGATGCGAGTACACCGAGCGGGAGATTTCAGCAAAACATACAATTCATATTTTCCGAGTACGACAACCAGCTTCGCCGGGAAAAGTGTATGGCCGGTGTAAAGGAAAAATTGCTTGCCGGTATCTGGTGTACCTCTGTTCCATTTGGATATGATATTGTACGCAGTGAAGGGCAGCCCAAAAGGATCGTACTGAATGCAAAAGGGAAGCTCATCAAATATGCCTTTGAATTAAAGGCTATGGGAATGTCCAATGAAGATGTAAGAAGCCAATTAGCGGGAAAGGGACTTAAATTGTCCAATCAACGGGTTTCAGATATGTTGCGTAATCCATTCTATTGCGGCCTTGTTGTTCACAAAGCACTTGAAGGAAGAATATTGGAAGGTATTCAGGAAAAGGCGGTATCAAAAGAAGTCTTTCTGAAGGTCAATGGCATTCTTGCGAAAAAGCATAAGTCCGGTTATACGATGGAACCGGAAAATGAAGAAATACCGTTGAAACGTTTCCTTAAATGCGAACAATGCGGCCAATTCCTACGTGCATACAAGGCATACAAAAATCAGCAGTATTACTATAAATGCAATACTAAAGGTTGTTGCTGCAACAAAAGGGCGGACGAACTACACAAGACATTTGCGGAAATGCTTGACCAATATGTTCTAAATATAGAAAATGAGGGCATCCGGTATGTCATTAGTCAGCAGATTGTAGCAACCTATAATCAACTTACGGAAGAAGGAGAATTGCAACGATCACACATCGACAATGAACTGGAAGAGGTTACGAAGAGGCTTGAACGATTGGAAGAAAGGTATGTGATGGAAGAAATCACAAAGGCTATGTTTGATAAATATGCCGGTAAATTACAGGAGGAGCAACAGGAATTGGAGGTATCATTGGGAAAAACAGGTTCAAGGGTGTCGAACCTTGAAAATTGCGTACAAAAGGCTATCAACCTTTCCTCAAAACTCGCTACAGTGTGGCATTTGAGCGATTACAAAGGAAAACAGGAACTTCAATTTTTGCTATTTCCTGACGGTATCTACTATAATCGAAAAACAGAGGGGTGTCGAACCCCAAAAGTAAATGAGGTATTTTCTTATATGTCAAGCCTACAAAGGACTTTAGGGCAAAAAGAAAGCGGGAACTCTAATACGAAATTAGATGTTCCCGCTTGGGTGGCTTCGCCAGGAATCGAACCTGGATCTGGAGCTTCGGAAACTCTTATACTATCCATTGTACTACGAAGCCATTAACCGGCTGCAAATTTATCATTTTCTGTGGCATATACTAATTCCCGGCACGATTATTTATCCGCATTAAGTAATTTTGATATAAACCACGACGCATGAAACGACTAACACCATTAATCATATTCCTCGCTGCGCTTTCGGTCATTTCCGGCTATCTGTTCTCCAAAATGTCGTGGATTGGCCGTGTGGGAGTGAATCTAATGTATTCAGACTATACCTTTCTGAAAGTCTGGTGGCAAGGCGCTATTGCCATTTTCGTCATTCTCATGGCTTTGACAACCATTCAATATCTGGTGCATCGTTACCTGCCCGTTCGCACCTCCCGCTTCATTCACGGAATCGCCATCTTTATCGCCATCTTCGGATTATACTATACCTACCACGATTTCCAGAATTATTACGCACACCGCTGGCTGAAAGAGAAATTCCATCTGGGTGCTTACCTGTTTTGGATTGGCTGGATGATCATCAGCTTCTTTTATCTGTACAGCAAAAAAAGCGACAATCCTACAATTTCAGATAGTACGGACCCAACAATCGAGTAAACGTTTCGCTATAGTTGTTCTCGGCGTCGCGGATCTGTAACGCTTCTAAAATGGTTTCCTGTTGCTTCGAACCAATGATGCTAACCACCCGGTTAAACGTTTTGTTTACCGAAGGATAGACTAATAATTTGTGGTACACCGACCAACCATTTTGCTGCACAATAGTTTCCCAAATGGTGTGTTCAACCGATGGCAATAAAATGGAAGCTCGTCCTGATGGATGCAAATGTTTTTCGATAACGTCGAAAAGATCCTGGTAACTTAAAGTATGATTATGTCTCGCCTGATTACGCAATTCATCCGGACCTAAAAGACTATTTTGAAAAAACGGTGGATTGCAGATGATCAGATCATATTTCTTTTCGGGGCGAAAGTCTTTAATATCTTCCTGAAACACATTAATGCGATCGCTCCAGGGAGAATGTTTTACATTCTGAGAAGCCTGTAAAGCCGCATCAGCATCTAGTTCTACAGCATCAATCTGAATCTCTGATTGTTTTTGCGCGAGCATCAAACTCAACAATCCCGTTCCGCAACCAATATCCAGTACATCATGATCTGCCGCCTGCACAGCAGTCCACGCACCTTGAATACAAGCATCCGTGCTTACTTTCATCGCGGCACTTCCCTGCTCTATTTTAAATTGCTTGAATTGAAAATAACTATTAGCCATGTGTCCAGGAGGCACGCGCAGAAGGCGTTACGGAAAGGTCTGCAAATTCGCCGTCGAGGTATTTATAATAAGCGGTAATACCAATCATGGCAGCGTTGTCCGTACAATATTCAAACTTCGGAATGAACACTTCCCAACCTAATTCAGCGCCTTGTTCCTGCAAGGTCTTACGCAGACCGCTGTTCGCAGATACACCACCAGCAATGCCCACCTGTTTAATATTAAGTTCTTTCGCTGCTTTCTTCAGTTTATTCATCAGCATGGTGATGATGGTATACTGTACAGAAGCGCAGATGTCTTTAATATTCTCTTCTACGAAATTGGGATTGGTTTTCTTTTGCTGCTGCAGAAAATTAAGTACCGCCGTTTTAATTCCGCTAAAACTGAAATTGAAACCAGGCATACTTGTCACCGGAAATTTGAATCGCAACGGATCGCCTTCCTGTGCATTTTTATCAATCAGCGGACCACCCGGATAAGGTAAGCCCAGCATTTTCGCTGTTTTATCAAATGCCTCGCCTGCCGCATCATCTACGGTTTCACCCAGCACTTCCAGCTCGAGCGGACTTTTACAAAGCACAATCTGTGTATGTCCACCAGAAACCGTCAGACATAAGAATGGAAAATCGGGTTTTGGATCTTCGATGAAATGCGCCAGTACATGCGCCTGCATATGGTGCACGGCAATCAATGGCAGATTTCTCGCTTGCGCAAATGCTTTCGCAAAGCCAGCACCAACCATCAGCGAACCGATTAAACCCGGCGCTTGTGTAAATGCTACTGCGGTAATCTCTTCTTTCTTTACGCCAGCATTTTGCAAAGCCACATCTACTACCGGCACAATGTTCTGCATATGTGCGCGCGACGCCATCTCCGGCACTACACCACCATATTGTTCATGCACTTTCTGGGTAGCAATCAGGTTGCTCAATACTTTTCCATCACGGATTATGGCTGCACTGGTATCATCACACGAAGACTCAATGGCAAGAATGGTTACACTCATACGAAAGGCAAAGATACGATTCAAAGCTTAAGGCATAAAGCATTAGGCCCGAGGCTTACTTATAACACAACTGAACTTTACGCATTAAGCTTTGGGCTTTAAGCTCAAAAATCGTATTTTCGCATCCATTCATTATCTCCAAAGCCGATGATCTTCTAGTTTCGCGCTTCCTCAAGCGCACCAGCCGCTTTCTTTCACTGCTACGTATTGCTGCACGGTAGCAGGTTTTCATTTATTATTATTTTAAAAAAACAGGGATTTATTCCCCTAATGCTTATTTCGTATGACGAAACGAACCCAAACGTCACGTGCGCTGCATTTTTTGCAGTTGTTTAAAACCGCTGTCCAGGGAACCGAAAAGGATTTTACCTCGGGCAATATTAACCGGGCCATCTTTTTGCTCTCGGTCCCAATGGTGCTGGAAATGATTATGGAATCATTGTTCGCCGTTGTGGATGTCTATTTTGTAGGTCGCCTCGGCGAACAAGCAATCGCTACCGTAGGACTAACGGAGTCGGTGCTCACTATTATTTATTCCGTGGCCATGGGGCTAAGTATCGCTACCACAGCTATTATTGCGCGTCGCATCGGTGAAAAAGATACAGATGGCGCCGCGCATACAGCCGTTCAGTCTATGTATCTGGCTGGCGGATTATCGCTGCTGGTCAGTATTTCCGGCATTTTCTTTGCAAAGGATATTTTGCTGTTGATGGGTGCCGATCCACAACTAGTGGCCGAAAATTATCATTACACGCAAATCATGATGGGCAGTAATATCATTATCATTCTGCTGTTCCTGATCAATGGTATTTTTCGCGGAGCGGGCGATGCTTCTATTGCCATGCGTTCTTTATGGCTGGCGAATATCCTCAATATTTTCCTTTGTCCGCTGCTCATTAATGGCCTCGGACCAATTCCGGCTTTAGGACTGAAAGGCGCCGCCCTGGCTACGACTATCGGCCGTGGATGTGGCGTTATCTATCAATGGTATTTTCTTTCTAAAGGCAAAAGCATCATTCATATCGGTCGTAAACATTTAAAATATGATGCAGCTGTAGTGAATAATATCATTCGCCTGACAGCCGGTACCGCAGGGCAATTCCTGATTAACTCGGCCAGCTGGGTGTTCCTGGCACGCATTATTTCCAGCTTTGGAACGGACGCTGTTGCAGGCTATACCATTGGTATCCGTGTGATCATCTTTACTTTATTACCAGCCTGGGGTATGGCGAATGCTGCCGCAACTTTGGTGGGTCAAAATCTTGGAGCACAACAACCGGACCGTGCAGAACAATCGGCCTGGCGTGCAGCGTTCTTCAATATGGCCTTCCTGTTGACGATGGCGATCTTGTTTTACATTTTCGCAGATAAAATCATTGGCTTCTTTTCGCATACCAGCGATGTGGTGCAATACGGTATTGATACGCTGCGCTATATCTGTATGGGCTATGTTTTCTATGGCTTCGGAATGGTACTGATACAATCGTTTAATGGTGCCGGCGACACCAAAACACCTACAATACTCAACCTGTTCGGCTTCTGGGCATTTCAGATTCCGCTGGCGTATATACTTGCCAAAGTTCTGAACGTTGGTCCGAAAGGGGTGTTTATTGCGGTAGCAGTTGCTGAAAGCGCCATCGCTATTGCGGCGATTTTGTTATTTAGAAGAGGAAAATGGAAGGCCGTGAAAGTGTAGCTAAAGATGAATGCCAGCTGTTATCAATTATTCACCGATAACAGCTGGCATTTTCCCATTCCGAAATTAATTGAACAGATATTATTTGATCTTCAATTTGGCCGGGAATTGGTATGTATTCCAAAATAATAATAACTCTATTCTTTTGTGCTTAGGCTTTACACGATAAATCAATGTAATTCTTTTATGCAGGACAATGTGCCTTATATTGGGATGTTTTTTGTTTCTGGGCTTACCAATATCGGGATGCTTTGACAATGTGAATAGCTTTTCTTCCACAGCACCAGCGAAACCGCTCATTTCCTTTTCAGTCCAGTTTTCCTCCAGATACTGCATATTATGAGCATAGCTTTCCACAGCCTTGCCAGTCCAGACTATTTCGTAAACCACTTTGGATATTTTTTCTTCATCTGTTCGTGAGAAATAAACGCTCCATCATCCGCCTGTGCCAACGCTTCTTCCACATCAGTTTTGACATTGTCCGGCATTGAATGCCACCAATCCGCATCTGAATCCACCTCCAGCATTGCGTGGATCATTTTTACAATTTTAGGATCTGCATGATCAATGTATTGCTTTATCTCTTCCCGGATATTTCTAATTGCCGCTGAAGTCATGTCACTTCTGTTTTCTTATGTTCAAAAATAAGCAATTCCTCCCATAGCGACACCGCATTGCACACTATGTCTTTAGTAGTACCAAAACGAAAAAGGACCCGATGGGTCCTTTTTCGTTTTACAGCGTAGCTGAAATTAGTTTCTTCTTTTACCGAAAAGACGGAGCAAGAACAGGAAAATGTTGATGAAATCAAGGTACAATGTAAGCGCACCCATGATCGATATCTTTCTAACATCAGAAGCTGGAACACCGTCGTATTCGAGACCCGCGCCAATGCGTTTCAGTTTCTGAACGTCGTATGCTGTCAGACCTACGAACACCATTACACCGATAATGCTGATCACATAATCCAGCGCTGCACTATGCATAAAGAAGTTGATGAGCATCGCAACTACGATACCGATCAGGCCCATCATCATGATACGTCCGAAGGAAGTAAGATCTTTTTTAGTAGTGTAGCCCATTACCGCCATTACGCCGAACATAACCGCTGCAGAAGCAAAGCAACCTACTACTGAACCTGCAGTATAAGCCAGCAGTATAAAGCTGAATGAAATACCATTTACCGCAGAATACGCGAGGAATAAACCGGTAATCGCAGCTGCTGAAAGACGGTTAAAAGCCAGCGACATAGTCATTACCATAATAAATGGTGCAAACA
This sequence comes from Taibaiella soli, assembly GCF_003236175.1. GTDB lineage: Bacteria > Bacteroidota > Bacteroidia > Chitinophagales > Chitinophagaceae > QKTW01. The sequence goes on along the minus strand of NZ_QKTW01000022.1, from coordinate 1,759 downwards.
TAACGCCGTATCCAGGCAGGCTCAGCTTACCCTGCTCTGTAAACATAAATTGAAGCCACTGTGTGTTGAGGGCAAATACAAATGCAAGTACTGCCGAAATACCGAGTCCTGCAAACATCCACAGGAATACGTTTGAAAAGAAACTTTGGGAAATAGCTTTAGATCCAAGGTTTTCTACACGGGAATCAGGGAAGATCTGATTTTGATTAAAATTTTCCATACCAGCAAGTTAATGGTTTTGGCAAATGTAATAAGTTAAAAATGATAAGCAAAACACCTTCTATTCCATTGGTTGCATGCCGAATGCGAGCCATTCTTCGTTCGCCGGACCGTAAACACCGGGTACAACAAGACCTAGCTGACGCATCAGCACGGTTATTTGCGCGCGGTGATGTGCCATATGTTTGATTAAAATGCTCAGCGTAATGCCGTTTACCCATTCTTCACCATACATATGCCGTTTTTCGAGGAGCGTAGCATCTGTCCATTTCTGCTGGATATTTTCTACGAGTGCATCTGCATACTTTTTGAAATCAGCTGCAATTTCGGATACAGTAGCCGGTTGTGGCACCTGCTCCAATGCGTCATTGTCAAACAGACCCACACGATGCATCATTTCGGTGGTAGTTTGTGTTATATGCCAGGCAAGACGGCCAATGGTACGTTTATAACCTGCAACGTGTTCTGTAAGCGATGCATCAGTCAGCTCGCTGAAAATTTTGAGTGTCGATTCCGCTTCGTGTTTCCAGTCGGTTACGAAATCTTCTATGAGTCGATACATAAAATCTGAGTTTGGACAAATTTAGTTGTTAGTTTTAAGTTATACGTTATAAGTTATGGTAACCTTAGTCTACCGAATGTAAACGGTATAATCTGGCATAGTTCGAATTCTACATTCCGCCCCGCCTGCTTTAATGTCCTGAAACAAAATTCTATCGCCTCTTTTCATCGTTTGAATTTGATTCAATAAAGAAACAGGCAATTTCGATCCCTCTATCTGTTGGGGGAAACCCTCTTCTCTACTTTTAAACAACGTCACTGTAAACTCAAGAACACTCATTCTCATTTTGTAGAGACAACTATCGAAGACCATTAAATCCGAACACACCATAATTTGAGCTGGATAACCCACAGAATCAGGCAACCCGCAAAGTCGCACCTTTGGATCGCAAACATACCTCCCTTCAAATACTTTTCGGAAAATAACCTTTCCACCTTTCTGGATGATTAAAGTATCTGCACCTTCCTTTCGTTCATAGAATGTAAACAGATTACCATCCTGGTGGATTTCTCCGTTTTTCAGCGTCATTTTCGCGCCAGTCGGTAAATGTATTAGCCTTATACGGTTCACGATGCCTATGTACAAAATGTTCTTCGTTGAATCCTTTAGCGACAACTGATGGGTTTCAATCTGGGCATTCGCCGAAAAGGAAAGGAAAAATGCTGCCAGGAAATACAGGGTAAATTTCATGATTAAAAGATAGAAATAAATCTCGCCAGATTATTCCTGAAAAGACTTTCTAAGACTAGCACAACAACCTTATAAACCTTCCCCCAAACTCGACCGTATTTGTTGGGCAAATAGTACGTACTATTTGCCCAACAAATACGGTCGAGTTCATCAAATAGTACGTACTAGTTATGCGATTTCTCCAAACAATTAAATATCAACCTATTAATCCCCTTCAAATATTACCCGTTACATCGATCAAAAATCAGCGATCAAAAAATCAGAAATCGACGATCGAAATGTCCTTTT
>NZ_QKTW01000021.1 GCF_003236175.1 Taibaiella soli | reverse complement strand
AAAGGTATTCCCAGGGTATTTGAACCTGTGCCCAAACGGTGGGTTGTTGAAAGAAGCTTTGCCTGGATGGGATTACATAGACGACTATCAAAGGAATTTGAGCGACGTGTTGATTGTTCTGAGGCTATGATAAAAATTGTCTTTATCAAAATCATGCTTAAAAGATTAACTACTTCTTTTTAAACACCCTCTGAGCGGAACTCGAAGTTTGTCATGCTGAGCGGAGTCGAAGCATAAATGACCTGGGGATTTTGTTTTATTGCTGGCGCGGGTGTTCCGAAGGGCCACCTGTATCTATATGGTTGCCAGTTTGAAACTGGCAGGTGACTTCAGTTTCAAACTGACACGACTTTTAAACACGCGAACGCTGCGCGTCAGCGGACAAGCCTGTGATCTAGTTATTCAAATAAACAGCTGTGAAATACGCCACGGGCTTATTGTTTTTCAGCAATTGCATGTCGTCACCAGTGATAATAAAGTTGTCGCAATCCTGAATGGCGTGCATAAATTTTTGTTCGACCGGACCATAGTCACACCACATTTGCGTAGAGATCATATTGCTGAGATGAAGACCTTTATCGTCCGTTTTGTACGAGCCGCCAAAGCCGTTGCAACCGCCAAAGCCTTTTACTTCTACACCATTTTTATCAAACAGGATATAGATCTGCTTGGTCATTTTAGGAACAGTTGTATCCGGTAGTTTCTGCAGCACCCATCTTTTATCCTGCAGCTGCGCCAGCGCATCCTTAGAGATTGGTTCTTTCTTTGAAGTTGTTTTGCTGGTGCTACAAGACCAAAGCGAAATACAAAGTATGAAGAGGAGGAGATAGCGCATGATATTTAAGATTTTCTATTTGCGATTTGTGATCGGTTTACAACAATACGATCGTATTTGCACATTTTCAAATCAGCACATTTTCAGTTTGATTTACTGAAGATGTACGGCCGTAAATGATGCCACTGGTTTATCATTACTGAGTAATTCCATTTCCTGGCCATGAATGATAAAATTATCTGCGGTACCAACAGCGTGGAGAAATTTTTGCTCAACGGCGCTGTACTCACACATCATTTTAGTCATTGCCAGATTGCCGATGTGCAAACCTTTTTCATCTGTTTTGTAAGATCCGTGAAAGCTGTTGCATCCGGCATATCCGTTCAGCGACAAACCGTTTTTGCTAAAAATGATAAAAACAGGTTTTTGCATCTTGGGTAACGAGGTGTCTGGCAGATTATGTAATTCCCATCTTGTATTCTGGAGATGACTGAGTGCGTCTTTGGAAATGCCTGAGCTGGATTCTTCGTGTTTAGAAGCACTGCATGACATTAGAAAGATGCATGTGGCAAAAGAAATTACGTAACGCATAAATTCTTATTTGTTTGAAGATACGCTAAATATGTAATCGACAAAACATTATTTCACTCGAAGAAACGCAGTAAGAGGGTACAATTTCTTAAAGCTGCGCCGGGGTGGATTGGCCGCGCAAAACTATTATCTTTGCAGACTCAAAAACAGCTTATTGTAAGTATTTTAGTACAATGGAACTAAGTAAAAATTTTCAGCACCGCGAATCAGAACTACAATGGTATGAACATTGGAACCAGGCAGGTTATTTTCATTCTGTACCCGACGAACGTCCGGCGTACACGATAGTCATGCCGCCACCCAATGTCACAGGCGTCCTGCATATGGGACACGCTTTGAACAATACCGTTCAGGATGTATTGATCCGCCGTGCGAAAATGCAAGGCTTCAACACTTGTTGGGTTCCTGGTACCGACCACGCGTCTATTGCTACCGAAGCAAAAGTAGTAGCAATGCTTCGCGAAAAAGGAATTGATAAAAAAGACTTGTCGCGCGATGAGTTTTTGAAATATGCATGGGAATGGAAAGAGAAATATGGTGGCATCATCCTGCAACAGTTGAAAAAACTCGGCTGTGCATTGGATTGGGACCGTACGCATTTCACCATGGATAAAGATTATTACGCAGCAGTTATTCGCGTATTTCTGGATCTCTACAACAAAGGTCTGATCTATCGCGGCGTAAAAATGATCAACTGGGATCCGCGCGCAAAAACGGCACTCAGCGATGAAGAAGTAATCTTCAAGCAAACGAATTCTAAGCTGTACTATGTTCAGTATCGTCTCGATACCGAGCGGGAAGAATATATCACGATTGCAACTGTACGTCCCGAAACCATTTTGGGTGATACTGCAATCTGTGTACATCCGAACGATCCGCGTTACGCGCATTTGAAAGGCAAGTTCGCTTTTGTACCATTGATCAACCGTCGTATTCCGATCATTTTCGACGAATACATCGATATGGAATTTGGTACTGGTGCGCTGAAAGTAACGCCAGCACACGATTTGAATGACTACAACCTCGGCTTGAAACATAATTTACCGGTAATCGATACACTGAACGATGACGGTACAATGAGTGAAGCAGCTACGTTATACATTGGTGAAGACCGTTTTGCAGTTCGTAAAAAAATCGTTGTAGCGCTGAAAGAATCAGGTAATCTGATTAAAGAAGAAGAATACACAAACCAGGTTGGTCACTCTGAAAGAACAGATGCGGTAATTGAGCCACGTTTGTCTATGCAGTGGTGGTGCAAAATGGAAGATCTCGCGAAGCCTGCACTGGAAGCAGTAATGGAAGATGACATAGCGTTCTATCCTGCGAAGTTTAAAAACCTGTATCGTCACTGGATGGGTAATATCAAAGATTGGTGTATCAGTCGCCAGCTTTGGTGGGGCCATCGAATTCCTGCATGGTACACGCCAGATAACAAAATGACAGTTGCTGCAACACTTGAAGAGGCGTTTGCAGAATTATCTAAAAGCGATGCATCATTGACCATCGATCAGATCCGTCAGGAAGATGATTGTCTGGATACATGGTTCAGCAGCTGGTTATGGCCAATGGAAGTATTTGGCTGGAACGAAAATCCAAATAATGCAGACCTGCAATATTATTATCCGACCAGCACACTTGTAACGGCTCCTGAAATTATCTTTTTCTGGGTAGCGCGTATGATTATGTCTGGTTATGAATACATGGGTAAAAAGCCTTTTGACAAGGTTTATTTTACCGGTATCGTAAGAGATAAGCAAGGCCGCAAAATGAGTAAATCTTTGGGCAATTCTCCTGATTTGCTGGCGTTGATTGATGATTTTGGCGCCGATGCGGTTCGTTTCTCTGTAATGATTTCTTCTCCGGCGGGTAATGATCTGCTGTTTGATGAAAGTCAGCTGGAACAGGGCCGTAATTTCTCCAACAAGATCTGGAATGCGATGAAGCTTGTAAAAGGCTGGGAAGAACGCGTTTCTGATGAAACATCAGATGAATATGCACAGTTTGCCATTCATTGGATGGAGCAACGCATAGCGGAGACTGGCGTTGAGCTGGAAGCGATGTTCAAAGATTTCCGTCTGAGCGAAGCGCTGAAAACAATTTATACCCTTATCTGGAATGATTTTTGTTCCTGGTATCTGGAATGGGTAAAACCTGGTTTTGAGCAACCGGTTTCTGCGAAAGTATTTGATAAAACCATTTCGATCTTCGAACAGCTGTTGCAATTGCTGCATCCGTATATGCCATTCGTAACGGAAGAAATTTATCACTTACTGCGTGGCCGCAAAATGGGCGATGATCTGATGCCGCTGGCAATGCCTGCTTACAATACAGATAATGCTACGATCCTGAAACAGGGAGCGATGCTGCAGGATGTGATCACCAGCGTTCGTGATGCGCGCAACAAAAACCAGTTCAAACCAAAAGATCAGATCATTCTGTCTGTGGATACGCAGCATAAAGATTTCTATAACGCGACGCTTGATATCTTACAACGTCAGGTAAATGCAGAAGAAATTAAATTTACTTCGGAGCAACCTGCTTCTTCGATCGCTGTAGTAGTAAACACAGATAAGTTGTATATTGAAGCTTTCGGTAAGGTGATCGATTTCGGTGTGCAGAAAGAACAGCTGGCAAAAGACCTCGAATATCTGAAAGGATTTTTGGCCAGTGTAGATAAGAAACTGAGTAACGAACGTTTTGTTTCGAATGCAAAACCGGAGATCATTGAAGCGGAGCGTAAAAAACAATCAGACGCCCAGGCCAAAATTAAGGTACTTGAAGAAAGCCTGAGCTCGCTTTAAACTTTTACTAATGAAGCACGTTAGTTTTTATATCGGATCGGTGGCGCTATGCCTTTTCAGTATGGCGGTGTGGGCACAGAAGCCAAAGAAGGAAATGAAGAAACCTGTAACACCTCCGGTGGCAATGAAAGAAACACAGGTTTATCTCGGTAATTCTTTGCTCAGCGGCGGTGAAATTACCAAACATCAGTTTGACTCGCTGGTAGCACAAGGTCTGAAAACCGACATGGGTGTAGGCACAGTAAGTGGTTTTACTTTTAGCTATGCTGAACGTGGTATCTTCGAAGATTCTGTAGGCAACCCGATTGAAAGAGTAGAACTGCTGAGCGAAGTTTGTAAAGGTGATACATTACCTGCCTATTTGAAGAGCTCACTCGTCGAACGTTCTAAACGTGGTGATACTGCTTATTTTGAGCATGTCGCGGTCCGAACGGTAGATGGGGCAGTAGTTCCCGGTAAATCAATGAAATTTGTACTGACAAAATAGAAAAAGCCGCGTGAGCGGCTTTTTTGTTTTAAGTCGAATTCGGAATTCAAAAAATGGGTGGCTATTACAATGTCATATCGACGGCAGGAGATATCCCGCGAGAATACATGCACACATTGCGCGGGATCCTTCCTTCGTCAGGAGGACAAATGCGAGTGGTGGTGTTTGGTGCAAATTGTATAACCACCATGTCATATCGACAAGAGATATCCTGCTAAATATGTAAACGCAGAATACGCGGGATCCCTCTTTCATCGGGATGACCAACGCGAGTGAAATTATATAACAAAATGGTCATGTCGACGAAGGAGACATCCCGCAAGAATACGTGTACACATTGTGCGAGATCCTTCCTTCATCAGGATGACAAACGTGGTAACTAGCCATTGTCAACTGTCAGCTGTCAATTGTCAACTCGCCCAAAAAGCATTTCCCCCACAGGGACTGCCACTTTCAGTTTATTTGCATCTGGTGGGATCGGACAAGAAAAACCATCTGCGTAAGCGCAGTAAGGATTGTAGCATTTATTGAAATCAAGCAGCAATTTTCCGTTTTTGATATCACCGATACGTAGGTCAATATAGCGGCCACCGGCATAAGTGGTTACATAATTGGTCATATCCGTGAATGGAATAAAAAGATAGTCTTCCAATCCTTTTTGCTTCATCAGATCAATGCCCTGATAGATTTCCAGCGTTTGCGTGGTATCATGAATCTTAAACGTCAGCAAACCGTATTGGCGATATTTTTTCAGCTTGCCACTGTGTGTGGGCATGTCAAATGTTTTCGCCTTCGGCGTTCGCGTAAATGTAGCAGATATACGGTAGTTTTTATCCGGAGTAAAGAAACGAAGATAACCAGTATCAGCCGCCTTCAGCGGACTTCTGTTGTCTTCGAGGAATTCCTGTTTATATTTTTCTCGATGTTTATAGATGCTATCGGCGTAATTGCTTTGAGCATTTACCTGAAAAGAAAAAAGGAGTACTATGCAGGAGAGAATGAATTTCATTCATCAAAAGTAAAGAGAATCGCTGATGTCTGATTTTTCGATCGCTGATTTGGAATTAATGTGGGGCAATGTGATGAATGTGGGAAATGTGTTTGCTGTGCATGAGAATTGCCAAACGCGAGTATAATAACATGAGTTATATAAAAACGTGGTCATTGCGATGAGTTGGCAAACAGCAAAGCTGTGGAAACGAAGTGGCAACCTGATTTCGTGGACGGAAAAATGATATGCTACACTTAGTCATTTGTGGATTGTATCCAACGTGCAACAAAAACAGACGTAGTAGCGTTGTGGCGCCGTGAGAGAAATTTTTGCGTCTTTGCTCCTCATGCGTGTCGCCCGGAGCAAAGCGAAATCAGATCGCCACGTTGCCACCGCAGTTGCACTGCATAGCGGCTCCTCGCGATGACCCGCGTTGTGTGTTCTCCAATACGAGTAATAAAAGGCAGACGTAGTAGCAGCGTACCGCCGTGAGAGATTTCTAGCGAAGGTTTTGAATTTTGACTTTTAAATTAATCCGCCATCAGCGATATAGATCCATTGTGCAGCAGCACCGGAAGCCAGATATAAAGCTCCGCAAGTAGGGCAGACGCATCCAATCCCGTTTTAGACGCTGCTATTTGCGTAGCCTCTGTAAGGCTGATTGCTGCTGTGCAGGTACGTAGAAAATGAAATTGCCATTCCTGGATTGGTTCTGCATGAAGTCGGTAATTTTTCCTGCAAACCGCTACAAAACTTTGCTTCGGCTCTGGTAAATCATATTCCTCTTCCCGCTGAATAGCATGATAAAAAGGCAAGACAGGAAAGCTTAATTCCAATAAACGGAGGCAAGGATTTGCCTGAATAGTGAGTGGTTGGAACAACATCATTTCAACAGAAAGATCTTCTTGAAAAGAAATGCGTTCTTCCGTTCCGGCAATGCGTAAAACCTCATGTACTGTGCGCTCCAGCATCGCTAAAGCAATTGGTAAATCCAGAAATGCCTGCTGTTCTTCCGCCACTTGTGCGGTTGGTTTGGTGCGTTCCAGAAATGCTGGAAAGCCCGCGCAGAGATCATATAAACTAAAAGAAGTAGAAGGATGAAATGCCAGATATGCTTTTGCAAAATGGTCGAATAAATCTTCACCAAGAAATTTTCGCAGTACTGGAAAGTCAGCATACATGCAGTCGAGCAGGCGTAATACGTATCCGCTGGTGTATACATTCAGGCGTTCATGAATGGATGCTTTGTCCGTTGCTAATACTACGTCATCTTCCGTTAAAGAAAAATGATGCTGCGCTTTCTGCAGTTTATATGGCAATGCACCGCCAGACGTGATGATCGTCTTCATCCAATGTTGTAAAAGAGCAGTGTTAGTCATGATTTGTTTCCAATTGAAAATGCACCGGCGTAGAAATTACCGTAGCATCCGTAGTGTGTACTTTTATCTCCGGCAAATAACCTTGCATGACCGTTTTTGCTTTAAATAATTCAGTGACCAATTCAGGGTAATCCGGAATATTCGCATCCCATTCTAATAACGTACTGACGCCACCAGTAAGGTTTTGCGCCAGCTGGTATAATTTCCATACTTCAGAAGGAACAGGCTGGTCGTGCGTGTCGATCAAGAGATTGCCGCAATCGGTTGGGCCAGCCAGATGCATTTGTACAATGTGTTCATGCGGCAGGTTTTCAATATAATGTCTTGCATCAAAACCATGATTGTGTGCAGATACAAAAACATTATTTACATCGAGCAACAAACCGCAACCGGTGCGTTTTGCCATCGCTGAAAGAAATTCCCATTCCTGCATTGTAGAAGATTTGAATTGCAGATAGGTCGATGGATTTTCCAGAACTAATGGTCTTTGTAAATGATCCTGTACCTGCATTACACGACTGCAAACATGATCCAGGCTTTCTTCGGTAAGCGGCATGGGTAGCAGATCATGTGTGTTCACATAAGCGACCCCGGTCCAGCAAAGATGATCGGAAATCCATGCGGGTTCTACAACTTCAGCAAGTGTTTTCAGTTTTTTCAGATAATCCATGTTCAATGGATCAGTGCTGCCGATAGAAAGGGAAACGCCATGCATCACTACTGGCACCTGTTTGCGGATGTGCATCAATACATGTCGTGCAAATCCAAAATCATCCATGAAGTTTTCGGAGATGATTTCAAACCAGTCTACAACCGGTGGATTTTCCAGCAGATGATTGAAGTGCTTATTACGTAAACCCACGCCAAGGCCCAGATTGGGTAGGCCAAGGCGTGAGTTGTTATTAAATTGGTTCATGTTTTTTTACTAGGTAGAAGGTGGGAATGCAATACGCAATTCGCTTGGTTTCGGTTTCTCCGGAATTTTCGTACCGCGCTTGGTCAATACTTCTACATATGCTTTCCAGGCTACATCGTAAACCAGTTCACCTTCATCGTAGGTAATGGCATCCTGCATTGATACTGCATGCCAGCCCTGTGCGTCTTTGGTGTAGTCAAACAATTCCATTCTATTGCCCAGCTGCGGACTTGGAGCCGGATACATCTGCGAAGCAGAAATAGGCACGGCACAACCACCTAATGCACCGCATTTATTGTCGGACGGGGCACTGAAGAATGTTGGAGCGCCACAACCTGCGCCTGCTTTCAGCATTTCAGGATCGGGAGCTACAGTTACTTTCTGCTTGACTGGTAAAATAGCAGAAGCACTGCAGTTGCTGCCACCGGTTACCGTTTGTACGAAGCCACAGCCGCCTTCTGCGCGACAAGTGTTCGAACCTTTACAAGTATGATATACTTCAATCGCGGCACAAACATTTGCATCGTTCGGCTGTGAAGGATCAAGATTCATACCTTGGCAAGAGTGGTATAATACACCGTCTGCTTTTGGTTTAATACCGATCGACAGATCAGGTGCTTGTCCGAAGATTGCCCAGCAGATAGACATTCTATCACCAGAACCAGACATCGACGGATAAGGGAACAGATTATTCGGACCAGGAGGTTGATTCCAGAATTTTTCCAGTACAGTTGTAACGCCGGCAATAGCGCCTGCGGATGCACGGCTCAGTTGCTCGTAATTATCTGCAGTGTTATTTGCTTTCAGATTGTTGAGCGCTGATGCAATCTCATCTGCAGTTGGCAGTGGATGTTTATTCAGATCATAACCATCTGTTTTCAGCATGTCAGCATTCCATTTATTGCCTGCCGCGTGCCATTGATCCCATGTTTTGATGCCGCCTTGTTCCACCAGTTCCATAACACGCTCAAATGTTTCATAGTGGTCTTTAGAACCAAAATGTACACGGGCTGCAGCGTCTGCAGATGGTTTTTCTTTGCCGGTATCTGTATACGAAGGATAATCTTTTTCAAGATTTTCAGCATTTGGCTGGAACTGATCTTTAACGGCCATCAATGGTTGTACATAATGCGCACGTTGTTTGATCATTTTCACCACGCCGCCGCCTTCACCCTGATCGGTGATGCCGTTGATCATATCCAGTACTTGCAGCTGTGCTTTTTCAGGATCTGTCTGATCAACGGTAGCGCGCATTTTCGGATATTCCGGTGCGTGATTTGTTGTATTCGCATTGAAGATATCCTGCTGATCGTTGTTTGCCGCTACAAACACATAATCCCAAAGGGTAGTGTTGTCTTTGTATTCTATGGAAAGATATTCCCACAGGCAGAGATACATAGATCCGATAGAACCAAACATCGGTAAATCGGCTTCTGTACTGTTTGCTGTCCAGTTTTTAAACGGAACATCAGGGAAATATTTTTTTGCTTTTTTTACCTCTTCGCGAATGATGGATTCGGCTTTGTCTTCCGTTTCTTCAATCGCGAGGAACAGGTTCATCTGTTCTTTATTTACCGGACCGAGTTTTACTTTGATTTCGTTGTACGGTGCAATGGTGTCTTTAAAATCCAGGATGTGTGGTAACACGGTAATGTCCGGACCATAGCATTTCCAGCCAAAGTTTGGTGTCTGCAGTGCAGGGCTGACATACGTAGGCGTTTTACCGATTACTTTACAAATGTTGGAAGCCAGTTGCAAATGCAGCATTTCGGCGATGAATACGCTGAAGATTGCGTTGAATGCCTCATCGTTTGGTGTAACAGGATTGGCTACAGTGCCTTTTCCTGGCCACAGACGACCTTGATAAAAATTGTTTTTACCATTGATCTGGTGTGTGCCATACAGCGAGTACAGCGACGTCATGTACAATGGAATCGTGAACAGTTCCACATTTACTGCTGCCTGTGCAATCGCGTACAGCGCAGATTTGTCGGTTTCTTTGAATCCCGGATCGCGGTCGCTCGCCACGTCCTTAAAGAGAAGACTCATGGTGTTTTCGTTTTTGTTTTAAAGTGGTGATTATGAAATGTAAATGGAAACGAGTTGGTGTGTCACAAAAACTGCTGATAGATGGTCTTTGTGCGACAATCTAAACATCAGATGTTTTGCTGTGAACTATATAGTGTCTGTGATGGTAATTGACGATAAGATTGGCACGGGGAAATGCATGCCTGTGGCGGGTGATGTTTGTGTGTTTTTCATGGGAGCTTGATTGTGGGCTAAACATAGTAAAAGTTCTGTGGAAATTCCAAGGGCAGGAGAAAATTGTTGATAGCTTGATAAGGTAAAAACGGAAATAAAACAATGGCGCGCGAGTTAGCACAGCTCCACTGCCGCGGGTGTTCCGAAGGGCCACCGTGTGTGACATACAGCCCAGTCCCTGACTGGCACATGTAATCTTGTCGTCAGTCAGGAGACTGACAAGCAGCTCAGGCACGAGAGCGCTGCGCTAATTCTCGCGCCAGTGCAATAAAAAAGCAGCCCGAAGGCTGCTTCTATAATATTATTTAATCTCAAGGTTAAATCAGCAATTAAGCTTCTGCATTCTGATTGACTGTGTTATGCTCCGGGCGCATCTGCGGAAACAGCAACACATCCTGAATAGAAACATTACCAGTCAGCAACATAGCCAGACGCTCAATGCCGATACCGATACCAGCTGTTGGTGGCATACCATATTCCAGTGCACGCAGGAAGTCGTAGTCAATAAACATCGCTTCATCATCACCGCGTTCCATCAGGCGCACTTGTTCTTCAAAACGTTCGCGCTGATCGATCGGGTCGTTCAACTCACTGTAAGCATTGGCAATTTCCTTACCATTGATCATCAGTTCGAAACGTTCTACCAGACCAGGTTTGCTGCGGTGTTTTTTCGTCAGCGGACTCATTTCAACCGGGTAGTCGATAATAAATGTTGGCTGAATATAATTGCCTTCGCATTTTTCACCGAAGATGGTATCGATCAGTTTGCCTTTGCCCATGCTCGCATCCGTTTCCAGACGCAGTTGTTTACAAACATCGCGCAGCTGATCTTCATCCATGCCCGTGATATCAAAACCTGTAAATTCTTTGATAGAATCGAAGATGCTGATACGCTTGAACGGCGCTTTAAAGCTGATTGTTTTACCATCGATCTCTACATCGGTAACACCGTTAGTAGCAATCGCAGTTTTCTCCAGCATTTGCTCCGTTGTTTCCATCATCCAGAGATAGTCTTTATAAGCGACGTAAAACTCAAGGATGGTAAACTCTGGATTGTGTGTACGGTCCATACCTTCATTGCGGAAGTTGCGGCTGAATTCGTATACCCAGTCAAAACCACCCACTACAAGGCGTTTCAGGTACAGTTCATTCGCAATACGCAGATACAAAGGAATGTCCAGTGCATTGTGGTGCGTTGTAAACGGACGGGCAATAGCGCCACCCGGAATCGTTTGCAACACAGGAGTATCTACTTCCAGCGCACCTCTTTCGTTGAGGAAGTCGCGGATAGCATTTTTCATTTTGGTGATCTTGCTGAACGTATCACGAACCGAAGGATTCACGATCAGATCCGCATAGCGCTGACGGTATTTGAATTCCGCATCGCTTACCGCATCAAACACTTCACCGTCTTTTTCTTTTACTACCGGCAGTGGGCGCAGTGATTTTGTAAGCAGGGTGAACGATTGTACGTGAATAGACGTTTCACCGGTTTTTGTAGTAAATACATAACCTGTTACGCCAACGATATCACCGAGGTCAATGAGTTTTTTCCAAACGGTGTTGTACAGCGTTTTATCCTCACCAGGACAAATATCATCGCCTTTGATGTACACCTGAATACGACCGGTGCTGTCTTGCAATTGAGCGAAGTTAGCTTTACCCATATCGCGTTTCGTCATCACACGGCCAGCCAGAGAAACAGACTTAAATTCCTCCTTCTTCTCTTCAGTGTAGTTTTCCTTTATTTCGGCTGCAGTATGAGTTACTTCATACAATGGGGCAGGGTACGGGTCAATGCCCAGTGCTTCCAGCTCTTTGAGCTTTTCCCGGCGCACAATCTCCTGTTCGCTAAGTGTTGCTTGCATTTAGATGTAATAAATTAAAAGTCAATTCAGAATCATTTTCACCAGATTGGCAGAAAACGGGATGCAAAAATAATACTTTATATCTAGATACTTTCAAAAGAGCTTAAAGGCTTAACGCTCAAAGCTTAATGCTTGTCCGACACTTGTTGCCCTAAGCGAAGCGGAAGATCAAAATTCAGAAGTGCTAAAGGCCTAAAGCTCAAAACTTAAGACTACTCAGGGACTGTTTTCCGGAGTGGCGCTGTGGTGGCAGAAATTCCTGTACATGAGTTTACCAAGTCCTGTACAGGAGTTTACCAAGTCTTGTACAGGAGTTTATCGAGTTCTGTGCATGAGTTGTAGATAGTATGAGTTATGCCGTGCGGTAGTGCCGCCGCGAGAAATTTCCCCGCGCGATGAAAGTTCTCCTCTTTTGGAGGAGCTAGAGGAGGCTTACCGTTGCAGTCTGTAAAACGCACCATTTTCCCCGCCGACGATCAGATCTCCGTTCGGAGCACGCGCAATACAACGGAGATGATCTTTAGTGAAACGGTCAAACTCCATCCAGTGTTGCCCACCATCATCAGTATAGGTGACCAGGCCATCTTCACCAACGGCATAACCATTCATATCGTCTGTAAACAAAATATCGTAGAGGTGATAGCGCGGAATCGTCAGATCGTTGCCATTGCGCATGCGCGTCCAGCTTTCGCCGCCATCGGTCGATTTGAAAATACTTCCCGCATAACCGCAAGTCCAGATACAGGCTGGGTTCCGGCAGTCCATTGCCGTGAAATTATCGGTATTGATATTGAGAAAACGCCAGCTATTACCGCCATCCGTGGTTTTTTTGATAACCCCGTAACCGCAGACAAACCCTACCTGGGAATCCAGCATTCTGATTTGATTAAGCTCGTAACCCACCGAATCATAGGACGTTACATTGCCGTCACTGCCAACATGGCCAGTGCAGCCGAAATCAAAACTCACACCACCTACCATCAATCCATGCGTGCTGGTTGGAAACGCCACACTTTTATAAGGTTGCCAGGACGAGAGCTGCCGGAATTGCCAGGTTTTACCCGTATCGCCACTGGAAAGCATCTTGGCGTCATAACTGCAGGTGTATAAAGTGCCATCGGGCGACGCCGTTATATCGTAAATCTCTTTACCTGCTTCAGGGTACGTTTCCAGCGACCAGGTATACCCGCCGTCGTGCGTGGTAAGAATATCGGCGTAAAGAAATCTTAAGCCGCCTACAGCGAACCCTAAGGTATCATTGAGGAATAAAATACGGTCAATGGTATGAGTGGTATGGCTGTCGATCTGCTGATCTTTTTTCCAATGCAAAAGATCTTTTTTACAGGAACTTAATCCTGAAGCAAATAGCAAAATAATACAGATAAAAACAGTCCGTAACCGCATGTTAAAAGGGGTGGAGGCTGCAATATAATAGATATTCGCTCATGAAAAAAGACCCGCCGGGTAGGGCAGGTCTTTGCTTCGGGATACGAAAATCAATTTATTTTTTTACAAAAATATTAGACGCCATTTGGTCGCCGTTCCGGTACAGGATGGTGTAAATACCGTTTGGCAAACTATGAATATCTACTTCAATTTTGTTGTTCTTTTTAGTCATTATAGCCGGAATATTTCTGCCCACAGCATCATAAATCATGATGCTTGCGCCGGTTGCTACTACATTATCTCCGGTAATAAACAATGTTTCGGTTGCCGGGTTTGGATAAATATTGAGATTGCGTTTGGCAATGTTTACAACGGCGTTTGGTATTGGTGGTAGTGGTGCCAACGGATTGTTGTAAATATTCCAGGCAGTATCTGCCAGATCTTTGATTTTTGTAAAGTTCGCAGAGCCACAGTAGTTGCTGGTATCCATCGGTTGCACTACTAAAGCCATTGTGACGAGTTGCGAAGAACTGTGTTCCAATACAAAATCATTGGTAGCAATTACAAATCTGCGATCGCCCGGAGTATTTGCCATGGCACATTCCGACCATCCGCCCGCTAGACTTGGATCATCGGGATAGATATAAGTTGCCGGTTGACTGGTCAGTGGATTGGAGATTTGCGTGCCGACGCGATTGCGGGAATGCATCAGATTATAATATTCGACAGCGCTTGTGGGATTGCCGTTTGCGGTAGCTGAATTGTCAAAAGTCATAAAACTGCCCGCCGGTTTCGCCACACCCCAGGCATCGCCAGGCAGATTAATCATGCTGACGCCTGCAATCGGGAGCTGACGGCCGTATTGGGTGTCGCTGGAATCTGCATTATATACAATGCCCATTCTATGTACCGAATCATAACCGATATAGTCATCGAAAGCGAAGCCCAGATCCATATCAGACCACATCGCCATCCGGAACGAATCATAGTCTACCTGCGATTTATTCAGCAGTTTGAAATCGTAGTACAGGATATTATCGATAGCCGTACCTCGGCTATATCCATAAGCAGAAACTTGTGTTTCAATCCCAATAGGGTCGGTGTTGGTTCCGTGCGTACCTGCCACATCATTATAGACGAACCAGAGCATCTGGTCGCCCTTAATAGCGGGGTAGTCGCCGTTAATTGGGTTGTAGTCGCCATTGCTGTCTACATCCACAAACGGCGCCATTTCATCCGAAATAGTCAGCGTCGCACCATTGTTTCCTTTGGCATAAGGATTGCCTTTCGCCGGCCATTCCAGAATGGTTGTCGGCGTATTCGTAGTGGTATGCGAAGTCATTGCACGAAATGAATCGATCGTTGTCTGGTCGATTTTCCAGATACGCGCCCAGTTTTGTACGGTGGCACTGGTGGTTTGTCCATTCGCATCCAACGGTCCCGGCCAGTAATCATTTCCATTCTGGCGATAGGTTTGTGCGGCGATATGCAGGTTGCCCTGATGATCATAACCTCCCATCCAGATACCCGTTGCCTGCCCGATGTTTTTGCCTGATCCTTTAGGAAATTCACAAGCTGGATTTTGTGTAGCAGGATTCCACCAAAGATCGCCGTGCACAAGCGCGGCAGCCTTAATGTTGTTGATGTCAAGATTGGCGGTGGTGTTGTACGTCCCTTGCGCCCCGGCAGAAGAAATGGATAATGACGCAATTGGCAGCAGGAATAATTGGTAAAGTTTCTTGTTCATAGAAGTTCGATTAGGTGAAGACAATAATAGCGCTGTGAAGTTACAAACATCATTTTTTAGTTTGTATCGCTTATTGTCAATCAACTGTAAAACTTCGGAATCGCCATTTAATATTCGATGCTTTATAAATACTAAGCACCAATCATCCTATTATTCACTTTTGATTAGAACACCGCATGATTTTGGTTTTACAATCTCCAATCTCAAAAAGCTAAATCATTTGCCTTGCTTTAAGCTCCAGGTATTTGTTGATCACATCCACATTGAGTTGCTGTGGTGTGGTAAGAATGGAAATAATGCCATGACGGCGCAGTTCTTTTACAATTTGTTTTTTCTCGAAATCAAACTGGTCCGCAATTGTCTTAATGTAGATGCCTTCCGTACTGTCGGGCTGCGATTGGTGAATTTCTTTCAGTAGAGTATTCTCAAAAAAAACGACGCAGAGCAAATGACGGCGGGCCATGTGCCGGAGGAACGGCAACTGTCTTTCCAGCGCGGCCATGGTTTCGAAATTGGTGAACAGCAGGAAAAAGCTGCGCTGGGTTACCCGTTGATGGATTTGCGTCCACAAACTTTGGTAATCACTTTCTTTGAATTCGGTTTGTTGTTTGTAAAGTCCTTCCAGCAGCAGGTTCAGCTGGCCGCTGCGTCTGTCTGCCGCAATAATGTCGTTTACTTTATTAGAAAATGTGATCAAGCCTGCTCGGTCTTGTTTCAGTAATGCGATGTTCAATAATGCCAGACTCGCATTGATGGAATAATCGAGCAACGTCATCTCATCAAAAGGCATTTTCATTGAGCGGCCTTTATCGATGATACAGTATACCTGTTGCTGACGTGCATCAGTGTAGGTGTTTACCATTAAGGTAT
This sequence comes from Taibaiella soli, assembly GCF_003236175.1. GTDB lineage: Bacteria > Bacteroidota > Bacteroidia > Chitinophagales > Chitinophagaceae > QKTW01. Next base: position 24,625 of record NZ_QKTW01000021.1, on the reverse strand, counting down.
TGCGGCGGGCTGTTGCTTTCCAGTTGATAGTGCGGACATCATCTCCCTGTATATAGTCTTTGATCTTCTCAAATTCCATGCTGTGGCCCAGCTTGCGTACTTTCTTAATGCCGAAATATTGTTGATTGCTCACAGCCATAAGCTGATATTTTTTTAGCTGAAGAAAAGACGGATAAACTTTTACGTTTGTTTCTTCTTCTACAGCTTCCCGTTTTTGCAACAAAGCAAATGGTGTTCGTAAATAAGCCCAGAGCGTTCCAAAATGGTATTCACCACGGGTTACTGGGCGTAAATGATAACTGGTTTGTTTTCTTGTATTCGGAGCAATCGAAAGATCTAACGTGAAATCTCTTTTTTGAAATTGAACGGGCAATTGATCGATCAGGGTTGCATTGATTTTATACGGATAACCATTGAACATAGAAATGCGTATTTCTGTATCGTCGCCCAACGAAAAGCGGGCGGGCATTATCCGACGGGTTTTCAACGAACCTCGCACAAAAAATAACAACACGTAGTCGACTACCGTCAGGGCAACCACCACCAATAAATAGATACGTGCGGCCGGCAGCATAACTTCCGCAAAGTAGGCTACTATAAACAATAGCGCACAACTTGCCATAAGCAGGTACCAACGAGTGGTCAGAAATAAATCGCCGATATATTTTTTAAACATGTTCAGATCGCTGATGTCTGATTTTTATAGTTGACAGTTGACAGTGTTTGCACTTTGTGAGGCTGAGCGGAGTCGAAGCCCCTTACTCGTGTTCGTCACTCCGACGAAGAAGGAGGCCTTTATCTCGGTATCTCCAGCTTCGCTACCAGATCCTTCAGCACATCATCTGTCGTTACGCCTTCCATCTCTTTTTCTGGCGTAAGGCTGATGCGGTGACGAAGCACCGGAGCTACGGCTGTTAATATATCCTCAGGAATAACGAAACTGCGGCCATTCAATACTCCCAAAGCTTTTGACACCTGCAACAATGCAACTGATGCGCGAGGTGAAGCACCAACGTATAAAGAGCGGTCGCTGCGGGTTTCATAAATAATCTTTGCAATGAATTCGATCAGTTTGGGCTCTACGTGAATCTCGCGGATCTGCTGACGTGCTGCTGCCAGCTGATCTTTTGTGATCACCGGTTTTACATCCTGCAGTTGTTGTATAATCGCTGTTTCGTTTTGCTTATGCAAGATTTTTATTTCATCTTCCAACGAAGGATAGCCCACATTGATCTTCATCATGAAGCGGTCGAGCTGAGCCTCTGGCAGGCGATACGTGCCTTCATGCTCAATCGGGTTTTGTGTAGCGATCACCATAAACGGCGGGTGCATCGGGTAGGTAGTGCCATCAACTGTAATCTGGCGTTCTTCCATTACTTCAAACAACGCTGCCTGTGTTTTGGCAGGAGCACGGTTGATCTCATCGATCAATATCATATTGCCAAAGATCGGACCGGGCTTGAATTGGAAGCTGGCGGTCTGCGGATTAAACACATTCGTTCCCAGCACGTCGCTCGGCATCAGATCAGGCGTAAACTGAATACGGGAAAATTGTGCATCAATCAGCCTGGAAAGTAATTTCGCTGTGAGTGTTTTTGCAACACCCGGCACACCTTCAATCAGAATATGCCCGTCGGCCAGGAGACCGGCAAGCAGCAGGTTTACCATCTGGTGCTGACCTACGATGATCTTCTGGATCTCGTCCTGAATGCGTTCAGTCAAAGCTACCAGCGGGTTGGTTTCTATATGTTGCGGCACAGATGTTTCGGTCGTTTCCATCAGTCGTTATTTTTATAAAATTGTTGAATCGTGTTGTGTAAATGATAAAGATAAGCCTCATCGATGGCCACGTTATCAATGCGTACTTCATGCACCAGTCGTATCATTTCACGTACTACCATTTCAGGTAATCCGGATTTGATGGTCAGTTGCTGGATAAAAATTTCGTTGACCTGGTTTGTATTGAGGTAATAATGTGTGCGCACCCATTCCAGATAATGCTGCACCATTTTCTCTGCCAGATTGCGGTGATTGCCTTTGTTGTAATAGAGACGGCCCACCGTTTCTACAAAGCTTACCGAACTGTTTTGCAATTTCGGAACAATGGGAATAATCGCCTGTCTGCGCTTTCCTTCAAAAAGTACATAAAGCAGCAGGGTAATTAAAGCAATGTACAATGCCGCCGAAGTGGCAGGATGGTCGAACAAAGCCCAAAAACTGGCTGGCTGTATTCTACGTTTAAAATAATCGTTCCAGTAAATTGTGGAGATATTCGCCGGGAATGAATGCCAGATCTGATCGGCATAAATGCGGTTATCTTTCTGCAATAAAAAATAATTGCTTAACGCCAGCGGTGTTCCTAACAGCGTGATGTGCCCGCGGCCAATGCGGTAACGGATCAAATTAGGTCCCTTGGGTCCGCGACTCAGAATGTCTGGTTTTGTAGCATCGTCAGATTCGTCACTGTTCACTACCACCGGATTTCTTTCAATATAGTCAACAGCAGTATCGGCACCCGTGATTTCGCTAGTGTTCGAATGGCTGGTGTCTTCTTGCGGTAATACAAAAAAACCTTGTAATGAACGGCCGTTCATACCATAAGTTTTATTCGTATCGCCCATCATTTTGAGCGCAGCTATATTTTTCTTGCCGGGATTAAAAGGACTCAGCGGCATTTCTTCATCGCTTTCACCATCGTCTTTTTCACAACCTAATCGTTCTGCCAGCTTCGAATCCAGCGTACTGCAAATCAGGAAGAGCTCATTTCCCTCGCGGGCAAAATGAATCAGATTGTCTACTTCGTTGTCTGTGGCATAAAAGCTAAGTCCGTTGAGTACAACCATGGCGGCGCTATCGTCATGATAAACCATTTTGCCGTCGATGTTCTCGTAACGGAAGGCGTTAGACACGGCTTCAATGCGCGCTGACGGGAAATAATAGGGTAGCGAATTATAAGCAATATAACTGCCGTACGGAATTTTATCTTCCTTGCGCAGTGTAACGTTCCAGCTGGTTTTCTTTTTGAAATTGCAGCCGGAAGCCAACAGCAAAACTGGGAGTATGAGATATGTCAGTAGATTTTTCACGAAGCGCCAATCTGCTTTTTCAAGTCCTGAAATTCTTTGAGGTATTCTGTAAAGCTCGCCTGCGAAAGCGGATATTGCCCATACCATGCATATTCGTACTGGCGGGTCAGTTTCCGGAAAGGCTGTTTGTATTTCGTGTCTTCCAGCTCATGTGCGTATTCATAGTTCGTTTTATCCTGGCGATAGTCGATCAGCTGCCGGTCCTGCATTATTTTGAGCAGATACATATAGCTGTATCGGACGGCCATACGAAAGTCGCCCGCCGCAATAGCCTGCTGTAAACGATGTTCCCAGTTGGCAGACATTAGCTCTTCTTCTTCAGATACCGTTTCTTCTGTTCCTGAAAGCTTTTTGGAATTTTTACCAAATAGGAAACTGCCGTTGCTGATAACAAGTTTGTACACACCATAAAGCACTATGAGCACAACGAGTCCCCAAATCATGTATTGACCAACAGTAGATGCAAGGAATTCAATAATTGCACTCAGCGCTTTGCCAAATAATCCTGGTTTATTATCGTCGTCATTTTGCGGTTTAATTCCTTCTTCTGTAGCATTGCGGTAGCCGAAAGCTTTGTCTTCCGTCACCGTTTGCCATTGTCCTGCGTTCGGAGTATGACTATTGTATTCAATTTTCTGTTCGTTGGAAGTATCCAATGCAGATTGTGCGGTGACCCTGAAGGAAGCACAGCAAACAGAGAACAGCAGTATAAAAATGAAACTAAACTTTTGGTACATCTTTCTGTTTCTTGCCACAAATAATAGGATATAAAACGTAGTACCAAAGTATGAAGGCACCTGATGTTGTGAGAATGATCAGATTAATCCATATGGGCATTTCGGTATGTCTGGTGACAAAGCTTTCGAAGAAAGCCGCCACTATAAAAACAGGTACCAGACTTACCATGATTTTCACCGCATCTTTTGCCGCCATCATAAAAGACTGCATGCGGGTATATGTTTTCGGAAACAGAATGGCGTTGCCAATAGCCATGCCTGCGGCGCCTGCAATGACGAGCGCAGAAATTTCAAGCGTACCATGAATGAAAACAGTAAGGATAAAGCCTTTCCCGAGCCCATGATGGTAGAACATGTATTCAAACGAACCGAGCATTAGTCCGTTGGTAAACATAAAGTATAAAGTGCCCACGGTTGCCAGCATGCCAAACGCGATCGATATCATAGCCACTTTGATATTATTGAGCGCTATGTATACAAACATCATGATCGGTTCGTGCATTTTATACACGCCGAACGGATCTCCGTTGAGAATATTTCGTTCCGTCATGTCCACATATTCATCACCCATCACGGAGCGGATAAAATTCTGGTCATTGGCAGCAGAAAGTGCACCGATAGCTACAAATACGATGAAAAATAACAGCGAGAACAACAGCGTGCGCCGGTGTTTGTACATAATCAGCGGCATTTCCGTTGTCCAGAATGTAATAACACGGTGCTTTTTCTCTTTCTTATTCCGGTAAATGGACAGATAGATCGAAGAGGCCATGCCATTGATATAACGGACCGTATTGCTGAACGGGTAAAAGGTCTTGGCATACGAAAGATCTTCTACGAGATACGTAAACCGTTTGGCTACTTCATCGGGGTCATTGGTGGGCTCCTGGTAACCTTTCCATCGTTCTATATTCTGCTTTATGAATTGTCCTTCGCGCATAGCTGATGTGATTGATAAAGATAATGAGTATGGATGATTCCTAAATCAGTTTTTAAAACAGCTTTGCTTTTTTCTTTTTTCCGCCAATGTTCCTTTAACTTCACTGCCTGCATTATCTTTCAGACGTATGAGCACGCTGGTTGTTACGACGCCTTTTAATATAGACCTTGAGTTTAAGATTGCACCTTTTATGAAGCGTGTCTGGGCAACTTTGCTCGATATGCTGGTGGTGAGCGTATACGCTTTTGTCGTTTTTGAGTTTATCCTGATTCCGCTCGATGTTCCTGAAACGATGGGGCAAACACTAGCCATATTGCTGGTTTCCATTCCCGCATTTCTATATCATTTGCTGATGGAAATTTTCTTTAACGGGCAAAGTGTCGGGAAAAAGCTGGTTGGTATTAAGGTAATGGACAAAGAGGGTAATGAGCCGACGCTGAGCCAATATTTGGTGCGCTGGATTCTTGGTTTAAGCAATTACGCCATGATGACGGTGCCTTACATTATCTTTCTGGTGATCATTTCTGGCGGTGCCTACATTTTTGCACTGTTCAGTTTGTTGACCATTTACCTGCCTGATGTCATTTCTGTTGCCGCAACGGGCAAATCCCAACGTCTCGGCGATCTGGCAGGAGGAACCGTGGTGATTGATGCCAAAGCGGAAACATCGATCAATGAAACGATTTATCTGGAAATTGAGGAAACGAATTATGAAGCTAAGTATCCCGAGGTAATGCGACTGAGCGATCGTGATATTAATGGTATCCGCAATTTGCTGGCTTTAAAAAGCGCCCGGGAAACCGATCAGTATATGATTGAAGTGTCTTACCGGATCAAAGATGTACTGGGCATTCAGTCTGATTTACCGCCTAATGAGTTTTTACATCAGTTGTTGCACGACTACAATTATTTGACTCAGAAATAAACATTGAATATGTTATTTTCTTGCGTCAAATTGTATTGGTATTCAGTTTTGTAGATAGTATTTAAATTCGTAACTGTGGCAATAACATGTCGTTTACAAATTAAATTTGCCTATTCTTTATAAATATATACATTTGTGACTGAAAGCAATTTTACCCCACAACTGAAACAAGTTGTAGCCCGATTGAAACGAAGCAAAAAAAGGTCGGCTGTTTGTTTTAGAACAGTTTAAAAGATAGCGGTGCACACCGAATTTATATATATGTATATCGTGTGAGCCCGATGCCATGTGAAAGGCGCCGCTATTTTTTCTGTAAAGTGGGGGAGAAATTGAGATTGTTTTCCAAAAGAACGTCTCTTTCTCCCCAGGATCTCTCCCCAATCTTCAAAATCCTGGACAATATAAAGCCCCGCAACGCGGGGCTTTCCTCTTTTAAGCCCCATCCCTTAAAGGGGAGTCCCAGTGCAGTTGCGTTTCCCGCCAAGATGCGTAAGAAGCAAAAGATGCAAAGCACATATCGATTTGGAAATAAAAAGAGACGTAGCAGGCTACGTCTCTACAACTATTTTTTGCCAACGCTTAATGGTTCGACTCTGCTTACCATGACAAACGTGGTGGGTATTCACCATTGACCACTCACCATTGACTATTTCAGTTCCAGCAGCGCTACATTTTCGATATGGTGTGTATGCGGGAACATATCTACTGGCTGCAGCTTTACAATACGGTAAGCTTCGTCGAGCAACTGAAGATCGCGAGCTTGTGTGGCTGGATTACAGCTTACATATACCACACGTGGTGCACGGATTTTCAGCAGTTGTTTTACTAGTTTCTCGTGCATGCCGGCGCGTGGCGGATCGGTAATGATCACATCCGGACGGCCGTGGCTCTCGAAAAATTCATCAGTACAGATATCCGAAACATCGCCAGCATAAAACTGACAATGTTCCAGGCCATTCATGCGCGCATTTTCCTTTGCATCTTCAATCGCTTGCTCGATCACTTCAATACCAATAACACGCTTTGCACCTTTTGAACAGAAAATACCGATACTACCGGTGCCGCAATACAGATCATACAGCGTTTCATTGCCGGTCAACCCGGCAAAGTCGCGTGTGATTTTATATAACGTTTCTGCCTGGTAAGAGTTCGTCTGAAAAAACGATTTCGGAGAAATCTTGTAGGTAAATTCTTCCAGCGTTTCCTTGATATAAGACTGACCTGCGTAGCAGATTACATCCAGATCGTGAATGCTGTCGTTTACTTTTGGATTGATGGTATAGTTGAGCGAAGTGATGTTTGGGATTTCTGTAAGCAAGTGGTCCAGTAAAGCTATTCGTGCCGCCTTATCTTCATGGTGAATCACCAGATTGACCAGTATTTCACCTGTGGTTGCCACACGTAATACCACATTGCGGAGCCAGCCCGTGTGTGAACGATAATCATAATAAGGCAGGTTGTGCTTTTCTGAATATTCGCGCAGCACTTTCAGTAAAAGATTAGTTGGCTCAGCTTGCAGATAGCAGGTTTCAATCGGAACTACTTTATCAAACAAACCGGGTGCGTGAAATCCCAATGCTGGTTCTGGTTCCAGTTTGGCATCGCCGGCTTCCGCAAGTTCTTCAAACGTGCGGTAACGATGTGTACAGAAAGTAAACTCCAATTTGTTGCGATAGTATTGCTGGAGTGGGCTTCCGGAAATATAATCGATCGCTGGCAGTTCTACCTGGCCGATACGTTTCAGCTGATCTTCCACCTGCTGGTGTTTGTATTTCAGTTGCAGTTCGTACGGAAGCATCTGCCATTTGCAGCCGCCACATACGCCGAAATGCTGGCAAAACGGGGTGACGCGGTCCGGAGAAGGGGTAATCAGCTTTGACGCCTTACCTTCTGCCCAGCTTTTTTTATCCTTAGTTACCTTTACATCTACAATATCTCCTGGTACTGCGTTTTCTACAAATAAAACTTTCCCGTCATCCAGATGCGCAACGCTCTTGCCTTCCGCCGCATATGCATCAATCTTAATATTATAAACTGGTTGTCTCTTTTTTCTTGCCAAAATGTTTCTGTAAACAGTTAATAAAATGCAAATTTACACTTCGTGCGCTGTGTAACACAGTTTGTAAAATTTATTTTTGGCCCGGCCAACAAAAAAAATGGAACGGCTGTCTCTTTGTGCATAAAAAAATTATCTTCACCAATTCTTATGAAGCGTATTAAATTACTTGCACTTCTGTTACTTACAGTAATAGCTCAGCAAACTCTTGCCCGCGATGGTTATCGTATTCAGGTCAAGCTTACCGATAAAAAAGACACGGTTGCTTATCTGGCGCATTACTACGGAAAATCACTGCCTACGATTTATAAAGCAGACTCGGCACGTTTTGATAAAAACGGTGTAGCCACGATTGAAAGCAAAGAAAAAACGCTCGGTGGTATCTATATGATCCTCCTTTCCGACAAGCAAACTTATTTTGAGTTTTTGCTGAATAACGGTGATGATATGACTATTACCGCTACTGCTGCAAAACTTCCGGAAGGCCTGGTGTTTAAGAATTCCCCGGAAAATGACCGCTTCCAGAGTTATGTTGCATTTCTCCAGGATTTCGGCAAGAAACAACAAGCATTGCAAGGCGAACTGAAAGCTGCAAAAACTGCTGCTGATACTGCTGCCGTTCGTAAAAAAGCGACAGAGGAATCAAAAACGTTGACCGCCTACCGCCACGATTATGTAAAGAAATATCCGAACACTTTGCTAAGCTCTATTTTTAATGCGCTGGAAGTGCCGGTGGTGCCTGAAGGAACGCATTATCTCGCGGATGGTAAAGTGGATTCAAACTTTGCATACGATTATTATAAAGGTCACTATTGGGATGGTTTTGACTTTAAAGACGACCGCCTTATTCATACACCGATCTATGATGCTAAACTGGAAGAGTACATGAATAAACTCGTGTTACCAATGCCAGACTCGGTGATTAAAGAAGGTGATATGCTGCTGGAAAAAACACGCGGACAAAAAGAGTTGTTTAAATACACGCTCTGGTGGCTGACACGTAACGCGGAAACCAGCAAAATCATGGGTATGGATCAGGTGTTTGTTTATCTGGTGGAAACCTACTACATGCGCGGCGATGCATATTGGCTCGACAATGACGCACTTCAGAAATATTTTGACCGTGTACGCAACATTGCTCCGAACATTATCGGCAACGTAGCACCGGAACTGAAATTGAACGACGTCAACGGTAAGCCGCAAAGTCTTTCAGACCTGAAAGCTAAATATACGCTGCTTCTTTTTTATTCTCCTGATTGCGGTCATTGCCAGCAGGAAATTCCAAAGCTTGATTCTGTTTATCGCGCATCGCTGAAAGCAAAAGGCATGAAGATATATGCCGTGGCTACAGAAGACGAAACCAAGTGGAAAGATTTTATTGTTAAGAATAACATGTCTGACTGGACGAACGTTGCAGATTGGGATAGAAAATCCGATTTTCGTTCGAAATATGATGTTTACAGCACACCGGTTATATATTTGCTCGACGAGAAAAAAATCATTCGCGGTAAAAGACTGGATCATACGAACATCCTCAGTGTAGTAGATATGCTGGAACAAAAAGAAAAGAAAAACAATTCGAAATAATCTAAATCCTAAAATAAAAACACACATTAATCATGCGTAAGCTGGTTTTAACTTGTTTCGCTTCGGGCCTTCTGATCAGCTCTGGTTTCGCTCAGACGTTGTTTACGTACGGCAGTAATCCAGTAAGCAAGCAGGAATTTTTAAGAGTCTATGAAAAGAACAGCCTCAACAAAAAAACAGATTATTCAGAGCCTGCATTAAGGGAATATCTGGATCTGTATTCACTCTTCCGTATGAAGGTGAAAGAGGCAGAGCTGCAACAACTGGACACTTTGCCGAACATTCAGCGTGAGCTGGATAATTACCGCAAGCAGCTGGCGAAAAATTATCTGACGGACGAAGAAGTGACCAACAAACTCGTTCGTGAAGCATATGACCGTTCTAAAGAAGAAATTCATGTTGCGCACATTCTGATTATGGCACCGCCTTCAATGGCTCCGGCAGATACATTAATTGCTTACCGCAAGATCGATAGCCTTTACAATCTGATCGCGAAAAAGAAAGGGGATTTTGCTGCATTAGCGAAACAATTCTCTGAAGATCGCGGCACGAAAGACAATGGTGGCGATGTAGGGTATATCACTGCGCTGCAGACGATTTATCCGTTTGAAAATGCGGCCTACGGTACGCCGGTAGGAAAGGTTTCTACTCCATTCCGTACACAGTTCGGTTATCATATCATTAAAGTGCTGGATCGTCGTCCGGCGCGTGGTGAAGTGCAGGTAGCACAAATCCGTATCGATATTGCGAAAGCAAAAGGCGAAGCTGGTGTTGCGGCAGCACACAAGCGTATGGATTCAGTGCAGACTTCATTGAAAGGCGGTATGTCTTTCGAAGATGCGGTTAAAAAATATTCAGACGATAAATTCAGTAATGCTGAAGGTGGTGTAATGGCGCCATTCGGTATCGGCCGTTATCCGGTTGCATTCGAAAATGCGGCATTTGCATTGAAAAATCCGGGAGATCTTTCTCAGCCAGTACAGACGGAATATGGTCTGCACCTGTTGAAACTAATCCAGAAAATTCCAATCAAACCATACGACAGCGTTGCGTCTACGCTGAAACGTAAAGTGGAAAACGATTCCCGTGCACAATCAGCACATGATATCTTCTTCCAGAAAGTAAAAGAGAAAAACGGTTTCAAAGAATATCCTGCAAATTATGATGCAGTGGTAAAGAAAATGGAATCACTGCCGGATACAGGTAAAGCAGTAGGTATGTTCAAATCAACTGATTTCAACAACATGACACAGCCTGTTTTTACACTCGGTGGTAAAAACTATTCTCAGATCGATTTCGTGAAATTTGCTGAAACACTTACCCGTGGCCAGCTTCGCGGTCCTAAAGCTGCGGTAATGCATGATATTTACAACATGTATGTAAGCCGTGTGGTAAATGATTTCGAAGAACATCACTTGGTAGATGAAAATCCTGATTTCAAAAACCTGATGGATGAATACACAAACGGTATCCTGTTGTTTGAACTGATGGACCGCAATGTGTGGGGTAAAGCTTCAAGAGATACAGTAGGTCTGAAAAATTTCTACGAAACTAATAAGACTAAATACCAATGGGATCCTGGCTTCACAGGTGCTGTATATCATTTCAAAGACGAAGCGTCTATGAATGCAGGTCTGAAAGCACTGGCTAAAAAAGGTGTGAAAGAAGAAGATGTAATGAAACAACTGAATACGGAAGCTAAACCTGATGCGGTTTCTGTACAACGTGGTCATTTTGAATTCTCTCGTTTTAAAGATGTACCTGAAGCGTCTGTGGTAAAAGGTAAACTCTCTGCTCCGGTGAAAAACGCTGATGGCAGCTACACGGTAGTGAAAGCCGATGATGTATTCACTACAAAAACTACTAAGTCACTCGATGACGCCCGTGGTTATGTAGTGGCAGAATACCAGGATTACCTCGAAAAACAGTGGAACGCACAACTGCGTACTAAGTATCCGGTAAAAGTGGACGAACCAGTTTTCAAAACAATGGTGAAATAATTTCACCTGAATGATATGGAAAGCCTTCCCGACACCCGTCGGGAAGGCTTTTTGTTTTAAGGACTGTGGAGGATGCATCTTTGCGAGGAACCTTAATGGTACGACAGGAAAATCAGGCGTCAAATATGTGTAGTTTTTTACTTATATTTAATTGGTCAAAAGCTAATCGTTATGGTACTTACTTCCATCGATCGAGTAAAACAGATTTCGCCTGAAGACTTTAAGAAGAACTATCTGGACCCACAGATCCCCGTTATTATCACCAACCTATCGCACACCTGGCCTGCATTTAATAAATGGAACTGGGACTACTTTAAAGAAATAGTCGGAAATGTAGATGTGGGTGTCTACAACAATATCAGAGCCGGAGCTCATGTGCCAGTAAATGGCAACGACGGCGTGATGAAATTTGGCGACTACCTTGATCTCATCCGCAAGGGGCCGGTAGAATTAAGAATCTTTCTTTTCAATGTTTTTAAATATGCCCCGGAAATTATTAAGGATGTTATTTTCCCCGAGCAACTGACGAAAAGTTTTCTAAAAAAATATCCTATGCTGTTTGTAGGCGGCGCCGGTTCCATTGCGCATATGCACTACGATATCGACCTCTCTCATATTTTTCATACACAGTTTATCGGTCGCAAAAGGGTGTTGCTGCTGCACAACAATCAATCTAAGTTTATTTATAAAATGCCATCGACGGTAGAAAGCGCAGCCAGCTTTGTAGACTGGCACGAAAGCCTCGATATGCAGCGTTTTCCAGCGTTGCGGTATGCACACGCTTATACCTCAGTTTTAGAACACGGTGAAACTATGTTCATGCCAAGCGGCTATTGGCACCATATGCAGTATCTTGACAGTGGGTTCGCATTAAGTCTACGCGCACTCCCGGCCGGTGTGGTACCTAAATTGAACGGTCTGTATCACTTGCTCGGTATGCGTGGCTTCAACAATATGCTGATCCGTTTTTTTCCGGAATGGTGGTATCACTACAAACGTCGCGCGGCAAATACAAATGCACACAAAGCCATGGAAAAGATCGGTGCATTGGCCTGATTTTTAATTTTATTTACGACTCCTTTCCGTTATCTTTAGTTAGCTGAAGGCTGATTGCTTTTTGGATGTTTCGGCCTCGCTATTATTGGTCATTTACACTCCTTTCGAATGAAGATAACGTTTCATGGCGCTGCCCGTACCGTTACGGGTTCCAAGCATATCGTACACATTAATCCAGACAAAAGAATTCTGCTCGACTGTGGCATGTTCCAGGGAATGGGTAAGGATACTTTGCGACTGAACAGTGAGTTTGGTTTTGATCCCGAAGAAATAGATTACGTAATTATTTCCCATGCGCATATTGATCATATTGGTCTTTTGCCGAAACTGGTAAAAGAAGGCTATAAGGGAAAAATTTATTGCACACCGCCCACTGCTGATCTTGCGAAAATTCTGCTGCTCGATTCAGCCCGCATTCAGGAAGGGGATGCGCAATACATCAATCGCCAGCGCGAAAAAAGCGGACGTGATTTTATAAAACCGCTGTATACGGAAGATGACGCTAAAGAAGTATTTCCGTTGTTTGAAACCGTTAACTACAACAAACCTTTCCGCATCGATGACGATATTGAATTAATGTATACTGATTGCGGCCATTTGCTCGGTAGCGCTGCGGTCAATCTGAAGCTGCGTGAGCATGATAAAGAAATTCGTCTGACGTTTAGCGGAGATATTGGCCGTTATGGCGATATTCTGTTACGTTCCCCCGATGTTTTTCCGCAGGCAGATTACATTATTATGGAATCAACCTACGGTGATCGTTTACACGATATGGTCGTTCCGGCAGCTGATCTTTTGCTGAGCCATATAGAACGTACCTGCATCGAAAAGCGTGGTAAGCTGATCATTCCTGCATTCAGCGTGGGCCGCACACAGGAAATTCTGTATCTGCTGAACCGTCTGGAGCTTGAGCGTCGTTTACCTGCAGTGCCTTATTTTGTGGATAGCCCGCTGTCTATCGATGCCACGCAGATTATTAAACATCATCCGGAATGCTTTAACAATAATGTGCTGCAGGTACTGAAGAAAGATGAAGACGTGTTTGCATTTCGTGGATTGGAATATTTACGGGATGTGGAAGATTCCATTCGTTTAAATGATATGCGCGAACCATGTGTGATTATTTCTGCATCTGGTATGGCAGAAGCCGGTAGGGTGAAGCATCACATTGCGCACAACATCAATAGTGCCAATAATACGATTTTGATTGTTGGTTACTGCGAGCCTGAATCATTGGGCGGACGCTTGCGTGCAGGCGCTGAGAGCGTAACCATCTTCGGGGTGCATTATGCTGTAAAGGCCGAGGTAAAAATCATCAATAGTCTGAGTGCGCACGGTGACTACGAAGATATGTCGCAATGGCTCGCTTGCCAGGACGCAAAGCAAGTGCGTAAACTATTCCTGGTGCATGGCGAATATGATGTACAGAACAATTTCCGCGATCGCCTGATCCGTAAAGGTTTTACTGATGTGGAAATTCCTTATCAACACCAGACGATTGGGCTAGGGGAACTGTAAACCCCTTACCCCTGAAGGGGAATCTCTGTGCGAGCCTGTGGTTATACAATTTTCACTCGCATTTGTCCTGACTAATTATATGGTGCCCATAATCAAAAGGGAATGACAGGTTGCTGAATATCGAGATCAATTTTGTAAAATAGTTTTCCCGACGCGAAATCAGATCACCACTTCGTTTCCACAGCTTTGCTGTTTACCAACTCATCGTGATGACCCGTGAGGTTATCACTCGCGCTGTGTAGCACAGCATACGGACCTTCCCGAGGAGAAACGACGTCGGGATCTGATTTCGCGTTTAATAATCGCGATGTGTCATTGGCACGAAGGAAGGATCCCGCGTTATGTGGTACTCTTATTACCGGGGTTACTCCTTGTAATGTCTCCATGCAACAGGTGTCTCCAAATGCAAGAAGAGACGCACCATAATAGTGCGTCTCTTCTTGTTTGAATTTAATTTATTCTTCTATCCGTTTCAAATGATAATCTGAAACCGTAGAAACAATAATCGGATATTTTTCGAGTGTTACGTCTGAAGGGTCGAGACCGAAGCCGCGTTCTTCAGACAGACTGAACCGTTTCAGGATAAAATAACCGCGCATCATCAGGCGTTCCCACAAAGGCAGCGCGTTGTCGCGGGAAAGGAATTTCTCCATAACGATGAAACGGAAATCACCCATTACATTGTTTTTGCTCAGCGATTCGTAACGGCTCACTACGTTCACTTCTTTATTCTGCACCATTTCCTCCACGACCTTACGGAACATAGACTGTATACGGTGTTCCACACGGAAACCAAGACGGAATTCAATGCGGATAATCTCGTTCGGAATAATCGTATGCACTGCATATTCCATCGTATACGGATCATCCAATACGTCAACGTGTACGAACCAATAGATATCGGCGCGTTTTGGTTTACGATACAGGATCGAATAAATGATCTTGTGTTCGATTTCCTTCGGATTATTGGCGCTGGTCAGATAAACCAGGTGCGTCGCATATTTCGGAATGCTGCGGTCATTGCTCAGTTCCTGAATAATCTGCACATAATCTTCCACCCGTACAAATTCCACATAGCGGTTTTTGATTTTGCGGGCCTTAAACCAGGTCAGCATCACCATAAACAAACCACCACCTACAATTACTGTAATGAAGCCACCGTGCTCGAATTTTTCTTCGAGGTTGGCATACAGGAAGGAGAATTCAATAGTCAGATAAACCAGTAAATAGACAGCGATCCAAACCAGCGGTACACGTCTGGTAAACATGAAGTATGCGAACAGGCACGACGTCATGATCATACAAGCGGTGATCGACAGGCCGTAAGCTGCTTCCATTTGAGAGGAACGCTGCAGGATTAAAACGATACTGCTACAGCCGATAAATAATAAGAGATTGATGCCCGGAATGAAAGACTGACCACGTTCTACCGTTGGATAGTTGATTTTCATTTTTGGCCAGAGGTTCAGTTTGATCGCTTCACTGATGAGTGTAAACGCACCGGAGATCAATGCCTGGCTCGCGATAATCGCGGCAATGGTGGCAATGATGATACCCGGAAGTACAAACCAGTTTGGCATTAATTCGTAGAACGGATTCTTGGTTGCCGAATTCCAGACCTGACCTTTTAATGTCAGCAAGTAGGCACCCTGGCCCAGATAGTTCAGGATCAGACAAGCTTTTACAAAGATCCAGGATACCCGGATATTGCCGCGTCCGCAGTGACCGAGGTCAGAATACAGCGCTTCGGCACCCGTTGTACAAAGGAATACTGCACCGAGCAGGAAGAAACCTTTTGGATAAACGGTCAATAATTTAATAGCGAAATATGGATTCAGCGCTTTGAAAATGCTCCAGTCGTCACTGATATGATTAATGCCGAGTACTCCCAACATCAGAAACCAAAGCAACATGATTGGCCCGAAGATCTTACCGATCGAAGCGGTACCAAACTGCTGGAAGAAAAATAAGCCTGTAAGGATGGCAATAACAATATAAACAATGGTCCAGGTCCCTACATCTCCTACTTGCGGGATGCCTTTCAGCCCTTCAATGGCCGAGGTTACCGTAATGGGAGGCGTAATCATTCCATCGGCCAGTAGCGCAGCGCCACCAATCATGGCAGGAAAGACGGTCCATTTACCGTGCCGCCGCACCAGCGCATATAAAGAGAAGATACCTCCTTCTCCTTTGTTGTCCGCTTTTAGCGTCAGCAATACATATTTAATAGTAGTTTGTAAAGTCAGGGTCCAGATGACACAGGAGAGGCCGCCAATTACAAGCAGTTCGGTAATTTGTTTTCCGCTGCAAATGGCATTCATTGTGTAAAGAGGAGATGTACCAATATCTCCGTAAATAATTCCTAAAGCAATAATGATTCCCGCAAGGGATGCTTTATTCAGATTTTTTCCCACGAAAGAGGACTATTTTTTTGAAAAACGATACAAAGGTATTTTAATAACTTACTTATCCTAAAAATATCAGGAAGAAATAATGATAGCGGGTGGGGGAAAATCTAGCAGATGGTTGTGTGTGAAAATGTGTGCTTTCACCATAAAAAAACTCCTTTCAAAAAATTGCAGACAAGGTTTGTCTTGCTTTTAGCGCCGCAAAGTTAATGCAGATTTATCATTTTTAAGTTATAAGTGAAAAGTTTTAAGTTTTCGCGTTACCGGTCAAATTGATTCTCACTGCTATGACTACTATAACTTAAAACTTACGACTTATAACTTCTGTCGACGCATTAACTTTTTAACCTATTAACATATTGACCAAGAAGCGTAACTTTGCCGCGCGATGGTGAAAATCGGGAATATAGAACTGGGAAAATTTCCTTTACTGCTGGCTCCAATGGAAGACGTGAGCGATCCACCTTTCCGTGCAGTGTGTAAAGAACATGGTGCAGATCTTATGTATACAGAATTTATCTCTTCTGAGGGACTGATCCGTGATGCGATCAAAAGCCGTCAGAAGCTGGATATATTTGAATATGAACGGCCTGTGGGTATCCAGATCTTTGGTGGTGATGAAGAAGCAATGGCACTTTCTGCCCGGATTGTGGACGCAACTAACCCGGATCTGCTGGATATCAACTTTGGTTGTCCGGTGAAAAAAGTGGTTTGTAAAGGTGCTGGTGCCGGTGTATTGAAGGATATCGACCTGATGGTTCGCCTTACGAAAGCGGTTGTAGACAATACAAAACTGCCCGTGACGGTCAAAACGCGTCTTGGCTGGGATGACGATTCTAAAAATATTGAAGAAGTAGCGGAACGTTTGCAGGATGTAGGCATTAAAGCGCTCACCATTCACGGACGTACGCGCTCACAAATGTATAAAGGTGATGCTGACTGGACTTTGATTTCTAAGGTGCGCAATAATCCGCGTATCCAGATTCCTATTTTTGGCAATGGAGATATCGATAGCCCCGAAAAAGCTTTGGAATACCGCAACCGTTACGGAGTGGATGGTATTATGATTGGTCGTGCGGCGATCGGGTATCCCTGGATTTTCCGTGAGATCAAACATTATTTCGCTACAGGTGAAATTTTACCGCCGCCAACTATTGAAGAGCGAATCGATGCTTGTCGCAAACATTTGCACGGTTCTATAAAATGGAAAGGCGAAAAATTGGGTATCCTGGAAATGAGAAGGCATTATTCTAATTATCTCAAAGGTTTGTCACATATTAAAGATTATCGCACCAAACTTGTTTCAACCGATCAGTTGTCTGAGTTGGAGTCCGTTCTCGATCAGATTCTGGAAAATTATATTGTTGAGGCTTAGGGTCAATGGTCAAAAGTCAAAAGTCAAAAATTCCTTTTGTCAGCCTGAGCGGAGTCGAATGGCAAACGTCAAAGGTCAAAACAGATAAACTTTCCAAAATACAACTTATAACGTACAACTTATAACTCATACATACTAAAATTACCCTATTTCCGTTTTTCAATTTTACCAATTTCTATGGCCCGTTTTTTACTCCTGTTCTTTTCTTTTTGTTTGCTGCATTTTTGTGTAAAAGCGCAGCAAAAGGGTTTTTGCCTTGGTGCTGAACTTACACCCGGAATTATGGACAATCAAAATGCATACGATGGTCCTCGCATTGGCGGTACGATGAATGTAGGCCTGGACGCGGTGTATATGAACGACAGCAGTTACGGAATCTACACCGGTTTACAATATCATGGCTACGCTTATCGGCTCAATGAAAAAGTAAGTTATCTGCCCGGAACGCAAACGCTTTACTATCTCGAGCTGCCAATTGCTTTTCGTTATGTTTTAAAGCTCAGCAAGCCGAGTTCACTTTTCTTCAATGCCGGCATTATTTTCTCAATCCGTACTTATGCCAAGTTTTCTGCCAGTGCCGAAGGTCCCAATGGCTACTATGTTTCGGGAACAAACACGCAGGATTTTGTATTGACCGTCCCCAAGCCATTTCTCGATATAGGTTGGTTGCACCGGCTTAGTGATAATGCTTTCTTTTCAGTCGGCTGGCACCTTTCGTCGGCGCTCAATGATGTACACAAAACAAATTCCGTTCCGGTAGGAACAAATAAATGCACGATGACAGTCGCTGCGCTGAAAATTGGCATGTTGTTTTATTTCAATCATTCGCCGAACAGATAAGTTTCGTGTTAAAGCCCCCATTGTTTTTATTATTTCCAGCCTTGGGCTTTGTCGGGTCGTCGTACAATGATTTTTCGGTGTTCCTGTAATCAAAGTATAAAGGATTCAGTGAGTAAACGTCAGATGTTTTGTTCTGTTTTTCTGATTGCCGTTTGATATTACTTCTCCGATATTTTTCGAAAGCAGCGTAGGGGTTTGCTGTTGATTTTGCGTATTCAGATAAACAATCATTTATGATCCGCCACCTATTACGGACCCTTCTCCTTTTAATTGTTTCTATTTCCGGTTTTGCTAAACCCTTCACTGATGGCCTTTACTTTGGCGTAAATTTTAACGCTGGTCTGGTGTATGATCCGGGTAGTTATTTCCCTTATGCAGCACTAACCACTACTTCTGGAATTAAAGCGGGATATACAATTCCGGGTGCGAATGTTTCGGTATTTACAGGTCTTCAGTATGCGCATTACAAGTATAGTGTCGATCGGGAATATGGCGGCACGCAGATCGCAGATTTTCTGGAGGTGCCTGTAGGTCTTAGAATCGTCGGTGGTGGGGCTTCTAAAGTCAAGATGTATTTTGAACCGGCATTATCTATTTGCTTTCTGGGGAATGCGGAATTTCAAGGTGCCTATAAGGATGGTGCTTTTAAGTATGCGCCCGGAGACAACAAAGCGGACTGCAAACAGGTGATATTGAGGCCGTCTCTTGGCTGGGGTTTTCATTTTAAAGCAAGTGAACATTTAGCAATTAATCTCGGCTGGCAGATGGCGACTAATATCAGTAGCCTTTACAAAGAATCATTGCCTCGCCCGGCTAGCACGCATTTGTCGGCGGTAACGATGCAGTTGGGTTTCGAATATCATTTAGGCAGCCTTTATGAAACCGTTATTCCAAAATCAAAATACAGATCGCGTTCTGGTTCGGGTTCAAGTGACTATTATGATGTTAATTGGTAAACATCAGATGTTTCGTTGCTGATGGGTTGTTTTCTGGTAATTTGTAAAATTGTTTTTCTTGTTTTGTTTGAAATGTAGGGGTTTGACGACGATGCTGCGTATTGTAATAAACCTCCCTTATGATTCGCAACCTGCTACAAACCCTGGTTCTTTTATTGCTATCTGTCCTAAGTTTCGCGCAGACCTTTAGTAGCGGACTTTATTTTAGCGCTAATGTAAATCCTGGCCGGATGTTCAACCCATCGGAGGCTCCATTTGGGTCCAAAACGTTTACCGCTGGCGTGAAGGCAGGTTACTTTACGCCAACGCATATTATTGGCTTTTTTTCCGGAATTCAATCTACACGCTACAATTATTACATGGGCTCCGAGCATGGAGCCATTCAAAAGTTAAGTTATCTTGAAATTCCCTTTGGCGCGGAAATTTTAGCCGGTCCATATCGTCGAACCAAATTCTATATTGAACCGGCAGTATCATTATGTTTTGTGACCGCTGCAAGTTTTGATAATTATTCTAACCGGCCTGACTTTTACCCAAGTGGAAATAATAAAAGCGAATGTGCTCCTGTTGTTGTGAAACCATCACTGGGTGCAGGCTTCCATTTTAGTGCGGGTGCGCATTGTGCGATCAATATTGGTGTGCAAGTGTCTGCAACCGTCACCAATACCTACAAACCGAGTGAATATGTGCCTGAACAAAATTCGCATCTTACAGGCGCATTGCAGTTAGCTTTTGAATACCACCTGAAAGATATTCGAAGAGGAAAGGACGCACCACCCAATCATTATCGCGGACCACATTAAACATCAGATGTTTTTTGCGTAGGGGTTTGATGACGATCCTGCGTATTGTAATAAATCTTCCTTATGAATCGTAACCTGCTGCAAACCCTGATTCTTTTATTGCTGCCTGTCTTAAATTTTGCTCAGTCGCTTAGCGATGGCCTTTATTTCGGCGTTAATGTAAATCCCGGATTAATGTATAATCCGCAAGCATATTTCCCTGGTGGGGAGTTCTCTACAACTTCAGGATGTAAAGTAGGGTACTACGGTCCCAACGGGATTGTGGGTGGGTTTACAGGTATTCAATACACACATTTTAAATATGGCGCGGGTTATCATGGTGAAGATGGCACGCAGTCTTTGGATTTTCTTGAACTGCCAATTGGAATGAAAGTGTTGGCTGGCCCTGCACGTGGCGCTAAATTTTATATAGAACCGGCGATTTCCGTTTGTGTGCTTGTTGCTGCTCATTTCAGCAGTAATTCCCAGTCTCCTTATGCCTATCCAACCAAAGATAACCGCGGAGATTGTACGGCTGTTAATGTAAAACCTTCTTTGGGCTGGGGTTTCCATATCAATGCCGGCGCAAATGCTGCAATTGTTATCGGATGGCAATTATCTACAATGCTGGGCGATACTTACCATGTTATGAGCGCACCATCGGGTAATTCGCATACTACAATGGCCATGCAACTTGGATATGAATATCATCTGTCGGATCTTCGCATCGGACGTGATCAGAGAAGACGACCCAAGTCGAATTATTTTCATGACGTCCGTTATTAAAACGTCAGATGTTTCATGAGTTATCCTAGAATCCTTCTATTGATTTTTTGTTTACTTATTTCCTGCTCAGATTTTGCACAGTCGGGGCGCTGGTATATGGGCGTTTCGGGTGCATACGGCGTTACGGGTAACTACAATACCGGTAAAATTAACAACCTCCGGAAGGGTTTTGCCATCAATGGCGGTTTTTCTGGCGGGTACATTACTAATAAGAAGATTGAACTAATAACAGGGCTGCGGGTGGTGTATTATGACTATTATATGTGCTATCGCAAAAACGGCCTTCAACTCAATCATCAGAAACAAGAATATATTTCTCTGCCTTTCGGGCTGCAATATCCCATTTGTTCGCTTGGTAAAAAGAAATGGCTGTCGCCTTTCGCAGCTGCTGGCATAGCTGTTGATTACTGTGTGGCTGCGCAATTTGATCGCCAAAATGTATACAATGCCACAGATGTAGCGCAGGGAAGCAATGCTTCTGATTTTAAGCGGCTGCAATTGCGTGGATTCTTTGAACTAGGCATGATGGGCAGGCTGAATAAACGCGTATCGGTTTATGGTTCATTGATGTATTCTTCTATGCTCGATGACAATATCGTAAATGCCCCGGAGCAGATTCGTTTTCTCGCTGGTAGTCTTTCGTCTTTCTGGGGGACAGCCGGTGTTCGTTTTTATCGCTGATAGTCAAAGGTCAAAGGTCAAATAGATAAACTTTTCAAGTTACAACTTGTTGGACATACAAATCCCGAAGTTACAGCCTCCATTGGCATGATATTGACGTTCTCTAGATGTCGCTGATTGGTTTTCGCCTGCTTTTGGTTGATGATTGATAACGGCGATTCCGAAAATCTGATATCATGAGACGAGAAGAAAAATTCCTTTGGCTGAAGATTTCCTTACTTACAGCAGCCGTTTCCGTTTTGGGAATGCTTAGTTCCGGCAAGCGGACAAAGACAGAAAAATATTACAACAAAAAATTGAAGACGCCCGTTTGGGCACCGCCGGGCTGGCTTTTCGGGCCTGCGTGGACGTTTAATAATCTATTTCTGATCCGCGCCTTATTTAGGTTGATGGACAAAGAAGCCGATGTAGAAGATCGTAAAAAACTGCTCGGTATGCAGGCCGCTATCTGGGTTTGTTTTTTCAGTTTCGGTTATGTGTTCTTTAAAAAACGCAGTCCGGTATTGGGCGCTGTCTGGACGCAGACTGATGCGCTTTTAGCCTTGGCTAGTTTCGTTATTGCCATTCGTAAAGACAAAAAATTAGCAGCTAATTACGCGCCACTGCTCGTCTGGACCTGGTTTGCCAGCAGCGTCGCCTGGTATACGGCAGTAAAAAATCCGGACCCGTTATTGAATCGCTGATGGCTGATTTCCGATGTCTGATTTGCGACAGCGTTGTTGTGCCAAGTGCAGTCGAAGCATGGTGTGTGGCTCGAATCTCCCTTTGTTGCTAAAAGAAAACGGTCCGATGACTTTGGAGCCGTCGGACCGTTAGAAATGATATATAGTTTGCCTCACTATGACACCGATAGCTCAGTTGAAAAATCACCGCTTAGGAAATCGTGTGAATCTGATATTTAATCGCGAAAAGAACCAGGCCGGTTTTTGATTTCAGATTGAATTTTTCAAACAACGATTCACGGTAACCATCTACTGTACGGCGGTGCACATTCATCTTCTCTGCAATCTTATCATACGTGTATTCCGCTTCATCGCAAACCAGCTGCAGGAAAAGGATTTCGCGGTCCGTGATTTTTTCCAGCACTTTCTTCTGATCATCATTTACATTTTGCTGATCAGTGATTAATGCTTTTGTCAGCAGTTCGTTGTGATGATAGCCAGACGTAAGAATATCGTCAATCGCCTTTTTCAGCAGGTCAGAAGTCGTGTGTTTGGGCAGATAACCGCGCACACCGAGGCGAAACAATTCAATAATTGTTTTATCAGTAGTATCTAAAGTAAGGATCAGTACCGGGTACTTTACATTGTTGGTCTTCATCCATTGCATGGTGGTTTTGCCATCCATCTCAGGCATGTTCAGATCCATAATCAGCAGATCAGGTTCGTCGGCAAATGGCAGTGCTTCCGTTAATTCTTTGCCATTATTGAATTGGTGTGAAACCTTATAATTCCCCAATTTCTCAATCAGACCTTTCAGCGCATTCCGTACAATTACGTGATCGTCAATTAAACATAGTTTCAGGGGATTGCTCATGTCGCAATATTATCAAAAATTCTTGATTACATACTGGCAACCCCCACCTTTTTGTGTGAGAATATCACAGTTGAGCTGCGCCAGACCGGCACGTTTTACGATATTTTTCAAGCCATTTGCGCCGTTGTTCATGACGCTGTTCAGATCAAAACCAATTCCATCGTCTTTTACCGAGAGCATGAATTGCTGTTTATCTCCCTTCATCGTAATGTAAATATTCTTCGCCTTAGCGTGTTTCAGTGTATTATTCAGCATTTCCTGGAAAATGCGGAAAGCCATCAGGCGCTGGTCTTTGGATAAATGCGGTTCCGAATGATCACTGTCCCAATGAATCTGTATCGAGTTGATTTGCTTGAGACGGTTGATCTCAATATCAAGCGCTTTCACCAGACCGGCCTGCATAATAAAATCACTATTGAGCGAACGACTCATCATGCGCACCTGGTTGATCGTCATTTCCAGCGTATCGTCCATACCTGCAAATTTCGTATCGTTAGGATTATCCAGTTTTTCCTGTTCAATCTGCAAACGCAGCAGCGTGAGCAATTGCCCGATATTATCGTGGAGTTCCGAAGAAAAGTTGGCCAGTACTTGTTCCTGCACCTCCTGTTCTACCGTACGGATCTCCTTTTCATAACTCAGTTGCATCTGAGCCATTTCAATTTCCTGTTTCGTTTTTTGCCGGTGCGCAATAAAAATGGTGATGATAACGCCGGCAATCAGTAGCAAAATTGCCAGTGCTGCAAAGACGACGGTGTAGATAATATCGTTATTGTTCATTTAGTTACGGGGATTCACGCCGAAAAAATAAGCAATTGCTTTAAAACTATACGTAAAATATTGAAGCGCCCATAAATTCGGGACAGTTTCGCTTAAATCTGCGATTCCTGTTGCTGGTCATTTTTTCTCGAAGAATCCCATGGTTGTCCCGAGGTGCGACGACGTAGGGATCTGATTTCACGGCGGACTATATTTTTTGTGATCTGAGTTTGAATGTTCCGGCTGGAATGCTTAAAGCGGATTTGCTCAGCGCGAAATCAGGTTGCGACGTCCTCCTGTGTCGTCCTCGCAATGATTGCTATGACTTAACGAAATACTTTTTATGCTGCTTTTTGATAGTTATTCACATATTTTCTTTGATTCTTGATGACAGCAACGACCCTTAGCACCATTTTATTCCTGATTGCATTAATTATAGTCAGATCGTGTTTGCCTTCGGCTTTTTTGCGTTCGTAATAGTTACGGAATTCAGCGTTATTAGTTGCAACCGATCTCGCTCCCATGTGCAATAATTTCTTTAGGTCTTTGTTGGCCATTTTATGAATCTTATTTCTACCTCTTATACTGCTGCCACTG
>NZ_QKTW01000020.1 GCF_003236175.1 Taibaiella soli | reverse complement strand
TAGCAATCATTGCGAGGAGTCCTCTCACAATGAAATTGTGGGGACGACGTGGCAACCTGATTTCGCGGCGGGAAAAACAAAACGCGGCATAAGCCGCGTCCCTTACTTTATTTTTTATTCAGCAACTGCTGTAGCATCTCCACCTTCTCACGCTCCGCTTGCAGCAACCGCTCATACAATTCCTCATTCTTCTTCATCGCCTCCATCCACTTTTCCACTGGATTAACAATATAATCACCTGCACTGGTGGCAATTCCTCCTACGGCCTGATCACTAAACGTACTATTAATAATATTAATAGAAGGATCTTCATTCAGCGCATCAAAAGCCTCCACCGGTATTTTCAAAACAGTAGAAAGCTGTTCCAGGATCTTATCGTCGATCTGTTCTTTTTGCTCCAGCAGCGAGATCTTCTTCTGACTCCAATCGTCGCCCATCTCAAATGCCAGCGCTTCCTGTTTTAAGCCTTTCCATTCGCGAAATTTCCGCAAGTTCTTACCGTGGTGTGCTTTGTGATGTGACATAATCCATTAGCTATATGCGCAAATATAGTTGTTTAACAATGAGCACGAACGATGAATTACGAGCAATGAGGAGCCTACCGATTCACTAAGCTCACCTATCAAATCATTAGGCTCGCCTATTCTCACCATTAGGCGGACCTATCTCAACCAATAGGTCCTCCTGTCCATTTGACAGCCCGACCTATTCACTTCATTAGGTCGACCTACACTAACCCTTAGGTCCACCTGTCCATTTGACAGCTCCACCTATTCATATCATTAGGCGGAGCTATTCCCACCATTAGGTCCGCCTATCAATTTAATAGGTGGACCTATTCACAACAATAGGCTAACCTATCAAATCATTAGGTTGACCTATTGATTTGATAGGTCGGCGCCTCTTCCATTACCCCCCCACATTACGCGAGACGTCTCCTACCGTCGACATGGCGCATAAAACCACAACCCTCAAAAACGTATAAACCTATCAACGTATAAACCTATCAACCAATTAACCATTTACCTATTTAACATATTAAACCTTCCAGCAATGGCATGGTCTTTTTAGTCACCTACGGTTATGCCATCCCCTTTTATCAAAAAATTCTCAGGAGCAGTCTACAGCAAGATCATTCTTGCGTTCCTACTCGCCTGCCTGACAATCATTTTAGCTCGAAGCGTATCGAAAATGGCTTTTCAGAAAATGCTCGGCACCGTACAGCATCTTTCCGAACCAAATCAGAAACTGCGACTTGTCAATAATATTTTCCGAGATGTGGTACGGCTCGATCAATTGCAGCGCACCCAGGCGCTCCGCGATAAAAAGAAGCCATACAATCCATTCCTCAAAGAATCAGCACAGTTGCAAAAAATGCTGGATACATTGCGCATTGCCAGTATTGAAGACGATCCGCAATTACACCGTATCGACAGCCTGAAAAAACTGTTGAAACAACGTGATAAATTATTCATCAGCTATCTCCAACTGCGGGTAGAATTACTCAACGACAACACCCTTTCCGGTCAATTACAAAGCCTTGCTGCTGAAATAGCCAGAAACACCGTGCAGACAGACAGCAACATCATTACTACCGAGAACAAAGTCACCACTACTACCATCGTTCCGATGGACAGCATGCTGGCTTCGCCTGAAGAGCAACCTGAAAAACGCTCCCTCTGGGACAAGCTATTCGGCAGAAAGAAAACGGTAGCACAGGCGCCGCTGCAAAAACTGATTAAGGAAGAGCTGAAAGTAAAAGTGGACACACTGGCCATGGTAAAGGAAGACAGCCTGATCACCGAACTCAGCAATGCCATTCAGGCCATTGAAGTCAGGCGGCAGCAGAGCCGAAATACCCTGCTCAGCCGTGAGCTTGCATTTACACGTGCCGGCAATATTCTTATCAACAAAATGCTGGTCATCCTTCAGGATATCGAATCCGAAGAGATCAAACAAGTGGAGCTAAACAATGCGGCGTCAACCGCACTTGTTCACAACAGCATTCAGCAGATCAACTATATACTGATCGGTTTTGCCGTAGGCGCAGCAGTGTTAATGTTCCTCATCATTACCGACATCGCGCGCAGCAACCGTTATAAAAAACAGCTCATCGTTGCCAAAGAAGAAGCAGAACATCTGGGTCAGGTAAAACAGCGTTTCCTGGCCAATATGAGCCACGAATTGCGCACACCGCTGCAAACAATCATTGGCTTTGCGGAGCAGTTGAAACAACAAAAAAATCCCAAGCCGGAAGATGTCGATATTATCTATCGTTCGTCCAGGCATCTGCTGCAAATCGTCAATGAAGTGCTCGATTATAGTCGTATCGTTTCAGGCAAATTCAACTTTAGCAATCAGCCTTTTAATATGCGACAGGTATTGACCGAAATCAATGAAACCATTGCACCACTTGCCAGAAGAAAAGGTCTGACGTTTGACTTTGATACTACCGAAGACGATGGGTTATACTTAAGCGGCGATGCATTTCGTCTGAAACAGATATTGTATAACCTGCTCGGCAATGCCATCAAATTTACCCACGAAGGCACCATACTTTTCCATGTAAAAAAATCGGAACACGAACAATCTGCAACCTTCCACTTCGTGATCGCCGATACCGGCATTGGTATTGCAAATGCAGACATGGAGCGGATCTTCAACCAGTTTGAGCAAGGCGCCGAAAACAATGCCAACTACCAAAGTACCGGCCTCGGATTAAGTATTGTTCGCGCTTTGGTAAGCCAGCAAAATGGCGACATCCGCGTGAGTAGCGAGCCTGGTGTGGGTTCCAGCTTTATCGTGACGCTCACCTTCCCGATTGTCGCTATTCCGAAAGAAAACCTCCTGCTTACCACAAAAGCTTCTTACAACGGCAAAGTGTGGATTGTGGATGATGATCCGTTTATTCTGCAATTATGCAGCATGATCCTCACCAAATTCCAGATTGCACATGAATGTTTTGACAATCCGGAGAAAGCCTTGGCAGAAGCAAATATCAACGATGTAAAAACTGTGTTTCTGGACATCAGAATGCCAGGTATGAATGGATTTGAATTGATGCATGCGCTGAAAGAAAAATTCGGCGCCACACAACCAACTTATATAGCACTCACAGCGCAGGCAATGCCCGATGAACATGCGCATATTTTGGAAGAAGGATTCGACAATCTGCTGCGCAAACCATTCCTTGAAGCGGATTTCATCAGCATTTTGCAACACGGGCACACTGTATCAAAAAACAATGGCGAGCAATTTGATTTTAGTTCGCTGCAAAAAATGATTGGCGATGACCCGGCTGTATTGCAAAAAGTACTAGGCAGCTTTATCAATGAAACTACTCAGGATCTTGAGCTGCTGGAAAATCATCTGACGAATAACGAGCTTTCCGCCACACCAGAAGCATTACACAGATTGGCCGGACGCTGCGGACAAATGGGTTTTAAAGATATTTCACGACAGCTTCGCCAGACAGAAGTCAATATCCGTCAGGGAAATCTTTCAGGTGCACTGCCTACGGTAACCACATTAGCAGAACGGTTACGCAATTTGCTGGCAGCAGTGAATGCACAACTGCAGACTGTAGCCACAGGTTGACGAAAAATGCAACAGTTTTCCTCTTGAAACCAAAACGCGTGGCACACCACAAATCATTTAAAATCAGCCTTATTCCATCTTTTACATCCGATTGGCACAGTAATGGTTCCTTATAGACTTGAAATTATTTTTCAACTCAAATAAAAAGAACGACTATGAAAAAGCTGATTTTCTCTGTACTGACAGTAGCATTCATCGCCACATCTGCATCAGTTGTAACAGCACAAAGTGCAGCAGCCCCTCAAACGGCCCAAACACAGGAAACTAAAACTAAAGTAGACCCTGCCAGCCTGCCAGATGCAGTAAAAACAACGCTGGCCGGCGACGAATATAAAGACTGGCAAGTGAACAACGCTTTTGAAATCAAAGGCGCTACACCTTACTACGAAATTGAATTAAAAAAAGGCGACGCACGTAACACGGTTAAGTTGGATAAAGACGGTAAGAAAATCTAATAAAACAAAAGAAATGCTCTCTCCGGAGTTTTGTTAATATTTTCTTACTCAAGGGAAGCTGCCTAAGGCCGCTTCCCTTTTTTGTACGTTATTTGTATGGAGCAAGCGTTCCAACTCTATGAATATATTACTGGTAGAAGATGACAGTAGCTTTGTGCTGGTGCTGGAAAATTTTTTGAAACGACAAGGTCACCAGGTCACAGCTACATCCAATGTAAAAGACAGTATCAAAGTACTTCAGAAATCGCAATACGATCTTTTGTTGCTCGATTATCGCCTGCCCGACGGCACTGGCATCGACATTCTGCAACACGAAGTGCAGGTAAATGCCCGCATTCCCGCTATTATGATGACGAGTTTTCACGACATTAAAACAGCGGTAAAAGCCATGCGCTGCGGGGCATTTGACTTTATCACCAAACCGGTGAATCCCGACGAACTGCTTATGATCATGCGCGATGCACTCACGCAAAAAAATCAGCAGGAACAACAGACTTCTTTCGATAAAAAATTCATTGAAGGTACCAGCGAAGCGGCAACTATGCTGTATCAGCACATTCGACTGGTAGCGCCAACCGATATGTCGGTAATTATACAAGGTGAAAGCGGCACGGGTAAAGAGCATATTGCCAGAACAATTCATCGCCTCAGCAAACGCAGCACCGGCCCTTTCGTAGCAATCGACTGTGGCGCTTTATCGAATGATCTTGCCTCCAGCGAATTATTTGGCCACGTGAAAGGCGCGTTCACCGGAGCTTTAAACGATCGTGAAGGACATTTTGTAACAGCAGGAGGCGGTACTTTATTTCTCGATGAAATTGGGAATCTCAGTTATGAAATTCAGGTAAAACTGTTGCGTGCTTTGCAGGAAAGAATCATTCAGCCAACGGGCAGCAACAAACAGATAAAAGTGGATGTACGTGTGATTGTGGCAACGAATGAAGATTTACCGAATGCGGTAAAAAACGGAGGTTTCAGACAGGATCTTTATCACCGGCTCAATGAATTCACGATTAAAGTGCCTTCGTTGAAACAGCGCAAGGAAGACCTCACCGAATTTATTCAGTACTTCATTCAGGAAGCAAATAAAGAACTGGACAAATCAATAAAAGGGCTCGACAAAGAAGTAACGCATTTATTTCATCACTATGAATGGCCGGGCAATCTCCGTGAATTAAAAAATATCATCAAACGCTCTGTACTGCTTAGTCAGGGTGATCTGATCACAGAAGAATGTTTGCCGGAGGATATGCTTTGGGAGGCAGAAGAAGAGGAATTCCAGCAGGAATCGAACCAGAACCTAAAAGTGATGCAGGCGACAAACGAGAAAGAGATGATTCTGAAAACGCTGCAGGAAGTAAAATTCAATAAATCAAAGGCCGCTCGACTATTACATATAGACAGAAAAACTCTTTACTATAAAATGTCTAAGTATAATATTGATCCCTAGCTGTTAGGTAAATAAATTGACAGGTTAATAAGTTGGCACCTCCCATACTTATCAACATTTCAACGTAAACATCAAAAGATACTTAAAATAAAAAAGCATGCCGAACGGCATGCTTTTTCTCAATTAATATATCGGTAGTTAGATTACTCTTACATTAACTGCATTAGGACCTTTCTGTCCGTCTTTTACATCAAAAGATACGCGGTCATTTTCGCGGATATCTGACAAAAGACCTGTAACGTGAACAAAAAGATCGGCACCGCCATTTGAAGGTGTAATGAAACCAAATCCTTTAGTTTCGTTGAAGAATTTAACTGTTCCTTCTTGCATTAGAATTAAATTAAAAAAATGAACTGCAAAGATAAGGGGAAAAACATTAAATAAAATCATAAAATTTCAGTTAAAATCGCCTTCATCTCATCCGATTTGCTAAAAAAGGCCATTTAAGGCTAAAAAGTCATGCCTGGGTTCGATCCGGAATCTATTCCTTCGTACTTTCGCGGCGCAATTCGCTTTTTATGCAAAAGAAAAAAACGGCCATTTTCCTGTTGACATTTTTCATCCTGCTGAGTGCAGCGTTCATGACTTATTTCTACAAAACCACGCGTGAAACGCCCAAAACGCTTCCGGTGCTCGGAAATCCAGGTCATGTGATCGATACATTTGCCTTTACCAACCAGGAAGGAAAAATTATAACAGATAAAGATGTTGCGGGAAAAATATTTGTAGTTGAATATTTCTTTACTACTTGTAAGGGTATTTGTCCGAAGATGAATGAAAACATGACTAAAGTGTATCAGGCATTCCGCGGCAATAAAGATGTAATGATCCTTTCGCACACCGTAGATCCAAAAAAAGATACCGTTGCTGCAATGAAAGAATACAGTCTCCGTTTTGATGCAGATCCGAAACAATGGATTTTCCTTACTGGCGATAAAAAAGCATTGTATGATCACGCACGTTACAGCTACCTCGTAACTGCTGCAGATGATACCGCTACAACAGATATTCAATCAGATTTTATCCATACCAACCGTTTCATGCTGGTAGACCGTGGTGGTCGCATTCGCGGCAGTTATGACGGTACCAACATGGGCGATGTAAACCAACTGATCGGTGACATCAAAATACTGGAAGCGGAGAAAGAATAGTTTCTTAACCTTAGGCTCAAAGCCTAAAGCTGCTTGTAACGAATGATAATGGACACTCGCGCATGTCATCCAGACAAGAAAGGATGCCGCGTTAGACCAACAATTTTATAACAACAACGGTTCCTCATAATGCGGAACCGTTGTTTGTTTTAGTGCTTTCTAAAATCAGCATCTATTGCCTGCTTTAGATAATCGATAGTTTGATTCTGTGTTTTTACGTCGATGGATAACGTAGTATCTACGACTTCGCTATTGTTCTGCGACAACATTAAAACAGTAGAACTTTTGATTAGTTTCTGCTTCGCTAAAATTCCCGCTGTATCAAAATAAATGCTTTTGCCACCGTTTTGAAACTGGCTGATGTCCAGCTGATTTTCATCGGCCGCCACTACTAAAAGTAATTTGTCGTTATTCAAATAATAGGCCATAAAATCAGCAAATTTTTTGTTGCAGGTCGGGCAGGTCTCGTGGTTAATAATAACAACCGCTCGTGTTTTCGCCACAACAGCATGGTTCGTTATTTCTTGAACCGCAGCTAGGATACGGTTTTTGGGCTTCCGACATCCAAAGAAAATTATTGGCAATTGAAATACAATTACCAGAAAAAGTTTACGATTTCGGTTTAAGATCATAGGAAAACAGGTCGAATTTCTTGTTTTGAATATAGGCTTTATCTCTTTTTTGAATCAACAGACCTTCACTGTGTACCAAAATACTCGTGGGTACATATTCATCTTCCCAGAAAACATGCTCGCCCAGTTTTTCTAGTTTCGTATTGAGCACAATAACCGACCAGGAACGTCTTTCATCTTCGTCTTTTCTGGAATGAACAATGCTCACAATATATAAATGCCGGAACGGATCGTACAAATGCCTTTTTATCCATCCCTGGCATTCCGCTCTCCGATGCATTTCATCCTGATCCATGCTATCAATCGGGAGCGGATCATTTTTCAACAAATGACGATCATAGGAAGACTCCATCTTCTTCACATTCACAATCCGGAAAGGACCCGGTTTTATCAGGTACAAGGAATCGCTATAGCAAGATGAAAAAAGAATCGTGTCGTTATTAAAAGTCGGCCGCGGGTTATCGTGGTTGTTACAATTCGTGTCAATAAATCGATTAAAAAAGCCGTTCAAAAACGTATCTATTTTTTCGGGATTATTGAAAGGATCGGTGTACAAAGCAAAATAAGGTCCGTGCTTCTGAATGCTATAATATTCGTGAACCTCCAGATTATGGCCTAAATGCGGCTGGTAAATAGCCAGATTGAGTGTAAACAAAAATTTACCATTATAGAGAAACGAACTGTATCCGGGACTGATCAACTGATAGGTACTTCCGAGGCTGTCGAGTCCGCCCAGTACTATTCGTTTCTGCACGCTCCCTTCGTGATTTATCAAGTATAAATTTCCAGAATATCTGCTGCTCACAAATATGGAGTCATAGTTAAAAACCGCTACCCGATCGATATCCGTGAGTTGTTTTATTTCCTTGAGTGGAACGACCAGTTTTTTCTTTCCATTTTCGTCGAAGAAATAAACATGCTTGTCCGTTTCGGTCAAAGGGAAAATATAAACCGCTTTGCCGTTTTCGATGCGCCAATTATCATCGCCCGGAGATAAATTCTTTTTGATGTCGAATTCAATGGTCCGAACGATTTTGAATGCCTTGGGCCTAGAACGGCAAGAAAATAAAAAAAGTAAAAGGAAAACAGATGCAAAATAATAGGCGGTGCAATTAAGGCGCGTCTTTTTCATAAATGGGGTTTAAAAGGTAAAAATCAGCGATTCCAAAATCACTGATTAGATAATATGCGCAATCCACCCCATCAGCAACCAGGCGGCTACTACTAAAGGCGCAGGAACTTTGGTTAAATACAAAACACAAAAAGTAATAAGCACCACAGCAAGATTTGTCCAGCTCACAGGCGAAATAGATTGGAACAACACAATACCGGATGCCCAGATGATTCCGACAATTGCTGCGTTAATTCCTTCCAGCGCGCGATAAATAATCACATGCTGTTTGAGATGTTGATATAACGGATATAAGAAGAAAAGCAAAAGCGTACTCGGCAAAAACACCGCGATGGTTGCGGTAAGACAACCTACAATCTGCCAGGCAGCCCCAAACTGACTCATGGCCATACCGCCCACAAACGAACAAACGGAAAATACCGGACCAGGCACTGCATTGACCATACCATAGCCAGTAAGCAGTGCTTCTGATGTAAGCCATGGTGAGCGGTTACGTGTAATAGGCCGCATCACAAACTGATACAGCATCATCGGCATCAAGGCTTGTCCGCCGCCAAAAACAATACTTCCGAAGCGATAGAAGTTCTCAAATATGTTGAAAATACGTCCGTGTACCCAATGCCCTTTTAGCGCCAGCTGACTCATCACACCCGCGGTAACAAATACGGTAAAAAAGATCCACAGATTAAACCATTTAATAGGTTTGGGTTTCGCTTTCCCTTCAGGGATGCGCCGGTTACTGAAATTGCTGATTGTACCGGAGATCAACAGTAGTAAAGGAAACACCCAGGGTGACCGGAAAAAAACCGTTACAACCAGACTCCCGATCATAATAGCCCAGGTGGCCAAATGCTGCACATTGTTTCTCATCATCCGTGCCGCGGCATAGCATACAAATCCCACAGACATTGGCTGGATAAAAGAAAAAACACTTGCCTGTATGTCTCTTACGTCGAAATAATATACCAGGAACGAAAACGCACTCATGATGATCGTTGCTGGTAAAATCCAGATTAGTAAGGCTAACAAAGCAAGCGGGACACCACCTCTTTTAAAGGCGATAAGCGTTACAGTCTGTGTAGAAGATGGGCCGGGAAGCATTTGACAAAAAGCGTTGTATTCCAGCAACTCCTCTTCCGTTACATCATGCCTTTTCTGTACAAAGGTTTTTACCATCATTCCCATGTGCCCTTGCGGCCCGCCAAATGCGGTGAAAGAGTAAAGCGCTACGGCTTTCAGGAATGGTATATGCCTGTGTAATATCAGTTTGGCTCTAGTTTTTGAAGCCGTAAAATAAGACCAAAAAACCGACTTTTTATAACCAAAACAACAAGACACTTATTGAAAGAACAAATATATCAATACTAATTCTTTAGGTAAAAGCATTCCTGCTTCTTTAAAATTTTAAATCGCTGGCAATTTTTTAACAAAAGCAGTATCTTGCATCGCAAATTAGAAATGGTCATGACTTCAGTACTTTTAAATGCTTTCTACGATAAAGTTAATACCAGCGTAGGTCCGACTCTGGCTTGGATTTTCGGTCTGTTGCTTTTTATTGAACTGGTTTATGTAATGGCTAAGTACCTCGGTTCAGGTTCTTCCAAATAATAATACACTTCCTTGACGACACAGTCCCATATTGCTGATATCCGCAAGGATTATCAACTCGCGTCACTTGACGAGTCCGTAACCGGAAATGATCCGTTGGCTTTTTTTCAGAAATGGTTTTCGGAAGCTGAAAACGCGGGCGCAGATGAAGTGAATGCCATGACATTGGCTACTGTGGATGTTGAAAACAGACCACATGCACGCATTGTGCTGCTGAAAGGTCTGGATAGTGAAGGTTTTACTTTTTTTACTAATTACGATAGTGATAAAGGGCATCATTTGGCACAAAACCCAAATGCTGCTCTTGTTTTTTTCTGGAAAGAGCTGGAGCGACAAGTTCGCGTAGAAGGGAAAGTAACACGCGTCACGCCTGCTGAAAGCGACCAGTATTTCCATTCCCGCCCTGCAGGCAGCCGTCTGGGCGCCTGGGCATCTCCACAAAGCCATATTATTTCTGACAGGAGCGTACTGGAACAAAATGTGCTGAGTTTTCAGCAAAAATTCCCGGGATCAGATATTCCGCGTCCGGAAAACTGGGGCGGTTATCGCTTAATCCCTGATTATCTGGAATTTTGGCAAGGCCGCAGCAGCCGTCTTCATGACCGGATCGTATTTAAAAAACAATCGTCCGGCAACTGGGAAAAATATCGTCTTGCGCCTTAACCGGGCCATTCTCCATTAATTTTGTGTTTCTAGCCCATTTAGCCAGGATAATAGCAAGATTTTAGCGCGCATAGTTTACCGTTTTTAAAAAAAGGTATATAAACTTGCAGTCTGAATGCTGGCAACGTTAAATTGGAACGCTTTTTGCTAAGAAACATTTAACGGGATTTTTTGCCTAAAAAATAAGCAGTGGAAAAATAGCATGTGGTCACTTTTTAAAAAACAGAAAAAACAGGAAGAGCCGGTCGGAGAAATAATCGATTTTTCTTTTTTAGGATGCGATATGCATAGCCATTTGGTGCCAGGAGTAGACGACGGTGCTAAAACACCCGAAGATAGCCTGGATTTGATTCGCCGGTTTAAAGAAAAAGGCTACAAGAAGCTAATTACCACCCCGCATGTGCACGGTGAGTTTTATGATAATAACTCAGAAAAACTTCGCCGCCATTTCGCAGATCTGCAACGTCTTATTAATGACCATCATATACAAATAGAACTAGGCATATCAGCCGAATATTTCCTTGACAACTATTTCATGGATATTATATTACCAGAAGGCTTATTGTCTTTCGGTGATAATTATGTACTGGTAGAAGTTTCCATGGCAGGCTGGCCGCGCAATTTCAGCGACTTGATTTTCTCAGTACAATCTTTGGGGTATAAGCCAATTCTGGCCCATCCTGAACGATACCAGTATGAAGAAGGAGCTCAGCTTTACCACGAGTTGAAAGACAAAGGAATTATGCTCCAGATGAATTTGCTCTCTGTGCTTGGTTACTATGGCCGTCAGGTAAAAAATCAGGCAGAACTGCTCCTTAAAGAAAAGCTCTATGATTTTTGCGGTTCAGATCTACACCACTCCCGCCATATGGACAATCTGCATAAAATGATAAATGACCATCCAGGAATCATGCATCAGCTCAGAGACTACGGATTCCGTAATCCGGAACTGCTCGCACATTAAAAGAAAGCCAAATAAAAGATTTAGACTATTTTTGTTAACAGAACATAATAATATATATGCTCAGGTATTTAAACGCTATTGCTATCATTTTACTTCTATTCGTTGCTTCTTGCTCTGCTCCTAAAAAAGTAATTTATTTTAATCAGGATACGCCGAATGATACAACAGTTGCGTTTCAACCACTTCAAAGCCGTCCGGAAGTAGTTATACAATCCGATGATATCTTGGCCATTACTGTTTCCAGCACGCTCGGAATCTCAGATAAAGATCCAGTAGGTATGTTTAATAATGGCGGTACACAATATTCGTTGACAGCAATGAGTAACGGTGTTGGCGGTGGTGCTGCAGGTACTAATGTAAGCGGCTATCTCGTAGACCGGGAGGGAAATATAGACTTCCCTATCGTTGGAAAGTTTCACGTGGCGGGCCTTACACTTAGACAAATGAAAGGAAACCTATCGGATAAATTAAAGACATATCTGACGAATCCGGTAGTCGAGGCACGTATTATCAATTTCAAGGTGACAATCTTAGGGGAAGTCGCACGTGTCGGTCCGGTTATTGCGCCCAATCAACGAATGAATATTATTGAAGCTATTTCTGCTGCGGGCGATATTCCGGTTACCGGAAGAAGAGATAACGTATTGATTATACGTGAACGAGATGGAAAAAGAGAATTCGGCAGAATTAATATGAATAGTAAAAATGCATTCACCAGCCCTTACTACTTTCTGGAACAAAATGACATTGTTTATGTAGAGCCGGCACGTGTTCGTCGTCAGGAAACCAACGACTTCCTGCGCTTCTACCTTCCAACAATTACCACATTTTTGTCTACTGCACTTGCCGTATATGGTATCGTAGAGTTGACCAAGTAGTTTAATGACATAAAACTGAGAGATGGAAAACAACAACAATCAACTAGGAAGCAGGATATCCAAGCAAATCAACTATAATTTTGACATTAAACGACTCTGGGCCAATATTTTATCCAACTGGTATTGGTTTGTACTTTCAATAGGTATTTTTATTGGCCTTGGTGTATTATATATGCGGTATGCCACTCCCGTATATGCGGTAAAAAGCACATTAATCATAAATGGCGGGGCAAGTGATGATGGCGATCTTCTGAACAAGATTGGAATGAAGCATGCGGACGTAAACATATTCAATGAAATCTCCATATTAAAATCGCAAGATCTCACCAGAGACGTAGTTGATTCATTGAATCTAAACGTTCACTATTGGGTAAAAGGCAGAGTGAAGCAAAATGAAATTTACCAGGAATGTCCAATCAGGGTTATTTTCGACAGCAATGGCTTTATGGGAAATGAAGTTGAACTTTCGGTAAAACAAATTGCAGAAGGTCAGTTTGAAGTTACAGAAAATAAGGTTAAACGACGCGTACCTTTTGACAGCTGGCAATCATCGAAATTCGGACAATACAAAATACAATACGTTAAGGGCTACGAAGTAAACTATGGATACCTCGGTACTGATATCCGTGTAGAAATTACCAGTCAGGCGGCAGCGGTGAGACAATTCATGCCTAATCTCCTCGTGTCTTCGGGAGATGGTAGAACCAGTACCATCGAAATAAGCTATGTGGACGATCTTCCACTGCGCGGCGTCAACTTCGTTAACACTCTGATCAAGGTTTACCAACGTTATGAAGTAGAAAATACTTACAAGAATGCGCAAAAAACGCGTGACTTTATTCAGGAACGTCAGGCGCAATTGATACAAAGTCTTAAGTCTACTGATTCGAAAGTAGAAAACATTATGACCAGTAGTGGTTTGGTAAACATCGATGCGCAAGGACAGGCTTACGTGGCTAATAAAGCTGAAACTGACAAGAAAATTGCTGAGATGAGTGGCACCAAACAGGCGCTCAATTACCTGCGAAATTCCATTATCAATAACAAAGACAATAAATATCCGGTAGTTGCAGGTATTACAGTGGAAGATCCGGTACTCAACAATATGGTAACACAGTATAATACTGCCATTACAAAAATGGAAAGTCAAAACCTGCCAGAATCAAATCCTTTACGCATTCAGCAGGAAACTGACGTTGCTATACTACGTAAAAGAATGTCAGATGCCATTGACAGGGTGGACAATACCCTTGATATCTCTTTAAAAAATGCGGCAAGAGACGCAGCTGAATATTCCAGTCTGATGCGAACAGTGCCTGCTGTTGGCCGATCCATCAATGATGTGAAACGCGAATACGATATTACTCAAAGCATGTATCTGTTGCTTTTTCAAAAGCAATTGGAAAACGAGATTGCACTTAATGCCACTTCAAATAAATCAAAGATTGTAGTCGCACCTTACAGTTCAGACGCGCCAATTAAGCCAGTAAAAAAAATGATTTACCTACTTGCTGCTGTAATTGGTTTAGCTATTCCAGTATCTGTATTTGCCGGTCAGGAGTTCTTTAATAATAAAGTAACCAACGAAAAAGATATCGAGTCATTGACGGATATTCCATTAGTTGGTTCTATTAGCAAGTCCAAAAACAACGCCGATATCGTCGTTGGAGAACACGTTCGTACTGGAATAGCAGAGCAATTCCGTCTAGTTCGTGCCAACCTCGAATTCATGTCCGTTGCGGAAAATAAAAAAGTAGTTCTGCTCACTTCCAGTATCAGTGGAGAAGGTAAAACATTTGTTTCTATGAACCTTGGCCTAACATTGGCACTCGCGAACAAACGTGTAGTGGTAATGGAATTTGACCTTAGGAAACCAAAAATTTCCGAACGTCTCAACCTTAGCCGCGAAGGCGGTATCAGCGGTTACCTTGCCGGACTGGTAGGCTTGGATAAAGTGATCAAACCGTCGGGACTTCACGACAATTTATACATTGCCAACTGTGGCCCGATTCCGCCAAATCCTGGTGAGCTGCTGCTGCTGCCAAGAAATAAACAGATGATTGAAGATTTGCAGGAAATGTTTGACGTAGTCATCATCGATACAGCTCCGGTGGGCATGGTTTCCGATGCATTGATCCTGTCGCAGTTTGCTGGAGTGAACTTATTCGTAACTCGCCAGGCACACACCGTTAAAGAGCAAATCCGCATGCTGGACTCAATTTACCATAATGGTAAAATCCGCAATGCAGCAATTATTTTTAATGGAGTAGATCACCACAAAAAATATGGATATGGTTATGGTTATGGTTATGGTTATGGCTACGGTTACGGCTATGGCTATGGTGACGGTTATTATGAGGAGGACGAAAAACCAAAGAAAAAAGGACTTCAAAAGCTCTTCAAAAA
The DNA here is from genome assembly GCF_003236175.1 of Taibaiella soli. Lineage (GTDB taxonomy): Bacteria > Bacteroidota > Bacteroidia > Chitinophagales > Chitinophagaceae > QKTW01. The sequence goes on along the minus strand of NZ_QKTW01000020.1, from coordinate 106,848 downwards.
ATAGATTTAACCGAAATCCTCCTAATTGGGAGGATTTCTTATTAAGATGCTATAAAGATTTAGCTATTTATAAATGACGATTACAAAACCTATTTATATTTGCGTTCTATGGAAATGACCAGCCCCACGAAAGGTATTCAGAATGAGCATTGGACTGAGATAATTGAACCTAAAACGAGCGTCTTTGATTTAAAATTAAAAGATGTTTGGCGTTATCGGGATCTTTTGATGCTCTTGGTACGCCGGGATTTCGTGGCTACATATAAACAGACGATTCTTGGTCCGATCTGGTTTTTCCTTCAACCAATTCTAACCACGATCACTTATGTGATAATCTTCGCAAACATTGCTCAGATTTCCACAGACGGCCTGCCTCCGGTCCTTTTTTACCTCGCTGGCACCACCATGTGGAACTATTTTTCCGAATGTCTAAATCGCACGGCCACAGTTTTTAAAGATAATGCCGCTGTATTTGGCAAAGTTTATTTCCCTCGTCTGGTAATGCCATTATCTATAGTACTAAGCAACCTTGTAAAGCTTGGCATTCAGATGATACTGTTTATCGCCTTCTGGATTTTCTATTTGACTAAAAGTGGCTCTAATATCCACCCAAACAGCACTATTGCATTGCTACCGGCTCTGATTCTGCTGATGGGCGGCTTAGGGCTTGGATTTGGTATGATCATCAGTGCATTGACTACCAAATACCGTGATCTCGTATTTCTGTTGACTTTTGGTATTCAATTACTGATGTATGCTACACCTGTTATTTACCCGCTTAGCAAAATTGGCCCAAAATATAAATGGTTGATTTTGAGCAATCCAATGACATCAATTATTGAAACATTCCGATATAGTTTTTTGGGTAGCGGTACTTTTAGTTGGGCTTATTTAGGCTACAGCGCAGCCTTTACTTTAGTGGTACTCGCCTTTGGAACTGTCATTTTCAATAAAGTAGAAAAAAGCTTTATGGACACCGTTTAGTCTGGCTTAAAATTTGATGTATCAGCTATAAAACCATAATCAATATTGCTGGAAAACATTTATGTTTACTTTTATTTGACCACTGAAAATGAGCTGCCGTCGACTATGCGCATCATGCACATTTAAACAGCTACTACATTTATAAATACGATTGCCATAAGTAATGAGCGATATTGCAATACAAGTTGAGGATTTAGGAAAATTATACCGTTTAGGAGAAGTAGGAACGGGCACTATCAGCCATGATCTAAACCGATGGATGGCCCGTATTAGAGGTAAGGAAGATCCGTTTGCCCGGATTGGAGAAAGTAACGACCGTACAAAAAAAGGCGATAGCGACTATGTATGGGCACTGAAAGATGTCAGTTTTAATGTAAAGCAAGGCGAAGTGCTAGGTATAATCGGTCGAAATGGTGCTGGCAAAAGCACTTTGCTAAAATTGCTCAGTAAAGTAACCCAACCCACTACAGGACGGATCAAAGTGAAAGGGCGTATTGCGTCATTACTTGAGGTTGGTACAGGCTTTCATCCTGAGTTAACCGGCCGAGAAAATATTTTTCTCAATGGCGCCATCCTGGGCATGACCAAAAATGAAATACGCTCAAAATTTGACGAAATAGTTGATTTTGCAGGCGTAGAACGATACGTGGACACACCCGTAAAACGATATAGTTCAGGCATGTATGTGCGTCTGGCGTTTGCAGTAGCTGCATTTCTGGAACCAGAAATTCTGATTGTAGATGAAGTGCTCGCTGTTGGTGACGCTGAATTTCAGAAAAAATGTTTGGGACGAATGAAAGATGTGAGTGTAAATGATGGGCGAACAGTTTTATTTGTAAGCCATAATATGGCGGCAGTAAAACAATTATGTACGCAGGGGCTTGTCTTAAAGTACGGAGGGTTTGCATTTGAAGGTTCGGCACTAGAAGCAGTCAACTACTACCAATCTTCACATGATACCAATTCCAGTTTTTTGCATAATGGCCCGCTTGATCAAGCGCCCGGCAACACAAATATTCGCATTCTGAAATTCGATATAACGCCTGAGCACGAGGATATCATATCCGTTTCTTCAGGTGTTATCTTTGAACTTAAATTTTATAACGAAACACCAGGAATCAACCTAGACACCACTTTCGAGTTAAAAAATGCTGATGAGGTCGTTATTTTCCATAGAGGAACGCTATTGAGCGTAAATCATGATTCCCGTCGTGGTATTTATACTGTTAAAGGCAAACTACCACCGAACCTGCTCAACGCTGGCACCTATTATTTCAAAATAATCTTTGGTCAGGATCAGCGATATGCTCTATTTCAAGTAGATTCATTTATCCAATTCGAAATTTTAAATGAAGCGGTTGACAATAATAGCAGCGTACTTCCAGGGGTGCTGAAGCCCAATATCGAATTTGAAACAGTTTTTCAACATTACGGCAATGAGCTTAGAATTGGCGAAAATTATTAATCTACCAAAGATTCTGGACGACAGAGGCAATCTTTCATTTTTCCAGAATAATGGACATATTCCATTTGAAATAAAACGAGTGTACTGGATTTATGATGTGCCAGGAGGGGAAACACGCGGTGGCCATGCATATAACACATTGCAGGAATTCATCGTTGCGTTGTCCGGCAGTTTTGATGTCGTACTGAACGATGGAAAAAACAAGAAAACATATACTTTAAACAGATCTAATTACGGCCTTTATGTCCCAAATAGAGTCTGGCGTCATATGGAAAATTTTTCAACCAATTCAGTTGCATTCATAGCGGCGGACCAGCCTTACAATGCTTCTGAGTACATTCGCGATTTTCAAGAATTTCAAAAAAAGACTCAATAAAAGAATGGTTACTGTTTTTGATTGTGCATTGATATATCTCCCTAAGATAAAAAACAGGGCTGGGAACATTACGCCAATTCATAATAATGCGGAACTGCCGTTTGAAATAAAAAGGGTTTTTTATCTCTACGATATACCTGGTGGGGAATCACGAGGGGCTCACGCACATAAAAATTGTCATCAGTTTCTGGTGGCGGCAAGCGGCGCATTTGAAGTATTACTTGACGATGGCAGAACAAAAAGACAGGTAATGCTCAACAGACCAGATATCGGATTGCACATACCTCCGGGTATCTGGGCATCCGAAATAAATTTTTCATCCGGTGCTATTTGCCTCGTACTTGCCTCCCATTTATATGACGAGGCAGATTATCTAAGAAAATATGAAGACTTTTTAATGTATCGTTCACTTCCTGAGCATGAAAGTTTATAATAATTTCCTGATTAATCCGGATGCATTTCGTATACCACAGTATAACATCAGCCCATTCTCAACAGAATGGGTTCATAGAAATGCCACGTTACAACAACAATTCGCACCACAAGAAATAAAAGACCTGTCCCTGCAACTCTGGGGCGAGCATCTATATACTTCTAGTGGGAAAACCGCCATTGCAGCGGTGTTAAAACAATATAACCTCTCTCCTAATGATGAAGTTTATATAACAACCACAACGGAAAATACTTATATCAGCAGTTGTGTAACACGCGAAATAGAAAAGTTTTGCAAGTGGAGTCGAACGCTAACGAACCATACCAAACTCATTTTTGTAAATCATGAATTCGGTACAACGCATAAAAATGTCCGGGGTCTTCTCGACTTAGGACTTCCTATTATTGAGGACAGAGCCATGAGTATGTTATCCATAGATAAAAATTTGCAAACGGGAAACTTCGGCGATTTCACAGTCTATAGTTTGCCGAAGTTCTTTCCAATACAAGCAGGCGGAATTATTCAAATAAATAACCAAGCTGCAATACAGGTACTCTTAGAAAAGGATCCGATTGTCGAAGAGTACCTTGGCAAACTCGTACCACATTTTCTTTCCGAAATCGATACTATCAAAAAGCGTCGCTGGGAGAACTATTTATTATTTTCTAAGTTATTAGAACCATTAGGATTTTATCCGGAACTTGATCTGGAACAAGAACGAGATGTGCCATCTGTTTACATGTTTCACGCAGAAAATATGGATCTGAACGGATTAAAAGCATTCATGCAAAAAAACGGGGTTGAAGCCAGCGTCTTTTATGGACGGGATGCGTTTTTTATTCCGGTACACCAATATCTGACGCCAACAGATGTAACATTTATTGCTTCATTAATCCAATACTACTTCAATGAAAATAAGTAACCTGACAATAGGAGCTGACGTGGTTGTAGACCCGACCAGTTCTATTAACAATATTACTATAGGTAACGCTACCAAAGTTGCTAAATATTGCAGTTTGTATGGTGCTGCCGATCATCCGCTTGAAATCGGCAAGGAAGTCTATGTGGGTATGTTTTCAATCATCAATGGATATGCAGCAAAAATAAAAATCGGGAATAATGTATCTATAGCTCAGCATGTAAACATCATGGCAGATTCGGGACCGAACGCCAGCGTGGAAATGCAAAAATATTTTCCGCTTATTCAGGGAGCAATAACGATTGGCGATCATTGTTGGCTTGGAGCGAACTGCATCATCATGCCAGGTGTGCAATTGGGCGAATTTACTGTTGTGGCAGCAAATTCTTTTGTAAATACCAGTTTCCCCCCCTATTCCGTAATTGGTGGCAACCCCGCGAAATTGATCCGCACACTCAAAAAGGAAATATGATCGAGATTAAGAAATATGACTCTGCTGATAAACAAGATTGGAACGAATTTATTAGAACGGCGAAAAATGGTACGTTTCTTTTTGATCGGGATTACATGAACTATCACAGTGATAGGTTTAATGACAATTCTCTGATTTTCTATAAAAAAAACAAAATTATCGCGGTACTTCCCTGCAATCGCAAAGGCGATGAAGTACATACTCATGGTGGCCTGACTTTTGGCGGCCTGATCATGCACTACGACATCAAAGCAACAGAAGTTCTAAATATTTTTTCACAAACCATTGATTACCTGAAAAATGAAGGAGCATCTGCTCTTATATACAAAGTAATTCCTGCTATTTTTCATAAATACCCTGCTCAGGAAGATCTCTATGCACTTTTCAGACATAACGCTGTGTTATTTCGTAGAGATATTTCTTCAGCCGTAGATTTAAAAAGTCCGATACGATTTTCAGAAACAAAAAGACAATCTGTAACTAAATGTCGGAATAAGGGGTTTATTGTTGCTCCTAATGACGATTTCAGCGAGTACTGGCAATTGCTTACCGAAGTGTTGTCAAAATTCGGAACACCACCAGTTCACTCACTTGAGGAAATTAAACACCTTAAAAGCCAGTTTCCTGAAAAAATAAAACTATATGAATGCCGGGATCAGGGGACATTAATGGCAGGTATTATTATCTATGATTATGGTAGGTCCATTCATACACAGTATATGGCAAATTCAAACGCTGGCAGAAATGCGGGTGCACTGGATTATATCAACTACATACTGATAACAGAAGTTTACCGTGACAGAGAATATTATAATTTTGGTATATCCACGGAAAGCATGGGGCAGTTTCTAAATGAAGGCCTCATTCAGCAGAAAGAAATGATGGGTGGTCGTGGTATTGTTTACGATTTCTATAAAATAACATTCTAATGAAGATACCTTTTTTGTCCTTCTCACCTGCTAATGACCTGATAAAAACAGAAATGCTGGCGGCTTTTGAATCTTTTTTTGACAGCAACTGGTATATTTTGGGCGAACGGGTAAAGACATTTGAAAGAGAATATGCAGCATTCAATCAGGTTACAAACTGTGTAGGTGTAAGCAATGGGCTTGATGCTTTGCATATCGCTTTAAAAACTTTAGGTTTAGGTCCCGGCGATGAAGTCATTGTGCCATCCAACACCTACATTGCCACAGTGCTAGCGGTTTCATACGTCGGTGCCACGCCAATATTTGTAGAACCAGACATCAACACGTACAACATTAATCCTGCAAATATCGAAGCTGCCATAAGTCCACGTACAAAGGCAATAATGCCGGTTCATCTTTACGGGCAAACTTGTGAAATGGATGCGATCATGGCCATCGCAGAGAAACATGGATTGTATGTAATAGAAGATAACGCTCAATCACAGGGATCTACTTTTAAAGGAAAGCTCACGGGCAGCTGGGGACATATTAACGGCACCAGCTTCTATCCAGGCAAAAATCTCGGTGCACTGGGCGATGCTGGCGCGGTAACAACCAACGATTCGGAACTAGCCAAAAAAGCAACGATTCTCCGCAACTATGGATCAGAAAAAAAATATTATAATGAAGTGATCGGTCATAATATGCGTTTGGACGAATGTCAGGCAGCATTTCTTTCTGTAAAACTGCCGCACCTCAACAGTTGGACGCGGCAACGTCGAGAAATTGCTGAGTGGTACAACCAAGCGTTACAAGGTATTGATGATCTGATTTTACCTGCGGTACATGCAGATGCTACGCACGTTTACCATTTGTACATGATTCGTACAACCCGTAGAAACGAATTGCAGCAATATCTTTCAGAACAGGGAATTGGAACCTTGATTCACTACCCTATTCCGCCACATATGCAAGAAGCATATCAATCACTCGGATATAAAAAAGGTGATTTCCCAATTGCAGAGCAAATTGCCGAAACATGTCTGAGCTTGCCAATGTGGCCGGGTATGACGGAAGAAATGGTGAAATACGTTTCGCAGGTTATTAAAAAGCATCACCATAATAGTGTTGAGGTAAATTAATTTATGTCTACAATGAATACCACTCCTTTGGTTTCAGTAATCATGTGCAACTACAACAATGCTCCATGGGTTATCGAAGCTTTGAATAGTGTGGCGACACAGACTTACAAGAATATTGAAATTATCGTTCTGGACGATTGCTCAAAAGATAATAGCCCGTCTTTAATAGAAGAATGGCTAAAAACTTACACAGGCACCTTTAAATTCATCCGTCACGAGAGAAATATGGGCATTTGTATTACCGCCAACGATGGCATTGCTGCATCGTCAGGAAAGTACATTTGTTTCCTTGCTACCGATGACATAATGCTGCCGGAAAAAACAGCGGAACAAGCCGCACTGCTGGAACAAGCTGGACAAGATGTTGGCATGGTATACAGCGACGCGCGCCTGATTCAGGACGACGGTCGACCTATATATGGTAATTTTATCCAACGTTATCGCCAAGATTTCATATGGCCGCCTTCAGGGTGGATTTTTGACGATATTATTAAAGGTAATTACATACCTGGAATGGCTACTTTGATTCGAAAATCGGTAATTGATGCAATTGGTTCCTTTGACCCGACATTATCTTATGAAGATTTCGATATGTGGTTGCGAATAGCAGAAAAATATCAAATTATCTTTCAAAACAAGCAAACGGTAAAATACAGAATAAGAAAAGGTAGCCTTATGCACTCGAGCAAAAATTTTAATCCATCTCAGGTTAGAATTTTTGCAAAGTTCATCGATCATGCGACGGCTAGAAGAGCTTTATTCGATATCGCGGTTGCTTCTTACATAGTTCGAGATAAAGAAAGCATACTACAATTACGGTCGCTCAATGAAGTTATTCCAGGAATAAGTACGATACTAAAATTGTGGGATGTAAAATTTCCGCACTTCATTGGGAAAAGAATAGTTGCAAGATTGAAGTACAAGGACCTTTCTAATTCGGTCAACGTTTTGACGTAATTGACAATTTTTCATGCTATCAATCCAACGATTAGAAACAATCATGAAAAATAAAGTCATATTACCATTGCTCGAACAGCCCGATTGTAAATTTGCTGTAGTACTTTTTCATAAAAGTGGGCTTACTTAAACATTGAAGCTGAAACGGAATAAACGTATGCATTGGATGTCATCTTAAGTTGAGCGATCAAAATGTTGTTACCAACAAAAGAGAATATTTAAATGAGAAAAAAATTAAGACCGATAGCTATATATCTGCCCCAGTTTCATCCGGTAGCTGAAAACGACGAATGGTGGGGGAAGGGATTCACCGAGTGGCGGAACGTAACTAAGGCAACTCCTTTATATCGCGGCCACTATCAGCCTCATCTGCCGGCTGATCTTGGTTTTTATGATTTGCGTTTGCCTGAGACACGGGAAGCACAAGCTCGCCTTGCGCAGGAGTATGGGATTTATGGCTTTTGCTATTATCATTATTGGTTTAATGGTCGCCGCATACTCGAACGTCCTTTTCAGGAAGTGTTTGAAAGTGGCAAGCCTGATTTTCCTTTTATGCTTTGCTGGGCCAATGAGAACTGGACCAGAGTATGGGATGGTGGCGAAAAAAATGTACTGCTCGAACAGAAATATAACAGCGAAGACGATGCTAACCATATAAAATCGCTGCTTGCTTATTTTAAAGACCCGCGTTACATCAGGATAGACAGCAAACCTGTGTTTGCAGTATATAAAGCGAGTTTATTGCCCGACATTCGTAAAACTGTTGAGGTGTGGCGGGAAGTGGCAAGAGAAGCAGGAGTCGAATTGTACCTCTGTAATTTCGAATCGCTGGGTGAGCCCAAAACGGATCCCAAAATACTGGGATTAGATGCTACTATACAATTCCCCCCATTTGGAATTCTGAACATAAATAATCAAAACAATCAGGGCATCACCGCATCCCGGATTAAAAATGCAATCTGGAGCCGAGTAAGCAACCGTTACAAAAAACTGTTTCACAAGGCCAATTTTCTTTCTTATGACGAAATGATGACCACAGATTTGGCTAGTTTTCCACCTGCCTATAAACAGTTTCCTTGCGTAACACCTATGTGGGACAATACTTCGCGACGTAAAAAGCCCACTATTTTAAAAAAATCAACACCTGAAAAGTTTGAACAATGGGTGCGTCAAAAAGTGGCACGTTTTAAACCGTTTTCAGACGACGAAAATTTGTTTTTTATCAATGCCTGGAATGAATGGGCGGAAGGCAATCATCTAGAACCCTGCCAACGTTGGGGCAAACAATACCTCGAAGCATTAAAGAAAGGAATAGGTAGCGATGAATAATAAACCAGATGTTTCACTTGTTATCATAAATTACAATAAACCAGAATACACCAAAAGCTGTATTCATTCTATAATAAAACATACAGCTTTAGTAAGTTACGAAATTATCGTAGTTGATAATGCATCCACTCAGGGAGACATTTCTGATATCGAGTCAATAGATAGTCGAATAAAACTTGTGCGTTCGTCCGAAAACCTTGGTTTTGCCAAAGGCAACAACTTAGGTATAGAGCACACATCTGGTGAAGTGGTACTTCTGCTCAACAACGACACTCTGTTGTTGAACGATGCAGTAGGACTCGCCTATCGTTTTTTAACTAGCAAATCTAATGCTGGTGTGGTGTCTGCAAGACTCCAGTATCCCGATGGAAATATTCAGCATTGCGCACAACCTTTACCCGAAATAAAATACTTATTGATACAATTATTTCGTCTTCAGAAATTAATGCCCAAAGCCAGACGTGAAGAAATATTGCTAAGTACCTTTTTTGATCATAATCGTGATGTAAAAGCAGGATGGGTGTGGGGAACATTTTTTATGTTTAAAAAGTCAATGTTACCATTCCTGCCCGCGGGCAAACTGGCTGATGATTTTTTTATGTACAACGAGGATTTACAATGGGGAATTGAAACAGCAAGAGCAGGCTATGAGACCTGGTTTTGTGCCGAAGCCAAAGTGGTACATTTTGAGGGTCAAAACACCTTTAAAAATGAAATGGCCAGCCAGAATTTTGAGATACTAATGAATCGTTATTATGGATCATTGTATTATCGGGTATATAAGGCTATTGAAAAATTAGCACATTCTTTATCTTAATCATACTGAGACTTATGGATTTTTCTATCATAGTACCGGTATATAACAGAGGGAGTATTGTAATGGAAACGTTACCATACATCCTAAACCAAAACTATGACAACTATGAAGTGATAGTTGTCGATGACGGCAGTACCGATGATTCATTGCTTTTATTACAATCTGTATCACATCCTCGATTAAAGGTATTACATAAAACCAATGGAGAACGAGCGGCAGCCAGAAACTATGGAGCGATGCATGCTTCTGGTACTTATGTCAACTTCTTTGACTGTGATGATTGGATGTATCCTAATCACCTGTCGGAAGCCATGCAAGTCATACAGAAAAACGGTAGTCCCGAGCTATTGCATGTTTGTTACGAATTTAAAAATACAGAAGGTAAAGTGACCGAAAAGGTATCTGTGCCCCCAGAAGGAACAGTAAAACATCTCATAAAAAATAATTTCCTTGCCTGCAATACCGTATTTGTAAAACGCGAAACGTTTTTGAAACATCGCTTTAACGAAAACAGAGCGCTTTCTACCGGCGAGGATTGGGAAATATGGCTACGACTCGTAAGCAGGTACGGCATTGTTGGTAGCAATACGATCACCTTTGCTATACAGGAGCACGAGGGACGAAGCCTCAACACTATTTCATCCGAACGCATTGAAGCCCGTAATCTGGCCATGAATGAGGCACTACTGGCAGACGAAGCATTCGTGTCATTTTACAAAAAGGAAGTCAACTTCTTTATAGCGCAATCACTCAGTTTCATAGCACTCTCATATGCTAACAATTTCAAAACCAAGGGTAAGGCATTAAAATATCTAAAACAAGCATTCATAGTATATCCACCAATAATTTTGCTGAGCAAACGTTTTCTAGCTACAGCAAAAAATATTCTTACCCGGTTCGGCTCTTAACTATCAATACATTTACTATAAAAATACATTTACACAGAGAAGGAAATACTTCGATTTAATTTATTACATGAAAAAACGTATTTTTTTTCCTGACCTTGACTTGTTGCGCACCATTGCCTGTATGTTCGTACTCGTTGCGCATATTGCTTGGGATGGTCTCGAAAAGCTTTATCCCGAAATAGCAGAAAACAGGTTCTTGGCTTTCTTCTTTGTTAATGGAGGATTGGGAGTCCAGATTTTTTTCATGCTCAGCGGTTTTCTTATTACCTACCTGCTCTTGCAGGAAAAAACGTCTATGGGTTTTATCAATATAAAAAATTTCTACATAAGGCGTATACTTCGCATCTGGCCACTCTATTTTCTAGTAGTTGGGTTTGTATTTATAGTTTATCCTGCGTTAAAACATTTTGCAAACCTAACAGGTTCTTCTGCCGAGAATCCACTGTTTTACATATTTTTCATTGGCAACTTTGACGTGATCCGTATTCTTGGTTCTCCTAACGCTTCCCTCAACTCTATGTCAGCCATAACTTGGTCAGTTGCAATTGAAGAGCAATTTTATCTATTCTGGCCTTTGTTGTTCATGTTGTTCAGTTCCAAAAAAGTAGTTGGCGCAATGAGCATCATTTTGTTGCTATCTTCAACCTTTATTTTATTCAATAACCTCAATGGTCTACAAGTATATTATCATACATTTTCAAACTTTTTATTTTTGAGTACAGGGGGAGTGTTGGCATGGCTGTATACATATCACAACACCCTGCTACAAAAATTGATTACCGGTGGTAATAAGGCTCGTTATTTCATTCTGGCAGCATTATTGCTAGTACTCATTTATGCGAAGGATCACATGCTATTTACCCGTTTAGGTTTTTTATCCTATTGGATACTTACTGCAGTTTCTATTGGGTGGTTTATCTTACAGCTTTTATTTGATCCAAATAGCTATGCGAAAAGTAATGAACATAGCAGGTGGGTAATAGCAGGAAAGTATACATATGGACTTTACATGTACCACCGTATTGCCCAATGGAGCGTAAATACAGCAGTTGATAAATTTATACATACTGAAGGCTTGGCTGTAGTATTATTTAAAATAGCGTTGTGTTTTTCAGCAGCAATTATGATGAGTGTGTTAAGCTATAAATATTTTGAGAAGCCAGCTTTAGAATTAAAGAAGCGTTTTGCTTTATTTGTAAAAAATTGATTAAATGTGCGGTATAGCGGGAATAATTGGGAAACAGGTATCTCAGGATTCGATTAAAAAGTGTAGTCAGTCACTAGCACACCGGGGGCCAGATGCCACAGGTGTATATCTGCACGAAAATGTATGCCTGATTCACCGCAGACTTAGTATTATCGACCTTTCCGAAACGGCAAATCAACCGATGTACTCAGCGGACGGTCGATGGGTAATTGTATTTAACGGAGAGATTTACAATTATGAAACGATCCGTAACAAGCTTATCAGTGAAGGCATTGATTTTCGTACCCACTCAGACACTGAGGTCGTACTAAAAGCGTTCATTCGATACGGTCCAAAATGCGTTGATGAATTCATTGGCATGTTCGCCATTGCAATCTTTGACACACTTGAGAAAAAGCTGTTCGTGTTCCGTGACAGAGTAGGTGTAAAACCGCTTTACTTTTTTCAGGAAAACGACGTTTTCATTTTCGGCAGCGAATTAAGGAGTTTGCTTTCGTGGAACGTCGTCGATCAAAAAATAAATATGGAAGGCCTTGCAGCCTATTTGTCTTTGGGCTATTTGCCCGGACAACATTGCATTATTGATCGCGTTAAGAAAGTAAAACCAGGTCATATGCTGATCTGGGATGAAAAGAAGAAACAACTAGACGAAACATGCTACTGGTCTCTAAACACAAACATAACAGGCAGACAGCATAAATATAGTCTTGAAGAAAATCTGGAACAGCTAGAAGAAGTTATGATATCATCGGTAAAATACCGTATGGTTGCAGATGTCCCCGTTGGCGTTTTTTTAAGCGGCGGTGTCGACAGCTCTCTCGTTACTGCTTTACTTCAGAAACATTTCGGCAATATCAAAACCTTTACTATTGGGTTTGATGATCCGGTATACAATGAATCGGGTTATGCAAATAAAGTGGCGGCACACCTTGGCACGCAACATCACTGTAAAATACTAACAGCAAAGGATGCCAAACAGGTTTTGCACGAATATTTTGAGATGTATGATGAACCATTTGCCGACTCTTCAGGTATTCCAACCAACCTGGTATCCAAGTTTGCCAAATCGGAAGGTTGTAAAGTCGTTTTATCTGCTGATGGTGGTGATGAGCTATTTGGCGGATACAGCCGTTATATAGACGCCGCCAATGCCTTTCAAAAATTCAGCAAAGTTCCACGTTCGGCCAGTAGTATTTATCGATTGGCCTACAATACTGTACTTCAAGGTACTCGTCACGCATCATGGAAAAATATCGGTAATAAACTGGGCAAACTGAGCGATTGGGTGGGTTCAGCACAGGAAGGGTTTGAGCAATTCTACCCTAGGTACCTGTCTGTCCCCAACCAGACATTTCTACAAAAACTGACTGGAAGAAATTTTAACACCGACTGGAAAGGAGGAAGTAAGATCTCATTCGCAGAATCTATGATGCTTTGGGATTTTAAACATTATTTGCCAGATGACTTGCTGGTAAAAGTGGACCGGGCTACGATGTATAATAATATTGAAGGCCGGGAACCATTACTTGATCATCGCCTGATAGAGTTCGCATTTAATCTTCCGCTCAATCAAAAAATAGGCAACGGAACCAATAAAGTTATTTTGCGGGCTTTGTTAGATAAATACATTCCACGGTCTTATTTTGAACGTCCTAAAATGGGTTTCTCCATTCCACTGTTCAAATGGTTTGGAAATGATCTTGAAAACGAATTTGCCTGGGCATTTTCTCACACAACACTTAAAGAGATTACATACATCGAAACCGACGAAGTACATAAACAATATAAATTATATCTAATATTAAAAAAACAAGGCAGGCAAGATAATCTGCTTATGATATGGCATTTGTATTGCCTCATCAAATGGCATTACCGCTACATGCTGACTTCTGTTTAATGGCCGGATCCAAAAATATACTTATGCTTATCCCTAACCTCGGTTTTGGTGGGGCTGAGAAGTCGTTTGCTAAACTGAGCCATCTGCTGGCAGCAAAACACAATGTGTATGTTGCCGTGTTTAACAAGGACTCTTACACAAAAGAATCATATCCACACGGAGGGACTTTTATAGATCTTGAAATAACAACAGGCAATAGCATACTGAAAAAAGCCAAAGCTTTCTTTGACCGGATAAAAAAAGTAAAAGCCCTAAAGAAAAGGTTGCGCATCGATGTAACGATAAGTTTTCTGGAAGGGGCTGATTATATCAACATTCTAGCAGGCGGAAAAGACAAAAAAATATTGAGTATTCGCGGATCAAAAACCTACGATCGCAATATTATTGGCATTTCCGGGTGGCTCCGAAAGAGAATACTAATTCCTTATCTATATAGCAAAGCAGACGCGATCGTTACTGTGAACAAAGGTATTTCCGAAGAACTAAAAAATGACTTTGGCGTCAGCAACAACGTGCATTTTACAGAAATCTTCAACTATTATGATGTTGAGGCAATGCAGCAAACAGCGTCACAGCCATTACCTCAAAATTTTGACGACCTGTTTCAGCAACCTGCCATCATTTCTCACGGGAGATTATCGCATGAAAAGGGATTTCAATATTTATTGCAAGCTTTTGCTCAGATAAAAAAACAGAATAAAAATGCCCGCCTCATATTAGTAGGCGACGGGCCCTACAAACAAACATTATTAGCGCTTTGCGAAGAATATCAACTGACCAATTCATCAGTCTGGGACGAAGCAAACCGTGTAGATGTTTTTTTTGCTGGGTACCAATCTAATCCGCTGTCCTGGCTATCTAAAGCAACCGTCTTTGCACTGCCTTCTTTTACAGAAGGTTTTCCTAATGCACTTGCCGAGGCGATGATTGCCGGCGTTACGGTAGTAGTTTCTGATTGTCCGTGGGGACCGCGCGACATTTTAAATGGAAAACCCTTAAAAGGATTTCAATTTCAAGATGCGGAATATACCGAAAACGGGGTATTGTTGCCAATGCTTGACCAGGAAAATGCAATTGATACATGGAGTAAAACGCTTGCAAAGTTGCTAAACGATGAAATTTTACGAGGAAAGATGAAAAAAAATGCATTGCAGCGTATAAGCACATTTAGCCTCAATAATATCGCCGATAAATGGTACCAAATTGTCGATGGTAATTAAGCTCATTTGGGTAAAATCAACTTATTCTCTTAATAATTTATAATTGTATGCCTGTTCGGCCCCGAAAAATACTTGTTATCGATAATGCCTGCTATATAACCGGGTCTTTAACTTCGATTATCAATATGGCCGCTTCTATTGGCGAACAATTGGAATTCATTCTCGTCTTGCCGACCGGCAGTAATGCCATTGAATATGTAACAGCTGCAGGATTGAAGGTCTATACCATCCCAATGTTGGAAATAAGTAAAAGCTTAAAATCACTTAATTATCTGCCAAGATTATGGAAGAATACGAAAAGGCTTTTGCAAATTATTAAAGAGGAAAATATTGACGTTTTACACATAAACGACCTCTACAATATGCTTGGATGTACCGTTAAACGAAAACTCCCGTTATTCCCGGTTGTATATCACGCAAGATTACTTTCTACGTCTTACATTGCCACGCTCTACCCTTATTTTGTATCTATGATTAAACGATACGCCGATAAAATTATTTGTGTATCAGCTGCAGTTGAAAAAGACATACACCGCTCTTCCAAAACGGATATCATTTATGACACGGTTTCGATAAAGGGAGGCGAAGCCCGCAAAAAAGGCCTAGAATATCCAGAATATGCGCAAATACTATACCTGGCAAACTTTGTAAACGGCAAAGGGCAGCAATATGCCATCCATGCGTTGAAAGAAATTCTCAACGAATTCCCAGAAGTAAAACTACATTTTGCGGGCGGCACCAACAGTGATGCAGACGAACGATTTCGGCAATCGCTGATGAATCTTGCAAGAGATCTAGGAATAAACAACAGCGTTATTTTCGAACCAAAAGTATCGAATATTGAGGGCCGCATCAAGCAGGCAGATATCGTTCTTAATTTATCAGAATCGGAATCGTTTTCTATGGTAACGCTTGAAACAATGGCCTGCGGCGTGCCTTTGGTAGTTTCTGATTGCGGCGGACCAGCCGAAATTACAGATCAGGGGCATTATGCAGATTTAGTTCCTAATAGAGATGCTCAAGCTGCCGCAATGGCTGTCAAGCATATTCTTAAGAATCCCGATGCAGCAAAAGAAAGAGCGAAAAATGGTATGAATTTTGTTCATGAAAAATTTGATCCCCATATAACGGCCAAACACATGATCAATATTTACACACAAATAATTTCAAAAGCAGGAGACTAAGTTTAAAAACGATTACCAAATGCATTGTACCGACGGCGTACTAATCACTACATTTTTGTTAGATAAAAATTTACCTTAACACAAAACATTCTTTAATGATCGATTACTCTAAACAGCCAATTACTAGCATACAAACGGAATTTCATCCAATATTTGAATTTTCAATGGCGGAGAGTGAAAATATTGATAAAGTAACAGTACAATCATTTGGCGAGGAATGGTTAAAGTTTAATAGTTTTTCTAAAGCAGACATCAACCAAATCGGTCTAGATTACTTTGACATTTTACCTTCCGATTTTTTCTCTCCCCATAAGAAAGTATTAGACGTAGGGTGTGGAACAGGACGATGGGCTTCTTACATGGCAGATAAAGTTGGGTTTATTGAATGTATTGACCCAAGTGACGCTGTGTTTGCAGCATCACGATTTTTAAATGAATATAAAAATATAAGGATATCCCGGGCGGACGTGGACAACATACCTTTTAATAATGACTCGTTTGATCTCGTGTATTCTTTAGGAGTGTTACATCATATCCCCGACACTTCAGCAGCGATGGTAAAATGTGTAGAAAAAGTTAAAAAAGGCGGATATTTCCTAGTTTATCTCTATTACAGTCTCGATAATCGTGCAGTTGGATATAAACTTCTTTTTAAACTTTCGAACTTGTTCCGAGCGGTAATTTCAAAAATGCCTTCGGGATTAAAGAGGATAATTTGCGACCTGATTGCATTTGGTGTTTATTACCCACTAGCGAAAATCTCGCGGTTAGTTGAAAAAATTGGATTAAAATCAATCTCAAAAAAAATGCCGCTTTCTTATTACGGCGATAAGAGCTTTTGGATAATGAAAAATGATGCGCTGGACAGATTTGGTACGCCATTGGAACAACGGTTCTCAAAGAAACAAATTATCGAGATGATGGAAAAAAGCGGGTTGAAAAATATAGTAGTATCAAATTCGGAACCATACTGGCATGCAATCGGACAAAAAGCCTAAGAAAATAGCTTTCGTTGTCCAACTTCCAAAACATGTATCGCCGGGACAACGATTTAGATTTGAGCAATATGAAAAGCTACTCAGTGACAACAATTTTGAAGTTGTTACATGTTCTTTTTTAGACGAGAAGACTTATCGCATATTGTACAAAAACGGCTTTCTGTTTAAAAAGATCTGGGGGGTTGTGAAGGGCTTTATTTCTCGTGTCGGCTTTTTGCTGACAGCGCACAAGTATGACTTTATTTTTTTGCAAAGGGAGGTAGCTCCTATCGGACCTCCGATATTCGAGTGGTTTTTGGCGAAAATTTTAAAAAAGAAAATCGTGTATGATTTTGATGATGCTATCTGGATAGCTAATACATCAGCTTCAAACCGCCTAGCCCGTTATGTCAAATGCTTTTGGAAAATACGGTACATAAGTAAGTGGTCGTATAAAATATCAGCAGGAAATGAATATCTCGCTAACTGGGCCTCACAGTATAATCGGAATGTTACAATAACTCCAACCTGCGTGGATATTGTTGGCCGGTACAACGAAATAAAAGATCAAAATTCAAAACCCATTACCATAGGCTGGACCGGCTCACATTCTACCCTAAAATACCTTGATTTGGTTGCAGACATATTGAAGGAATTGGAAGAAAAATACCCAATTGTCTTTACCGTTATCTGCGACAAACCGGCATCCCTGCCGCTTCAATCCATGCATTTTATTAAATGGCAGGAAGAATCAGAAATTGATGACCTACTCACATTCAATATCGGCATTATGCCGCTGCAAAATGATGAATGGAGTGAGGGTAAATGCGGATTTAAACTAATACAATATTTATCCTTAGGCATTCCTGCCGCCGCTAGCCCTGTTGGCATAAACAAACAAATTATTGACAACGGTAAGAATGGCTACTTATGCAGTTCAAAAGATGAGTGGAAAGCAGCACTTCAAAAGTTAATTGAGGACGAAATGCTTCGTACTTCGATGGGTAAAGAAGGACGCCAAAAGATAGAAGATAACTATAGTGTGCAGTCCAACTCTAAGAATTTCCTCTCCTTGTTTAGCTAATTATTAATTATAGACAAAAAAACAGAGCATAACTATCTGCAGTTATGCTCTGTTTTTTATTAACACCGGGCAACCTAATACTAAATCAGTCTTCCCAATAAACGCTTTCCCGGTTCTGCATTCTTGTAAAAAATCAACACCATGGCAAGTATGTAAAACGGTAAACATGGAATTTTGTAACGTGATAACGTCCCAAAATTATATGAGCTAACCCCTACTGCAAATGCAAAAATGGTAGAAAAAATCAAACAAAATTGAATATTAGGATCACTTACAATAGTACGCCAGACCCTTAGTGGCCCAACCACAAGCAACACTTTCAAAGTAATAAACAAAAACAGGAGTGCCTCAATCGCTGATAAAAATTGGAGTGCCTTACCAGCCTCCCAGACATAAGGACGGAAAAAAGTCGCATTTACAGCTGGAAAAAATTTGGTTAGCATTCCTTGCAGACTAGGATCGAACGTACCGAGATCGTACACGGAGCCACCGGATTCAACAGAAATCCCTTGAAGGTAAGTTGCCGTAATCTCAGCCGTCTTCCCAATTTTATCGAGCGAATACTTGCCGAGATCTTCCGAAAATTTGTCGGCCATTAGCATAAAACCGCCGGCACAAATACCAATTACCGCTATACGAACAAAAAAACGGACAAATCCGTTAAGGATTTTATGCGAATAAGAAAATAGGATCCATAGCACTACTGCCGGAAGAAACGCAATCTGGATATATATCTTGATATGGGCAACCAGATAAAAGCTCGCGATTGCAATCAGAATATTTTTAAAACTGAAATCGCGGTTAATTAAAAGGCGGAATGCGGCGAATGTCATCCAACCTAAGCCAAACATACACAGAGTATCTTTAAACAATCCGGAGCCCCACATAATACAACTTGGGATAAATAAGACAGCAACTGCAATTGCACGTATATATTTAGGATAAATAGAAACGAATGTGCGAAACAATGCCCAGAAACCTGTAAACGCTAAAGAAGCAAAAATAAGTGCTATAGGAAGGTAAGTACCAAACGTAAGAAGTCGACAAACGGCAGTAATCCCACAAACAGTATATTCTGCGACTGAATTATACCAATAAAGCTGAGAAATATAATTCCAGTAGCCCGGTTCATACCATTCGGGAATACTGAAAAGGAGATTAAACCACTTTGAAGGTCCTTCAGCCATTGAACTATTGATAATGCCCCCCTGCAAATAATAATTCGCAGTATCGCCACCACCATAATAATACTGATAAATCAAACCGATAAATATGGCACCCACAATCTTTGCCGTTAGCGCAGGCATGAAATAAGGCCTCCAGGGATGCCCTTCGGGATATTTATTATTTCTGAAACGATACGCAATCATGTAGATAATAACCACATAAAAAGGCAACAGCAGATAATCAGTTAATGTTATAAATTGCATCGCTTGAAATAATAATTTTTCTACTTAGAACTACCGACAATCTGAAACTGAATGTGTGGCATTACCGGATTTTACGCTTTTAATGACAGTGCAAAAGCACATCTGACAAAAATAAATCAATCTAATCAAAAACTGTTCCAGAGAGGTCCGGACAGTGGAAATGTTTTTGTTTCAGATCAAATAGCACTGGGACATAGAAGATTGTCCATTATTGATACATCGAACGCTGCGACGCAGCCAATGAAGGACAAATCGGGCCGGTATGTGCTCATTTTCAATGGTGAAATATTTAATTATACCCAGCTGGTAGAAAAATATCTGCAAAAGACCTGGGAGCGGATCGGTGGACCGCAAACACATTCTGATACAGAAGTGCTACTTTATTTATTAATTGATTATGGCACCGAATGTCTGGAATGGCTTGACGGATTTTTTGCTTTTTCATTTTATGATACAGAAACCTGCGAAATGATCCTTTCACGCGATCGTTTTGGCAAAAAACCACTGCTTTATTATTCTAGCCCTGATTATTTTGCTTTTTCTTCCGAAATGAAAGCGCTGCTGGAATGGGGCATTCCGAAGGAACTGGACTATACTGTGTTATATCAATATCTGCAGCTCAATTATATTCCGCAACCACAAAGCATGCTACAAGGTGTAGCCAAATTGAAACCGGGCTGGTTTATTAAATTAAACAAAAACGGCTTCGCAGATTATCAGCCTTATTACGAACTCAAAACACACCCTGAAAAATATAGCCAGTATTCCTACGAACAGGCGCAGCAAAAGCTGATCGAACACATGGATACTGCCATTCAGGAACGATTGATTGCAGACGTACCATTGGGTGCATTTTTGAGCGGCGGCATTGACTCATCGGTAATTGTGGCTTTGGCTAGTCGTCACACGAAACAATTAAACACTTTTTCTGTTGGGTATAAAGACAATGCTTTTTTTGACGAGACAAAATACGCGCAACTTGTAGCCAAACAATATAAAACCAATCATACTGTTTTTTCGCTCGGTAATCAGGATTTTTTAGATCATATCCACGATGTGCTGGATTATCTTGATGAACCATTTGCTGATTCTTCAGCCATACCGGTTTATATTTTAAGTAAACATACACGGGAACACGTTACTGTAGCGCTAAGCGGCGATGGCGGCGATGAGGTATTTGCAGGGTACAATAAGCATGGCGCAGAATGGCGTGTGCGACAAAAATCCTGGAAAAATACACTAGTAAATGCCGGCCTCCCATTATGGGAAAAATTACCGCATAGTCGGAATAACAAGCTCACCAATACATTCCGTCAACTGCACCGCTTCGCATCCGGAGCCAATCTTTCTGTAAAGGAACGCTATTGGCGCTGGGCGTCATTTAACGCTCCCGACGAAGTGAATGTACTATTGCATCCAGACGCAAGAAAGCGAGTAGATAAAGCTGTTTTTAACGACGAAAAGGCTTCGTTACTCTCCGGGATTCAAACCGAGGATTACAACGAAGTGCTGCTCACTGATATGAACCTTGTATTGCTGAGCGACATGTTGGTGAAAGTTGACATGATGAGCATGGCGAACAGCCTTGAAGTAAGAAGTCCGTTTCTTGATCATAAACTAGTTGATTTTGCATTTGGCTTGCCATCTGAATATAAAATTGATGGTCGCTTGAAGAAAAAAATCGTGCAGGATGCATTTCGTCCCATGTTACCGGAAGAATTGTACAACAGACCCAAACATGGTTTTGAGATACCGCTGCTGGATTGGTTTAAAACCGATTTATGGAGCCTGATCGACGACGACCTTTTAGGCAAAAAATTTGTAACAGAACAAGGCATCTTTAATGTTGCTGCAACAGAAGGTTTAAAGCGAAAATTGCACAGCAGTAATCCTGAAGATAGCCACGCCACTATATGGGCGCTCATAGTTTTTCAATACTGGTGGAAAAAATACATGGCGGATTAATTTCTGTTCATTGAAATCAACATAATTTTTTGTTGAAATACATCTATCTTTCGCAAAATAAATAGCCTTAATTTCTGGCCTGATTATTGCAGTTCTGAGATAAAGATGTTTATTTAAAAAGGGAGTTTAAAACCACTATTTCAGTGGCTACCAAATACTGACTATGCCTCGCGTACTAAGAATTTTAAACCGTCTCATCATAGGCGGCCCGGCACTCAATGCGACTTATCTCACCAGATATATGTCGCCGGAGTTTGAAACAATGCTGGTAATTGGAGGCAAGGACGACCATGAACAAGATGCAACCCATCTCACACAACGATTAGGAATTGATCCGGTTGTTGTACCCGAAATGAAACGAGCCATCAGATTTCAGGAAGACAGAAGGGCTTACGATAGAATCAAAGCGCTGATAGAGTCATACAAACCTGATATTGTGCATACCCATGCTGCAAAATCAGGAGCTATCGGGCGCCTCGCTGCTATCAAATGCAATGTCCCAGTGGTCGTGCATACCTTCCATGGCCATGTTTTTCACAGTTATTTCAACAAATGGAAAACAAACGCTTTTATTCAAATCGAAAGGTATCTCGCTAAAAAATCTTCCGGAATTATTGCCATCAGTGAATTACAGAAGAAAGAACTGGCGGATACTTACAGGATTTGTCCCGAAAACAAGATCAACATCATTCCGCTTGGACTTGATCTGAATAAGTTTTCTGAGAATCAGGAAGAAAAAAGAAATAGATTCCGCAGCAAATATAAAATTGCGTCGGATGAGCTGGCTATTGGCATTATTGGCCGCATAGTTCCTGTAAAAAATCATAGTCTTTTTGTAGCTGCAGCCAAACAAGTGTTATCGCAGACTAATAAAAAAGTACGTTTTGTAATCATTGGAGATGGTGATATGCGCAGCCATATGGAATCGGAGCTGAGAGCAGCTGATATCGACTATGCGTATTTTCCTGAAGACCCACGCGATGCTATTGCTATTTGTACTTCCTGGCAAACGGAAATGGATGAGGTATTGGCGGGCCTGGACATAGTAGCACTTACTTCCAATAATGAAGGAACTCCTGTTTCCCTGATAGAAGCGCAAGCCGCAAAACGCCCTGTGGTAAGCACGAATGTTGGCGGTGTAGCAGATGTTGTCATCAACCGTGAAACGGGCTTCATTTCTGAGCCTGGCAATGTAAAATCATTTGCGAGCTCACTAGTTGAATTAGTCAATGAAGAAGAAATGCGTCGTCGGTTCGGTATAGCCGGATATCAACACGTTTATGAAAAATATTCTTATCAAAGATTAGTCAATGATATGTCAGGCTACTACAATAGTCTCTTAGAAAATGCAAAACAAAAACGCCGTTCTTAAGAACGGCGTTTTTGTTTATGATATTTTACTATAAACTTCTTTGAAATAATCGACGGTGTCTTTCAATCCATCCATAAATCGCATTGCTGGTTGATACCCGAGCAAATCTTTCACTTTTGAGATATCCGCCAGTGAATTCCGGATATCACCCGCACGGGGATCACGATAAGTGGCCTCATGTTTTTCGCCAAGCATTTCACGGATAGATTCGTAAAGGTAATTTACAGAAAAGTTCTCTCCTACTGCTACGTTATATACATTTCCGAATGCTGCTTCATTTTGGCACAGCATACCCAGGATATTTGCCTGTACAGCGTTTGAAACGTAAGTAAAATCGCGGGTTTGTTCACCATCACCATTGATGTAAACCGGTGTATTGTTCATAATACCACTTACAAACAACGGAATTACCGCCGCGTATGGACCATTAGGATCCTGACGTGGACCAAAAACATTGAAATAGCGATAACCGATCACCTTCATCCCATATAGTTCCGCAAAAACGCCGGCGTACAGCTCATTCGTTTTCTTCGTCACAGCATATGGCGACAATGGATTCCCCACTTTCGATTCTACCTTCGGTAAATTTGGCTCATCACCATAAACCGACGAAGAGGAAGCGTAAACAAACGCCTTTACGTCTGCATCTTTCGCGGCCGTCAACATATTAAGAAACCCGCTTACATTCACCTCGTTGCTTGTAACAGGATCTTTTACAGATCTTGGTACAGACCCCAATGCAGCCTGATGACTTACAAAATCGATTCCTTCAACGGCCTTTTTACAGGTTTCGAAATCTCGTATATCACCGTTGATAAACTCATATGCAGGATGACCCCGGAACAAATCAATATTTGATTGTAATCCAGTGGCAAGGTTATCCAGTACACGGACCTTTTTCGCACCATTTTCCAAAAGAAATGCTACGATATGAGACCCTATAAACCCGGCGCCGCCTGTAATCAAAAAGCTCGACCGGACAATTTTTTCAGTATCGATGAAGGACATCTATAAACTCCAGTATTTTAAATCTTTTATTTTATTTCTGAAAATACCTTTGACATCTACCAACAATCCTTCCGGTTTGGTGATGGACTTAAAGTAATTCTCATCCAATTGGCAATATGGTTCATGGTTAACAGCTACAATCACCGCATCATAATCAGTTTCTACCTGTGGATGCAAACCAAAACCGTATTCATGCATCAGTTCGTCGTGGTCTGCATGAGCATCCACAACATGCACATCTACATTGTAACCTTGTAATTCTTTTACTACATCAGCTACTTTCGAATTACGGATATCCGATACATTCTCCTTAAAGGTACAACCCATTACCAATACTTTCGAGGCTGCAATATTCAGACCGGATTTGATAATAGTTTGTACTGTTTTTTTTGCGACATAAGCTGCCATCTCATCATTGATTACACGGCCTGCGAGAATCACGCGCGAGTTATAACCCAGCTGATGAGATTTGTAGGTGAGATAGTACGGATCAACACCGATACAGTGACCACCAACCAGTCCAGGGAAAAACTTCAGGAAGTTCCATTTCGTACCGGCGGCTTCCAGCACTTCAAACGTGTTAATGTCCATCATATCAAAAATGATAGAAAGCTCATTCATTAGCGCGATGTTGAGATCACGCTGTGTGTTCTCAATGATTTTCGCGGCCTCAGCTACTTTAACCGAAGATGCACGGTGCACACCAGCTTTTACCACCAGTTCATAAACCTTAGCAACGAGATCAAGTGTTTCAGCATCAGAACCAGAAACAACCTTCACAACATTTTCCAGGGTATGTACTTTGTCACCCGGATTAATCCTTTCCGGAGAATATCCATAAGTAAAGTCCACACCCGCTTTCAGACCAGAAAGCTTTTCTATTACAGGTAGACAATCCTCTTCCGTGCAACCGGGATACACTGTTGATTCAAACACCACACAGTCCCCCTTCTTGATCACTTTACCGATCGTTTCAGATGCTTTAATTACTGGTGTAAGATCTGGCACATTATGCTCATCTACAGGAGTCGGTACTGCTACAATATAAAAACGAGCTTCTTTTAGCACTTCCAGATCATTAGTAAAACAGATCGTAGTGTTATCGAAAGCTTCTTTTGTCAATTCATTGCTCGGATCGATCTGCTGACGCATCAAATCAATGCGTTTTGCATTAATGTCAAATCCAATAACATGTATCTTTTTAGCAAACGCCAGTGCTATTGGCAATCCTACATAACCAAGACCAATAACCGCCAGTTTTTCTTCCTTGTTTAAAAGTTTTTGATACATAAAATAATGCGATGGTGATTAATAAATTTCTTTTCGCTAAAAAAGGAAGTGTATAAACGCGGTGCAAAATAGAACAATCTCTACTAATTCAAAAAAAGCGCACATAAGTTAAGAGAATAATTTTTTATTAATCTCCAAATGTCCCTTACATGGCCTTTTTTGGAAGTTGTTAAAACTTATACAAAACAGAAAAGGAACGCTTATCGCGTTCCTTAAAATAATTTCAAAACAGCATAAATTATGCTTGTTTAGCTGCAGCTTTCTTAGCTATTCTTGCACTACGGCGGGCAATGCGAACTTTACCAAAAGAACCCATTGAAATCTTACCGCGCTTAGTGCGTTTGTCACCTCTACCCATTGTTAAATAAATTTAGAACTGCAAAAATAAAAAAACAGGAGAAAAATACTCCTGTTTTTTTATTAAAGTCTCAATCTTCTTATTTTTTACTGCTTGCGATCTTCGTTGAAAATTCTTTACCTGCCTTGAATTTCGGCACTTTACGTGCTTTAATCTTGATCACTTCCCCGGTTTGCGGGTTGCGGCCATTGCGGGCAGAGCGCTCCGATACCGAAAACGTACCAAAGCCGACCAATGTAACGCGATCTCCCTTTTTCAGAGATGTGCTCACTGTGTTGGTGAATGAATCTAATGCCTCATTAGCTTGCGTTTTGGTAATGCCGGCGTCACTAGCAATTTTATCAATCAATTCTGCTTTGTTCATAGCGTGTGAACGTTTTTAGTTGGTTGTGAAGAATTAAAATTAAGTGTGATAAGCAAATATACTCAGCTTTACCACACTACCAAATATTAAATAAATTACCCCTGCTCCCCAAACCCTTTACTGTGGCTGCTTCCGGAAATTTACTCATTCTATTTCACCTTCAAAAAACGAAAAACCCATCTTCAAACCCTTGCCAGGAACGCATCTCCAAAAAACATAAAACACTGGAACACAAACAATTTACGCACAAATGCTGACCCAGAGCCATTATCCCGATTTGATCAATCGCTGATTTCCGATTTATTCAAACCCTACTCTTCAATCTCCATCACTGTACGGAACGCAATAAATTTGTTCCCAAATTTTTGAAAACTCATTTGACGCATAGCATCTGCATGGTCGGAAATGTATTTATTATACTCATTGATGCTATTACAATGGTACTGCGCAGCATAAGTCACCCCCTCTGTTTCATCTTGCTCCAACAAACGACAGAGGCGACTTTCAGTAAAAAGCCCTGTGGCCATCAGCGCAGGCATGTGTTCATTTTTCATCCAGGCAGTCCATTCATTGACGATATCCTGCGCTACTTTTATTGTTACGTTGTATATTATCATAATTCTAAATTTATATATTTAAACCTCCTCTAACTCCTCCAAAGAAGAAGGATTCCCAACGCAAACACTAAGCCATTTTTTATTATCAATTGAAAACACATTTCAAACATTCACCACATTAAAAATTACCATTTCTTTTCAATCGTATCCATAATCGCGAGATAACTTGCATAGCGATCCACAGTGATTGTTCCGTCAGAGACGGCAGCCTTTACTGCACATCCCGGCTCATTAATATGCAGGCAATTATTAAACCGGCAATCATTCATCACAGCACGCATTTCAGGGAAATAATGGGCTAATTCTTCTTTTTTGAAATCAATTAGACCAAATTCCTTCACACCCGGCGTATCGATAATTTTTCCGCCTTCCGGCAAATCAAACATTTCTGCGAACGTAGTTGTGTGCTGCCCTTTCCCACTCCAGTCCGAAACATTGGCTGTCCGCAATTCAATGCCAGGAATAAGTTGATTGATAAGTGTGCTTTTACCTACACCCGAATGCCCGCTGAATAAAGTAGTTTTTCCTTTTAGTTTTTCGGAAAGCTGTGCCAGCGAATCCGGCTCCAATGCTACTACTGGCAATACTTCGTAGCCAGCATCACCATATGTTTTCTGCCATTCACGCAATTGTTCTTTATGTTTTTCTTTCAGCAGATCTGCTTTATTGATGACTACAATTGCAGGAATATGATACGCCTCAGCTGTGATCAAAAAGCGATCTATAAACCCCGAAGAAGTGCGTGGTTCTGCAATCGTAGCGATAAGCAGCGCCAGATCCAGATTAGCGGCAACAATATGTTTTTGATTTCTATTGTGCGGCGAAACGCGCACGATGTAATTGTGCCTGTCGGCAATTTTACTGATGATACCTGTTTTGGTAGCTTCATCTTCTGCATCAAAAATCACAGTATCACCTACGGCAATTGGATTCGTGGAAGAAATATCATCATCAATTTTGAGCTTTCCTTTTATTCTTGCATTCCAAAAAACGCCCTGCTGGTCGCGAACTACGTACCAGCTCCCTGTCGATTTATAAACTAAGCCCTGCAATACTGCGATTTAAAAGTTTTGTAAAAGTATTGTCCGTTATTCATAGCGTAATGCATTAATAGGATCTAATCTCGACGCTTTGATGGCCGGATAAATACCTGAAATAATGCCAACTGCCGCACAAATGCTCACCGTTACCATAATCCACAACCATGGAACGACAAAGTTTGCATGCATCAGAATGGCCATAAGATTTCCTGTAAGAATACCCATTAAAATACCAGCGATACCGCCTATCAAGCTGATCAAAATAGATTCTGTAAGAAACTGCGATTTGATAATAGATGATTTCGCCCCCAAAGCCTTGCTCACACCGATTTCTCGCGTACGTTCGGCAACCGATACCAACATTATATTCATCAGCCCTATTACAGAGCCGAGCACCGTCACTGCACCAATTACTATGGCCGCCCAGGCTATGTATTTGATTACGTCCATCAAAGTATCGATCAGCGTATTGTTATCATTAATGCTAAAGTCATTATCCTTTCCCAGCGGCACTTTACGAATTACACGAAACAAACCTTCTGCCTCTTCAGTCGCCAGTGTTTTCTGTTTTACGTCCTTCACAAGCACGCTAATCAAATACGTGTTATCGCCACCATATACCGCGCGTACATTGCTCAGCGGCACCAGCACTGTGTTATCAGCATCCATAATCATACTACCGCCCTTCGATTCCATTATACCAATCACACGATATTTTACATCGCCCACTGAGATCATTTCACCGACACCTTTTTTCCAGTTATTCTTGAAAATTTTTTTTGCAGTGCCATTGCCGAGAATACATACATAACTACCAGACTCTAATTCGTAGGCAGAAAAATTACGCCCCACATCCAACTTCGTATCCGCGATTGCCAGATATTCAGATTCGCCGCCAATCACCCGTACATTCGGGTTTGTTTTTTCTGAACCGAATTTTACAGTCGCAATAGATGTACCTGTCATGGAAACGCCTACTGATGCGGGAAAATGAAAACGATCTTTGAATGCTTTGGCTTCATCATATTTGATCGCTTTGCCGTCATTGATATTGATGCTTACACCGCCTTTTTTGCGACTTTTCTTAATAATATCACTCGTTACCTGAAATGAATTGGCGCCCATACTGCTGAAGTTGGAATACACCGCACCTTTCATCACTTCGATTGCTGTAAGAATGCCCACCAAGGCCCAAATTCCCATTGCGATAATCACAATGGTCAGCACCGATCTCAGCTTATTAGTCCGGATCGCGCGCCAGGCAAGGGTAAGATTAAACAACATTTGCATCATACGATAGTAGCAGGCTAGTTTTAGAGGCTGAATTTAGCGCAAAAAGCTTAAAGCCTAAAGCCTAACGCTTAAAGCCGTCCGTAATAAACAGTAAACCTAACGAAACGCTATAAGTTTTAAACCTTAAGTCTCCGTTTTTGGGCAAAAAAAAACCGCTGTAGCAACAGCGGTTTTCCATATAATTTTTAGAAAAATTATCCTTGCAATGCAGCTGCACCACTCACGATCTCTGTAAGCTCGGTTGTAATCGCAGCCTGACGAGCGCGGTTGTAGCTGATTTTCAGTGAACGCAGCATTTCGTTTGCATTCTCAGAAGCTTTATCCATCGCAGTCATACGTGCACCGTGTTCAGAAGCATTCGCATCCAATACAGCTTTATACACCTGTGTATTCAGGATTTTTGGCATCAACTCCTGAATCAACAGTTCTTTAGATGGTTCGTAGATAAAGTCTGAACTTTTAGTAGTTTCTGCGTTTTCTACTTTAGGAATCGGCAGGTACGGTTCTGAAACGAAAATCTGTGTAGCTGCGTTTTTAAACTGGCTGTACACGATTTCTACTCTGTCAAATTCTTTATTGAGAAACGCTTTTTGTGCGTAGATCGCAGCATCGCGAACATTTTCAAAAGTCAGATCTGAAAAAATGTTCCAATAGTTATCGATCACTTTATAGCCATGACGCAAAAAGTATTCAAAACCTTTTTTACCGATTGGCAATACGCTCACATTACCTTTTGCATGTTGTGCTGCAAATTTTTCAGTGATTGCCAGGCGTGTCATTTTAATTACGTTGGCATTATATGCACCGCACAGACCACGATCGCTGGTAATTGGAATAAGAAGTACACGCTCAACCGCACGCTCTTCAGCCAGCGGAAGATCCATATCGGCAGAGGTGCTGCTCACGATATTGCTGAGCATTTCCTGCAGCTTCTGCGTATAAGGACGCATTTGCAAAATAGCATCCTGCGCACGGCGCAATTTAGCAGCACTCACCATTTTCATGGCTTTTGTAATCTGCTGTGTGGATGTTACTGATTTTATACGATTACGAACTTCTTTAAGCTGTCCCGACATATTTTTTTATGATATCAATGGTAAACCGGCCGCAAAAGTACAACAATCGGGCAAGATTTAAAAGTGAAAACCAAAATCGAACGCTTAAAAACCGGAGTTTTCATTAAGATCAGTCAGTTAACAGCGGCGGAAACGCTATATGAAATCAAAAAATATTTCTCCCAATTCTACATGGCAGCGCCATTTTTCCAATTTTCACAATATGATATTTTTGACATCACATTAAAACACAGAACTTTGGGTTAAGAATTAACCACGATCATGCTGCACAAAACCAAAATCATTGCCACGGTTGGCCCTGCCTGCAATACATATGAGAAATTACTGGCACTAGTGCATGAGGGCGTTAATGTTTTCCGGCTCAATTTTTCGCACGGAACCCACGATGAGCACCATACTGTTATTGAATACATACACCGGATAAATGCCGACTTCCCTTTTAATATAGCCATACTGGCAGATCTACAGGGACCAAAACTCCGCGTGGGCGAAATAAAAGATAATCGGCTGGAATTGAAAAACGGAGATGAATTTTACTTCACCAATGAAAAATGTATCGGCACAAAGGAACAGGTTTATATATCCTATCCCGATTTTTATAAAGATGTCCGCATCGGTGAAAAGATTCTGATTGATGATGGAAAAATAGAAGTGATAGTCCTGGAAATTACAGCGGATAATCGCGTGAAGGTAAAAGTGACCAGCGAAGGCATTCTGTCTTCAAAAAAAGGAGTCAATCTGCCGGACACAAAAATATCGCTGCCTTCTTTGACAGAAAAAGACCTGTTGGACCTTGATTTTATTCTGACGCAAGGCATCGACTGGATTGCACTTTCATTTGTGCGCCGCCCGGATGATGTATTGGATCTTCGTCAGAAACTGAAAGAAAAGAGCAGCAATGCCAAAATCATTGCTAAAATTGAAAAGCCGGAAGCATTGGAACATCTGCGCGATATTATTCTGGCATCAGACGCCGTCATGGTTGCCCGTGGCGATCTGGGCGTAGAATTACCGCTGCAGCAAATTCCAATGATTCAGAAAAATATTGTAAGCAAATGTATTCACCGTGCCAAACCGGTAATCATTGCTACACAGATGATGGAAAGCATGCTGGACCGTACACGTCCGAACCGTAGTGAAATCACCGACGTAGCTAATGCTGTTCTGGAAGGTGCAGATGCTTTAATGCTGAGTGCAGAAACGGCTACGGGCATGTATCCTGAGTTAGTAATCCGCACGATGGTAAGCATTATTAACGAAGTGGAAAAAGAAGAAATCGTGTACAACAAAAACCTTGTACCGCAGCCTCATTCACCATCTTTTCTCAGTGATGCACTTTGTTATAACGCTTGCGAAATTGCCCACGGCATTGAAGCCAATGCTTTAATTGGCATGACGCAATCCGGATACACTGGTTTTATGCTTTCCAGCTACCGTCCACGATCTCCGCTATTTGTATTTACCAAAACACAGACGCTGGTCAATCAGTTAAGTCTGAGCTGGGGTGTGCAGGCCTTCTTTTACGATAATGAAGAGAGCGCCGATAAAATCATTGCAGACCAGATCAATATTCTGAAAGAAAAAGGATTGATACAACAAGGAGATGTTGTGGTGAACACCGGAAGTATGCCGGTTTTACAACACTTACCAACGAATATGCTGAAGATTACGAAGGTGGAATAAAAAATTGCCGATGGCGGATATCTGATTTCTACTGCCGAGAATTATCATAGTGCTCTCGTGCCAACATACAAGAAGAGGTTGTCGTTTGACAACCTCTTCTGTTTTATACAGAGCTTAAATCAGCGATCTAAAAATCAGACATCAGCGATTAAGAGCTACTCTAAAATCAAATTATCAATCAGACGAACATTACCCACTTTGGCTGCGATCAATGCAACCATGGAGTCGTTGCCGTCGTAATTATCCAATATTTTTAAATCCCCGGCATCTGCCAGCGCAACATATTCCGGCTCAATACCTTTTGCCTTAAGCAGATCCGTGCACTCTTTTTGTACCAAAGCAAAACTATCAGTACTTTTCTTAGACTGGATCGACACAAGACATTGATAGAGAATACCTGAAAGTACTCGTTGCGGTTCAGAAAGGCGACGATTGCGGGAACTCATAGCTAAGCCGTCTGCTTCTCTTCTAGTCGGACAAATAACCAACTCAATAGTATCAGCTTTACCCATCTGACGAAGCAGATCTCTGACAATCATACATTGCTGATAGTCTTTCTGCCCCATAAACAGCTTATTTGGCTGCACAATATTCAACAATCGGGAAACAATTTGTCCTACACCTTTAAAATGACCCGGGCGCATTGCGCCTTCCAGTACCGTTTCCAGATATCCGAAATCATATATGCTACCTTTTTCAAGGCCATCGGGATACATTTCTGCGACCTCAGGCAAGAAAAGGACATCGCATCCGGAATCCATTAATAAAGCAATATCAGCGTCGGTCGTAACCGGATATTTTTCAAAATCAGCCTTGTCGTTAAATTGAGTTGGGTTGACAAAAATACTGCAAACGACGATTTCAGCATTTGCTTTCGCCTTTTCTATAAGCGAGCGATGACCGTTATGGAGGGCGCCCATCGTTGGCACAAAGCCTACTATCTTGCCGTTCTGCAGTTGCAGAAACTCCTGCAAATCCTTGATTTTTTTGAATATTGTCATATCATCAGAGGCTATATCACGCAAAATAACGCGGGGAATTTAATATTTCCGTAATTTTGCAGACCTATTTTTTTGGAATTTAATCATTCCGCTTTTTAAAATATAAAACAACCACATGTCTGCAGACACCAAAAAACGTGTTTTAATTGTAGCTAACGAATTATCTCCTTATCTTGAATTTACAGATTTCGCACAGATTCTGAACAAGCTCGCTATTAAAACTTTTGACGCCGGTTTGGAAGTCCGTGTAATCATGCCTCGATTCGGGATCATTAATGAGCGCCGGCATCGCCTGCACGAAGTGGTACGCCTTTCAGGCATCAATGTTATTATCGACAAAGATGATTACCCACTGATCATCAAAGTAGCCTCTTTGCCAAATGCGCGACTGCAGGTGTACTTCATGGATAATGACGATTATTTCAAGCGCAAATCTGTATTTCGCGACGATCAGGACAACTTTTTTGAAGATAATGCCGAGCGCATGATTTTCTTCTGCAAAAGTGCATTGGAAACGGTGAAGAAATTTGGCTGGCCACCGCACGTGATCCATTGTCACGGCTGGATGACCTCCCTGATTCCGCTGTACCTGAAAACTGCCTACAAGAAAGAGCCAGTTTTCAGCTACTCTAAAACAATATTTACTGCGCAACAACCACAGTTCTCCGAAATACTGAACGATCAGTTCACCAGAAAAGCCATGATCAGTAATGAGATCAAGGAAAAAGACCTGGAAGTATTTAAAGAAGGTACTAACATGGCGCTGACGCTGGGTGCTTCCAAATATGCCGATGTGGTAGTATTTGGCGAAGACAACCTGGATCCGCAGATCGTAGAGGAAGTGAAACCAAGCCGTTATAAGAAAGTTCTGAAATATGAGGATAGCTGGAAAGAGGATATAACGCCACTGCTCGACCTTTATAAAAGCTTAACAGAGTCTTAGAATTTCTTTTATCACTTTCGCTGAAAATTAATACATCTTGAAGAATCGTATCTGGAGAACGGCAGCCGGCGCATTCGCCGCAATTGTTGCTTTGTCTGCTACCAGTTGTAAGGAAAATACTATTATCAACTCCAATCTTGCACCGGCAGTTGATAATATCAAAACGTTTGCCCTCGATCCCAATGATATCTCATGCCTGTCCAAAACAGTTTATGATGACTCTATCGTCACCAGTCTCAATACATCTCCTGTAATTGCAGGTCTGGGCACGGTAAATGCGGATCCTTTCTTCGGTGTGACCAATGCAGGTATTTACTTTAACGTAATTCCGCCTACGTCTTCTTATACATTCCCGGTTTCACGATCTTCAATCGATTCGGTAGTGCTGGTTTTGCCTTATAATTTTACATGGGGCGACACGAACAACACAAACCGTCCGCAGAAGTTTTCAGTGTACCGTATGACCGATACTTTCTCTTCTACGGGCTATTATTATAGCTTCAGCCGTTTTGGCGTAGACAGAAGCCATTTACTCGGTACCGTTACAACGAATATCAATGATCTTAAGAATTACGTGCAGTTGAAAGACTCATCCGTAACGCCGCA
The DNA here is from genome assembly GCF_003236175.1 of Taibaiella soli. Lineage (GTDB taxonomy): Bacteria > Bacteroidota > Bacteroidia > Chitinophagales > Chitinophagaceae > QKTW01. The sequence continues at coordinate 72,523 of NZ_QKTW01000020.1, read as the reverse complement.
CATGCGCATTAAGATCACCGACAATGATTTTATTCAGAAACTGATGGACAGCTCGTCTCAGTATGCTGACTATCCTACGTTCCTCAGTTGGTTTAAAGGTTTATATGTAGAACCAGATACTACAAGCAGCGCCACAGGTACTTCACTCGCTTATTTTGAACTGGACGGCGACAGCTACTACAACACAGCAGGCCTCCTGTTTTATATGCAAGACAGCGTTGTATCTCAATTTGGATACAACACGACCAACTGTGCGCACTCTACCTGGGTAAAACGTAACTACACCGGCTATCCGGTGGCTCCGTACTATTCGCCGTCACGCACCGATGATTCCATCATCATGATTCAGAATGAACCTGGCGCCGCAGCAGATATCCGGATCACAAATATCCGCCATATAGACAGTGTGATTGGAAAATCTCTGATCAACAAAGCGCAGATCCTGATTACTAAAGTAGATGTTGGTTCCTCGTCGATATACACAGAACCTTCACGTATTCGTGTAACGGGAATTGATGATTATGGTACCTATTACTTTATCGCGGACAACTACGTCGGCAGCAGTACATCTTCCACTTTTATTGATGGTGTTGCTCAGTCCGTAACGGTCGGTGCGTTTACAGTAACACAGTACTCTATTAATTTCCCGCGTGAACTTCAAAAAGCTTTAATACAAGGAAGAACTAACTTACATTTACTCCTAAATGGCACGCAGACGTATCCCGGGGCATACCGGTTAATTGCCGGAGGAAAGAGCAACAGCAACGCTACATACAAACTGCAGATCAATGTAATTTATTCCAAAATCGACTAAAAAATTTATCCGTATGTGCGGCATCGTTGCTTACATAGGAAAGAAAGAGGCTTTTCCTATCCTGATAAAAGGACTTAAAAGACTTGAATACCGGGGCTATGACAGCGCCGGTATTGCCTTGTTAAATGGCCAATTGCACGTGTACAAAAAAGCAGGGAAAGTAAGTGACCTTGAAGAGTACACGAAAGACAAGTCTATTGGCGCTACGATTGGTATGGGACATACCCGCTGGGCTACCCACGGTGTTCCGAACGATTGTAATGCGCACCCACACCTTTCTCACTCCGAAAGCATTGCTATTATTCACAATGGCATCATTGAGAACTATGCATCGCTGAAAGAAGAGCTGCAAAAACGCGGCTATGTGTTCCATTCAGACACAGATACCGAAGTATTGGCGAATCTCATCGAAGAGGTGAAAAAGCAGGAAAAATGCGCGCTGGAAGATGCAGTACGTATTGCCTTGAATGAGGTAGTCGGTGCATACGCGATCGTTGTAATGGAGAAAAACGATCCGGATACATTGATTGCTGCCCGCAAGGGAAGCCCAATGGTTTTAGGTATCGGCGAAGAAGAATTTTTCATCGCGTCAGATGCTTCACCAATCATTGAGTACACCAAAAATGTAATCTATCTTGACGATAAGGAATATGCCGTTATCAAAAGAGACGGGCATTATACCATCAAGACGCTGGGTAATATTGAAAAATCACACGCAATTCAGAAGCTCGAAATGAGCCTCGAAGCCATTGAAAAAGGTGGTTTCGAACATTTCATGCTGAAAGAAATTTACGAACAACCTAAAGTGATCGAAGATTCATTCCGCGGCCGCATGAGTGCTACCGATGGCTGGATCAAGCTAGGTGGCGTCAGTGAATTTTCTACCAAAATCGACAAAGCAGAAAGATTTATCATTACTGCCTGTGGAACTTCTTACCACTCTGGTCTGCTCGCAGAATATTTAATTGAAGAATTGGCACGCGTACCGGTAGAAGTAGAATATGCTTCTGAATTCCGTTACCGCAACCCAATCATCAATGAGACAGATGTGGTAATTGCGATTTCTCAATCTGGTGAAACAGCGGACACACTGGCTGCGATTGAAATGGCGAAAGAACGCCAGGCGCTGATCTACGGCATTTGTAACGTAATCGGTTCGTCTATCGCGCGCGTATCTCATGCAGGCTCTTATACACACGCAGGTCCTGAGATTGGCGTAGCTTCTACTAAAGCTTTCTCTACACAGGTTTCCATCCTTACGTTGCTTGCACTGCAAATTGCGCAGTCAAAAGGAACGATCTCTACTTCAAAACTTCGTCAGATTCTGTACGAACTGGAACATATTCCTGAAAAAATTGAAGAGACCTTGCAACTGGATGGTCAGATTCGCGAACTGGCTGCTATTTATAAAGACGCAACCAACTTCCTGTATCTCGGTCGCGGTGTAAACTTCCCGGTTGCCCTGGAAGGTGCATTGAAACTGAAAGAAATTTCTTATATCCACGCAGAAGGTTATCCTGCTGCAGAAATGAAGCACGGCCCGATTGCGCTGATTGATGAAGAAATGCCAGTAGTTTTCTTGGCAACCAACCAGAGTGCGTACGAAAAAATCGTATCCAACATTCAGGAAGTAAAAGCCCGTAAAGGAAAGATCATTGCCATCGTAAACAAAGGAGATACCCAAATCCGCAACCTGGCCGATCACGTGATTGAAGTGCCGGAAACGGAAGAAGTACTTTCTCCGTTGGTAACGGTAGTTCCGCTGCAATTGCTCGCTTACCATATTGCCATCCTCCGTGGCTGTAATGTGGACCAACCGCGCAACCTGGCGAAGTCAGTTACGGTAGAATAAAAAACATTTTTATCTTCGTTCAAACCATTAATTTCTAAATCATAAACGAATGCCTTATTTATTCACATCAGAGTCCGTTTCAGAAGGACATCCTGACAAGGTAGCGGATCAGATATCTGATGCATTAGTAGATAATTTCCTTGCTTGGGACCCCGAGTCTAAAATTGCTTGTGAAACCCTGGTAACAACAGGACAAGTAGTACTGGCTGGTGAAGTAAAGTCAAATACGTACATCGATGTTCAAAGCATTGCTCGTGATGTAATCTCTAAAATTGGTTATACAAAGAGCGAATACATGTTTGAAGCAAAATCATGTGGCGTTCTTTCTGCGATTCACGAACAATCTCCAGACATCAACCAGGGTGTTGACAAAAAGAAAAAAGAAGATCAGGGTGCAGGCGATCAGGGCATGATGTTTGGCTATGCGTCAAACGAAACCGCTCATTACATGCCGATGGCACTGGATCTCGCTCACATCCTCCTCCGCGAACTGAGCGCTATCCGCAATGAAGGCAAACAGATGAAATATCTGCGCCCGGATGCGAAAAGCCAGGTTACACTAGAGTATGGCGATGACAACAAGCCTACACGCATCGACACGATCGTAATTTCTACACAGCACGATGATTTCGCTGACGAAAAAGCGATGCAGGAGCGTATTAAAAAAGACGTTCTGGCAACGCTGATTCCTCGCGTGATCAAAGGAAATCCACAGTATAAAAAATTCTTCAACGACGCCATCAAATATCACATCAACCCAACTGGTAAATTTGTGATTGGTGGTCCACACGGTGATACAGGTCTTACAGGCCGTAAAATTATCGTAGATACTTACGGTGGTAAAGGTGCGCACGGTGGTGGTGCTTTCTCTGGTAAAGATCCGAGCAAAGTAGACCGCTCTGCTGCATATGCTACACGTCACATCGCTAAAAACCTCGTGGCGGCTGGTGTTTGTGAAGAAGTACTCGTACAGGTTTCTTATGCAATCGGTGTTGCTGAGCCAATGGGTATCTATGTAAACACTTATGGTAGCGCGAAAGTAGATATGAACGATGGCGAAATCGCTAAAATTGTATCTTCTGTATTTGATATGCGTCCTTACTTCATCGAGCAACGCCTGAAACTGCGTCAACCGATGTACAGCGAATGTGCTGCTTATGGCCACATGGGTCGTGAACCACAGGTTGTAACAAAATCGTTCAAATCTGCTGACGGCAAATCTAAAAACGTAAAAGTGGAGCTTTTCACCTGGGAAAAACTCGATCACGTTGCTAAAGTGAAAAAAGCTTTCAAAATCAAATAAGCATTTTTCTTACAATATAAAAACCCGCAGTCTAAACACTGCGGGTTTTTCATTTTTAATTCAAAATGTCGCTGCTTCGCGGAAAAACAATTATAGCTAACTTCGCGTACGATCAGTGATCCATATCAGCCAAATGCTGTACGCTATTGTAGATATTGAAACGACGGGGAGCTATGCATTGGGTAATGGCATAACCGAAATCGCCATTGTCATCCACGACGGCGAACGCGTATTGCATGTCTACGAAACGCTGGTTAATCCGCAAAGACATATTCCGCTTTTCATACAGTCACTTACTGGTATTTCCAACGAAATGGTTGTAAATGCTCCTACGTTTGATGAAATTGCAGCACAGGTTTACGAACTGCTGCAAAACAAAATCTTTGTTGCGCACAATGTCAACTTTGACTATTCCTTCGTAAAGCATCACCTTTCAGAAGCCGGCTACGAGCTGAATTTACGTAAGCTATGTACGGTTCGTCTGGCCCGTAAAATTGTACCGGGACTGAAGCATTACAATCTTGGCAAACTTTGTCATCATCTGGAGATTAATCACAACAATCATCACCGTGCCGGCGGCGACGCTTTGGCAACGTCTGATCTGTTTGCCTATCTGGTAGCAAGAGACAGCGAGGAAGTGATTGCATCAATGCTGAAAGGCCGCAATAGCGAACAATATCTGCCGCCTAACGTACCTATCGAGCAGTTAGATAGTTTACCGCCGTCACCAGGTGTTTATTATTTCTACGATGTACGCGGCAAGATCATTTATGTAGGCAAGGCTTTAAACCTGAAAAAGCGCGTTAAAAGCCATTTCTCCAACAATAAAGCAGGCAAGCAAAAACAGGATTTTCTGCGTGATATTTATCGCATCAGCTTTAAACCATGTGCAACGGAACTGATGGCGCACATTTTGGAGAGCGTTGAAATCCGGAAGTTATGGCCGTTGCATAACCGTAGCCAGAAAGGCTATTTGCCACAGTTTGGTCTTTTTGCTTATGAAGATCAGCTCGGCTATATGCGCCTGGCTATCGAAAAAAACAAGAATCATTTCAAGCCACTATATACATTCAACACCATTATTGAAGGACACCATTGGTTGCGCCAGATGATTACAGAATTTGAGCTCTGCCCTCGCCTTTGTAATATGGCTAAAAGTGCCGACTGCGAAAATGGAATTGATGCCACAGGCTGCACAGGAACCTGTGGCGCCAATATTGATCCTGCGTTTTATAACGAACGCGTGAAGGATGCTGTCAACTGGATTCAGACACACCTGCCTACTTTCATTTTGCTTGACCAAGGTTTGACGGCAGAAGAACAAAGTTGTATCCTTATCCGCAACGGTAATATCTACGGCATGGGCTACATCAAAGAAGAGCGTCTGCTCAACGACCTCGACAAACTGCAGGCTGAATTGGAACCTTTACAGGACAACGATTACATACGTAACCTCGTCTATAAACATGCTGCAGAGTATCCGGAGAAATGTATTTCTTTTAACCTGGACGCTAGAAACTAGCTTACTTCTTTTCTTCTACCGGCTGATTGAGCGTCGTTTTCTTTTCCAGTCTTTCTCTGTTGTGGCTAATTAATCCGCTAAGCATTTTCTGACAGGCAACGATATCAACAATAAGGCTATCCTTAACGTCCTGTTTCAGATTGCCCAGATCGTGCGCGATGCAAATCTGAGTATCTAACTGGAAAAGTAAATTTCTGGCTTCAGTTAAAAACTGGAGCTTTTCCCTGGTCATAAATCCCCAACAACCCTTTGCAATATTACAAGGGACGAAAATGACGGAACGTCGCATTTCTTCTGCAATCCCGTAACCCTGCGCGTCAGGAAATGCTTTTGTAATTTCATAAATGCGGACAACAAGCGCCTTCGTTTTTTGCCAAACGTTTAAATCTTTGTATTCATTCATGTTTGATACTGAGCAAGAACCGTACCAAATTTTAAAATCTGACCTCGAGCGTATAACCTCAACTATTATTGCGCGAGCCAATATTTTCGCAACAACCACTCTCCGGCGGCAAATGCAAGAATCAAAAAGAAAAACCATTTCCAGTCTACTAATGGAACAGCTTCCGTATTGGTGCGAATGAGCGGATGAATACTTTTATTCGCAGTAATGCTGTCGTATAAAGAAGCCAGTTGTGTACGCGGAACAAATGCGCCATTATATTTTCTTGCAAGTGTATACAGCAATGGATAATCCGCACCGGTTTGCATTAATTCCAGCGGAATGCTCTCCACCACAAAGCTGCCAGCGGCAGTGTAGGTTTTATCGTTATACTTAGTCTGTGCCAGATAAGTATAGGAACCTCCGGCATGCACACCAATATTTAAACGATAAGCATTTCCCGAACGCTCAAAAGCTAGTTGCTGTTTGCGACCAGCACTATCTGTTATTGTAATTTGCACATCAGCGGTATTTACCTGCTCGTTGTTTGCATTGAGCAAATAAGCATTCAGTATAACTGCTTCCTGATCACTCCAGACATATTTTGGCAATTCAACGTGAAAAGGCCGTTCACTCGTATTAGCTGCCAGCAACGAAACCGTTTGCCGGATACATTCATCAATTACTTCGTGACGATTAAAATTTTTGTACTCATAAAGACGCCAGCGCCAGATACCCTCGCCCATCAGCAATGCAACAGAAGGGCTTCCTGAATGAACCATCCATAACGGTGTTGTCCCAGCGCGCTGCGTCAATAATACGGCAGCATCCGGTGACGGTTTTATTTCACCCACCGGTACACTTAAAGGCGGCATTTTATCAAAAACAGCTGCAATATCAGAAGGCAGCGTGAACCCGTTAAAGGAAGCGTTATACGCGGGCAATGCATCGCGCTGCGCTACAGCATTTACATTAAGCGTTGCAGTCTTTTGAAGTTGATTGATCGCATTAGTATTCGATTGCGGTCCCAGAATATACCATACGGGCTTCTTCGACTGCAATAGTTGCTGTGGCAGATTTCCTCCGCCAGATGGCAACCCATGCAAAATGATCACCTGATAATCGTTCAGTGAGGCAGGTAAATTATCAATCGTACGGATCGTTACTTTGTATGTTTCAATTCCTTCAAGCGCTTCGCGCAAAGCATTTACATCCGGATGCGGTGATGCTGTAGCAATGAGTATGTTTTTCTTTTCATCAACTACTTCTACGAATAAATCGCGACGGTTGTTGGCCACGTTTTGTTCGCCATCTGCTGGTGGTAATGAAATATTGTAATGATGTAAACCAGGCTTATCAGCTTTCACCGAAAAAGAAACAGAACGATCGGACTGATCGGAGTTAAAAGACACGGGACTAGTTGCCAGTGTCCCTGCACCTGTTTCCTGCAAGCTTACATTATTGCTATAACCGTTGCAACGCGTTGCGATCAGATCAGCACGGACTTCGAACTGGCTATTGAGTGCAACTGTTTTATTGGCGTAAACCTGCCCAATACGGATGTCTTTTGCAGCAGCGCTATCACCGATTGCAACAGTATACAAACCCGCATTTAAAGCCAGCGGTTGAAACTGCGGATGGGCACCCTGATTAAATCGACCATCGGTAGCAAGAATGATCGCGCCCAGGTTTTGCCGCCCGTAAAATTCCTGAGCACGCTGTAAAGCCGCGGCGATATCTGTAGCAGGAAGATTGTATTGAAACAGGCTGTCTTCGCGCGTTGTAGCACCAAAGCCCCATTTTACCACGTGATATTTGTCGGAAAGCTTTTGGAGCAAGGCTTCCATGTCTTTGTGATAAGCGGCCGTATCTGATTTTAAAGCTTCGGCAATAGAACGTGAATTATCCTGCAAAAGCAATACAACAGGCTGCTCGGTTTCATTTTTATGAATATTAAGCGTAGGAATCAGCAGCAGCAAAGCGGTTAAAAATACAACCAAAGAACGCAACAAGGCGGTCAGCCAAGGATATGGAACAGCACGACGTTTATCGGCCCTGTAAACCCAATAACCCGCACCTAACGAAAGGAGTATAGCTAATAACCAGTAGATCCACTGCATGTATACGCAATATAGTATTTGCGATTGAATATTTGTGATTAAGCTAAAAGCGTAAAACCTAAAGCTTAAAACTGTGTCATAAGGAACAACACAATTAAACAGTGCGATCTTTCAAAAACGCCGGTTCATAGCCACTATCAATGAAATGTATGGAACGCAACCTGCAAAAAGATAAGCTGGGGCGAGCTCCTGGCGTTTGTAGACAAGGCAGACCAGAACAAATATGGTTGCCTAATAGCAGCACTGTCGATGAAACGTGCGACGCAACTCAGGCCCAATCGAAGCTGTAACGTTGGTTGCAAAATAGTTTCCGTCATTATCAGACGGCTGTCAATTTGTTTAATAATGGCGTATCTTTCCAATCCTAAAGATTTTTCTGCTACAATATGGTAATGCACGAGGTGAAAACGGAAACAGACAAAAGTATGTTTCTGCAGATAGCTATAGATATTTACAGAAATGACCCGAACTGGATCCGTCCGCTGGATAAGGATATTGAAGAAGTATTCGACCCGGCTAAGAATAAGTTTTTCAAACAAGGTGAATGTACGCGCTGGATCTTAAAAGATGTGTACGGACAAATGCTCGGCCGTGTTGCGGCGTTTGTGAACAAGAAATATAAGAACAAGGGTGACGATGGCCCTGTAGGTGGCATTGGTTTTTTTGAATGCATCAATCGCCAGGACGCCGCAAATTTCATGTTTGACTACTGTAAAAAATGGTTGCGGGAACGTGGGATGGAAGCGATGGATGGCCCGATCAATTTCGGTGAACGCGAGCGCTGGTGGGGATTGCAGGTGGAAGGATTTCAGCCACCGCTGTATTGTATGAACTACAATCCGCCATACTATAAGCAATTGATGGAAAACTACGGGTTTCAACCGTACTTCCACCAGATCTGTTTTGCGATGAAGGTGCAAAGCCGTCCACAGGATAAATTCTACCAACGTCATGATGAGATCTCTAAAGACCCAGACTTTTCTGCACGTCATATCCGTAAAGTGGAACTTGAAAAATTTGCTAAAGATTTTACCATCGTTTACAATAAAGCATGGGCGAAACATGCGGGCGGCAAAGAGCTGGAAGAACGCGTCGTGCAAAAGATGTTCAAGACGATGAAACCCGTCATGGACGAGCATCTCATATGGTTTGCCTATTATAAAGAAGACCCGGTTGCAATGTGGGTAAACCTGCCGGATCTCAACCAGTTTTTTAAACACATGGGTGGCAAATTCGGTCTGTTCCAAAAACTATATTTCCTCTGGCTGAAGAAATTTGGTAAATGCTCCCGCTTCCTGGGGCTTGTCTTTGGAGTGGTGCCTGAATTTCAGGGCAAAGGCGTAGATGCTTACATTATTATAGAAGGTGCCAAAGTCATGCAGTCGACTGCGAAATATGAAGATTATGAAATGCAGTGGATTGGGGATTTTAACCCAAAAATGATCAATATTGCGGAAAGCCTTGGCACGACACGTAGTCGCAAGCTCACTACTTACCGCTACAATTTCGACAGAGAGAAAGAATTTAAACGCCACCCAATGCTGGGTTAGAAACGACTTTCATACAATTGGAAATGGCTGCCCTACGGAGGCAGCCATTTTTATGCAACACAAATTATCGCTGATAATTTTCCTTAAATCTGCAGATAGCATTCTTAATGCATCTGTCTTCCGGAATTAAATATTTAAGACAGTTATTCGAAAACAACTTTTGCCGTTGCACGATTATCGTCACTCGCAGCCTTTATGATGTACATACCTGCGGGCAATGAACCACGTTCCAATGTAAGATCGTTACTTCCTTCATGGAGCACCAATGTTTTGTTGATTACTGTCTGGCCTTGCAGGTTTAAAACCTGAAGACTGATTTCGCCAGCCTTAGCGCCGTCAAAATGTAACTGAACTTTATCGAAAGCAGGATTTGGACTTAACTGCATCGACAATGGTGCCCCTGCGGTATTTTCTATAGAACCAAGTGCTGCGGTACCCAAAGAAGAAATCTTTATAGAAGAAGTTAGATCGTTAAAATTATAGGAAAGAAGACATGTATTGCTGAGTGTTAAAGTTAAAGGAACTCCCGAAAAGTCTGCGTCAGAATACAAAGTGACGGTATACCCATTCATAATTTTTAAAGAAGACAATGCGTCATTACCGATTCCATCCGCAATTAAATCACTCATATTATAGCTACCCGGCTGTAGCGAAACGGAAGTCCCGCCATAGTTACAATCAGTATAAAAAATCGCCGCTGTGACCGGAGTTGCCGCAATACTCATCACAGAGATTTCTGCCACATTACCAAAACCACCATCAGGACTCATGTAGCGCACATATCTCGCAGGCACACCATTAGGATCAACACTTACAATGTAGTAGTCCTGAAAACTAAGCGGACTGTTTGGAATCTGGTAAATCGTAGTCGGGTTCGTAAATGCAGCGTCTGTGCTTATCTGAAACTTACCTCCATACATGCGGTCTTCATAACCCTGACGTGGTGTGAATTTAATGTAGCTAATATTTTGAGTGGTACTCAAATCAAGTCCTACCCATTGACCATTGCCCGTAGGCGCATCAAAAAATGTATTGACATTACCATCAAAAGCACTGGACTTTGTCGCATAGGGATTATTGTTCCACGAACCGGCACTACCAATTACAGTACCTGTTAACAGTGTAATTATTCTATTTGTGGCCTGCGTACTTACAAAAGATGTATTTACAGAACTGGCAGCACTCATCACCGTAATTTCTGCTACATTACCGAAACCAACATCAGGGCTCAGATAACGCACATATCTTGCGGATACGCCATTAGGATCAACACTTGCAATGTAGTAGTCCTGAAAACTAAGCGGACTGTTTGGAATCTGATAAACAGTAGTCGGATTCGTAAACGCAGCATCTGTGCTTATCTGAAACTTACCACCATACATACGGTCTTCATAACCTTGACGCGGTCTGAATTTAATATAGCTAATGTTTTGAGCGGTACTCAAATCAAGCCCTACCCACTGACCATTGCCTGTAGGCGCATCAAAAAATGTATTGATATTGCCATCAAAAGCACTGGCCTTTGTCGCATTTGGATTATTGTTCCACGAACCGGTACTACCAATCACGGTACCTGTAAGCTGTGCAACCGAGCCACTTGTGGTTTGCGTACTTACAAAAGATGTAGACGTTGCATTCGCATCCGTCATTATCGTAATCTCTGCTACATTACAAGCGCCGCCGCCAGAACCTATATATCGTATATACCTTGCATTGACACCATTGCCGTTAGTACTTCCTACATAATAATCTTTGAATTGAAGCGTATCAAAAGGTACGGCATAAAGGGTAACCGGGTTTGTAAAGCTACTATCACCGCTTATTTGGAAAAGCCCAGCCTGCATGCGGTTTTCATAACTCTGACGTGGTCTGAATTTTATATAACGGATGTTTTTTGTGCTTCCTAAATCAAGCCCCAGCCATTGACCGCTGGGAAGAGCAGCGTCATAGTAAGTATTGACGTCTCCATCAAAACCTTTTTCCTTCACCAGACCCGGATTATTATTCCATGACCCACTGCTACCGATTACTGTACCACTTAGCTTTGCTGCAGTACTTGGCAAAGTCTGAATGCCGGCAAAAGGCAGCGGTTGACTGTTGTAGTTGACGCCATAAATAACATTTAAACCGAGAAAAAAAGTATCGGCAACTGAGGTATATGGAACATAAAAAAAGCCGTTATCGCCCCACCAGGTCCCCCACGAGTTTTGCACTTTTACCAATTGCGTATTATCATCATACCCAACAATGCATACACAGTGATCGAGATTTTTTTTGAAGCTGGTTAGTATTCCTTGCCCATTGAACACAGCATCGGAAATATCAATGGTTGCAGCAATCGGATATCCAAGGTCCAGTGCTTTTTTAATGTCTGTCAAAGAGCTGGAAGTCAGCCATGCATTACCGCCTGTAACACCGCCTCTGCACTGAGCGGCTAATGCATTTTGCGCGCTGTTTGGCTGAGTGGCACAATCAGACTGGTTGTACGGCATCGCATTCCAGGAACAGACACCATCCTTACCTAATAAATTAACTGCAGCATCAACAGATGATCCCGTTCCACAATTCCCTGAGTGAATCTGGTTATAGATATAAGCGGGGCTACGCACAATATCATTTGTGTACGGCACATTTCCCATTGCCTCATCCAGCATGATGCTCATCAATGCTGCAAATCCAAAACCAACACAGCTACCTTGCGCACCCTGATTCATAATAGGTGGAGTTGGTAAAGTAACGCTCCCACTCGCCCCCGTGGTTTTCATCATTGCTCTATTTGTGACCGGCGTATACTTCGCCAATGTGTCCCAATTTACCTTTGGCAATGTGGCCATTTTTTCGTGAGGAATAGGCAGCGCCCCTGTACCATGCCCATTCACAATAGGTGTCTGGGAATTTTGAGCGAATGCGCTTACACCTGTTAACAGGTAAGAAATCAAAATTGATAATCGAATAGTTCTTTTAGACATGAATTCCATTTTTTTCATAAAATCGCCCAACTGAGCAATGCTGAAAACACAAACAGAATGCCAAACAAAAACACAAATAAATGATTACCAGTCAATTAACAATCAAAAAACAAGCAGTATATAAACTAGTTGATTCAATGAGCACTTGACTACCAACAAACTCTGGCAATCAGTATATACAGCGTTTAATTCAATATGTTAGCAACCTTAACAAAAAAAATTTCAAAAAGCAGCTTTACATGGTGAATTTGAGTGAAATGCCGTATCAAAAACCGGCAAGCTTTTACTTTAGATAAAGTAGTTTCTGACTTTTTACACTGTACAAATACATCTTTAAGCAGGGTTGCCCTGTTTAAAATGTCCGATTGGATCAGTTTTATGCCTTATTAGTCCTGCACCAGGCCCATTTCTTGCGGAAATTTGCATGTAATTAATCATATATAAATATGAGACAAACATTCAAAATATCACTGCTACTGGCAACACTTGGTTTATTCAGCAATAAAGCAATTAGTCAAATATCTTTTAATGAACCTTGTACGGGAACTACGGCCAACTCTCTTATCATTGGAGGTAGCGCGTACCTTACCGCAGCTAACAGTATTGATCCTGTGGGTTCTGGTTATCTGCGTCTTACCGATGCAACTGCTAACCAGGCAGGCTATGCATACTTTAATCAGGCATTTCCTTCTACCACAGGCTTTGTGGCCGAATTTGAACTTGCCTGCTGGGGTAAAACAAGCGGTACTCCGGCCGATGGGATTTCTCTTTTTCTTTTTGACGGCTCCTATGGCCCCGGAACTTTTACTATCGGCGGTTATGGTGGCTTTTTGGGATACAATGGCCTGTCGGGTGGCTATGTTGGTGTTGGCTTTGACGAATACGGAGGTTTTTCTTCCTGGGGTGGCGGTCCGGGCTATGTTAGAGAAAGCGTATCAATGCATGGTGCTGCTACCGATGGTTATCCCTATCTTACGGGCACAGCAGTATCCAATACCCCGCTTGGCATACCGTGGTTCGACTATGGTTACGCAGCTACACGGCCTGCACAAAGTGCCTATTTTCTTAAAGGACGAGTCGCCATTATTTATAATAGCCCCCTCGGTAAGTACCAGGTATCCGTTTCTATGCAGGCTAGTCTTAATGGCCCAATGGTGCAGGTAATTGCCCCGTACACAATCAATACGCCTCCACCGGCAACACTTAAAATTGGTGTTGCGGCATCTACTGGTTCTTTTACGGACATACACGAAATTAGAAACGTTGTGGTGAGCTCCCCCGCACAGTTGCGGGTCGTAAAAACAGGTACAACTACTGTATCTCCAGGCGGCACAGTAACCTACAATGTAAATGTCTATAATGAGGATGTAACCGATATTTCGGGTGTAAATTTTACAGACTTGTTGCCTGCTAATTTCAGTCCTTCAGGCAATCCCGTCTTTACGCCCGTAACTGCAGGTAATGCACTCACTGCTGGCAGCTATAACGGCAGTCAATATAATGGCACGCTTACACTCAAAGCAAATAGCTATAGCACATTCACGTTTACCGGTACTGCTAACTTTACTGGTAATACTGACGATTCGTTGAATACAACCGCTTATGTAACGGCGCCTACCGGATTTATTGACGCGAATCAAAACGACGACACTTCAAAAGTTACGACCTATCGTATCCCAATTGCAGCTGCTGCTTCGGAAACCATCTGTGGCAACACGACTCCAACGGGAATACCTGTTGCAGATATAAGCAATACCAAATATACCTGGACTTCCGTGTTGACTTCCGGAACTGTTACCGGACAGGCAAATAATGCTGTCGCCGCACCAGCTATCAATAATACACTGGCTAATAACGGTATCACGCCAGGTGTTGTTACTTATACGATGACTCCGGTAAAGACCTATCAAACACAAACAGGTACACAGAATGCAACAGGTACACCAGTAACATACACGGTAAGTGTCAATCCTCCTCCTGTAGTCAATTCAACAATTGATGTATTGGCAGCAGCACCAAATGTAACACTCACGGCAACGGTAACCGGCCTTGTAGGTTCTATGCAATGGAGAAAAAACAGCATAAACATCGCCGGAGCAACAAACAACACGTACACAATACCTGATTACAGAAAAGCGGTAGATGATGCAGTCTACACGCTAGTAGCTAATAATGCATACAATTGCCCTGCATCTGCACAGGTAAATCTAATAGCACCACTGCCACTGAAGCTAATCACCTTCTTAGGTAACAGAAATAATAATGTGGATAATCTAACCTGGACTACAACAGAAGAAAAAGACCTTCATCATTTTGAAGTAGAACATAGCACAGACGGCAATAACTTCACGGTAATCGGAGTCGTAAATGCTGCGACAGAAGTAACGTTGACGCACAACTATTCTTTTGCTTACAGTACCGGGAGCGTTGCTTACTATCGTTTGAAAATGGTGGACAATAACGATAAATTTTCTTATAGCAACGTGGTAAAACTGAACGGAGAAGGGAACAATACTGCTACCGCACCTGAAATTGCTATTAATCAAGTAACGCCTGTTCCATTTAAGGACAAACTGAACGTTACCGTTAATACAGGGACTGACATAAAAGGAACAATTTCATTAATCGATCTCAGTGGCAAAACCTTAGTCAGCATATCCGCATTCTTCCAAAAAGGTGCTACAGTATATACGATTGATGGTTTGACACAATTGACCAGCGGTATTTACTTAATACGCGTTACTACTAACGAAGGCCATAGCGCTACGCAGAAAATAAGCAAGTAAGACAAACAGAATAAAACAAAACGAGCAACGATTCTTTCGTTGCTCGTTTTGCATATTATCAGTCTGAAACACTGGAATGTAGCCAGAACTATACTTTATGCTTTTTAGCTGGTTTGCATGTTTTGCAAAAATCTTCCAAATCCGCAATTTCCTTCAGCACCTGCTCATGTTTTTCCTTCAGCAGTATTTCATTCCTTCCCATGTCCGTCTCTTGCGCATCTAGCCCGTTCCTGGCAGAATATTCCTTCTGCACGGCATCATACAACGGATCAAAAAACGTTATTCCTGACGCGATAGTTTTTCCTTCATAGAAACGCTTTCTCAATTTTCGTGCGTACAATTCCGAAAGGTCAAATTCGTAACGTGCATAGTTCAATAAAGCATTTGCCGTTTCTTCATCGGGAGCCATTAGCGCGGCGATCTCCCGGTTAAAAGAGCAGCTGACAGTGGAATTAAAGTTTTTGGTGAACAGTAATTGACCATTAGTCGTGTTATACGCAAAACTAATTCTGTCACCAGGATTAATACTATATACTCTTGCGCCGGTGAGCTGCGTCGCTTTTGACTGGAAATCGGAAAACTGCAACTGATATTGACCGTCCCATTGAATGACGGATTGTCCATTCGAATAAATAGACGTCAGTAAAGAAATACTGAATAGGATTTTTTTCACTTTTGCTTGGTTTAATTAAATCAAAACGGGATCACCCGCTTTTTCAGGGCTGCAATAATACTGCAAATTTTTTTTCGCAAAGCTCCTCTTCATTTTATGTTTAAATAAAAGAAAAAGCAGCCGCCACAGGCGACTGCTTCGTTCTTGCTATAATTTTTTCCGAACTAGTTAAAAACTACTTTCTGTTGATCGCGGCTGCTACCCTGCACTACTTGCAGAATATACATACCAGCGGCCAATGAACCGCGTTCTACAGTCACATCAGTAGAACCATTAATAGTTTCAGTTCTGTCAATCACAACCTGCCCCTGCAGATTCATCAGTTGTACATGAGCCGCTTCGTTTGAGCCATCAATATGCACAACCAACTTGTCACTTGCAGGATTAGGACTAACTTCTACATCAAAGCCCGTAGCTTCATTTACAGAAGCCAAAGCAGCTGTAGTAGCAGCTATTTTCAGCGACATGGTTTTATTGTCAAACTTATCAATAGTCAGACATGAGTTATTCGCTGTATAAATTTTGCTTGATCCTGTATAGTTTGCCTTAGCGTACAAAGTCACTTTACAGCCAGTCACCTGCAATGAAGAAATCGTATTCGTTCCAATGCCCTTAGCAACCAGATCACTACTGTTGTAATTACCTGCGGCCAGCGTTACAGACGTACCACCGTAGCTGCAATTAGTAAAGAAAGTAGCATTTGTAGCTACTGGCGTTGGCGGTGTCGGAGGTGTTGGAGGTGTTGGCGGCGGAGTAACGCTGCCATAGCTAACACCATAAATTACGTTTGCACCACCACAGAAGAAATTACCCGCAACGGCAGTATACGGAACGTAGAAGAAACCAGAAGCGCCCCATGAAGCACTCCATGAATTCTGTACTTTCAACAATTGTGCACTGTCGTCGTATCCAACCACACAAACGCAGTGGTTAGCACCAGAGCTGGTGTAGCTCGTGATCACACCTTGAGCGTTTACTGCAAAAGTACTAGCGTTGATGCAGCCGGCAACCGGATAACCTAAGTTCAGCGCATTTTTGTAATCGGTTATTGAACTGCCGTTCAACCAGGCGTTACCACCGTTGGTGCCACCTTTTACTTGTGCAGCCAGCGCATTTTGTGCACTGGTAGGCATTGTGGAACAATCAAGCTGATTGTACACCATCGCATTCCAGGAGCAAACACCAGAACTAGCCAACAGGCTTGCCGCGCTTACCGGACTAGAGCCGCTGGCACAATTGCTGCTCCCTTTAATCTGATTATAGATATAAGCCGGGCTGCGTACAATATCAGCTGTCCAGGCAACATTTCCCATTGCTTCATCCAGCATAATACTCATTGCTGTTGCGTAAGCAAATCCCACACAGCTGCCTTGCTGACCCTGATCCATGATTGGCGGGGTTGGGAGCATAACACCGTTGGCACCTGTGGTGCGTTGTAATGCTGCATTTTTTAAAGGTGAATACTTAGCCAGGATGTCCCAATTTACCTGAGGTTGTTCGGCTATTTGTTGTGGCGTTAATGAAATAAGACCGGTACCGTGGCCATTTACGAGAGGAGTTTCATTGGTTTGCGCTGTTGCGATTAAACTAGAGAATAGCAGAGAAGCTAAGATCGACAAGCGGGTAGTTTTGTTTCTGAACATAGACTACAATTGTTTTTTGTTTTGGTTAAAATGTTACTGTTTGCTGTTTTCAACGCAATTAGTCTATGCAAGTCGATAAATTGGGAAACGAAAGGACGCTGACCTGTTAAACAATTTATGAACCAACAAAGGTGAAATCATGGAGTGGGAAAATTGGGGAATTGGTGGGAATGACGGGTGGGTAGAAAGAAAAATTACGAAATAGTATTAGAAAAAAACAAATTGTGATCTATTTTTTTTTTCAGTTTATACTAAATCATGAAAAAGAACGTTTCCCTACATCATTTATAAAATAATACATAAAACACATCGATATTTTGAAGCTTTATTGAGATTTTTAGTTTGTGTAAAATATTCTACATATCAAAATTCTCACCAAAACCCATATCCCAACTGCATTTCAGACATTATTAAACACACATATAAATGCGGCCACCCAAATAATGAGTGGCCGCATTTATCAATGCAAAATGCATTAACAAAAAATAAATTATTATTTTCTATTCATTATTTCAAAGCTCGGAACAAAGAAATTACCTCAACGGCTTCCTTTACATCGTGCACCCGAAGTATGTTGGCGCCCTGCTGCAGCGCCACCATATTTAGTGCTGTGGTACCATTTAAAGCATGTTCCGGATTTACATGAAGCGTCTTGCAGATCATCGACTTTCTCGAAAGTCCTGCCAGTATTGGCTTTCCAAGCATCCGAAAAGTATGCATATTGCGCAGCAATTCGAAATTATGCGCCACTGTTTTGCCAAAACCAAAACCCAGATCAACAACAATATCAGTAATGCCCGCTTCTGACGCCTGCTGACACATATCTCCGAGACCTTTCCGCACCTCAACAGTTACATTTTCATACTGCGGATTTTCCTGCATATTTTTTGGTACGCCCTGCATATGCATACCTATATAAGGTACTTTCAGCGCAGCTACAATCTGCATCATTTCCGCATCGATCTTGCCACTGCTAATATCATTGACGATGTGCGCACCGGCCTGTATGGCTTCCCTCGCTACGTTAGAATGATATGTATCGATCGACAACCATGCTTCCGGAAAACGATTGCTGATGGCGTTCATAACAGGTATTACACGGGCCAGCTCCTCCTCTGCGTCGCTGATGTCTGAACCCGGCCTTGTAGAAGCGCCGCCAATATCAAGGATCCTGGCGCCCTGGTTTAACATTTTTTCAGCATTTCGCAGCAAACCATCTGCATCGCTGTCCCGTCCTTTAGTATAGAAACTGTCCGGCGTAACGTTGAGAATACCCATTACAACAGGACATTCAAGATTGAGCAGCTGGCCGCGGCTTTGAAGGGTGGTTTGTATGGGTAAAAGTGTATTTTTGGAACTCATCGTTTTAAAACAATGCTTTCAGCATCGCACACAATATTACACAGATGACAAAAACGCTCCAACAATATCACGAGGTAATTACCCGCTGTAAAGATTTATATGTAAAAAAAGCAAAGGACTATGGTACTTCATGGCGTGTACTCCGCACCATTTCTATCGTAGACCAGATATATATTAAAGCATGGCGCATCCGCCAGATACAGGAAACGGGCAAACAGAAAATCGGTGATAGTATTGAAAGCGAATTTGTAGGTATCGTGAACTATGGCATTATCGCAATGGTACAGGAAGTGCTGCCGAAGGAGACACCTTTTGAGCTAAGCCTCGATGAAGCAAAGCAATGGTATGAAGCAAAAGCAAAGGAAATCGAAGACCTGATGCTGGAAAAAAATCATGACTATGGTGAAGCATGGCGCGATATGTCGCAGGAATCTTTTGTAGATCTTATTCTCACAAAACTGCTGCGTGTTCGCCAGATTGTTGCCAACGACGGACAAACTTTAGTCTCAGAAGGAATTGACGCGAACTTTGCCGATATTGTAAACTATGCAATGTTTGCACTGATCAAGATCGGTGAATCGTGAATGGTCAATGGTGAAACGTCAAACGTCAACATGTTTAATCATACTGTCACCCTGAGCGGAGGCGAAGGGCACAACATAGCGTAGAGACGTAGCATGCTACGTCTCTACAACCCAAACACTCAATCAAAAATCATAAATCAACAATCTATCAATAATGAAATACGTTCTCTGGTTACTAAGGATTGTGGTAGGCGTTCTGTTTATTTTCTCAGGACTGGTGAAGGCAAATGACCCGCTTGGATTAAGTTATAAAATGATGGAGTTTTTTGAGGTCTGGCATATGCCAAGTCTCATTTCCTGGTCTCTGTCATTATCTGTACTGATGATCGCTTTTGAGATCATTGCCGGCGTGGCTTTGTTACTCGGTTTTGCGCAGCGCGTCTTCTCCATGCTTTTATTATTACTGATTACGTTTTTCACGTTCCTCACTGCCTATGTCTTATTCTCCGGAAAAATCAAAGAATGCGGCTGTTTTGGTGACTGTATTAAAATAACGAATACCGAAACCTTTTATAAGGATGTTGCGCTGCTGGTAATGGCCATTGTACTCTGGATTTTCCGCAAGCGCATCAAACCGCTGTTCAGCGGCTACCCTAGCCTGGCCCTGATGATCATTACAGTATTCTTTGCATTTGGTATTCAGTGGTATGTTTTGGAACATCTGCCTTTCTACGATTGTCTGCCTTATAAAATTGGCAATAATCTCTACGAGAAATCACAACTGCCGCCAGGCGCTCAGCCTCCCGTTTTTGAAACGGTATTGACTTATGAAAAAGACGGTGTGAAGAAAGATTTCACAACCGCTGATTATCCATGGCAGGACAGTACCTGGAAATTTGTGGACAGCAAAACCAAACTGATTAAAGAAGGTACGGGTGAAGCGGCAATCAAGGATTTTAAACTGAGCGATTACGAAGGCAATGATCACACAGATGAAGTATTGAAAGCACCGGGTTATGTGTTTCTTTTCTTTGTTCGCGATGTCAACAAAGCGCGGACCGACAATATGGATCGTTTGAAACAATTGCTGGACGCAGCCGAAGCGAAAAACATCCCAACCTATATATTGTCTTCCTCTGACCAGCCGAGCACTATGGCATTCCTGCAAAAATGGAATCTGACCAAATTCAATCTGCTGGTGGTAGACAATACAGCAAGCAAAACCGGCATGCGCACCAATCCTGGTCTCATGTTACTGAATAATGGCACGGTAGTCAACAAATGGAGCTTCCGTGACTATCCGAAACAAGTGGATTGGCATAACTAAATTTTCAATTGACAATGGACAGTTGACAGTTTTCCCAAATTGACTCCCAACACCATTGTCAATTGTCAACTCAAATTAATGTTGTCAATTAATATTGAGAACTGTCAACTAAATAGATGATCAGGTTTTTAGCAAAACGAATCAGGTACAGCCTGTTTATTCTTTGGGGTGTGGTAACGTTGGTGTTCTTTATGTTCAACGTACTACCTGCAGATCCTGCACGACTGGTAATGGGCCAGCGCAGCGACCTTGCGTCCATTGAAAATGCACGCCGCGACCTGAATTTAGACAAACCGATGTGGCTGCGCTATTGCCTTTACCTGAATGACCTTTCACCGATCGGACTGCACGAGAATGATTCGGCCACACAAACAAAGTACCATTATCAAAAACTGATTCCGCTTTCTTCCAGGTGCATTGCTGCCAAATGGCCTTATCTCGGCCGTTCTTACCGCACCAAAAAAGAAGTAAGCGCCGTACTTTCAGAAGCATTACCCGGAACCATTATACTAGCACTGGCAGCAATGACGTTTGCTACTATCATTGGCATCTTACTCGGTACGTTAGCTGCACTCAAAAAAGATACCTGGCTTGATACATCTTCAATCGTGGCGAGTGTAGCGGGCATCTCTATGCCTTCCTTTTTCGCAGCCTTACTGATTGCTTATTTCTTCGGCTTTTTATTGCACAGCATTACCGGCCTGAATATGACGGGCAGCCTTTGGGAATATGATGCATTCAAAGGAAAAAGACTCATGCTGCGCAATCTGATTTTACCGGCGTTAGCACTAGGCATTCGTCCGCTGGCGATCATCACACAGCTGACCCGCAGCGCTATGCTGGATGTTTTATCACAGGACTATATCCGCACAGCCAATGCCAAAGGGCTGACCAAAACACGCGTTATCTTCCGGCATGCCTTACCTAATGCGCTTAACCCAGTTATTACCGCAGTCTCTGGCTGGCTGGCCGAATTACTGGCGGGTTCTTTTTTCGTCGAATACATCTTCGGATGGAAAGGCGTTGGCAAAATAACGGTTGATGCCCTCGACAAATTTGACTTTCCCCTGGTTATGGGCGCTGTACTACTCACTGCATTCATCTTTATCATCGTTAATCTGCTGACCGATATTCTATACAGCAAGATCGATCCGCGCGTCCGTTTATAATCGCACCTCATTCAATACACACTTCTTTTTACACAAACAACACGTTTCGCATATCCTATTATACTTTCTTTATCAACGTCATACGAAACATTTTTAACCTCACTGTTACCAAATTATTAAGTTTGAATTATCATTGTGTCAGGACAATATTAACAGATACTTTTGCCCGCAGAACCAAACAATGTTTAATGCGACTCAAAAGATTGACCGCAGTTCATCTTTTACTCTTGTGCGAGCAGTTCCGCGAACACACAAAGCTTCCTGACCAACACCATGGATTCCCGTATTTATACAAGATTTCCAGAATTTCCTTTCAAATCAGATAGCAGGAAATCAGACATCAGCGATATAAAGACAATAAACATTTAAATTTATAATAATTATTTATTCACAATCAAGGTTAAGAAATTATTAATTCTGTGTTAAGACTTAACATAGCCCTTTGTAAGAGATAATTTTGCGACCAAATTTTTAACTAAAACGAATTATGGCGTTTGGATCTTTTGTAAAACTGTTCATGCCGAAAGACCGTGTATTCTACGGATTGTTTGAAGAAGTAACCGCTTCTCTGGTGCAAATGAGTGAAGTGTTTAAAAAAGCGGTTTCTGAAGAGGATTACGCTCGTCGTGATTCTTTGCTGAAAAGCCTGGAAGAACTGGAACACAAAAACGATGAGATCACCCACCGTATCTTTATTGAGCTGGGCCGTAATTTCATTACTCCTTTTGATCGCGAAGACATTCACTTTCTCGCTACATCACTCGACGATGTTGCCGACTACATCTGGGGCGCAGCCAAAAGAATTGTCAATTACAGCATTCATGAGAAAGATGCTATCACAGTTGGCTTTGCAGATATCATCCACCGTTCGGTAAATGAACTGAACAAAGCAGTAAAAGAGCTTCGTAATATGCGCGATCTGCGTTCTATCACCGAAGCATGTGTAAAAATCAACAGCCTTGAGAACGAAGGCGACGAGCTGCTCGATAAAGCAATGATCGGGCTGTTCTCTTCCAATATCAACCCGATTGAACTGATCAAGAAAAAAGACTTGTTCCAGATGCTCGAAATCGTAACAGATAAATGTGAAGATGCAGCGAATGTCATTGAGTCTATTATCATCAAATACTCTTAATCTGTTTCATTCAATTTTATGCCGGCACTCCTTATTGTAATCATCGCTCTGGCGCTGATATTTGACTACATCAACGGTTTCCACGATGCAGCCAACTCCATCGCCACCGTCGTTTCCACAAAAGTACTGACGCCGCTGCAGGCTGTTGTTTGGGCAGCATTGTTCAACTTTGCAGCGTTCTTCATTTTCAAAGATCATGGGGTTGCCAATACGATCTCCAAAACTGTAAAAGAAGAATTCATCACCCTGCCCGTTATCATCTCAGGTTTGCTTGCTGCCATCAGCTGGAACTTGCTGACCTGGTGGTTTGGTATTCCTTCGTCTTCTTCGCATACCCTTATCGGTGGCTTTGCCGGTGCTGCTATTGCACACGCTGGCTTCCATTCGGTAAACCCGGAACCAGTTATTAAAACAGTAAGTTTTATCATCCTGGCGCCGCTGGTGGGCATGATTGCCGCATTTATCATTTCGGTCTGGTTTATTAACTCGTTCAAGAAAGGACTGCTACCCAAAATCATCTCGTTTGCGGTGATCATTGGCGTGCTGGTATTCTTGAACAAGACGCTGGAATATGACCCGGCAAAACTGAAATCACATTTTGACTCTTATGCACTGCGCGTGATTTTCGACGGCAAAAATTTTAAATGGATCTTGCTCGCGTTTATTATGACGATCATGAGTGGCTTTACACTCTTCCTGAGTTCGCTGAATTATGCCAGCTCTCAGAAATGGTTTAAACGCCTGCAGCTGGTCTCTTCTGCAGCATTCAGTATTGGTCACGGCGGTAACGATGCGCAAAAAGTGATGGGTATCATCACCGCTGCGCTGATCGCCAACGGTACAATCAACGACTTTAATCAAATGCCGATCTGGGTACCGCTTGCATGTTATACGGCAATCTCCCTCGGTACTATGAGCGGTGGCTGGAAGATCATCAAAACAATGGGTACACGTATCACGAAGGTGTCTCCGTTTGAAGGTGTAGCTGCTGAAACTGCAGGTGCGCTGACGTTATTCATTACAGAAAACCTCAAGATTCCGGTAAGTACCACACATACTATCACCGGTTCCATTATTGGTGTAGGCGCTACAAAACGTCTATCCGCAGTACGTTGGGGCGTTACGATCAATCTCCTTTGGGCATGGATTCTTACCATTCCGGTGAGCGCATGTATCGCTGCCGTTGTTTATCTGATTTGCTCTTTGTTTATGTAGTAAAATAGATTTTAAATAAACGTAAAACGGTTGCCTCGTTTGAGGCAACCGTTTTTGTTTTAACTGGCGGGAGTTAGTGCATCTGTCACTTTTTTCTTGAAAAAAAAGTAACCAAAAAATTCAAGGCTTAAGGAAACTCCGGCTAAAATGAAAAGGCATGCAGCTACAATTATTGAAGCTTACTATCTGGCGTTATTGCAATACCAATCAAATCTATTGCCGACCATTTCCAATTCTTACAACCATCATAATTGCTTTACGCGCCTGCATTTCATTTTTTAACGCTGTGTTTCCTTAGGCCGGTTGCTTTGTGCGAGGTCAGCTTCAGTACAGAATATTTCAACAAACGAAAACGTAGTAGCATTCCGATGCCTGGCAGCACAGTAGTAATTCAGTTTAATCGAGCAACTGTCGGAGGCCCGGCGTGATCGGGCTCCGACTGCCTTTTTTTGCTTACTTTTTTGGGCAAGCAAAAAAGTAAGAAGAAGCACTTATATATTCATTTTCCGTTTAACATACTTTTAATCAGTTGTGACAAAGAATAAGCACGTTTTTCGCTAACTTTGGAGATTGCCTTATTTTGAACTGATTCATATTACATGTCTTTACCGCCGCTGCTGAAGCACGTTTATAATTATGGTACAGAGGAGGTTATTCGCCGTGGTAAAAAGATTTTTGGTACTTCCGGCGTAAGCCTTTTAGACGTTGACCATCTGCTCGAACAGGTGCGTTTTCGCGTACGAAACGATCTGTATCAGAACTACTACACTGTCACTATTTCCAAATATCTGCATCCCGACCAGCTTTCGGTACGTTGTCAATGTCCATATAATATGGGCGATATCTGCCGTCATGAAGTTGCTGCCCTTTTTCAACTGAATGATATCATACAAAGTGGTCTGTTTGAAAACACTGATGTTACCTATGATCAAAAACATACGGTAGTCCGTTTGCGCAACGTAAACGAACATACGCTGCGTGTGTTTGCCTCTCCGACGATCATGGAGCAGGCAACTATCTGGGCATCTAACAAAAAAGCAATTATTACCAGCAATCGCAACGATCGCATTGAAGCGGAAGTTCCGGAAGCTGAGCTTACATATAAAGTCATCATCAAACAGAACGACGAGAAGTATTTTGATACTTCCTGCGGCTGTAGCGAGACGCAACACCCATTGTGCGTACACAAGGCGACGCTGTTTATTCAACTGCTGCAAACCTTCGGCCCGCAATACTTTCAGACATTGCGCAACTGGGATGAGCAGAAGAATAAATTGCTTCAGCAATACGGGTATACGCTCAATGATGATCTGACCAATAAGTTTACGTTTACCTATGAAAGTGGCAAACCGTTTCTTCGTGTATTAGATCCGACAATTCAGAAAGTAAACAGCGCACCAACACATGTGCGCGAGCGTGAAGAAAGAGTACAGCCGGTAGAAACGATTGTACAGCCGGAAATAAAACGGCTGGGTATTGTAATCGATCCGTCGGTATCCTGGTATCCGTTTGTACAGATCCTGCTTATTGCGGGTAATGCTGACGAAACCGAACATAAATTCAACGGCCCGATTGAGAAGCTGGAATTACAACAGTACATCAATCCCAACCGTTTTCCGGAAGCAGAACGTGAGTTATTACCGATCGTTCGCAAATTCGGGCCAGAAGAAATAATGAAATACCTGAGGAAAAATCTTCCTTTCGGTGATTTCCTCGACGACTATCAAACGGTGCTGAAAGAACAGCCCGCAGAGGATGTGCGTGAGCAGGTGTGGGAATTCCTCTTACCTAAATATCAAAAACTGCTGCAGCGCTTTTCCGCGTATCCGCTTTGCTTTTTGAAAAAACCGGGAAAAGCACTCAACAGTACATCATTAGAACCAATCCGCTTTGCTCCGCAACCAGCGCATGTGCGTCTGCAGGTAAAACGCAAAAATGATATGGTGCACATTTCTTTCCAATGGGAAGTAGAAGGTGTTTATGCCGGCTGGAAAGAAGTGCGTATGCTCAATCCTGGTCTCATCCTGCATCATGACCAGCTTTATGCCGTAGCCAATATGGCCGTTGTAAAACTGGCGCAGGAATTTGCACCCGATGGCAATCTGATTGTTCCCGCAGACGCATGGCCTTCTTATCTCGAAAAAGAAGTCATGAACTGGAGCAAAGAAACTGAAGTAGACTTTGCCGATGATCTCGTTGAACACGTGGACGAAGTAAAGCCAAC
This sequence comes from Taibaiella soli, assembly GCF_003236175.1. Taxonomy (GTDB): domain Bacteria; phylum Bacteroidota; class Bacteroidia; order Chitinophagales; family Chitinophagaceae; genus QKTW01. The sequence goes on along the minus strand of NZ_QKTW01000020.1, from coordinate 45,953 downwards.
TTTTGGGTTGCTGCTGCAGGAGCGTGAACAAATGCTGTTGATGTACCCGATATTCCGTTATAATAACGCGGAAATAAAATGGGGCTTTTTCGGCGATGTGATCATGCCGCATAATGGCGTGGTAAAAATCGTAAAGCGCGACGAAGAAACAGAACTTCAATACATCAATATACTGCGTGGTCTGCATTCAGACATGCAACAGAATTATAAAGACCATTTCTTCTATCTGCCGGCTACGCAGGTTTTGGCCAATAACTGGTTCTTCCGGTTTGTAGATACGCTGAAAGAATGGAATGTGGAGATGTATGGATTTGAGGGATTGAAAAATCTCCGGATCAGCCAATACAAACCAGATACCCGTGTGCAGGTCAGCAGCGGTATCGACTGGTTTGATGCTTCTGTAGAAATCGTGTTCGGTGACCAATCCGTAACGATTGCTGATGTAAAAAAAGCACTGGCGCAGAAAGTAAATTATGTAAAGCTGGGCGACGGCACTTTAGGTTTGCTTCCTGAAGAATGGCTGAAAAAATATTCGCTGCTGCTGAAAATGGGCGAAAACAAAGGTGGTAAATTACGCCTGCGTAAAGTGCATTTCAGTGTGCTCGATGAATTGCTCGCCGAAGTGAGTGAAGAAGAACTTGCGAATGAACTGGAGGAAAAGAAAGAACGCCTCAACGGCATCATCTCAAATGACTACGGCAATATCACTCCTTCTTCACATCTCGAAGCAACGCTGCGACCATATCAGGTGGCTGGTTTCCAATGGCTGGTGTTCCTGAAAGAAGCAGGCTGGGGAGGTTTATTGGCCGATGACATGGGTCTTGGTAAAACAGTACAGACACTTTCTTTCTTACAACATCATAAAGAAAATAATCCGGATGCGAAATTTTTGGTCGTGTGCCCTACTACGCTAATGTATAACTGGGAAAACGAGATCAAAAAATTCACACCGAACCTCACACATTTTATCCATCACGGACCAAAACGCAACGCACTTGGACTGAAAATCGATGATTATGATATCATGATCACGACCTACGGCACCATGCGCAGTGATATTAAAGTGATCAAGGAAATCAACTTTGATTACGTAGTGCTCGATGAATCGCAGGCAATCAAAAATCCGCAATCACAAGTAGCGAAAGCGGCATTGCTACTCAACAGCAAAAACCGTCTGGCACTCAGTGGTACACCGGTACAGAATAATACGTTTGACCTTTTTGCTCAGATGAACTTCCTGAATCCGGGTATGTTGGGCAGTCGTGAATTCTTCATGAATGAATTTGCTACGCCAATCGATAAATTCCAGGAAACAGAGGTAAAACAACAATTGCGCAAGCTGATTTATCCATTCCTATTGCGCCGCACTAAAGAGCAGGTGGCAAAAGATTTACCGGAAAAAACAGAAACATTGCTGTTCTGCGAAATGGGCAACGATCAGCGCAAAATATACGATGCATACCGCAATGCTTATGCAAGCCAGATCCTCGGCATGATCGACGAGCGCGGTTTGGAAAGATCACAACTGCACATCTTGCAGGGATTGACCAAACTTCGCCAGATATGTGACTCTCCGGCGATCTTAAATGAGCAGGAAAAATTCGGCAATCACTCTGTGAAGATTGAAGAACTGATGCGTGAAATTGAAGAAAACGTTGGCGACCACAAAGCGCTGGTGTTCTCTCAGTTCCTGGGCATGCTTGGTCTTATTCGTGAACAGCTGGAAGCGAAAGGCATTCCATACGCATATTTTGATGGTAGTACTTCATCGACAGACAGAGAAAAAGCGATTCAGAATTTCCAGAACAATCACGAATGCCGTGTGTTTCTGATTTCACTGAAAGCTGGTGGTATCGGTCTCAACTTAACTGCAGCTGATTATGTGTACATCGTAGATCCATGGTGGAACCCTGCTGTAGAACAACAAGCAATTGACCGGACGCACCGTATCGGACAAACGAAAAATATTTTTGCATACCGTCTTATTTGTAAGGACACAATTGAAGAGAAGATGCTGCAATTACAAGACCGCAAGCGCTCACTCGCTAATGATCTCGTAGCTGATGACAGCGCCTTCCTGAAACGCTTGACCAGAGAGGATATTGCATTCCTTTTAAGCTAACAATGGTGAATTGCTCATGTTATTTATGAAATAAAGGTCAACGTCGTTGACCTTTTCATTTTCTATTATCTGAAGACGTAGCATGCTACGTCTCTACAGAATGGTTGAAACTTCACGTTTGACCATTCACCACTTACCAATCCCATTGATCAAATGTATACACAAACTTATGTAAGTACACCCCACCAACCATGCCCATGCCGTTCGTAACATTTCCATCTATTTTTACGGGCTGCGCCAACGATGTAAATCCGGTAGAAGGTTCATACATTTCATAACCTTTCAGGAAATTAAAATAAGATTCGCTGACTGATTTTACCAATAACACAATCCGCCCCTTTGCGCTGTCTTCATCCGCCCGGAAAATAGTAGTATCCAAATAAACAGATGTGGTATACGCCAGGCCGTTGAAACGCACGTCAGATAAGAGAATCCGACGATTTGTACTCAAGGCATTACTCAACTTAATATTTTCTGTGGCAGGATCATCGGTATAAATATCCACTCGCTCATAAGTAGGACTATAACTAGTATCCCAAATTACCGGCGGCAATGTGCCAGCCGCTTTCAGACTATCATACAGATCTTTATTGTCTGAAGCTTTTATAGTTTGTCCGTTGTAGGTAAAGGTTCCATCGATATACACTTTTTGTTTCAGCGCTTCGATAGTATAAAAATTCATAGCCGAACCATCGTCAATAATATTCACTTTTGCCCGCCAGAGATTAGAACCCGAATACAAAACAGTGGCAGTGTCTGCGACATAAGTATTGAACGGCTGCGGAATAGTGACGCTACAACTCGCTGTACCTAGCTGACTATTTTGCGCCGTGATCGTATAAGTCTGTCCGCTTTGAATTAAATCAGGTGCAGAAAAAATCAGCGTATGCACCATGTTCGAAAATCCGTCCACACGTCCGTTCAGTGTCCACAACATTCCCGACGAAGAAGTCATCGTTGCAGCAAGCCCGGCGGGCAATTCAAACTTAAGCGAAGAGCCCGAAGAAAGCGGTACACTTTGGCCACCACGGAAATTGATGGAATCACCGGCAACCAATTCTCCAAGCAGCACCACTTCGTTTTTTGCGCTGATATCGGGCAATTTCAGATCTTTGGTACAGGCATTCAACAGCACCGCAATGCTAAAGTACGCGATGGTTTTACTGATTACTTTAGTCCATTTCATCGCTTAGAATTTCAGTTTATAAGTGACGTAAGGAATAAATTGCAGATAGCTGAGTCCTTGTAGTTGCAGGTTCCCTTTTTCCAGATCATTGGTCAGTGTAACAAACATTACATTCTTGCGTGCATACACGTTGAAAATGCCCACAGACCAGGTTCTTTCCAGATTATTCTTTTTCTTTTTCACGAAATCCATACCGATATCTAACCGGTGAACTGCAGGCAAACGGTAAGCATTCCACTTCGAGTAATGATATGTATACGATGTGCTGCTCGCATTACCTTGCGTAATTAAAAGGTTGTTGTCAAAATCGGGGTACACCTGATCAGGTAAGGTAAATGCTTCGCCGCTCATGAACATCCAGTTGGCTGTAAAGCGCATGCCTTTTTTGATACGGTAGGTTCCCGCAATTTTTATATTATGCCTGCGATCATAACGATATGGAAACGGATCTCCATTATTCAGATCATCAAATTGCCGCCAGTTCCATGCAAGCGTATACGCAAGCGAAGCAGACACCGGCCCTATGCGCTTTTCAAGCGAAAGCTCTGCTCCATATGCCCAACCTTTCCCCTGCTCTACTTTCTGCTGCCAGTTATCTGAATTATCAAACAATGTTTTACCAGCTGTATAGGTAATCACGTTGAGCATGTCTTTATAATACACTTCAACATTCGCGTGAACGCCGGCAATAGTTGTATTGTAGCCAAGCGTGCCCTGATATGCTTCTTCCGGCTTTATGATCTTCGTACTTGGCACCCAGAAATCAGTGGGCAGACCGTATGTATTGTTATTAATCAGGTGTAGAAATTGCGCCATATGCGAAAACGAAGCGTAGAGCGAACTTTCACTATTGACATCATAAGAAAAATAAACTCTGGGCTGCAGGCTGGAATAATCGTACTGACCGCTATACCAGTTAGCCCAATGCAAACCTAAGCGCGTTGAGAACTTTTTAGAAATTTTGATTTCATCTTCGGCATATACGGTAAGTTCGTTAGAAAGCATAGTACCACTGCCTTTCGTCGGCGGAACGATCACTTTAGAATCGGTACTTTGAATTTCTGTCGGCACGAAATAAGTACGCGCATAGTTACCGCCAAACTCTACTTTATGTCTGTAATTCGGGAACCATTGCCCTTGCAGTTGCAGCGAAATATCCTTGATCGAAGACACACCAACATAGTTACTCAGATTGGAAATAATACCACTATCGATTACCTGGTTCTGATCCTTCAATTCATAAGAAAACTGGCTATAGGTAAAGATTGTATTCAAAAAGAATTTCGGATTGAGGATCGAATTCCATTTGGCGGAAGCAATAGTATTTCCCCAGCGGGTGCGAAAGAACGCGTCATCTTCAGAATAACGGATCTGATCGCGGCCATTATAAAAACTCAGGTAGATATGGTTGTCATCATTAAGGATATAATTGACCTTAGCATTAATATCGTAAAAATTAACGCCTACCTGACTGTAAAACGGTGCAAACAAACCATCAATCCAGGTGCGCCGCGCAGAGACCATGTAAGAACAGCGATCCTTTAAAATCGGCCCTTCCAGCATGAGACTCGCCTTCACCAACCCCATCGTAAACTGCCCGCCGGTTGTTTGCATATCGCCATCTTTGGTGTGCACATCTACGATAGAAGAAATACGGCCACCATAACGCGCCGGAAAAGCGCCCTTGTAAAAATCCACTGACTTTATTGCATCCGAATTGTACACCGACGTGACGCCGAAAAGATGATCGACATAGTAAAGCGGTACACCATCGAGCAAATTCAGATTTTGCCCCGGGTCGCCGCCGCGCACTTGTATACCTGTTGTACCGTCTATGCCCGACTGCACACCCGGGTACATCTGCAAGGCACGCATCACGTCTGTTTCGCCCAGCAACGATTGATAACGCGCAATATCACGCATCGAGAGCTGTATGTAATCACCATTGTTTTCGTTGGAGCGATGTGCGGAGACTTTTACCTCTCTTAATCTACTACCGTCTTGCTGCAGCAACATATCCACGCGACGATGATCATTTACGTTAAAAACAACAGTATCCGTGCGGTAACCAACATAAGAGACGTACGCCTTGTAAATGCCTCTTGGTAAAGTGATACTGTAAAAACCAAAACTATTAGTCACTGTTCCGGCACTTAATGCGGGAAAATAAATGCTGGCACCGATGAGCGCCTCTTTGGTGTTCTTATCTTTTATATAACCGTCTGTAGGAAAAAACTGCGAAACGCTACCTGTGCTCCCCTCATCGGGTGCATCTATCGGAACAATCAGAATTTTATCTGCGCGCTCCACAATTTTCAGCGGCTGCTTACCGATAATCGTTTTCAGCACGTCTGAAACAGAATGCTCATCGCCGTGCATTTTTACTTTTTGCTGTCCGTTTAAAACAGCAGTGCTATAAGAAATAGAGATGCCCGTCTTTTGGGTAATAGACTCGAAATAAGACTGGATAGATCCTTTAGAAAATGGCGGTGTGAAAGGCGTTTGCAATAAGCGTCCGTCCTGGGCCCATAAAAACCCGGAGACTATCATGCAGCAGCACAACAGGAAAAAACATCTCAAAAGCCTGTTCATTATCACTTTGCGGTGATAATATACATATTATTTTGCTTTGCCCATTTACATTGGGTGATGAGACATATTTCCGTCAGCATTTCTTCAACAGATTGCTCGTGGAAAGAGATATTGATCGCCTGGGATTTTTGGGTGGCAGACAGGCTGGCGTCAAGCCGGATCTGCGTATCGGTCACTTTTGCAATGGATGCTACGACCTCGTCAAATGGCGTCTGGCGAAATTCCAGATTGCCGGTTTTCCAGTAAAGATAATTATCATCGGCCACCGCATCTTTCGCAATTGGTCCGGCAGCAACAATTGCATGCTCGCCTTTTGTGAGTACTACTTTTTCTTCCGAGTTGTCATGATTGGTTACCTGCACACGACCGCTGGCAACGGTTACCTCTGTGCGCTGATCATTACAGCAAACATTAAACTTGGTGCCAAGCACACGTACATCAGCTTTTTTAGCACCGATGGTAAACGGCTGGTGCTCGTTGTGAGTTACTTCGAAGAAAGCCTCGCCGCTAAGCGCGACATGACGTTCTGAAGCGGCAAATTCTTTAGGGTAAGTAAGTGTACTGCCTTTTTTCAGGGTTACATGCGTACCATCAGGCAATACAATCATTTGGTTTTGGGTGGAAGCCAGTACTTTCACATCAGCTGGTGAAGCCAGGCGAAATACAAAAAAGCCAATGAGCAAAACGGCGGCAGCACCAACTGCCCATTTTGTCAAAGAAATAACGCGGGTAGGCTTTTTGTCCTGTAATTTATCGGGGCAGATTCTTGACGATATTTTAGCCCAGGCGGCGGAAGCATCACAAACCGGCAATTTTTCAATCACCTGGCCGGCTGCCTGCCACGCTGTTTTTACTGAATCCAGCTCTTTTGAGTGGTCCGGATTTTCAGCGAGCCAGTTTTGCAATAATTGCAATTCAGCAGCTGAGGCCTCGTTGCTCAGTTGCTTTGCAATAATTATTTGAATTTGCTCATTCATGCTCTACTCTATAATACGCAGGAAATCATAGAAACCCCTACAAAAAGTAAATATTTTTTTGCAAACAATATCATAAGTCCAGTCAATAAGGAGAATGCAACTGATTCTCTCAGAATCTTAATCGCCTTGCCCATCTGATTTTCGATCGTTTTAACCGAAAGTCCCAACGTTGCGGCTGCGTCTTTATAACTCAGCCCATGCAGTTTTACCAGAAGAAAAACCTCTTTACATTTTGGCGGCAACATATTAAGCGCTCCCGCTATCTTTTTTACCTGCGGATCTTCTGTTTCCACAATTTCTACATGAAATGCCGGTTCCGGATCTGGCTCAGGTGCCGTTTCCGTAAACACCATCATTTGCGTTTTCTGCTTTCTGATAGCTGAAATGCAGTTATTCTTTACGGCCGTAATGAGATAAAAACGAATATTAGGGGCAGTGATCAGTTCGCGCTTTTGCTCCCAGATCTTAATAAAAGTGTCTTGCACAACGTCTTCCGCCAGCTGCGAATCCTGCATATAGGTATACGCATAGCGGCATAATTTGACGTATTCTTGATCAAACAGGGATTTAAATACAGATTCTTCCGACACTTTTGTCATTGGGCTAATTGACGAAACAAAAAAACGGGATTTTCTTTAACCGGAAAAGCAAAACACCGGATATCGGATTGAAAAATTACATAAAACAAAAAACGGGGCTTTTTAATGCCCCGTCGCTATCTCTTTATTTGCTCTCACCACTGTGATTCAGATATTTTCTCCAATTGGCAAAAGCACTACAGGATTCATATTCCGGATCAATCTTCATATAGTAAGAAGGCAATTTATCTTCCAGCCATTTTTCTACTTTTTCATTTTGCTTCTGAGAAAGAGCTACTTGCTGAATTTTATTATAATCGTCTGTAAGATTGGCTTTGTGTGGTTCGTTTCTGCCCTTCATATAAATGATGCGGCAAGATTTATCACCTGATTGTTTTGTGAAAACCTGTGGCTGCGAATAAGTACCCATTTTCACACTGTCTACCATCAACGCCATTGCAGGATCGAGCTGATCAATTTCCAGCTGTGTACTGTTCGTACGCGGATCTGAAATCATACCGCCGGTAAGTTTGGATGCCTCATCCGTAGAATATTTACCTACTGCCTGGGCGAAAGTCAGTTTTCCAGTTACCAGTTCTGCACGTACACTGTCCAGTTTTTCCATCGATTTTTTGAAATCGGCTGAAGTACGGTCAGGAATAATAAGGATATGACGCAGATCGGCCTGATCGCCTTTGCGCTGGATCATCTGTATAATATGGTAACCAAATTGTGTTTTAATGATTGGCGATACTTCACCATTCTGCAGTTTGAACGCTGCCACCACGAATTCCGGAGCCCAGCCACCCGAGGTGCGGCTTACCCCATCGTAGCGACCGCCATTATCACGGCTTCCCGGATCCTGACTGTAAATGCTGGCCATTGTTTCGAAACTTTTGCCCTCGTCTACGATCTGTTTACGGATATCTTCCAGTTTTTTGTAAGCATATTGGTCCATTTCCGGACTTACCGGCGGATCAATTACGATCTGTCCGATCTCTACTGATGCAGGGAAAAACGGCAAACTATCTTTTGGAATTTTATTGTAGAATGCTTTTACCTCTGTCGGTGTAATGGTTACGTGTTCCAGGATTTTCTGCTGCACTTTTTCACGCATCATTTCTTCCCGCACCACGTCACGATATTCGTCCTTCAACTGGTAAATGGTTTTACCGGTTGCTTCTTCCATTCTTTCTTTTGTTCCGTATACACTACTGATGAAGTAACGGATACGGTTATCGAGCTGACCGTCTACATCATCGTCACTCACCAGCAAGCTGTCACGTTCTGCCTGTTCTACCAGTACTTTAGACATGATCATCTGCTGCAGAATGGAACATTTCATAGTATCATTCCACTGATCAGGATTTTGCATACGCATGCTTGTTGCCTGCGCTTCCAGTTCAGACTGAAGGATGATGCGGTTACGTCCTACTACGGCAAGTATTTTATCAGCAGCGCCCTGTGGCTGTGCGGCGGCTTTGTGGCCGGCAAACAAACTGATAGACAGAACAAGCGCAAATAAACAGGTACTGAACAGGAAAGAGTAACGCCTCATCATGCGAATTGGATAATAACGAAAATAGTTAGCGAACAAAAGTAGTGTATTTAAGGGCTTTACATAGGCAGGCCCTGTTTTTTAACGTTTATTATTAATTTTTATTTTTCGGGAAGATATCTTTTACCTTTTTATCATTGTAAAAGTCCGCGGCAACCGGCGCCAGACGGTGCTGACCTGCCCAGGCGGTAAATGCTTTCACTTCTCCTTCGTGGAACTTATTCCAGGCATCATATTGTTGCTGGTTATCGGCACGGCCAAACATCCACTGATTATATACATCAAAATTGCCATTTCTCAGCAATTCATCCTGAAACTTAAATAAGGTGAACGGATATTGGGCAGCATAGTTTGTCTGCCATTCCATCAAAAAACGGGTACGCAGCATAATGAGGTTTTCGGTCGTAATGCCATCACTCACTACCGGCGCCAGCTTCATATAAGTGGTTTTCACCGCAGTTTCAAAGTTGCTGATATTCTCCTTCTTATTCTGTCCGAAACCGGGCAATTCACCTGTAACAGGTGTATAATACAGTTTTTTATAGGCCGCCAGCAGCATTTTCCGGGTTTCGTTAGACCTTGGCGTCTGCTGTTCCATGTTCACAAAAATCTCTCCATATATAATAGCCCAGACAATCTTATTTGAAATAAAATAGGTCCGACTTGCCTCATAATAATTAACATGGTACGCAGGTTCTGCCTCAATGCCTTCCACCCAGGCTTTTAAGGCGTTCTCCTCATCATTTACATCATCATATTGCTTACCGAGCTCATGATAAAGTAAACCGGAATGCGGGAAACGTTCTATTCCTTTAGATAAAACAGATTTTGCCTTCTTTGCTTCTCCCTGTGCCGCCAAGCTTGCACCAGCGAGCTGAAAACATTGTTCATCAGCTGCGCCTGATTTGATAACCGGGTCCAATTGTTTGTACGCATCCACGTAATTGCCGGAAAGCTGATATGCCTGTGCCAGATCACGACGAAGCACCATTATATCTGGCGCCAGCTGTATGGCCTGCTGATAGGTCACAACTGCCTGACGGATATTGCCTGACGTGAGATAATTACGCGCCTGCTGATACATCTGCTCTACCTCCGGCGAGGGCCATGCGGTTTGCGCAAAAGCCTGTACGGAAGCCAGCGTAATGCCGGCAGCCAATACATATCTGCGCACGGTCTTCGTGAATTGGTTGGTCATAAATTGCAGCAAAGGTATTGATAATTTGTACCAATGAAATGTGTTTAATCTGTTTAATGTGAGGAATGTGTTTGACCTACGTTCTGATTAAAAATGTGAGGAATGTGCTGAAATGTGGATTAATGTGTTTACCCTGATCCTGATTAAAAATGTGTTTAATCTGTTTAATGTGAGGAATGTGTTTGACCCACATTCTGATTAAAAAGGTGATGTATGTGATAAATGTGGTTTAATATGTTTGCCCTGATCCTGATTAAAAATGCGTTTAATCTGTTTAATGTGAGGAATGTGTTTGGTCCAGATTCTAAATAAAAATGCGGTGAATGTGATAAATGTGGTTTAATGTGTTTGCCCAGATCCTGATTAAAAATGTGTTTAATCTGAGGAATCTGTTTAACCCACGTACTTACATTCCCCTCTTGGGCACATTATACCCAATTGCGCACATTTATCACATTCCCTCTATTTCGTGCATTCACCATATTAATCACATTTCGGCACATTCCTCACATTACGAAAACAGGGTCTTAACATTCTTTTAAACAGATCAGTTTTTTATAATTCACCGGAATGATGCATATTTGCCTTGATGCGTCAACATCTTGCCATGTTTTTTCTATTGATCTTCTCCTTTCAGGTACTGCCTGTAAAGGAGATCGGCAAGTTATTGTTCAAATCAACCACTACTGAAGAAATACATGAAGGCCATGCAGACGACGGTCCCGACCTTAAAATCAAAAAAGAAGGCGACCCGTTTCATGTGAGTTTCATGGACATGACCTCCACCGCAAGAGCGAAAGAATTTACAGCTAAAGTGCTGCTGGTAATCCACCGCACCGCCTCACTTCCGGATTACCATATACCGGACATCCTCACGCCGCCTCCCAACTGCTAGTTTTTTCTGAGCCTCCCCGCTCATTGTATCCTGCTGTCTGAGAAAGACTGCAGCATCTTCCTTTTTATTCTCACAAAATCATCTTGTGCCACGTGCATGCATGTTTGTTCCGTGCATTTGCCGGCATACCATTTCCAAAAACATGAACACAAAAACTAATTTGTTCTCCAATACAAAAAACGACGCGACGGCGGGACTCGTGGTCTTCCTCATTGCGGTTCCGTTATGTTTAGGCATTGCCCTGGCATGCGGAGCCCCACTGATTGCCGGTATTAACGCGGGTATTGTTGGGGGAATTGTCATAGGATTTCTCAGTAAATCCAACCTGAGCGTCAGCGGACCTGCTGCCGGGCTTACGGCTATAGTAGCTACGGCTATTACAGCACTCGGCAGTTTTGAAGTTTTCCTGTGCGCCGTTATGGTGGCAGGGCTTATCCAGTTTATTCTTGGCGTTTTAAAAGCCGGAAGCATTTCCAACTATTTTCCTTCTAACGTGATTGAAGGGATGCTGGCTGCGATCGGCGTTATCATCATACTAAAAGAATTGCCCCATGCGGTGGGTTATGATAAGGACAATATGGGCGATTTCTTTTTTATTGAGGCTTCCGGAGAAAATACTTTTTCCGCGATTCTCAACTCTGTCAATTTTCTACATCCGGGTGCAATTGTGGTAGCATTGGTTTCTTTGGCGGTATTGATTATCTGGCAACGGCCGGCGCTAAAAAAAATACAATGGTTACCGGGCGGACTGGCTGCGGTGCTGGCAGGTGTGCTCGTAAATGAGCTCTTCAGAATGACCGGCAGTAATTGGGCCATCAGTGCAAAACACATGGTACATCTACCCACTCCCAGCTCGTTTGGCGAATATCTGCAACAATATACCTTACCGGATTTTCGAGGCTTTGCCAATCCCCATGTATGGCAAACGGGTTTGATCATCGCCATTGTAGCATCTATTGAAACACTGCTGTGTATTGAAGCTACCGACAAACTAGATCCTCTGAAGCGATATACTTCTGGTAACGCAGAACTGCGAGCCCAGGGAATCGGCAATCTGATCTGCGGTCTGATCGGTGCGCTGCCGGTTACTTCAGTAATCGTTCGTTCATCCGCCAATATCAATGCAGGTGCGCGAACCAAATTGTCGACAATGGTGCATGGCACGTTGCTGCTGGTTTGTGTGGCGTTTATTCCAAAACTGCTCAATCATATTCCACTGGCGTCACTCGCGGCCATTCTGATTATCACGGGTTACCGACTCTGCAATCCCGCAGTGTTCAAACATATGTGGAAAGAAGGCGGGTTCAATCAGTTTGCGCCGTTTATCATTACCGTCGTTGCCGTAGTGCTTACGGATCTGCTGAAAGGCGTAGCGCTGGGACTTGTAGTAAGTGTATTTTTTATTCTGCGCAACAACATGCGCATTCCTTACTACTACAGCCGCAGCAGTTACACTAACAAAGATCTGATCAAAATTGTGCTGGCGCAGGAAGTTTCGTTTCTAAATAAAGCGAGTATCAAACGAACACTCGATAAACTGCCGGAAAACAGTAGTGTGATCATCGACGCTAGTCAAACCGAATACATCGATTTTGATGTGCTGGATATCATCCGCGATTTTGCAGATTCAAAGGCTACTGCGAAAAACATAAACATATCGCTGGAAGGATTTAAAAACGTGTATAACGTTCCTAAAACAGCTTCAGACAAAGATGTCATCTCCAGCCTGCTTGACATCAACGAAGTACCGAAACGCTCGGCAGGCGACCACAAAAAGTTGCTCAAACAATTGGGCATTGAATAAGAAAATAATCACTTAACCATATTAGCTGACCTAACTATAAATTCCTATCACTTTTTTGAAAACTATCTAAAATAAAAACCAGTATGAAAAACGAACAACGTCAAACGATACCATATGATATAACGCCGGAGCTGGCTTTACAGGAGCTGAAAGAAGGCAACTTCCGGTTTATGAATAACCTCCGGAAAAACCGCGACCTATTGCAACAGGTAAATGAAACCAAGGATGGTCAATGGCCTTTCGCAGCTATCCTGAGCTGTATGGATTCCCGCACCTCTGCCGAACTGATTTTTGATCAGGGACTGGGCGATATTTTCAGCGTGCGCATTGCGGGCAATATTATTTCCGAAGGTATTCTCGGCAGCCTGGAATATGCAACAGCAGTGGCTGGTTCTAAATTGATCCTGGTATTGGGTCACACTAATTGTGGCGCCATTAAAGGAGCCTGCGATCATGTAAAAATGGGCAACCTCACTTCGCTGATCGAGCGCATTCTTCCGGCTGTAGCACAGGAAACAACATTTACAGAAAACCGCAACAGCAAAAATGCTCCGTTTGTAGACGCCGTGGCAGAACTAAATGTAAAAAACGGTGTAAAGGAAATTCTGGAAAAAAGTGAAGTAATCCGCAACCTCGTAGAGCAGGAGAAAGTGAGCATTGCGGCTGCGGTGTACAATGTATCTACCGGAAAAGTAAATTTTTTAGAAACTGAAATAATTGAAATGGCTGTACCGTTTAATGACGGATCTGAAGCAGCATAATACCTCGTTTTGTTTTTTTATTTTTTAGGGTGAAGCCGTGTTTTTACACGGCTTATTTTTTTGTTCATTAATTTCCCTCTCGCGGCGAATCAATCTCAAATATCAAACTGCAGACAGATCATAAAAAAAGGGCCGCAGAAGCGGCCCTTGTGTTTCCATCTATCTATTCGTCTTTACCAGTTTGTCTACTTTTATTAATTGTCCGTTTCCGTCAGTAATTCTAATCATATAAACGCCATCCGCCAGATCATTCATATCGATTTCTTTCGCGTTTTTCTGTTGTAGAATCTGCTTACCATCGAGGCTCTGCAATGATACATTTACCGCAACCGGTGCATCAATGTAAACTTTTGTACTTACCGGATTTGGATAAACTTTAATCATATCTGCGGCTACAGTCACGTTTACAATACCCACATTATATGCGTAAGGCAGAGAAGCCGTGCTACAACCGTTTGCATCCGTAACGACGACCGTATATTGACCCGGTTGTGTTGCGGTATAAGTAACATTCGTAGCGCCAGGAATATCTGTGCCGTCCAATTTCCACTGATAGCTTGTAAACGTGCCACCCGTAGCGGTGAAAGTAGCTCCACTAGCAGATACCACAGGCGTTATCGTTGAATACACTGTGATAACCTTAGGTGCAGATGTAGCGCTACAAGTAGAAACTGTATCGGTAATCACCACTGTATAGCTGCCGGCTGTATGCGCATAGTATGCCGGCTGGTTTGCACCCGGTATGAGTGTTCCATTATTATACCATTTAAAACCACAGTTGAATGTACCTACGGCCTGCAAGCGGGTACTATCCGTAGGACAGAAAGTAGATGGGCCAATCAGGCTTAAAGCATTATTCGGTCTTGGATTTACCATCACTGTTACCGAATCAACACGTACACAACCATTGTTGGTGCCACCGCTGTTATCAGAACCTGTTACATAATATTTAGTAGTACCTGCCGGGCTCAGTGCCTGTGTGGTACCACTGAGGTTGCCCGGAGTCCAGTTGTATGTATAACCCGTGTTTGCAGAGCTAACGCTCACATGTGCCGTATCTCCCGTACAAATTGCCGGAGCAGCAGGTGTAATTGTAAATGCCGGTGGCGTTGTAATCGTTGCCACAACCGGCACGCGGGTACTGTTACAACCAGTGGTAACATCCCAATTATAGAACCACATGTAATAAGTTGTATTCGCGGTAGCCAGATAGCTAGCCGTAATATCAATTGCACCTGAAGGGGCTGAATAAGGATAAGACAGCGCACCAATATTTGGTGTAGTGATACGCATGTAGCTGATACCAGAAGATACCATTTCCATCTTGTAATGTCTTGGCAGGAGCGAGATATTTACCGGCACTGTTTGCGGACCTGCATTCGGACCACAAGTGAAGGTATAAAGCGGACCGGTGAACAACACATTATTCGAAGAGTCGGTAATCTTAATCTGGATACTTGCCGGGACCGTATTAATAGAATAAGGATAGATTTTTACAGTACGGATCGTTGCCGGAGTATTTACAGTAAAGAAAAGACCACCGCCGCTTAAGGTCAGATTGGAAGTAGAATCATTTGCAGTTGGCGAAGGAATACTTTCGCTGCCCGCTTCATTGTGCGCCGTTACATAATAAGTAGTGGTGCTATTGAGTACTGGCGTTGTAAAAGATGCACCTGTACCTGCCAGCGTATAGCCAGTTGCAGAAGTATACCAATTAAGCGTTGCATCTGCCGAACCCGTTGCAGCCAACGTCACAGTACCGGTACCACAACGTGTAGCCGGAGTATTGCTTACGATCTGTGCATTGTAAATATGAACCGTATCCAAAATCTGCAAACATGCAGTACCTGCGCTGTTCTTGAGCTGAGTGCGATAGTAAGTAGTTGCAGTAAGCGTTGGTGTTGTAAACGTATTGCTTGTAGCTCCTGCGATATCTGTAAATGTCGTACCGGTAGGTGAATTCTGCCATTGAATATTACTTACCGGGGCATTGCCTGCAGCCGTCAGCGTCATCACCGAAGAACCGCTGCCACAGAAGTTAAATAACGGAGACGTAACAGTTGCTGCGGAGGGTTGTACAAATACCTTTCCTGTATCAATCGCGCCACATTGTGAAACTGGATCGCTCGCTGTTGCAATGTAGTTGGTATTGCCCGGCGTAGTCGTTTTTGCATAAACTGTTGTTGCGCTGTTACCCGTGTAAGGGATAGTTGCTGCAGCATCTGTGTAAAGATTAGCAATCGGTGCCCATGAATAGTTGCTGAAGTTTGCAGTTGGAGAAGTAACAGAGATCGTTGCAATATTGTTGTTACATACCGTTTGCGCAGTACTTACAGAAAATGGCAGCGAGCTTGTGATGTTTGCAACCACCGGCGTACGCGCGCTTTCGCAGACCACCCCTACTTTCCAGTCGTAGAAATCATAATAGCTGGTCGTAACAGGCGTACCGGTAGCCGTTGAGACACCGCCAGTGATCGACATAACGTTCGGTACCGTATACGGGAAACTAAGTCCGGAAAGGTCTCTCAAAACACCAGTTACCGTAGTAGATTTAGCAGTAAGTAGCAGTCTCATACCAGTACCCACCGGCACAGAGAAATTCAGTGGCAGATCATTTCTTACCGGACTGGCAGATGTGCCAACGTTCACATTAAATGTCTGCATTTGCAGCATGTTAGTGCCAGTTGCATCCATCAGGCTTACACTAACAGTACCCGCAGCTGTGCCGATAACGTAAACAGACACTGACTTTAAGACGAAAGGAGCCGCTGCATCAAATACCAGACCGGTAGTGGTGCTTGCAGTTGTCAAAGAAGTAGTACTGCTGATACCCGTGCTCAACGTATTCGTTCCTAATGCTGCCCCTACATAAAACGTGGTGGTAGCAGAGATTGGAGCCGTTGTAAATGATGCGCCTGTTCCAAGCGGTGCGCCTGCAGTACTTGCGGCATACCAGTTAAAATTAGCACCTGCATTACCTGTCGCTTGTAATACTACTGTGCCAGCACCACAATGGTTACCCGGTGTGGTTCCTGTTACAGTTGGATTGCTCACGAATACTGTATCGGGCAAAGTTGTAGCTGCTACTGTGCTACCGCAATTCAATACTGCCTGATATTTTACAGTAGAAGTAAGTGTAGGTGTAATGTAGGTCGTGTTTGTAGCGCCGGTAATGCTTGTATAACCGGAACCATTATTCATCTGCCATTGTACCTGCATACCCAATGGCAGCGTATTCATTTTAATCGTACTGAAACCACTCACACAAACGGTATCAGGCGTGGCCAGCGCTGCAAAGGATGGCAGAGCTGCCAGTTTGTAACCAAACGGAGCCGGTGTAGCCGACACTGGCGCTGCCGCTGAAGTAAGATTTACACTTACAGGGCACGAAGCTAATGCAGCTGCATAAATGCCAACTCTTGGTGTTGCCGCATTGTCCTGCGCTACCGCAAAATAGCTGATAGAATCACCTATCGCAATTGGTGAGTTTAACTTAGTATAATCAATATTGAATGTAAAATTCGGAGCAGTACCTGTTGCTTCTACATATTTCCAACCATTGAATACTGAAGTATTATCAGTTGGATAGTTACCGAAACTGTTATTCTCCGTTGCCTTCTTATAATACAATCTTGGCGCAGTGCCAGCAGTGGTATTGATACTACCTGCAGTAGTTGTAATGTTAGCTGTGAGAATTTGCCCATTATTACAATATACGGTAGTTGGCAGCGCAGTAAAAACGATCGTAGGCGTTACCGTGCTGATAGCCGTGCCGGTAAACTGCAATGCGCCGATATCTGCTGGTGTAGCTCTCGTGCTGCCGTTGTAATCTGTAGTAATCGGAATGGTCGTGCTTCCTGTTGCTGCGGATTTCGCATAAGAAGAACCTGACGGCGCAAATAACCCGGTACCGGCAGCACTCAGATTATTTTCTGTAAAACTTCCGTTTTCACGACCAGCCATAAATTGTTTGTACACGCTACAACCTGTATTAAACGCAGGGTCGTTAAAGATATTGGCCGCAGTATTTGCAGTAACACCGGAAACGGCGTAAGCATTTACCAATGTTGCATTGGTAGTCCCTTCTGCATAGATATAGTTGTTGGCGGCCGGTGTTACATAATAAATATTGTTGCCAACGTTAAAGTTCGCTGCCGTTGGCGCAATGCCTGCTGTACCCGCCACACCGCGTCGGATTGCCGCAACGTTGTTTCCGGCACCGGCTGTCGCTTTAATGTTGATAATGTTGTTCTGAATGTTGTTGGTTGCTGCCGTTGCGAGATAACTGATACCCGTAACACCAACACCGGTTAGCGGAGCTGCCGATCCCAGATTAATCGTGTTGTAATATAGATTGGATACCCCGCCATTTTCATAAATTCCGAAAATGGTAGAATAACCCACAGTGCCTGTATCTCTCAAATCGCTCACGAAGTTGTTATACACATTATTTTGCGTGCCATTATTAATGTAAATGCCGTAGACATTAGCATTAGTACCAGCACCGGTAGAACGACCTGTATTTTCGAGGTTATAAATTTTATTGCTGTATAAATTGACCGCCATACCGGTAACCACCTGTACACCATAAACGTTTGAAGCCGTACAAGTGTCTTTAAGCCCCGCTATCGTATTCTGACTGGCATTCATCTGCGCAGTCGACAAGGAAGCGCTCACTGCGAGTTTCATACCAAAGACATTTCCCGAACCGCCAGAGTTGCCGATGCCGGACATATTATTAACCGAATTTGCTGTTACCGAAACGACGTTGCCACTCTCAATATCAAAACCGGTAAGCGAACCGCCGCTAATATTAGAAACCGTGTTATTCAGCACCGTTTTGTTGGCATTCGACAAAAAGGAGTAGAAACCATACATCGACAAACCTGGCGCGCCACTGATATTGGAAAATGTATTGCCTGAAATAGTTTCAGAACCATTTGTACCAGTACCAGAACTATTGTAACAATAAAATGTTGCGCTGCTATTTGACGCAAACGAGAGATTGCTGACGGTATTGCCTTGCGCCGTCGTCGTCAGATTACCGGAGTTACTGATAAAACCCATGGTTGAGGGAGAGACAATCCCAAAGCTATTGCTGAAGTTGTTATTCTGCTCCGTAAGATTATTTGCCCCACTTGATAGAATAGAATAGTAGGCGCCAAACACATTCACCGCCGCAGGCGTGTTCAATTGAAAGGTATTGTTCGAAATAGAAACGGTACCTGTTGCAGCGCTATTAATTCCATACACCGTGTTAGCACCGCCCGGCAACGTGTAAATGGTTGAAGTAATCGAATTCTGATTGGCAGTGAACGATGAAGTCACACCAGTGGAATGAAAGATACCGTAAGAAGTATAGGCTGCGCCTGAACCGCCGCCACCAGCATTATCAATCGTATTGTAAGATGCGTTTGCATTATTCTGATTGACCAGCCAAATGCCGGCTGAAGAACCATTTGCAGATGAACCTGGCGCTAAATTCAAAACAGTGTTTCCACCACCAGCGGCACCGATCACGTTATTCTGGTCATACAAACTATAAGGAGAAGGCGCAGCAAAACCCGTCAGTTTAATTCCGACAAATGTATTTTGAATCGTATTGCCTGTAAACGTACCATTATTCATGGCGTCTGTAGTAGCCGTAATCGTCAGCGCTGTTGTGGCTGCAGCCGTATGATTACCGGAATAAATACCAACAGATGCTGTGTTGGCTTTATTCATTGTGATCGTACAATTCTTGATCGTCACATTCTGGCAACCGTCGAAAGGCGCTGTATTATTTAATTTCAATAAAGCATACCCCCACTCCATTTCAGCGGTTGGTGACGCAGTATTAGGATCAGCGAGATTAAGTCCGTTAATAGTCAGATAATCGACACCCTGAATGATAAAAATACCATCTGTGGTTGTGCTGGTCCCCACATTCGCAGTCACGGTGTTGTTGTTACCGTTGATCGTAATTGGGTTGGCTGCAGTTGCAGAACTGTTGAGTGTGGCGCTACCCAACAGATAGCCGCCAGTTGGCGCGCTCTGTGGGTTTGATGCAGTAATATTAATCACTACGCCACCAGTTCCTACACCCTGGGTGTTCAATGCACCGATCACCGTTGTCAGATCAGGATACGTAGCACTTGGCACTGTAATAGTGCCCGTCAGCTGTGCTTTGCTCTCGCTCCAGGATAGGAGGCCGACAAGGAGAAATGCGCCTATCCGAAATTTCCGGTTCATAAGCTGTTATTTTTAATTAAAGAGAAAATTTATACCTTACAAAGAGTGACTCGACCCAGTATGACTTTTTTTATTTTATATAACCGATAAAAATATTTTCATTAACTGGCACTATTTTCCGCATTTATACCAGTTTTAAGATTCGGTATAAATACCTAGTTTCACCTAAATACCCCTAACATAACAGTCGGATCCAAAATTAAGTATTAAAAAAATACATCTCTGTTAATGACTGACATTAAACTATATTTAACCCACCTTATTATTATTATTTCCTTATTTACTTCGTCGGCCCTGGCACAAAATCCTGACACCGTTTCGATTCTAAAAAACGAAGCGCTGATTATCAAGCTAGAGCAGAAAATGCCGGATAGCGCGCTGCAGCTTCTCCCTCAGATTTTTGACGACAGCCGGAAAATCGGTTTCACCAAAGGGCTGATATTTTCACTGATTGAAACAGGTAATATATATTTCATAAAAGGCGAATATGAAAAAAGCCTTTCCAGATACCGGCAGGCACTTCCCTATTGCGACCGGTCTCCCGCCGGATTATTGTTTACAGCTAAGCTCTACTACAATATTTCGAATGTGTTTTATACCCGCGGCAATTATGATAGCGCCGCTCAGTATTGTTATAAATCGATGTTCCTGGCGGAAATGTTTCCGGCAATCATACCGGGTGGAAGAATATACAGCAATCTCGGAATCCTGATGAACCGGATGGGGCAACCCGACAAAGCGCTTTATTATCTCGACAAAGCAGCCAAAGCAGCCGGACGCGAAAAAAATTACTTACTGATGGCCGGCATTCTGGAAAATAAAGGCTTTATCTACAGTCATAAAAAAGATACAGAAAAAGCTTTAGGTTATTTCAATGCGGCGCTTAAAATAGCCCGGGAACACCAGTTCACTGAAATAGAATTTATCACACTTACCGATATCGGCACGCACTACATCGGATTAGATAGTGCAGCGAAAGCGCTGCCTTACTTACAGACAGCACTCCGCATGCACGACCAATTCCTTCCGGAAGACCTGAATACACAAAGTCTTTTTTTATCACTTGGCAGAGCTTATTACATGCTTCATGATTATGACGCTGCGGAAAAATATCTGCAACTGGCATCTGATGCAAAAGAAGCATCATCGCTCAAGGATAATCAAATGCAGCTTCAGGAAATACTGTCACTGATCTATGCCCGTAAAAGTAATTACGAAGCGGCTTACAAACATCTGATGAATTTCAATAAACTCAAAGACAGTATTGAAGGGAAGGACCTGACACAAAATATCAATCAACTAGAAATAAAATACCGGACAGCAGAGAAAGACAAAACACTGGCCCAAAACCAGCTCCTGATCGCTCAGCAGGAAAATTCACTCAAAGAAAAAAATAGCTGGATCGTTATCATTATCGGGTGTCTTCTGTTGCTCACAACGCTTTTGGTAGCACGGTACAGGAACGTACAGCAAAAACAGAAATTACAAACTGAAAAACTGCTAAACCTTCAACGGACGCAGGAGATCATGATGCTGCGCGCCACCATGCAGGGCGAAGAAAAAGAACGGGAACGTCTTGCCGGGGAATTGCACGACGGTGTTGGCGGCATGTTAGCTGCCGTGAAAATGGGTTATGAAACATTAGGCTTAGAAAACAATCTTTCTTCCCAACCGGGATATACGCGCGTCTGGAAAATGCTGCAGGAAATGGGAAAGGATATCCGTGATGCCGCACATAATCTGATGCCTGGCGTACTGCTGCACAACAGTCTTCCGGAAGCGGTACGGCTATTTTGTGCAACGGTAAATGAAAATAAGTCCCTTCACATCGATGTGCAGGCATACGGAGATTTTCAATCGTTTTCCGAAGATTTTAAACTATTTAGTTACCGGATTATCCAAGAGCTCGTCCAAAATACCATTAAACATGCAAATGCTTCAAAAATGCTGGTACAGTTAATCTCAGACAACGGACTTTTTAGCATTACCGCAGAAGACAACGGTCGGGGAATCACCGATACAAACCACCATTCGGGTCAGGGTCTGCTGCATTTGCAATCACGGATACAGAGCATGAGCGGACAGCTTTCCATAGAATCTTTTGAAGGAAAAGGAACAACAGTTTATATTGAGTTTGATTTACCTGGCGTTAATGCGACTACAACTTTATGATCAAAATCTCCATCACAGACGATCATCCACTTATATTGAACGGACTGGAAAGTATTATTCAACGCCAGAACAACATGGAACTCTGCGGTTCTTACCGGAATGGAACTGAATTGCTGGAAGGTCTGAAAAAAACATTACCCGATGTTTTGATGCTCGATATTCAAATGCCCGGACAACAAGGCGATGAACTGGCAAAGATTGTATCCCGGCTCTATCCTTCTGTAAAAATGGTAGCACTCACTAATCTGGACACTGTTTACCATATCAAAAACATGCTACAGCAAGGCGTTTTGGGCTATGTGTTGAAAACCGCGCCAGAAGCAGAGATTGTAGCCGCTATACATGCAGTCAACTCCGGCAAGAGTTTTCTGGCAGATGAACTGAAAGATAAAGTACTGCGCCATACCATCAGCAGCGCGCAAACATTTCCAGAAGAGCTGGTGCTGACGCGCAGGGAAAAAGAAATTCTGCAGCTGGTGGCAACCAATCAAACCAGTCAGGATATTGCCGATAAATTATTTCTCAGTAAGCGAACAGTAGATCATCACCGTAATAATCTGCTGCTGAAACTCGGTGTAAAAAATGCTGCAGCTTTGATAAAAAAAGCGATTGACATGGGGCTGATAGATTAGTCGGACCTCTATTTTAAACACAGCTTAGTTGTAAATTGCAGTAGTAATAACTGATTGGAAAAACACTATGGAAAAGACGATCCGAAAAATAGGCTTACTGACTTCAGGCGGCGATAGTCCGGGGATGAATGCTGCAATTCGTGCGGTGGTACGTACGGCGTTGTATTATGACATGGAAGTGTACGGTATCCGCCATGGCTATCAGGGCATGATCGAAGGTGATATTTTCCAGATGAAAACAACCGATGTCGCCAATATTATTCAAAGAGGGGGGACCATCCTGAAAACCGCCCGCAGTGACGCTTTTAAAACTGATGAAGGCAGAAAGGCTGCTTATGATCAATTGCAGAAACATGGCATTGAAGCTTTGGTCTTGATCGGTGGCGATGGTACTTTTCGCGGAGCGGTAGAATTTTTTAAACAATATACAATTCCTGCAGTAGGACTTCCGGGCACTATTGATAAAGATCTCTCCGGTTCCGATTTTACAATCGGTTTTGATACGGCGGTAAACACTGCAGTAGAGGCGATCGATAAAATCAGAGATACTGCCGAAGCACACGATCGTTTATTTGTGATTGAAGTAATGGGGCGTGACGCCGGTTATATTGCCCTCAATAGTGGCATTGCCTGCGGTGCAGAAGATATTTTAATTCCGGAGATCATGACCGATATCGAGGACGTATTGTGCCGGATTGATAGTGATGAGCGCCGCAGTAAAAGTGTACATATATTAGTAGTTGCGGAAGGCGATGAATTTGGCGGTGCCGCAGAAGTTGCGAAAAGAATAATTGAGCGTTTTCCGAAAATAGATACGCGCTATGCAGTGTTGGGGCATATTCAGCGCGGCGGCTCTCCTACTTATGCCGACCGTGTGCTGGCGAGCCGTTTGGGCTATGCAGCAGTATTAGCACTTCGTGAAAATAAAACACAAGTAATGACGGGCATCGTTAATGGAGATATTACGTACACACCTTTCCAGCAGGTGATCAAAACGAATGCCGGTATCAGTACGGATATGATTGAAATGATACGGGTGCTGTCTGTGTAAAAGATTAAAGGGTTAAAAAGTTAAAAGGTCATATAGTAAAAACGGTCCCGCAGTGCTGTGGGACCGTTTTCTATAAGGCATCTTTGCTTCTTATGACTCTTTGTGGGAAACTTCCCCTTCGACTCCGCTCCGGATGAAAAGAGTAGCTTTGTGCGTTAAGCTTTGAGCAATTAATTAGCAGCTGGCATTTCATCTGCAGACGGACCGTACATACCCGGAACCGGTACATTGAGCATACGCAGATATACACTCAGCTGACCGCGGTGATGATATACGTGATTGTAGCACATGCTGCGCAATACCACTTTCTTCGGCTGTTGCAGGTAAATCTGATCACCAGCTTTCAGCGTCCAGATTTTATTAAAATCTTCTTCCGGAATGTTCTGCAAAGCAGCAACCGCTTTTTCAAGATGTTCGTCGTGAATTCTCAGCAAATCTTCTGTACTTTCTACCGCTGGCGGCGCGTATTCTGTCTTAGCAAAATCAAGCTCGTCGGTGTGCACGGTCATAGCAGTCCAGCCAGACAATTCCGCCACGTGACCGGCCAGGCCGCGCAGTGTCATTGATTTTTCGTGTGGTCTCCAGCCAAGGTGTTCTGTAGGTACACGTTCCAGCATTTTGCGGGTGCTAGCCGCTTCTTGTTTCAGTTCTGCGATCAACGCTTGATTCAGTGACATAATTTCAATTTTTTTAGTGCTGCAATTAACCAATTTTTTATGACAAGAAAAAAGCCCACCTGTAAATACAGGCAGGCTTTTTCAAAAAATCAGAACTAAATTATTGTACTACAGCTTTTGTAGCACCGAAGCTATTTTCATTGCTCATTTTAACGATGTACATACCGCTGTTCAGCGACATACCATCTACAGAAAAACGTTGTACACCTGTTCCTAATGTTACATTACGACGAACAATTTCGCGACCAGTGATATCAAGTACGCTCACAGTGTAAGCACCAGCTTGTTTTACATCAAACATCAGCGTGATGTTATTTGATGTTGAATTACCAACAACTGTCAGCTCCATATTGTTTTTAGCCAGGTTAGCTACGCTTGCAGGTGTTGCAGACACGAGTACGTTGTCCACTTTCCACTGAGCTGCATTAGAAGCATCGCTGGTATATTTGAACGCTACGAATACCGGCTGTGATTTATAAGAAGAAATATCAGCAGAGAATTGTTTGAAGTTTGTATCAACAGCAGAGAAGTTTACAGCCAGATCAATAAAGCCTGTAGGCGCACCATTGCCAGAGTAGCTGTTAGACACCATTACTTTCATATCATCACCCGCAAATTTTTTGTAAGCGCGGAAAGTGAAATAAGCAGCAGACATTGCAGACAGATCCATACGTGGCGTGATCAACCAGTCTTCGTTTACATAGTTAACACTCGTTTGGTAACCGTTCATGTTGTAACAAGGAGTGCTTTGGTAACCGTAGCTATAACAATTCCATTGCTGAGCACCAGTTACACTGTATTTGCTCCAGCCATTCGGCATTTGGTTGGTGCTACCTGTAGCACATGCATTATCAAAATTTTCGCTCAGCGAAGTAACAGTGATTACAGGAGATGCATTTGGAATAGTTGTGAACATCCACGCAGTTGTATCATAGATACCGTAGCTTCTGTAAGAAGCTGTATCAAAAGCAGTAGAATCAAAAGTAACATGATAAACTGTATTGCTATCCAACAAGAAACCCGTAGTGATCGTAGCTACCTTTGCTGCTACTGCTACACTTGAAGCAGTTACTGCGAAAGTATCTGTGTGCTGCGTTGTACGATTTTTCAGGTAGATATTTCCTGAACCTTTTGAAATGTTGCGGTCGAAAGTTACAGCCAGATTGGTCGTTGGCAGTACACCGGTAGCACCGTTTGTAGGGTTCTTAGCACTCACCAGCGGACGATAGTTTGTCACGCCCGAGCCATTCCATGTCAAGTTAAAATTATCAATTGCAGCAGAAGATCTCGTACCGGAACCGGTTGTTCTGTGTGGTACAATTACACGAATCCAAACTGTTCCTGTCTGATTATCCAGTGCGCTACCAAAGTTTACAGTGATGTGATTGCTTGAAAAAACACCGTTACCTGTAGTCAGCGTACCAGTAGCATTTGCTGTTGTAAATGACGAAGGGCTAGCGCCAAAACCATAATCAACAGCCCATGTAGAAGTACGAGGCGTAGTAGAATCAAGAGACATCAGATCGAAACCGAGATTGAAACCTGTAAGCCCTGAAGTATTTGTGATCTGCAATTCAAATGCAATCATTGAATCGAGCGAGCCTACCTGACGAACACCCAAAGCGCGGTCTGTGGCAGCAGACTGAGTTGCCGAAGGAATGTTATTTACAGCGAAAGTGCCTTTAGAAGCAAAGTTTTTAAACTTTCCGGTTGTTACCGACCAGGCTGTTTTTGTCGTATCAAATGCCATTACAACACCTTTTGAAGTTGGCGTAGCGAGCGAGTCTACTTCCCAACCTGCCGGCAAACCGTTGCCGATGTTGTCAAAATTTTGAGTGTAGCTTGATCCAGACAGGGAAAGCTGAGCATTCGCTGCGAAACCGGCAGCGATGCCTGCGATAAGTAAAGCGATTCTTTTCATTTTATGGATTTTTAAATTTTCTTCTATTATGGGTATTTATGAAAAGCGCAGCAGCCAAACGGGTTCAGTGCTCAACCGCTACACTTAAATTTTAATAAACGTCGTTAAGGTTACGGAGTTTGATTTCGTTACCGTTAGTATATGGCGTTGCGATACCACGGTAAGTCATCGGGGTAGTCGGTACAGGCTGCGAAGCAAAACCTGCTGCACTCGTTGTGTACAGAGAAATGGTACTAGTACCGTCGTTCAGTGTTTTGTTGCCGCTGTAAGTACCACCGCCAGACACTGTTGCATTTTTGATTTCTACGAGTGTAGACTGATAAGTGATGAAACTTGCATTCAGGTCATCCAGGGAGATCGACAAAGGCGTTACAGCGTGGTTGCCTTTATAGTTTACAACTTTACTTGTGTTTGCTTTCAGTTCCAGTCCGCCCTGATAAGTAGTGAGCGTCATAGCCGTGATATCTACAACCAGCGAGTCGCCCATATCATAAGTTGGCGTGTTACCACTACCGGAGAAATACATTACAACACCGCGACCGCTTGCATCCTGAACGATTACGTTAGAAGCGGTCGTATTGCCGTTTGCACGGTCAGAAATTACGATACAAGAGATTTTTGCAGTTGGCATTACCGCATCAGCGCCGGTATACATTTTCTGCATGCTGTCAATCGTAATAAATGGCGTATTTGCGCCACAACGTTCGCCATACATAGTTACATCTGTAGTATCGCGGAGTATCAGCTGCGGCGTACCGTTGTAAGTAGTGTAGATACCAGCAATACCACCTTTACCAGAAGGAACGATATAAGGCTGGAAGTTTGCATAACCACTGGTGCGCAGCGTAATGGTGTTACCAGCGCAATCCTCAACAGTACGACTTGTACCACTCGCAATTGCTGACGGCTGTGCGTAGCTCATACCGAGGTTAGAACCTGCAAATTCTACGTCTTTGATATAGATCAAACGATTCAGTAAACCATCGTTCAGATCATTCAGGGAAACAGTATCTGGAATAACCGGATGCGGAAAATCACCCTTGATTACGTGACCACCGATCAGTGTAGACGGAATACCGATCATAGAACCTGTTTCATCTATCATGCCGATCTGGGGCAAGCCACCGTACATACCAATGTAAAGGCCTTTTGTTTTCAGATAGATCTTACGGCCTACCGGATAGTTACCATACAGATTGTTTGCTTCGAGCAGCAAAGTCATACCTGTGGTACCATCGTCCACTACGATCTGCTTGTACAGATTACCCGAACGGTCATCTGCAATAACTGTCGCCGAAATGGTCCAGTCTGAATCGATAGGTACAGCAACAGTACCGGCTAAAAGCGCCCGTGCTTTTGCAAGCGAACCGCTGGTCGGCAGATTTGGATCGTAGTTACTTGAATCTGGTGGCGCGTCGAAATTTTTCTTCACACATGAAGTGAATGACAAAGCACTAACCAGAACACACAGAGCTAATTGAAAACGTTTCATTATTGGAATATTTTTTATTAAAAGCTTTTTGATAATTGATTAAAATCTAAGACTCACGTTCACGAAGTAGTTACGGCCAAAACCATAGAAATATTTGCTTGGAAACTTGCCGATATTACCGTTAGTAAAGTCAAAGCGCAGCTGTTCAAACCCGCCGGTAACGACATCCTGGTTATCAAGCAGGTTGCTCACCCCGGCGTTAATTGATAAAATTGTGCTACGCGGAATTTGTTTCAGCCATTTGTGCAGCATAATAGAAGTACCAAAACTCAGATCTACAGTGAAAGCAGACGGCAGTTTTTCCTGATTCAATACTTCATTCCATTCAGGAGAACCCGGCACCAGACCATCAACAGCATCTACCGTACGACGGATTGGCGCAGCAGCAACATAGTTTCTGTCGAAATAGTTGAAATTGATACCAGCCCACCAGTACTTTTTAGAGTTGTATCGTGCACCAGCAGTGTAAGAGCTTTGCGGACCAGCAGCAACATAGTAGTTCTTGTTATAAACAGTATAGGTCGTAGGATTACTTGTTGTGTCGTTGTCTTTGTAAGAAGAAATCGTCGGACGATTTGTATAGAATGCCTGTCCTACAGCCGCAACACCAATAAGATTCAGCGTTGGCATTACCTTCACATCTACCGCAAGTTCAGTACCCACATAGCGTGAGTTTACGTGCTGCGATACAAAGTTTACGAAAGACTGTACGTTCGGATCATCGTTATAGAAACGCTGAATATCTGTTGCGTCTTTGATATCTGTTGCATAGCCAACCACACGCGCATTGATATTCGGTGCTTTCAGCAAATAACCACCTTCTACCGTCTGGTATTTTTGCGTTGTCGGGTTATCCACTACGTTACCACGGGTACGCGGAGAAATGTAAGTGTTATCAACCGTTGGGGCATCTGCACCAGCGCTCGCATTTACGAAGAGATAGTTACGACCGTTGATCTTATAAGTAGCACCACCTTTCAGACCATAGATAAAGAAGCTTTCAGTAGCGCCTTTCCCATAAGAAGTATTCGGGAACAAACCATTACGATAAAGACCTTCACGACTGAATGAATTGATGCCTGCATTTGCCGCAACAAAGAAATCAAACTTGTTGTAAGTAAATGCCGCCTGGCCCCACCACCAGCCTTTGTTGAAATGCGTGATATAGTCGTAACTATATTTATCACCTTCTTTCACAATGCGGTTTGGATTGTTCAGATCATTTTGATACACATCCGCTTTACCAGGATAATCACGTGATGCAAACTGATTGTAGTTTACATAGAAATCGGCACCAAGCAGGTCTGCAACTTCCTTGTAGCTTTCTGTACGTTGTGTAATAAACGTGATACCTGTGTACAGAATGATATGCTCGTTCAGTGAATGCGTGAGGTTACTGCTGAAGTTGAATTTCTTGATATCATCCACATCATTAGCGACGATATACATTGCACGACGGCCATACACATCGTTACCGGCAATACCGTTTGCGTTGTGGATTGTTTCGTAATTCACAGAATTCGCATCGTATAGTTTATTCCAGTCGAGCTGCATCTGGCTTGGATTTGCTTCCAGCTGAGCACGCACCTGATCGGCCAGATCCGGAGATGGATTCGTCAGACCATTTACATAATAGCTCGGCATGTTTTTATAATAGTCCGGACGAGGGTCCTGTGCGTTATACCAGTCCAGCGTAGAGTTTTTATTCTTGCCAAACTGATAACCTATTGTAGTATTCCAATCCGTTTTATCAGAAGGTTTGTATTCGTAGTTAGCGATAACCACCGGCTGGAAATACTCGTTCACTTTAGCATTACGCTTTTCGCCATTCTGATAACCCCAGTTTGGATTATAGAAGTGACTGCCAGCAAGATCATAAGCTTCTTGCGTTGCCGCTGTACCTTTACCACGACGGGTTGGCGCTCCAAATGTCGTCAGGTTAAACTGATGTTTTTTCCACACTTTACTGACACCGGCGTAATAAGAATACGCATCGTAAAACGTACCCGGAATATATCCTTCATTCGCCCAGCGTTTAGACACAGACAATGAATAAGCCCAGCCATTTTTCATCAAACCAGAACTGTGCGTTAACATCAGACGATTTTTATACTGACGGTTGGTCGCTGAATAAGTAATACGTGTTTGCTTACGTTGGTTGGCTGCAGTTGCATCAAAATAAACACTACCGTTCATACCACCGAACGTATAATCAGACGGCGTAAGGCCGTAAGTATTGTTTCTTGCACGGAATGCATCGTTCAGGCCGCCCCACTGGTTCCAGCTTGCATCACCGGTTTCCACGTCATTCATCGGCATACCGTTTACCAACACTTGCTGCGCGTTACGATCATAACCACGCGCCTGGAAACGATACTGACCAAATGTGAAGGAAGCAGTATTTACAAACGGATCACGACTAGCAGTCAGCAAACCACTTACTGCAGAACCTTTCACACCATCGTCGTCCACGCTCACATTCGCATCTTCAATAGCGATTGTCGGAATCTGTGTTAACTGTGTAGCTACAAGACCATTTTCGGAAGGAGTCACTTGAATGTCGCCAACATCTACGAGGTCTTTACTGATCACGATTGTGATGGTATCTGCCTTAACGGTGTTACCGCCTACAACCATTTTCTGAGTACCATAAGGAACCTGGCTAAAATTAAAATTGCCTTCGCCATCAGTGATTGTAAGCAATTTCAGACCAGGAAAAATAATCTGAACATCATTGGCGGGCTGCTTCGTTATCTTATTAAACAGCCTGCCCTTTACGAGAGAGGTCTGCCTGTTGTTTTGTGCAGATGCGACTACTGTTTGGGTAGCGGCAAGCAACAAAACTGCGGGTAGTTTTAATTTCATAAGAGCTATAAATCTTGTTTGCAAAGTTCCTTGCAATTCTTATGCCGAATATTTCGGAATGGTTAAGTTTCCATTAAGTGATCTTTAAGAAACTGAGTGCACTTGTTTTTTCGGTTCCTTTGCAAAAATTTTTTGTAGTGAAACGAATTTCTCTGCTGCTCATTGCGTCTTTTATTGCCTTTTCTTCAATTGCCGAAAAGAAAAATTACCACGTAACAACCGTTGCATTTTACAACTTCGAAAACTTCTTTGATGCGGATGATGATCCGAAAAACTGGGGCGATGATGAGTTTACGCCAAACGGTCCGTATCATTATACCGAAGAAATCTTTCAACAAAAAGCACACAATATTGCAACTGTGTTACAACAACTCGGCACAGAGCTAAACCCAGAAGGGCCGGCACTTATAGGCACTGCTGAAATTGAAAATGATCATGTGCTGGATGTGTTAGTCAGCCAACCAGAAATCAAAGCCCGCAACTACAAATACGTGCATTTCGAAAGTCCGGACTCACGCGGTATCGATGTAGCATTGCTGTACAATCCAAAATATTTTACGGTACTAAATGCAGAAGCATTATACACAGACATCAGCACCACTGGTGAAAAAGGTGGTAAGACCCGCGACGTACTTCATGTTGCAGGAGTGCTTGCAGGAGATACCGTTCATGTATTCGTAAACCACTGGCCATCGCGCCGCGGCGGTGAAGCTGCGTCTGCGCCACTTCGTGCCATCGCTGCAAACGTGAGCAAGAAATTAATTGACTCTATGATGGCTGCCAATCCGGCTACGCGTGTGATCTTGATGGGCGATTTAAACGACGACCCAATCAGTCCTAGTGTTGCAAAAGTATTAGGTGCAAAAGGTGATAAAGACAAAGTAGACCAAACAGGGTTGTTTAACCCGTTCGTTAATTTTTACAAACAAGGTATTGGCACACTGGCATATAATAATGCATGGAATTTATTTGATCAGATTATGATCTCTGGCGAATGGCTCAAGCAACCGGATGAACATTGGCGCTATTACAAAGCGGAAGTTTTCAACCGTGAATTTCTGAAAAACAAATTCGGTCAGTATAAAGGTTCGCCGCACCGTTCTTTCGACGGCAACAACTGGATCAATGGCTACAGCGACCACTTCCCAACGATTATTTATTTTATCCGAGCTACGCAGAATCCGTAGTTCAGTTGACAGTTGATCCCGACATGGGTCGGGATCAGTTATTCGTGTTTGGGAACAATTACTCGTGCTGGTCACCCTGACCAATCATTCGGCGACCGCAATCAAAAGAGTATGACAGAAATAACTGTCTATATTTTTGCGGGCTCCCTCCTTCGTCGGGAAGACATGGTATTATACACTCTTATCGTTAAATAATGAGCCACTCGCGTTTGTCACCTCGACGGAAGGAGAGGCCCCGCGGAATGTGGATACGCGTTATGTGTCATTGGCACGAAGGAAGGGTCCCGCGGAATGCGACACACAATCCCGATGGCTGTCTGCCAAAAACAAAAAAATCAAATGGATAATATAAAGACCGGAACGTTCCGGTCTTTTTTATTAACAGCAAGGAAATTATCAATTATCAACATTGACCACTGTCAATTGTCTACTGTCAATATAACAAATTGACCATTTTCCCGTACTTTCGCACTCGATTTCTGCCGTTTTACGGCAATCTAACTTTTTGAAACAAATTTCACTTCTGATGAAGATATTAGTTTGTATAAGCCAGGTGCCAGACACCACTACCAAGATCGCTTTCAGCGACAACAATACTACTTTTAATACACAGGGTGTTACCATGATCATCAACCCTTACGATGAATGGTATTCACTGGTTCGTGCGCTGGAACTGACGGAAGCAGGTACTGCCGCAACTGTAAATCTCGTAACTGTTGGTAAAGCTGATGCCGAACCGGTTATCCGTAAAGCGCTGGCATTGGGCGGTGATGAAGCAATCCGTATCGACACAGACAGCAATGACCCATATGTAGTAGCTGCGCAAATCGCCGCTTACGCAAAAAGCGAAAACTACGATCTCGTACTCTGCGGTAAAGAATCCATCGATTACAACAATGGTGTTGTAGGTGGTATGCTCGCAGAAATGCTGGATATGAACTACATCGGTTTCGCTACTAAAATTGATGTAGCAGGTAACGAAGTAACGGTTGCCCGCGAAATTGAAGGTGGTGAAGAAGTAGACACATGTGCATTTCCTGTAGTTATCTCTTGCCAGAAAGGTGTTGCTGAAGCTCGCATTCCAAACATGCGCGGTATTATGGCAGCTCGCACTAAACCGCTGAAAGTGGTTGCTCCGGCAGATGTTCAGCCGCTGTCACAAATCGTTTCTTATGAAATGCCGCCTGCAAAAACAGGTGTAAAACTTATCAGCGCCGATAATATGGACGAACTGGTGAGCCTGCTGCACACAGAAGCGAAAGTGATCTAAGCTTATTGTAAAGGCGTAAAATGCAGAGCTGTTCAACTGAAATGGCTTCGCAAATCATCTACTTAACAACAAAACAAAAAAGAAACTAAAATGTCAGTAATCGTTTTAGCCGAACATACTCAGGGCGTTTTCAAAAAGAAAACACTCGAACTCGTACAATATGCTGCAGGTATCGCTCAAAGCATGGGCACTACCACTACTGCTGTAGTATTGGGTGATGCAACCGACGCAGAAATGCAAGGTCTGGGCCAATATGGCGCCAATAAAGTATTGCAGGTTGCAGACAGCCGCCTCGATACGCTGAACGCACGTGCCTACAGCAAAGCGCTCATCGCTGCTGCGCAGAAAGAAGGTGCAAAAGTTGTAGTAGCACCACACGATGTTACAGGTAAAGCTGTAGCACCACGCGTAGCTGCTGCACTGAAAGCTGGTATGGTTGCCGGTGCTGTTTCTGCACCAGACCTAAGCAAAGGTTTTGTAGTAAAGAAAAACGTTTTTGCAGGTAAAGCTTTTGCTTTCGTAAATGTAACCAGCGATGTAAAAGTAATCACCCTGATGCCAAACACTTTCCAGGTGAAGGCTGGCGCAGGAAGTGCTTCTGTTGAAAAACTGGATGTTGCTTTCGAAGACAAAGACTTTAGCGTAAAAGTTAAAGCGGTAAATAAAGTAACTGGTGAAGTGCCATTGAGCGAAGCTGAACTCGTAGTATCTGGCGGTCGTGGCATGAAAGGCCCTGAAAACTGGGGCATCCTGGAAGACCTGGCACACGAACTTGGTGCAGCACTGGCTTGTAGCCGTCCGGTAGCAGATAGCCACTGGCGTCCGCACCACGAACACGTTGGTCAGACAGGTGGTACCATCCGTCCGAACCTGTATATCGCTGTAGGTATCTCCGGTGCAATCCAGCACCTGGCGGGTGTAAACGGTTCTAAAACAATTGTTGTTATCAACAAAGACCCGGAAGCTCCGTTCTTTAAAGCGGCTGACTACGGTGTTGTTGGTGATGCACTGGAAATCGTTCCGAAACTGACTGAAGCAGTGAAGAAATTCAAAGCGAATCACTAGTCGCAACTAATCATATTAAACGCGGGAGCATCGGTTGATGTTCCCGCGTTTTCGTTTTTACTGGCGCGGGCATTAGCACAGCGCTCCCGTGTCTAAAATGTCTTACCAGTCTGCCGACTGGTTCTTATGGAACACGAGGACAATCAGAGACTGTCGTGGCATTGCAGACACAAGTCACCTTTCGGAAGACTCGCGCCAGTGTAAAAAAAGGTTGCCTCATTGCTGAGACAATCTTTTTCGTTGTATGAATCCAAGAGAATTATCCTTTCGTCAAAACCTTTACCAGTTGAGACATCACACCATTTACCCATACCTGGTGCGTTGTGTCGTCGCCTACGCGAATGCTAAACGTTCCGTCAGGGTTTGATCTGCCTTCGCCGATATCGTTAATATCGGGCTCAATGATTCTGATAGCGGCATTGCCAACAGGGTCTCCAGTCGGTGTAGTGACACGGCCGTTAATCAACAACGAACGTACCAGTGGAGTACCATCCGGAAGGTATTCTCCCGTTTCGATAGTTACTTTGTAATCCATGTTTATATGTGGTTTAAAAAACTATGATAAATATATAAACAAGTATAATAGTTTATATATTTCCACAGATTATTTTTTAAAACATTTTATTTGTCCGATTTCAGCAACTTCTCCACTTTTAAAACCCGGTTATCCTGATCCAATAAAGTCATAACATAATTACCTGCGGCAACATCTGTCAGATCTACTTCTTTTGTAGCAAGCCAATAGCACACCAGCTTACCATCCATAGTACACAAGTATACGTTCAACGATGACTGAGGCGCATCTATAAATACAATTTTCGCAGTTGGGTTTGGATATACTATTATCTGATCAGAAGGAGCAACTGCACCATTTGCACTCAAGTCATTGATAAAAATCGCGTCGGAAGTCCGTGTACAATTATTGGCATCCCATACTGTCACAGAAAAAGCGCCGTTAGAGGTCGCCGTATAACTGTATTGCGTAGCACCCGGAATTTCAGCACCGTTACGCAGCCATTGGTAATTGCTGAAAGTAGATGCTGTGGCAAAAACATTAGCTGTGCGTGTTATCGTTGGCTGTGGCAGCGGAAAAACATTGATAGAAACACGATCTGACGTGTCAGCGCAATTATGAACATCGGTTGCGATGACACTGTAATAACCGGTTTGCTCGGCAACATTATAATAGCCTGTTGCACCAGGAATAACATAGCCGTCACGCAGCCATTGACACGTTAAAGCAGGATCAGTATTTGCGGTCAGCACTACTGCCCCACCCTCGCAAAAAGACAAAGGCGATGCATAGGCAACATAACTGTTGGGCTGCGGATAAACGGTAATCACCATCGGGTTGGACGTCACCGTACAACTAATACTGGCATCGTGCGCCGTAACTGTATAATTTCCGGAAGTGGCGCATTGGAAAGATGCATCCGTAGCGCCCGGAACTGCTATTCCATTAAGATTCCATTGGTAAGTCACGGCACTTGAAGACACGCTGCTATTAAGTGTCACAGGATTTCCGGCACATACATTTACCGGACCTGTATAGGCAATGGCAACAGTAAAACTGCCGTTTGCCGAAACTGCGATGGCGGAAGATGTAGCATTGCAACCGGCGACATTGGTCACTATTACTGTGTAACTGCCCGTTCCGCTCGCGGTATATGCAGCATTTGTAGCACCAGAAATATTGGAACCGTTTTGTTGCCACTGATACGTAAGACCTGTACCTGTATTGGCATTCAGCACTACACTTCCTCCGGGACAAAAACTAGTGGCCCCAGCTGCTGTGGCCGTTGCCGTTGGTGGTGTTCCCGCCGTTAGTGTAATGCTATTTGAGATAATTGGGCCGCAGGTACTGTTAGAAACTGCACAGGTATAAGCACCTGTAACATTCGTCGTATAAGTCGCATTCGTCGCGCCTGAAACATTGCTTCCATTCAACTTCCACTGATAAGTCAGTCCGGTGCCCGTATTGGCACTTAGCGTCGCATTGGCGCCGGAGCTGCAGACAACAGTGGTATTCGATGTAATGCTTGCTGTCGGCGACGGATTAATTGTAAACGTTACTGCAGTCCGGGAACTGGTACTGGTCTGTTCAATGGCGTAAAAGGTTGTAGTTCCCGACGTGCCCGTATTCGTAATACCGGAGCCAGCTACACCCACCGGATTGAAGACAGTTCCGGTATACAACACAGAACCACCAGTCGGGGCAGCATACCAATTGATGGACGAAGTAAGCGTAGTACTCGCTACCATCCCTTGTCCGGAAGGAACTGTGTTGTTCTGGCAAATGCTGTAATTGGTAACAGTAAGTGTAGGAAGACAGCTCTGCAATCCCACCAGAATTGCAATAGCGGATAAAGTGTAAAGAAATTGTTTCATACAGTTTGGGCTTGTTCTCAAACAATATAATAACAATATTTTAATATTTAAATTAAAGACAATGCATTCCTGTTACTTTTTTACTTAGCAATAATTAAGGAGTTGACGGACAATAAAAAAAGCTGCCCGAAGGCAGCTTTTCCAAAGAATAATATAGCAATCGCGAAAATTAAGCGACAGTGATGCTGTTATCGAGGTAAACGTCCTGAATAGTATTCAGCAAAGAAACACCTTCGTTCATTGGTTTCTGGAACGCTTTACGGCCAGAGATCAGCCCCATACCGCCAGCGCGTTTGTTTACAACTGCAGTCATTACAGCTTCTGCCATATCAGATGCACCTTTAGATTCACCACCAGAGTTGATGAGACCTACGCGACCCATGTAGCAATTTGCCACTTGGTAACGAGCCAGATCAATTGGGTGATCGGTAGTCAGTTTGTTGTAAACGTCTTTATGTGTTTTACCGAAGTTGATAGCAGTGTAACCGCCATTGTTCGTAGGTAATTTTTGTTTGATGATATCTGCCTGGATAGTTACGCCAAGGTGGTTAGACTGAGCTGTAAGATCTGCTGCAGTGTGGTAATCAACACCATCTTTCTTGAATGAGTTGTTACGCAGGTAACACCACAGTACAGTTGCCATACCCAGTTCGTGCGCGTATTCGAAAGCTTTCGCTACTTCTACGATCTGACGGTGGCTTTCTTCGCTACCGAAATAGATAGTAGCACCTACCGCTACAGCACCCATGTTCCATGCATCTTTAATATTGCCGAACATGATTTGGTCGAAACGGTTAGGGTAAGAAATAAATTCGTTGTGATTGATCTTTACGATGAAAGGAATCTGGTGAGCATATTTGCGGGCTACAGCACCAAGTACGCCGTAAGTAGATGCAACTGCGTTACAACCACCTTCGATAGCCAGTTTCACAATATTTTCAGGATCGAAGTAAATTGGGTTTGGAGCGAAAGAAGCGCCAGCGCTGTGCTCAATACCCTGATCTACCGGAAGGATAGACACATAACCAGAGTTAGCCAGACGACCGTGGTTCATCAGCGTGCTGATGCTGCGGAGCGTTTGTACGTTACGGTTTGAATTCATCCATACATCATTTACCGCAGTGCCAGTAGGCAGGTAAAGAGATGATTTATCAATTGTAGTACACGTGTGGTCTAAGTAGTATGCGGCCTGATCGCCCAGAAGTTCCTGAATTTTTTGAGAAGCCATACAATGGTTTTTTTTAAAAGTGTCGCAAAGGTAATTTATCTGGCGTCAAAAGTGAAAAATGATACACAAAATTACATAACAATGTCAGGGTCAATGGTGAATAGTCAATGGTGAATGGTCAAACGTCAAACGTCAATGTGGTATAACACAACCTTTGCGTCGTCGTGCCACCGTGAGAAAGAAATATCCTTGCGCCTTTGTGAGAAATATACAAGAATCCGGGCTTCACTTCGCTCAGCCTGACAAGCAAGAGTAGACGAAAACACGAGCTTTGACATTTGACGTTTCACGTTTGCCCGAAATCAGACATCAGCGATCATCGATCAGAAATATTTTCAGCCCTTCAATTTTTCCTCCAGTCACTTCCGGAAACGGATTACCCTGCTCATTTTTCATTTGAACAGAAACGGCATCATATGGTTTTACGTAATAGAAATAGTACTTAATATTATACTTCCTGATTTCCTGCAGCAATTCCTTCTCGGAAGGCGGTGCAAATTCAATGGTATAATAAGGCATACCTGTGCGATACGCTACGATCGACTCGATATCAGGGTCACTGTTTGATGTGAAAGCACCATTAAGGTGCAACGCTTTTATCTGTTCCGAAAGCTGATATTCTCTTTCTCCGTTCCGGAATAAATTTTTCAGATCGTAAACAGGATACGCGATGTAGGAAAAAACAACCATCGCCAATACGATATTAAACGCGCGACGATTATTGATATAATCCCGAAAGGCAGCAAGCCATACCGACGCAAAAATGAGGGAAACATAAGCCAGCAGCCAGATATACCTCGCCTCAAAATGCAACATAAAATAACCCAGGGGCATAATCAGCGAAGCCCAGAGCAAGACTTTATGATCATCATCAAACAGGCGTTGGTCTTTCTTGAAGAAAATAAAAATCGCCGTCGCCACAATAATACCCAACATCAGAATACTGATTTCACTGGTCACATAAATGCCTTGTACTACCGCATATCCACTTCGCCCTATTTGCTTAATGACCGATCCGGGGAAATTATTGAGGAATGTATTTAAATACCCTTCGTTAATTGACGGATCTTCCATATTGCTGGGCCCATCCGGATAAGAAGGCGGCACCAGATAAGTCATACCATCTTTAAGTGTCTTATGTCCTTTCAGCGACCAGGAAGTATTGAGTGCACCGGCATTGCTTATTGTCCATGACCCGTATTTTTCGTGCATCAAATTCAGCCATGGCGATACCAGCATGAGAAACACGACAGCCACCATTACCAACAAGCCTATCGATTTCTTAAACCGACGATTTTCTTTTTTTGAAAGGAGAAATACCGTTACAGGTAAGTGCAACAGCGCAAAATAAAATGAATAAGTCTTCGCGTAAA
This sequence comes from Taibaiella soli, assembly GCF_003236175.1. Taxonomy (GTDB): domain Bacteria; phylum Bacteroidota; class Bacteroidia; order Chitinophagales; family Chitinophagaceae; genus QKTW01. Next base: position 6,730 of record NZ_QKTW01000020.1, on the reverse strand, counting down.
AAGCCATAGTGATCAACACTCCACACAAAATCCATTTCCACCAACGATGCAAGAAATCCTTAGATAAAAGCAGCAAAAGATAGAACAACAGAAAACCAACCTGCCATAAATCATCGAACAACTGCTTGTAAATACTGTACAGCAAGAACACCGGCAATACAAGCATAAATGCATTCACAATTTTATCCGGCACACGAAACCTGCGAAACAGGAAGAACATACCGCACAATGCAAAAACTGCCGCACCCAGATTTATAAAATGAGCCGCCGTCACCGGATCTATACCCTGCCGCATAGCCAAAGCAATCAGCCAGGGACTGAACGGACTCCACAAACCATTGACTGCCCGCAAATAATCGCCGGTCGCATAGCGGCGTGCAATAGTCAGATAATTGACGCCGTCCGGATCAATAAAGTATTGGAAATAATGATAACTACCTGCAAAAAGCAAAAGCAACAAGCCAATGGAAAAGAGCAAAGGAAGAATACGTAAACCGCGTTTTTCTGCTGAGGCTGAATGCATGCTATTTTTTATCTATAAATTACTGGCACAAATATAGAAGAATCAGCCGCCTTGGATATATTTAAAATCTTTTCACAAAAAGTTTTGATGTAATCATGCAACTTTACGCCGCTGAATTCGTCTAAATCGACTGACATAAAAACAATATGAGATTCGTTACCAATATTGCAATCGGCTGTATCGCTGTAGCAGCGGGACTTACCGCTTGTAAAAGTTCACAAAAAACACACGCGGTAGCCAATGGCACCTGGCAAGATCAGCCTATCGTAGTTGATGGCGCCAACAATGACTGGCCTTCGCCTTATCCTTTTTACGATGAAAAAGCCAAAATCGGCTACGTGGTAACCAATGATAAAGACAATCTGTACGTCACCATGCAAACCGGCGACCGTATGACGATCATGAAGATTCTGCGCAATGGCATGACACTTTGGATTGATACCAGCGGTAAAAAAGCACAGAATATTTCGGTCAATTACCCGATGGAAAATGCAGATGCACCAACCCATGTGCAAAAAGACCAAACGCAGCCAATGGATAAAATGGATGCAGATCAAATGCACAAGCGTATGTTGGAAAGCGCACGCGATCTGTACCTCACCGGCTTTAAAGGCTGCAATGGTAGTTTCCTGATCAAACAGAACAATGGTTGCGGCGTTAATGTGCGTATGGGTTTTGATGAATACAACACACTTATCTGGGAAGCAGTGATTCCTTTCAAATCATTTTATAAAGATGCGCTCGCCGCAACTGATGCACACAAACCAATCGGTATTTGCTTTTCGATTAAAGGCTTGCAACGCCCGAAAACAGATGGCGGCAGCGGTGGCAGTATGAGTAACGGCAGCGTAGCTGGTCGTCAGAACATGGGTAACATGGGCGGCGGCGGTGGAGGCATGCACGGCGGTGGCGGTGGTATGCACGGTGGTGGTATGCACGGCGGCGGTGGCGTAGGCGGCGATCGCGAAGCGCTGTTTGAAAGCTCTAAAACCTGGTACGAAACAGGAATGGCGGTTAAATAATAGTCGTCAATGGTGAATGGGCAATGGTGAATGCACTCATTAAAATATGAACAAAGAGGTCAACGTTTCGTTGACCTCTTTGTTTTTTAATTCTGGCGCGAGAGTTAGCGCAGCGCTCTCGTGTCTATTTACGTCGACAGTCTCTGACTGTCATCAAATGAATTGTGGCTTTGGCACCAGTCAGAGACTGGTCTTGTATTCCGGCACGAGAGCGCTACGCTAACTCTCGCGCCAGTGGAAAGCTACACGTTTTGAGAATTGACCATTCACCATTCATTGCCTGTCCGCTGTCAATTGTTTGAAATACGCAGGTGCGTATTTCAAACGGCTTCCATACCAGCTAAACATTTCACCGTCTACCAGTAAGATTTTTGCATTGGGAACAACCGACTGTATTTCGGCAATATGCTTTTCTTTAAACGGATATGGCTCTGATGAAAGCAGCACCAGATCGGGGTTTGCGTGAGCTAATTCTTCCAAAGAGATTTCAGGATAACGTACTTTATCAGCAAAAACATTTCCCCAGCCGATTTCGGCAATCATGTGACTGATAAACGTATCAGCGCCCACACTCATCCAGGGATTACGCCAGATAAAGTAGGCGACTCGTAAAGGTCTTGAAGCTTTAGCGAGTGCATCGAACTTACCTCGAATTTCATTTGCGATTGCAATTGCCTTTTCTTCAGTGCCTGTAATCTTTCCAACTTCTGTAATCATCTCCAGCGATTCCTGCAAGCTTGTAATATTGCTCACCCACACCGGAAATTGTGCCGACAATTTATCGACAATCTCTTGCGTATTTTCTTCTTTATTGGCGAGAATAAGATCAGGCTGCAAAGCCGCTATTTCCTCATAATGCACTTGCTTGGTGCCGCCGATTCGTTTCTTGCTTCGAAACCAACTTTCAGGATGCAGACAAAACTTCGTAATACCTACCACTTCTTCATCCAGACCCAAGTCATACAACAGTTCAGTCTGCGAAGGTACCAGCGACACAATACGTTTGGGCGGAAAATTGATTTCCATTTCCCGGCCCATCATATCGGAAATCTTTTGCTTCGGCACGTATTATCTGAAACGTTTGAAATAGTAAAGGACAAAAAAGCTGAAAATAACATCCATCGGGAAAAGCGCCGAGGAATAAAGCGAGATTTCAGTAACGTTCATCTTAAGCAGGAAACGAAGCAGCAAACTCAGCGAAGTGAGAAATACATAAGTGTACGCCGCCCACCGTTTCATATCGCAGATGAAGATCCAAACAATTGCAGATGCTACGATCCATGCAGGCTGTATCCAGCCTATTGATGGAAACGGCTCTGTTCTGTAGATATAGATGGAAATACAGCAGAGCACAAGGTGAAACAAAGCCACCCAGGGAAATAACATGGGTGGCTTGCTGATGATGTCTTTAAAAAATGTTTTAGTACTACGCACGTTTAATTAGCCTTTTGAAAAAGCAGTAAGAATATCATATTTGGTGAGGATGTGGAACTGGCCGCTTTCATCTTTGGTCAGCACAGCACCGTTGTCCTTGTTGATGTAATGTGACAAGCGTTCAACAGCTGTATCCATTTCCACCACTGGCAGTTCTTTTTCCTGAACATCGGCTACCAATGCATCTTTCACTTCGATGTCCTCCATCAGTCGACGGAACAAACCAGTCTGTGTTACCGTACCCGTAATATCGCCGCTACTCATCACCGGAATCTGCTCGATATCATATTTCTTCATCAGTTCCATTGCATCAGAAACTTTACTGTCCTGATCAATAGTCACCAGACGACGCGTACCCAGACCGCCTACCAGATCGCGAACGGTTTTCACTTCCAGGAAACCACGGTCCAGCATCCATTCGTCATTGTAAATTTTACCGACATAACGGCTGCCATGATCATGGAAAATAACCACCACCACATCTTCTGGCTTCAGTTTATCTTTCATCTGCTTCAGGCCTGCAATCACAGAACCGGCAGAATAACCAACAAAAATGCCTTCTTCTTTAGAAATACGACGCGCCATTACCGCACCATCTTTATCGGTTACTTTTTCGAAATGATCGATGGCATCTTTGATATAGTTTTCTGGCAGGAAATCTTCGCCGAAACCTTCGGAGATGTACGGATGTACTTCACTCATATCGAGCTCTCCCGTATCAAACCATTTTTTCAGCAGTGAACCATATGTATCGATCGCCCAAACCTGTACGTTGGGGTTTTGTTCTTTGAGATATTTACCCGTACCCACAATTGTGCCACCAGTACCGGCCGCCACAACGAGGTGTGTTACTTTACCTTCTGTCTGATCCCAGATTTCAGGACCGGTTTGTTCATAGTGCGCCTGACGATTAGCCAGGTTATCGTATTGATTTACGTACCATGAATTCGGAATTTCTTTTGCCAGGCGTTTAGATACAGAATAGTAAGAACGTGGGTCTTCCGGCTCTACGTTTGTAGGACAAACGATTACTTCTGCTCCAACGGCTTTCAGGATATCTACTTTTTCTTTTGATTGTTTATCGGTAGTGGTAAAAATACAGCGGTAGCCTTTAATGATCGCTGCCAGCGCCAATCCCATGCCTGTATTGCCGGATGTACCTTCAATAATAGTACCGCCCGGTTTGATTTTGCCTTCTTTCTCCGCCACTTCCAGCATTTTCAAAGCCATACGGTCTTTGATAGAATTGCCCGGATTAAAGGTCTCTACTTTCGCATACACGGTACACGGAAGGTCCGCTACTATTTTATTCAATTTTACAAGAGGAGTATTACCAATCGTTTGGAGGATATTGTCGTATACCCGTTTATTCGGATTCATTATAGCAATTTGAGGTTAGTCGCTAAGGTAACCTTTTCTTCAAAATACTGCATGGCAATGTGGTTAATGTGGTCCCGCAATAATGTGTTTAATGTGGGGAATGTGATTAATGTGTTCTTTAATTAATGTGCTTTAATATGTCAGAATGTGGTTAATGTGTTCCCGAAATAATGTGTTTAATGTGTTCTTTAATTAATGTGCTTTAATGTGTCAGAATGTGGTTAATGTGTTCCCGAAATAATGTGTTTAATGTGTTCTTTAATTAATGTGCTTTAATGTGTCAGAAAATGATTAATATGTTTCTCCACATTTTCCACATTCAACACATTCAACACATTCAACACATTCACACATTCACACATTCACACATTCACACATTTAAAGCATTTAAAGCATACATTTTAAGACTCGCGCAGAGTAGCACATTCCCCACATTAAACAGATTTAACACATTAAAAAAATTAAGTAACTTAGAACAAAACCACACATTATGCTCAGTGAAAACATGCAGAAAGCACTTAATCAGCAATTACTAATGGAAGCGCAGAGTTCGCAGGCATATCTTGCTATGGCCAGCTGGGCTGAGATACAGCCTGGGCTGAAAGGCGTGACGGCCTTCTTTTTCCGGCATAGCGATGAAGAAAGAATGCACATGCTCAAATTCATCCACTATATCAACGAACGCGGTGGATTTGCCGTAGTGCCGCCATTGGCCCAGCCTACGCTTACATTTGTATCGCTGAAACAGGCTTTTGAAATGCTTTATAAACATGAGCTTGAAGTAAGTGCAGGCATCAATGATCTCGTAGATATGGCGCTGCGCGAAAAAGATTATGCTACCTACAATTTCCTTCAATGGTATGTGAATGAACAGATAGAAGAAGAAAAACTCGCCCGCGACTGCAACGATAAACTGGAAATGATCGGTGATGACCGTGGTGGCTTATATCTATTTGACCGTGATATTCTTTCGCTGGATCAGGATAATAAGGGACCTGGACGCCGCTAGCGGCCGCTTCAATGTGTTTAATGTGATTAATATGATAAATGTGTTGCCCGCAAATAAAATAATGTGATCAATGTGGTCAACACAATTACTATAAAATGGTAAATGTGTTGCCCGCAATAAAATAAATGCGATCAATGTGGTGAATATGGAAAATTATGGACTGGCACATTAATCACATTTACCACATTAAACACATTATCAGCCCACATTAATCATATTGACTATTTTCGCACAATGAAAACCAGACTCCCATTATATACCCTCGCTATTTTAGCACTGTTCGTTAGTTCATGTTCCCCGCGAATTTATTTTCCTGACCGGGCGAATGTTCCTTTTTTGAGTGAAGCCGGCGAGATGAAACTGACCGCCGCTACTAAAGTGCAGAATCAAATTTCTGGACATGTTTCCATGAGTCCTTCGCTGGATTTTTCTGCATCGCCAATAAAAGGTCTGGGATTGATGGTGAGCTTCCGCAACACCAACCGTTTCGCCAATGATGAAAATTGGCTCACACTGGGCAACACAGAACAAGATAGCATTCACTATTCAGGTAATCGCTTTGAATTTGGTGCCGGTTATTATATGCCGTTCGGTCGTGTCGGACAATTTGAAATTTATGCCGGTGGCGGATTTGGCAGCATCAATCGTGATAATCTGAAAGCGATAGATGGTAATTTCCGTGCCAATTACAATCGCATTTTCATCCAGCCAACCTGTGGTGCGAAGATTAAAGACATTGTAGAGATTGCTGGTGGGATGCGCTTTTCTTATCAGCACTTCACCGACTTCTCCTCTACCGACCCAAATATGGAAGAAAATCTCTCCGGCTCTGGTGTGCGTATTCAGGGCTCAAGTTTTGTATTCTGGGAACCGTTTATTGATTTTTCCGTTGGTGGCAAATACGCCAAATTCAACCTGCAAACAGGCGCTGGTGTAAACATGGCAACCTCAGAACATCTCAACAATCCATCGCCGTTTTATATGTCGCTGGGTGTGACGTTTAATCTGGCGCCGCGGTTCCGTACAGGTAGCAGTTCGGCTAAAACAGCTCACTAACATTGAAAAAATCTCTCGCAACGGCGCTAAGACACGACGTGTGTTATTCGCGCATGTCATGCCGAGATACGAGGCATCCCACGATGTATAAATTCAATTTTGCAAAGTCTCACTAACATTGAAAAATCTCTCGCAACGGCGCTAAGACACGATGTGTGTTATTCGCGCATGTCATGCCGAGATACGAGGCATCCCACGATATATAAACTCAATTTTGCAAAGTCTCACTAACATTGAAAATCTCTCGCAATGGCGCTAAGACACGATGTGTGTTATTCGCGCATGTCATGCCGAGAAACCAGGCAT